>JAHHHK010000027.1 GCA_019359395.1 Komarekiella atlantica HA4396-MV6
GCTTCCCACAGAAGAATCTACTACCCTTATACACTTCATTCTCAATAAGTACACAAATTTTTCAAGGGGTCTTTATCCCCCAAACCTTTATCTGCCTCGGTTTAGAGGCGATTGTCGCCCCTTGAAGATCGGTACATTAAAGATGGAGAAATCCTAAAATTGGCAAGCATAACAATTAAGGCGATCGCCACACCAGGTCATACAGATAGCCATAATGCGTATTTAGTTAATCAAGATAGAGTTTTAACTGGAGATGTTTTATTTATTCGCGGCTGTGGACGAACTGACTTCCAAAGTGGTGATGCAGGAACTTTGTTTGACTCAGTAACACAACGACTATTTACTTTACCTGATGATACTTTGGTATATCCTGGTCATGACTATCGTGGACATGCAGTATCTACTATTGGAGAAGAAAAACGGTGTAATCCGCGATTTGTAGGACGCGATCGCTCTAACTTCATTGAGTTCATGGCCAGTTTAGATTTACCTGAACCGAAAAAAATCATGGAAGCAGTCCCCGCCAATGAGCATTGCGGTAACTTACTTTTTACCCGTTAAATTCCTCTGATAAATCTATTATGATTGCCTGGATATTCGGTCATTTTCTCGCAATTTGTATAGGCATCAGCTTAGGGTTAATTGGCGGTGGTGGTTCGGTTTTAGCAGTACCCATTTTAGTTTATGTCATGGGTGTGACACCGAAACCTGCGATCGCCATGACTCTATTTATTGTGGGATGCGTAAGTCTCATTGGTGTCATTCCCCATTGGAAGCAAGGGAATGTGAATTTAAAAACCGCTTTTATGTTTGGCTCTGCCACAATGTTAGGGGCTTATGTAGGAGCTAAATTTGCTATATTACCTTTTATTACTGGCACAATCCAGATGATTCTGTTTGCCTTCATGATGCTATTGGCAGCAGGATTTATGATTAAGAAAAGTTCTAAACCAGTTCAAAAAGTTGCTGCGACTGAGTTGAATTTAAGTTCATATCCCAAACCAATATGTAAATACTGTTGGCTTTGGATGCTTAGTGAGGGTTTAGGTGTAGGTTTATTAACCGGATTGGTTGGGGTTGGTGGTGGATTTGCGATTGTTCCTGCCTTAGTTTTGTTGGGAAATACGCCGATGAAACAAGCGATCGGTACTTCTCTGCTAATTATTGCCATGAATTCTGTTGCAGGACTGTTAGGGTATCTAGGATATGTATCACTTAATTGGAATCTAATAGCTTCATTTACAGTCGCCGCCAGCATAGGAACAATTAGTGGAGCTTATCTTTCCCAGTTTATACAGCCTAGACAGTTGCAACGAGGATTTGCCTATTTGCTCATAGCAGTAGCAAGTTTTATTTTATTTCAAAACCGGAGCAAATTTTATTCACCGGAAGCCAGCGCACCCTGCGGGAAGCCGCTCCGCGTCTATGCACAAAACAAAAAAAGTGTGGTTTATTTACCTGAAAATACCTTAAGCAAACTTAATGCGTAACTCTAAAGCATTAGAATTCAAAGGTGCGATCGCAAATCATTAATCAACCTCACTAGTTAATCTTCAATAACTTCCCCTGCTTGAAAAATTTGGTTAGCTGTCATTTTCAAATCGGGGAAAGTTGGGGATGTAATGCAGTCGTTACCTCGAAATTGGCTAACCTGATATTCTCCATCTACTAATTCATAAAGTGAGAGAGTAGGAAGTTTTGGATCACCGATAAACTTCCTAGCACCTAATGCGGTATAATCTACAATCCAATATTCTGGAATACCCATCTCCTCATAGTCAGCAAGCTTTTTGTAGTAATCATCGCGCCAATTTTGGCTAACAATTTCAATCACTAAAGGAATCGAACTACCTTGAGTAATAGTTGAAGATTTTGTCCATAATGATTCTGAAACTAAACTGAGACGATTCAAGATTAAAACATCTGGTAGATAACCTGATTCACCTTCAGGAGGTTTTACTATTGCTTGGTTGGGGATGAAGTAGGGAAGGTTTAATCGTTTTAACTCAAAAGCAATTTCAACAGTCAAAAACCCTTTTATTTCTTCATGCTTCCCAACTGGTGGCGTCATCTCAATAATTACCCCATTATGTAGTTCGTAACGTACTTGGGAATTGTCTGGATACCATTGAATAAATTCCTCAAAGGTTACTACTTTTGTTGCTGTTTGAAGTTGAGTCATAAGTAACCTAACAATTCATCTGATTTTGTAAATGATAAACTCAAAACCTATTCGTAGTGTGTCCACATCCGAATGACTTTAACTGTTTGCTCAGATTCCATAACTTCATACACTAAGCGGTGCTGAATATTTATTCGCCGAGAGTAAGCACCTGATAAATCACCAACTAGCTTTTCATCCGGTGGAGGATTTTGAAAAGGGTCTTCTTGGAGTATTTCGAGTAGTTCCTCGGCTTTATTCTTCAAGTTGCTGGCGGCTAACTTCTTTGCGTCTTTTTGAGCTTGCTTGGTGTAAACCAGCTTCCAACTTACCAGTTTAATTCCTTATCACATTCTTGAATAGGAGTTGCTAACCCTGTCTTGATAGATTCTCGCATTCCTGGGACAGATAGCAAATATAAAGTTTCTTGAATCGCAGACCAATCTTCTTCAGCAACAAGAATAGCATTACTCTGTTCGCCTCTAATAAGAATAGGCTTGTGAGATTCGACAACTTGATCAATGAGTTGTTGCAGTTTATGTTGAGCTTCGCTGACGGGAAGATTAGACATGGTAACTCTCCTACCTATCTACATAATAATATCTTAACTCTCGGTTTCCTCCTCATGTTCAATCACTTCAGAACTTCCTTGCAAAGGCTTAACCACTCGTGCGATCGCTTCTTGAACAAAAGCTTTAATAAATTCATCTCTGCGATTAATTTGAAACTGTCGCTGCACTACTTCTGTCATTCCACCATCACCCCAATCTTGGTCATGACGAAAATATTCAATAAAGCTTTTCCCGGCAATTCTTGTTAAATAAGCTGCCGTAACACCTTGAATTGCTCTACCAATAATAAAAGTAGCAACATTAAGTTGTAAAGCCGTAGATAATAATTGAATTGCTCCCTTAACTATCCCTAAACTGGCGATGGTTTTCGCTAAAGAAAGAGCTAATTCTCGTCCCCGTTCCATGTTCAACTCACAGCCATAGACTCTACCAATTTCTACGACCATTTGAGCATTGACGGCAGCAGTAGCCAGTAAATCTACTACAGGTACAGGCGTGACTGATACCACACCAGCACCAATCCACTGAAACCGCTCAACAATTTTGTCAGCTTGGCGACGGCGCTGGCCATCGATGAGTTTTCGCGCTTCGTCTCCTAGCCGCAGAGATTGCAGCAGGATATTATCTGCTACCAAATCTTCACCCTCAGCGCGTAAAATAGCTGCCATCCGCCGCAGCATGGGGACAATATCCGGTTCTGGTTGGAAGGTTTCGCCAGTTTCTAGTTGTGCAGATTGGGGATTAGCAGCGATCGCAACTACATCATTTGGGGCAATAAATCCCCGCACCCGCTGACGCAATCTAGCAAGGATAACTTCTTTATCATCATCTGTGTATAAGTCTGTTTTGTTGAGTACAAGCAGCGATCGCTTACCTATTTCTGCCAATCCCCGCAGCGGCTCATATTCTGATCGTCGCAAGTCATTATCCACCACAAACAACAATAAATCTGCTTCCGTTGCCAATTCCCGCGCTAGCTGTTCCCGTTCCGTTCCTGCTACTCCCGCTTCCAAAATCCCTGGGGTATCTGTAATTAAAATCTTGCGTTCTAATCCCTTCAACCGCAAACAATAGGTTTCTCCCGCTTGGGTGGTTCCCATTGGTGCATCAACTTGACCCACCATACGTCCCATAACGGCATTAACTAAGGAAGTTTTGCCAGCACTTCCCGTACCGAACACCACTACTTGAATCTCACCGCGTGCTAAGTTGACTTCAATCTCCCGCGATCGACTCAATAAAGCTTGGCGTGCTACTTCATCTTGAATTTGTGCTACTTGCTGCCGTACAGCTTGGAGAGTTGAAGAAGCAGCATCAGATTTGCCTGCGGGAATTTGCGCTGGAGTCACTCGTCTTGAGTTGCGGCGCGATCGCTTCTCGCCAGCCTGCATCACCAGTACATAATAAACAAAAGCTGCAACCAAGGCTCCTATGAGCAAAATTAGCAGCAACAGCAGTAAATTGCCTAGCAGTGGAGAATAGGACAACTGCCAGTAGAGGCGTGAGAGAGAATCAATCAGCCATAGGCTTAGCCCCAAAATGAGGATCAAACCAACAACTAGCGTTACTATGCGCGACAGAGGCATGGATAGCAAATATTAATGAGTATTCAGTGGGCAGATGCTTCTAATCTTAATAGCTTCAGTGTTTTTCACCAGAGTATACACAGGCAATTTTTGATAAACTAAAAACGCGTTTGGTATAAAATTTACTATTAAACTCGTTCGGCTGTATTCCTCATTTTTGATGAAAACCCTCCCCCTCAAAAAGTTTAACTGCGAGTCCTACTATGACTGCGACACCCAAATTAAGATACTTTCACTGGGTTAAACGAGTGTTCTATCAACTTAGTATTCGGCAAAAAATTGTTTGTGGGTATACTATTGCCTTGGGAATCGCAGTTTTGGGAACAACAGTCGGTTTGGCAATTGGCGATCGCTACTTCCAACAAGCCAGACAACAGATGACACTTGCAGATGAAGAAGGAGGCTTGTTAAGTGATTTGCAAGGCAAGTTGTTAGAAATACAGATCCATCAGCAAGAAATAGTGCCTTTTTTACAGCAGCCGCAAGTGTTGCAGCAGAAAACTTCTCATTTGCTGGGTGATTTGGTAGAAGCGGAAACGTTGCTTTCTCAAGCTTTGGAATTTAGTCAAATTAATTCGCAAAGTGATTTGCAAGCGCTGCTTAAGAAGCATGATCGCACAATATCTGTGTATTTCCAACAACTCAGGGTGCTGAACCAGCAAGTTTCGCCACTCATTTTACAGGCGGAGGGAGTCCCAAAAGCACAGCAATTAATCTCAAAATTTAGTCAAAGTCAAAATACCCTAAAGTTTTATGAATTTGCCCATGAGTTAACCGAATTTGCAAGAACAGTTCGAGAACGCCAAGAAGAGGCTGATGCAGCCCAAAATCAGGCTGCGGTAATGCAAGCTCAGATTATTATCATTAGTATCCTGTTGTCAGTGGCGATCGCTGCTATCCTGGCTTTTTATATTAGTAAAATGATTGCTCGCCCCATTAATGCAGTCACAAATATCGCTCAAAGAGTTACCCAAGAAGCTAATTTTGATTTGCAAGCGCCTATAATCACAACAGATGAAATTGGCGCTTTAGCTAGCTCTTTGAACCAACTAATTCAACAAGTAAAGCGCCTTCTAGAAGAACAAAAAGCTGAAACCCAAGCGCGACTTATTCAAAGTGAGAAAATGTCCAGTTTGGGACGGATGCTAGCTGGCGTAGCTCACGAAATTAATAATCCTGTAAATTTTATTTCCGGGAACTTAGTACACGCAAAAACATATATTGACGACTTGTTAGCACTATTGCAAACATACAAAACCGAAGTTTCTCAGCCTCCCACTGCTGTACAAACTCTAGCCGAAGAGATTGATTTGGAGTTTCTAGAAGTTGATTTACCAAAACTCATCAACTCAATGATAGTTGGCGCTGACCGGACGCGAGAGATTGTCCGAAGCTTGAAAGATTTTTCGCGTTTAAATGAGGGCGAAATCCAGCCAGTAGAACTACACGCTTGTATCAATACTACACTGCTAATTTTGAATAATCGCTTGAAAAAAGGCATCAGCATTGTTCGCAAATATGGGGATATTCCAGCGATTCCAGGCTATGCAGGTTTACTCTACCAAGTATTTATGAATTTGTTGAGCAATGCGATCGATGCTATGGAGGAAAAGTCTGCTGGCGATTCGCAATTTTTACCCGAAATCACCATCATCACAGAACGCTGGGACGACGATTGGGTGGTGGTGCGAATTGCAGATAATGGTCTTGGTATTACACCAGAGAATCAAAACAAGATATTTGAATCGTTTTTCACAACTAAACCACGAGGCATTGGTACAGGTTTGGGTCTAGCAATTACTTATCAAATTGTAGTAGAAAAACATCAAGGCAAGATTACTTGTCAGTCTGAGTTGAATAGAGGAACAGAATTTGCGTTGGCTTTGCCAATTTCTCCCTCCTAATAGATCTACCATGACATCCCGCCTTGGAATCAATTCCAAGGCTAATAGCTCAAGTCTACTCAAGTAGACTCAGCAAAAACTTCAGTAGACTTCTTGCAAAAATCGGAATCAGACGAAAATAAACCACAGATGAATAAATCTCGACTTCTGCAAGAGATTTAGTCTATACGTGGACTTTTGCTATTAGCCTAGAACTTAAATTCTAGGCGGGATATCGGTAGATGCCATTCTTGGACTGTGACAACAATTTGGGCAATCACAAGTCTCAAGTTGCACGGGCTTATACCGGGATATCAACAGAAATTACTCATATGTATAGCTAACTCTTAGCCTATCTAAATAAATTATCTAAACTGAGGGCTGCATGGGCTGGAATAACACCAACAATTCTTCGTGCTTCGGCGCATAAGCTCTTGCAGCAAAAAAATCCATAACTTAAATAGATTAAGAAAAGATTATTAATCAGCTCATTTTTATTTAAAATTAGCAGTACAGTAGCAAACTTCATCCTTATCAAAACCTATAGTTTCAGGGGCATCTTGCAAAACTCAGAGGATATTCAAGTAGGAGATAGAGTATTGATTTTAAGTCCTTCTTATGTAGCTGGAAAATATGGCGTAGTTCTTAGTCGAGAATCACGCTCAGATAACCAAGCAAGCCAGCGTTGGCTGATTCAAGTAGAAGATGTAGACTCGCCTGATATTGTAGTGTCTTTAGTTTTAGATGAATTTATCTTAATTAGTCCGCAATGAATTCAAAAAGAGCAATGTCTACGACGGGCTACGCCTACGCTTTAGTAAACATAAAATTGAAGTATATCCTGGAGTTAATTACTTGCCACTTGCATTAGTCCACAATTAAATTAACTTCGCCTTTGAAAATCTGAAATATTTTCAAGAATAATATAGCGGTTCTCATTCTTGGAAAGTTGAGCAGGACGGAAACCGACACCGCCCACTTTCCGCAAAATCTAAAATTGTCTGACTCAACCGTTTTCAGAATGGAGAGTGTTCAAGGCGATTTGTGCTGGATGAACCACTCCGTTACCTGCTAGATTGGCTTTCTCCTGTCTGCGAAGCACAATCATGCCACGAGAGCGATTCGATGAGGAATCTTTATCCACGCAAGCGGCATATAAACGCTGAATTGGGCATTTCCAAAACCGGGTATACCGTTTAGGATTTGTATCTGCAATGGTGATTTCTTGAGTGTCTGGGTCATAGTCTGCTAATAAAGAGAAGTGACCACCTTCTAAACTTGGATTTTCATGGGCAATACGGGTATTGAAGTTAAGAATGTGGACATCATTTTCATCACAAACGGCGGCTTCAACTTCACGGATGAACGCTTCGAGCGTCATACTCGGTTTATCAAAATGCTCCACCCGAATGGACACCGATAATTCTTTTTTTTCAATGTAAGTTCGACAGGTGTCGTAAGTTTCTGCTAACGTCATGCCATCATCTAAAACTGATGCGATCGGCAGTTGGGTGGCATAGAAAATCTCATCAACAGTTGTCAGATACCCCAATGCGGTAAAGGCATAGGCAATTGCAGTGACATTGCAACAGAAGATGGGTTGTTGAAACTGATGTAGTTGAATGATTTCCAAATCTCGTTTGGAAATTTGAGCTAGGTTATCAATATCCATTTTTCTGCTTCCTTAGATACATGATTAACAGTTATCAGTAAACGGTAAACAGTAATCAGTCAAAATAATTTGGTTTAAGGAAAACCACTAAGGGACGCTAACTTCTAACTTAAAACTAATAACCCAAAGTAGATTAGTAGCAGGCACTATCTGACGGGTTTAAATCCCCAACTGTTTACTGTTTACTGTTCACTGTTTACTGAAACTGTGAACTATTTAATACTCAATGCAAAGATGGATTAGAAGCTCAGTTGCTTAACAGCAAAATTACTGCCCTTTTTCTCAGATATTTTCTTATACTTATGCCAAAGATGCAAGGACAGTTAAGACAGTTAAGACAGTTAAGCAAATATTTAATAAATACTTAATCACTGGTTTTTAGGCTCTTGAACTTTTTGAGTCGTCCTGGACGCACCTTTGACTCTAGATCGATTTTATGAAGCAGCACGCAAAAGCGCGATCGCAACAAATCTGACTATTTTTCAGGATTATACAGGGCTACAGAGTTTTTACCCTTAATCTTCAAGCTGATATCGCCCTATGATCTCCTGTAATTCCAACTCTCCATCTGGCGTGTATACAAGTTCTCCAGACATCGCGATAGTGCCAAAGGCTGCAATCCTCTGTTTCTTAGCCCACTCAAACCAAGCAATCACGTTAGCATAGATTTTCTATAGTATTGGCATCATTCGGTAATCCAGCTGTTAAAACTTCGCTCCCTTCTGTAGTAACTAAAACATCATCTTCGATGCGGATGCCGCGCACGTCGGCAAATTGAGATAAACGTTGCCAATTGACTACATTCTGATATTTTGAGCGCAGTTTAGGATCATTTAAAATTGCTGGTACTTGATAAAAACCAGGCTCAATTGTAACTAACATTCCCGGACGCAGGGGACGATTTAGACGTAGGTAGCCTAAGCCAAAGCGATCGCTCCTTTCACGTCCCTCTTCATATCCTGCTAAATCACCCAAATCTTCCATATCGTGGACATCTAAACCCAGTAAATGACCAATACCGTGAGGAAAAAACAGTGCGTGGGCATCCATTTCTACCAAATCTTCAGCGTTTCCTTGTAAAATTCCTAAATCAATTAAACCTTCGGCTATGACTGTGGCAGCCAACAGATGAATATCCCTATACTCCACGCCGGGGTAGATCTTGGCAATACAAGCGTCGTGAGCTGCCAACACAACATTATAAATTTCTCTTTGGGTAGATGAAAACTTGCCAGAAACAGGCCAAGTACGGGTGACATCGGCAGCCCAACCTGTCTCGGTTTCAGCGCCAACATCGGCAAGTAGCAAGTCACCTGGTTGCAGGGAGTGGTGGTAATGTTCGTTGTGCAAAACTTCGCCGTGAACAGTGACAATACTGTTGTAGGAAGTAGTCATATTATGAGCGATGAAAACTGCTTCCATCGCTGCACGGACTTCTGCTTCTAGTTTGGCTTTTGGTGTTGCTGCCATGCCGGCTTTGTGGGCTGCAACGGTAACAGCCGCAGCTTTTCGCAACTCAGCTAAAGCAGCATCATCGTGGGTAAGGCGTAGAGAAGCGATCGCCTTAGCTAACTCCAAGTCAATTCCTTGAGGAGGACTCTGCGGTAAAACCCATCTATTTAATAGCTGCGACTGCTGCGTCCAAGTAGCAGATTCCTGCACGGCAATTGTAGCTGCACCTTCTAGCCACAATTCTAATTCTGCCATTGGTCTAGCAACATCTGCCCCAATCTTTTGGGCTATTTCGTCACGCGTTGGCATTTCTCCATGCCAAAGGGCGCTGCTGGGTTGGGGATCATCCATGAATAATTCTAACTTGCCCGCTTCTAAGCGAATGGCTACATTTGACAATGGTAGTCCCGCAAAATAGAGGAAATGGCTGCTAGCACGCAAAGGAAAACGATTTGCTGGAAAGTTGCGCGGGCTGCTGCCTCCCGACCAAATAATTGCTGGAAAATCAATGAGGTTGCCTAGTCGTTGCCGTCGGTGACGTAGGGTATCGATCAAAGAATTAGTGGTGTTTTGAATCAGCATAAAGAGAAACTCAAACAAAAAAATAAAAGGTTATTTAGTCTTTATCGTCGTCATCATTGTCATCATCATTGCGCTCATTGCGCTCATTACGCTCATTGCGATCGCCGTCATCGTCGTCATCGTTGTCGTTCTGGTTAAGCTGTTGTTCTGGTTTTTGCCGCTCGATTGGAGCCAATGGCTGCTGTTCTCTAGCACCGCAACTAACTAATCCTCCAGAAATTAGCGCTAGGTTGAAAGCAGCTAAGATACCCGCGATAATTTGTATTCTCAAGTTGCCATTTGTATTTAACATTGACTACTAGTTATGCAAAACTTTTTCTATTGTGACTGATTCTGGAAAGAGTAGTAGAGACGTAGCAATGCTTGTAGAGACGTAGCATTGCTACGTCTCTACTTTTTAAATCATGTTTTCGTCCGACTTATAGATGCTTTTTCGCGGCTAACCACAAGCATTGTAGTTTTGATAAACGGGTAAAGTCGAGCTACTCAAAAATGCTGTATGTAAATATTTAACTGTACATGCGTAAATTTATAATGCATTCATGATAGGTATACAAAGCTGCAAATTTGCTGCCTCAACTTCCAGAGTGACCTTATGAGACGAATCATTACTCAGGTTGATGCCTTCACAAATACACACTTCGCTGGTAATCCTGCTGCTGTCTGTGTTTTGCCTGAACCTCAAGATGATGGCTGGATGCAGAACGTGGCGCAGGAAATGAATTTATCTGAGACGGCTTTTTTAGTCAAATATGATGATGGCTTTAATCTGCGTTGGTTTACGCCAACGGTGGAAGTGCCACTTTGTGGTCACGCAACCTTAGCTAGTGCTCATGTACTTTGGTCAGAGGGGCATCTGTCAGATGATGAAGCTGCCCGTTTCTACACTAAAAGTGGAATACTGATTGCCAAGCTGCAAGGTGAATGGATTGAGCTGGATTTTCCTGTAAATCGCTCACAAGCAACAGTCGCCCCGCCAGAATTAGGCGAAGCTTTGGGCGTATCCTACAAATCTGTCTTGCAGAATTCCCTGGGCTATTTGGTGGAAGTGGAATCAGAAGAATTGGTGCGGCAAATGCAGCCCAATTTCCAGCAATTAAAAAATTTACCTATTTGTAATGTTATCGTTACAAGCCTTGCTAAGTCTGATTCAGAGTACGATTTCATCTCTCGCTTCTTTGCGCCGGGAGTAGGTATTAATGAAGACCCAGTTACGGGAGCCGCCCATTGCTGTCTCGCTCCCTTTTGGCGCGATCGCCTGCACAAAGACGAGTTTTTAGCTTATCAAGCATCTAGCCGTGGTGGAGTAGTGAAGGTGAGCTATTCGGGGGGCGATCGCGTCTTTCTTGCTGGACAAGCAGTCACCGTCCTGCGAGGAGAATTAATTACCGTGTGAGGTTTTGATGTTTCAGCTTCGCTGTACTCTGGCGATGAAAAAGCAAGCGCTAGTAGCTGAATAAGACTTTAGATGCTGTTTAATAATGTCTCAAATTATTTACTAGTTCTGGAATATTTTGTTTGAAGTATTCGTTCTAAATAATAGAGATAACTCATTATCAAGTTATCTCTATTACATGTTGGGCAGTTTAGAGTGACTAGATCGAATGTTTAGAACGCTCTAAGCCCACTTATACCTAGCTTAAAAGGGTAAGCAACTATGTTAGACCAATGTATCGCCACTGAATTGCTTATGGTGTTATCTCCACAAGAGCAGCAGCTTCTATCTGGAGGACAAGCTACAAATGATGAGGGACAAACTGCAAATATAGATTTTGGGGGTACAAAATTGCGTTGTAAGAGGTACTCTCCTGGGCAAGGCACCGATAATTGGACTGTTATTATGGTAGGGAACCAACAAACTGTACATAGCTTCTCTTGCAACAACGCTTAATATATAGAAGCGTGTAATACGGTGTTTGATGAAGGATGTCAGCATATTGCTTGAAAACTGTTTTTGCAGGATATAGTTCTGCTATGAAGCAAATTTAACAGTTTTTTATACTGAACATCAACATAAATCAATGTCCTCATACAAATTCTGTATGAAAATGCACAGAATCATCTGCCTGAAATCCTTGCTAGATGAAGGTACTATTCTATACAGGCTCACATACAAATAGTACCAGCTTTTTTATAGGGACATTAATTTATGATGTTATTTGATTTTTAAGTTTTAGCATATTTTCTGTTAACATTTTGTCAAAAGAAGTCCCAAATGCATTGGGACACTTAAGAAATGAAACAAACTATAGCAATTGTTAAATCAGAATCACTAAACGAAGTGGTGTAAGATTTAAAAAATTTCAAAAGCAACGCAATTAGCCGAAAAACCTTGCTCAAATAGTGACTTATGTCATATCAAAAGAACAATTTGAGTGGATTACAGTGTAATTAGGTGTTTCTGATGGCTAGCTAAAACTCTACTGCATTATATAACCAGTTTCATAAAGACTGGCGAGATCAAATTATGAAAATTCGCGGGCTAATCCGAATTATGGTCGGTATAATTATTCCTGTTCATATTGCTCAAATTATGCATTCGGTATGCGGCACAATATTTAAAGAAGCCCATATTTTAATTTTTCCAAATGTCTGCTAAACAAACAGATAGTCGAAGTCCTGTCATATCTTGTGACTGGCCGATTGAGCAACTACCTGGATTAAGCCAGGAGGAACAATCTCAACTACAAAATTGTGGGATTAAAACCACAGCAGCACTAGTTAAACAAGGGAAAACTTTACAGATGAGGCTGGCGTTAGCGAATAAATTACACGTTCATCCTCAGTATGTAAATAAGTGGATTGCTTTGGCTGACTTGGCACGTATTCCCAGCATAGGTATACAATATTGCGGTTTATTGCTCCATGCGGGTATTGGTTCTGTAGGGCAGCTAGTTCAAACTCCCACTCACCGATTGCACCGACAAATTTTGCGCTTGCAAGTAGCAACAATGCAGCGGCGAGATTTGTGTCCAGCAATTGAGTTAGTCCAACAATGGAGCCAACAAGCGAAAACAGTAATGAGTGCTGAGTAATGAGTGCTGAGTGCTGAGTCAAGAATTATCTCCCCCCTGCCCCCTGCTCCCTGCCCCCTGCTCCCTGCTCCCTGCTCCCTGCTCCCTGCTCCCAATCCCCATTGCCCCTTATCCCCAAATGGGGCCCCGAGTTCCCCAATCCCCAATCCCTAATCCTTAACCAATACACCATTGAGGAAGATATCAGCCAGTCCTTCTGCCATTTGCTGCATTTCTAGGGGTGAGGCGTCAGGTTCCATGAGGGTGTTGTTGGAAAAACCTGCGATCGCAAACATTCCCAAGAAAACTTTGGCGACAAGATTGGCATCCATTTGGCGATAAATGCCTTTATCCATTGCTGTTTGAAAGAATGCTTCGGCCACATCAGTCATTTTGGTGATGACTTCTAATTGGATGCGATCGCGCAAATCTGGGTGAAACTGCACTTCCATAAAACAAACCCGCATCAAGTCGGCATTTTTTTGGAAATTCCACATCCGACGGCGCATTACCTGAGCTACAGCCTTGTAGCTGCCCATTTCACTCAATTCTGTCAACAAATCTGTGAGGATTTCTACCCAGCCACTAGTAGCAACTTCCACCAAAATTGCTTTTTTATTGGGAAAATGACGAAATAGTGTACCTTCGGCTACACTGGCTGCCTGTGCTAAGTCACGGGTGGTAGTGCCATCAAATCCTTGGGAGGCAAATAAACGCTGGGCTGCCTGTAAAATTCGGGTGCGCGTCTGTGCCTCTGAGGGCGGGGGAGAATTAAAAACTCGCATAGCAGTTATGGTGAAATCTCTGGAACACGATTTGTAGCATTATTGTCTAACGTCAAGTACAAAAAGCCCGGAAAGCTTAATACAAGATTAACGCCCTGTTTGCTAAATAGTTGGTTTTTCAAGTAGTGTAACTTTACTTTAATTTTTGCTTATGAGCCAGTCTAGTTGTTTTCGACCAATGTTGTATTGGTCAAATAAAGTATCCTCAGCACTACGTAGGCTATTTATTACCTTGTTGTCTGTGCTCATGCTTTGGTGGGGATTGCTGCCAGAAATCGCTTTGGCTGATACTCAGACAGCACCTCCTCAACAACTGCTACAACCACAGCGTCAAAATTCGATACAACCTTATCTAGATCGAGTCATCAAACAGTTAACAGAATTCCGTCTCGACAATGGTTTGAAATTCATTGTCTTGGAACGGCATCAAGCTCCAGTAGTTTCCTTTCTTACCTATGCAGATGTAGGTGGAGTGGATGAACCAGATAGGAAAACTGGTGTAGCACACTTTCTGGAACATTTGGCGTTTAAAGGCACGACACGCATTGGTACAAAAGACTACAAAGCAGAAAAACCGCTTTTAGATCGTTTGGAGCAGTTAGATAGCCAAATTAGAATAGCGAAAGCTGATGGTAAAAAAGATGAGGTTGCCCGGTTACAAGCTGAGTTTAAACAAGTGGAATCACAAGCAGCCGAGCTAGTCCAGCAAAATGAGCTAGGGCGAATTGTGGAACAATCAGGAGGCGTGGGTTTAAATGCTAACACTTCTACCGAAGCCACTCGTTATTTTTACAGCTTTCCTGCTAATAAGTTGGAACTGTGGATGTCGCTGGAGTCAGAGCGATTTTTAGAACCTGTATTCCGCGAGTTTTATAAAGAAAAAGATGTGATTTTAGAAGAACGACGGATGCGGGTGGAGAATTCGCCCATTGGACAAATGGTGGAGAAGTTTATCGATACTGCTTACAAAGTCCATCCCTACAGGCGTCCGGTGATTGGTTATGACGAAGATATCCGCAACCTCACACTAGAAGATGTAGAGAAGTTTTTTGCAACGTACTACGTACCCAGCAATTTAACGATCGCCGTTGTTGGAGATGTCAACCCGGCTGAGGTGAAAAAATTAGCCCAAACTTACTTTGGACGCTATCAAGCAAAACCAAAAGCACAGCCAAAAATTCCCACAGAACCGAAGCAGACACAAACGCGGGAAGTTACTTTGCAGTTACCTTCTCAACCCTGGTATTTAGAAGGCTATCACCGTCCAGCAATTACTCACCCAGATAATGCGGTTTATGAAATCATTGGCAGTTTATTAAGCGATGGGCGAACGTCGCGGCTGTATAAGTCTTTGGTTGAGCAGCAACGTTTGGCTTTAAATGCCCAGGGTTTTAGTGGATTTCCAGGGGATAAGTATCCGAATTTGATATTTTTCTATGCTCTGACGGCTCCTGGACATACTGTTGATGAGTTGGCGGTGGCTTTACGCAAAGAAATTGACTCTTTGAAAACTCAGCCTGTTTCAGTAATTGAATTGCAGCGCGTGAAAACTCAAGCAAGGGCGGCATTGTTACGGACTCTCAGTTCCAATATGGGGATGGCTCAGCAATTGTTGGAATATGAGGTGAAAACTGGCTCTTGGCGGAATTTGTTTAAGCAGTTGGATCAAATTGCGGCGGTGACGACTGCTGATGTTCAGCGGGTGGCAAAGGGAACGTTTACGCCGGAGAATCGCACGATTGGTAAGTTGTTGTCGAAATAGGGATGGAAACGAACCGCAGAGGCGCAGAGGGCGCAGAGGAGAGAGATATGCAGAGGTACAAGGTGAAGGGTAAGAGGCGGATGAGATTGAAAATTCAAAATGGTAAGAGGCTGTTGTCTGCCTTGGTTATTGCTTTTGCTTTGTTATTTTTTACTTTTAACTTTTCTCTGGCGGCGACGGCGGAGGCAAAGCATTATACGGAGTTGCAGCTTGCACCGTTGGCTGAGATCAAGTTACCCAAGTATGAGCGGTTTGTTTTGCAAAATGGCTTGGTTGTGTATTTGATGGAGGATCACGAGCTGCCTTTGGTGAATGGTACAGCATTGGTGCGTACGGGAAGTCGCTTGGAACCATTAGAGAAAGTTGGTTTGGCTGGCTTTACAGGTGCGGTGATGCGTACTGGAGGGACTAAGAAGCATTCGCCAGATCAGCTAAACGACATGTTAGAACAACGAGCGGCTGCGGTGGAAACTAGCATTGGCGAAGCTAATGGTACTGCTAGCTTTCAGGCACTCAGTGAAGATTTAGAAACGGTGTTTGGGCTGTTTACTGAGGTGCTACGAGAACCTGTGTTTGCTCAAGAAAAGCTAGATTTAGCTAAGACACAGGCGAGGGGTAGTATTGCCCGTCGCAATGATGATCCAGATGAGATTGCTAGTCGGGAATTTCGGAAATTGATTTATGGTAAGGAAAATCCTTATGCCCGCACGATAGAGTATGTAACGCTGGATCGGGTTTCTCGTGGGGATTTGCTCAACTTCTATCAGCAATATTTCCACCCAAATAATCTGATTTTGGGGATTGTGGGGGATTTTGATGCTAAGAAAATGCGATCGCTCATTCAAGCTAAATTAGGCAACTGGAAGCGTAACCCCAATATTGTTAAACCCCAGTTACCAGAGGTGTTACCAGCTAATACAGGCGGAGTGTTTTTTGTAAATCAGCCGCAACTAACTCAGAGTAGTATTCTGGTTGGGCATTTAGGCGGACGATTTGACAATCCAGACTATGCGGCGTTGGATGTGTTGAATGGGGTGTTAAATGGGTTTGGCGGACGCTTGTTTAATGAAGTGCGATCGCGTCAAGGTTTAGCTTACTCAGTATACGGCTTCTGGAGTCCCCGCTACGATTACCCCGGCATGTTCATTGCTGGTGGACAAACGCGCTCTGATGCTACTGTGCAATTTGTCAAGGCCTTGCAAGCTGAAATTAAGCGCATTCAAGCGCAAAGAGTGACAGCAAAAGAACTAGCATTTGCCAAAGAGTCTACGCTTAACTCGTTTGTTTTCAACTTTCAAGATCCTAGCCAAACCTTGTTAAGGTTGATGCGATATGAATATTACGGCTATCCGGCTGATTTCTTATTTCGCTATCAAAAAGCCGTAGCCGCAACCACAGCAGTTGATGTGCAGCGGGTAGCAAAGCAATACCTCAAGCCAGAAAATCTTGTGACTTTGGTGGTGGGGAATCAAACCGCTATTCAACCACCCTTGACACAGCTAGCAACACAAGTGACGCCGATAGATGTGACTATTCCTGCTTCACAACCACAGGTGACGAATTAATCAAGGTTACTTGTCCACAACAAACTACTATCAAATAACAAGTAGAGACGCAAGAAATTGTGTCTCTATTTGTATAGAACGACAAAAATACCAATATTATCTATAAACTCATCATTTAAAAGACGAAAATCCTTTTATTATGTCTTTTAAATAAAACTAAAAATCTTGAATTTATAAGATTAGATTACAAAATAGTAGAGAGGGATTTTAGATTGGTAGCTTAATCTGATCCCAGGAGTGTTTTATTGACTATCACCGTATTTCGGGAGGAAAAAATGGCGAAGATAATAATCTCCAATTTGCCTGCTAGTAGTAATGAAAATCTGCTCACTGAACTAGAATCTTGGGAAATGAACTCTGTGGAGGGTGGTTTAAGAAGAAGGAGAAGAAGAAGAGGAACATCTGGAACAACTGGAGCGACTGGAACAACTGGAAGTACGATCACAATCGACACAAGTGTATTAACAGCCACGATAGATGATATGAATGGTGTTCTTGATAGGCTGTCGGCACAACTAAATCAAACACTTGAGAGTGTAGAAGTAGTGGAAGAATAAATGTATGAGTCAGCAGATTGTTTTGAATTAAATTTTCTTCTAATTAACGTGCGTTCTGAATCTAATTAACGTTAGAACGCACGATTTTTTTATTAAAAGTACCAACTCACAACTTAATCTTAAATAAGAATCCCGATTTCTTTAAAGAAGTCGGGATTCTTATTTAAGAAATAGCAAGATTTAAAAGACTTAAGTCATTTGCTTATGTCTTTTCAACCAAGTTTAAAGCCTTGACTTTCCTAATTGTTCTGAATAAAAATTGCATTAACGGTTAAGCGAAACACAGCTTAATTGCCCACACAAACTACCGACTTGAAAACAAGTATTTCAGGAGAAAATCATGGCAACTATCACTCTTTCTGAATTGCGTAATGCGGGTTCTCAACTATTCCAAGATTCTGAAAGCTTTCTCAATGACCTCAGCGATGTAGATGCAATCTCCGGTGGTTACGACAACTTCAGCGACTTTTATGGATTTGACAAGATCATCGAAGGCTACGTAAATGTATATGCCATCGGTCATGTTACTTACTTAGCTAAGTCATTCAGCTCCAACGATTACTCTGCTTACTAATAGCTTAGTACTAAAACTACAAAGCTATTCGGCTCTCCTGGGATAAAAATGAAAAGCAATCTCTGAGATAAATATGAGATTTCTCGATTACCAAATACCCAGGAGAATCAAACAAATTAAGCAATTTACAGATGATTTGCAACAAACACTTTAGGAGTTAATTATGGCAACTATTACTCTTTCTGAATTGCGTAATGCCGGTTCTCAATTATTCCAAGATTCCGAAAGTTTTCTCAATGACCTCAGCGATGTAGATGCAATCTCTGGTGGTTATGATTCTGGTTTCAGCGACTTTTGGGGATTTGACAAGATAATTGAAGGCTACGTAAATGTATATGCCATCGGTCATGTTACTTACTTAGCTAAGTCATTCAGCTCCAACGACTACTCCGCTTACTAAGAGCTTTGTAGTTGACTACTTAGCTAATAGCTCTCCTGGCTGGCGTAAATGAGAAAAGTAATTTTTGAGATAAATATGAGATTTCTCGATTACCAAATACCCAGGAGAAGCTATCAATTTAAACACTCTCAAAATAACTTGCAACAAGAATTCTAGGAGTTAATTATGGCAACTATTACTCTTTCTGAATTGCGTAATGCTGGTTCTCAACTATTCCAAGATTCTGAAAGCTTTCTCAATGACCTCAGCGATGTAGATGCAATCTCTGGTGGTTATGATTCTGGTTTCAGCGACTTTCATGGATTTGACAAGCTGATTGAAGGATATGTCAATATCTATGCAATTGGTCATGTTACCTACTTAGCTAAATCATTTAGCTCCAACGACTACTCTGCTTACTAATAGCTTAGTAGTAAACTACAAAGCTATTTGGCTCTCCTGGGACAAAAAGGAAAAGAAATCTCTGTGATAAATATGAGTTTGAATTACCAAACACCCAGGAGAAGCTATCAATTTAAACACTCTCAAATTAACTTGCAACAATAATTTAGGAGAAAATCATGGCAACTATTACTCTTTCTGAATTGCGTAATGCTGGTTCTCAACTATTCCAAGATTCTGAAAGCTTTTTAAATGACCTCAGCGATGTAGATGCAATCTCCGGTGGTTACGACAACTTCAGCGGCTTTCACGGATTTGACAAGCTGATTGAAGGCTACGTAAATGTATATGCCATCGGTCATGTTACCTACCTAGCTAAGTCATTTAGCTCTAACGACTACTCCGCTTACTAATAGCTTAGTACTAAAACTACAAAGCTATTTGGCTCTCCTGGCGTAAATGGATGGGAAAAGTAATCTCTAAGATAAACATGAGATTTCTCGATTACCAAACACCCAGGAGAGGCTATCAAATTAAACACTCTCAAGATAATTTGCAACAATAATTTTAGGAGAAAATCATGGCAAACATCACTCTTTCTGAACTACATAACGCTGGTTCTCAACTATTCCAAGATTCTGAAAGTTTTCTTAATGATCTCAGCGATGTAGATACAATCTCTGGTGGTTACGACAACTTCAGTAAATTTTATGGATTTGACAAACTGATTGAAGGCTATGTCAATGTATATGCCATTGGTCATGTTACTTACTTAGCTAAGTCATTCAGCTCCAACGATTACTCCGCTTACTAATAGCTTTGTAGTTTACTACTGAGCTATTTAGCTCTCCTGAGATAAATGAAAAAGCAATCTCTGAGATAAATATGAGTTTGAATTACCAAATACTCAGGAGAAGCAAATAAATCAAGCAATATAGGTGCAAATTATGGCAACTATCTTTCTTTCAGAACTGCGTAATGTTGGCTCACAACTATTCCAAGATTCTGAAAGCTTTCTCAATGACATGAGTGATTTAGATTCTATCTCTGGTAGTTATGATTCTGGCTTTAGCAATTATTCAGGATATACGAAGCTAATTGAGGGATATGTTATCACATACGCTATTGATCAGATTGTTTACTTAGCCAAATCATTCAGTTCCTACGACAACTCTAATGGCTAGTGGCTAATAGCTTTATAGTTTGATACTCAGCTAAATAGCTCTTTTGGGAAGAAAAAGCAATTCCAAATATCGAGCACGGTTGTCATTGTTAACTAATCATGCTATACCCTAGCCAAGTTATTAATAAATATCAACCTTGCCTACATTGTAGTTGACTAATATTTAGCCATTTGCTGAGTTCAATTAACTAATTTACAGCTTTATCTGGATCACATTGAGCAACTGTTTAATTATTGCTTCAAAAATGAAGTAAATGGCAAAAATCGAAATCTCTGACCTGGATACCGATGATTCAGAAGCCTTCCTGACTAATTGCAATGATGTAGATTCTATATATGGTGGTGAAGAATACATTTTTGCTCAGACTCTTAACTTTGGCATGAAGATACTGGAAGCTGCGATCGCAATATTTGCTATCTCCAGCATTGCGTGGATTGCGAAGTCATTCAACACTGAAAAATTCATGCTTTAAAGAGAATAACTCTCTCTGTATGATGATTGTCGTTACAACCTGACACAATGAGCGATAAGAGGTTATATATGATTGCTTTTTGGACATCTTTATGGTGGATATATAGTTTTTTAGTCTACCAAAACCAACTTTTAACTAAGCAAGAAGTTTTAGTTGTTAACGCTGAAAATTATCTAAGAATATGCCACCATTTATATTGAGTTCTCAAAATGTTGTAGACTACCTGATTTCCCAAGGTTTGTGTACTCAAGAGCAGCTTTTGAACAACATTGAGCCAAAACCTGCTAAAAACTTTAACTTGTTACTCAGCTTACCAGATGATCGGAAACTCCTTGTTAAACAAGAGCGTTATAACAGAGAAGGCAAAACTGCTGGTGAGTTTTTAAAGGAATGGCGAGTTCACGAGTTATTACAAAGTTTTCCCGAACTCAGCCAAATTTATTCATGTTTTTCGGAAGCGGTACATTTTGACGCTACACATTCAATCCTTGTTTTCAATTATCTAACTGATTATCGTGATTTGACAGATTTTTACATCAAGGAAAATTACTTTGCTAGTGAGATCGCAACGGTAATTGGAACTACTCTGGCATCAATTCATCGCCTAACTATTGATCATCCAGACTATCAAGAGTTTCTCCAAGACGGTGAGGATACAACTCAACAAACTCCTAATCTGGCTCGTGGTTTAGATAGAATCACTCCGGCGGTGTTTGGTATGGTTCCTAGTCATGGTCTAAAATTCTTTGCGCTTTATCAACGTTATGATAGCCTCGGAAAAGCGATCGCAGATTTAAGCAATGCTTTCACTCCTTGTTGTCTAACTCATAATGACCTAAAGCTGAACAATATTCTTTTATCCTTAGACTGGGAAGACGCAGTTTTTCAAGAATCGCCCACAACTGACAGCATCATTCGATTGATTGACTGGGAACGCGGTGCTTGGGGAGATCCAGCTAATGACTTAGGAACACTAGTCGCCAGCTATCTGCAAATCTGGCTATACAGCTTAGTTACAAGTAACACGATCGCGATCGAAGACTCTTTACGTCTAGCTACAACCCCTTTACAACTTCTCCAGCCTTCAATGGCGGCGCTAGTTACTGCTTATTTGGCTGACTTCCCCGAAATCTTAGAACGTCGTCCTGATTTCTTACCGCGAGTCATGCAATTTTGCGGTTTAGCCTTGATTAGAGCTATTCAAGCACAACTCCAGCATGAAAAAACCTTTGGTAATGTGGGTGTCTGTATGCTCCAAGTTGCCAAGAGTTTGCTGTGCCGTCCAGAAGCATCAATTCCGACAATTTTCGGTATGGAAGCACGCTACCTCACTCCCACAAGCTTATCCCCTGTTTAACAGTTATCAGTAAACGGTAAACAGTAAACATAATTGGGTTTAAGGAGAACTACTAAGGGGGCGCGTTATCAGTAAACGGTAAACAGTTATCAGTCAAGATAATTGGGTTTAAGGAGTGCGCTCACTTGTAACTGAAAACTAATACCCAAAGCCGATTAGTGGCAGGCGCTATCAGCCGGGTTTAAATCCACCAACTGTTTACTGTTCACTCATAAGCTTATCCCCTGTTTAACAGTTATCAGTAAACAGTAAACATAATTGGGTTTAAGGAGAACTACTAAGGGGGCGCGTTATCAGTAAACGGTAAACAGTTATCAGTCAAGATAATTGGGTTTAAGGAGTGCGCTCACTTGTAACTGAAAACTAATACCCAAAGCCGATTAAGGCGCTATCAGCCGGGTTTAAATCCACCAACTGTTTACTGTTTACTGTTCACTGTTGACTGTTTAAAATTCCCTTTCCCCGAACTCACAGGCAAAAGATATGCAACTATTAGCTTCACTGGAAAGTCAACTGCAAGATGTTCCAGAGTCGTTGCAGACATCACTGGAAGACATCGTTCATCAAGTTCAGATTGAGTCTCACTATTCTATTCGACACCCAGACTACCAACCTTTGGAATTGCCAGAGTCAGCAGTTTCTCGTTTTCAGCAATTGCCTTTGGATCTCCAGAATAAATATTTAGGTTTACAATTGCGGAGTTTTCTTTACGGTATTTATTACAACGGTTCTTTAAAACGTGATCTCGGCTCCAATGCAGAAGTAACGAATTTAGCATTGAACCAAAATCTCGAAAATAACACTTTGTTAGGTGTAGATTTAGCGTTTTACGATCGCCTGCACGAAAGCAATAAGAGTGAAGGCTATTGGAGTTATGATTGGCTAGTGGTCGAAGAAGTCACAAATGACACTTTGGCGGTACAAAAGAATGGTTTAACGCTACACATTGAGCGCCTACTCCATTTGCAACCACAAGCTCAATCTGCCACTGTTGGTAAGTCGGTGGCGATCAAAATGCCTAAGAATATCGTGCAAAACGGTTTCTATATGGCAATAGCTAATGCCGGTACGACTCCCAATCATCAAAATATCGTGCGTGTCTACTTCAACTTAACTCCAGAAGGAGCAGTTGCAGTCATGGAAAGTTTGACAACCCAACTTAACGCTTTGGGGATTTCTTTCTCATTTAAAGTGCTATACAACCCTTCGGATTATAATCGTTATGACTCAGGTGTGTTGTACTTTGGCAAAAGCAACTATCAACTTGTTCACAAAGTATTAGAAAGAGTGTATGTAGAACACCAATCTTATTTTGATGAGCCAGTACCTTTGTTTACCAAGTTGCTAGCGCCAGGGTTGGCGATCGCAGAAGAACCAAATCAAAAATTTGGTGATCAAGAAAGTTTTGGTACTAACCGCTGTCAAGTTATTGCCAATGGTTTGCTTGATGCTTGGCAACAAGGGAATAATACACCAGCCGGTCGGATGGCATCGATTCTACAACATTTTTCCTTGCGGGATATTGCATTGCAACGTCCTTATCTCAATGCCAACTCAGACGATATCTACACTTCTTTGAATTTATAAAATAAATAGAGAGTCAGTATTTAGATCCCCGACTTCTTGAAGAGGTCGGGGATCTGGACTTTATTGAATTTATCGAATTATGATTTAAACCACTCTTAAGTATGAGTGGTTTTGTTTTTAATCTTAGCTTTATGAGCAAAGTTAAGCCTGACTCAGCATTACTTTCGATGATTCAGAATTAACATTCTCAGTTAGCTTTGCTACTATTTCAACAGTAGCGACTTGCTGCTTTAACCAATTAGTAAATAAATCTCCCATAATTTGAAGGCGTCGCTGCTCATCTAATTGAGGTTTAATGATTTCCTCAACAGCAATTATATGTACTCCTTTTAATGTAGTGATTGGCTTGAGAATCTGTGGAGGACTAGCAGAAAAAATTGCTGCTGCAAACTCTGGTCTAAAATCGCGGCGAAGACGGATTCCTTTATATCCTCCAGCGCGGCGGGTTTCTGGATCTTGGATATATTGACGGGCGATTTCTTGGAAACTTATTTCGCCTTCTTGCAGAGCATAAAACAGTTCTAGAGCTAAGTCTTCATCATCTAATATTACTTCATAGGTTACTGCTCCGATGTAATCTAGTTGGTGTGCGTAAAAGAATGGTTCGACTTTATCTGCAAATAAATGATTTGCTAACTTGGCAGATAGTAAGTTGGTTTGGGCTATTGTTTCAAAGTCATCTAGAGAAAGATGATATTTTCCTAACCATGCCCAAGTATCTTCTGCTTTGATAAGTTGGTTAGCTAAACGTAGGCTATCTGCTGCCTGTTGCAGTTCTTGTGTATCAATTTGAATTCCTACTTTTTCAGCTTCATCTGCAATAACTTTTCGAGTGGCGATCGCTTCCAATATACTAGGTACTTGAAACGAGAGTTTGATATGGTAAAAAATATCATCAGGAGAAACATTTAACACTTTGGAACTCATCTAATTCCTCCACTTAGCAACCATTTTTATCAGTGATACAAGCTGTTTTAGACGACATTAATGTATATGTTTAGTCTTGATCAATACAGCCTTTCTGACTAATTTAATATTAGCCTTAATACTTTAATTGGTGACATTTATAAATTATCTTTTTGTTAAAAAAGTTTTTTATTTATTTGTCAAACTTTAAATATAAGTGTTATATTTAATTGTTTAAAATCAATAAAAAATAAATTCTTACCAAAAACTTATTAGTAATTTTTTATACAATTTTTTGCTTATATAAATGTAAAGTTCATGGCGTATAAAGTAAGCGATCGCCAACCAATACAACAACAGTAAACAGTAAACGGTAAACAGTAATCAGTGAAGATAATTGAGCTTAAGGGGAACCACTAAGAGGATGTTTGAAAAGCGATTAGAAATCGCGCCACTTGCTACAAGTCGGGGAATCCGCCTAACGCAGTGGCTTAGCTACACAGACGAAACCCACCTCCGTGGACTTTGTTTATCTAGTAACGAATTATATTCGCCTAATACTTTTCAAACAACCACTAAGGGAGCGATCACTTCTAACTGAAAACTAATAGCCCAAAGCCAATTATTTATTGGCAGGCGCTATCTGGCGGGTTAAAATCCCCCACCATACCCCTTGATAACTGTTTACTGTTTACCGTTTACTGTTTACTGTTATCTACTGACCATTGACAATAGATACTGGTAGAGCATGGCAAAAATAACTGTATTTTCAGCGTAGCGTGCTAGGTTAACCAATAACTAGTGATTAAAGCTCTAAACCACCTTTTTGCAACTTCTTAAACGGATCTAAGATAAAGTCAATAACCCGACGCTGGCGGATAATGACCTCTGCATTTGCTGTTTGTCCGGCTGTTAAGGGGATTCGTCTATTGGCAATTTGGATATTAGGATTATCTAGAGTAATATCCAACTCATAAGTTTCTACGCTGCTTTGATTGCCTTGGCTATTAGTTTGAACTTTCGAGTTAGGTGAAATCCAACTAACGCGCCCTTCTACAACTCCATAATCTTGGAATGGATAAGCATCAAACTTGATTTTGACGGGCATTCCTACCTTTAAGAAACCACTTTGCTCACTGGGCATCTGCGCCTTGAGAATCAATGGAGTATTGGTAGGCGCAATTTGAGCAAGCATCTGTCCTGGTTCGACTACAGATCCAGGTTTTTGAATGGGCAACTCAAAAACTGTACCATCAATAGGCGATCGCACTACTCGTTGCTGTAATTGGAACTTGATGGACGCAATCTGGCTTCCGGTTTGAGCAATTTCTGATTGTAAGGATGTGATTTGTGATTGCACATCTTTGAGTTGCTCTTGATTTCTGAGTACCGCCAGTTTACCTGATTGAACTAGGCTTTGATAGCCGCTTTGTTGCTCTTGCAGGCGCAGTTTTGCTTGCTCAATATCTGATTGGGCTTGACTCATAATCGCCTGATAGTTGCCGAATTGCTCTTGTAAGCGCAACTGAGCTTGTTTGATATTGCCTTTTGCTTCTTCCAACGAGCTAAGGCTTTCTTCTGCTGTCTTTTCTAGTTCTACAACTTTGGTTTGGGCAATTGCACCTTGCTTCAAAAGGTCACGATAGCGTTTGACTTCTGCTGTATCTCTAGTCAGACGACTGTTAGCTAACTTTTGAGCAACCTGGGTGGAATTGATATTTTGCCTAGCCTGCTCCACTAAAGCCTGTTTTTCCATTCTTTGTAAGAGATACGCACTCTTACTAGCATCTAGGTTTTGCTGCGCTTGATTAACTTGGGCAATTTTTTCCAATTGTTGGGATTGGTTTTGCTGCTCTTGAATGTTGATTGTCAAGACAATTTGGTTTTTGAGTAAATCTAGTTGCGATCGCCGATTGATTAACCCTTCTATCTTTGCTTGTGTCTGTTGCAGTTCTGAACGTAGAAGATCAGATTCCAGTTCAACCAAAACTTGCCCTGCTTTGACGGTTGTACCTGGTTTGACATTAACAGTAGTGACGCTACTAGTAACTGGACTATCCAATCTTTGGGTGGCTCCATTGGGTTCCATACGCCCTCTGGCGTTTCCTGTTTCATCTACTTTGGAAAACATCGACCAAGGTAAAACGATCGCAGCAAAACTGATCAGCAAATACAGCATGGAGCGTGTCCAGGCTTTTGGCAAGGCATCTAGCAGTTCTTCTGTGCCATAAAACCAATCATTGCTCTCAACTTTTTTCTGTGTTCGAGGATGAACAACGGTACTCGCATCCTCAAACAGGAGATACTCATCCTGCGTTGGCGTAGGAGGCGCATACGATGAATTGTGAGATATATGTGGCATGAGTGATTTAAAACTCCAAATTTAATAAGGGTCAAAAGTAGAGACGCGATTAAAGTAGAGACGCGATTAAAGTAGAGACGCGATTAATCGCGTCTTTACAAGGGTCAATATTTTGACTTTGGACATTTGACTCTTGACTCCCCAAAACGAAGTGGAGGGGTCTTAAGCCGTTTGAGCTAGTTGTTGTTGGTTGAGATAGAAGTAATGACCTCTTTTGGTAATTAGTTCATCGTGAGTACCGCTTTCGACCAATACGCCACGGTCTAAAACCAAAATCAAGTCAGCATGACGCACTGTGGAGAGGCGATGAGCAATGATCAGGCTTGTGCGTCCTTGGAGAATTTTTTTGAGGTTGTTCTGAATAATCCGCTCAGATTCGGCGTCTAGATGGCTGGTTGCTTCATCTAATACTAAGAAGCTGGGATTTCCTAGCAAAGCACGAGCGATCGCCAGTCGTTGGCGTTGTCCACCAGATAACATCCCGCCACCTTCACCAATTTGGGTTTCGTAACCCATTGGCATTTGTTTAATAAAGTCATCTGCTCCGGCTAAACGTGCGGCTTCGATAACTTCTTCTAGAGTGGATTCTGGATGAGCAATGCTGATGTTTTCACGAATTGTACCGCCAAACAAAAAGGTATCTTGATCAACAACACCGATTTGAGAACGCAGCGATCGCAAGGAAATATTAGTGACATCTTGACCATCAATCAATACTTTCCCATCTGTCGGCGGATATAGACCCAAAATCAATTTGGATAGGGTAGTTTTACCAGAACCACTACGCCCTACAACCGCTACTGTTTGCTCAGCTTTGATTTCAAAACTGAGATTTTCTAGCACGTTAATATCACTTTCTGGGTGATAGCGAAAAGTCACATTATCAAAGCGAACTTGACCTTGCAAATTTAGTAAAGACTGGCGGGGTTGATGTTGTAAATCTTCTTCCGGTTCCGCTTCCAAAACATCATTAATCCGCTCTGTGGAAATAATCACTTCTTGCAATTGATTCCACAACACTACAAGCCGTTGGAAAGGACGAATTACGCTGCCTAACAACATATTGAATGCAACTAATTGTCCAATTGTCAATTGGTTTTGAATTACCAACCATGCCCCAAACCAAAGTAATCCTGTAGTTACTAGCGTTTCGATCCCGGAACTGAAAACTTGCAGTTGATTACTAATTATCTGTCCGCTAAAGGTTTTTTTAATGACATTATTCAGCAGTTCTTCCCAATGCCAGCGTACTGTCTGCTCAATTGCCATAGAGCGAATTGAGCGAATTCCTGTGAGGGATTGAATCAGATAACTATTCTCTGCGGCTGCGGCACTAAAAACTTCGCGGCTGATGCGGCGTAAAAAAGGAGTAGCGACGAGTGCTAGGAGTACAAAAGGCGGCACGATCGCTAAGCTAAACAATGCCATTTGCCAACTGTACCAAAACATCAACCCCACGTAAATAAACACTGTCAGTAAATCCAAAATGATTGACAGTGCTTCTCCAGTTAGAAAGCGCTGAATTTTCTGATTTTCTTGGACGCGAGAGACAATATCGCCAACGTAACGCGACTCAAAGAAGGCTAAAGGCAAGCGGAAGGTATGTTTAATAAAACCTACCAACAGCGCGACGCTAATGCGGTTAGCTGTGTGATCCAGCAGATATTGCCGTAGTCCATTGATGGCGACGCGGAACAACCCAAAAATCAGCAACCCTAAGCCCACAGCGTTTAAAGTCAAGGTGCTACCTTGTACAACCACGCGGTCTAATAGTAACTGGGTAAATAAAGGTGTAACTAGTCCAAATACTTGAATCAACACCGAAGCCAGGAATACTTCTAGCAGCACTTGCGAGTGAGGTTTGACTAAATCAAAAAACTGCCAGAATGGTGTGATTGCTTCCTGGTTTTCTTTAAGTAAGGCTGTGGGTTGCAATAGCAACGCGTAACCAGTCCAACCAGTTTTAAATTCGCTGTGGGTAAGGGTGCGTTGACCGATGGCGGGATCACCAACAATCACGTGCTTTTTACCGATTTCATAGACAACTATGTAGTGCTTGCCTTCCCAGTGAGCGATCGCTGGTAGAGATTGTTGGGCTAATTTATCAAGGCTGGCTTTCACAGGACGGGTAGTAAAGCCGATAGTCTCAGCGGCGGCTGTTAAACCGCGCATTGATGCCCCACTACGGTTGATGTTGGCAATATCCCGCAGGCGGTTGACACTAGAGCGCTTGCCCCAATAGCGACAAATCATCACTAAGCAAGCGGCCCCACAGTCTGAGGCGCTTTGTTGTTCAAAGAACGGATAGCGTTTGGTCAGGCGTCCCCACCAATGCCGCGCTGTCACCGTTGGGCTGGGAAAGTAGGCTCGTTGAATCTTTTGCTTTGGTGTTGGATCGGGATCTGGTTGGGTCAGAGATTGAGGATTGGGTGTTGAGTATTGGGAAATGCTTTCTTCTTCCCCAGTCCCCAGTCGTCGTTCCTGGAAGTCGATCAACTCTGCTAATTGCGGCCAGTGTTGTTGTGCTGTTTGCCAATTAGCATTTCTCAAACTGTAAGCGATCGCTGGTTGAGTTGCCTGCAAACTTCCCTGCTTTGGGTTGACATAGATGTTTCCAGGTGTCAATCTTCGCCCGTCAGAATGTAGTAGTTCTCCGAGACGCAGCAGCCAGAGTTTGGTATCTTTGGTGAGTTTGGCATTTAGAGAACCACTCTCTAAAGTGTGCCGCTCAAATAAGGATAGTGCTTTGAAAATCTCTTCTACAGATGCATTACGGGGAATTAGGGAGTTCTGGGAACAAAAAAGCAGCAAATCCCAAAGTTCTGCACGTGCTAAAAGGCGATCGCGGATGCTCTGAGATGTGCGAATTAACTCTTGGAGTGCCTCTTGATTGAGATAACAAAGCTTTAAGTTTGCCGAAGCTCTAGCAACATAAGGACTGAATTTCTCTTCTGGAAATAGAGTCAATTCACCAAATGATGCTCCAGGTAATAGGGTGGTGATTAAGTTATTAGAGTTATCTAGCAGTCTAACTTTACCTGTAAGAATGATGTAAATTCCTGGCTCAGATGTAGCTGCTTGCCAAAACTGCTTAGCTACTGCTGGCTCGACGATTTCCAGCGCTTTAAGACACCTGTCAAGTTCCTCGTCTGACAGCGACTCACCCAAGGTTTTGGTGAGTTGTTCAGCTAACTGTTGCTGGGAAAACGCTGACGGCATTTTCTTACCTCCAAAACTCTATTAGTTATTGGTCTGAATCAAATTGAATGACCAATGCAAACTAGGTTCAGAGTTAGATTGCAAGTCGCCGATTGTAATACCAGCATCCTTATTCTGCTGATCAGTTTCTTGTTGGTTGATGTTTTTGCGCTTAGTGGAAAGTCCCATTTGTTTTAGCAGACGATTAACATGGCGATCGCTAATTTCAATGCCAAATTCATTTGCTAAATGTTTGCTTAACCATTGAGCTGTCCAGTAACCAAATGCATAGCCATATTCACGCGGACTATGGCTTACCAATTCTTTCAACCGTTCAATATATTCATTATTTACAGTTTTGGGTCTACCGATAGGTCGCTCATTCCATTTGTGCGCTAAACCTGCTTCTGCTATCCCAATCCAGTATCGTGCCATCTCTTGGGAACAACCGATGATTTCACAAATTTGGGTTTGAGATTTACCCATATCTGCCAGCAACATAATTTCAATCCGCCGACGATATTCTGGCTGTAAATTAGCTTGCAAATTTTTTAGCAATGCCTTCCGTTGAAAAGGCGTTAAAAACTTACTTTCTTGGGTATCGTAGCTTTCAAAAATCTGATCTTGACTGAAATCTTGTGTCATAATTCTTACCAGTTGCCGTCAATTGCAAAATGTGGGCAAATGTTTCCATCGCAGCTGTTTTTAAATCCTGATATTTCTGGATTTACATCTGCAAAATGAATTAGTTCTAGACATTAATCAAAAATTTACATGATGTCTAACTTTTAACAGTAAACAGTAAACAGTTATCAGTTAAGATAATTGGGTTTAAAGATAACCACTATATCGGCAAGCATTGACAACTCAAAACTAATAACCCAAAGTCGATTAGTGGCAAGCGTTGTTTAACAGTTATCAGTTTTTTTCTGACCACTGTTTACTGTTTACTGTTCACTGTTTACTGTTTAGATTGTGATACCTCAATATCCGACTTTAATTGGCATAGTCTAGAACACAGAGGTAATCCAAAAGTCTAAAGAACATCATGCAATTTTTTATTTTGTCCATCAAGCAAAATCTTTATTAAAGACTGCACTCCCAAATTGCGATAGTATCTAGCTCGCAAAAAGTAGTAAGCTTTAACAAAAGATGCATCAAACATAGCTGTTATGTTCCCCGATAATTAGCAATCACTGGTAAAACACTTAGAAACAGTGAGCTACTCACTGGTTAATTCCAAGAAGCTGACAGACTTTATACCAAGCTTGGTGCAGAAATAGTATTATTTGAGACTATTTCTACCTGGTTGATAATAACAGGAAAGTAATATATAGCCTGATAGTAGCTCTTATTTTGAGGATTTTACTGAACTCTACAATACAGGTTCATAGGTCAACCTCCCAGTATTTAGGTAGGTTAAGTTTTAATTACTAAACAGAGGTTGAAACCTATTCCAAAAACTGGAATTTAGCAGCAGCGAAGGTCAGGTATATGTATGAGTACAGCAAATCTACTTCTGACAGTAGCCTAACACTAATTATATTTTCATCAGTACCAGAGTGATAAATTTGAAGTTCTCTGGAAGAGAAGTTCAACGAACAAGTGACAGTCTCTCACCCTTCATTTTAATCCACTGTTATTTATTTAAAAATTCTCCTACATCTAGCCAATATATTTTACTAAAAAGGAAAAATCTTTACTAGATTTTAATAATAAGTTTATTAAAAAAATATAAACCAATTTTATCTCAAAAATAATTGCTTGATTGTTAATTTTTTTTGTAAAACATTAACTGCAAACTCAAAATCTTTATAAGATCAAATAACAAAATAGTAGCTTGATGTTTAATATATTACTACTTATTTAAAAATATAATAAATTTTATAAATGCTTAACAAGCTTACATCTATCTATAGTAGTAAAACTAGACATTTGTAAATATCTGAACAGATTTTATATAGCAGTATCTATCTTTAGTATGAAAATAATATAGCAATCTTATATTATATGAGTCGTGAGAATGAACGAACTGCCTTCTCTACGTTCGCCTTGGTGTCGCAGACAGACCAAGGCGTAGCTTGCTTAAGCGTAGGGGTATGTGGAACGTCTGGTTGGTGCAACCTTTCGTAGAGAAAAGAATAAGCGCCAAGAAAGACAAAAATAATCTCCCTCACCATCGGGAAATGGTTAAAGACAAATTGTAGTCACAAGTGGAAACTAAATCAGGAACTATAACCTCTGGAGTCCCCGGAGGTTTTTTTCTAAATGCGATCGCACACGCATATAAGTCCTTTGTAAAGAGGATATTTGAAAACTCCTGTGCGTCTTGTGCATTTGATATTCTAGCGGTGAAGTAGCAAAAATTGTAGGCCTTTCGCCTTTGGGTGCAACAGCAGATTAAATTTATTTAAAGGAGAAATTTATAGTACAGTAATTGCAGCATTAACAGCAAATAAATAAAGTTGCGGAAGCTATGATCAAACCAATTCGCATTCTTTTGCAGACTACGATTTCCACAACTGAAGATGACTGGAGCATTTTTCGTTTTTCACTGTTACAGGAATATCTGGCATCTGTTAAAGATGAAGTGGGGTCATTTGAAGTTACAGCTCGCGATCGCAAATCAGATGCAGAGGGTAATGACCCAGTTTTGAGTACACTAGATAAATCAGATTTCGACGAACTTTGGCTGTTTGCCTTAGATGTTGGCGGTGGTTTAACTGAAAAAGATATTGCTGGTATTAATGCCTTTCGACAACGTGGCGGTGGTATTCTGACGACACGGGATCATCAAGATATGGGTTGTTCGATGTGTGGTTTAGTTGATATTGGTGATATTCACTATTTCAATACCAAAAATTTAGACCCTGATGATTCTCGTTGGTGTCGAGATGACCCATATACAACTTATATTTCTTGGCCTAATTACCATTCTGGAGCTAACGGCGACTATCAAAAAATTACCCTAGTCGAACCTGTTCATGAACTATTGAAAAATCCTAATTCACCCTCTGGGTTCATCGAATATTTTCCGGCACATCCCCACGAGGGTGGTATCGGAGTGCATCCAAGCAACCTCAACGCACAGGTGATTGCATTGGGAAACAGTTTAGCTACAGGTCGTGACTTCAATCTGGTCGTTGCGATCGAACATTACACAGATGCAGATGGTAATCTACTAGGACGAGCAATAGCTAACTCCAGCTTCCATCACTTAGTAGATTACAACTGGGACATTGAAAAAGGCTGTCCTACATTTGTGGATGAACTACCAGGAAATGGTATGAAACAAGAACCACGCGCCTTAGAAGATATCAAGACTTATGTGCGTAATGTCGCTTTATGGCTAGCACAATAAAATAGACCTCTTGCATGAATCAGATGATAAACTGCCAAACAGATAAGCTTCTCATTCCTCTTTGCGTGAACCTGAAAATTCTGATTTTAAAATATTCGTGCAAGAAGTCTAATATCTAAAATGTGAATTAACTCACATTCGCAAGAATAGCTTTCATTTAACTAATTAGGAGTAAATGATTGTACTACTTGCTTTAGTTCTTTTTCACATCACGAGCCATATTGATATAATAATCTTCAATTTTGGCATTAGAACGACGGCGGGTAGTTGTCGAAGTTGCAGGAGTATTATCCTGAGGCTTTTCGCTTAGCTGTTTAGCCGAAGTTTGCTTGATACCCTGCGCGTCATCAGATTCCAAAAAATAACCAGGTTTGGTAAATCCGAATACCCCAGCAAAGAAACCAAGTAAATTTCTAGCGAAATTAGAAAAGCTGTTAAAAATAACTGAGAAAAAGCCTTCCAGACGAATGAAAGAATTGCGAAGAATTTGAGTTATACGAAGCATAGCGACCTCTACAATTACCTATTATCTTGATGACCTAATTCCATGATAATATGTAGTACTTTCAATATTCTGTGCCAATAGATTGAAAGCCATAATGTACTCACATGGATATGTGTCGCAGGAAACGAAAATTTCAGCAATATTTTTGGCGTTGTGCTTTAATAGGCTTTCTAGCATTAACTGTATGTTGATGGGGTGCGGAGGAAGCACACGCAATGCTACGTCAACACCATGATTCCCCTGATGTATTGCGCTACCATTCGCAAGTATCTATCAAAGATGAAAATGGATACGCTTGGCAAGTGCTACTGTTCAAAGAAAATTATGAGAGTGCAGTAAAAGACTTAAGGTTGCGCTTGGTTGCTTTTCCTGGTGTAGTTGAAATTGCTCATCCTCAATCATTGCTCATTGAGACAGTAAAGGGAAAATTACTGACTGCATCAGATGCATACGCTCTAACTGCACCCGCGCCAAATGTGGGCGAATATGAATTAACTAATGTCTTATCTAAATTGCCAACAACTGATGCGCTTAAACTCTATGTACCAGTTTCTTTGAGACAGCCATTGGTTCTCAATATACCCAACACTGTAGTAACTGAGTGGCAATGGCTAGTGACAGAAATTGATTGATAAAATCGTCAGTTGAGAGTTGTCAGCTAAATGTTTAATATTAATCACACCTCTACGGATATTTTCACCTTTTGCCGTTGACTAGTTGCAACCAACCACTTACCGCCTGAAGGCGCTAAAGTGATGCCTCGACGTGTTGGTTTCACTGGATAATTATCAATTAATGCCAATTTTAACCGTGACAACACGGTCGCCAATACCAGTTTCATTTCAAACATGGCAAATGCCATACCAATACAGCGACGATTACCACCACCGAAGGGTAAATATTCATACTGTGAATATTGCCGTTCTAAGAAGCGTTCTGGCTTAAACTGCTTCGGTTCTGGATATAAATCTGGGCGGTGATGAGTTAAATATATACAAGGTGATAGTAATGTCCCTGGTTGAAATTCATAGCCCATAATTTCAATTGGTGACTTAACAACACGAGGTATGGCAAGCATTATGATTGGATAAATGCGTAGCGTTTCTTGACATACTGCTGTTAGATAAGGCAAGCGAGAAACTTCATTCCAATCTGGATGCTCACCAACATTATCTAACTCAGCCAGTAGCTTTGTCCGTACTTCTGGCACATGGTGAATCCAGTATAAAGCCCATGTTAGCCCGGAAGCTGTAGTTTCATGACCAGCGACTAATAGAGTCATCAACTCATCGCGCAACTCTACATCTGTCATCGCTTCACCATTGTCGTCACGTGCCGACATCATCAACGAAAGGATATCACTTCGAGATGGATTTGGGTGATCTCTGCGTTCCTGAATCTCTGTGTAAATTAGTTGGTTTATTTGCTGCATTTGATGCAAAAATTTTCCCCAAGGACTCCACGTACCCCAATCTACTTGTAGTGCAGGAAAAAACATTAGAGTAGCACGTAAGGGTGAGCCAGATAAATCAAGCACGGAACTTAAGAGTTCTTGTAACTGTGTAAAACGTTCTCCTTCACGCAGACCAAACACAGCTTGTAGAATTACCTTGAGAGATATTTCTTGCATGGAGTCACGAACAGAAAAAGCTTCGCCGATTTTCCAACCATTGATGACTTGATTTGTGATATTAGCAATAACTTGGCCATAGGCTTTCATCCGTTCGCCATGAAAAGGCGGGGTCAACAACCGCCGCTGACGTTGATGAGATGCGCCAGACAGCAATATCAATGAATTATCTCCTAACAAAGGTTGTAAAAGTTGGCTTGACCCTCTAGCGTCTAACTGCTCTAATTGAGCCGTAAAAATCTGCTGAATAGCTTGGGGATTACTAAATAAGACCATTGGCTTATTGCTAGTCAGCCATAACGTAAAACAGTCGCCATGCTCTCTTGCAGTTGTTTCCAGTAGTTGTAAAGGGTTAAAAACCCACTGAAGCAATTGTCTAAATTTTGATTTTTGTGGACTATTTGGGAGTTTCATAACAAATACTCCAATGCTTGCTATTTCACTAACTTAACAGAGTTAGAAATAAACGTGAAATATTTTTACTAAATCTATCTCTAGATATTTTTGATACCAAGCGATCGCAACTAAACTTGCAAAGCAAGCCTTTTTTCTGTTTATTGCTATGCATGTAGATATCTATATTATTGACCTATTGGTTATTGGCACACTATTGCTGATAGTTACGTTAGGCTCCGGCTGGATTTCTCGATTACCTCTTTCTTTTGCTATTATCTACCTAGTGGTTGGTATTGTTTTAGGCCCTTATGGCTTTGGGCTGATTCAATTACGTCGAGATGATGTGTTTAACGCTGAGTTGCTAGAGCGTATAACAGAATTTGTAGTGATTGTTTCTGTATTTAGCTGCGGCTTAAAAATTGTTCGTCCGTTGAGGTGGAAAGATTGGAATATCACAACGCGACTTATTGGATTGTTGATGCCAATTTCAATTTTTGCTCTAGCTATTGTGGGTAAATTATTTTTAGGAATGAATTGGGGAGAGGCTATTTTATTAGGAGCAATTCTTGCACCAACTGATCCAGTGTTAGCCTCAGAAGTTCAACTAACTGATACCAACGACCAAGATGAGTTACGCTTTGGTTTAACTTCTGAAGGGGGATTAAATGATGCTTTAGCTTTTCCATTTGTTTATTTTGGTATTTATGCATTAAAAGATAATAACTGGAATAACTGGCTGAAACAGTGGATTTTGGTTGATTTAATATGGGCGATCGCAGCTGGAATTGTGATGGGAATTGTTGTCGCTAAAGCAGTAGTTTGGCTCGACAAAAAAATGCAAAGACGCCGCAAAGCCGATGAGTTGATGGAAGATTTTGTCGCTATTAGCACAATTTTATTAACCTATTCTCTAACAGAAATAGTTAATGGTTATGGTTTCTTGGCAGTATTTGTTGCTGGGTTAGTTGTCCAACGCAGTTATAGAAATCCTGAAAAATCACTAGCTCAACTAGGATTTGTTGAGCGGATTGAAAAATTGTTAGAAGTTGGAACCATTTTATTACTGGGATCAATATTGTTATTCAAGCCAATGCTCAATTATGCTGCTCAATCCTTGTTAGTAATTATTCTCTTATTCTTGGTAATCCGGCCTGTAGGAGCCTGGCTTAGCACAATCGGTATACGTCATTTCAACTCTCGCCGCCGTAAGTTACATCCAGCAACTCGTTGGTTATTCGGTTGGTTTGGTATTCGCGGTGTAGGCTCTTTATATTATCTTGCCTATGCGTTTGGTAATGGCTTAAAAGGCGAAGCTGCGGAACAAATCGCCTGGATTACTTATGCCACTATTATAGTTTCTGTAGTCATACATGGAATAAGTTCAACGCCATTAATGACTTGGTATGAACACAAGATTGCTAGCCAAACTAATGCTAATCCACCTGCTACAATTGATGAAGATCAATAAGTCATGATCAATCATTCTTTAATTACGAATTACATTTAATGTAGAGACGTAGCATTGCTACGTCTCTACTACAGTACGTAGAATTTTTGATATGTCGTTGATTTTCATAATTCACATCAGGCGTGAATTGTCAATTAATAATTAGGCATAAGTACGACGACATGGGGTATGCTTTGTTGGAAGCGATGCACGTTAAAACAAAGACAAGTAGCACATATAACATAAATAACTAAATTTAAATTTGATTTAAATCTATAGCTTTGATGAAATTTTTAAGAATTTACTTTAGTCGCTACAGGAAATCGGATAATTTTTCGTTAAGCTGTAAGCGCTATGATTGAAGATTATCGAATACATTATGCACTCGTTGTTATCTGGGCCGTTGAGTACACAGAGATTAACGGTTAAGATTGCAGGGTTGCCTGCATCATTACAAGGTAAAAAGCTGGTGCAGATGTCAGATTTTCATTATGATGGTTTGCGACTGTCAGAAGAAATGTTAGAAAATGCGATCGCAGTTAGCAACCAAGTAAAACCAGATTTAGTCTTATTAACTGGTGACTACATAACCACAAGCCCCACACCAATTCATCAACTAGTACTACGACTCAAACATCTGCACAGTCGCGCTGGTATTTATGCCATACTGGGCAACCATGATATATATTACACACACTCAAAAGCGGAAGTTACAGCAGCTTTGACTAACATTGGGGTTAACGTTCTTTGGAATAAAATTGCCTATCCACTCGGAACAGAATTGCCACTGATAGGATTAGCAGACCGTTACTCAAAGGAATTTAATCCTGCATCAGTAATGAATCAGCTAGACCCCGCTATACCTCGTATTGTTTTATCCCATAACCCGGATACTGCTGAGATATTGCAAGCATGGCGAGTCGATTTACAATTATCTGGTCATACTCACGGTGGCCAAATCGTGATTCCTGGAATCGGCCCTGTGGTGGTTGTTTATAAAAAGATAGTGGGAAAAATACCCTTAAAAATACGGCGTCGCATCCCATTTTTACGAAGAAATTTTTCTGTTGTCCGCCATTGGGAATGGTCACAGGGCTTACATCAGCTAGGAAAAAATCAATTATATGTCAATCGTGGCTTGGGAACTTATCTCCCCGGTCGTTTATTTTGTCGCCCAGAAATTACTGTAATTACGCTACAAAGTGAGTAATACTAATTCGTAATTAAAATACAAAAAGGCTGGAGACAAGCAATTTACAATACCTTCGCAAGTTACTAAAACAATGCATCCTTTGTCAATTTGGTATAATTTGGTATCAGAATTTCAACCAATACATTTATTTCATTTGGATTCTATGACAGAAATTGTTGCAGTTGCTCAAGATACATTTTAATTTTTGGTAAGCTGTAAACGCTGGTATGAGGAGTGTCAGTTACTATATGCACTGGTTGTTTACAGGACATTTAAGAGTCGATAAAATAACGGTTAAGATTGCAGAACTTCCAGCATCTTTACAAGGCACAAAGCTGGTGCAGTTGTCAGATTTTCACTACGATGGTTTGCGGCTGTCGGAAGATATGTTAGAAAAAGCGATCGCACTTACTAACGAAGTTGAACCGGATTTAATTCTATTAACTGGTGATTACGTAACTGACGATCCCACGCCAATTCACCAACTAGTTCTTCGACTCAAACATCTGCAAAGTCGTTATGGTATCTATGCCGTACTGGGCAACCATGATATACATTACAGCCACTCCCAAGCAGAAGTTACAGCAGCATTGACTAATATTGGGATTCATGTGCTTTGGAATGAAATCGCTTATCCCCTAGGGAAAAAATTACCGCTAGTAGGACTAGCTGATTATTGGTCAAAGGAATTTCGTCCTGCAACAATCATGAATCAATTAGAACCCAATATACCCCGCATAGTTTTATCTCACAATCCAGATACAGCCAAGATATTGCAACAATGGCGCGTAGATTTGCAATTATCTGGTCATACCCACGGTGGTCATATTGTGATTCCAGGCATTGGCCCTCTAGTAGTCTATTATAAAAAACTGCTGAAACAAATTCCTAAAAAACTGCGATGTTGGGTGACATTTTTATTAGGAGACTGCTCTAAAGTAGTGCGATATTGGGAGTGGGCACAGGGATTTCATCAAGTAGAAAAAAATCAATTATATGTCAATCGCGGTTTAGGAACTTATCGCCCAGGACGCCTATTTTGTCCACCAGAAGTTACTGTAATTACGTTAGTTAATTATTAACCAAAATAATTGTCAATTTGTAGCGACCCTCGTTCCTCTCTACGAGACCGGAGGCGAACGCTATCATACATATTTTCCTTGTTTTTCCGCAGTAAAGACAAGGAAAATATGCAATCGTCGCCGCCCGCCTTATCAGTAAACGGTAAACAGTTATCAGTCAACATAATTAGGTTTAAGTTCCCTACTATATCGGTGATCACTTCCAGCTGAAAACTAATAACTAAAAGTCGATTAGTAGCAGGCGCTATCTGGCGGGTTTAAATCCCCCACCATACGCCTTAATAACTGTTTACTGTTTACTGATTTAATAAGCGTCCATTGGCAGACAAGAACAAACAAAATTTCTATCGCCAAAAGCTGAGTCAATGCGACCGACAGCCGGCCAGAATTTATGTTCACGAGTCCAAGGCGCAGGGTAGGCAGCTTGTTCACGAGAATAGGGATGATGCCATTCTCCAGCAATAAGGCTTTCAGCAGTATGGGGTGCATTCTTCAAGAGATTATCTTGAACATCTACCTTGCCTGATTCAATTTCAGCGATTTCGGCTCGGATAGCAATCATAGCATCACAAAAACGATCCAACTCTTGCTTAGATTCGCTTTCTGTAGGTTCTACCATGATTGTACCCGCCACAGGCCAGGAGACAGTCGGCGCATGGAAACCGTAATCCATGAGACGCTTGGCAACATCATCGATTTCGATGCTCGCAGATTTTTTGAGCGATCGCAAATCCAAAATGCACTCATGGGCAACTAAAGCATTTTTCCCTTTATATAGAACGGGGTAGTACAGTTCAAGTCTCTTAGCAATGTAATTAGCATTGAGAATTGCCACTTTAGTTGCTTGCGTCAAGCCAACTGCACCCATCATGACAATGTACATCCAAGAAATTACCAAGATGCTGGCACTACCCCAAGGCGCAGCAGCAACAGCACCAATATGTTGGGTATTGGGAATTTCCTTCTTCCTAGTCCCCAGTCCCCAGTCCCCAGCCCCTAATACGGGGTGTCCGGGGAGGAAAGGCACAAGATGGGAGGCGACGCCAATGGGCCCCATGCCAGGGCCACCGCCACCATGAGGGATACAGAAGGTTTTGTGTAGGTTCAAGTGACAGACATCCGCGCCAATATCTCCAGGACGGCAAATTCCCACTTGGGCATTCATATTCGCCCCATCCATGTAAACTTGTCCACCGTGGGCATGAACAACAGCACAGATTTCTTGAATTTGCTCCTCGAAAACACCGTGAGTTGAGGGATATGTCACCATCAAGGCAGCGAGTTCGTTGCTATGTTTTTCTGCCTTAGCTTTTAGGTCATTAAGGTCAATGTTACCTTCTAAATCACAGGCAACCGCCACCACCTTCATGCCGCACATCACCGCACTTGCTGGGTTTGTGCCGTGTGCCGACTGGGGAATTAAACAGACGTTGCGGTGTGCTTCACCACGACTTTCATGATATTGGTGAATCACTAAAAGCCCTGTGTATTCGCCCTGAGAACCGGCATTTGGTTGCAGAGAAATTCCGGCAAACCCGGTAATTTCGGCTAACCATGCCTCAAGTTGCTGAAACAGAATTTGATAACCCCGCGTTTGGGACAGGGGAGCAAATGGATGAATCTTGCCAAATTCCTCCCAAGTCACTGGGATCATTTCAGATGTGGCATTTAACTTCATCGTGCATGATCCTAAAGGAATCATCGATGTAGTTAAGGATAAGTCCTTAGTTTCTAGTTTGTGCAGATAACGCAACAACTCAGTTTCGGAGTGATAGCGGTTAAAGACGGGGTGAGTTAGGTAACTGCTTTGACGGGAAAAAGAAAAAGGGGAGTAAGTTAACTCTTCTATCGTGAAAGGTAAATCGTCTGTTCCCGCAAAAATTTGCCAAAGGTCAATTAAGTCTTCTGATGTAGTAGTTTCGTCTAGTGAGATGCCAACAGTAGTTGTGTCGAAAATCCGTAGGTTAATATTACGTGCTTGACAAGCTTCAAGAATTGCTTCTAAATTATGTGTTCCCAACTCCACTCGCAGCGTGTCAAAGAAATTCTGGGAACTTATCTCATAACCCAGGCGCTTCAATCCTTCTGCCAAAATTAAAGTTAACTGGTGGATTTTATCAGCAATTTTCTTCAATCCATCTGGGCCATGATAGACAGCGTACATACTTGCCATGACCGCCAGCAGCACTTGTGCTGTACAGATATTACTGGTAGCTTTATCACGGCGAATGTGCTGTTCGCGGGTTTGCAAGGCGAGACGCAATGCAGGCTTACCGAAGGCATCCTTTGATACACCCACGATTCTCCCTGGAACCTGCCGCTTATATTCTTCTTTTGTGGCGAAGTATGCCGCGTGGGGCCCTCCAAACCCTAACGGAATACCGAAGCGCTGGGTGCTACCTACAGCAATATCAGCGCCAAATTCACCGGGGGGTGTTAGCAAAGTGAGACTTAAGGGATCTGCTGCTACCGTCACCAATGCACCCTTAGCATGGGCTTTTTCTATAAAAGCGCGGTAGTCGTAAATTGTGCCGTCACTTGCAGGGTATTGCAAGACTGCACCGAAAATTGGTTGATCAAAATCAAATGTCTGATGGTCATCAACAATTATGTTAATCCCCAAGGGTTTAGCCCGTGTTTGCAACACGTCGATGGTTTGGGGATGGCAATCATGAGAAACAAAATAGGCATTTGCCTTATTTTTGCAAACGCCGTAACTTAAGCTCATTGCTTCCGCGGCTGCTGTGGCTTCATCGAGTAATGAAGCATTGGCAATTTCCAAACCTGTGAGGTCGATAATCATTGTTTGGAAATTTAGCAGCGCTTCTAGTCGCCCTTGGGCAATTTCTGGCTGATAAGGAGTGTAGGCAGTATACCAACCAGGGTTTTCTAGAATATTACGCCCAATTACGGCTGGGGTAATACTGTCGTAATATCCCATACCAATGAATGAGCGGCAAACCTGATTTTTAGCAGCAATTTGTTTTAACTTTGCTAGTGCTGGGTATTCACTTTGTGCTTCTGGTAACTGTAACGTTTTATTCAGCCGAATCGCTTGCGGCACTGTTTGGTGAATCAGGGCATCCAAGCTGGAAAAACCCAACACCTCAAGCATTTGCTGAATGTCATCGGAGTTAGGCCCAATGTGCCTTTGCGTAAAATCACTAAACTTTTGACCTTTTTCGTCTAGCACTTGGCGATCACTAGACTTAGGAATAGAGGCGTAAGATACCACAAATTCAACTCCAGACGCAACTATTTCATATTTTGCAACAAAAACTAGGGATTGGGGACTGGGGATTGGGGACTGGGGATTGGGGATTGGGGATTGGGGATTGGGGACTAGGAAGATATTAGATAGGTGAACAAGAGTAATTGTTCAGTTACTTCCCCAACTCCCCCTGCCCTCCGCCCCTCTGCCCCCTACCCCTCTCTCTGCCCCTCTGCCTCTTCCCTACTCCCCTTCTACCTGGGCGCGATACTCATCTGCTGTCAAGGCATCCTCAACTTCACCAGGGTCATTGACGCGCACTTTCAAGAACCACCCTTCGGCGTAGGGGTCATCTGCCACTTGTTCGGGAGATTCAATCAAGGTTTCATTGCGTTCTATAACTGTGCCAGTTACGGGTGAACTCAGGCTTTCAACGGCTTTCACTGATTCAATTGAGCCAAAGGTTTCTCCCTTAGTTAGAGCGTCACCAATTTCTGGCAGTTCTAAAAACACGACGTCGCCCAATTGGTCTACAGCAAAATCGGTAATGCCAATGGTGGCAATCTCACCATCTATCCTGACATATTCATGAGTATCCAGGTATCTTAAATCCTGAGGATATTCAAAAGACGACATATTATTTCCTCTCTCGTATCAAAAAACTTATCACCCCAACAGTAATTGTGGTCATATTTGGTAATTAACCATACTGTAGATTGAGTAACTCACAACACATTATCCTCAAAAACTTCGATGGTTATCAGTTAGTGACACGATTTTTTGAGCGATAAAAGGGACGTTTAACTACAACTGCTGGGTAAGCTTTGCCACGAATTTCTACTTCTAGCTGCTGACCAACACTCGCTAGCTGGGTGGGAACGTAAGCTAAGGCAATGGGATAGCCAAGTGTAGGCGATACAGTACCACTGGTAACTTCTCCCACGATTTTACCTGCGGATAGAATTTGGTAGCCATGACGGGCTATGTTGCGTCCTTGAGTTTGCAAACCTATGAGTCGGCGTTGCACCCCATCGGTTTTTTGCTGTGCCAAAACTGCCCTACCAATAAAATCACCTTTGGTGTCCAAGTGAACCAGCCACCCTAAACCTGCTTCTAAGGGAGTGGTGGTATCGTCGATATCTTGCCCGTAAAGTGCCATTGCTGCCTCTAGCCGCAGGGTATCTCTTGCACCCAGTCCGGCTGGGATGACGCCAGCATTATGGAGTTTTCGCCACAATTCTACTCCGACATCTGGATCTAGCATCACCTCAAAGCCATCCTCTCCGGTGTAACCCGTACGGGCAATGAAAGCTGGTTTACCAAGTACTGTTGCTTGGAGGTGTCCGAATGCTTTGACTGGTTGTAAGTCTTCTTGCATCAAAGTTTGGAGATATTTAATTGCTTTTGGCCCCTGCACAGCAATTAAAACTTTATCTGGCGAAATATCTTGGAATTCCACCTCATCTAGGTTGAGATGTTGTAATAGCCATGCTTTGTCTTTACCCGTGGTTGCTGCATTGACTATAATTAATGCCCGCTGTATACCAGTATCTTCACCTTGGTAATAGACAATGATATCGTCAATAATTCCCGCTTGGGGATTCAACAATACGGTGTATTGCGCTTGACCGGGTTGCAATCGACTCAAGTCTGAAGGCACTAAAAGCTGGAGTTGGGAAATGAGGTTTTTACCTTGGAGGGTAAATTTGCCCATGTGGGAAATATCGAACATCCCGGCTGTATTTCTGACAGCCTCGTGTTCGCGGCTAATGCCACTAAATTGTACGGGCATTTCCCAACCGCCAAAGCTGGTAAGGCGTGCTCTGAGTTCTACACCCAGTTGATATAAAGGAGTTCGCGCCAAGGATTGGATGATTTCTTCTTGATTAGCCACAGGTAATTTTGCGATCGCACCTCAACATCTATCTATCCTACGGGATGCTAGCAAAAGATGAAGCCTGAAGCTCAAGGCTGAAAACTTCACACTTTATACTTCAGCACAGTGAGGTTTAATAGTTAATGATGCAAGTGTTGAGTTTTGTTAAGAAAACATTATGAAATATTGGCGACTACTAGCTAGCTTTGTTTTAGCTATGGTTCTTTTTTTGTTTCCTCTATCGGCGCAAGCTGCAAGTTCATCTAGTATTACCCGTTCTGTGGGTAATGATGAATTTAAAGGCAAGGATTACTCTGGTCAAAATTTAGTTGGTACTGAGTTTACCAATGTCAATCTAGAGAATTCCAACTTTAGCAATGCTGACTTACGCGGTGGTGTATTTAACGGTAGCGTTTTGGAAGGAGTAAATCTGCATGGTGCAGATTTTAGTAATGGCATAGCCTATCTAGCAAGGTTTAAGAGCGTTGATTTAAGTGATACAGTTTTGACAGATGCAATGATGCTACGTTCTACTTTCGATGATGTTAATATCACGGGTGCTGATTTCACGAATGCAATTTTGGATGGACAGCAAGTGAAAAAGCTCTGCACTAAGGCAAATGGTGTAAATTCTAAAACTGGTGTTAATACTCGCGAGTCTTTAGGATGTAAGTAAAATCTTACCCCCTCTCTTTTTATCACTGGAGAGGGGATATTGTTTTTAACAGCAGAGGACATGGAGGGCGATCGCTTTTATAGTAACTCTCAAAATGGTTCAACTTCTATACGAGCCTGTTTTAAAATCTTAGCCAGAGTAGAACGCTTGACTGGTCGATGAGCCGGAACTGTCAAATTAAAGACTTCATCTGGCATGGTTTTTTTGAGTCTAATGTTGACTACCTCACTGATGGACAACTATCCATCCCGTTCTAAAGCAGCGATAATCTCAGTGTAGTTTAGGTTGGGAACCTTGCTCACAGTACCAATTCCCTCACGATTACTCCTTCTTGAGCAACCAATTCATTTTCTAGTGGCTCAAGGTAAAGTTCCATTGCTTCTTGGATATTTTCTAATGCTTCTTCGATAGTTTCCCCTTCACTGATACAGCCTGGAAGTGAGGGAACAGAAACGGTGTATCCGCCTTCATCACTGGGTTCTAATACGACTTTTATCTTTCTGTTTAGGACTTATAACCCACTTTTCTATTTTGAATTACTTTGATGCGTAGGCGTAGCCCGTCGTAGACATCGCCACTTGAACTTTAGAGGCTGACAGTTGAGCCTTAGAGGCTGACGATTGAGCCTTTGAACCTCGATGTTGAGCCTTAGAGGCTGACGATTGAGCCTTTGAGCCTCGATTTTGAGCCTTAGAGGCTGACAGTTGAGCCTTTGAACCTCGATGTTGAGCCTTAGAGGCTGACAGTTGAGCCTTTGAACTTCGATGTTGAGCTTTAGAGGCTGACTGTTGAGCCTTTGAACCTCAAGTTTCGAGACTTTAGATGTAAGGGGGTAACTGCACTTTACCAATTAATCAGAATCGAACCGCAGAGGCGCAGCGAAAAGTTTGCGCGTCCGGGTTTCCCGGCGCAAAACTTTTCAAGACAGAGGACACGGAGGAAGAGATTAAGAGGGAGCGTTAGCGTTGGCGGAGCCTCTCGCAGAGAAGCTTACCGTTTGCGTAGCGTCTCGTAAAGCCTGCGGCATAGCTACGCTTAGGGCGCAGCCTCTTGTAGAGAAGAGAAGGTATCACTGTTTTAAGTTACAATTTATAGGCGATCGCTCCTAAAGTTTGAACTACAACTTTTGTGTGGCATCAATTATTGCTTGCAGTTGGGCAAGGATTTCCACAAGTGAAGGGTTATAACAATTTTTGCAAATACGGCTAGAGATTCAAAGAAGAAAAACTCAAATTAAATCTGAATTCCAATCAAACTACTCAGACTTCCCAATTGATCCCCGCCTCGTCAACATCGATAGAGAAACCATCTACCTGGATGCGAGACGGGTACAGTCCTACTGAAATTTATCCTTGCAATGGCAATTTTGACTTCATTATCGATTGGGGAAATTGCTACTGTGATAGTTGCGATTACGGGTTTAATCAAAACTCTAGTACCTGTGATGGTGCGCCCGAAAAGCGAAAAAAATAAGTAGCTTTTGCCTTTCTTTAATCTGCGTTCACAAATTCCAAATAATCATTGCTGAGTTCCTTCACCGCCAAGTCATAAAACTGCTTCCCATGTTCTGGTGTAGCCAAGCCAGGATTTGATCCCATGCGTCCATCTGGGTAATGCGCTCGAAAGTTCGCAGCACCATAAATCCTGTGTCCAGTTCCAACTTCTGGTGAGAGGGGTGCTTGCTTAATCGCCTCTGGATAAACGTATTGGGTGAGCGCTACTTCACTTGGTGTGGCATGAGAGCCTTCTTGATTGCCATATAATTCTTTGGCAAGCTTATAAACAGAACCACACATAAACCAGTTAGCTACTTGACATTGCACCCGTTGAGCATTGGCAATCTGCAAATCTTCTAAGTGGGCGTAGGTTTCGGAGAAAGCAGCTTTGAGAGTGGCGATGTTGCCACCGTGTCCGTTGATAAAGTAGAACTTGGTAAAACCAGCTTTGGCTAAACAAGTTACATACTCTTGAACTACCTGAATCAAAGTACTGGGACGCAGACTGATTGTGCCAGGAAAGGCGGTGTGGTGCAGCGCCATCCCCACATTGATTGTAGGGCCAACGATCGCCTGCGTTACATCACCTACACCACGAGCGATCGCTTCTGCACAAATAGCATCAGTGCCAATTAATCCCGTTGGCCCATGTTGCTCAGTGGAACCAATAGGTAAAATAATACCCTGAGACTGCTGTAAATAAGCTTCGACGTCCTGCCAAGTACTTAAATGAAGTAGCATTTTTTATAATTATCCTCATTACAATTGCTGTGAGAAGCAACCTTCGGCTGCTAGATAATATCTTCTATGATTAATCCCCACTAACATGATTATGAACTCCCTTTCTTTCACACGGAAATAATCACTATGAAATACGGCAATTTTAATGAATATCCACCACTGTAGAGACGTTGCAATGCAACGTCTCTACTATATTTTTGGATATCAGCCACCAATTTGGCAAAAGATTTCTGTCAAATTTGGGGGAAATGAAACTATTTATTTTTAGAAATATTGTCTAGGGGATGGAGTTGCAACGAGTTTTGTAAGATATAGATACAAGCAGTTTATTAATGCCACTATATCCTACGACTCTCGTTGCGAACCTCCATACAATTAAAATTTGAACTGAGTTATGAGATGTTTGCGTTTTAGAAAATAAAGCAGATAAAAGTGCTTTGGAACTAGCACATCTCTACTCTTGACTAATCAAAGTAATAATGTTTTTTCACGTCACTTGTTATTTCCCACACACAGGACATACCAGCAGGAAAAGTTACCAAATCGCTTTTACCCATCTGCACTGGCTGTCCACCATTAGGAGTAACAATTACATCACCTTCTAAAAAGTAACAAGTTTCTTGAGAATCATACGTCCAAGGGAACTTAGATATTTCCTTTTTCCAAATTGCCCATTTGGACACACCTAATTGATTAAGACGCTCTTGACTGGGTTGATGCTCAATTTTAATTTCCATGCCATGTTTACTTTGGTTATTTTCAGCAGTAGGACTGAATATCTTCTCCACACTGATCTACTAAATAACACAAAGCGCGAAAACGCAAGCCTACAAGTTGATCATAAAGGGGATTGAGCTTGCACATAGGGGGAATATGTCCAATTTTGCGACCAAACAGCATCAAATCACGCTCGAAGGGGCACTGAGCAGGAATCATTTTAGCAATAAATTTAGCTAATTTCCGATTCGGAATTTCGAGTTTGTCAAGCCAGATACGTAATGGTTGCAATAAATCTAATTTAGGCTGAGCAAACTGGTTTTTAGTCCCTACTTTCTGGTTTTCTCCTACAGCATTAATAAAAGCAGGGAAAACAATACGCCGATTATTTGTTTTGAGCATTGTTGTAAGCAAGGTTTTCCTTGTGTTGATAAACTATTCGCTAATTTGAGATGTTACTATGCAACATATCTCGTTCATTTATTTTGTGCTTGTAGATATAAGAGGAGCACAAAATAAATAATTAACATGGATTATTGGAACAGGGAAATGGTTTAACTAATTGATATTTAAACCCACCAAATGATGAATAACTGTCCCACTAAATACAAAATAACAAAGAAATTATAAAAATGGTATTTCTTTAACTTATCAATTGCTTATATTCAAAATAGCAATCTCATATCTTGAATATAAATGCTTGGTTTTGAAACTACATAGTACCTTGAGATGTAGTTTTGCAGACAAAATTGCGGTTTTGCTCTGACTCCAGCTAGAGATTCTAGGATTAGCCCTTCATGAAAACAGATTCTAGGGTATTGAGTATCAAATCAAATGTCATGGATGTTACATAAACTGACCCAGATATTATTTAATCAGTTGCAAAACCCGGTTTGATAAGTACAAGCTAATACACTTGTCCAAGTAACTGTAATTTAGGTAAAACTGGTTACAGAAATTTTGAGCAAATACTGGGTTTGCACCCAAAGAAGACGAAAAAGTTAGAGCTTGGTCTACTAATATCTGTTGACAAAGCCACTGCTGTATATGTTCCTATAAAAAAATACCTTTGGCGATGCCAGCGGCGAGCTATGCTTACGCATCTGTGAACGGCGCAATTGCTTGGTCGGTGGTAAAAAAATATGGCGAGGCGATCGCTTTGTTAATCAGTTAACCAGCATTAACACGAACGACAATTTAAAGCCTCTACCTCAATAATGATTTCTAATTCTGTATCACTCTTAATTAGACTCTTATTGTAGAGTATCAGGGTCGTCAACGCCGAGCGTTCTCAACCTTGCCTTTAATTGTTCTATCTGCAACTGTGCTTGTTCTGCCCGTTGACGTTCTTGTTCTGCCCGTTGACGTTCTTGTTCTGCCCGTTGACGTTCTTGTTCTGCTCGTTCTTCTGCCTGCTGCCTTGCTGCAACTTCTAGCTGTAAAGCCTCTGCTAGCTCATCGGGGATCAGTAATTTTTCACCCGTATCCTCTCGATAAAACCCAATCAGCCGACCTTCAAGCACCAAGCGCAGTTGTAAAGGTTCACTGCGGCTATCTTGAATAGCTTCGTAAGTTTCTCCCCGCAGGCGATAACCACGTAACTGTTGTTCCACCCACTCGCTTTTCGGATCAAACAACCAGTATTCCTTTACACCTAACTGCTCATAGAGAGTCTTTTTGAAGATTTCATCTTGTCCCTTAGTACCAAAAGATGTCATCTCAAAAATGACTGCGGGTACTTGACCCTCTTCCCAGATTTTATAGTTGTCTCGACCGCCAGGTGCTACATCAAAAATTACCATTACATCAGGGGCAACCCGCAACTTGGGAAATCCCTGTGCATAGTAAAGAAATTGATTTGCCAATACTGTTGCTTGACGATCTGCTAAATATTGTTTGAGCACTTCCAGGGTGGTGAGCAATGCATAAAGGTGATCGTAGGTTTCCGCCACTGGTTGACCATCAGCACTAGGGTAGAAGGGTTGAGATTCAATACTGACAGGTAGAATAGCTGTCATGGTTATAAATTTAGTGCTACCAAACTATTCTAGAGCAAGTCTGGCGCTCCCTAACTTCTGGGTATTTCCAAGCTTTTTAAAAGATAACTTGATAATTCACAAAATCCTTCTCCTTCGGCAGATGTAGTTATATAAGCAGGCTGATGTTGCAACTGATTGACATATTCCAGCACATTCGCCACGCCCACAGAAACCGGAAAATAGCGGGGATCAAATAAACTTTCATCATTGGGGCTATCGCCAACAGTGACAACTTGTTCTGGTGAGTACTGCGGCATGTATCCACGCAATACCTGCAACAAACCCACAGCCTTATCTTGCCCTTGGGGTTTAATATGGCACTGCACATTGCTGTAGGTGAATCCCCAACCCATTTGCTGACAAAGATTATCGAGGGTTTGTAGTTCACTTGGACTTAAAGCAGCTACATCAAATGTCCAGTCAGTAATGCGAAAGCGATTGTCAGCAGCTTCCTGAATTTGAGGGAATTTGGTTTGTAATTGCTTAAAAGCCATAGCTAAATGCTGGCGATGCTCAACTAAATCGGGAATAGGTGTTAAAGTTACTGGTTTCTGGTTCCCGGATGGAAAGAATAAACCGCCATTTTCTGCCATAGCCCCCGCAATCGGCATCAAGCTACTCAATCCACTTACCCAACCAGCTGAACGTCCGGTGACAATTAGCACTTGGATACCAGATGCGGCTAAATCCTCCAGCGTTTGCAAGAGTGTAGCAGTAAATTTTCCTTGTTTAGTTAGAGTGCCATCCATATCTGTGGCAACAAGACGAATATTGCTCAAGCAAGTAGATGAAATCTCAGACAAGGGTCTTAGGTTTGTTGAACCCCCAGCAGAGACGCTCAAATGTCTAGACATACGCGGTTTGAAGAAAAGCTGTAAAAAATATTAATGGTACAGCAAGATGGTATTCCAGATTTGGGCATCCTAAAAATCAGGAGTCAAGTTTTTCAGTTTGTCAACTATGCTCACTTCGATGTTTCTTGCCCAATCCCCAGGGTCAAAAACTAAAAAGGCATCCCAGGAAGTGCCCGCAACCGATCCTCAAATACCACCTTTTTTGGTGATAACTTCTGGAGGACTGGCTTTAGCGGTGATTGCTTTGATTGTGTATAGCAAACTCCAGATGAATCAGCTGGAGAAAAAAATCAAGTTTGAAAAATTCCGTGTGCGAGAACTAGATAAAAAGTTTAAGCTGGCGCTGGAAACAATTCGCAAAATGGAAACTAATCCCGACTTGGTTAACTCACGGGACTTTAACCTAGATTATCTGCGAATGCGGATGTCAGAGGAGGTGTTTCATTTTGCAATCCTTAATCAAGTTAAGATCAAGGTCAAAGATAAAATTTCTCAAGCTCTGCGTCCAAATCAAGCTCAACAAGGAACATTAGGAATTGCTAATAGTACTGGACGACAGGTCGATGAAACTTTTGATGTAGAGTATGAAACTGGTAGCCCAGCAAACCCTGCTAAGCGAGTACTGTTTCGCATCCAAATCCGGTTAATGAAGTTACCTACGCAAGCGACTTCTGCAACTATTAGCCAAATTATTGACTGTATTGAAACTTACCTGAGTCCAATAGAAGATGAAGATACTTGGCAACCGACAATTCAAGGTCGGATTGCTTCCATGCATTGGGATCAAAAGGCTAAGCCTACGCCCCTGCTAGTGCTAGAACAATCTAATGAAGGTGTGAATGTAACTTTTCGCACTAGTCGCCAACCAAATGCCCCAACTCAACCCCAGCAACCTGGAATGAAAAAATCAGGCTCGGCTAAATAATAGACCTGCTTTAAAAGTCTACTTACATCATTCTTTGTGTTCGCTCACGCAGCTAATGGAGTCTCTTGCATATAAAAGGCTTTGTTTGTGTACTTGACCTACACAGAGAGAGCGATAAATCGCTCACTACGAACAAAATCTTTATCTAAACATTAGACCTCTTGCATAAATCAGATTATGAACTCCAAATAGATAAATTTCTCGTTACTCTCTGCGCCTCTGCGTGAACCTTAAAATTTTTATTTTCAGATATTCGTGCAAGAGGTCTATTGAGCTAGGAGTTTACTTCTTCAGTAGATTAAATATTCTTATTGACTAAAAACACTGTAATAATGCTACGGAATTATTTTGAGCGTTTTCGCAATTTTTAAGTAAAAAATTTTTCACAAACAGTACATAATTAAATATGTGTGATACTAAATTTAAGTATTAAAAGTTATAAGTAAATAGTTGTGATTTCATGTTGAAGCTAGTACCAGTTACCTTTATAGCAACAGTTCTCAGCCTTGCATTAATCGATAACCCCAGCGCTACACTGGCTGGAACCTGCGCTTCCAAGTGCGGTTCACGCCCAGTTCAGTTTACACCTGGTCAACGTGTCCGCTTGGAAGTGGTAAATACCACATCTGGCTTGGTGAAACTAGAGAAACTGCAAGGAACCGCTGCAATTCCCTTGCAACCTGGACAGAAATTACGATTGGAGCAAGGAGACGGTACACAACCAAATATCTCTCTTGTATTCTGGGATGAAACAGGGTTGCCACTAAAAGCAGTTGTTTCTAAACTAAACTTTGGTACATTACGTCTAGAAATTCGTCCTGGTAATAGTTACCCAGGCGATCGCTCTCTCTACATACTCAACGATGGTCGCGTAAACGTATTTTAAAATACACATTATGATTTTGGAAGCAGTAATGCTTAGTGTCAAAAATACTACAGAACAAGATTTTGAAAGCGCTTTCCAACAAGCCTCAGATCTGATTTCGTCGATGCATGGTTACATATCCCATGAACTCCACAAATGTATTGAAGTGAGAGGCAAATATTTATTACTGGTAAGATGGGAAACTTTAGAAGCGCATACAGTCGGATTTAGAGGATCTCCCGAATATCAGGAATGGAAAAAACTTCTCCATCATTTTTACGATCCATTTCCAATAGTTGAACATTTTGAACCCATCTTATAAAGTAAACAGTTGGTAGAGTTTTTTAACCTTTGGGTATAAGTAATCAGAAGGGTGAAGTATAGCTTCACCCTTTTAACTGTAAGCTGATACCTGATAGCAGCTAATAGCTAAATGCCTGATAGACTTTCACATGAACCCCCAAAACGCCACAGACGCTTGCCTGATCAGCGCTGGCAGATTTCTCCACAGCAAACGGAATTAGCCCAAAAGCTAGCGGTTGAGACAAATATCTCACCTATAATTAGTCAGCTGTTAATTAATCGCGGTATTGAAACACCAAAACAAGTAGAAACATTTTTAGATCCAGAGTCTTTAATCTTGCCTTCACCACTAGAAGAATTTCCAGATTTGGCGATTAGTTTGGAGTTGTTGGAAGAGGCGATCGCTTTTCAAAAAAAAATTGCTATTTGCGGTGATTATGATGCTGATGGCATGACTAGCACTGCTTTATTATTGCGTAGTCTCCGCGCTTTAGGCGCACAAGTAGATTACGCTATCCCCAGTCGGATGCATGAAGGCTATGGCATTAATAAACGCATTATCGAGGAATTTCACAGTGAAGGTGTATGGCTCATTCTGACTGTAGATAACGGCATTTCAGCATTTGAACCTATTGCCAGAGCTAGAGAACTGGGTTTGAAGGTAATTATTACCGACCACCACGACATTCCCCAACAATTACCACCAGCTAATGCTATCCTCAATCCCAAATTGATCGCAGAATCTTCACCTTATCGTGGTGTTGCTGGCGTTGGTGTTGCTTATATCTTAGCTGTGTCTTTAGCACAACATCTAGGTCAGGTGCAAGGTTTGATTAAGCCAATGCTAGCACTGTTTACACTAGGGACGATCGCAGATTTAGCTCCCTTAACTGGTGTGAATCGCCGCTGGGTAAAACGCGGTTTACAGCATTTACCAAAATCTCAATTACCTGGAATACAGGCGTTAATTCAGGTAGCTGGGGTGCAGGCGCGGGGGGATGAGAAAGCAGGGGGACAAATAACTGATGTCTGTTGTCTTCTGTCTCCCAAAACCCAAAATGCAAAATCGTTGAAGCCGGAGGATATCGGGTTTCGCCTAGGGCCGCGAATTAATGCTATCGGTCGGATTGGTAATCCTCAAACAATAATCGAACTGCTGATTACAAATGATATGGGAGAAGCGCTGGAACTCGCAATGCAGTGCGAACAAACAAACACCAGTCGCCAGCAAATGTGTGAGCAAATTGAACAAGAAGCGATCGCTTATGTAGAGACAGAATTTGTTACCTCTCTACAACAAGATCGTGTGTTATTTATTGTCCAACCTAACTGGCATCACGGAGTTATTGGAATTGTCGCCTCCCGCTTGCTAGAACGCTACGGCGTCCCAGTGTTCATCGGTACTTATGAGGATGAGGAACACATCCGTGGTTCAGCCAGAGGAATTCCAGAGTTTCATATATTTGAAGCTTTGGAATATTGTCACGATTTACTCGGCAAATTTGGCGGACACAAAGCAGCCGGGGGATTTTCTTTAAAGGCGCAGAATTTGCAGGCGTTGCGATCGCGTTTGAGTGAGTTTGCTAATCAGTGTCTTGAACCCCAGCACCTCAAACCTCTACTCAAAATTGATGCTCAACTCAACCTTAATGAAATAAATCAGCAGTTTTATCAACAGCTTAATGCCCTACACCCTTGCGGTATGGACAACCCTGATCCGACATTTTGGACACCCAATGTTCAAGTAGTTGAGCAACAAACCATTGGCAAGGGTCACATTAAACTAACACTCATCCAAAATATTGATAATCAGCAGTATAAAATTAAAGCGATCGCCTGGCGTTGGCGCGACTACTTCCCTTTACCACCAAGAGTGGATGTTGCATACAAACTACGAGAAAATCATTTTAACGGCAACACCACCATCGAGCTAGAGCTAATAGGTGTCAGACTCCCACAGTCTCACCAATTTTTTACCTCGCCACGTACCCAGTCAAGCACCACCTTTGAGTATCGCCAGCGTCAGTATACTTGTGGTTTTTATAAAAATGGTTTGGGATCAGAATTAAGAATTAAAAATCCTGAAGGCAAAGTCTTAGTTATGCAGCCAGGACATATCATCGGTTTACTAGGTACTAATCGTGAGAATGCCAAAGAAGTTGATTTATCTCAACCACAATATGACAGTATTATCCAAGCTGCCCTTAAAGCATTATCAGTCCTGAGTGCTGAGTTATGAGTTATCAGTAATGACTTTTGAGGTTTAACTTCAACAGTTTTTTTCAGTTCAGCACTGATACCAATTCTCTGTAAATTTGCACTTAATAATTAATTTCTCAACTGATCTCCTTCTTTGTGTACTTTCCGTACTTTGCGGTTCGTTTAATAAATATTCAGTGCATCTTCATGGAAAATTGGTATTATAACTTACAGACGCGATTAATCCTTGTACAGACGCGATTAATCCTTGTACAGACGCGATTAATCCTTGTACAGACGCGATTAATCCTTGTACAGACGCGATTAATCGCGTCTCTACTCACCACTCTTATAGATTTCCGTTGCGAAATGCCAGCAAAAAGATTACCACTGGCCCAGCAATTATAATCAGAGCCACAGACAGTAATTGGAAAATAACTTCCCAATTGATACTAGTGAAGGTGTTAAACAAAGCGTCCATTTTTTCTCTTTTCCTCCCAATAGCCTTAAAAAATTCAATAGCTTAGTTGCAAAACCCGCCTTCGATCATATCCGGCGAGCGCCAGTCGCATTTAATTTACTTAACAAAAGTATAAGAAAAAACATAAAAACGTAAAATAGAAGGACTGGGGACTCTTAACAAGGGGAAAAGGTAAAAGGGGAAAGGGATGGTTTTTCCTTTTCCCCCTTACCCCTTTCCCTTTACCCAATTCTCAATACCCAATACCCAAACAAATGGCAACTTGGCAATGTGTAAAACAATGTGGAGCCTGCTGTAATCTTTCACCAGCAGAGCGTCCAGACTTAGATCAGTATCTTTCACCAGCAGAGCTGGAACTATACCTCAGCATGGTGGGTGAAGGAGGATGGTGCGTTAATTTAGACCGTACCACACGAGAATGCCGTATCTATGCTAATCGTCCTCGTTTCTGCCGCGTAGATCCAAAAATATTTCAAGATATGTATGGGATTGAGCCAGAAGAACTCAACGATTTTGCCATTGACTGCTGTCGCCAGCAAATAGAGGGAGTATATGGCGATCGCAGCCTGGAAATGCTCCGCTTTGACCGATCTGTTGGGCTATAATTTCGTTTCTCACTCTCTTTCTACTCAATGGGGTTGCAATTTATTACAAAAATCTGAGAATATGATAAGAATATGAAAGCAACCTAGGAAGAAAATTACTGCCTGTGAAACTTGATTCTGCACCTTTAGGTTTTTCTGGCATATCTCAAACTGAGATCGAGCTAGAACTGGAAGACAGCATTGATTCCAAATTAACTACTGCGACGCTAATTGAGCCAGTTCAGCCTGTAGTTGCCGATAGTCCTCAAAAGCAGCAATCAGCAGTGGCAATTTTTGGTACAACCTTCATCACCATTTTTCTAGCAGAAATCGGAGATAAGACTCAGCTATCCACTCTGTTAATGAGTGCAGAATCTCAGTCACCGTGGGTAGTATTTATAGGATCTGCGGCTGCACTGATAACCACAAGTTTATTAGGTGTGCTTTTAGGTAGTTGGATAGCCAACCGACTCAGCCCAAAAATTGTAGAAAAATCAGCAGGAGTGATGTTGCTGGTGATTTCCTTGATGCTATTTTGGGACGTGTTTCAGGGGTAGTCATTTGTTATTTGTCATCTGTCATTTCTTAGGAGGCACAAGCAGAAGTTAGTTATTTTCTCCCTTTCCCCTTTTCCCCCTTGTCTTCCTTATCCCCCACTTTCCCTTAAGCAATATGGACTGGCATCTTTTAGGATTGAGCTTTATTACAGTTTTTTTATCAGAGTTAGGTGACAAAAGTCAGTTAGCGGCGATCGCACTTTCAGGGCGTTGTCAGTCTCCGCGTGCTGTGTTTTTCGGTGCAGCAGGCGCGCTACTGTTAACCAGCCTTTTAGGAGCATTAGCAGGGGGAGCAGTAGCAGAATTATTACCTACACGCTTGTTGAAAGCGATCGCTGCTGTGGGGTTTGCTATCCTCGCTGTACGCCTGCTGTTTTTTAACAATGAAGCTTCCTCGGATTCTGAGCAAACGCCGTAACTAAATCCTTTAAGTTGTGCATTTAGATAAACCATACAGCAAAAAGACGCCAAGTATTTCTTAGCGTCTTTGTATTTTATATGCGATATTTAACCTTTAAAATTGTTGTCGCCAGCACCAGCTTAAAAGTGTGCCACCAGCCACTAGCTTGACTATTTCTAGTAGCCAATAACCACCGTGCAGTAAATTCATCGTCGATGGAATTGCAGCAGCGGCTTCAAATAGATTAAGTTGAACTCCTATGGCGCACATTTGCGGAGTTAAGAAATAGGTATCAAGCAGAGCTATAGTTAGCAGCAGGGCAGATAAAACAATACCACCAAGACGCCAGTGAGATTGTGTTTTGCTTAAAGCCAGCGCCCCAGTTAATACTACAGCAGCAGATAATAATTCCATGCGATTAAAATTCCAAAAAATCACATAGCCTGCTGTAGTAAAACCAGCTTGATTCATCATTCCAGAAAGATAAAGACTAGGCATAATTACCCAATCTAAAACTACACTGGCACTGAGCCAAAAGCCCAAAGTCAGCATGATGGCGGTTTGCCAAATTGGCCGCTTTAATTCAAAGCTAGAACTAGAAATAGCAGTCATAAAATAATTGCCTGTGTTGTATTTCTAGTGTGTAACCTCATTAGTTAGTTTGACAACAAATATCAATTATCCTTTACAAAGCAATTGCCACCTCAGAAGCGATCGCTGTTATTTTTGGCTAAATTCTAATATCTTTTAATTTTGCTTGAGAAATATTACATTAAAATAAATTTCTTCAATCTAGAAAAACATGTAAAAAATCAGTCTAAGTATAACTTGGACTGATAAATGCCTTAATTAGGAAAAAAAGTAAATGAAATTTAAAGCAGTTATTAAACAATAGAAGCCGTTTACTTGCTTTCAAGTAAATGGCATTATATCGTTAACTAGCTGATGTCTGGTCTATAATCTCCTTAAATCTCTCAATCACATCCTTTTGTATCAACTTGAAATCTGAATTTTCTATTTTATTTTCAGCTTGGTCTGTGCCATCAACATTGAATTTGCCTTTATGTCTCAAATATTTTTCCAAATAATAATACCTACAGAGCTTATTTCTCGTGAAATGTCCAAACGCCCTCATCCCAATCGGCATCTGATGGAGGTGACTGCAACCAATGCTGGCAACGTCGCAGATGTAACATAGCAGCTTTGTCATTTTTATCAGCGGACAAAACTTTGGCAAACTCGGCTCTAGCAAAGGTAAACTGGCGATTGAGATAATACTCGCGTCCTTTGTGATAATGCTCAATTACTTGCAATTTTTCGCTACTAATTGGGTCAGAACGCAAACTCACTAATTCGTATATAGCTACTGGCTCATTTCTGCCCTTGACGCGAATGTAATCTAGTTCTCTCGCCCAAACATCATTTTGGCAAGGTTGATAAGTGTTATCGCTAATAATAATGTCGCAACCATACTGTTTACTAACACTTTCTAGTCGGGAGCCAAGATTAACACCATCACCAATGGCGGTAAATTCCATTCGCTTACTAGAGCCAATATTACCGCTGATCACGGTATCAGAATTGATGCCAATGCCGATATTAATTCTTGGTTTATTAGCTAGATAACGACGTTGATTAAAATCTTGTAGGCGATGGCGCATTTCTAGAGATGTTTGTACTGCCATCCAAGCGTGTTCTTCTAATGGTAAAGGAGAACCAAACACAGCCATGATTGCATCGCCGATGTATTTATCAAGAGTACCTTTATGTTTAAAAACTGCCTCTACCATTGATTCAAAATATTCATTGAGCATACTCACCACTTCTTCTGCTTCCAAGTTTTCTGTCAAAGTAGTGTAGCCACGAATATCAGAAAATAAAATTGAAACTTCTTTGCGATCGCCTCCTAATTTAGCATCATCCAATTTCAGCAATTCTTCTGCTAATTCCTGGGTCATATAGCGGTACATTGTACTCTTGAGGCGCTTTTCATCACTGATATCTTCCATGACAACCAGTGCCCCACGGACTTGCTGTTGATCGCTAGCATCAGCAATTGTGTTGATTGATAAATTAATACTGTGTTGTTCTGTACCAGTAGTCAGGAGTGTGCGATCGGGATAATATTGCTGACGACTTTTTAATTCAGTTCCATGTAAAGCATCCTGACACCACTTGCTAAAGTCGCTTTCTTTGATGCCGATTACATCATTAACTAATTTACCTTCTAAACGGTCTTCTAATTCCAGCCCTAATAAACGCTTGGCACTTTCATTAGCAGCGATAATTAACCCGCCTTTATCAGTAGAAACCACTCCATTAGAAAGACTACGCAGAATGTCCCGCTGCATTTGTTCTTGTTGTTTGACAGTGGCAAATAACTGAGCATTTTGTAATGCCACACCCGCTTGAATATTAAAAGCTTCCATGAACTCTTCATCATTGCGGTCAAAGCTAGCTTGGAAGCATTCGGGAGCCTTGGGCCAATAGGCTGGATTATAAAGCGGAAAATCCCCTGATTTCTTTTTATTTACTAGCTGGGTAACACCAATTAATTCTTGATCGGCGTTAAACACTGGCATACACAGTAAGCTACAGGTGCGATAGCCATTTTGTTGATCAATTTGTTTGGCTGTCTCAGAATCAGGATGCTCATATAAATCAAAGGGAATATTCAGCTTTTTGCCAGAAGCAGCCACTATACCAGCAAAGCCTTTACCTAGGGGTATTCGCAGCTCCTTTGTTGAGCCATTGTCTTGGGTGATTTTCGTCCATAATTGATGACGATCGCGATCTATTAACCATAGGGTACTGCGATCAGCGTTCATCAGTTCCTTCGCCTCATCCATCACCCGTTTTAGAGTATCTTCTAAGTCGAGACTACTTTGAGAGAGCGACTTAATCGCTTTCATCAGCGCCGCCACCGCTCTTTGTTTTTGGGTTGCTACATAAAAAGAGCGCGACGACTCTAAAATCAGTCGAATTGAAGGAGCAAATTCTTGAAATAATTCTTCGTCAGTACTAGTAAAACCTTTGGTATCAATGCGCTCTGCAAGTGGAGCATCTGGATTATTAACAGAGTTTAATTTATTTAGTAATTGCACCACTGCAACTAATTGCCCATGTTCGTTCAACAGTGGCAAAGCCAGCATAGTGTAAGTGCGATAGCCAGTTCTTTTTTCTTGTTCCTGGGCAAAACGCGATCGCGGATCGTTATAAAAATCAAAAGGAATATTGATAACTTGCTTGAAAGTAGCGACTTCACCACCAATGCCTTTATCTGCCGGAATGCGAATTTCTAAAGAGCGATCGCCCTCCGCCTCCGCTACTATTGACCAAAGTTCTTTTTTTTCTTCATCTAATAAAAATATTGTCGTGCGATCTGCTCCCAGTAATTCCCCTGTTTTTAAGGTAATTGAATGCAACATTTCTTGCAGAATTGTTTCAAATCCCTGAGAATCAAGCATTGACAGGGTTTGATGAACAATCTGTAATTTTTGCTCGACATCCCTAACAACCTGTTTAAAAGTATCCTGAGTCAGAGGAGCAAGAAACGTAGAAATGGTTCCTTGCCTTGTAGCAAGAGTACCCACAGGAACAGAATTTGGTTGTAAGTCATGGTTTTCTTGGTTACGAACACCAATAATCAAATCGGCGGTTTCTCCAGAACTACCTTGATACACTGACATAACTACCATTTTGATATAACAGGATTAGATTTTAAGATGCTTAACAATGCAATTAAATTTATGTAAGTAGTGCTAAAAGCAACAATTGCTAGACATCATCCACAGTTTAGTCGCTTGTTGAGCTAGCGTCATCCCGTAGACTAAAGAGCAGATGCGGTGTAGATAACTTTCCACTCATTAAACATCCAATCTGAAGATGCATTAGCTCTAACTAATCTGCGATCGCCAGTTTTGCAGATATTACCAGCCCACTTCACTATCATCTACTTGACTGGCAATACTTGTACAGGTAATGTATACATAGTTCCCAAATATGCGGCTAAAATAACAGTTTTCTATTCAAAATAGTCAGGTTGCCAGGGCGAAGAACGTAATAGAAGTGAGTTGATTTAAAGCTATGCCTTTTGCCCTCAGCAATCGCTCGTGTTCTAGAAATGGGATAAAGAGAGCGAGTTTGTTCTCTCAATTTTCTATGAGGAGAAGGGTTTAGGAAATAAAGTGGTTATAACTAACTGTGCGTGTTGTTTAATCGATATTCCTCAAGAGGCTTTATTAATTGAGATAGCAGCTACTTCTTGTTATGGGTACGCCGAATAAATTACTCTTATTAGTCTATAGGCAGATAAGATGTCTAGCTTACAAGAGTATAAAGTTGTGTAACAAATGTTTGGCTATTGCATAAAACCTACATACAAAGACGTAGATATAAAAGGAGACACTAAATTTCCGTCAGAAAAATTGCTAGATTACTAAGCTGCTTTTTGGTTTTCATTAATCTTCAGAGTAATTCATTTCCCAATGTTTGACTCAATTGCTGTTTTGTGAAAGAGGTGAATTTACATATGATTTATAGATCAGGGCTAGCAAGTACTTTGGTGAAGAGTGGAGTAATGATTGCTTTTGCTATCCACGATCCACCTGATCCACGACCTTTACTACCTAAAATCCAACCACTTACTGTTCCCAAAAAAGTCCCCACTCAGTCTCCAGATACATCAAACCCCACTCAGTCTCCAGATACATCAAACCCCACTCAGTCTCCAGATACATCAAACCCCACTCAGTCTCCAGATACGTCCAACCTCCTTATATTAAGAAATAAATGACTCAAAGTGGCAAAGGTTGCTATTGGCAATTAATTTTAGCAAGTTCTTTAATAACTGCTGGGGCATTAGCCTTTGGCATCGTCTCTCCTTTTGCAAATTCTGCCTTTGCCCAGAGTCTCATTACTCCAGATAACAACTTAGGAACTGAAAACTCTCAGATTATTGAAAACTACCTTGGTAATCCTGCCGAAGCTCTGACAGGTGGGGCAACTCGCGACAACAATCTTTTCCACAGTTTTCAGGAATTCAACGTTAGAGAAGGAAGATCTGCTATTTTCTTGAGTCCCAGTAACATTCAGAATATTTTGGTTAGAGTGACGGGTAGTAACCGCTCTGATATTCTAGGCAAACTTGAGACTTCTACTGGTTCTAATGCCAATTTATTTTTGATTAATCCTAACGGAATTATTTTTGGGCCAAATGCCACCCTCAATGTGGGTGGTTCGTTTTTGGGAAGTACAGCAAGCGGGATCAAGTTTACTGACGGCACAGTTTTTAGTGCCACTGCTCCCCAAACACCACCCTTACTGAAAATGAGTGTACCAATTGGACTGCAATTTGGAAGAACTGCGGGAGAGATTTATCAGCAGGGAGCACTAGAGGTTCCAGAAGGTAAAACTTTGGCATTGGTTGGTGGCAACGTTACCCTTCGTGGCAATGATAAAAATGATCCGAATCGTAGGACTCTAAAAGCAGCAGGTGGTCAGATTGCTGTGGGAGGAATACTGGGAACAGGAACAATAGGGCTGAACCTAGATAGCAACAACCAACTCTTAAGCTTTCCTAATGATGTAGCGCTAGCAGATGTATCACTCAGCAATCTAGCTGTTGTTTTGACCGATGGCAATAGTGGTGGTTATATCCAGCTCAAAGGCAGGAGTATTATGCTCACCAATGCTTCACTAGTTCAAGCAGACAATAAAGGTGATCAAAACGGCAGAGGAATCTCTATACAGGTAGAGCAGTTAACTCTTAAAGACGGATCGCAAATAAAAGCTTCTGCTCGTGAGGGCACGGGATCTGGGGGTAGTTTGACACTTACGGCAACTGACTCTATTCAAGTGATCGGAACTTATGCAGATGGTTCTCCCAGCGCTTTATTGACTCGGACTAATGATGAAGGTACGGCGGGCCCTTTGACTATTGAAACGAGAAAGTTAATTATTGAAAATGGAGGAAATGTCTCAACTACTGCTTTTGAGGGTAAAGGTGACGGAGGAAGGTTGTCAGTAACCGCTTCAGATTTTGTAAAGGTGAGTGGAAATTCTGCTCCTCCCACGGAGAGTCCTAGCGGCTTATTTACTCAAACTCGAACTACCGGAAATGCAGGTGCTTTGACAATTAACACTTCTGCATTGATTGTTCAAGATGGAGCAGTAGTGTCAGCTGGTACTGGTAGCAATAGCCAGGGCAAGGGTGGGACTTTAACTATAAATGCCTCTAACTTTGTTGAAGTGAGCGGAACATCACCAATTGGTAAGTTTCCCAGTGGTTTATTTGCTCGAAGTAGAGGTAGCGGAGATGCAGGTTCTATTTTACTTACCACAAGGCAATTGATTGTGCGGGATAAGGCTGAAGTAACTGTAGCCGCCTTGGGTTCAGGGAATGCAGGCAACCTGGATATTGCAGCCCGCGAAATCCATCTAGATGAAGGAAAACTGCTGGCTGATACAAGATCAGGGAATGGTGGCAACATTACATTGAAATTACAAGATTTGTTACTGTTACGCAATAATAGTCAAATCTCTACTACGGCGGGTACTGAGGCTGCTGGTGGTGGAAATGGCGGCAATATCACTATAGATACCCCCAATGGCTTCATCGTTGCTGTTCCTGATGAAAATAGCGACATCAGCGCTAATGCTTTTATGGGTTCTGGTGGCAAGGTCGAAATCGCAGCTTATAGTGTCTTTGGTATAGAACCACGTAGTCGAGAAGACTTAGCCAGACGCCTGCAAACCAACGAGCCAGCAAAACTAGACCCACGACAATTACAAACTAACGACATCACGGCAATTTCGCAGACTAATCCGACTTTAAACGGTGTGGTAAATATTAACACCCCCGGTATCGACCCTAATGAGGGATTAATCAAATTGCCAACCCAACCAGTTGAGCCAAAAGTAGCCCAAGTTTGTAAAGCTGGTACAGGTCGAAATCAAAACAGTTTTACCATCACTGGCCGCGGTGGCGTGCCTTCTAGTCCTACGGAACCCCTCAGTGCTGATGCTGTTTTAGCAGATTGGATTACTCTTGACATTAGCAAAACTTCATCTAGTACACCCGTTACGCAAAATCCCACTAAGCCCAACCCAGAAACTATCGTTGAGGCTACAGGGTGGGAAATAAATGCTAAGGGAGAGGTAGTCCTCACTGCTAATGTATCCAATATCGAACCTCATAATTCTTGGCAAAAATCAACTGATTGTGGTGAGCTTCAAGCATCGTCTTAAACTGTTAGAACGCTGCTGAAGCATCAGTAACAATATTGAGAAAATCCTTTCCCTTTTGGAATAAAAAACCATGCCTACTTTCTAGCATGGTTTTTGGCATGGGGAATGGGACAATGGTAATTCTTCCCTATACCCTATACGACGGTGGGGCTTTCCAATAACGCCCATAAGGGGACGAGCTTTTTCGCCGCTTTCTATAAATCAACTCTTAATAAGAATCACACTTTTCATAGTGTTTTTTTGTAATAAAATTAGCATTTTATTCTCATTTTTCATAGTAATTATTGGCAATAGAAGATTTTTCATGAATTAAAACCTTTTTTTGGCAAAGGTTTTGATAGATTAATTTGTCAAAAAAAGATTGCTATCTTTGAGGAGAAAATACTTATGCTCATTGATGATATTAGTAAAAATTTGTTGTCGAATCAAGGGCTAAATTTTACTCCTATTTCTTCAGTAGATAGCTTCAGTAGTAAGGATGACTACGGTTTCAGTCTCAGCGGTCGTAGTAGCTTCAACTCAGCTATCAATCATCTAGAAACAGATGATACTAATGTAGAATTGCTCAATAGTAGTGGTTCAGAAAATGTTACTACTACTGCTTCTAGTGCTGGGAATTATAACTCTACCTATGGCTATGGCTTAATTAATGGAGCCGCAGCAGTGGCTCAAGCTGCTGGTAAAAATACTTTCGCTGATGTTCCTGACCTTGGTGGCAATAATTGGGGAGCAGATCTTGTGAAAGCTCCAGAAGTTTGGGCGCAAGGATACACAGGTCAAGGTGTTGTTGTCGCTGTTGTAGATACTGGGGTTGACTACAACCATGAGGATCTAAAAAATAACATCTGGACGAATACCAAAGAAATCGCCGGAAATAGTATAGATGATGATGGCAATGGCTACATTGATGATGTTTACGGCTGGAACTTTGCCAACAACAATAACAACATCCAAGACAACAATGGTCATGGTACTCATATTTCCGGCACGATCGCAGGAGAAAATAATAACTATGGTGTCACTGGCATTGCTTATGATGCCAAGATTATGCCAGTCAAAGTTTTGAATGAATCTGGCTCTGGTTCCTCTACTTCTGTAGCTAATGGCATCTACTATGCTGTAGACAATGGAGCTGATGTCATTAACCTCAGCCTAGGAAGCAATTATTCTAACCGGACTCTCAAGTCAGCCGTTGAATATGCTAGCAGCAAAGGAGTGATTGTTGTTATGGCAGCAGGTAATGATGGCGAATCATTACCAGACTATCCTGCTCGTTATGCAAACAAGTCGGGGATTGCAGTCGGTGCAGTAGATAAGAATAACACAATAGCTGATTTCTCGAATCGATCTGGCAGCAATGAAATTACTTATGTTACAGCTCCAGGCGTTGGTATCTACTCCTCAGTGCCCGGAAATCAGTATGGCAGGTATAGCGGTACATCTATGGCAACTCCTCACGTTGCAGGTGTAGTTGCGTTGATGCTCAGTGCTAACCCCAATCTGACTGATGCTCAAGTACGTCAAATCGTCACAGAGACGGCAGGAAATAGTACACAAGCTTCAAGTTATAGTTTTAATAATTTCAATGTTAATTCTTTGGTGAGTCAGACAATTACACAGACGGCAAATTATACACCAGCTTCAAGTTCTAATTTTAATAGCTTCAATGTTAATTCTTTAGTGAGTCAAACAAGCACACAGACGGAAAATTATCTGACACCAGCCAATAATTTCAATACCATTTCTCAACTTGAAAACAATGACATGTTGGTTAATCCAGAATCATGGTTGCAATTCCAAGACTATGAGAAGATTCTAAGCACCAATACCAACATTCCAGATGGCAATAGTGATAATAACAATGGCAATAATCCTGATTTTGGCAACCTACTACAGATAATCCAACGACGAATAGAGGCGTATAGAAAATTGTTGGGAATGAGTTGAACTGGGGACTGGGGACTGGGGACAAGGGGGACAAGGAAGAATTGTTGAACAGGTCTTTTTGTGATCTACCTTGTTTCTTCTCAATGCCCAATGCTTAGTCCCCAGTTTAAGCTTATCGCACTGAAAATGCTTCGTTAAAGCGCCGCGTTACAGGCTCGGTGATGAATGTCAAAATCGACTTTTTACGTGTGACAATTTCACCTGTTGCCGCCATCCCCGGTGTGAATTCTACATCTTTACCCTGCACGTTAACTGAATGTTTGTTCAGTTTAATTCTTGTGGGAAAAACTAAGCCTAATTCTTTATCAACAATTGAATTCGGGCTAACTTGCACGACTTCACCTGCAATAGTGCCAAATTCCTGGAAGGGGAAAGTTGCCATTTTCACTTTTGCCTTCATTCCCTGACGTATGAACCCAATATCACGGTTGAGGACTTTTACTTCTAACAGCATTTCTTCACCTTCGGGTAAAATTGACAGCAATTCTTCACCCGATTGTACTGGGCCTTTAGTCGCTTTGACTCTGTAAATCGTACCGTCAAAGGGAGCCTCAATGGTTTCTAAAGCTTGTTGCTTTCTCGCCTGTTCTAGTTCACCTTGAACGGTAGTCAGTTCTTCTTTACGCTTGTTCATTTGCGTCAAAATTTCACTTTGGCGTTCTGATGCTACGCGCTGGGCTTGATTGCGTGCGGTTTGATAGGCTTGTTCGGCTTGGCGAATTTCTTGGATTTGAGCAGCAATATCTTTTTCTAGGGATGTAACTTTGTCTTGAGCCTCTGTGATTCGATTTTGGGCGTTAACTACTTCATCTTGAGCTTTAGTGATATCTGTTTTCGCACGAACTAATCTTTCTTGTGCTTCTAGGTAATCAACTCTGGGGACAGCACCAGGAGAAATTAGGGTGCGTAAATTTTCTTCTCTTGATTGAGCGATCGCCAAAACACTTTCAATTTTAATTCGGATACTTTCAACGTTAGCCAGATTTGTGTTGGCGTTAGCCACACTGCTTTTGGCGTTAACTAAGTTGTCTTGCAATCGGGTCAAGCGGACTTTCGCCTGATCGATGAGTGCTAGTTGGCGATTTGCTTCGGCTTCCGCTCCTGCTTGACGCGCTTGGTAGTCTTGCAAGCGAGAGTTTAAAAGTTCATCTTGCAGTTTCGTCCCAGCAATTTTGCCGCCAGTGCGTTCTGCATCCAAACGTTGCAAGTCGTCTTGAATCAATTTAGTAGATTGAGCGAGGCGGGTTACATCGGTTTGTTGTAAGTCTGGATCTTTTTGAATCAAGATTTGACCTTTGGTGACGCGATCGCCTTCTTGCACTCTAACAGCAACAATTGACCCCCCACCCAAGGATGTCACAGGTCTTACCTGTGTGGAAGCAATTAATTCCCCTGGTGCTGTCGCTACTTCATCAACTTTTGAAAAGTGCGCCCAAGCGATCGCCCCAAAAACTATGACGCTAATTGTCCCCGCCAATAATCTGGTATATAAAGGTGGTAATTCCTGTACAGCCTTCCCCAATTCAAAAGTTAGTTGTTCTTCTGGTTTGGCGAAGCGCTCTTTTGTTTGACGTGCTTGAGCCGCATTTGTAGCTATGGGAGATCTCATAGAATTTTAGATTTTAGATTTTGGATTTTGGATTTTAAATTATCGAATATTGAGGATTGGGTATTGGCTATTAGCTATTAGGTATTAGGTATTAATTATTTATTCACCTTGTCCCCAGTCCCCAGTCCCCAGTCCCCAGTCCCCAGTCCCTAGCCCCTAGCCCCTAAACTGCTAGATAACGTCGTAGAAAATTTTCTAAAGTTTCCAATTGAAAGTTGAAAATCGCCTCTAAACTGGCAATTTCTTCTTTTGTACAGAAAAATTCATTTGCAAGCAATGTTCGATAGGTTCCCAAAGCTGTTTGTCCTTGAGGATTAAATAAACCCAGTGCACTCCGTAACCCATCAATTACAAATAGTGGCGAGTTAATTACTACTGGTTCTTTGTTGAAGATCCGACCAAAAATCTGAGGAATATCCTCTCGTAATAAAATCTCCGGGCCTCCAACGGGTAAAATCTGGTTACGAGCGCCTTCAACTGTTACAGAGTCTACTACTATCCTTGCTAAATCATCGGTACTGACAATTGAAGTCCGGTTTTTGCGATCGCCAATGAGCAAATACAACTCCATTTCGCGAAACCGTTCTGCTAATGGCAGTAAATTTGATGCTAATCCAGCTGGGCGTAAAATAGTGTAATTTAAGCCACTACCTTCCAAGTATTGCTCTACTGCTCGTTTGGCTTTGAACGTCGGAGCATCTTCATATCCCCGGTCAGCTCCCAATACAGAAATAAACACAAAGTGCTCTACTCCATTAACCTTTGCTTGGTCAATGAGTTCAATATTGGCGCGGTAGTCCAAAGATAAAGCATCGCCATCAGAACCGTGAGCGCTGATAATATACCGGACGCCTTGACTTGCTTTTTGGATATCTTTTTCTAGGCGTAAATCACCGATGAAGATTTCTGCACCCCGATGTTCTAACTCGCTGTAGCGCGAAGTGAGGCGGACAAATGACCGCACGGATTGCTCCCGTTGACGTAGGAGTCGCACAACTCTGCGACCAATTCCTCCCGTTGCTCCAGTTACCAGAAACATATAAATACCTAAATTCAATACTTTCAGCTTTTATAGTTCTCAAAATGCTTGGTCTATACTCAAAACCCATTTATCAATTCTTAAACATGAAAATGAGCATATTTTTATACTTAGTAATCATGCTCAAGATATCCTCACGCCAACGTAGGCGAATTAGGTCACACTTTATCCATCTTAATACTCCAAAAACTATCCCCCACATCTTTAGTAGATGCAGGGTAAATGCAGGGGATAGATAGCGTAATGAGATTAGTCTTATGGGTTTAACAGGTCAATAGCTTGTTCAAAGGACATCTTAGCCTTGTGCAAGTTCAAGCCTGGAAATTCATTCCTGGACTGCATAGCGAAAGTTTTCTTTAGAAGACTGATACCAATTCACGAAAATCTTGATACATATAGATTTTTCGTAAGGGCATTGCCATGCCCAACGTATTTGTATCATTTTTAAAGTTGAATGGTATGAGGTAGGGTTTTAGTCTATTTTTATAGCCTTAAATCCATGTCCACAGTGGGGTTTAGTCCTCTTGAGAGGACTTTTGCTATGAGCCATAGGTTTCTAACCTGTAGCGGGCGATGGTTCAAATGCAAAATTTTGAACTTATACCGATTCAATTAATGATTGCAACAAATTTTTTGGTAGAGACGTTACATTGTAACGTCTCTACATGGTTTATCTGTCACATTCTTTTTTTAAAACTGTTCGGTCATGTTTAAAATTCAACAATTACCGGCACATGGTCGCTGGGTTGGGTTAATTTTCTGGGTGCTACATCAATAATGCAACTTTTAGCCCGTTCGTAAAGCACAGGTGTAAGATAGTGATGGTCAATCCGCCAACCTAAGTTACGACGAAAGGCAGCGGCGCGATAATCCCACCAGCTGTAGTGTCCACCTTCTGTGGTGAATTTGCGAAAGGCATCGGCAAATCCTAGGCTAAGAATATCCCGTAAAGCTTGGCGCTCTAATTCGGACGCCATAATGTGATTGCTTGTACTAACTTGCTCGTGGATATCTTTGGCTTCCAAGGCGATGTTGAAGTCGCCGCACACACAAATGGCAGGTTGTGATAACAAGAGCAACTGCAAATACTCCCGCAGTACTTTCAACCAGCGTAGTTTGTATTCGTATTTCTCAGTTCCCACGGCTGCCCCATTGGGAACATATAAATTTACAATCCGAATCTCATCAATTACACCTGTAATTACCCGTTTTTGCTCATCCCATTTGGGCTGAAGTTCTGGCAGAAACGCTGTGAAGCTATTACTTACATCTACAAGCGGTTGGCGGCTAATTAGGGCTACGCCGTTATAAGATTTTTGTCCCGATAAGTAAAGATGATAACCTAATTGCTCAAAAGGCGATCGCGGAAATTCGGCATCTAAAACCTTGATTTCTTGCAAGCAGAGGACATCAACGGGATTTTTACTTAACCAATCGATCACCTGTTCTAGGCGAATACGAATCGAGTTGACGTTCCAAGTAGCGATTTTCATTAGTTAGTTAACAGTATTGAGTCGAGTTGAAATTAAGAATTATGTAAATTATCCACGTTTATTTAACATTAATAATTCCTTTCTTCATTTTGCTATCTCGCCAAAAGGAGACTTTATTGAATTGATCCCATCTAATAATTTAGTATTTTCAGCTACAAAATATGCAATCTTGTAGGTTTTGCTACAAAATTTTCCATAAAGTTATGATCCCCAAGATAGATGAAGTTAGTAAGCGATCAGCTGTAGTTTAGAAGTGTAGTTGAGTATTGCTCACAAGTCTAAATTTGTCGGTGACGAATTGGCGGTAAGGTTAACCGATATTGCGCTTTTAGCGGTCAATTAGGTTAATTTAAATGTCAGAAGAGTAAGTACAAATGCTCTGCCTCATAAAATGTAATTCATTACTATTGAGGGCAATTTCACCGACTGAATCAAAACAACTTATGAAAATCGCTCAAGTTGCCCCCTTATGGGAAAGAGTTCCACCTCCTAGTTATGGAGGAATTGAATTGGTAGTGAGTCGCTTAACCGATGAACTAGTTCGTCGTGGGCATGAAGTAACTTTATTTGCCTCTGGCGATTCTCACACATTGGCTCGTTTAGAAGCAGTTTGTCCGCGGGCATTGCGCTTAGACCCCAGTGTCAAAGAGTATGAAGTGTACGAAATGCTAGAACTAAGCCAAGTTTATCAACACGCTGCCCAATTCGATATTATTCATTCTCATGTAGGGTTTTCGGCACTATCTTTAGCGAGTTTAGTAACAACAACCCCGACTGTGCATACCCTGCATGGTAATTTTACCAAAGATAACCGTAACGCTTTTAGCTACTATCAAAAACAACCATACGTCAGCATTAGTAACGCGCAGCGTCAACTTAATCTCAACTATGTTGCCACAGTTTATAACGGGATTGATCTAGAAGATTACAAGTTTGTAGCCGAAGCGCAAGAACCACCATATTTAGTATTTTTGGGACGCTTTTCACCAGAAAAGGGCCCACAACATGCGATCGCTATTGCTAAGCAGACTGGTTGGCGCTTGAAGATGGCAGGAAAAGTTGATGTAGTAGACTCTAAGTTTTTTGAACAAGAGATTGCCCCCCATATTGATAGTCAGCAAATTGAATATTTAGGCGAAATCAACCACGCCGAAAAAACTGAACTTCTGGGCAATGCTGCAATAACTCTTTTCCCAATTACTTGGCAAGAACCTTTTGGTTTAGTCATGACTGAATCAATGGCAACTGGTACACCAGTGATTGCCATGAATTTAGGCTCTGTGTCAGAAGTGATTGCCCACGGCCAAACAGGTTTTGTTTGCCAAAGCTATGAAGAAATGGCGGCAATGATTCCACTAGCTTTGGAATTAAATCGTCAGACCTGTCGAGAATATGTAGAAAACAATTTTAGCGTTAGCCAAATGGTTAACGGTTATGAAGCTGTTTACAGACAAATTATCAAAGACCGCATAAAATCGAATGGCCGCATTCACGCAGCAAAAATCCAGTTTTAATCAACAACTTTTTTTATCAATCTAAAACAACTTTTTTAAAGGGGGACATTTGGTATGAGTATGAGAGCCAACACCTGCCCATGTTGCGGTAGTTCCCTCCTGCGTCATGTTCGTCATGGTGAACTGTATTGGTTTTGCCAGTCGTGCCGACAAGAAGTACCGCTATTAACTGTAACTCGTCTACCTAATCCTACTAATGTGGAAACCCGAAACACGGGAGTGCTGCCGCAGCAAACTGTAAATTCGTAGAATTTAAAAGTTGTAAGATAGATGACAGTCTAATTTAGCTACTTTTGAAAATTCAAGACTGAATTTAGTTTTAACCTATCAATTAGCTGCAACTGGTAAAATCAGGTATAGCTAATTGGTGGGTTAAAAGTTTTGTTAGCAGCGTTGCTTTATGGGCAAGAAAATTTACGTCTAGAAGAAGTTGCTGACCCTACTCCAGCAGATTGTGAAGTGGTGATCCAAGTGGGAGCAGCAACAACTTGCGGCACAGATTTGAAAGTTTGGCGTCGTGGTGGTCATGCGAAGATGCTGAAACTACCAACGCTATTTGGTCATGAAGCTGCTGGAGAAATTGTAGCAGTAGGTGCTGGTGTCACAAGTTGGCAAGTAGGCGATCGCGTCGTCGCTAATAATTCTTCTCCATGCATGAATTGCTTTTTTTGTCAACATCAAGAGTATTCGTTATGTCCAAATTTGACATGGAATAATGGGACTTTTGCCGAATACTTAAAAATTCCTGCACCCATAGTGCAGCATAATTTGTTGCAGGTTCCCGATGAGTTGCCTTGGGAATTGGCAGCTATGACCGAACCTTTAGCTTGTGTGTTGCATGGGGTAGCGCGTTCCAATGTCAAAGCCAAAGATAGAGTAGTCGTTTTAGGAGATGGGGCGATCGGGCTGATGTTTGTGGCGGCGTTGAGTGGGAAAGCTGAGGTTTTACTGTGGGGAGGTAACGACCATAGGCTAGAAATTGGTAAGAAATTCGGTGCAGCCCAGACCTTTAATTATCATCAAATCTTGGATATTCCTAATGTGGTGAAAGAACTCACACAAGGATGGGGTGCAGATGTGGTGATTGAAGCAACTGGAGTCCCAAGTGTTTGGGAAACTGCGATCGCCTGCGCCCGTCCTGGTGGAACTGTGAATTTATTCGGTGGATGTCCACGAAATACCACGATTACCGTCAACACAGAGCAGCTACACTACAGTGAACTGACGCTAAAAGGGGTATTTCACAACACACCAGAGTATGTGCGGGAGGCGCTTGCACTTATAGCTACTCGTAAAATACCCTTTGAATTACTCATCAGCGAACAGCGCCCATTGAAGGATTTAGAACAGGTGTTTTGTGAAATGAAGGCGCGTAAGGTAATCAAGGTAGCAATGATTCCTTAGTATTTTGGCAGCCAATTCACAGGGCACATTACAATTACTAGATATAGCACCACAGACTTTAGACTAAAGCACTATGACTCCTCAAGTCATTACCCCAGTATTAATGATTGAACCCTCGTCATGGCTACGCTCTGGCATCACCATCGAGAAAGTTGATAATGTTAACCTTGCTAAGTTCACAGATGAGTTACATGCTCGTCTAGAGGAATTGCTTGAGAAAAGAAAAGCTGGATTGCTGACTCCTGAAGAAGAAGCAGAATATGCTGGAATTGCTGAACTGGAGCGCATCCTGACTTTTGTTAACGCTAAACTGATTGCTAGTCGTGGGTGTTAAAGATAGCACTCGGCAGTTTGTGCGCGAAAGAGCTAAATATCTATGCGAATATTGCCACTCTCCAGAACGTTCCAGTTCAGATCGCTTCACAATCGATCATCTTACTCCCCAATCATTAGGTGGCTCAGATGAAGATGACAACTTAGCTTTAGCTTGTCGTCGCTGTAATGAGCGTCGTTACAACTTCACAACTGGCGTTGATGCTCAAACTCAGCAAGAAGTCGCGCTATTCAATCCTCGTCAGCAAGCGTGGGTAGATCACTTCATTTGGACAGGTGATGGACTAAAGATCATTGGCAAAAGTCCCACAGGTCGAGCAACTTGTCATCGACTAGATATTAATGATGAATTTCACAACCAAGGATTTATCCAAGAATCTAGGCAGTTATGGATACAAGGAGGCTGGCATCCACCTGTAGACGATCCTCGTCTTTGACGCTTGAAATAATCTTGCTGAAAAACGGGAAAACTATGGTTACTCTCTAACGGGGAATTTCCATGAAAGTCCTGAACAGAAAAATGCTCACAAAATCTCTGCTTAACTTTTTGATTTTGCCTTTTTCTTTAGTGCCTTGGCTATGTGTGGGAACGCTTGTTGATTCCAAAGCTAATGCTTTACCAGGTCAAAGTACAGAGGAAGTAAGTACCTGGATTAAAGCACATCCTACACTTCGCCCCGGTGTTGGCGAACGATTGTTTGTCCAAAAGAGTGATACAGCCGCCCAACGATTTACTTTTTTAGCATCGGTATTGCCTCCTGGTAAGGTGGCATTTACCCAAGACCGTGGCAGAATTCGCACTGAGCGCATTACTATGTATGATGCCATTAACGGCATGTCGATTGCACGGCTCCAAGAATCTTTACGGGTGATTTATAGTTTGGATGTTTATCAAGACTACGATCGCGCTCAAGTCGTGTACCAATATCCCAACCAGAGTACAATTAACTCAGCGCGTCATGCCAAAACTCCCATCAGAGAGGCTTTACAAGGAGAATTGCGAGTAGGCGATCGCTACGTCTACTGGGTGGAAGTTGCCCAACCCAAAGCAGGAAAAGCTTTCACTGGTCAGATGACGATTTTACTCAAAACTGATTTGGATAAGTTGCAAGCAGAACTGCAAACTCGTTAATACGATTAACAATGAAGGATGAAACCTGAAAACCTGAAAATTTTATCTTTCATACTTCCTAAAGCCTCCCCAAGCCCACAGGAGCTAGGGTTTGCCACGTACCAGAAAAGATACTTTCAGATGCTAAGGAAATTCTCAGCAAGTCTTCCTTCAGTAGTGGCGGCCAATCAATCCCTGCTTTGCGCCCTGCGGCAAATAGCTGTTGAGCTTTAATGCCCAACTGATAAAGGGCTAAAGCCAGTTCTCGGTCTATATTTGGGGCATCTTTAAGGGCTTCAAATACGACTTTCAATGCCAACAAAATCGAGGTTATCTGACCGGGTACTGGCGGTTTTCCCTGCTTCATACGCGTTAACAGGGCATCTGGGTTTTCCTCAGTTGCGATTGTTTGGTCGATGAGGATTTTGCGAGCTGTTTCGTAGTTCATTACTCAAGCGTAACCCAGATTAGGGTACATAGGGATGGCGTTGACTGCTAGTATTGTGTCGGCCATGGATTCTGGTAAAAACGCTACATCATCATACTCTCATCTCTAAGGCGATCGCTCCTAATTCAGCTTCCTAAAAAGTTTCTCAACCACCTAATTACCTCACTTGTAGCATCCCTTCTTCAGCTTAATTCTTCAAGTAGATGAGAAAAATCATTAGGAATGCATATACTGCAATTACAAGCAATGAATTGATCAGCTCCTAGTTCTAGACCTACAAGTTCACTTTTTTTAATTAATTATCCATTGGAATTAGGGGAGTTCATCATAAGAAGTAACAGCAATTCATTCTCAAGGCTATTAATAGTTGATTCTGCTGGTAGATTGAATGTCAATGTTTGGATTGCTATTGTGTATTTGTCGGTAAAAACATTGCTCAAATTAAAACAATGAATATTCTTGCTTGGATTGTTTTAGGTCTAATTGCTGGTGCTATTGCGAAGGCTATCTACCCCGGTCATCAAGGTGGTGGAATTTTAGGAACAATATTATTAGGAATTATCGGTGCTTTTGTTGGTGGTAGCTTGGGTGTATTTTTCAGTACAGGAACCTTGACATTAGCTGCCCCCACACTTAGCATTCCTGGTATTGCAGTAGCGGTTCTTGGCGCAATTGTCGCAGTTTTCTTGTGGAACTTGCTAAACCGTCGTAGCGCTGTGTAAGAAATTAAATATTGTTTAATCAATTAATAAGAAAACTCAGGGAATTCATTTTAACTATTTTCTCCCTGAATTTAATTAAACCAATAGCGCCAACCTAACTATAGGCTGGCGCTATTATTATTGGCGATTGCCCATCCTATTACGAAGAATTGCTAACCATTTGACTCATCTCTACCTAATACTTAAAGACAAACCATCACCAGATAGAGTCAAAATAAAACGCTCTCAACAACTAAGATACTTTCGGTTGCTGCCATAGAATGAGTTTCAATTGGGAGCAGTTGTAAGCCCCATTACTAATTTCTCCTTCGTGGTCAGCTAGCCAATCATAAATTTGTGCAGCTTTTGCCAATGCCGCTTTTTCTGAACGATAAAGCCCAGGAGTAGGGCAGTAAGCTTGACCATTGATGTGTACAGCTGCAATCTGCCAGTAGTCGCTGTCTTCACCCTCTGGTACAACATCTAAAAACCCGTTACTGTAAGGCTGGATTATTCCTATATTCATCTACAACCATCAAACTTTAAATGAAGGGCACAACAAAGCCGATACCAGCCAATTCTTGCGAGTCAAAGCTGGAATCACCAGGGAATACAGTAGCAACCCCTGCTAATAATTGTGGGTTCGTAGTCAATGAAAATCTGAATTATTGGTCACTTTTTGGCTAGTTGTCTTAGTGCTAGTTTGGGCTTGATGGTGGCAGTGTATAACTAGTAGTATGCCGATTAAGAAGTGCGATCGCTGCCAGTTATACTCTCATGTTTCAATCCCTAATAGGGATTTTGATTAATTGGAACAAATAATTTCATAATATTAAGTGACTTAATATTTGTTTCAATCCCTAATAGGGATTTTGATTAATTGGAACTTTAGGACGACGAAGTTTTTTATCATAAACTGCTGTTTCAATCCCTAATAGGGATTTTGATTAATTGGAACTTTAAAATGAGAGCCGTAATCTTTAGGGTTAGTCGTTTCAATCCCTAATAGGGATTTTGATTAATTGGAACCGAAAGGATATTGAACAACTTGATGAGCGTATTTCTCGTTTCAATCCCTAATAGGGATTTTGATTAATTGGAACGATCTTATAGCTGTCCGAGAGGTGGGCGGCTATACTGTTTCAATCCCTAATAGGGATTTTGATTAATTGGAACTTGGGCTTTCCCCGGACGTTCAAGTTGTACTTAAGGTTTCAATCCCTAATAGGGATTTTGATTAATTGGAACCATTAGATAAGACTCAACCCAGATCCCTTTAGGTGTTTCAATCCCTAATAGGGATTTTGATTAATTGGAACCTGAGGAGTTACTAACCAAATCTACCCCAGAGGAGGTTTCAATCCCTAATAGGGATTTTGATTAATTGGAACGCGACATCTTGATATTTTTAGTAATGCAGAGATAGAAAGTTTCAATCCCTAATAGGGATTTTGATTAATTGGAACCTGGCATTCATGAAAAACAAAACATTGAATTTAAGGATATCTGTTTCAATCCCTAATAGGGATTTTGATTAATTGGAACGTTGTGATCAGATGACCAAGCCTGCCATATCTCTGCAATAGGTTTCAATCCCTAATAGGGATTTTGATTAATTGGAACCAGCTAATTCTTGTCCAAATAGATTCTCTCTGATATGTTTCAATCCCTAATAGGGATTTTGATTAATTGGAACGTTGGGTTGGCTGTTTGCCGCAATGATTGCTCGTGTTTCAATCCCTAATAGGGATTTTGATTAATTGGAACTTCGCGGTTCTGCGACCCCGCCCAAGCTAAAATTGTTTCAATCCCTAATAGGGATTTTGATTAATTGGAACTTATGTATTGTGGCTCCAAGAATCAAAATATTTAGGTTTCAATCCCTAATAGGGATTTTGATTAATTGGAACCAGCAGCAGTTCTGCAACTAGGTACACATGGGAATTTTGTTTCAATCCCTAATAGGGATTTTGATTAATTGGAACCTTATAAAGTCCACTTTGCTTCAAGTAGTTTGAAGGTTTCAATCCCTAATAGGGATTTTGATTAATTGGAACCGCACGATTCAAGAGGTGAGTGGCCACGCTGACCTAGGGTTTCAATCCCTAATAGGGATTTTGATTAATTGGAACCATATAAATGATGCCGTTAGATATGCTTTAGCTACTCGTTTCAATCCCTAATAGGGATTTTGATTAATTGGAACAAGTGGGCTTGTTCACCATGTCCATCAAGGACTCGTTTCAATCCCTAATAGGGATTTTGATTAATTGGAACCATCACCGTTCTGGTGGTATGGCATTAGTCGTTGGTTTCAATCCCTAATAGGGATTTTGATTAATTGGAACAGGGGGAGCCTCAAAGCTAAGCTGTATTTAATTTTCAAGGTGCGGTTGCGCGATTTAAGAGCAATCATAGCATTAGGAAAGTTGCTTGGGAAGAGAGCGGGGAAAGTGTGAAGGCTGAAACCCGATTTTTGTAAGTATTTCAGAGATTGCGCGGATGATGATTAGGCTAATAGGGCACTGAAATCCTTGCTGGAGTTGAGATAGAAGTACTTTTTTCAAGCTATGGAATTTGTACACCTACCCTTCCGCGCATTTGTAATACAGTAACCTAGCCAGAAGGGGATTCAGCAAAGAAAATTGTTTCGTCTCGTGGCTGTTCTCCGCCAATACGTTCGACTTTCCCCTGACAACAGCCACAAAGAAAGTAAAAACGCACGCTGTCAGTGTCGGGTTTAATCAATTTGGCTAAACGCGATCGCAGTTTAGCATACTGGGTAGAGGTCAAATCGCACTCAAACACACTCAGTTGCATCCACTGACCATAAGACTTGAGAACAGAATGGATTTTTGTACGACGTTTATCTTCTGGAATGTCGTAGCTGACAACAATATACATAGAGGGGAGGGGGAGAATAACCAATGACAAGTGACAAATAACAAATGATAAATTACTTGAGAACTAAGGGGGGATATTTATCGATTTCTCCCATGAGGTATTTCGCTAGTAACCTCGCCTGAACTTCAAAGGCTTCTTGGTAAGTACATTTGTGTCCCATGACTGGATGTTTAAAATCCGATTGTTTCTTTTGCTCGTAAGCACGGAGAAATGTATGCAGTCCTTCTTTGGTTAAGGATACAGCACCACTGAGGGGTTCGGTGGTAAAATCGGCTAGGGTGAGCGATCGCTTATTAATGAGTGACAGCACTACAGCATCGACTATTAAAGGGCGAAATTCTTCCATTAAGTCCAAAGCTAGAGAAGGTCTGCCATAACGCTCAACATGTAAGTATCCTAAATAAGGATCAAAGCCGACAATATTTACCGCACTTTGCACATCATGACGTAGCAATGAATACCCAAAACTCAAAAGAGCATTAACTGGGTCGGTTGGTGGTCGGCGGCGTCTGGCTTCAAATTCAAATTCTGAGGTTTTGATTAGCTGGTTAAAACAACCAAAATAGGCTGCACTCCCAGCACCTTCTAAGCCTCTAAGGGAATCAATGCTGCTAGTCTTATCTATAGGTGCGATCGCGTGTTCGAGTCGAGTGATATTATTACTCAGAGAAAGATGAGGATATTCTCGCTGAGTACGAAGTAAAGTATGGCGGTAATTTTTCAATTTACCTCGGACAAAACCTCTAACTAAATGTATTGCTGGTTGTGCTCCTACTGCTTGCCATTGGGCTTTCCGAACAAAAATATTTTTGGTGACTTCTGGTTCTAAACGCCCTAGATATTTTCCATTTTGTGTGAGAAAAGTTAAACAAATATGCTGTTTTAAAAGTTCATCAATAACGGCAGGAGAGACAGTAGCTCGACCTAGCACTACAATTCCATCAACTTTAATTAGAGGGACATCTAAGATAGTTTTTTTGTCAGCTTTTATTGTGAGGCGTTCGTCAATTTTGCCGATGAAAGCATCGATTTGTGTTACGTAAACTGTTCCCATAATTTAATCCTTAATTAGCTTCTTGATAACGCTCTAATTTTTCAGTGGCTTTAGGCAAACATTGCGAATAAAGACTGCATCCTTGACAGCGTTTGCTGTAAACTGGTTTTGGCATCATCCCTGTTTCGAGAATATTTGTTACAGATTGAATAGTTGCGATCGCACTTTGCCGTAACTCTGCATTAATCTCTACTAATTGGCGTTGATGAGAGTGAGCATAATAGATATATCCAGTGGTAATATTTTGCCCTGTCATCTCTTCCAAACATAAAGCTTGAGCGCAGACTTGCAACTCATCGTTATCCCATTCGCCTTTGCGTCCCCGTTTGTATTCAACTGGATAAACCTGACCAGATTCCGCTTCAATTAAGTCAGATTTTCCAATTAGTTTATATTGCTCAGACTTCAACCAAATTGCTCGAATTTGCCAAGTCTCTCCTCGCTGTCCGTCGCCTGTCGTATGGACGCGATCGTGTAAAGTAGTACCTTCAATTGTGTATTGATTATCGGTAAATTCGCCTGCACAAAACATCCGCCAGCACCGATGCGGACAATAGGCATATTGATTCAATGCCGCAATGGGAATATATTCGATTTCATTCATAAATGAAATGTAAATTTATATCTTTGTTAAAGTTATGGATGATACAGACGGCGTGCCATGCCCATACCCATTGGTGTTTTACGACCAATTCCTGCATACAAAGCAAAGTCTGCTAAGGCATTAATTTGCTTGATCTGTATCGGTTCAATTTCTCCTAAAACCCGATAGCTAACTTCACCGATAATCCCAATAAATTTACTACGTGAGTCAGCTAATATTTCTGTATGAATGTTGATAAAAGAAGGAAAAATTGATTCGATAGCAATATGAGAAAATTCGATACCGCTGTATTTATTCCACCGTGAAAGCAGGGAGTTAAAGACAGATTCCCTGGTAGGGAGAGTAGTATCATACTGTCCTTGACGGAAGGCGGTGGGTGTGCAGAAGTTAAAGTGAATAGTGCGATCGCTCTCGCTAGCTACCTCATATAATTGAGCGTAGCTGCTAGCATTTGCCCAAGGTTGAATAGATTGGGGTGTGCCTTGAATGCTAGTAATATATAAATCAGCCGGGCCAAGATGCCAAGGGTGACGGGGATTAAGATTTAACCACAGTTGGGTAAGTTTGCCAAATAAAGTATCATCTAATAAAGAGATGCGCCAACAACAAGATATTCCAGCGGGGATGGGTTGTTGATGTTCCCATTGCAATTTAGATCTCCCTTTACCCACCTTCAAAAGAGGGGAGTTTGTGTTACTTATTTGCAGAGGAGACAAGGTAAAAGCCTTATCTGCGGTAGAATCGTGTAAGTGATCGCCTAGTTCTTTATCTACAGAACTGACAAGGGTTAAAAATAGAGCGTGCAGATGTCTACCAGTGAGAAACTGTGGTGGAACAAGCGATTGAGGAAGCAAGTTTAACACTAAGCTATGAGGCATACTTTCTCTTCTTGGTTGTAGATTGGGTGACTCTTGACTCTACGGTAAATTGGGGAATTTCCTGGAGTTCAACCTCACTCAAACTATACTGTTCACAAACCAAACTCAAGCGATTTCCTGGTGTTTTCACGGCGTTAACAGAATGAGTTAAATCACCTTGAAAATAAACTAAAGTATTGATTTGTGGCTTAATTTGTCCAAGTTGGCGTTTGTGCGATCGCAATATCAATTCTCCTCCCTCCATATCAGGAGGTACTCGCACATAAAGTACACTGACAACCGCAGGCGGTTCAACGGTTTTGCAGTAGGAACGTAAAGAGCGATCAATGTGTGGATCGACGCGGGAGCCTTCTTTTAGCTGTAAAGGATTGAGGTAAAAAGCATTACAATTCGGCTGGAGAGCTAAGTCTAAATAAGGCTTGAAGTAGGGGAATTGTTGCTCTACTTTTGCTAATCCAGAACGCTGAAATACTACAGAAAATCCTTTAGTGGCGACAAAATCGCGGTTGAGGTTGTTGATAGCAAAGTAAGGACAAGCTTGGATTTCTCCCCACAAGTTGTTTAGGTAATCGCTGGGGAAAGCGTTGGGTTGTTGCTGGTAATATTTCACAATGGGTGTGAGGAAATTGATTAACCCTTAAAACGATATTCCATCCGAGTAGGAAGTTTTACCTCTTTGTCATCAAATTGGTAGTATTTACCTTGCATTTGTACATTTTGAATTAGACTGACTGGAGGCATATTTACCACATCATAGCTAATCACTTGATTTGTAAACATGACATCTAAAGGATTTAAAGGATATGTGCAGGAAAACACACCTTCAACAGTTTTAGGTTTAGTTAATTGTTCAACCGTTACCTCAGCCTTACTCATCCATTTACCCAAGCGAATCCACTTTGGTAGTTTGAGTTCTTTTTGAGATATGACAAAAAACTCAAATAGACTTTCTGCTGCTATTTCCTTTGCTCTCCCAAAACTAGGGATATTTTTCTGAGTTTTTTCCATTTCAACGTGGTAGTTGTTGTTAGCATACTTCCAGGTGTTAAGGATGGAAGAATGATTGAGCGATCGCGCCGGAGTTACGTAAATTTGCTGTTGATTGAGTGGTGTTAAATGCTCCTCATATTTTGGCACTTGTTCGGGGCAAAAATAGCGATAGGAATGTTCTTCAGCAACAGTAGTAGAGTAAATTTTGCTATCAACTAAACCCAGCGCATAACAGAGGGCATAATTGTGAATTACTGCCTCTGTTTCATACAATCGCCCGATTTCACGAGTTGCGTAATAGAGGCTGTCATGTAGTTCTATTTGACAGCGGTAAATAATTGACATCTTGCTTACTCCGTTACAGCAGGAGCTTTTTTATTAACTTTGGTATCTTTCTTAGCGTCTTTCTTACCTGATTTAAGAACCCATGTTTGAGCATAAATATATGATTCAGCATTTGCTTGACTCAACATTTCTTGCAATCGAGTTTCATCACTGGTGATAGACTTAACTTCACTCAAAAGTTGTGTAAAGGATGTACCGACAAAATCAGTATGAGAAATGCACTCTTGGGACATTAAAGCAGTAATTGCTTGTGTAGCCGCCTCTAAAACCTCATCTTCATTGAGCGGATCAGGAGGATTAATTTGCTTTGGAGTTGCATTGCTCATTACGTCATATATCTTTTGAGTCCAAAGAAGATTACTAACAATCTCACCATCAGCGAAAACGACTCCAACTAACTCATTACGCACTCTACCAGTGCGGGTAGTTTGCGCTCCGTAATGGCGTGTTCTGAGAATATTATTGAAAACGTAGAGAAATCCAGCTTCAGTGGGATCTTTCAGCGTGACGATACTGGGAAAAAAGACTTGAGGTAAGATATGGTCTTGACTATTAATCCGACTGGTTACTTCCCCTTGACGGCTCATCGTCCCATTCTCAAAAGGTGCATTGAGGGTAAAGTTAAGGTGAGAATCATCAAAGGGTGTAATAGAGTAGGCTGTGTCTACAACTACTTTAGATTTCTCAGAACCAGAATCTCCAATAGCAAAACCGTAGAGAATACAATCAGGAGTAGTTTTGCTGAAATCTACGTTGTAGTCGCATTTTTCAGCATCACCAATTTTGTAGTTACGTAATAATTCTCTACCTGTTAAACGTTCTGGTGTAGACTGCTTGCGCTTAAACATTGCCAAGCGACTAATAGGTTCTTTATTTTCAATTCCAGCACGTACTCTGGCTTTATTCAGTTCACCATCTGTCTGGAATAAAGGATAAGATTCTGTAACACGAATAGTAATGAAATGAACATATTTCCCCATTGGTTTAGCAGGAATTACATCGTGGAAAAATTTAGAATTAAGTGTTTTCAAGAATTTCATGATTTGATTGCTCCGATTTAGTTAGTTGGAAAAAAAAGAATAAATTAGACTGATGCTTCAAGTTCTAATTCAGGAATATCATCAGGTTCATCTTGTGGACGTGCTTTACGTTCTTCATCATCTGCTAGGCGATAAAGGTATTCACAAGTATCTCTAATTAAATTGAGTTGAGTACCTGCTAAACGTGCGCGATCGCTTTTAAAACTTCCTTCAAATATTTCTTTTACAAAATACTTAGAAAACTCATAAACTGCTTGACGTTCTTCTTCGGAAGTCAAAGCAGGTTTCCACTTACCATCAATTAAAGTTAATGTTGGTTTTCCTTCAGCCGCTCTCCGTCGCACATTGTTCATCAGCTTGGCTAGACGAGCCGCTACCACATCTATTAAAGAATCACTGTCACTAGCCATAGATTTATCAATTTTCAAAATTACATCAGCAGCCTCATCAATTGGTTTGAGAATTGCATTAGCTTTAGCATATTGACTTTTAGAACGATAAAAACGACGATAGAGTTCTGTTAACTTACGCAGTTGATTCACAGCTTTTCCTCCTGGTTCAAAATAGTGATAAAAATCCAAGTATAGGCGAGCTTTCGCCATAGGTACAGAATCAATTTTGTCTTGCTTTCGCAACCATTTATTAAGGTAATGGAAGACATAGAGAGGACTGGTTTCTAAATCCCGTGCCAAATCTGCTAATTTTCCCCAATCTGGATCGCCATCCTTTTTACGGTTAACTTCTAAGTGAATAGAGTAAGCAGCAGTGAGAGCATTGAGAGGAGAAAATTCACGCTTTTCTGAACTACGAGGTAGAATGCTATCTAAACGATAGTTATCTTTTTGAATCAAAGAACGAATCGCTTGATGTTCTCCATCAATTAAAACTGTTTGTTCAAAATCAGCACCACTAATGAAAGGTGGTACAGGTGATTCTGATGCTACGACTTTCACATCGAGAATAAGCGGTAATGCTAATGCTAACCAAGCTGGTGTTACCCAAGATTCTGTATCTGTAGCGTCTCTTCCAGGCGGTAAGCCTAAAAAGAAAAAAGTCAGAGTTTCATGTTCTGGAAAGCTCATTTTAAAAGTCCGATCATCTTCTGGTTTTAGATTTTCTTTAATCAGTAGAGAATCTACTTTTTGGTAATCCTCAATTTGAAACTTTGCAACTTGGTTTTCTGCGATAAAATGCTTACGCATTTCGGCATCAAACCGAGTTCGAGAAAATTGCTCATAAGCTTTTTGCAAAAATTTATTGGTTTCTGGGGTAAAAAAGTAAGTTGGGTAAAGGTAGAGATAGCGATATTTGCGTCCTTCAAAATCTGCTCCTACGGCATTTGTTTGGTTCATCAAAATTTGTCTCAACATAATTTCAATTGACCAAATTGAGCAAATTTGCCGTTTAGCAGCTTGAGCATTAAATAAAATCTGACGATTACTGTAGACTTGAGGAGCAAATAAAGTTGCTGATTCCATTTGTTCAGTCACAGTATATGAAGAACTAGAAATTGCACAAACATTTTCTCGTCCTCTACCTGTAATTTTGGCGGCATTATAGCGTTTAAGTTCAACTAAAAATGAGTCCGGTTTTGGTTCTATAACTGCACCTGTTGGTAAAGAAATAACTTGATTGATATAAGTTTTTAAGTCATCCCAGCCATCGGGCATATCTTGAAAATCTGCTAAAATGGGTCTAATCAAAACTGCAACATGATTCACCATCCCTTTCATAACTTCCAGAATTTGAGCAAAGTCCAAACCTGAATTATTGTGAAAGTATTGCGCTGATAGGTAATACCAATCAAGAGGTACACCACCTGTTTTTTTCAAAGATTGAATTTCTCTGATGGCTGGAATTTCTGCTGATAATTCCAAATATTCAGCTAGCTTTTGTGTCAAATCTAAATCAGGAATACTTTTCCTCTGATTTTTTGGCAGTTGTTTCTGCCAATCATTAACTTTTTCGCACCAACTACCCCAAATACCTCGACATAGGATATCACCAAACTCCGCCAATCGATCAATGCGAACTTCATTAGCAATTTGTAAATTTAAGTGTGCTGATAGTTCGCCTTGTGCTTGATAATTCAGCAAGCTTTCGCCTCGCTTACCAGCAGAAGCAGGTTTTGTGTCTGGAAGTAGCCGAGAAGCAGCATTAATGCTAACTTCCATCAATTCAACTACATCAAAAAATAACCAGTAATAATCTGCAAATTTAAAACCCTTACCATCACGATTAAAACCTGTCTGTCTTTCCTTCAGTTTCTCTGCACATAAGTACTTTATTTTGGCAATAACTTGTTTAGGAATTTCATCAGTTGTAATTGGAGGAGCATCAACAGTAGCTAAATAGACAACGCCATCAGGTAGATATAGTAAGGGTGTATAAAAATCTTCAGGATGTGCTGCAATTAAAGCATTATTGAAAATATTTGTGAGAATTCCACGATTTTCTGAAAGGGAATGATAGGTAAGTTGTAATTGATGATTGCTTAATCTTGCCAGCAATGTAGGTAAACGACCATTTTCTACATCTCTCGGATGTTTAATGACTGAAGCAAATAAATCAGATAGTGAAACTAAGTCAATCAAAACCTGTCTAATTCTGCTATCTAGTCTTTCATCATCTAAAGGTTTTAAGCCACGAGTAATCAAACCTAAATCCGAATCATTTTTAACTCCTGCATTGCTGCTAATTTCAATAATGTCATCGATAAGTTCTTCCCATTGTTCGCCTAGTAAGTGGTATAAGCCAAAATCTAAAATCTTTTTGGTAATGTATTCACGTCCCAAATTCGGAGCATCCTCTTTTTTTGGTGGTTCTTCTTCCCAATTGCGAATGATAAAATTTTGTTCTAACCAATCTCGATAATCAGGAAATTTTTCATAGTCATGCAACAAGTAGGAAACAATAAATACAGAGGATTGCAAATCTCCACAATTACGCTTAACTGGATTTGTGCCTATTCCTTCTGCTTGTAACTTCCTCAAAATTCGATAGCTGGGAAATAGACCATTAAGTAAGTGAGCAAGTATAGATTGGTCGCCAGCGTTGTCTCTACGAACAGGATTTTTACCTGCGGCTGCGCGTTTGGCATTTATAATTTCTATTGTGACTTCAAAGAATTTACCGCCTTTAGCGGTTGCACCTGCTAGCTGTCGAATTAAATTAGGTAAGACATAATCAGCAAATTTTTCTAGGATGCGATCGCCTTCATTTCCTTTTGCCTTTTTTACAGCTTCTTTAAATAACCTAATAGTGAGAAGTTCGCGTTTGACAGGCGATTCATCATCTTCATCCTTTCCTGAATCAAAATCTGGTACTTCTTCCGGTAAATCATTATCAAATTCGTTCATTAATTTACTTCCTCGCTTTCAATAGCTTGATATTCGAGTATTTTTCCTTGTTGAATAATCCATAATTTACCTATCACATCGGCAGATTCTAGCCCAGTGATTAATATTTCAATAGCTTCACGCCAATCAGCAAATGTGTAGCGAGAGGGTAGACGAATAATTACAATTCCTGAATAGTTAGAGGGATTATATTTCAGACGATTTCCAAAACCGCGATCGCAAGTGACTAAACATCTACCCTCACGGCGACAAACATCAATAACTTCGGGATCAGGTGCAGAACTTAAGCCTTGTCCTGGTACTGTTGCAACATCGTGTCCCTCTAATTGCAATAAAGTTACAACGCGCAAGTCGATATTTTCATCTAGCTTTAATTTCACGCACTTGCTTCCTTTTTTTTTGTCAAAGGAAGTTCCACAAAAACATCCCGCGCCATCTCTGCACCGTAGGCGATACAAGCCAGTACATCTTCTCTTTCTATGCTTGGATAAGCTTCAAGAACTTCTTCAATTGTTGTACCACCAGCTAAATAATCTAAAATTAGTGATACCCAAATACGGTGTCCGCGAATGCACGGTTTACCGAAGCAAATATTTGGGTCGATAGAAATTCGAGAAAGCAGATTATCTTTAGTCATTAGTTTTTCTCCAGATTTTGCGTAACAAATCTAAACAAACTTATTGGTTATTTACCTGGGTCGTGTAACACTCCATCCACTTAAGTTCCATCGTTCACACTTCCAATCATTACAAGAGACTTTAGGACTATTGATATAGTTACAACCTCTTTTCCTGACCTCTTTGCGCTTCAGTTTGACTCTAACCGCCATTCCTCCCTTGGTTATACCAGCATCAAACGGCGAATTTTTAGTCTTGAGCCAGTCTAAAACCGGGTGAAGTAAGCTTTCTGGCATCTGAGAAATATCGTCATCACTGAGATAGATGTGCATAAAAATACCATGATGAGGTTTCTTCTCATCATCTTGGCATCTTCTTTCGCAAAAGTAAATATGTTACTGTAGCTTCATGATTAAAACGCTTAGTGTTGCTATGTAATTTGCTCCAGCGGAAACAACATCGTGTAATCTATAAATAAGGAGAAAGAAACGCAGTGCAGTACTGTATAAGTATAAATGCTTAAAATAATACCTCTTAGGGATTGAAATACTGTTGCTTCCTGATTCCGAGCAAAATTCTTTCTCCTCAAGCTTTTAACCCAACTCATCATTAATCTTCCTCTAGCTTATATTTGCAATTGTGAATGTTTACAGCAAGTTCTAACATATCCATCCTTCATCATCTTTTGGCTTCCAATGCCAAGTTAAGGTTTCCAACAACAGCGCATCTTGTCCAAAAGTAATGGTGTAGCGAGGACTTCTATCCTCTGGCTCGTTGGTGAGGGAGTAAGCTTGAAAATGCATAGGTAATCCGAGAGTGGCGCGTAAACAGTTGCGATCGCGGTCTGAAATGAAGCACACTAGTTTACGTCTACTCACAGCATCACTAATTTGGTTGATACCGTAACCGTGTCGTTGGGAAATCTCTAAACCTTGTAGTTCGTGTTGTTTATCTGGTAGAACTTGCACCTTACCAGATTTAGCTAATTCTCTTAGATTTCCTGGATAATAGAAGTGCCAATCTTCCCGCACATCCCGATAGCCTTTGAACTTTAAATAACACAAAGCTTTATCAAAGCGAGTAGTAATTACTCCAGCTTTCTCGGCTTTTTCCATAAAGCTATTTTTATCCCATAACTCGAAAATAAAGTTATTGAGAATGCCAGGAAGATTATACATTTTAAATCTTTCTGCTTCTGGCTCATCTGGATTAGTTAAGTCATAAATTGCACAATCTAATTGACTACTTCCCCGAAAACTCCTAGCCTCATCAATAATTTTGTCTTTCTTTTCACCCTTACACCGATAATATTGAGCTTTCATGTGTTCAAGTTTGATTCCTAAAGCTCTTTGAATACTAGTACCAAATTTTTTATCAATGTTTGGGTATTTATCTTTCATGTGATTATTATTGCTCAGTATTTTATATATGTAATATGACTGGATTCCACCCCAACGCCTTGGATAACATTCAAAGTCGTTTTTAAATATCCAAGATGAACGAATAGCATTATTAAACTCAACCCGGTTATAACTTTCACCATCTTGTAAAGGATGAAATTCATCCTTAAATAACCTTGCAACAAGAAAGTTAGGTATTAAAGCATAAGCTTGATAATTTTCAAAACCTTCATGTCTGCCAAGCCTACCAAATCGTTGAATAAAGTTCCCCGCATCAGCAGCTTCAAAAATTAAGAAATTAATCCGAAAGTCTACGCCAACATCAATTGTAGACGTACCCAAAAGTAAATCTGCTTCGGCAACTGATTGAGACCTTTCAGTTTCTCCTGTTAAGCCAGTATTTTCTCTAACCTTCCATCGCGGTTCAAAGATAGGTTTTAACTTGTCTATGAGCTTCTTAACTGCTGCGATGGAATTTAAAATAATTGCACCTTTGCTATTAGAATATTCTTGAAAAAACTTTAAAATCACCGTTTCAGCATTTTCTTCTATCCATTTGTAGCTAGAACTAAGATTAGGCTCTATACCTTGAGCAAAGCATAAGTTAATAGGTTGACTAATCTGCCGCCACCCATCGGTTGAATCATCTAATGAAAATTTGTAAGCTCCAACATCAACTGGATCGATAATCTTCGGTTCTATTCCAGCTTTTTGAAAATAACTCTTGAGCAATTCATTAGGTGTTGCAGAAAGAAAAAGAAATTTCTTGTTTGGACTCCCAGTGTGTCTCATTAGAAGTATTGTATTGATGACACTAGCTATTTGCGGGGATGAAAAAACATGAAATTCATCATATATAAATAATTTGTAATTCTCGTCTATACGTCTGAATAACCTGTCAGGATTATCTATTTTTTCTCTCAAGTAGTAAAAATTATGGATGTAATGAAAAATGTCAGGGTTGGTCAGCAGAATTTCATAGTTAATAGAAAAGTCTTCTATCCCATCTCGTTTAGAAGACAGCTTACCATTCGCTATATCTTTCTCCAAAATAGCTGCTGTTAATCGTCTTATTTGCGGATCTTTCTGAGGTTTAAAAATATCTTTGTATCCTTGAACCTGTTTTTCTTGATCTCTTGCTAACTCGTTTGTTGGATACATTGCTAAAGTCGGTGTCCTACTTGTCATAGCCTGTAAATAAGCAGCCAAGCTTTTACCATCTCCAGTCATTGCAGTGTTGAAAATTACCTCAATACTTGGATCGCGTAATGCCTCCAGAGTTGCCACTTGATGCCAAGAGAGTGACCAATTATTAGGTAATTTCACGTCATCAGGTGTAGGGACGGTTTTAGAATAAACAGGTTTGAGGTTAATACTGTAATTTTCAGACATATTCTTTAAATTGCTACGTAAATGCTTGATTTATCAGAACTTTTATGCAAAAAGAATGACAGATTTAGTAAATCTAATCGATTTCTGTCACCAATGGTGGCAGTTTTTATATATGTGCTAAATACCACCTACAAATTTATGCAACCATTGGTTGCAGTTTTTTAGATGGGTATAAAACGACTCCAGGCTATTTCTCGCACCAATGGTGCGAGTTTTTCAATTGACTTAAAAACTGTCCGTAACTCGTTGTTATTCCCTATAATGCCATGCAAAATAGAAGTTGCCAAGATATATCCGTATAAAAGTGTCCGTATAAAATATGAGTCGAAAAGGTCAATCTATTACACTGTCGATATCAGAACGTGATAAAGCCGAGTTAGAAGCGATCGCTCGTGAATTCGGTATGATGTGGGGAGAAGATCCTAACATCTCTAAGTTAATTAAAGCGATCGCTCAACGTAAGCTACTCATCGGTAACAATAACGATTGGAAAGAACCACGCATCAGGGCATTACATCGCTGTATCACTGCTTTGACAGATATCGGACAAATTGAACAAGCCCAAATCATTGCACACTTACTTCTCGAACGCAGCGAATTATCATTACCGTTGCGAGGCGAAATCGAACGTTTCTTAGAGAATTTGCCCCCAGTTTGGCGATTACAAATAGATAACTACATCCTGCGAAACCAACCATTTCAGCTTTCTTATCAAGATGCAGCCGGACGCTTATTAAACTTTAACGTTCGCTATGCCAAAGTTACACCCCACGAAAAGCGACAGTATCTTGATTGCTGGTGCGAAGAAACAGAAGCAAACTTTGATATACCAGAACTGGTTCACAACTGGAGTTTACGATTAGACAGGATTACTGAAGCTGCTGTCATGCCAATTTCTGGTGAATGGCGAAGTTTGGCTGAGATAGAAGTGGAAATGCATTTATTTGCTGGCTTGGCTTTTGCCTATCAAGCTAAACCAGAGGACTATATTAATGAATGGATACCAGATAAACCGCGAGTCCGGCGAGTTGTTAGGCGGGTATCTAGTACATTTTGGTTTATGCGAGAAGTGATGCAGTATGCGCCAGATTGTGTAGTGATATTACCAGAGAATGTGCGCGATCGCCTCAAACAAAAACTCCTCACCCTATGCCAGTTATACGATATCGAAACCAGAGAGTAAATTATACTAAAGGACATAGTTGCATTAAGGGCAAGAGACAAATATTAACTACACATCCGCTTTCAGGCAGGATAGAAGCAGTAGTTGATGGTAGTTAATATTTAGTAGGGTTATGAAAAAATCTTGTCTTTTCCCACTGTCTACTCCCTGTCCCAACTAAGCTTTATAAAGCTTAAAATTGTTATAACTTAAGTTTGCTGACTCAGAAGTTTTACTTTTACAATACTTTTGAGTAAGTTTTGAGCAATGAGCACCTTTTCGTATCTTTAAAAATTACAAAGTTGCCCAAGAATCATTATCTGATACCTTTTTCTTCACAAAGCGAAATTATTTATTTTGATGAAATACCAATGATGCAAGCAGCAACATTTTGCCAAATTGGTTGAGTATATGGTAGATTGTTGATTATTTGTTCTAGCTTTTCAGGGTTCAGTAAAATTTTGTGAAATTCTTTATCTTCTTTTAAGTCATTTAAACTAACAATTTGTCTTTTGTATTTTATGTCTTGACGTTTCTCAAATAAATAAGGATTAAGTATATCAAGCCATTGCTGTGAAAAAAGATAATAATTGATACTATACTCTGAGTCTATTGAAGTTGGTTTAAATAGCTCAAGTACTTCTTCATATAGACTCTTGTTTGAGGCATTTTTAGTTATCTGTAATTGTCTTTCAATTATAAATTGGACAACTTCTAATGCTCTTTTTCTCTTATTTGGTAAGAGTTTAATTTCATTGATTTTAAGAAGCTGAAGATATTTACTTAGAACTTGAGTAGTTGTGTCAGTCCACTTTTCTGGGTTAGTTGAAGTGTTTAATCTTGATCTTATTTCTCTACATATCTCTGGTAGCTCTGAATAGATACAATCTTTTGAATCAATAAAATACCATCTGGGTGGTGATGATTTCCCTCCTCTCGTTGCTATAAATAACCAATTTTCCTTAGATTTTAATATACTTATTTTGACTTTTACGCTTGCATTCACATCTTTAAAATATAAATAATCTTTTCTTTGAATAAGTGAATTTTCTCCTTCATATAAATTATGAACTGGTTTAAAGGCATCTTGTATCCCTTCCCAAATATAGTCTTCTTGCTCAAGTTCTTCCAAAGCCTCTACAAAGTCTTTAGGACGTACAATTTCATCCATGTGTTTATCTAAAACTTGAGGAGGAATGTCAAAGTTTAATCCAATTAAACTCTCTGCATCTAAAGAAGTTTTAATTAATTTTTTATCTGTTCTCAGCGCAAATTCATCAGATTCAGATGGCCAGAAAACTTGGATTTTTTTATGAGGACTGTCTAATCTATCAATTCTGCCAATACGTTGTTCAGCTATTCGGAGAACAGTTGGCATATCTAAAAATAATACAGCAGATGCCTGCTGTAAATTAACACCTTCTGACATACAGTCAGAAAGCAATCCCAAAATATTTTTCTCTTTTGAACCTAGTTCAAATTTTTTTAATGCTGTATCTTTTGTTGTTGTCCCAGTCACAATATAAGTTTCGATATTTGTGTGATTTTCTCTAATCAGCTTTTTCAAATAATCTAGAGTTATTATAGTACTATCAAATGCAATAACTAAATTGTGTTTTTCAAAAAGTTTAACTAGTTTCTCAACTTTTGAATTTTCACGTGCAGGTGATATTTTTCTTACTAGCTGTGCTATTTGTGTGTATATTTTAATTTCTTTATCACAAACCTTTTGATATTCTGCTAAATTTGTTAGCCAGGATGGTAGCAAATTATCAGAGAGTTTATTGTCAGGAAGTTTTATCTTATAGTTTTCTAATTTTTCAATAATTTTTCCAGAGTGTATTTTAGAAGTTGTAAATTTGAATTCATCTAGAACTAGTTTTGTCCCTTCTATAAGTTCTATTAAAGCTACTCTCGAAGACCTCAATGTTGCTTGTACAGCAAATATTGCTAGCGTATTTGCTGTATTTAACCTCATCTTAATATAAGCTTCCTCTCCAATTTCAAAATAATAGTCAGTCTTTTCTAGCTTTTGTAAATATACAATTCCCTTTAACTGTTTAGCGAGATTATTAATTTCTAACGCTATTGATTTGTCCTTGGTTGTTTCTTTAGTAGCATAAGTGTGACTCTCAGTTTTGGGATATCGACATAATCTTCCAAATCTATCTTTGTACTTCTCTGGTTCTCGTTCAATTAAATTTTTAAATTGTTTTTTCGTTCTACGTACAATAAACTTTCTAATATAATTTCTTAAATTCTCTGTTTCTTTAGCATTGTTTAATAATCCACCTTTTTTAAGTCTTTTTAACTGATTTAATTCATCATCATCTAGATTGTCAACATCAAGCATTTCTATCAAGCGTAATAAATCTCTAACTTGCTTGCTAATAGGTGTGGCGGTAGAAAGAATAACATAGTCAGATGTATGCTTGGAAATATTATCACTTCGCCGAGATTTTGAATTTAAATAATTATGAGCTTCATCTATCGTTAAGATATTAGCTGATTTAATCTCTTTCAGAATATCTTTATATCTAGAGTTTTGAGTATGGCTTAATAATCCCATTGAAACCTGTGAACTCTGAGCAAATCCTATCTCAACAGATTCCTGATGCCAATTGTTTTTTACTATTGGTGGACATATTGTCAAGATATATGATTTATTCATTCTGTCAGACTCCCACAGCCAGTAGAATAGTAATAATTGAAGTGTAGTGATGAGCTTAGTCTTACCAGAACCCGTTGGATCGGCAATCAAGACACAACCTTGAGTTTGTAATATATATAATGCTTGCCCTAAACCATATCTCTGTGCAGGCCACAAGCTTACATTATTTAGTTTTTCATATAGTTGAGGAAATCCTTTGAACCAATTGCATTCTAGAATTTCTGCGATCGCTCTTGCCAAAGCTTCTTCCCAAGATGTGATTCTCATTAATTGTTCTAATAAATCTATTATTCCATCTTTATAGTCTTGCCCAGATTTATAATAATTTTCTGCAATCTGAGCCATTCCTTCATACGGTTCATTTTCAATTGGTATAATAAAATTATTTTGAACTCTCATATTAGCTTCTAATTGTTGAGTCAAACCATTTTTGCTAAAATTGGAGGAACCTAAAATTGCATGACCTTTGCCAATATAGAGTTTTGCATGTAAATTATCCAAAATTTTAAAATGAAGTTTATCAGTTTTAATATACTCAATAGTTTTAATAATATTTGCACCATTCAATAATGAATATCCACGTTCTAACCAATAATCTTTTATTTCTTTTTGTAACTCAACTCTTTTCCAAAACTTTCTGGGTCGAATCTCCGGTACAGAGCCAAGGATAATACGAACAGAATTTGTTTTTGAAATATAAATATCCGTACTAAATATATCTATAATATTTCCCAGAGACGTAAATCCTGTAACTATTAAATAATTTTCACTATAATTAATATCTTTAATAATTTCTTGCTTAACATTTCTCTTTTCACTAGAAATATTTAAAGGAAATGACGTATTAGAGGGCCATTGCAAAACAGAGTTTTCTGTATTTAAATTAGGTTGTGGCTCAGACTCACTACTTGTTGATTTGTTAGCCATTTTCATTTACTATCAATTAATATATTGAGACAAAATTAAAGATCAAAAGAGTAATGCCAATTCCAAAAATAAATTTTTATTAATTATGAATCTTGGCTCTCCAAACTTTCAGTACTTTCAAAATGAGTAGACAAAAAGCTGAATTGGTACAGTAGTACTATGAAAGTGTCACAATACAAAAAAAATTAGGAAATTAGTCACTCGCACATAAGATTAGTGTGAGTAATTATCGCGCTCTGTAGGATTGTAATTTTTTAGAATGTTATGCTGGGTTAGGCATACTCTACATACTGCTGGGCAGGCTTCACGATAGCATTTCACCACAAGTAATTACTCTTCTACATCCTTGTGCTTTGTTGTTGAAGAGCGATCAGACTATTAGGACTTTTTAAAAAGGTGAAATTCAACGCAAAATCTGGTCAATCATCCGATTCGCTTGGGAACCATAACCGCCGCCAAATAGATTGAAGTGATTCAAAATATGATACAGGTTATAGAGAGTTTTTCTCTTTTCATAGCCTGCATCTAAAGGAAACACTTCGTTGTAACCCTTGTAAAAAGCTGCTGGAAAACCACCAAACAATTCTGTCATAGCGATATCAACTTCGCGATCGCCAAAATAAGTTGCAGGATCAAATATCACTGGTTCTCCCGACACAGTAAACCCAGCATTCCCACCCCATAAATCGCCATGTACCAAAGAGGGTTGTACTTGGTGTGCCAACAATTCTGGAATAGCCGCTAGTAGCTTTTCTTGTTGAGGGAAATTACCCCCCCGTCGCCTCGCTAACTGAAATTGATACGAAAGTCGATGTTTTGTATAAAATTCTGCCCAGTCTGCTGTCCAAGTATTGATTTGGGGTGTAGAACCGATAGTATTATTAATTTTCCAACCAAAACCTTGACTACTACTAGCTTTATGCATCGCTGCCAATTTGCGCCCCATCTCTTCCCCAGAACTGCTGTCACCACCAATTTCCAACCATTCCAACACAATGTAGCTAGAATTAGCAGCTATTCCCCAGCAAACTGGTTTGGGAACGCGAATGCTAGCTGTTGCTAACATATCTTCCAAACCCAGCACCTCAGCCTCAAACATGGCAACTTGCGATGCTTGGTTGAGCTTGACAAAGTAGGTAAGCTGACCATTCGAGACAGCATAGCCTTGGTTAATACACCCACCACTAACCGATCGCCGCTGCTGACTCTGAAATTTTTCGCCAGTTACCTGGCTAATATGACTATCAATGTCAGTCCACATCATGTAATTTTGTCATTTGTTATTTACCTAATAGTCAATTATTTTTGACTACTAAAACGGCTTGAGGACAACTACACCATAAGCATCTGGAGCAAGATACTGGTTAGCTGCAAATAACAATTCAGGAGCATTCTGAGCTTGAATGTTAGCTGGGTAGTTAAACGCTGGTTCTAAATCTCCCACCATAGACTGATAGTAACCATACAACCCAGCGCGATCGCTTGGTGTTTCATTGCCAAAAATAAACCTGTTAGCGGCTCGTCGCCGCACGCGGGCGATTTCTGATTCTGCAATTAACTCTGTTTGTAACTTGCGAATGTGTTGAGCGATCGCATCTTCTACAGCTTGTAAATTTTCCACTGCACACTTAGCCGAAATATAAAACGTCCCTTGCAGTAGATTGCTCATATTGCTCACCGCGATGGAAGACACTAATCCTTTTTCTTCTCGCAAATCCTGTACTAATCTCGATGTCCGTCCTTGTCCTAAAATTCCTGCCAAAACATCCAGTCCATAAGTTTGATCTATTTGAGCCAAACCTGGAACCCTCCAAACCATGACTATCCTTGCTTGTTGGAGACTTTCATCAATAAACTCCTGATGGACAATTTCTGTAAAAGCAGGTTCAGGACTAACGCTTAGCTCTTGATTGTTGACGGTTGACTCTTGAGTCTTATTAATTTGTGCAAATCCCTCAGCCACAATTTCAATTAATTCTTCTTCAGGTAAATTCCCCACAGCCACAGCAGTAATCGATTGGGGTTGATACCAATTAGCGTGAAAATCTCGCATTTGCTGGGGTTGAAGTTGGGTAATCACTTCTTCTGGCCCCAATACTGGACGGCGATAGGGTAAAAAATCAAACGCTGTTTCCATTGATCGTCGAAACGTGCGGCGACGGGGATTATCGTCTGAACGTCTAATTTCTTCCAAGACTACTAATCGCTCACGTTCAAAGGCATCATCAGGAATACTGGGATTAAATACTACGTCTATTTGTAGTGGAGCCAGTTCAGCAAAATCTTTAGGAGCAGTGGTTATATAGTAATGAGTATAATCTTGGCTAGTAGCGGCATTGGTAACAGCACCCCGTTCTTCAATTCGGCGTTCAAACTCGCCGCTAGCCAGTCGCTCGGTTCCTTTAAAAATCATGTGCTCTAAAAAGTGAGCCATGCCGTTAATAGCATCTGATTCAACAGCCGAGCCAGCTTTAACCCACAAGCTCAGATTAACGGCTTCAACTGGCATCTGCTCTGCAATGATTGTCAAACCATTAGGCAACTGCCTGAGCTTTGGAGCATTGAGACGAGGAAATTTCAGCAGGGTTGAGGTCATTGCTAGTGGTGAGTGAGAGTTTTTTACTCCTTTATCTTAACTACGACTTAAAATAAGCACCGTCATCATATAACTGCTGGCAATTAACACACACAAGGCTATGACTGTCATACAAGTTTTGTTGCAAGTACTATGTCATGTGCGTTATGACAGGCGATCGCATTTCACACCGATTTTAAGCTATTGGGCCATGACTACAAGCGATCGCACAACAGCATTTACAATCGGCTACTTAATTGTCAAGCATTTGAAACTTCAAATCTACAAAATTTTTCCCAAATCAAATAGGAGTCTTACCGATAGATATAGTATTCTATGTAGAAATAAAAATATACTAGTTTAAATGCAAAGAGCGCATTCACTAAACCAGCCAAAGAAAAGTATTATTCACGTATAACTGAAAATCATTCCCCGTCAATCTTTACAAATGCCTGCACGAAGACAATCTTCTGTCTGGTCGTCTCTAGCTGATGTTGGCCACGGTACTATTTTTAACTGGGCATTTGTACTGACAGCAATTACAGCAGTTGTTATGGGAATCTTGGAGTTGAATATTGGCACGTCACTACTAGTAAAGCTTGAACAGGCATTGTATAAATAAACAGGTAATGCCATCAATCCAATGTAAATTTTCCTATTCATACAAAACCTCAGATCACAATTTCCGATTGCGCCATAGCAGATACCACCTTAGATGAACCGGAGCTTAAATCAGTAAACAGTGAACAGTAAACAGTAAACAGTTGGGGGATTTAAACTTGCCAGATAGCGCCTGCTGCTAATCGGCTTTGGGTTATTAGTTTTCGGTTGGAAGTGAGCGCCCCCTTAGAGGCTGTTTGAAAAGTCAGATAGGTGGTAAAAAAGCTCTCTCGGTATACGCTGTGAATAGATAGTAAACAGCACCGAAAGAGCAACATGAGTAAAGCATACCCCAGCAATTTGACCCGCGA
>JAHHHK010000029.1 GCA_019359395.1 Komarekiella atlantica HA4396-MV6
TTGCTGTCATGGTTTTATAAGTGCGTTTGTTGATGAATGAATTAGGCTTTGTTTTTGCCTCTGAGAATAATTTACACTACTTTACAAAAGTTAATCAAGCTGTGAATGTTTTGTAAAGCTGAACGAAAACATTAGTTTTATTTATGTGTTGGGCAGGGCGATCGCACGTAGTTACGGTAGCCCCACGGTATTAGAGCCAAATTGAAATCAAAGTCAGCAAATTGTGAGATATTCTAGTGTGCGATCGCGAAACTCACCACCATTCGCGCTAAATCTACAGTTGGCACAATTGCCCTGCTAACTACGTCAAATTTCCTGCTGTGCTAAGTCTGTTGCATCTCTAATGCAACCGATGCTCAGGGAATGAACGACTAACCAATTCACCAATCTTTTAATAAGTTTAAATGCCTGTAAACAATATGGCGAGAAGATTACATCACAAGACACTACTCAAGTGTTTTTTCCCGCTCCTGGTTTTGATATCGTTCGTCATAGTATTGCTAGTTGATAATTTTACCCCTGCGATCGCGCAGTTACCCCGTCAGGAAATTCGCGGGGTGTGGATGACCAACAATGATTTTGACACACTCAAAAATCGGGATAAAGTGCAGGATGCCGTCAGCCAACTGCGGCGGCTAAATTTCAATACTATTTATCCCGTAGTATGGAATTCTGGTTATGTGATGTATCCCAGTGCAGTGGGTCAACGTACAGGTATTCAGCCATTTGTCTTGCGAGGTGCAGATGGACATGATATTCTTGCAGACTTGATTGCCCAAGCCCATCGTCAGGGACTACTCGTAATTCCCTGGTTTGAGTTTGGTTTCATGGCTCCCCCAACATCAGAACTAGCGTTAAATCATCCAGATTGGTTCACGCAAAAGCGAGATGGTAGCCAAACCTCAATTAGCGCTGCGGGTGAAGTGATGTGGCTCAATCCTTTCCATCCAGAAGTACAACAGTTTATCAGCAGTCTCGTGCTGGAAATCGTCAGCCAATATGATGCCGATGGTATTCAGTTTGACGATCACATGAGTTTACCTTACGAATTTGGCTACGATAAATACACGGTTGACTTATACACTCAAGAAACCAAAAATAATCCCCCCACAAATCCTCAAGACCAAGCATGGATGCGCTGGCGAGCAGATAAAATCACGGCGTTTATGGTAAAACTCAATCAAGCCGTGAAAGCTGTAAAACCCCAAGCAATCTTCTCCGTTTCTCCCAATTACTACGACTTTGCTTATAAATTTCAACTGCAAGACTGGCTTGCTTGGATGCGGCTCAATATTGTGGACGAGCTAATTGTGCAAATTTATCGTCCCAATCTGCAAAGTTTTATCGCTAAAATGTCTCGCCCTGAAATTAAAGAAGCTCAGCAAATGATTCCAACTGGAGTTGGCATTATGACAGGGTTACAAAATAATCGAGTTCCCATGCAACAAATTAAGTCCCAAGTGCGGGCAGCTCAAGAACGTGGTTTGGGCGTAGCTTTCTTCTACTACAAAAGCCTTTGGGATGATGCCCCAGAACCTTTACCTGCTCGTCAGGCTGCATTTCAAACCTTCTTCCCTGCTCCCGCGTTCCGTTCTGCAATGGAATAACCTTTCGGTATAGGTGCGTAGACAAAAGGCTATTCCTGTGCCCCAGCTTTTTGCAAACTCCGTACTACATTCCTATATCCATTAAATTCGGCAATCATCAAAGCAGTATAACCACCTCGGTTTTTCAAATTCACACCTGCCCCAGCTTGAAGTAATATCTGCACAGCCTCGCTATAACCAGCTGAGGCAGCCCACATTAGCGCTGTTGCCCCCGCTGAGTCTTGAAAATTCACATCTGCACCCTTTGTCAGGAGTAACTTTATTACTTCTGTGTAGTTACCTGTCGCTGCTTTGATTAAAGCTGTTTTGCCGTCATCTCCTGGAGTGTTAGGGTTCGCACCATACTCTAGCAGCACCTTTACTATTTTGGTGTCACCCTGCGATACCGCCAGTGTCAAAGGTATTTCACCGAGGTTTTTTTCATTAATATTCCCTCCAGAACGCAGCAGTGCCTCAACAATTTGGCTGTGTCCTTGTAATGCTGCTACAAACAGTGGTGTATCACCCAGGTGGTTTCTAATTTGCACATCTGCACCCCGGTTAAGTAACGCTTGCACCACATCAACGTAGCCTTCGACAACGGCAATGTGTAGGGCAGTTTCACCGTCTTGGTCTTGGAGATTAATCTCGGCATCTCGATCTAGTAAAGCATTTGCGATCGCACCATGTCCCGCAGCGGCGGCGGCAAACAACGCGGTTCCACCACTGGAGTTTCTCATATTCACGTCGGCCCCTGCCTCTATCAGTGCTTGTACAACCTCTAAATGTCCCAAGTCTGCTGCTACCATCAAGGGCGTCTCACCCTCTTCATCTGGGATATTAACGTCTGCACCAGTTTGAAGGATTGCTTGGACAACTTCTGTGTTTCCCTGCTTAACTGCTAGTTTCAAAGCAGTATCATCATCTTTATCTGCGATATCTACTTGAGCACCAGCAGCCAATAATACTCTCACCATATCGACATAACCTTTGAGTACTGCTGCCATCAAAGCCGTGCTGCCATCTTCATTAGTAGCATTTACATCAGCACCTCTAGATACTAAAAGCTGCACAATGTCAAGCTGTCTAGCACTAACTGCTAACATTAAAGCAGTCAAATCATAGAGTTTTCTGGGCAAGTTGATATTTGCCCCAGCGTCCAGCAGCGATCGCACAATTTCGGTGTAGCCTAAATTAGCAGCAAACATTAAGGCTGTAGTACCATTGCGATCGCACGCATCTACCTTAGTACCCGCAGCTAGTAATCCACACAGCCGTTTGATATCACCACTTTTAGCAGCTATCAGCAGCAAAGTTTCGTTGTTTTCAGTCATGAATGAGATCCCGCACAGGCGAGTTTTGTTCGTCTACCCTCAAAATTAGTCTGAGATTGTTTATCCACTTTTGCAAGAGGGTGGACGGGAAAGAGGAGGAGGGGCAGGGGGCAGGGAGCAGGGGGCAGGGGGAGCAAAATCTTCCTCATTTTCCTGATTCTCTTTTACTCTGTGCAACTTTAAACACAGACAATAGAGTTATGCTAATTTTTATGAAGATTTAATATTTGGGCGAGGGCACGATGAGTTTGGAACTTTCTCCATCGGTTAAATATGGGCTGAACTTCTTTCACCCAGTGATGATGTGGGCGCTATTGGCACTCTCAATTTATGCTGCTTACTTGGGGCTACAAGTACAGCGTACCAGAAATGCTCAGGGTGAAGAAAAAAAAGAACTGATCAAAGGTAGATATAACGTTAGACACTACCAAATGGGATCTATACTCTTAGCTTTGATGGTGGCGGGTGCGATCGGTGGTATGGCTGTCACCTACATCAATAATGGTAAATTGTTTGTGGGGCCTCACCTGCTAGCAGGGCTAGGCATGACAGGTATGATTGCATTTTCTGCTTCCCTGTCTCCTTACATGCAAAAAGGGGCAAATTGGGCGCGTGCAACTCATATTCTGCTGAATTTTGCACTTTTAGGGCTTTTCGTTTGGCAGGCTATCTCTGGTGTGCAAATTGTTCAAAAAATTCTCACTCAGGCGTAGTAAGTAGTCAAGAGTCCAGAGTTTTTTTGACTCTTGACTCTTGACCATTGATTCACCACTTTTTCTTAGAATTAACAGGAAAGGGTGTTCCCAAAAATTGATGAAAATCTTCTTGAACTTTGCGAGTTAAGCGGCGGGAGACTTGGCGGACTATTTGGTTAAGTAAGCGATCGCCTGTAGATTGAATTAAAGACTTGGGTAATCGCTGAATAAACCTGGGAAAATGAAGATTAACGACTAAATCCAATTCCCATTCAACTCGTGTAAGACTCTCACTGGTATCAGCATCATTTTCTATTAGCTGTAGTGCTGCTCGGTAGTCTACGTCATAGCCAGGAGGTTGGTAGTTAGGAATGGGAATTGTACGGATGCGGTAAATACCTTCCTCTGGAGGTAGTAATTCCAAACCAATTTTCGGCTCAACCTCATAACCAAAAGAAGCAAAACGACCAATTACTAAAGCGTAGCCATTTTCTCCCAGTGGTTGTACCTTCATAGGTTCAGCGCAGCGCGAAAACCATGAGGCGTGAGCATTAAGATACTCCGCTACCTGATGTGCTGGAGCAGGCATTTCCATAAAGTCTTGATAACGACCGTAAAATTTTGTTAGCGTCGCTACATTTGCTTCTGTTGATGCATTCTCAACTTCTGCTTGTCTAGATACCACAGGTAAAACTGTTTTTGTTATTTCTAAGGATTGATATTCGCCGTTTGTCGAAAGCATAAATGCATTACTGTATATTTTGGCGTTCGTCTATATTAATAATTCCCAGCTTACTTGGATCGTTTCGCACTAACATCCTATTTTGACGGAAACCTCAATAATCTGCCATGAACTCCATAGAATTACTAAAATTAAAGAACTGAACAAGCACACATTAGTTTCCCAGGGTAGCGTTGATCATGAAAGCATTTGTAGCAGGAGCAACAGGTGAAACAGGTCGCCGGATTGTGCAACAGCTAGTAGCGCGTAATATTCCCGTCCGAGCCTTGGTGAGGGATACGGAGAAAGCTAGGGGTATTTTGCCTCCAGAGACAGAGTTGGTGATAGGTGACGTGTTACAACCAGAAAGTTTGACTACTGCTTTGGGAGACAGTACAGTCTTGCTGTGTGCTACTGGCGCACAACCTAGCTTTGACCCCACTGGCCCCTACAAGGTAGATTTTGAAGGTACTAAAAATTTAGTAGATGCTGCTAAGGCAAAAGGAATTAAGCATTTTGTCTTTGTTTCTTCTTTGTGTACTTCCCAGTTATTCCATCCGCTGAACTTGTTTTGGCTGATTTTGGTGTGGAAAAAGCAAGCTGAGGAGTACATCCAGAAAAGTGGTCTTACATATACGATTGTGCGACCTGGTGGGTTGAAGAATGAAGATAACTCCAACGCCATTGTGATGCAGAGTGCTGATACCTTGTTCGACGGTAGTATCCCTAGAGAAAAAGTTGCTCAAGTTTGCGTTGAGGCGCTATTTGAACCAGCCGCAGGCAATAAAGTTGTTGAGATTGTTGCTAAACCAGAGGCTACCTTTAAGAGCTTTGGGGAGCTATTTGCTAACGTCGCCTGATGAAATAGTGCTGAGTTAGGAGTATGCGATCGCCAAAACTAAAACAGAGAAATTTGTTGATTAGTGTTGAAAGTTTAACAGGTTTTGCGATCGCCAACTTAATCGGGTTCGATTTCAACATAGGTGAAATATTGTATGACACTGCAAATAAACCTAAATTTACCCCAAGAAGTTTGGCAACGTTTGCAAACAGCGAAAGCAATTGTCAACCAAAGCGTTAACTCTATAAATAACTCAGCACAGCACGCTGGAGAATCTTTAAAGGAAACTGCAACTACAACGACCGACAGAGCAATTGATACAGTTACAACAACCTTAGAACAAAGTTGGCAAACAGCTGAGCAAATTAAGAGTACAACATCGGGAGCAGTTACAACTGCAATTGCTTCGTCTGCGAGTGATTGGCTAACACAACATCCTGGATTTTTTAAGTTAGTTCAAATACTAGCTTGGGCAGCTAATCACCCAATTATTAGTTTATTAATCCTCCTTATCGGGCTGTCTTTACTTTGGAGCATCATCAAGGCAATTGTACATCTGATTGAAACAGCTAGTTGGTCGATACTCCAAGTACCATTAAAGTTAATTCAGGCATTTATTAAATTTAGCTTTTTCTCTTTAAATAAAGTTGGCAACTTTGCTGTTCAAAGAATTACAGATAATAAAACAACTGATAATATGCCAGCTTTGCTACCTGTAAATTCTCTAACAATTTATCAAGATAAACAGCAACGTTTAGCAGAAATCTCTAGCCGCTTAGAGGCTATTCAAAAAGAACAAAATGAGCTTTTACAAGAAGCAGCAGACTTAATTGCTTCAGATGCGATTGATGTAATTCCAGAAATTAAACCGCTAAAAACCTTTGAATCACATCTTGGCTGAGTTCATCGGTTGAACCAGAGGCGACAATACCACCTTTTTGCATAGCGTAATAGTAATCAGCCTGACGGACAAAGTGCAAGTGTTGCTCTACCAATAAGACAGAAATGCCTGTGGTTTCGACGATGCGACGGACTGCGGCTTCAATTTCTAAAATAATTGAAGGTTGAATACCTTCGGTAGGTTCATCCAATACGAGTACTTGGGGTTGTCCCATTAAAGCACGTGCGATCGCCAATTGTTGCTGCTGTCCCCCACTCAAATCACCACCCATCCGCGAAAGCATCGTTTTTAGTACAGGAAATAAGTTAAAAACTTCCTCTGGAATTTCTGCTTTTTTTACTTGCTTCCTTCTAGCTTCTAAGCCCAGCAGCAAATTTTCTTTTACAGTTAACCTGGGGATAATTTCTCGCCCTTGGGGAACATAACCAATTCCCAACTTTGCCCTTTTATCTGGAGATTTAGAGTTGATTAATTCCCCAGCAAAGTTAATTGTGCCACTACGAGGTTTTAATAACCCTATAATTGTTTTGAGCATGGTTGTTTTACCTACACCATTTCGTCCAATTAAACACACCATTTGCCCAGATGGTACGTTCAGATCTACATTGCGGAGAATATGGCTTTCACCATAATAAACGTTAAGGTTAGAAATTTTTAGCATTGTAAGTTATCTATTTTTATTTAGTTGCTCACAAGGATACAGAAATTGAGGTGGCGGGACGACGGGCGAGATGTCGTTTACCTGACCTAATGGTTCACACAGAAGAATCTTATGCTGCCCTTATTGGTGCGCCTCGCGCCACCCTCACCCGTGATATGCCGCCGCCCGCGCTAGTAATTGAAATTGTTTCTCCAGGAACGGCGAACCACGTTCGTGATTATCGCTACAAGCGGACAGAGTATGCCGCTAGGGAAATAATGGAGTATTGGATTGTTGACCCACAGATGCGGCAAATCACGATTTGCCAGTGGGTGGAAGGACAGTATGAGGATAAGCTATTTACAGGTGTGACTTGCATAGAATCAGTGGTAATTGCTGATTGGGCGCTAACAGTAGAGCAAGTGTTTAACAGCGCAAACCTACCAGAATTACCAGGCAAATAGAAAGTGCAATCGAGCTTTTATTCATGTTGTTGTCCTAGATATACTTCAATAACACGGGGATTATTTTGAACTTCCTCAAAACTGCCTTCACACAGTACTGAACCTTCATGTAAAACTGTGACTTTACGAGCAATTTGACGCACAAATTCCATATCATGTTCAATTACTAAAATTGAATGACTTTGGGCTAGTGCTAAGAGTAGTTCGCCAATATTGTAGGTTTCTTCATCTGTTAAACCGGCAACTGGTTCATCAACAAGTAATAAGTCTGGAGACTGTGCTACTAACATCCCAATTTCTAAACGTTGCTTTTCTCCGTGGGAAAGTAAAGTTGCTGGAATGTCCGCTTTAAGAGTTAAACCGATGGTTTCCAATAACCCTTTAATACTATTTTTTTCAGCAGCATGAGGACGTCCAAACAAAGTAGAAAATGCATTTTTATTGCGGTTGCTAGTAATTTCTAGATTTTCACGAGGTGTTAAGTTAAGGTAAATTCGAGGCGTTTGAAACTTGCGTCCAATTCCCAACCGCGCAATTTGATGTTCAGGTAAAGAACGTAGATTTCTACCTTTAAATAAAACTCGCCCAACGGTTGGTTGTACCTTACCTGTAATGACATCAAGAAACGTTGTTTTTCCAGCACCATTGGGGCCAATTACTACCCGCAATTCACCTAAATCCATACTAAAGTTCAGCTGGTTTAGGGCTTTAAAGCCGTCAAAACTAACGGTTACATTTTCAGTTTCCAATATTTTGGCGTTCATGTTGCACTTCGGCGTCTGCTTCCAAGGTGGGATATGTAGCAATTTGTTGACGACGGTTGAAAAGAGGAATGTTTTGACTACGTAACCATCCCACTATGCCATCAGGAAGCACTGTGACGACTATCAAAAATAGTGCTCCCTGGAAAAATAACCAGATTTCGGCAAATTGTTCACTTAAAAAAGCGCGAGCATAATTTACTAATAAAGCTCCGACAATTGCCCCAATTAAAGTAGCACGCCCTCCTACCGCCACCCAAATCACCATTTCAATCGAAAAAGCAATATCCATCGCTCTGGGTGATACAGAACCACTCTGGAGGGTGTAAAATGCTCCTGCTATGCCTGCGATCGCACCTGAAACAGCAAACACCACTACTTTAAAATCTGTAGGGTCATAGCCAGAAAATCTTACCCGACTTTCATCATCACGAATAGCTATTAATAATCTACCAAAGCGTCCACTTGTCAACCAGCGACACATTGCATAGGTGGCTGCAAGAAATATTACCGTCAGGATATAGAAAACAAATTGCGTTTTTGCATCACTAACAGTTGCACCAAACAAAGTTGTGAAATCTATCAGTCCATTCGTCCCATTAAAAAGTTGTTGTTGACCATTAAAAAAGTTGAAAAATACAATAGTTGCGGCTTGAGTCAAGATAGAAAAGTAAACTCCCTTGAGCCGATTACGAAATACTAAATATCCCAATATTCCCGCTAACAACCCTGGAATTAATACCACAGCAGCTATTGTCAAAGGAAAAGAATAAAAAGGTTGCCAAAACCAGGGAAGTTGCGTTACCCCATAAAGACTCATGAAATCAGGTAACTCACCAGTAGGGACTTGCAGTTTCAGGTACATTGCGATCGCATATCCACCCAAACCAAAGAAAATTCCATGTCCCAAACTCAGTAAACCAGTATAACCCCAAATCAAATCAATACCCAAAGCCACAATAGCCAATGATAGAAATCGCCCCAACAAATTCAGGCGAAACTCCGAAAGCATCACTGGCATAATTAAGATTAGGACAAGTGCGATCGCAACCACCACCCCCACCTCAATTAATATCAACCCTCCTCTCATCTTTCTCATTCTCTGCGCCTCCGCGTCTCTGCGTGACATTTAAACATCAACAGTACGGCCCTTTTGCGGAAAAATCCCCCCAGGCTTCCACTGCAAAAACACAATAATCAGCGCAAATACCATCACCTTCGCCATACTCGTCGTGGCAAAAAAAGTAAAGAAATCTGCCAAAGGCTTAACAGAACTCAACAACAAAGCCAGAGTACCAGAACCAATTAAAAAATTAGCTGTACCAATTCCCAACGCCGCCACAATAGTACCCGCCAAGTTGCCCACACCGCCGACGACAACAACCATAAAAGTATCGATAATATAGTTCTGTCCTGTATTTGGGCCGACAGAACCGAGCAAACTAATAGCACATCCAGCCACACCAGCTAAACCTGAACCCAGCGCAAAAGTCATAGCATCAACTTTTTGAGTTGGAATACCCAAACAAGCGCTCATACTCCGATTTTGTGTAACAGCCCGAATCCTTAAACCCCAGTTAGAACGTTGCAAAAATAGGTAAATTCCAGCTACACAAATTATCGTCAAAGCAATAATAAATAACCTAGCAAATGGCAATTGCACACCACCCAACGATATCCCAGCTTGTAACCAAGTAGGAGCTGTTACATCTACATTTTGAGCGCCAAACCAAGGTTGAGTTACTGCTTGCTGATAAGTTTGACTTAATAAGTTGCCCGTTGCTATTGTCACCCCCAGTGATAGTAACAATATCACCGCCACAATCCAGTTACGAACTCTACCCAAATTCGTTCGGGAATTTAAAAGCCATAAACCTCCAAAAAATAGCAGAGAAAATAGAGCAATACCAATTACCATTACCCAATTAACACTGCGAACAAACTGCTGAAAAATCAAACTTACTCCCCAAGTTGCTAATAAAGTTTCTAAAGGGCGTCCATACAGATAACGAATCACACCTCTTTCTAGAATTAGTCCCACAGCAGCCGTGAAAATAAAAGCGATAATTAACGCTAAAAATATATAACCTTCAAACCAAAATCCACCTAATTGTTTACATAAATTTTGGACAACAAATGTTGCATAAGCACCGAACATCATCAATTCACCATGCGCCATATTGATGACACCCATCAATCCAAATATAATGGCTAGTCCCAACGCGGCAATTAATAATACAGCGCCAATACTAACACCATTAAATACAGCTTCTAAAAAACCTGTTAACACTTTTTTCCTCAACAGATATCAGCTTGTTGTTAGTAAATAGTCAATGCTCAACGTACTTTTCTTAGTGTCTTCGTGCCTTAGTGGTGATTTACTTTTGAAACACAGAGACACAAAGACACTAAGGTGAAAAGTCTTTGGCTTAGACTTTCTTGTATTTACCACCCTTAGCCGGGTCAGACCAATCACAAGCAAATCCTTTAGTTTCCTTTACATACTGATTCCAGGGAACTGGGTCAACTGGTGCAGGAGTAGCATAGACAATATCAAACAAACCATCTTCTCTTACTTGACCAATTCGCACAATTTTGGATATGTGATTATTGGCGTTCATTGTCACTTTGCCTTCAGGTGCATCAATAGTTTGACCATAAGCCGCAGTACGCACTTTAGCTAAATCAGTAGTGCCGGCTTTTTCTACTGCTTGTTTCCACAAATAAACTGCAATGTATGCCGCTTCCATTGGGTCATTTGTTACCCGGTTTTCACCATACTCTTTCTTAAAAGCTGCGACAAACTTCTTGTTAGCAGGTGTGTCTACTGTTTGAAAGTAATTCCAAGCAGCATAATGACCTTTGAGATACTCTACACCAATTGCTTTAACTTCTTCTTCAGCAATACTTACTGACATAGAAGGATATTTTTCTGGTGTTAATCCAGCGCCTTTTAGTTGTTTGAAAAAAGCAACATTACTATCACCATTTAGAGTATTGTAAATTACGCCACCATTAGGCAAGTTTTGCTTAATTTTAGTGATAATAGATGTAACTTCTGTGTTCCCTAGTGGTAAGTAATCTTCACCAACTGTTGTTCCGCCGAGAGCTTCTAATTGAGATTTAACTATTGTATTAGCAGTACGTGGAAAAACGTAGTCAGAGCCAACTAAAAAGAATTGTTTACCTTTATTTTTCAATAGCCAGTCAACAGACGGTTCAATTTGTTGATTTGGGGCTGCACCTGTGTAGAAAATGTTTTTAGAACACTCTTGACCTTCATACTGCACAGGATACCAGAGCATGTGATTTTTGCTCTCAAATACTGGCTTAACATTCTTACGGCTAGCAGAAGTCCAACAACCAAAGATTACAGCAGTTTTATCTTGATCAATTAGCTTAGTTGCTTTTTCTCTAAAGGTATCCCAGTTAGAAGCACCATCTTCCACAATTGCTGTAATTTGTTTACCTAAAACACCACCAGCAGCGTTAATTTCCTTAATGGCTAGTTTTTCAGCATCTACAACGCTTTTTTCACTAATAGACATTGTGCCACTCAAAGAGTGCAAAATACCAACTTTGATCGTGTCACCACTAGTCGCGGCGACAGGAGAAGCATTGGTAGAGGCGGTTGGACTCTCTGTAGCAGTTGGAGAGTTATTCGCGCAAGCCTTCAGAAAAATGCTGCTACCAAAAGTTACAGAGCCGTAAATCAAAAAATTGCGTCGATTAAATCGTCTACTCATCTTTTTATCAATTCTCTTCTCAATGAATCAGCTTGCTATTAGCAAGCTGACAATTTAAACCTTTAAACTGTGATATTAGTGCGTTATTTGACAATTAAAAAGTTATTTTTGATACAATTTGTTCTGTTTTGTTAACCCAAAATTAACCAGGTTAAGAAGAATCAATATTTGTAAAATTATTACTAGCGGTGAGGAGATAGCTGAGCAATAATTTCGTCTTCTTTGCCTGCTGCAAAGTTAGCAAAGCGCCTTGCTAAGGGCGGTACAATCACTAGGGGGTTGCTAAAACCAGAGAAAACATGAATATCATCAAATCCGGGGACAGCACCAATTAAAGGTAATTTATCGCTACTAAATGCCACCAAACAATGATGCCAGATGCCTGGTAAGTTTCCCAAGGCTGGTAACACTTGAGTAATGCTTTTTCGCAGCCATTTTTCACTTGCTTCTGAGTTTACCTTGGCATGAGAATCTGTGAGAACACGGCTAATTTGGCCTAAGCGCAAGCTACCATCTTGAAACTGAATTGCACCAGCATCTAAAATCGGTGGCACTGGCTCATTATCTGGTTGATTCCACAATTCATCAACTTGAGTAGATTCAGCTTCTAATTCCAACCGTTGCAGATTAGCTGGCATAACTAAAGTGCGTAACCTCACATCAACGGGTGGAGTTTCGATAATTTCTGCGTGAGTAAAATATAGCTTGATAGGAATACCCGCTGATTTTAATAGTTGTCGGCTGAGTCCACCAGCACAAACGACAATGTTAGCGCTGTGGTAAGTTGTAGTAGTTGTTTTTACGCCATTTTGTGCTATTTGCAATACTTGAGTAATCTGCATTTCACCCCCGGCACGCAGAAAAGCTTGAATATAAGCTTGTGCTGTTTTTTCTGGGTGAATATGTCCATGTTTGACAGTTAAAGCGCCAGATATTGCCTCTCGATTTAGTAGTGGTTCCAAATCACAAGCTTCTTGTACACTAAGTAGGCGAGGTGGAATGGCAAAATGCGCGTAAGATGCAGCAGTTGCATCTGGGTCACTATCTGCTGAAATAGTTAGTAATAAGTCTAATTCGCGAAATTGGATATCAGCGTCTAACTCTTGAGATAGGATGTGATAAAGTGCGTTGGCGTAGCCAGTCGTAGACATCGCCTCTTGGCACAATTGCCGAGTTAGGGGTGTAGTACCTGACCAGTAAGCAAGCCCACCATAACTATAACGAGTTGCATTTTGTGGTGTTTCGTATTGCTCTAATAAAAGTACAGCAAAACCCGTTTTGACTAATTCATAGGCAAGTGCAGCACCCGTAATTCCACCACCAACTACAATCCAGTCGAAGGTTTTCATCTAATATATTCTGTGTAAATGACTTAAAAGATATTCTCCCGCAAAAATAGGCTATTGTTATTTGTGCAATCCAGATAGGCAACACGGGATATTGGTAAATTTTTTATAAATAAAACCACAGATGAACACAGATAAACACAGATAATTCATCGGTGTTTATCTGTCTTGAAAAGTTTTGCGCTCCTGTTACCCGGAGCTTCGCTTACTTTTCGCTGTGTTTATCTGTGGTTACTTTTTTTGCTTATACCGATTCAATTAATGATTGCAACAAATCCTTTGGTAGAGACGTTGTATTGCAACGTCTCTACATGGTCTATCTTGGTACTCAACGACGGCAGCTTCCGCCATAGACGCCCAGGCGGCTTGTCAAAGAAATCTGAACTTTGGTAACTAACTACGAAGCATTTTGTAACTCAGCTGTGCGGACTGAAAGTTGCTGTGTCTGATTACCACGTTGAACTTTCAACTGCAAAGTTTGACCGAGGCGACTATCTTCGACAATATTTTGCAATTGTTCGGCTGTGGTGATTGATTTACCATCAATTTGAACAATTACATCGCCGCGCCGCATACCCGCTGTAGCAGCTGGGGAGTTGGGTATAACTCGCATTACCAAAACGCCGTTAACTTCTGGTATCTGGATAGGAGAATTAGGATCAGTGTTATTTTGCTTGGCTAGCTGGGGTGTCAAAGTTAGCATTTGCACACCTAAATAGGGGTGAGCAACTTTACCGTCGCGTTGCAGTTGAATTGCGATCGCTTTGGCTTTATCTATAGGAATAGCAAACCCAATACCCATTGCATCAGGGCGAATGGCTGTGTTGATCCCAATCACTTCACCGCGGCCATTCAGCAGTGGCCCGCCAGAATTACCAGGGTTAATCGCTGCATCGGTTTGAATAAACTCTAGGCGTTTATCAATAATGCCAACTTGAGCACTAGAACGCTTGAGGGTGCTAACAATTCCCAAAGTCACGGTATTATCAAATCCTAAAGGATTGCCAACTGCGATCGCCCAGTCTCCTACTTGTACATTATTAGAAGAACCCAAAGGCGCAACTGGTAAATCATTACCAGCGTTAATCTTGACTACTGCCAAATCTGTGACTTCATCAATTCCTTGAACCTTCCCTTCAAAGGTGCGACCATCTTTGAGGCGGACTGTCACCTTATCAGCTTTATCGACCACATGGGCATTAGTCAAAACTAACCCGCTCTTATCAATAATGAAACCGGAGCCTAAACCGCGCAATTGCTCAGAAGGCATTTGTTGAGGTAAGCCCTCACCAAAAAACCGACGGAACAACGGGTCTTCAAAAAATGGATCAACACGCCGAGTAATTGTACGTTCTGTATCAATGCGTACAACTGCTGTACCAACACGATTTACTGCTGCTGTCACAAAGCTACTGCTACCCATAGCAGCATTTGCTGGTGACTGGCGTTGAGCAATCAGTTCTGGTGCATCACTAGCAGTAATGGTGGGCGCGGGTTCTGCTTGAGAAGGCAATACCTGGAGGCTGCTAACCGTTAATATAACTCCAAGCGCGATCGCTAACACATGAGTACAGAATTGGCGTACAGACCAGGGTAGTTTGGAAATTCGCATAATCACAACCTAATTTAGAAACGTAATTTTGTTATTTAGTCGTGACAAATCTTTCTACAGTTATTTTTGCAGGATTGACGTTTACTCTGTGCTTCAAGTTTCGCCTACCTCCCCAACATTGGAGTTGAGGCATAGTGCAAATTACCTGTAATCAAATTAATTGAATTTTTAGCCCAAAAGCTATTATGGAGATTCACCCTTGAGAGGTACGGATCTCACCCAATAATGTGAGGATTTGAAAAACTCTTCCCCAATCCCCAGTCCCCAATCTCCAGTCCCCAATCCCCAATCCCCAATCCCCAGTCCCCTATTAGGCTAGGATCTGAGTACTACCAGCATTTTGATTACCCATGAATGGATTAAACCGATTAGGTCAAGAATCCTTGCCCATATCCCAGCAAGCAGAACACTCCCACAGTCACAATACAGACCACAAGCATACAGATCATACTCCTGAAGATGGAGAGTCGGTTCATCCTCATGTCCATAGTGAAGAGTCGTTACGGCGAATTGTCAATCGGTTATCGCGTATAGAAGGGCATGTTCGCGGCATTAAGACAATGGTGCAGCAAAGTAGCCCTTGTCCTGATGTTTTGTTGCAAATTGCCGCAGTCCGGGGCGCACTAGACCGGGTAGCACGAATAGTTCTAGATGAACATTTAACTGAGTGTATTGCCAGAGCCGCCAAGGAGGGCAATATGGAAGTTGAAATTCAACAGTTAAAAGCTGCTTTAGATCGTTTTTTGCCTTAAGTTAGGCCAAAAAACTATTACACAGTGAATTGAACAATAATATAAAAAGATTCCTGAATTATTAGAATTGGGAATCTGAGTCAACTATGATTTCAAAAAATTATCAATTTCATTATTGTTTAATTGGTAATGCAGACAAACCACTAATTCTTTTTCTGCATGGCTTCATGGGTAATATTGATGAGTTTGATGAAGTCATAAAATTACTATCCAACGAATTTTCTTATCTAATCCTTGACCTTCCAGGACATGGCAAAACTCAAGTTTTGGGTGGGGATAATTATTATACAATTGAAAATACTGCTTATGCATTAATTCACTTACTAGACAAGTTAAACATTGCAAAATGCTTTTTAGTTGGTTATTCAATGGGTGGGAGATTGGGCTTATACCTGACTCTGCACTTTCCAGAACGTTTTTATAAGGTAGTATTAGAGTCAGCTTCCCCAGGTTTGCCGACAGAAACAGAAAGATTAGAACGAATTAAACGTGATACGCAAATAGGGAAGAAATTAATTAGAAACAATAACAAAATTGATTTTGCAACTTTTTTGGCAAATTGGTACAATGAGCCAATTTTTGGTTCTATAAAAAACCATCCACAATATGAACGCATGATAGAAAGCCGATTGCAAAATAATCCAATGGAATTAGATAAATCACTGCGCTTCATGGGTACTGGATGCCAACCATCTTTGTGGGCAAAGCTTAAAGAAAATATAATTCCCATGCTTTTGCTTGCTGGTGAATATGATGAAAAATTTATAGATATTAATATAAAAATGACTAAAATATGTGAATTTTCCCGGTTAGAGATAATTGATCATGCTGGGCATAATATTCACTTTGAAAATACCGTGGCATTTGTGCAAAATGTCAATTATTTTTTTACGCAGTAAGTTAAAACTAGAATAATTTCACTGCTTTGGTTGCTTCTCTACTTGCTTACTGGAAGGAGTTGGAGATGGGGTTAACTTCTGTGATGCTGGTTGCTTAGCTGCGTTTAATTCCTCTTGTAACATTTTCTGATAAATCTTTGGCAAAGAGCTACTAATAGAATTAGTTTCAATGCCATATCCTAAACTTGTCCAAGTGGGAGAGAGTCGCCGCAAAACATCATTTAACTTTCCCTGACGCAGTAGTTGAGAAATATCAGTTCCCCAAACTTGCGAATCATTTAACCAACGGTAAACTACTTTATCTTGATACTCTGGTTCAAAACTATAAGCAGCCCAAAACATTAATTGCATTGGATTTGGGTGATAACGGGGGGCTATGTTATACCAGGTAGTATTGATGATTTGATATCTACCAGCAGCGGTAGAACAATTACCCGTATTAGGGCCTATGACAATTGTGACGCATATTTCAGGATGTCGGCTGAGGTCGTTAATCTGCTGTCCACCATACAACAGCGAATAGGGACGGCTGCTATTGGCCTCACTTGCTGAGATGGTTCGCATCAAAGCACGGATATAAGGATCGCCCCCTTTCATCACCAAAGGTGGCTGTTTGACTTCAAAGACAGGATCGGAAGGCGATCGCAGTTCACCATAAATGTACCACTGTAACAAACACACCAAGCCGAGAAGCGCGGCTATTGGGCCAATTAGTTTTTCGACGCCCTTGAATTTAAAGCCTTTCAGGTTTGACTCCTTCCTATTCGCTCTCTGTAGCTAACAACAACCATTGACGCACTTATTTCGGCAAAGTTCACCATTGTGATTGCTGCGTGCGATCGCTTCTAAGCTGTCAAGCTAAGAACTAGGAATAAATACTCCTAATTCCTAGCTTAGTACTGATTAGACTGCACAATTCAACTCGCCAGCTTTTTGGGTGAAGCGGCGATTCTCCCGATAATCCACGGGACAATCTATCACCGCAGGCACATCTTGAGCGAGGGCTTCTTTGAGTATGGGAATCAAATCATCAGCAGATTCAACTCGGTAGCCTTTTAAACCCATGCTCTCGGCCAATTTGACAAAATCGGGATTGCCAAAATGCACAAAAGATGAGTTTCCTTTACCAAATTGATTTTCTTGCTTCCACTCGATTAGCCCATAGCCACCATCATTAAAAATTAAAGTCACAAAAGGAGTACCGACACGCAAAGCAGTTTCTAATTCTTGGCAATTCATCATAAAACCGCCATCGCCAGTAGCCGCTACGACTTTGCGGTTAGGGTGAACAAGTTTTGCTGCTAAAGCGCCGGGAATGGCAATACCCATTGCCGCAAAGCCATTGGAAATAATGCAAGTATTAGGACTATGACAGTGATAATGACGGGCAATCCACATTTTATGTGCACCAACATCAGAGATGACGATATCGTCTGGGCCCATTACTTGCCGCAAGTCATAAATTAACTTTTGTGGTTTAATGGGAAACCCTTCATCATAGGCGTGTTCTTCATAGTCAGCACGAATATCTCCCCTTAAGCTGATTGCAAAAGGATTGGCTTTTCCGTGGCGATCTGCCAATTTTAAGATTTCGTAGAGGGAATCAGAAATATCTCCTACTACTTCTGCATGAGGAATATAACTACTATCAATTTCCGCTGGATTTACTCCAATATGCACAATCGGAATTTCACCATCGGGATTCCATCTTTTGGGAGAAAACTCTATCAAATCATAACCAATAGCAATTACTAAATCTGTGTTATCAAAGCCACAAGTGATGAAATCTCTTTGCTGTAATCCCACTGACCACAAGGCTAAGTTATGAGTGTAGGGAATTACGCCTTTGCCCATAAAAGTATTAGCAACAGGAATATTCATGCTAGTAGCAAATTGCGTCACAGCATCGCTTGCTTGAGAGCGAATTGCTCCATTTCCCACTAAGATTAAAGGATTAATTGCTTGGGAAATTGCCGCTGCTGCTGCCCGAATACTAGCAAAAGAAGCATAAGTTTTTTCGCTATTATCTTTATGTAAAGGTTTGCCTTCTACAGGCATAGCAGCAATATTTTCTGGCAAATCAATGTGAACTGCACCAGGTTTTTCACTTTGCGATCGCTTAAAGGCTTTCCGTACAACTTCGGGTGTAATACTCGGTCGCACTATCTGCTTAGTCCATTTAGTAACAGGAGCAAACATTGCCACCAAATCCAAATATTGATGGGATTCAATGTGCATTCTATCTGTTCCCACTTGACCAGTAATCGCCACTAAAGGCGCACCATCAAGGTTAGCATCTGCTACCCCAGTCATCAAGTTGGTTGCCCCAGGCCCAAGCGTAGAAAGGCACACGCCAGCTTTTCCTGTCAGGCGTCCGTAGACATCCGCCATAAAAGCCGCACCCTGTTCGTGACGGGTAGTAATAAATTGAATGGAAGAATGTTTCAATGCTTCCAAAACATGCAGGTTTTCTTCGCCAGGGAGTCCAAAAACGTATTGCACCCCTTCATTTTCCAAACACTGCACTAAAAGTTCAGCCGTATTCATTTGATTTCCTCACTAGCGATGAACAAAATTGGGGACTGGGGGTTGGGGACTGGGGACTGGGGACTGGGAGTGAGTTTTTCTAATACCAATATTCAACACCCAATCCCTAATACCTAATCCCTAATACCTAATCCCTAATACCTAATCCCTAATACCCAATACCCAATACCCAATACCCAATACCCAGTACCCAGTACCCGATCCCCAGTACCCGATACCCAATCACTTCACCCATACAGTTTTAACATTGACAAATTCATGTATACCCTGGATACTCAGTTCTCTGCCATACCCAGAACGTTTAGTACCACCGAAGGGTAATCGTGGATCGGATTTAACCATACCGTTGATAAATACTGCACCTGCTTCAATTTCCTCAACTAAGCGATCGCGTTCTTGCTCATTTGTTGTCCAAGCACTTGCGCCTAAACCAAAGGGTGTAGCATTAGCGAGTTTAATAGCAGCATCAATATTCGGAACCCGGAATAACAATGCTACCGGGCCAAAAAATTCTTCTTTGGCAATTGAACTGTCATGGGGGATATCTTTGATAATCGTTGGTGGATAAAAGTTCCCCGAACGATCTGATAAAGGATGTCCACCTGTGAGGACTTTACCACCGCTATCAATAGCAGTTTGCACTTGTTGGTCTAAATCTTGGAGGATACCGGGGGTTGCTAATGGGCCTAAATCTGTGTCTAATTGCATGGGATCGCCAACTTTCAGCGCCTCGAATTTTTCTAAAAGTAATTTTTCAAATTTGTCAGCGATCGCTTCTGCTACAATAAACCGTTTCGCTGCAATACATGATTGCCCATTATTTAACATCCGCGCTGTAGTAGCTGTGACAACTGCTGTCTCTAAATCAGCACTTGCTAACACAATAAATGGATCGCTTCCTCCCAATTCCAAGACAGTTTTTTTGATTTGTTTTCCCGCAGCAGCAGCCAGGGATGCGCCTGCTGGGTCACTTCCCGTCAAGGTAGCGGCTTTTACCCGCTCATCAGCCATTAAATCGGCGACTTTGGCAGCACCGATCAACAGAGTTTGAAATGCACCTTGCGGAAAACCGGCTCGTTGGATAATGTCTTCAATTGCTAAGGCGCACTGCGGCACATTGGAAGCGTGTTTGAGTAAGCCGACGTTTCCCGCCATTAGTGCAGGTGCAGCAAAACGGAAAACTTGCCAAAAAGGGAAATTCCACGGCATCACCGCGAGAATTGCGCCCAATGGTTGGTAGCGGACAAAGCTATGGCTGGCATCGGTTTTTACAGCAACATCAGCCAAAAAACTAGGTGCGTGTTCGGCATAGTAGCGGCAAACGGCGGCGCATTTTTCTACTTCTGCGATCGCTGCTTTGAACGGTTTGCCCATTTCCAGAGTCATCACTTTCGCAAATTCTGCTTTCTCTTGCTCTAGAATATCCGCAGCTTTTTGCAAAGCGTGCGATCGCTGAGAAAAACTAGTTTGGCGATATTCCTCAAAAGCCTGATGTGCCAAATCGAGTCTGGCGGCAATTTCTGCATCGTTAAGTGGCTCAAAGGTTTTGAGCGTTTCCCCAGTGGCGGGATTAATGGTAGCGATAGCCATTACCTAACCTCCCGTTAAAAATAGCTTCAGGTAAACTTCATAGTGTTACACATATATATGTGTGGAAGCTACCACCTAAATTTTAGTCTTTTAGCCAAGAATTGGTGGCTCAATATTACAATTTTGCAATTAACTGAGAAACAAAATATACGGAATAACCGTGTATTTATCGTTAAACAAATTTAAATAAAAAACATCCATGTTACAGACTCTACAAGCAACTCATAATAAACAAAACACATATTCTACATTGAATTTTTGCAGACAAAATCAGATAATAAACTAGCGATTTCCCAAAATTAAAAATCAACTCTTTTCGACAATTCAAATTATTTTCCTCAGCACTCCCCCACTTTGGTTGTTGAGCGGCTTGTGCCGAGCGAAGTCGAGGTAAGTCGAAACATCACTCCTCTACTCACCACTAAATTTAGTCAATGACTGGCGGGAAAATGTGATGTTCCTGACATTTCTGTATCCTGATTGATGAATTTCTCTTGGCGCATCTTCGTCTGATAAACCTTCACCAATCGATCAATACCTTTGAAACGATGATCCCCCATTTCCTGGAAGTATGAAGGTTGCGAAAGCATTTTATAAGTGGCTTCGCTAATCACGCATTCACCAGGGGAACAGACTGCTTCCATGCGAGCAGCAAGATTAATCGTAGCGCCCAATGCCGTATAGTCTACCCTCTGCGAACTACCAACATCTCCCACTACAGCCTTACCACTATTTATAGCAATACGTAATTGTAGCGGTTCGTGCCAAAAACCATTGGCGTTGAGACGTGCTAGACGAGTGAGCATTCCCTTAGCCGCAGTAGTTGCGCGATCGGCGTGATCTGGTTGCGGCTCTGGAGCGCCAAAGAATGCCATGATACAATCTCCGATATATTTATCCAAAGTGCCGCCACAGCCGAACACTTCTTGTAGCATCTCTTCAAATAAATTATTTAATAGTTGAGCGATCGCAGTTGGTGTTAACTTTTCAGAAATTGCCGTAAAGCCAACCAAATCCGCAAATAAAATGCTGATTTCGCTCTCGGCGGGAGCTAAACGACCACCTGGCAAACCGCCTACAGATATCAACTGCTGTACCACAGCTGGAGAATGATAGCGTTCTAGTCGGTGACGAATCACCTCTTCAGTTCTGAGTTTCTCTACCAATAGCCAACGTTGCACACTAGACGCTACAAGGTTTGCCAAAGCCGAAAAAAAGCTGAGTTCTTCCTCGCCTTCATTTGCCCAATGATAAGAAGAAAGATGGGCATCGGCATAAAGAACACCTACAACTTTATTTTCATCCCATAAAGGCACTGCCATTGCGCTGCGAATGCCTTTAACTAAAATACTGTGTTCACTAGAAAACCGTTCATCTTTATGGGTATCAGCCGTTTGAATGACAACTTTTTCCTCAAATACCTTTTGGCAGATACTACGACTAATCCAACTGCCATCAGCCGCAAGATGTTTTTGTTGGAAAATATTTCTGGTAGCAGCGTTAACTAACTCTAACTGACCGCAACCACTGACATCAATTAATAATGCTAAACGGTCAATACTATCAAGGTAACGAAAAACGACTTGTTGCACCTGAGAGAAAATCTCTTCTATAGACGCCGCAGCACAGAGATTTTTAGCTATATCCACTAAGTCTTTGAGACGGGCAATGGTTTTATCTTTATTACTGATGTTGCCATCTTTGCTATCAGCTTCAATCCACTGCTGCTGTAGTTGTTCAACATTGCGAAAGATTGTTCTTTGCTCATTATTTTCTGTAGCTAGCACATACTTAGGCGTTAACTGTGCCGCCGGAGTGACAAGTAGCACTGCTAAGCTAACATTGCCCAGCCAAATAACATCGCCATGATATAACTCTTGGGGGCAGCGAACAAGACATTGATTCACTTGCGTCCCGTTTTTGCTACCTAGATCCTCGATCATCCACACACCGATAGCTGTTCTAACAAGCCGTGCATGATTGCGGGAAACTCCGACAAAAGGTAAGTATAAGTCACATTCTGGCAACCGACCAATTGTGAATACATCTTGATCTACTGTAACCGTTGTCTCGGTATCTCCTTCTCGTAGGCATAGCGTGAGTTCAGTCATGAGTATGATATGTCTATCTTGGAAGCTGGGGGCGCAAGCAAGTTTAATCTCAGGTATACGCCAAGGGTTAACCCTTCACCTTTTCTTTATGGCACTGTTGACGGCATTACGACAACTGTATGTAGTAAATATCACCTAGATACTAATTTTAAATATAAAAGAAGAATGACAAGCGATCGCCACAAACAAGAACTTGTGAAGCAAGGACTATCCATACTACTGCCAAAAACACAAAACTCTATCTTAAACTACAGAACTTTTTTGCCAAACTAATCAAAATCATCATAATTTCAGTAAATAAAAAGAGACTTATGTGTTCTTCATAATATAACTATGAATTCTTCATGATTTATTTATCATAATTATCTCTGAGTAAATAATATAAAAGCAGCATTTAAGTTTTGCACATTTAAACATTGCGTTTAGACGTACATTCGTGGCAATTAGTAATTGACCGATTATCAATTACTAAGTACAAAAACTACATAAAAGCTTATGATTAAACGCCAAAATTTCTATCAAGCTTATTCTGATTTACTGATTGTTATTATCAGCATATTACTAGTACTATTCGCTACACTTCATCCTTTTAATTTTTCAGTTCCAGATAGTTTCTCACTGGTAAAACTTTTTGCAAGTTTTAATAATACCAGTTATTTTCAAGACCAAGTAAATAATGTTTTGCTGTTTATACCTATAGGTTTCAGTCTCACTAGTCTTTTGCAGAAACTCAGGATGAAAATAGTTGTACAAATTTTCATAGCTACCCTGGTGAGCGCTGGATTATCACTAACAGTTGAATTTTTGCAAGTATTTCTACCTACCAGAACGCCTACTCCAGCGGATATTATGAATAATACTATTGGAGGGCTGTTAGGTTTTATTTGCTTTTATCTATGGAATCATCAAAGCTTTGCTAATACAGTATCGCATTTAGAAAATAGTAAGTCTAGCCGTTCCAACGAACAAGTAGCAGCCTATTTTTTAGGATATATATTTCTGATATTTTTGATTTCGCTGTTTTGGCAAAGTACGACAAATTTGAGTAATTGGGATGTCAATTATCCGTTAACAATTGGTAACGAACGCACAGGAGACAGACCTTGGCAAGGATATGTATCTGAAGTCTATATTACTGATAGAGCCATATCAACAAATGAGGTAGCACAAGGATTAGCTGACTCAAGTTACTTTGATAAACTTGGTACTTCTTTGTTAGCTTCTTACCGATTAAATGGTAAATGCTGCTATACAGAACAGACTGGACAACTGCCAGAACTATTGTGGCAAGGAAAGCCTTCAGATATGCAGGATGGTAAAGGGGCTTTTCTCAGTTCTAGTCATTGGCTACAAACAGCTACTCCTGTTGCGTCTCTCAGCAAGAGAATCAGTAAAACATCTGAATTTACGCTCAGTGCTACCGTTTCTACTGCTAACACAGAGCAGTTAGGCCCTGCCCGTATTGTCTCAGTTTCCGGTAATTCTCTGCGTCGTAATTTGACATTAGCGCAGCAGGGAAATAACTTAGATTTTCGATTACGAACGCCAATTACTGGAGAAAATGGGTCAGAGTTAAAACTGAATATACCTAATATTTTTGTAGATACTAACCCTCATCACATAGTCGTTACTTATGTCAGAGCGACTATTCAAGTTTATGTAGATAATTTACAGAATTATTACTCTTTTAACTTACTGGATTTAATTCCCAAAAAGCAGAAAGTTTTTTACTATGCACTAACTTTTATACCTATAGGAGTAGGCTTAGCCATAATAGTTTTACTAGCAAAAGCAAAGTTGATGTTTTCTAAGCTATTGGTTTATGGTGGGATGTTAATACCTTCTCTGATGCTGGAAGGTATTTTAATAAGCGAAAGTGGCAAACACCTCAGCCTGAAAAATTTATTACTAGGAATATTATTTACATCTGGAGCTATGCTGATTGTAAGAGTGCGGGCAGCTCAATTAAGAATGAGAAATTAACAATTTTTGATTTTCTGCCCTACTTTCTTAATTAGGTGGTAATTCTAAAGGAAGTGTACCCAATAATCCTTTACGGAAATCTGTTAAAAGTTGCCTTGCAGTTCGTTCTACATCACCTTTATAACGATGTTCTGCTAAGGCGTGTAAATAAATATCTCCAGTATCGGATGTAGAATCGAGCTGGTAACGCGATTGTAAAGGTTTCTTCGGTAATAAATCAGTAGCTACGGCTTCAAGATAGTTCAGTAAATCTACTAATGCTGCTGCTACTAGCTGATTATCGTAAGAGGCTTCACCGATATCATCACATATCGCTAATTTTAAGGCTGCTTCTTGGTCTTCCATCCTTGCAGGAATGACACCAGGAGCATCTAGTAGTTCCAAATGCTCGGAAATTCGCACCCAACGCAGTTGACGAGTTACCCCAGGACGGGCTGCACTTTCCACTACCCGTTTTCCCAACAGACGATTAATTAAAGCTGATTTACCAACATTGGGAAAACCAATTACCACAGCACGGACTGGACGCGGTAACATGCCGCGATCGCGTCTTCTTTGATTAAGTGCCACCCCAGCGGCTTGCGCTGCCTGCATTATTTCTGCTATACCTTTACCATGTTGAGCGTTGGTAAAATGGGGGACTTCTCCTTGACGCTTAAACCAATCTATCCATAGCGATCGCACTTGTGGAGTAATCATGTCTACGCGGTTGATTACCAATACCCGCGCCTTACTCCCCACCCACTCACTTATTTGCGGATGGTGTGTCGCCAAAGGAATCCGGGCGTCTCGTACCTCTAAAACCACATCTACCCGCTTCAGCTGTTCTTTGAGATTTTTTTCAGCTTTAGCAATGTGACCTGGATACCATTGAATCAGATTTAATTTATAGTTTTGAGTTATAGCCATTTGTTAATTACGAATTACGAATTATCATCTAAGGTTTGATGTAAAATCAAACGATTACCATCGGGATCATAAGCATAAATTTCTCTGCCATGAGAAGCAATAGAAATATTTCCCGGTGGGGGATAGCCCAAAGCAGTTAGGTGAGCGATCGCATCTTCCAAGTTACTCACCTCTAAACATAAACTTATCTTACTTTCGACAATACTTCCAAATTCAGATTCGTGTATTTTTTTAGGTTTAAAAATACCTAATCGCAAACTAGCTAGATGAAACTCAGCATAAACATTTGGAATTAAAGTTGCTGGTTTTTGTTCTAACAGCTTGGTATAAAAACTCACCAAATCCTCAAAATTAATCGCTGCTATAGTGGCGATCGCATCAGTATATTGGAAACCCATACTTACCAAATATTGCCCTTATAAAACATTGTTTTTCCAAATATCCCGCCACAATAGCATGATAGTTCTTTCTAGGCGTTACACAAAGGATAAAATTGAGGCACTGAGATTTAAAACTCCTTATCCTCTCCGCGCCTCTTTCTTGGAAAGTTCTGTTCGCCGGAAGCCGGCGCACCCTGCGGGATCTTGCTACAGACTTTCCGCTGCGTGTTAGCGTAGCGGGGCGTAGCCCAATAAATCATCCGACAAATACAACACCTCTTTTTAACTACTTAACTGTAGCTGATTGATGTTGCAGATCCCGCACAGGATCGCCCAAAGAGCGCACATTCGCGGCAAACTCTAACAAAATACCATCAGGATCAAAGAAATAAATTGAGGAAATAAATGTATTTTCGTCAAGTTCTGGAGTATAACCAGAGGGGACATCTGCATGGTGTAAAACAGGCGTCGTTTGTACACCTTTGGCAATCAGTTTTTCTCTGTACTCCTCAATTTTTTCCAGTGGAACATTAAATGCCAAATGATTTAATGAACCATGTGCGGTGGTTACATTACCAGTCTGAAAGGCATCAAGTCCCACAGACGCAATACCAGGTGCAGCTTGCGGTGCTGAGGGGAACCAGAAAAAAGCCAAAGCATCCCCATTACCAATGTCAAAAAAGAAATGCTGTCCACCATCTGGTAAAGCAATGGTTTTGATCAACTTCAAGCCTAATGTATTGGTGTAAAAGTCCACAGTCCGTGCCATGTCTTTACATACCAAAGCAATGTGGTTGATTCCTTTAATTTGAAAATCTGTCATATTAATTACCTGTTTCTCAGATCTACTTTTACTTATGTTTCTTTAAGCAGCATTTATCCTATCCCAACCAGTGTAGACATTAAACCGTTCTCCGCGCAGAAATCCAATTAAGGTAATTCCGAATTCTTGAGCCACAGACACCGCCAAACTGCTGGGAGCAGAAACCGAACAGACAATCGGAACTCCAACAGTTGTAGACTTTTGCAAAATCTCAAAACTAGAGCGTCCACTAACCATAACAATATGATTATTTAGAGGCAATTCATCGCTGAGCAAAGCTGTACCGATCAATTTATCCAAAGCATTGTGACGCCCAACATCCTCCCGCAGATTTAACAGCTGTCCTTGAGCATCGAAGGTAGCCGCAGCGTGCAAACCCCCTGTAGCAGTGAAGATACCTTGAGCAGCGCGAAGTTGATTCGGTAAGCTGTAAATAATTTCCGGCGTCACCTTTAAACCTTGAGGTATCACTGAACAACCCCGCATACGCAAAGCCTCAAGACTAGCTTTACCGCAAACTCCGCAAGCACTGGAGGTGTAAAAGTGACGCTCCAAAGGCTGTAAATCTGGAATTAATCCATCTCTGAGTTCCACATTCACGATGTTGTAGCGCTGCTGACCATCAACTGAGTCATCCACACAGTAGCTCATGCGTCGGATATCTTCTCTACAGCTAATCACGCCCTCACTGTAGAGAAAACCAGCAGCTAGTTCAAAATCTGCCCCCGGTGTCCGCATGGTGACAGCTACCGTTTTTTGAAGAGGGAGAAGGCGAATTTCTAGGGGTTCTTCGGTGGTGAGATGGTCTAAACGAGGTCGTGCCTGACCTTTTTCTACCACCCAGACAGTGGCTTTAGTCTTACTTCCTGGAGGCTTAGTCATTTAGCTTTTTCCAGGTATACATCAGCATTTTAATAATCACAAACTCCTGAAAGCGATCGCCTACTTTCAAATTCTAGACATCATCAACTTTTATAAATTTTCTGGGTCAATATTTAATTCTCGCAATTTTGCTGCTAAACGTTCAGCACGTTGTGTTGCTTGTTCAGCACGTTGTGCTTCTTGTTCGGCAAATTCTTCAGGTGTAGGAATTAAATATCTTTCTGCGGTGAAATAGCGCAACTGATTTTCATGAACACCCAAGTACAAGCTTAGCTGCTGACTCCACAATAAACCTTGGGGGTTAGATTCTATAGGTTGATATGTACCACCAACCAAGATAAAACCAGCAAATTCTAAATTATTTGGGTCAAACCAGAAATATTCGGGAGTGCGAAAGATATCTTGATAAATTTGTTTTTTTAAGCCCTTGTCTGTCGCTGCTGTTGAATTTGAAAGCAGTTCTATAATCAAATTTGGATATTTGCCGTCTTCTTGCCAAACAACCCAACTATTACGGGGTTTGCGTTCAGTATCCAACACGACAAAGAAATCTGGGCCGCGAAAGTCTTCTGACTTCCGCTGGCGTGGACTGTAATAAATGCTAAGATTGCCAGCTGCAAAAAAGTTGTTGTAGTCTCGCCACCACCAATCAATGCATTTCAACAACAGCAGCATTTGTTGTAAATGTAAGTAGCTTTCCAACTGCGGTTCGTCACTATATAAATCTGCTGGAGGAAATATTAGATCTTTTGGCGGTTCAAAATCTTTGGCGACAGACATGGCTGTAAGTTTGGGGTTATATAGATTTACTATTTTAAGTTTGTTTTTGCAGACGTACTACTGCGTTATAATCGGGAACTCCTTCCAAAGAACGCTTACTTTTATCTAATAGCACATTCCCTTCTGGCCAATGTACTTGCAAGTTGCCTGACTGAATTGGTGCGACGTAAACTTCCCCGTGTAACTCGCCTAAATCATTTTTGAGAATTATGCGATCGCCATCTTTTAATCCCAACTTTACCGCATCTTCTGCATTTATTAACACCGCCTCGCGTACTGCTCCAGTTATTGCATCCTTGCGTTCTTGCACCATACTATTAAACTGCTTACCCCGGCGCGTTGCTACTAAAAAACAGCCCTCTGGTAATTCAATTTGTGGTGGCAACAATACTCCAAAGTGCGCCTTCCCGTCTGGTGTGGGAAAATTCCAACCAAAGCACAAATGTGAGCCGCCATACTGAAATTGGTCGCCAGCTTGCTGTAAGTGTTGAATACCAGCGTATTGTGGGACAACTTGGGCAATCTCTTGACGTATAGCAGCAGTATCAGCAAAAGTCAGCTTGTCTGCCAAATCTGGTTGCACCCACCTTGCCAACTCCATAAACACCTCCCACTCTGGACGTGCTTCTCCAATGCGTGGCCCCGGAATTTCTGGGCTAAAAATTACTCGGCGTTCGGTATTAGTTTCCGTCACTCCCCCAGGTATTTCGTAGCGAGTAGTAGCAGGTAAAAGTATCACTGTGTCAGCTGGTTCCACTAACATCTGACTGGAGAGAACAATATCCATATGCACCCGTAGCGGTATTTGCTTCAGTGCACCTTCTACATAATCGGGTTCTGGTAACACCTCTAAAAAATTCCCCCCCACGGAGAACAACACATCTAATTTTCCCCGATGTGCTGCATCAATCATTTCTGGAGCTATTAAACCTTTACTTGCTGGCACTTCAAAACCCCAACCCTGGCTTAACTGTGTAGCATTTTCTGGAGTGATGGACTTACCACCAGGAAAAACAGTTGCGTAACATCCCATCTCTGCACCACCCTGCACCCCAGAGTGACCACGAATCGGCATCAAACCGCAGCCTTCCCGACCGACAAAACCTTTAGTCAGAGCAAGATTGATAATACTTCTGACATTATCTTCACCGCATTCATGCTGGGTAATACCCATACTCCAAACAAATACAGCTTTGTTGGCTTCCCCAACCATTTTGGCAAAAGCATACATTTCATCGCGGGATGTTCCCGAAAGCCGCTCTAACTCTTCCCAAGATTGGCTTTCTAGTGAGGTCTTGAGTTCTGCAAACCCAGTTGTATGCAAGTCAATAAATGACTGGTCTACCCAATTGTTGGCAATTGTATGCTTAATTGTGCCATTTAAAAATGCTATGTCCCCGCCCATGTTCACCAAAAAGAAGTCTTCGGCAAACTTAGTACCAAAAAGAGCACTTTCTGGAATCGAGGGAACCCAGTAGCGTTCCATTCCTGGCTCACGGTAGGTATTAATCACCACAATCTTGGTGCCAGCTTTCTTCGCATAGTGCAGATACTTGACAGTAACAGGCTGATTATTGGCAACATTTGAGCCAATGAAGACTAACAAATCAGTACCAATCCAGTCTTTATAAGAACAAGTAGTAGCCGCCGCACCAAGGGCAGCCTTTAGCCCCGCCGTACTGGGAGAATGGCAGATACGGGCGGCGTTATCAATATTGTTGCTTCCCATTGCCCGCACAGCTTTTTGAGTGGCGTAGTAAGTTTCGTTAACGGTACCACGACTGGTAACGTAAAAGCTGAGGCGGTCTGGTGTGGTAGCGCGGATACGACTAGCAATTACCTCCAAAGCCTCATTCCAGCTAACGCGGCGAAAGCCTTTTTCCCCACGTTGACGCATCATCGGGTAAGGAAGTCTTCCCAAGTCTCGTAATTGGGCACTTTTTTGCTTTTGTAATTGGGAAACATCCTCTAACAGTGCAAGGTCAAAAGCTGGCATGGTATTCATCCGCAACAATCGCAACCGGACATTGCAGAGATGGATGCCATCTAATGTCCAATCTTTCATTCCGGTTGTTCCGAGAGCGCAGCCATCACAAACACCTTTGTCCAAGATGTTCCACGCGTAAGGCAGCTGGTCACGAGATAGCCAAATGGCTCGAAACACTTCCCAGTAATTGTTAGGGTACTGCTCGCCAATGCCGAAGGGCTTCCAACTTGCCCAGTTTACAGGTGTCCAACGCTTTTTGGGTTTAGGCAACATAAGGTAGGGATGAAGAAAGTATTTGCTGAGTGTAAAACTAGTGTGCCACCGAAATTAACCTGATATCGTTTTACCTTTTTAATCTTCGCTTTGTTGTAATCAAGTTGGTGAATAAAAAATCAGGAATATTTAAGTTGCATTATTTCTTTTTGCTCATATATGTATGTTTGGATACTTACATATATTTTATTTATTGTTTTGCCTATAAATATTCAGTAAACCTTAACATTAAATGATGAAATTTCAGTAAATTTATTCCTCAGCATTCTATCTTTAGATAGATGTAAGAATCCACTCTAGAGACAGAGTGGTTTAGATAATTTTTGAAGTTATTCTATAAAAAATTCAAGCACAAGTAGCAAAACTAACACTACAAGATAGCTAAGAATTTTTTCTAAAAAATCTAAAACGTTTAGAACTTCTCATTTTTTTACTTACCTTTATCAACACCATGACTAACAAAAACGATTACCAAAGCTATAATCGCGAAGTTCAACAGGATTCATATAAAGACGCTAACGGACATATTCACACTAACGTTAAAAAAACAGAAGAAACTATTAACAATGTTCCTGTCGGGTCTAACTCTAATTCCTACAGGAATGGTTATGTTGACGCTCAAGAAAATTTAGCGGCTCGTGATAATAGTAATGCTGCTAGTGGGTTGTTAGTTGGCTTGCTTCTCGCTTCGCTAGTAGGTTTAGTTGGTGGTGTTCTTTTCTTTCTAAATCAACGTAATGACACTCCAGCCCCAGTTACATCTCCAATAGTGGTTCCTCAAAGACCAGAAGCTAAACAACCTCCTGAAAAAGAAACCACTATTATCGAAAAAACTAGGGATGTGCTTGTTCCAGTTCCACAACAGCAAGCACCAGCACCTCAACCCCCAGCAGCGCCTCCTCAGCAAGACATTAATATTTCTATTCCCAATCCTGCGCCAACACCAGTTAATCAGCAACCAGCACCTTCAATACCTGAAGCTCCTAAACAGTCTGAAAGCCAGAGTAATAGTACTTCCACTCAAGAAAAAAACAACAATACTAGCATCTCCACTCCTGCTCAAAATAAATCAAATCAAACTGACACATTATCCGGTAGCAGTTCAGAGAGCACTGGCACTAAGAGTACAGAAAATTCCGCTCAATAATAGTTAAAAAAAACTAGACAACTCCAACTTTTAATTAGTATCCCTCTCCAAATCAAGGAGAGGATTTTTTTATATTCAAAACTGCTGCTTGATATAACCTATTAAGTTAAGTTTATTTTGGCGTATTTACTTAGACATAGCTTAAAAATAGAGTTTGGATAAACAACGATTGCGATCGCTAGTCAAAATTAAAGCCAATGCTCCTAATATTTATACCCGAATATATACTTATAACATCACCGTATGGTATCCTATAAAAAAGTATAATAAGGAAAATTTCAGTATTATCGGCAGTTAAACCACGGTTCGCTTATTGTAGGTAAATTACGTATACCAAAAGTAAATTCATGAAGTTGCTTGCATCAATAATTAACATTAGGAAAATTTAAAATGACCAGTAATCCAGGTGGTATTTCACAATCCAACACAGGTCAAATGTCTGGCGGAATGCAGGCAGCTATCGGCAACAATAGTCAGCAGAATATGCAAGCTCAGACAGTACCAGCTGAAAAAACACTTTCCCAAGAAGACGTACTCAGGCTGCTAGGCGAAATTCAGCAGATTCTTCAAGGGTCTACTTTACCCGAAGATGTTAAGCAAAAAGCCAGCAATCGATTAGGAGCCGCAGTTGATGAGGTTCAGCAGAAAGAGCCTGATAAGCAATTGGCTGCGGGGAACCTGAAACGGATGACAGAAACTCTTGAAGATGCAAGTAAAACTTTAAATGCAGGCCAAGGACTTGTAGAAAAAGTCCAACCTATTTTAGGGCAACTGCTGGGTTGGTTAAATGTTGCAAAATCTTTCTTTGGACTTTAACAGAGTGAGCTTGTGAGCCAATTGCCATCGTCTGACTCTAATAATTCACCACCAAAATCTGAGCCTAGTATCCAGCAAAATGCTGAAGATTCAACGGTAGACAGCGGAATGCAGGCTGCTATTGGCAATGATAATAATCAGAATCAAACACATAGCAGTTCAAGTGGAAACATTGTCAACGTTCACCTTGGCTTAAATCCTCATATAAAAGCACCAATTCAAGACAGATTACCACCATTGCGGATGTCTCGCAGAGCTTTTATCCCTACGGCTATTGGGACATCGATGGGACTAACTGCTGGTTGGTTTGCTAGTAAAAATCAGCCACGTATTACTTGGAAAATGGTTAGCCGTTTGGGTGAAGATACCAAGAACTTGATACTTTGGAAAGCTCCAGGAATGATCCGCGATCGCATCAAGGTTATGACAGATGGTAACTTTACTATTGACCTAGTTAGCACTGGAGATACAGAAGAAATACTTAAAGATGTTAGCGATGGAAAGATAGAATGTGGCTACAGTGGAGTTTACTATAACAGTGAAAGATTCAGAGTTTTATTTTTTGGTTGCGCCATTCCTTTTGGTCTAAACCCTCAAGAACAAAATGCTTGGCTTTATTACAAAGATAAGCCTGACGATGAATTGACTTTTATGCAAAAAATCTATCCAAGATTGGGTTTAAACGTGATTCCTTTTCCAGCAGGAGCTACAGGGGCACAAATGGGAGGATGGTTTAACAAAGAAATCAACTCAATAGAAGATTTCAATGCCATAACCATGCGGATTCCTGGATTAGGAGGAGATGTGTTACAAGAATTGCGTGTCAAAACAGAGAAAAACTTAGGTTTCAGCATTGCGATTAATCAAATTGCAGATAAAGTCAGAGACGAAACACTTGATGCTGCTGAGTGGATTGGGCCATATGATGATTTTCAATTGGGACTACATAATGTATTTAAATATTACTACTATCCAGGTTGGTGGGAACCAGGTACGACCTATGATATACAGGTTAATACAGATGCCTGGAAAGACTTACCGGAAAAATATCAAGAAATATTTAAGGCCGTTTGCCTTGAAACTCATATAAGAATATTAGCTGAATACGATCAGAAAAATAGTGAAAAATTACAAGAACTAAAGTCACTGGGCATTAAACTAAAACCATTTAAGAAGGAAATTTTGATAAGAGCTAAAGAAGAAACAGATAAACTATTGAAATACTATGCTGAAAAAGATCCATTATTTGGAGAAGTTTATAAGGAATGGTTAACGTTTAAAGATGGTATAAAAAAATGGTCGAATTTAAATAGAGAGTATTTATAGAAATGTTATCTAAATTGTGAAAATTATTTTATTACTGTATTGCGTCTACCCAGTTCGATTAATTTTGTAGATATACAATCGCCATCATATCCGTGAAGTCATTGTCATGAGCGATCGCACTTAAATCAAAAAATCAGCTAAAACTGCGATCGCCATCAAAATGCTACCTTAAAGGCAAGGTCATTTGCTCAAGTTTTGAGGAAAGCGCTATGACTACAACGCTATCTGTGCCTAATTCTATCGAATCCTTGCTAGGTAAAGAAGCACAAGACTTGCTTACCTACAAGGCAAAAGTTTCTCAAGATTTACTACATTTGCCGGGGCCAGACTTTATAGATCGAGTTTGGATAAATAGCGATCGCAATCCTCAAGTATTGCGTAATCTCCAGCAACTTTACTCTAATGGTCGTTTAGCTAACACTGGCTATCTGTCTATTTTACCAGTAGACCAAGGCATTGAACACTCAGCAGGTGCATCTTTTGCACCAAATCCGATTTACTTTGATCCAGAAAATATTATCAAACTAGCGATCGCAGCAGAGTGTAATGCTGTAGCTACCACTTTAGGAGTATTGGGTAGCGTTTCGCGCAAATATGCCCACAAAATCCCCTTTGTCGCCAAAATAAATCATAACGAACTGTTGACTTTCCCCAATCAATTTGACCAAGTATTGTTTGCTGATGTCGAACAAGCTTGGAATTTGGGTGCAGCAGCAGTGGGTGCGACAATTTACTTTGGTTCAGACCAATCTACCAGACAAATTCAGGAAGTCAGCAAAGCTTTTAAACGCGCCCATGAACTTGGTTTAGTAACTATTCTCTGGTGCTATCTGCGTAACAACGCTTTTAAACAAGATAAAGATTATCACATTGCCGCTGACCTCACCGGACAAGCGAATCATTTGGGTGTGACGATTGAAGCTGATATCATCAAACAAAAGTTACCCGAATGCAATAATGGTTATGGTGCAGTCGCCAAAGCCACTGGAAAAAGTTACGGCAAAACCGACGAGCGAGTTTACACAGAATTGACAACCGACCACCCAATTGATTTGACTCGTTACCAGGTGCTAAATTGCTACTCTGGACGTGCAGGACTGATTAATTCTGGTGGGGCGACTGGTAAAAATGATTTTGCGGAAGCAGTTCGCACCGCTGTAATTAACAAACGAGCTGGTGGTACAGGCTTGATTTCTGGGCGCAAGACTTTCCAGCGTCCATTTGAAGAAGGGGTAAAACTGTTTCACGCCATTCAAGATGTTTACTTATCACCTGATGTAACCATAGCTTAGGCGTTTGGTAGAAAAAACCGAGAGACGTTGCATTGCAACGTCTCTACTAATTGGGTAATGCCCACCTTACTTTTTATATATAAGTAACCAGCCTAGGGGAAGACGTTAGCCTAATGAAAATTTTTTAACATTCAGTCATTTGTTAAAGAATTAAGGGGGAATTTTCCCAATGTTGGAAATCCAGAAAATATTTAATGCAATACGCGGCAAAATAGGAATAGTATTGCTAGCTAGTTTAGTATGGCTAATTAGTTTACCTGCGGCTTCACCTCAAGCAGATGGTTATTATTCAGAAAAAGCACATCAGGTAGAATTAAATAAGCCTTATTCTTTTACTAAAGAACGCAGGGTTACACAAACCGAGCATTCCAAGCCTTATTATGCCACCAATAATCATCAGAAAAAGGCAAATCTCGCAGAAACAGACGATGATTATATTGAGAAGAGAAAGCGAACAGCACAAAGCATTCCTCAAGATTTAAGAAGTAGAAGTCGGGAAAAAACTGAAGAACGCAGAGTAATACAAACTGAGCCTTTTAAGCCTTATTATACGAGCAAAGAACGCAGAATAGCACAAGCTGAGCCTTTTAAGCCTTATTATGCGAGCAAAGAACGTTATAAAAAAGGAAATGTACTAAGAAATGACGAGAATTATACCGACAATGGCAAGCGATCGCCAGAAGCGACTCCTAGAGTTTTGAGAGATGACGCTCAGCAAGGAATTCCATAATTTATTTCTTGGAGTTCGCTAAACAAGCTAAAGAGTTCTAAAAAGGCAAATCTCGGTAGAGATTCTAGGATATTCTAAGATAAGTGAAAGATTTGCCAAAGAAAGTAAGAATGAAGCTGGCAGCAAGAGTAAGTAAGGTAACACCTTCTTTGACCTTAGCGATCGCAGCCAAGGCTAAGGCACTGAAGGCAGACGGCATAGATGTTTGCAGTTTTAGCGCTGGAGAACCAGATTTTGACACCCCAGCGCATATCAAAGCCGCAGCAGTGAAAGCTTTGGATGAAGGCAAAACCAAGTATGGCCCCGCCGCCGGAGAACCAAAGTTAAGGGATGCGATCGCCCACAAGCTGAAAACTGATAATGGTCTTGATTACAAGTCAGAGAATGTCATCGTCACCAACGGCGGTAAGCATTCTCTATACAACTTGATGGTGGCACTAATTGATCTAGGTGATGAAGTAATCATCCCTGCACCTTACTGGCTTAGTTATCCCGAAATGGTAACTTTAGTAGGTGGGATACCAGTAATTGTAACTACAGATGCAACAACTGGATATAAAATTACCCCCGAACAACTCCGCAAGTCAATCACGCCTAAAACCAAGCTATTTATCCTCAACTCCCCATCCAACCCCACAGGGATGGTTTACACGCCAGATGAAATCAAAGCACTGGCGCAGGTAATAGTTGATGCAGATATCTTAGTCGTCTCTGACGAGATTTACGAAAAGATTCTCTACGACGGTGCAGAACATATCAGCATCGGTTCTCTTGGTAAAGAAATCTTTGACCGCACCTTGATTAGTAATGGGTTTGCCAAAGCTTACTCAATGACAGGATGGCGTCTTGGCTATTTAGCTGGGCCAGCCGAGATTATTAAAGCCGCGAGTACCATCCAAGGACATAGTACATCTAACGTGTGTACCTTTGCTCAATATGGGGCGATCGCTGCTTTGGAAGGTTCCCAAGACTGTGTAGAAGAAATGCGCCAAGCTTTCGCCAAACGCCGACAGGTAATGTTAGATAGACTCAACGCCATTCCTGGATTGAGTACAGCAAAACCAGATGGCGCTTTTTATCTATTCCCCGACATCAGCAAAACTGGTCTAAAATCCCTGGAATTTTGTGACGCTTTACTTGAAGAACGCCAAGTTGCAGTCATTCCCGGAATCGCCTTTGGTGCTGATTACAATATTCGTCTTTCCTACGCCACAGATATGGCAACAATTGAAAAAGGGATGGATAGGTTAGAGAAATTTGTCAAGTCGCGGATTTAGTTAGTTGTTAGTTGTGAGGAGAATTTACCAACTCTCGAACTCTACCTTTTCCATTCAGAACTGGTGGAGTTCATTTTCCAAACTGAAGTTCCGAGTTCTGATATTATGCTGAATTTTGCATCAAAGGGTATGGTTGAATCAAAATCTGTGCCGGAATCCCCAATTGTTGATGCAAACCCCGAATCATCTCCAACGTTAGCGCCTGCTTGCGATGCAAAATGTCGGCAATTTCTGATTTACTGCCAATAACAGGCTCTAATTCATCTACAGACAACCCACGGGATTCGAGATAATATAAGACTGCTTCAATAGGATCTGGTGCTTCGATTGGGTAATGCCTTTGCTCGTATACTTCCACAAGCGTAGTTAAAACTTCCAAGCGGTCAAACTCTGGTGTATTTAGTTCCGCATCAAATAATCTTTCAATTTCATCAAGCGCAGCACGATAATCAGCTTCAGTGCGGATCGGACGGGTTTCAAGCATAGATATTACTGCCTCAAATACTTGTTGCATCTACGTTATCGTATTCTTTATGCGTTCCAAGAAAACGAATAAAAATAATTCCAATATCATAACGAACATGAACAATTAAGCGATAATCGTTACCTTTGATATTAAAAACAACACGGTTATTAGCAAGAATACTGGCATTGCGATAGGTACTTTTAATATTTGCCGGATTATCCCATTCTGCACGAGATGCTTCATCAAACCAAGCCTTTAATGGCTGTTCAGCATCGGGATATACTTCCCAAAACTTTCGTAATGTGCTGCGGGCAATGATTCGCATCATGAAATTATAATTACAACGATTACAGCACTGAGGGTATGACAATTATGCTTTTAAGGTTTGCAGCATAAGGATTATACAAGGGTGCATTATTCTAACTTTAGTGGAGAATAGATTCCGCATTCTTGTACAATCCTTGTTCCCCCTCTCTCTGCCTACCCGGCTTCTCTTCTCCTAAACCAACCCCATCTCTTGCAAACCTTGACGTAGCCTCTTGGCTTCTTCGGGGTTGTATTTTTCGTGGAGGGCGATCGCTTTTTTAAAGACTGTTAAACTATCTTGGTGATTGCCAGCTTTGAGTAATACTACACCCAAATTTTGATAGGCTTCAGCATAGTTGGGATTTAATTTGATTGCTGCTTGGTAAGCAGCGATCGCCTCAGTCAACAATCCCATTGCTTTGAATATCATCCCCAAATTATAATGTCCGACAACAAAAGTAGGGTCAATCTTCAAAGTTGTGGCGTAAGCATTTTTTGCACCGTTTAAATCTCCCCCTGCTTTGAGTAAGTTACCCAGATTGTTGTATGCTCCTAATTTCAGCATGGGGTAAATTGGCAACTTAATCGCGGCTTGATAGTGAGAAATAGCCTGTGGGAAATTTCGCAAACGACTATGGGCAATACCTAAATGGTATTGGAGTTCGTATAAAATATCGTAGTTTTCTTCACTAGCCGCAACTCCTCGTTTCAGCAACTCCATACCTTCGGCAATTTTCCCAGTTTCCACATACAGCGCCCCCAACTTACTGCAAACATAGGGATCATCAGGATGAGTAGCCAGAAACGCTTCCATCGCGGCGGCGGCTTTGGCATATTTGTTGTTTTGGGCGATCGCGTTTTTTTGATATCCTGTGTGTAAAATTGCTACCCCTGGTAAATAACCTACCTGCCAATTGGGGTCTTTCATTAACATTACTGACACACTGTCATCTACCAAAGCATGGTAGGGACGTTCAAAGCGAATATCTGGGTGATTGCGAAATAGTCGGGAAACTAGAGAATAGGGAGATTGTTCTGCACCAACTTCTTGGCGGACGAGGTTGATTAGCAAATATTCATCTCTGGCGATCGCTTCTTTCAATTGCGGTACAATTCCTGATGTCAGCATCTCATCAGCATCCAATACCAAAACCCAGTCACCTGTAACGTATTTAAGCGCTGCATTCCGAGCAGCACTAAAGTCATTGCACCATTGAAAGTGATGGACTTTTGCACCGAATTGTTTGGCAATATAGGGAGTACGATCAATTGAGCCTGTATCTACAATTACCATTTCATCTACTACTTTTCTGACACTGCTCAGACATTTAGACAGTGTTGCTGCTTCATTTTTGACAATCATGCACAGACTGAGACTCATATAATGCGTAATTCGTAATTCGTAATTCGTAATTCGTTATTAATATACACAGATAAATGCTGAATACAGGCGGTTTTGAGTATGTTGTCTGGTTTTAGAAAAAATACATACTTTCCCAATTTGATATCATAAGCTGATCACTATCCCCTTACCTTATGTAATTCAAGTTTACAACTCGCTTATACTATTATCTTTGCTTATACTTAGTACTTTAATTCTGTGCAAAAATCAAGATTAAGAATCAGTGAGTGAGTAATTCTAGCGGAAAGGGTAAATGTAATGCAGGGTCAAACCGTGGGTGGACGTTACCAAATTCTCACTCAACTAGGACAAGGGGGATTTGGTAAGACTTACTTAGCTCAAGACATGCAAAGACCAGGAAATCCGCACTGTGTTGTTAAGCATTTTAAACCACTCTCTACCGATCCATACACATTAGAGCAAGCCAAACGTTTATTTGACCTAGAAGCAGCCACCCTAGAAACATTGGGAAAGTGCGATCAAATTCCCCAACTTTTAGCTCACTTTGAAGACAATCAAGAATTTTATTTAGTTCAAGAATTTATTGTAGGTCACGACCTCAGTCAAGAAATACCTCCTATAGGCAACCTCCTAACTGAAGCTGAGGTAATTCAACTTTTAAAAGACATTTTGGAAGTTCTCGCAGTTGTTCATCGACACAATGTAATTCACCGAGATATTAAACCTGCCAATATTCGGCGAAGAAAATCAGATAACAAAATAGTGTTAATTGACTTTGGAGCAGTCAAACAAATCAGTACTCAGATAGCGAATTCTCAAGGCAAAGCAAGTGTTACTGTTGTGATTGGCACTCATGGTTATATGCCAAGTGAACAAGCCAATCAAGTCCCAAATTTGAGTAGCGACATCTATGCGGTGGGAATTATTGCTATCCAAGCCTTGACTGGAATTAATCCTGCTGTTGATGGTGGGCAAAGATTACCCAGATCCACTACAGGAGAAATTGATTGGCGAAACCAAGCACAAGTTAGCCCGGAGCTAGCAGAAATTATTGATAAAATGGTGCGTTATGACTTTCGTCAACGTTACTCTACAGCCGAGTCAGTATTGCATGTTTTAAATAGGCTAGAACAAATACCAGTTACGGCAATTGAACAAACATCTTTGCGATTTGCACCACCGAGAAAACTTTTGCTTGCACTAGGAATAATCGCAGCAGTTGCTATGGTTGTTATATTTTTATCCCAATTAATCACCCCAGCTTCCAAGTTTTTGATCTATGAAAATTCTAGTTATGGAATAAAGATAAACTATCCTGAGAATTGGGCAAGACAAGATGTAGCAAACCCTGTCACTGGAGAGTTAGTTACATTCTTATCACCAAAACAAAGTGACGCTGATAAATTTCAAGAAAAGCTAACTATTAGTACAGAACCACTTTCTAGCACCTTAGATGAATCTAGAGATTTATTTATACAGGAAATTAAGAATAGTTTGTCAGGGGCTAATATTTTGGATACGAGTGAAACAACTCTGGCGAATAAAAGAGCGAATAAATTAGTTTTTACTGGGAAAAGTGGAGAGAATAGTTTAAAAAATCTCCAAGTTTGGACTTTAAGGGGCGATCAAGCATACGTCATCACCTATACAGCAGCAATAGATGATTATGATAAGTTTGTGCAAACAGCAGAAACAATGATTAAATCATTTGAAATTAATTAATTATGCAAGAAGCAGGAAAATTTTAGATTTTACAGCAGATTTCAGGTAAATAAAGTACATAAATAAAACCCGAAACTCTGTAGAGACGTTACATCTACGGTCTCTACTGCTGCTGTATATTTTAGATTTTGGATTGAATAATCTAATACCAATTAAAAAAACAATGTGACAGATAGACCATGTAGAGACGTTGCATTGCAACGTCTCTACCAGAGGATTTGTTGCAATCATTACATGACTTACGCACAGGTAACGGAAAATCGTAGACGCGGAGCGGCTTGCCGCAGCGAAGCCAGTGCGTTGGGCGGGTTCCCCGACTTGAAGCAACTGGCGCGACACAGAGGGCACGGTGAAACAGCGCTGCGGGAGGGTTTCCCTCCGCAGGCGACTGTAAACCCGAAGGGAGAAATAAGAGTTTCAGAGAGTTTTTGCGTAAGTCCTACATTAATTGAATCGGTATAAAATCCGGTTTGGAAAGTTCTGAGCAAAGCGTAAAATTGCAAATTCAAAATTGAATGAGCAGAGGAGTGGGAGATCAGCGGCTCGTTCACGAATATCAAACACTCGTCCGCGAATATCAAACACTCGTCCACGAATATCAAACACTCGTCCACGAATATCAAACACTCGTCCACGAATATCAAACACTCGTCCACGAATATCAAACACTCGTCTGCGAATATCAAAGACTCGTCCGCGAATATCAAAGACTCGTCCGCGAATATCAAAGACTCGTCCGCGAATATCAAACACTCGTCCGCGAATATCAAACACTCGTCCGCGAATATCAAACACTCGTCCGCGAATATCAAAGACTAAACTTATGGCAGAATATTAAAGCTTTTTCCTTAAATCTCACCTCAGTAGAGCAAAATCGATAAATACGAGGTTGAGTTATTGTTAAAGCTTTTTAATTAACTCCAGCACTTTTTGGTAATCTTCTGTTTTTCCTTGTTCTTGAAAGAGGTTAGCGGCTTTTTGTAAATCTGCGATCGCCCATTGCTTGTCTCCCAAGGCAGCGCGGACAATTCCCTTGCTGTAGTAGGCTTGAGCATAGTTAGGATTAATCTTCAGGGCTTGGTTGTAGTCAGAAATTGCTCCTTGCAAATCTTCTAAGTTAGAACGGGCAATTCCCCGGCTATAGTAGACATTGGCATAATTGGGATTAATCTTCAGGGCTTCGTTGTAATCAGAAATTGCTCCTTCCAAGTCTCCCAAGGCAGTGCGGGCAATTCCTCGATTGTTGTAGGCTAAAGCATAGTTGGGATTAAGCTTGAGGGCTTGGTTGTAATCGGCAATGGCTCCTTGTTTGTCTCCTGAAGCAGAGCGAGTATTTCCCCGGTTGATGTAGGCTTGGATATAGTTGGGATTAATGTTGAGAGCTTGGCTGTAATCAGCGATCGCTCCTTGCAAGTCTCCCAAGTTAGAGCGGGCATTTCCCCGGTTGTTGTAGGCTAAAGTATCTTTGACATTGAGGCGAATTGCTTCGGTTAAAGCTGCGATCGCTCCTTTATAGTCTTTTAACAAAGAACGAGCAACGCCCTGGATACGTATGGCATCTGCTTTCTTTCCTTGTGTAGCAAATAATTCTGTAGCTTTTTGTAAATCCTCAACAGCTTTTTGGTTGTCTCCCGACTTGCTGCGGGTCAATCCCAGCCTGTAGTAAGCTTGGGCTAAGTTGGGATTGATGTTAATGGCTTTAGTGTAATCAGCGATCGCTCCTTGATAGTCCCCTTTGTCATACTTGTCTTCAGCCTGAATAAAAAAGTCATCAGCTTTCGGTGCTGTGGCTTTTGGTGTGCTAGGAGGACTGACGCCCACATCTGTTTTAGCGCTAGCTGACAGTCTCAAAAAAGTATTAATGGGAACGCCCAAATTAAAACCTGTTTTGATAATAATATTGGGATTTTGGTCGGAAATTTGAAAGTTTTCCATAGTATCCCCCATACCATGAATTCCGACTACTTCGCCTTTGTCATTCAACACCGGGCCGCCACTCATCCCCGGTAACGTATCATTGCTGTAGACTAAAGCGTAGCCATCACGCAGGGGTTTTGAGGCATTAGCAGTAATTTGCCCCGCGACAAAGTTATAAATCGAGTTGGAAATGACTGCGGTTGCTTTGGGGAAACCTGCTACATAAGCTGTAGCACCTTCTATGGCTTCGTCCGAGTTGCCGATTTTGGCAACAGCGTAACTTTGGTTACTGGTAAACTGCACAATCGCTAAATCAACTTCTGGCAGCTTTTTCACAGTTTTGTAATCGAGTGGATAGCGCTGGCCATCTGGGGTGACAATTTCATAGTTATCTTCAGTTTCGATGACATGCTTAGCTGTCAGAACAGTGTACGTGTCTCCCTCCCGCTGAATAATTACCCCAGTCCCAGAACCGCTGGGATTGTCAATTAGTACAGTAATTGCTTTGGCAACCTTACTTACCTCAGTTGAGGATAGGGCGATCGCTATTTGGGGTTGTACAAAAGCGATTGATACTCCCATCAGTGCCGATGCCAGTGCGTAATCAAATTTCATAATTTAATTCCCAATAGGCATTAATTTAACTTTGGTAGTAAACAGGTTTACTTTACTTTACTTTTTGCACCATACCCAACTTACTGCTAAAGCTTGTTGGTAATCATCTGGTTTTCTTTGTTCTAGATCAAGGTTAGCTGCTTTTCGTAAATCCGCGATGCCCCCTGCTGATCTCCCAACTCAGAGCAGGCAGTTACCTGGTTGTAATGGGCTGGGGCATCGTAGGGCTAAAATTAAAGATGGTTGTTAGTTCAAAAATGCAGCCACCATACCTTTTGGTTAAGGGAGAAATTTACCTTTATACTCTTTTCCCAGACCACAAACGAGATAAGAAGGCTTCTGCACCACTACTTGAGATAGATCATGGCTCAAGCTTTACCCAAACAAGTAACCTTTGATGAATTCATCGAGTGGCTGCCAGAAAACTCAGAGGTACGCTACGAACTACATGATGGAGTAATTATCCAGATGCCAAAGCCGACTGGGAAGCACTCAAATGTCACTGGCTTCTTGATAGAGGAATTAGTTTTAATTATTATCCAAATGGGAAAGCGCGGTATTTGGACAATTCCCAGAGAATCCATTGTCAAGCCTACCAATGAAAAATCAGGCTACGAGCCGGACATCATTGTTTTAGATCAAGAGGCTATCAGCAGCGAACCTCGTTGGGAGCGTGAATCAATTATTGAGAATGCTACGAGCGTGAAATTAATTGTTGAAGTTGTCAGTACTAACTGGCGTGATGATTATCATAAAAAGCTTGCTGACTATGAAGAGATGGGTATTCCTGAATACTGGATTGTGGACTATGCCGCGTTGGGCGGACGGGCATTTCTTGGCAACCCCAAGCAGCCAGCTATCTTTATTTACCAATTGGTTGAAGGTGAATATCAAGTTAACCAGTTTAGACAAGGAGATCGCTTAATATCACCAATATTCCCAGATTTAAACTTGACTGCTGACCAGATTTCTCAGGTGGGAAGTTGATATGGCGATCGCTGCGCCCCAGAGATCCTGTCTCTCCTTAGTTCTTACCCTTGAAGCTTTTTAATCAACTCCAATAGTTGTTGGTAATCATCTGTTTTGCCTTGTTCCAAATTGAGATTAGCGGCTTTTTGTAAGTCCGCGATCGCTCCTTGTTTATCTCCCAGCTGAAAACGCGCAATTCCCCGACCAGTGTAAGCTGGGGCAAAGTTGGGATTAATCCGCAAAGCTTGATTAAAATCAGTAATTGCTCCTTTTTTGTCTCCCAAATCAAAGCGGGCAATTCCGCGTCCGGCGTAGGGTGGGGCCAGGTTAGGATTCAGCTTGGTAGCTGTGGTGAAATCAGCGATCGCAGCCTGTTTGTCTCCTAACTGATAGCGAGAAATCCCCCGACCCCCGTAGGCTTCGGCATAGTTGGGATTAATCTTTAAGGCTTGGTTAAAATCAGCGATCGCACCTTGGCTGTCATCCAGGCTATTACGGGCAATTCCCCGGTTGTTGTAGGCATAAACAAACTTAGGATTAATCTTCAAAGCTAAGGTATAATCATTGATTGCTCCTTTGTTGTCTCCCAAGGCAGAGCGAGCCAGACCCCGGTTATTATAAGGATCAGCATCTTTGGAATTAATCTTTAGAGCTCTGTTATAGTCGTCAACTGCCCCCTGGAAGTCTCCTAAGTTATAGCGGGCAAGACCCCGATTATTGTAGGCATTGAGATAGTTGGGATTCAGGCGAATTGCTGTAGTGTAGTTAGCGATCGCACCTTTAAAATCTCCTTGATCATATTTGTCCCCACCTTGAATATAGAAGTCGTCTGGTTTCGGTGCTGTTGCTACGGGTGTAGTGGGAGGACTAACGCCCACATCTACCCCAGCTTGAGATGAAAGTCTCAAAAAGGTATTGATCGGAATCCCCAAATTAAAACCTGATTTGACATAAGCAACTGTGGAATTGATTTTAGAGGTTTCGATATCCGCTTCATCTGCTCTACCATGAACTCCCACCAATTCCCCTCTGTCATTCAACACCGGGCCGCCGCTCATCCCCGGTAGCGTATTATTGTTGTAGACCAAAGCATAGCCATCGCGCAGAGGTTTTGAGGCGTTAGCAGTAATTCGCCCATCTGTAAAATTGTAGATTGTACTAGAAATTGCTGCCGTCACTTGAGGAAAACCAGCTACATAAGCTGTTGTACCTTCTGCGGAGTCATCTGAGTTGCCTATCTTGGCAACAGTGTAACTTTGATTGCTGGTAAACTCTATAATGGCTAAGTCTACCTCTGGCAGCTTTTTCACCCTATTGTAATCGAGTGGATAACGCTGACCATCTGGGGTGACGATTTCATATTTAGCTTGAGTTTCGATGACATGCTTAGCTGTCAGAACAGTATAAGTGTCGCCCTGTTGCTGAATAATTACCCCAGTCCCAGAACCATTTTGATTCTCAATCAGCACCGTGATTCCTTTAGCAACTTTCGCCACCTCAGATGAGGAAAGTGCTACGACAATTTGTGGCTGCACTAGGGTAATTGACACTCCAATAATTGCTGGTACAAGTGCATAATTTAATTTCATAATTTAATTTTTAAGAGGTATTAATCGACTTTACAAGTAAATAGCTCTATCTCAGTCCACACTTTTTATGGTTTGCTTAGCATCAGCCGTCACCTCAAGAAAGCAGGTGGAATAGGGAATTAAGACAAAGGAGAATAATGTATAAGTAGAAGGGCTTAATTAATCAGAGCTAGTAGTAAGGGATTTATCCCTTGAAAACCTTATATAGAGCGATAAATAGCTCACTACGAACAAAAGCTTTATCTTATATTTAATTACGTCTACCTACTTAACTGTTTTTTGAGAATTAGTATAAGTCATATCTAAACTGCAACTTCCATTCATTTAAGCTTTGAACTTAAAACTTGGAGCTTTTAACTCGAATGTCCGCCTTTAGTGCAGATGTCGGAATTGGCACAGCCCAACTCAAACGAATAATCATCTGATGCAACCGTTCATCTGCTTCCATGCCATCCTGAAACACAGAAGGAGCATCCCACAGAGGATAAGCCTGCATCCCATTCACACCCACAACTTCACCGCGACGATTCAACAATGGGCCACCACTCATGCCCTTTTCGAGATTATTGGTGTACCCCACTTGATAGCCTCCTTCTAAAGGTTTGGGTAACACTAACGAAACCTCACCTTTAGCAAATGCAAAGACTTTTTCCTGAGATTCTTCTTCAGTAGCCTGAAACCCAGCAACAAATACCTCATCTCCCACTGCTGGGGAAGAACCAAAGGATGCCACAGCATAGATAGTACCAGTACTCTGAAATTGTAATAAAGCTAAATCATTTTTTCCAAAGTTTAAGCCTTTGGATAAATTAGCTGTATGGATGCTACCATCCGGTGTTTGAATGCGATACGGGGCGTCGCCTGCTTGCAACACATGAGCATTGGTTAATACTGTATAAACAGAACCTTGTTTTTGCAGCAAAATTCCTGAACCTAAGAAATCTGCTGATAACACTTTGACGGTGATAGATTGCGCCTGTTGGTATTGTTTTGAATGCGGAACCTGGCAATCATGGTTTGTACATGGAGCAGAAATACTGACGACTGGCGTCGATGCTGACAGTGCCATAGATAAGCTGCCAATATACAAAACCAGTCTCAGTTTACGCCAATTCATCTGAGTTCCCAGGTAATACGAAATTGCGGTGCGATCGCATCAAGGAGTATTACCTGAATCTTGATTGGAGTCACTACTTGATTCAACTGTAGCGTTATTTAGGTACGCATCAAATTCGATATTTAGCGCTTCCTCACTACTTTCATTTAGTACATTTCCAGCTACTAACCCCCGGCGATTTAATAGCCTTCGCACAGTATCTCTGGCATTACTACCACGCCTGAGAGTGAATAACAAAGTGCTATCTGTACAAGCAGCGTTTTGATTAATAGCAGCGCATACTACAGATTCCCCTCTCAGTATCCCAGTTCTGATGTACTTTAAAGTACCGTTGTCATAACTTCTCTGAAATCTGCGAGATACCTCTTGACAACGGCGTTCACCTGTCCACTCTTTTGAGAAGTATTCCTGAGAAACCCATCTAATCATTGGCACGTTCCTCCCATCCTGAGTCCGAGCAAATGTGATTGGTATGCCCTTGCTCTTTTCACAGTAGAAGGTTGTGCCTCCAGCATAGCTAGGCTGACCGATGGTTGTAGTTGTGGTCAACACAGTCAGTGAAGCTATTGCAATTCCTGTCAACTCTTGACCAAATAACTTTAGTCTCATCATGAATGCGCGGCTTGTTAAAAAGAACATCAGTTATACTACGGATACGTCAAAACAGTGACAATATTTTCTAAGTATTTGTTCCCGATATTGACCCTATGAGTTAGATAACCACTGTATTGTAAATTAAATCGATCATCATTTAAGTAAATAAAACAAATTTATTAGCCTCGGCTAAGCATTTCTTAATTAGCTATTACTTTTTCTTGATTTATACTAAATTACAATACTTAGTATGCATAATAATATCTGAAATGAAATATTCGTTTTTTAAAAGAAATACAGAATTACTTAGCCAAAAGCTCAAAGAAAACTTGCGATCGCTCAAACAATGGTATTCAGATACACCAGAAAGAGCGCTCTTAGAGGCTTACCAAGCAGCTCAAAGCATAAGAAACATTGAAATACAGCATTTTAATCACAAAAAAATATCTCCAAAATCAGCAGATTATACTGAAAATGTAATGTCTTACTGGCAAGGATACCTGAATAAAAAGTTAACTTTTATCAAGGTAAAACTTGCAGAATTTAGGCTAAGCCGGGGAATCATAAATATCTCTAATTCTACTTTATTAGAAAAATTAAAATTTATTGATCAAGTCGTAGAAAAATATAATATCAAAGACGAACTAATTAGCAATATCCCAGTCATACCACCTTCACAATCACTACAAATTAAACAGACTAAAGTTAGCAACCAGCCAGAATCATCTGAGATGAATGGCGTTAAAGTTCCACCTTTAACTCAAAAAACTGGAGCCTTACCAAGGTCTATTGGCAGAACAATTAATAAAATTAAAGCAGATTTTGCGCCACAGGCAGAAGAAGATTTTATCAGAAATTACCGGATTTCTAGGAATAGGACAAAAACTGCTGTAAAATTTTTGATACTTTTAATTATTGTGCCACTTTTAACCCAGCAAATATCTAAACAGTTTTTAATAGCTCCCATACTGGATCGAATCAGAGGTGATAATGAAATTCAGATTTTTCTAAATTCTGACATGGAAGTAGAAGCTCTCCAAAAATTAAAAAATTTTGAAAAACAATTGAGATTTCAGTATTTACTTCATCAAGCACCATCACTCTCGTCAGAGGTAATTAAAGAAAGTGTCAAAAATAAAGCAGTTGAGATAGCTGATGAATTTCGTTTTAAAAGTAATAGCGCCATTAGCAATGTTTTTGCTGATTTGATCTCACTAGTTGCTTTTAGTGCGGTAATTGCTTCGAGCAAAAGAGAAATTGTAACTGTAAAATTATTTCTAGATAATATTGTCTATGGTCTGAGTGACAGTGCCAAAGCATTTTTAATTATTTTGTTTACAGATATATTTGTCGGATTTCACTCGCCACATGGATGGGAGGTTGTTCTGGAAGCTTTGGCAGAACATTTAGGTTTACCAGCTAGTAGAAACGCCATATTTCTATTTATTGCTACATTTCCTGTAATTTTAAATACTATCTTTAAATACTGGATATTCCGTTATCTGAGTCGCTTGTCTCCGTCAGCATTAGCGACATTGAAGGAGATGGATGAGTGAAATTCCTTCCTTAGATTCCCAACTTTTTTAAGAAGTCGGGAATCTTGTTGTTGTTCAGAAGTCGGTAATCTTGTTGTTCATAATCCTAGTTATTTATGAGCTAATTATTGCTAAATTTATAAAAAAATGACACGTTGTGTCTTGAATTCGTTAGGCTATTTATATCCTGGTTCTTTTCATGCTATGGATTTAGAAGGCAAAGCCACCGCCCCAACTGCTACAGACAACGTTGAATTTGCTCAACCAACTACTAATCGTAAGCCACTGGAACTACTGCGAGATACTGAGGCTTTACTGCGTCGCCCAACCGTAGCAACTCTAGTGCCAATCTTACCATCAAAGCTGAGTAACAGATTCCAAGCAGCCTCATCTTTAGCAGATGACTCCTTAAAGGAACTGGCAACAATTGAGCTAAACAATATTAGCGATTTTGATCTGCGACCTGCAAGAATTCTTGTTAGCTTAAGCTTTATTGGTTTTGGGGCGCTAATGATACTAGTGCTATTGCTTTACCTAAACACGTTACATCCAGAACTCAGTACGGTTGAACAAATTCGGCAGTATTGGTATCAATATATTTGGTTTGTCAGCTTGGGTGTTGCAGGGATGTTTATCTTAGGTCGTGAGGCGATGCGTCCTATTCCCAAGCGGCGCAAGTCATATAAGCGATAAATCTATCTGAGTAAGCGCTGTCTTTGATGTTGATTAGCAAAGATAATATACATATAATACCAATTAAAATAATACCAATTAAAAAAAATAATGTGACAAACAGAACATGTAGAGACGTTGCAATGCAACGTCTCTAACAGAGGATTTGTTACAATCATTAATTCAGTTGGTATAAGATTTAAAATGCCGAATATAACTGGGTATAAGCACAATATTGGAGTTATGTTAAATGAATCATGATGCTTTCATCGTTCCCCCAGGTTCAAAGATTTCTCTACCAAAAGATTATGACCCAGCTTATAAAACTCAATTTCATGAAAAAACTGATGCTGCAAGCAAATTGCAGGCAGATGTTATTAAATTAGCAAATTACCAAAATATTCTTTATGCTCAAAATACTTATGCTTTATTAATTATTTTTCAGGCAATGGATGCTGCTGGGAAAGATAGTACAATTAAACATGTGATGTCTGGTGTAAATCCCCAAGGATGTCAGGTATATAGTTTCAAGGAACCTAGTGCGGAAGAACTAGACCATGACTATTTGTGGCGTTCAATGAAAGCCTTGCCAGAACGAGGTCGAATTGGAATATTCAACCGCTCATACTATGAAGAAGTGCTAGTAGTTCGTGTCCATCCAGAAATTCTCAAAAAACAACAACTACCTCAAATCCCTAATGGAAATCGGATTTGGAAGCAGCGTTTTGAAGAAATCAATAACTTTGAAAAATACTTGGTAAATAATGGTGTTATCATCCTGAAGTTTTTTCTCAACATCTCTAAATCTGAGCAGAAAAAACGCTTTTCTGAAAGGATTGAATTGCCTGATAAAAATTGGAAGTTTTCAGCTAGTGATGTCAAAGAACGAGCTTTTTGGGATGATTATATGAATGCTTATGAAGAAGTTTTTAATAATACTAGTACTGAATGGGCCCCCTGGTATATTGTTCCTGCCGATCGCAAATGGTTTACACGCTTGGTAGTCGCTGATATTATCTGCACAAAATTACAAGAACTAAATCTGAAATACCCCACTCTTCTTGAAGAGCATAAACAGCAACTTTTACAGGCGAAACAGATTCTAGAGCAAGAAAACTAACTCTCAACTCAACAGGAAAATACCGAAACGGCTTAACTATACTGTATAATACACGTGGTTAAACAAGAATAAATTCAGATTTATCAAAGCTACTTGTAACTAAGAAGTTTGGCTAAATAATCACAGCCGAAAAATCATGGCAAAAATGGCAGAAAATGCCAACAGTCATCCACCTCAATTTGCTAATGCTGCCTTTGATATAGTAGCTCTGGCAGCTTCAGCGGGTGGGTTGACTGCTATAACTAAAGTTTTATCGAATCTGCCCGCAGAATTTACAGCCGCGATCGCCGTCGTCCAACACCTAGATCCCAGACATCGCTCACTAATGGCAGAAATTCTCAGTCGGCGCACGGCTTTGAGTGTCAAGCAGGCAGAAGAGGGAAACAACCTCACCCCAGGAATAGTTTATGTTGCCCCACCCAACCGTCACCTCCTGGTCAACTGTAATGGTACACTTTCCTTATCCCAATCGGAATTGGTACATTTTCTGCGCCCTTCTGCTGACCTATTATTTGAATCAGTTGCAGCCAGTTACAAAGACCGAGCGATCGCCGTTGTACTCAGCGGAACCGGTAGCGACGGAGCAATGGGTGTAGAAGCAATTCACAAAATGGGCGGTACAGTTATTGCCCAAGACGAAAAAACCGCCGAATTTTACGGGATGCCCTCCGCAGCAATTCAAACTGGCTATGTAGATTTCATTCTCCCCTTAAATGAAATTTCCCATGCTTTAGTAACTCTAGTCATGGGTAATAGTTGAAGGGGGCTGGGTATTGGGGACTGGGGAACTTGTACTGAGCGAAGTCGAAGTATGGGGAATGAGGAACTTGTACTGAGTTTCGACTACGCGGCAGTTGAGCGAAGTCGAAACACTGCCGCTCTGCACCTCTGCCCCTCTGCTCCTTTACCGCTCTACCTCCCCTGCCCGGTTGTTGAGCGGCTTGTGCCGAGCGAAGTCAGGTAAGTCGAAACACTGCTCCCCTCCCCTATCCTATGACTTTCACAGAAAGAGATCCTGAATTTGAAAATCTGCTGGTTTATCTCAGACAAAGCCGAGGCTTTGATTTCACAGGCTATAAACGTTCAACCTTGATGCGTCGGGTACGTAAGCGGATACAGTTATTAAGTATAGAAAGTTTTGGCGATTATCTGGATTATTTAGAGGTTTATCCAGAAGAATTCAATTGTCTATTCAACACTATCTTAATTAACGTCACCGGCTTTTTTCGGGATACCTGTGCTTGGGAATACCTAGCAGAGCATGTACTGTCCAATATAATTAGAAAGAAGCAAAATACTGACCAAATCCGCATCTGGAGTGCTGGCTGTTCCTCTGGAGAAGAGGCTTATACTTTAGCAATACTGATGGCTGAAATGTTAGGAGCTGAGGAATTTCGCCAACGGGTGAAAATTTACGCCACAGATGTAGATGAAGAAGCTCTAAACCAGGCTCGCCAAGCTGTATATTCAGCCAAAGATGTCCAGGCAGTTTCAAATGAACTGCGGCAAAAATATTTTGAGCTTGTAGGCAACCGCTATGTTTTTCGTCAAGATCTGCGCCGTTCGGTGATTTTTGGTCGTCATGACTTACTTCAAGATGCGCCGATTTCCCGCTTAGATCTGCTAGTTAGCCGCAACACACTGATGTATTTTAACTCTGAGGCTCAGGGGCGGATTTTGGCTCGGTTTCATTTCGCCCTTAATGATGCAGGCTATTTGTTTTTAGGAAAAGCAGAGATGCTGTTGATGCATTCGAGTCTGTTTACTCCAATAGACTTGAAAAACCGAATATTTACGAAGATATCTTCAGTTAATATGCGCGATCGCCTCCTAATTATGGCAAATTCAGCAGATGATGAATCTAGCGGCCGTTTGTCTCGAAATATCCGCCTGCGAGACATGGGTTTTGATACAGCACCGATCGCCCAAGTAGTCATTGATATTAATGGTACTCTGGTGATGGTGAACGAGCAGGCGCGAAGTTTGTTTACTCTTTCACCTAGAGATTTATCGCGTCCCTTCCAAGATCTCGAACTTTCTTATCGACCATTGGAGTTGCGATCGCTGATTGAACAGGCTTATACTGAACGCCGCACCATCCATCTAACAAATGTAGAGCGTTATTTATCTAACACAGAAAAGCAATATTTAGATGTGCGGATTACGCCCTTGCAAGACACTGACAACAGTTTTTTAGGTGTCAGTATTGCTTTTCATGATGTCACCCGTTACATTCAACTCCAAGAAGCATTGCAACGCTCTAGACAAGAATTAGAAACCACCAACGAAGAACTTCAATCTACTAATGAAGAACTAGAAACTACTAACGAAGAACTACAATCCACTAACGAAGAATTAGAAACCACCAACGAAGAACTCCAATCTACTAATGAAGAATTGGAGACAATGAATGAAGAATTGCAATCTACCAATGAAGAATTACAAACAATTAATCGCGAACTCTCACAACGCACTGTAGAACTAAACCGGACAAATATTTTCCTCATCTCTATTCTCAGAAGTCTCCAAACCGGCATAGTAGTCATTGATAACAGCTATAACATCTTAATTTGGAACTACATGGCAGAGGATTTGTGGGGCTTACGAACTGAAGAAGTTTTAGGAAAATCTATCTTTAGTTTAGATATTGGGCTGCCCGTTGAGCAATTGCGATCGCCACTTCGTGAATCCCTATCTAAAAAAACACAGTTTCAAGAAATGATTCTTGATGCCACCAATCGTCGCGGCAGACAAATCAAATGTTACATGGCAACTACTCCCTTACTCGGCATTGAAATAGAGGGAGCAGTTTTAATGATGGTAGATGTAGAGAGAGTTAACAGTATGATTTCTGCACAAGAAATTGAGGAACGACGACAACAGCAGCAATAAGGGGGCGAGGGGCAGGGGAGGTAGAGGTGAAAATAAAAAATTTCTTCCCAGTCCCCAGTCCCCATACTTCGACTTCGCGGCAGTTGAGCGTAGTCGAAACTCAGTACAAGTTCCCCAGTCCCCATACTTCGACTTCGCTCAGTACAAGTTCCCCAGTCCCCAATCCCCATTATGGATGCACAGGGATTACAATACCTGCTCAAAAGCCTCAATTAGGCGGTCAACTTCCTCAAGTGTGTTGTAATGTACCATGCTCACGCGTACTATTCCATTTTGCGAAGCTAACCCCAAGTATTCAATTAACCGTTTAGCATAAAAGTCTCCGTAGCGAATTCCGATGTAATGTTGGTCAATTTTGATAGGGATGGTTGAGCTATCAATTCCATCTACTACAAAAGATATAGTGGGTACACGCGTGTGGTTAGCCTGCAATTGACCGAGCACACGTACATTAGACTTGTCGTTGAGGTAGTCTAGTAAGCGATCGCCTATCTTCTCTTCATGCATACTGATTAAATCAAAGACCTGCACCATTTGACTTCTCAAATCAGGTGTAGTTTGATTGCCATAATGTATTTGTGCTAATTCACTCAAATAATCACACAAACCTAACATTCCATAACTCAATTCAAAATTGACATTACCTAATTGAAACTTATAAGGAATATCTGTCTGAGCAATAAAATAATGATTAAGACCAGGCATTTTTAACAAATGTTCTTCTTTGCCATAAAGTAAAGCATGATGTGAGCCGTAAACTTTATAAAAACTCAAAGCATAGAAATCCACATCTAAATCTTGAACATCAACTAGTTTGTGCGGTGCATAAGCAACACCATCTACACAAATCATTGCCCCACGTTCATGTACAAATGCAGCAATTTCTTTAATAGGGTTAATAGTTCCCAAAATATTAGAAGCATGAGTTAATGCTACCAGTTTTGTGCGTTGACTCATTAATGGTTCTAAATCTTCTAAATGCAATTCCAAAGTATCTGGACAGATTTGCCAGACTTTAATCTTCATTCCTTGTTTTTCTAGAGCAACCCAAGCCCCAATATTGGCTTCATGGTCACAATTAGTAACAATAATCTCATCACCAGGCGCGAAAGTTTGACTCAAACACATTGAGAGAACTTTCAACATCATTGTAGTCGATGGCCCCATGACTATTTCTCTAGGAGACTTGGCATTAATAAAAGTAGCCATTCCCTTTGTTGCTAATGCCAAGCGTTCTCCTGCTAGCTGAGAAATTGCATAAGAAGCACCCAACTGGACATCAGATGTCAACAGAAATTCACTAATCCTATCTACTACTTTCTTTAAGGTTTGTGAACCGCCAGCATTATCAAAAAAAGTCCATTCACCAGCTAAGGCAGGAAAATATTGACGAACTTTATCAAGATTCAAGACCAAAGTAGAAACCCTCAAGCGAATATACAAAGATGAGTAAAATAACAGATGATGAAGGTTGAGGTAAGAACGAAAAACTTTTATTCTTAACTTTTCTTCATTCTTCATCATGTATTCTTTAGCCTAGCTTACCTTTTAGCAAGTTATCCAGAGAGCATCTGCATACTTTTTTGTTTACAACTTGTTACTCATGATTCTTAGTTTGTGAAAATACCTCTATAGAGGGTGTCCATGAGATCTGAAAAAGTGTCTAACTAAAGTATCTGGGTTGCAGCAAACATTTATGTTTTGATTCTTCACAATTTACTTCAAGTTTTTTGATAAGTTAAAGGTAGAGCCAAAAAATTTATTATCTTGACTCTTAATGCCTTGATCAAAAGCGAGGTAACGAGCTATGGATATTGCAGTTAAATACGACATCGAGGTTATCAAGGAAGAAGCACGTCAACTTGCTCAAAAGGGACTTGTTAACCGTCAGCAGCCAATCTATACTCTTTGTAAATACATTCCTGATCATGAATGGGTGTATTTTGAGCTTGAGTTAGAAAAAAACGAGTTTTTACTCAGAGATAGAATTATCGACCTGCTAGATCATGAATACTGGGAAGATGATTGAAGCTGTACTTAGAAATCAGAACACGTTAGTAACATCTTCAATAAAATCAAAATTAAAAGTCAAAATCTCAACAAAAAAAGCCCTCGAATTAATTTGGGGGTTTTAAAAAAGGTTTTATCGGTGGTTAGATCCCCTTAAGAGATCCCTTTAAGAGATCCCCGACTTCTTTAAGAGATCCCCTTTAAGAGATCCCCGACTTCTTTAAGAAGTTGGGGATCTAATAAATAGCCAGCAATGTTTACGCTGTAATGGTTGCTAATGCCTTGTCAACAGCTTGCAGTGCGGTATTGACTTCTGCTTCTGTCACAATCAACGGAGGTACGAACCGGACAACTTTTGGCCCTGCTGGTACGAGCAATACGCCTTCGTCTATGGCGGCTTTGACGATATCAGCTGCGGTTAGCTGAGTGGATGCTTGCAACTCCAAACCATTGATCAAACCCCAACCCCGAACTTCGGCGATTTGATGAGGATATTTCGTGGCGATCGCTTTTAATCCAGATCGCAACTGTTCACCTCGTTCTTCCACATTCTGTAAAATATTCTCCCGCTCTATTGTCTGACAGACACTAAGCGCTACTCCACACACGAAAGGATTTCCGCCAAAGGTGCTGGCGTGTTCTCCTGGTTGAAAAATATCACAGAATTTTTTGCTCATCATTGCACCGATGGGGATACCGCCACCCAAGCCTTTGGCACTGGTGAAAATATCCGGTTCAACGCCAAGATGTTCATAACCCCATAATTTGCCACTGCGCCCCATGCCAACTTGCACTTCATCAAAAATTAGTAATATGCCAGTTTCATCACAAATCTGCCGCAGCTTTTTAAAATAGGCAACATCTCCTGGACGTACCCCACCTTCTCCCTGCAATGGCTCTATTAAAATCGCCGCCACACGATAATCGCCTTCATCCAACTCGCTAATTGCCACTTCCACAGCGTTAATATCGTTGTAATTTACGTAGTGGAAACCAGGAACTAAGGGATCAAAGTACTTTTGATACTTTGGTTGTCCTGTAGCGGTAATTGTTGCCAAAGTCCGTCCGTGGAAACTGGCATTGGCGGTTAAAATAATCGGTTTTTCAATTTCTAGAACTGTGTGGGCATATTTCCGCGCCAGTTTAATTGCTGCTTCGTTAGCCTCAGCTCCAGAGTTGCAGAAAAATACGCGATCGGCACAAGAATGTTGAATAATCCATTTTGCCAATTCACCTTGCTCAGGAATGTAGTACAAATTAGAGACATGGTGCAGCTTTTGGATTTGGCGAGTCACCGCTTCTACCATAGCTGGGTGGGCATGTCCCAATGTACAAGTGGCAATTCCAGCCACAAAGTCCAGATATTCACGCCCCTGTGTATCCCAAACCCGGCAACCAGCGCCCCGTTCTAGGGCTAAAGGAAACCGGGCGTATGTAGACATTACAGCTTCATTAAAGCTATCTGCATCAAAGGGACTAGATGCTACACCTGAATCTGGGGGGTTCGTGGCTTGTTCAACCAGAGTTTGTAGGCTCACTACCGCTCCTCCTGAAGTTTTTCATCATTATAGTTATCTACTAGTTTCCTAGAAATCTTTAAAAATTACTTTTTATTTCCCGCAACTTATACTTCCTCTTAAAGCTAATGCTCAGATATTCTCAAACGTGTGGTAGTGGTGAAAAATTTTGTACTCAACACTAGAGCAAAAATATCAACGTATCCAAAAGGAGTTAATGGCTGGGGCGATCGCTCTCGGCGGTGTGCTCCTAATTGGCACTTTGTGGTATTGGTTAGTAGAAGGCTGGTCATGGCAAGACGCGGCTTACATGACAGTCATCACCTTAGCTACGGTAGGATATGGAGAGACACAGCCACTAGGTAGTCGAGGACGATTGTTTACAATTGCCTTAATTTTGTTGGGTGTGGTAAATATCGGTTACATTGTCAATAGATTTACGGAAGCCATAATAGAAGGCTATTTTCAAGAAGGAATTCGGCTACGACAACAAAAGCGATTAATGGAATCCCTAACACAACACTACATCATTTGTGGATTTAGTCGGACTGGTCGTCAAATTGCCAAAGAATTTCGGTCAGAAGGCGTGTCTTTTGTAGTGATTGATTCTGAGACGGAATCTGTGCAAAGGGCCCAAGCAGAAGGTTATACAGCATACCAAGGTGATGCTACATTAGATGACACACTTTTGAAAGTCGGCATTGAACGGGCAATTTGTATTGTCGCAGCCTTACCTTCAGATGCAGAAAATTTATATACAGTTTTATCAGCGAAAACACTGAATCCAGGAATTCGGGCGATCGCACGGGCAAGTACAGAAGAAGCTTTACAAAAGTTACAACGCGGTGGTGCAGATGAAGTGATTTCTCCCTATATTACCGGCGGGAAGCGGATGGCTGCGGCGGCACTTAGACCCCAAGTTTTAGATTTTGTGGACGGGATTCTTACAGGTGCAGACCGCCAGTTGTATATGGAAGAATTTTTACTCGACCCGGCTTTCTGTCCTTTTGTCGGTCAAACTTTACAAAAAGCCAGATTGCGATCGCAAACTGGGGCATTAGTTCTAGCAATTCGTCGCGCTGATGGCAATCTCATCGGCGGCCCTACTGGCGAGACAGTTTTAATGCCGGGCGATCAGCTAATCTGCATGGGTACATCTGAACAGTTACGTAGCCTTAATCAAATTCTTGGCCCAATTGGTTCGCAGCAATTGCGTAAACCTAAAAATACTTGATGGGTGCAAGGGAAACAGGGGAAGTTGGGGGGATAAGTAACCTTGACTCTTGACTAATCTAATGCTGCCTTCACTTTCGCATCCCAGCCCATTGCCTGCATCCAGCAAGGATAGATAGGTTTGAGATCTGTCAGAGTATCGAGTTTTTCTACCTCGTGAGCCGATAACTTGAGTTCGGCTGCACCTATATTGTCTGACAACTGCTGTATTTTGTTAGCACCAATGATCACTGAGGAAATAAAAGGTTTGGTAAGAATCCAAGCAATTGCTATCTGAGCAGATGATGCACCGTGATTTTCCCCAATCTGCTGTAGCAAATCTACTACTTCGTAGCCCTTCTCAACATCAATAGGCGGAAACTGGAACTTGTGGCGACGAGAATCTTCAGAAACAGGTTTCTCTCGCGTATACTTGCCGCTAAGAAAACCGCTAGCCAGTGGACTCCAAACCAAAATACCAATTCCTGTATCTTCCACAAACGGTACAATCTCGTGTTCGATATCCCGTCCCAGTAGCGAGTAATACATCTGCGCTCCGACAAAGCGGGCATACCCATAACGTTCTTGAATTCCCAGTATGCGGGCGGCTTTCCAAGCAGTGAAATTAGAAAATCCGATGTAGCGAATAAGTCCTCGCCGCACTAGGTCATCCAAAGCGCGGACTGTTTCCTCTAGTGGTGTTAAGGGATCGGGAATATGGAGTTGATAGAGGTCAATGTAATCCGTTCCCAGTCTTTTTAAACTTGCCTCAGCAGCAGCGATGATGTGGCGATAGGAAAGACCCGTGTCTGTGAGTGCATTGCCTGTACGAAATCCTACTTTGGTAGCAATTACAGCTTCATGACGATGGTTTTCTAATGCCTTACCTAGCATGATTTCCGACTGTCCGCCTGTGTAAGCATCTGCCGTATCAAATAGGTTGATGCCTGCATCTAGGACACGGTTGACCATTTGGTTTGCCATTGTTTGGTCAATGTTGTTGGTAATACCAGGAACCAGTTCACCAGTACCAAAGGTCATCGCACCGAAGGCGAGGCGGGAGACTACTAAACCTGTGTTTCCGAGAGTTGTGTATTGCATAAAGTAATTTCCACTGTTACTTACTTTGAAAGGTTGAATCCTTTGGAAAAATTGTCTCCCCAGGCTTCATTGAATACTATTGGGTTGTAGTATTCTCGGAACAGCAAGATTTTGCCGTTACGGAATTGGAATAAACCTGCATAGATATTGTTGTAAGGTTTGCCAGTTGCTAGAACTTCGATTTCCCCACGGTATTCTGCATAAACGGTGTTTGGATCAAGCATGGGATAGATGGCTAAGTCAGGGAAAACCATTCTGCCAACATTGCTGGGGAGTCCGCTGTAGTGCTTTGCGATCGCAGTTTTGCCCTCAACCCGTTTGGGAAAGCCAGGTGGTGAATAGGGCATATCCTGTACACCATTTTCATCCCACAACTCAAGCCATGCATCCATACGCTTCCGAGACAGAAGGTTGAGGAAATCGCGCACCACTCGCACATTTTTCTGCCGGATTTGATTATCTTTAGTCATTGCAGATGCACTCTGATGAATTACCCCCACTGCTGCCAAAATGCCAGCCACTAAGAAATTTCTAACAACGATACGCCGAGTCTTTAACGCCATAAAAAGTTGTGGAATACTGTTATTTTTGCGCTTGTGGATAAGATGGGTGTCTGTGTAATATCGATTCAATTAATTAATGCGACAAATCCTTTGTAGAGACATTGCAATGCAACGTCTCTACACACGGTCTATATGTCACATCCTTTTTTTAATCGGTCTAATATTTATGAAAAATTGAAATCTGAACTACTTGGTCAAATAACCACCTGTAGCATCTACGTCCATACCTGTGATGCAACTCGCTTCATCAGAACTCAACCACATTACAGCTCTAGCAATTTCTTCTACATTGACAATTCGTTTGATGGGATAATCTTGAGAAACTTCCTTAAAATTTGTGTTCCAAGCTGCTAGCGCCCGACGCAACATTGGAGTATCGACTGCGCCAGGAGAAATCGAATTGACGCGAATATTTTTGTCTGCGTACTCCAAGGCTGCAACTTTGGTCAGAGAGATAACAGCATGTTTGCTAGCGCTATAAGGCGCAATAGTTGCAAAGCCGACGTGTCCAGAAACAGAGGCATTATTTACAATGATCCCGCCGCCTTGCCGCAGCATGTGAGGGATTTCATACTTTATGGAAAGGAACACACCCGTTGCATTAGTATTGAGCGAGTCCATCCAATCTTGAAGCGATCGCTCCGCAATAGTTGCAGGTTTGCTCTCAGCACCCGCGTTATTGAAAGCAATATCGATGCGATCGTACTTTTGAACGCAGGTGTCAATGAATGACTTCACATCTTGCTCACTACGAACATCAGCTCTTTGATAGCTAGCGCGGCCCCCTTGGGCATTGATTTCCTGGGCAATCTTCTCGCCCAAAGTTGAGCGACGGCCGCAGAAGTGAACAATCGCTCCTTCTTTGGCAAATGCTCGTGCTGTCGCTTCCCCAATGCCAGAAGTTGCCCCTGTGATCAATACAACCTTGCCTGCAAATTTACCGTTGCGATCAGTAGCGACTTTGGGTTCCAGCGGCTTTTGAGTATTCGCTTGGGCACGTCCAGCCAAGAATGTGGCAGCTACTCCAGCAACAGAAGCACCGCCAACAAGTATCCGTCGCCGAGCAACTCCCTTGGTTAACCTTTTACCGCTGTGGTTCATCTCTAAAGATGATGCATTCTCAAACTTGTCTGCCATGCACTCCTCCTAAATTATTGCTGACCCAGTTGCTTTGTGGCTGTTGTCTTTAGATTAATGGAGGCATAATGAAAATTCAGGGCCGATTCTTGCTTATCAATGTCAAAATCTTGCTTAGTTAGCGCAATAAATGAGAATACAGAAGTCAGAATTTCCAAAGTTCTGATGTCTGACGACAAGCCGCCCTCCGGGCGTCTACGGAGGAAGCCTCCGCACCCTGCGGGTTCGCGTAGCGTTCCGTAGGAAAGCAAGCTACAGACTTCTTTCAGAATTCAGAATGCAATCAATAAGGGATAAGCGCGGATGACTCTAGTAGAGACGCGATTAATCGCGTCTCTACTCCTGAATTGTTTCTTGATAACATCAAAAACTGTCCCGGTAAACCTTTGGTGTTGTGCCTGTGGCTTTGCGAAACTGGGCACTAAAGTGGCTCTTGTTGTCAAAACCAACTCGGTAAGCTACTTCAGCAACGGTAAGTCTAGTAACAGACAGTAGAAACTTTGCTCTTTCCATGCGTTGCTGGGTGAGGTAGCGATGGGGTGGTTGTCCTATTGCAGTTTTGAAGGTACGGGCGAAGTGAAAGGGACTCATGTGAACCACGGCAGCCAAGTCAGCAATGGTCAAATCTTGCGTCAGCCGATCTTCGATGAAATCTTTGAGTTGATTGAGTTGCACTTGGCTGAGAGGCCCGTCTTCTAGTGCAGGTTTGCTGGATAAACTACTATAGTTACGTAGCAGATGAACGGCTAACAGGTTCCTCAACGACTCTGTGTAAAGTTTCCCTGCTAGTCCACCATTGAGAATCTCAGACTTAAATAACTGCGCGACGTGCAGGATGGTAGGATCTGCGAACATGATGCGATGCTCAATCTCAAAGTTGTTTGGTAAGGAACAATCTGCTGCTACTCGGTTGAGCAAATCTGGAGCCAGCGTTATGTGAACACATTCAGTTGGTTTCTCCCAACGCGACCAGACAAATCCACCAGAAGAATAGAGGAAGACACTTGCTGGCGGAAGTGGGGTTGTTTTACTTGATCCATTATTTATGCGCCAAGTTACTCGTTCTTGAGGAGCAAGTGCAACACCGATGAGGTTTTTGGCAGGACGAAAATCAACTTCATCTGGTGGCAGTAGCGAATACTCGACGGATACTCCTTGCCACAAAGCTTGAAGATAGTAAGGAGAGGACAGGATACTGACAGACTGCATTGTTTGCGTTCGTCTCTAACACACATTTATAGAGTATAGCGATAGCCAGTAGTGTTAGGACACAAAGTATTTGAGAACAGATTCTATGGCTTGTCGCAAGTCAGGGGAGTCAGATAGTAGATGACGAATATGACTTTTGAGCCAAGCCCAACAGTTTTCAATGCGGTTGAGGTCTGGCGAATAAGGAGGCAAATACAATAACTGACAGCCAGCATTTGCAATTAATTCAGCAATATGTCCTCCGTGATGAAACGTTGCGTTATCAAGAATAATCACCTGTCCTGGTTTGAGAACGGGAATTAAGCAAGTTGACACCCAGGTTTCAAAGACTACACGGTTACAAGCCCCTTCAACAGTAAATGGTGCTATTAACTGTTGCTGACAATAGGCAGCAATCATATTTACTCGACCAGTTCTGCGTCCTGACTTAAGTGCTTCAAACCTCTGACCTCGTTTACACCAACCATAACCGTAATCATCCCTTGCATCCATTCCTGATTCATCTACATACACTCGTTGTGAAGAAGGAATTTTTGCTAATTGTTGAACAAAGATAGCTCGTTTGGCTTCATCCCGTTCACGCTCACGCCATAAGTCTTTTTTTTCGAGACCAACCTATTTTCTTCAACCCGCGTGAAATCGTCCTCTTACTGATTTTCTCTGGCCACAGTTGTGCCATTTGAACTTGTGTCTTGTCCCCGTGTATCTTTGCAAACTGGCTAAAATTTTCCCAATCAGTGATTTTGGCGTTTGTTGTTTTGGGACGATTCGACTTGGGTTGGTAGTCCCCGGTTTGGGCTTGCCTTTGTAACCATAGATTGATCGTGTTGCGACTTATTTGGAATGTTTGAGCCGCTTCGCTTTTCTTCATTCCATCTAATACGATCGCATTAATTACTTTTTGCCGTAAGTCATAACTATAGGGTTTAGCCATCGACTGCATCAAAGTTCGATTATTTCTTTTCAGTATACGTCCTAACAGTTTTGTCCACTGCTATATCTTCAAGTTTCTCAGAAATAGCCGAATTTAAACCCATGAATCGAAAATACCTCTCTTATCTCGATTTTGCACCTGAGTATAGTGAGTGCGATCGCATTATTTATTCATCATCCCTTGTCTAGCCACTCCAAAATACTGGCTTGACTCTCTGCTAATCCTTTATAAACCAGTGACTCCGATGTCATAGACTGAATGGCAGTATACAGCTTAGGACGTAGCACTGGGTCTTGTTTGACCACGCTACAATCTCTAAAATAAGTACGAATGGTAAACAACGCTGCTTCATACTCCGGTAGTCCCCAAATTACCTGTCGCTCAATTCGCAGGTAGAGCCTGGGGTGCTGCGGATCAAAGTTTCTACCCCGCCACTGGCTGAGTGACATCCCAGACGGCGCTTGAGGATGGTGGTTAAGACGAGTGTCAGTACCCAAACCCCAAGCAAAGCGCACCATCGGTTTGTGATCAATCATCGTATTAGCGATCGCATCTGCTCGGCGGTTGATTTTTTCGATACCTGCGACAGGTGCATGGATTGTAGCAAAGTCTTTGCCAATTTTTGCCTCGGCTGACCAGTGGTTGGGATAGCAAAGATGAACTGCACTCAGCCAGTTGCTACCATTGACAGCACGGCAGATAACAGTTAAATCTTCCTGCATCTGTGCTGCTAGAGCATCAAGGGTAGAGGCATAAGGTGGGACTGCGCTACCCTGGACTTGCTGTAACTCCCAGTCTGCATCTAGGTAGAGGGTTTCTTTGGTGAGTTGATTGTGGAATATCCAAGTATTATCTATTGACTTTTGGCAGCAAAAGTGGTTTGGATATTCTTGGATGAGACGATTAATGATTAAACGGGCGATCGCTCCTGCCACAGCCTTAGAATAGTTGCAAGTTTGGTAGTACTTACTCAACCGTTCTGCACGGGCTAACAGCTTAGCCTGTCGATAGTGGCTAAAATTATCATCAATTTGAAATACCTGCTGGTCAGCCTCACTATTACTCAAGCAAGAGCCAAAAGGCATCATCCCTGGCTTGACTTCATAGCGTCCACTCATTAGTGGGAAGTAGCAAGGCGCACCATCAAAAACTTCAATTGTCCTAGCTTCCTGAAGTAAGTTTTCTAGAGACATAAGTGCTGCTATGCGTCTTTGCATACCCATTTTTTAGCACACATGACGAGTGGGGGACAAAGTGCTGAGTGCTGAGTCTTGAGTGCTGAGTCCTGAGTAATGAGTGCTGTTAGCGCTAGCGGGGCGTTTAGCCTGTGCTGAGTCCTGAGTGGAGGACAAGGAGGAGAATAAATAGTATCTCCTGTCTCCTAATTTTTGACCCTTGATCCTTGACTCTTAACAAATGACCAAGCGCAAAGTCTGAGCCAAGGCTTCCTTAGATCAGAACTTTGTAAGAGATGACCAATGACCAATGACAAATGACTATCAACCAATCTCGTTCCACCCATGCATAGGTGCTATATCTTTAGTGACCCATTCGATCAGGATTGGGGGAGCTTCTGATATTAAGATGCTGGGATAAACTGCTGTACCCCAATCAGGATGCACTAGCACACTGCATTTGTTTTTAATTACTGGATAGTTGAGTAAGGCTTTGACAACTGCTGTATCGTTGTGGGGAATTGCTCCAGGGTGGGACATTAAAGGATAGCCAGTACGGGGGTCGATTAAGTCAGTTAAATAACCGCGATCGCGGAGATTAAATACCAGATCGCAGCCAAATCTCATAAACTTTTCTCGTAAGCGTTCTTTTTCTGTCTCTATCTCTGCTGTACTTTCCATTAGTTGATATCGTGATTGCTGAAGAACAATCACTACCCATAAAAATGGTTGTTCTTTCCACTCTGGTAATATCCGTTCGCAGTTGGCACAGATATACTGGCTAGGAGCATGAATTGAAATTTGAACCGCTTGTCCCATATTGCCAACCAAATTAATGGGACAGCCTTGCTCCGAAGCGTAAACTTTGGGATAGTTCACTACATTTATTCGGTTTTTGCAAGTTTTTTAATTTGATCCTCGGTATCGATGATATCTCTTAAAAGTTCAGAAAAATCATCTTATTTCTATAAATAGTTTATTTTTCTTTAAAGCAGTTGTTAATAATTTGGGAATTTTAATCTTATTTTTATGTTTTATTAATCCGTTGTGATGATATTTGTGGCGCTCGCTCTTGAAATCTAGGCGCTCAAAATCTCAAAATATAACCACTGTCTCAGCAAATTTGCGGTCAAAGTCAAAATGGTATAACTTTCAAAGAAACTGTCCTAAATGCTATCTGGTAAGGCAAAGCGTGTTAGAGTTACGCCCAAAGATGAGCAGATTAAGACAAAAGAAATTGTGTCTGTTAGAAAAAATTTTAGCTCTTTACTTAGTTTCGATAGTACGCAACTAATTGAGTTTTAAAGAATTCACTGGAACTTCATCCCAAGACTCGACTGTCCGCAATCGCGCTACCCAACCTGCTGCCTTTTGCATTTCAGTCAAGTTTTCCTGAAAGGAGTCATGACAATCTTTGGCTTGAGACTCATTACAACAGGCAATACAGGCATGAATCATCCCAGATGGATCAATTTGCTCATTTACCCAAATAGTCATGGAGTCTTCCCTCAAAAAAGTTGCTAAAAAAGCGATTTCTAATTCTTAAAGTACTATCTAGAACTCACATTCTACACCTTTGTCGTTACTCACATTTTTGTATGTAATGTCAAAGATATCGCGCTGACCGTTATCCCGCCCATAACTGAAGTTCCGAGCTAATAGCCTAAATCCATTAAGCGTGGACTAAAATATTTGCTGAGTCTACTGAAGTAGATTTTAGCTATTAGCCTTTTGGGAAAAGGTTAAAGGGTTCTTCAATCCCTTTAACCCTTCCCCTTTAACCCTTTCCCCTGACATTGAGAAGAATCTGCATATATCTGGGGGGATAGCCAGCTTCATCTAAGTTTTGGATGAAGAAGATTCAATTAATTTTTTCAATTTCAGATAGGCTTGTTCTGGTGTTAAAGGCTCTGAAGTCTTTTCATTAGGGATATAGAATTGCCAGCTATCTGGAAAGTGATGAACAACAAAAGAACGAATCAGTCCTAGATTCAGTGCCTTTCTTCCCAATTCTTCTGCTTGTTCGGCTAAAGTGATTTCGTCGTGAAACGAGTATTGGCTCATAAAAATAATAGTTGTTATGTAGACGCGTTATCAAATACTTGGTGTTTCTATCTTACCCAGTAGCGATCGCTCTTGAAAAATTACCGTGAACTAGAGAAGACGGTAGAGAAAGTTTGGATACTATCAAGTTTAAGAATAAAAAATATCAATTATGAACTTGTGTAGAGATGCAAAGTCTTGCACCTCTACAGATTGCAAGGATAGATTTCCTCTGCTGAACTAACTCACAAACAAATCCAAATCGGTTACAGCACCAAGACTGCTAGAAGATACCAACTTGGCATATTTCGCCAGTACACCTTTAGTGTAACGCGGTGTGGGTGCTTGCCAATTAGCTCGTCGTCGTGCTAATTCTGACTCAGATACATTCAACTGCAATCGGCGTGCAGGTGCATCAATGGTTATACTATCGCCTTCTTCTACAAGAGCGATCGCACCCCCAACTGCGGCTTCTGGGGCAACATGACCGACTACCATCCCATAAGTACCACCAGAAAAGCGCCCGTCGGTAATCAATCCTACCGTATCACCCAACCCAGCACCGATAATTGCCGAGGTAGGAGCCAGCATTTCCCGCATCCCTGGGCCACCCTTGGGCCCTTCATAACGGATAACCAGAACATCACCTGGTTGAATCTTACCCGCCAGAATTGCATCTAAAGAAGCTTCTTCCGATTCAAACACGCGTGCAGGGCCCGTAATTACAGGCTTTTTCACCCCGGTAATTTTAGCAACAGCCCCTTCTGTTGCTAAATTGCCTCTGAGAATAGCTAAGTGTCCTTGAGAATACATCGGATTATCCCAAGTCCGAATCACATCTTGGCTGGTGGATGGTTCTGCTGGGATATCTACCAAGACTTCTGCAACTGTTTGACCACTGATGGTGAGGCAATCACCGTGTAGTAAGTTATGCACAAGTAGCATTTTCATGACTTGCGGAATGCCACCAGCTTTGTGTAAATCTGTCGCTACATACTTACCACTGGGTTTTAAATCGCACAAAACAGGGACACGGGCGCGGATGGTTTCAAAGTCATCCAGGGTTAACTCTACATTAGCGGCGCGAGCGATCGCCAGAAAATGCAATACAGCATTTGTCGAACCACCTACCGCCATAATTACAGAAATGGCGTTCTCTATAGATTTGCGAGTAATAATTTGCCGGGGTAAGATTTGTTTACGAATGGCTTCGACTAAAACAAATGCTGATTTTTCAGTACTGTCGGCTTTTTCGGCATCTTCTGCGGCCATTGTTGAAGAATAAGGCAAACTCATTCCCAGCGCTTCAAATGCTGAAGACATGGTGTTAGCTGTGAACATTCCACCACAGGAACCAGCACCAGGACAAGCACGGCTTTCTACTTCTAATAGTTCTTTGTCGTCAATTTTCCCGGCACTGTATTGACCGACAGCTTCAAAAGAACTGACAACAGTTAAATCACGTCCGTTGTAGTGTCCAGGTTTAATTGTGCCACCGTAAACAAAGATAGCAGGGATATTCATCCGGGCGATCGCTAACATTGCCCCTGGCATATTCTTATCGCAACCGCCAATGGCTAGCACACCATCCATACTTTGCCCTGTACAGGCGGTTTCAATTGAGTCGGCAATTACTTCCCGTGATACTAGGGAATATTTCATGCCTTCGGTTCCCATCGAAATCCCGTCGCTGATGGTAATTGTGCCGAATAATTGCGGCATCGCCCCGGCATTTTTAACGGCAACTTCTGCCCTTTGTGCTAATTTATTAATCCCCATATTGCAGGGGGTAATAGTGCTGTAACCATTGGCAATACCCACAATGGCTTTATTAAAATCTTCATCTTTAAAACCAACTGCCCGCAGCATTGCTCGATTTGGCGATCGCTGCACTCCTTGCGTCACAACTTGGCTTCTCAAATTCTCCGACATAGTTACATCATCCTATGACTTCCATGTATGAGTATCATAGGTAGCAATTTTTTCGATGTCCAATATATATTTATGAATATTTGAGACTTATAAAATATCAAAACTCTGGAACTGCGACACCTGCGCTACTTTATCGCTGTAGCCGAGGAACTGCACTTTAGTAGAGCCGCAGAACGACTGCACATTGCTCAATGCAAATCTGAGATACTCTCTTGCGATCGCTGCACTCCTTACGTCACAACTTGGCTTCTCAAATTCTCCGACATCTTTTTTCCTTCGCTGCCATCATCGCAACTGTTGCGATTGTATTACCTAATTTTCTCATGCAGATGCGGCACAATAGAGCTTTAATCTTAGTTGGTAATAAATTGGTAATATTTTATATTCTCTAGCTTCAATGCAAGGGAGATTTAAATAGATAGTCTTTATACAGTTTTAGTGCTATAAAGCTTTCAAATCAATACTTTTAAGCCTATCGCCAAGAATTTTTATGGGGCGATCGCTATGTAATAAGCCTGCAAAGTCGTACTTCAAAATTAATTAAAATGCCTTTTGTCAGGATTTTATTACCAAATTTATTGGTAAATACCTACTTAACTGGTAGAATTTCATAATTCTATCCTTTTTACTCTGCATTTACGTAATCCTGCTGGGAAATAATAAATTTCCATCATAGAAGGGCTTTTACCAATTTTGATGGTTGTTTGTTTCCTACATCGATCATGCGAATGATGAGATATAAGGTGACATTTTTTTCAAACTATGACTTTCATCAACAGAAGAAGACTTATTGCTTGGATTGCTACAGCAGTTGCCAGCATGATGCTGGTAATAGGCTTGCAGTTTGTCAATTTCTCACCAGCCACATCTGCAACCAACGTTAACGTGTATGCGGCTATCAGCTTAACGAATGCGCTCAATAGCATTAAAACTCAGTTTCAAAATGCTAACCCAGGTACCACCATTACTTATACATTCGGTGCTTCTGGTACTTTATTGAGCCAAATACAAGGTGGAGCTCCAGCAGATATTTTCATTTCTGCTGCCAATGACCAAATAGATGTTTTGCAGAGTCAGGGTAAATTGGTTTCAGGTAGCCGTAAGAATATTGTCAGAAATAGTCTAGTTTTGATTGCTCCGACAACATCTCCTAGTCCTGGTAGTGCTGCTCTCAGAAGCATTAGCGGTTTGACCAACGCCAATATTAGAGGCATTGCCGTAGGTGACTATAGAGGTACTCCGCCACTTGTACCAGCAGGGGATTATGCCAGACAAGTTCTCACTAAGCGAGGTATCTTCAATACTGTCCAGTCCAAATTGGTTCTTGGAAGCAATGTGCGTACCGTTTTAACTGCTGTTGAAAACAAAACTCTTTCAGGTAGGGTTATTGACGCAGGTTTTGTTTACAGAACTGATGCTCTTATTTCTAATAAGGTAAGAATTGCAGACACGGCCCTCACCACAGACAGCGAGGCTATTGTCTACCCACTGGGTATACTCACCAGAAGTACAGGTGCAACTCGCACAGCAGCACAGACTTTTTCTACTTACTTAAGTGGTAGTACTGCCCAGAATATCTTCAGAAACACCTATAAATTTCTTCCTCCTTAATCACTACAAAGCAAATCAAGTAGTCGTTGTCGTGAATTTTAAACTATTTGGAGTCATGTCTTGTGAAGCTCACCAAAAAACTCTCAATCACTGTTTGTAGTTTGACCACTGCCTTAGTTAGTACTGCTGTGATTACCAATGCTTATAAATCAGTAGCACAAACAGAAGGAGAAGGACAAGAACTGATTACGAACGGAAGCTTTGAAAGCGACCCACTTGTAGATCCTAATGATGCCACTGCTCCAAATCCTAATATTACAGGATGGACTAAGTCTGAGCCTTTCAATCCGGCGGACACACCTGGTGTTAATATATCGGGTGTTAGAATCAGTAACTTTCCTAACACTGGTAATCAAGGGTTATCGCTGAGTTCAATAATTGGATCTCCTGAGATTAGCTACATATCACAGACTATCCCTACAGTTAAGGGTCAAAACTACAAACTTACTTACTATTTCGCATCCGAAGAGGAAGCACCTGATGTGAAAAATAAATTTCAGGTTTTTATTGGTGGGAAGAAGTTTGGTAATGATAAAAATACTGCTTTTCAACCATACACGCCAACAACCATATCTTTCCAAGCGAAAGAAGAATCTACAGAGATAAAGTTTCGTTACAAAGTCAAGTATGCGTTTTTATACTTGGATGATGTAAGTGTCAAATCTGTACCTTAACATTAAGGATAAAACTATCGCAGGATGACTAAACCATAGACTTCCCTTGTCTGGCTCTATAGTGTCGAGAATGTCACTGAAATTCATCTGACTAAAAAAACTCCATTATGAGTTCATAGAGAGATTGTCTTGAGTATATGAATCATTATTTATATCAATAGCAAACTCTTATAAACTAGAGTCAAATTTCAGCTTTATTGACACTACTTAGAGCCAGCATAGATGTAACTATCAACTTGTTTTAATTGTCGTCATTTGGGATTATTTGGAGTCAAGTTTCATGAAGTTAACTAAAAAACTCTCAATTATTGCTTTTGGTTTTACTACTACCATTACTAGCACTGCTGTGATTACTGGTACTTATATTCCAGTAGCGCAAGCAAATTACGATCCCAACTGGGTTGTAGATCCTAGTGACATTGTTTTTAACGGAGGATTTGAACTTGACCCCCTCGTAGATCCTAACGCTCCCGATACTACAAATCCTAATATTACAGGATGGACTAAATCTGAGCCTTTTAATCCGGCGGACACACCTGGTGTTAATATATCAGGTATTAGAATTAGTAACTTTCCTAGCGCTGGTAATCAAGGGTTATCGCTGAGGTCGATAGTTGGATCTCCTAAAACTAGCTACATATCACAAACGCTTTCTACAAAACCTGGTGTAGAATACCAACTTAGTTACGATTTAGCATCTATAGACGACATACTCCCTCTTGATAATAGATTTCAGACATTTGTAGGTGGAAAAAAGCTTTTTGATCAAAAAGGCATTTTTTTTCAACCCTACACGCAATATAAATTCAATTTCAAGGCAGACGCATCGTCCACAGAGTTAAAGTTTGGGATTTGGGAGCAAAAGGATGGCTTATACTTAGATAGTGTGAGTGTCAAAGATGTACCCGAACCATTAACTATTAGTGGAACAGTAATTGCCGGTCTGCTGGGATTATGCCTGAAGAAAAAGAAGGCAACTAACTAGAAATAAAAGCCCTTTTTTGTCGCTGTTGAAAGTTCAATAAACCGAGAATTTCAGTACTTATAAACCAGGTAAAGTGTTCATTTATTGACACTACTTAGAGCCAGCATAGATGTAACTATCAACTTGTTTTAATTGTCGTCATTTGGAACTATTTGGAATCAAGTTTCATGAAGTTAACTAAAAAACTCTCGATGATTGTTTTTAGTTTTACCACTACCATTAGATACTGTGAGTGTAAAACCTGTGCCTGAGCCATCAGATATTGGAGGAATAGCAGTTGCAGCGTCGATAGGAATTTGGCTAAATAAAAAGCGGTTAGCTAGTAATATCAAGCCAAATAAATAGGACAGCAATTTCACTGCTAGAGTACCTTAGATATCTAATTAGTATGCTTTGTAGGCAAAGGTATTTATATTCACGCTGATTCTAACTAACTATTAGGATCATTCTTACCTCGGCTGAGGTGAATGACATTTGCTCTATTGTTCACGGTATAACCAATGCCATTAGCGATCGCAGTCTCGGAGCCTCAGCTATCACCTAAGACTTTTATCGGCAAGGTCTGAAAATCTATTCTCAAACAGACTGCTACAAAAGCCATGCAGCTTGAAAAAAGTCATGCTCACAGAGCATAGCGTAACGGTATGTTGAATGGGTTAAGGCCTTGGAAGTGGCGTAATTGTCAACCAAACTTTCTAATTGTTGTGCCAGTGGTTGAAAATCTGCGCTGCTGTAAGTCCGAATCCAGTCTGCATACTGGTGATTAGGGATGCCACCACTAGCTAACTGTTCTCCTAAAAAGGCATAAAGACGCATACAAGGAGACATAGCCGCAGCTGTTACACCTACATCTCCACCCCAAGCAGTAGCTAACAAAAAGTCAGTATAGCGGCGGGTGGCGGCTCCAGGTTCAACAGCGTGCAAATTAACTCCCCACTGAGCAGCATAGCCTTCATGTAGCCGCAGTTCTGCCAAAACTCCATCAGCTAGGTTATGAAAGGTGGTGAAACCTATCCAGTCTGGTGCTTTAGCTGCGGCTATGCTGTACGCACGGGCGAAAGCTTCCAAGAAAAACGCATCTTGCCCTACGTAGTAAGCAAACTTTGACTGTTCAAGAGTACCATCAGCAATCCCTTGAACAAAAGGATGCTCTAAACACGCTTTGGCTAAATCTTGATTTGCTGTCCACAATTCGCTGGATAAACTCATGTGATTGTCATTTGTCATTTGTCAAGTACTCATACTTAGGGCTTCCTTGTAAGTGACTTACAAAAGGGTGTTGACACCCAGCAATTAAATATGTATCTTCAAAGTATATACATCAAACAAAATCGTTAAAAGTGTTTGACTCCGAAAATTTCAAGTTCAGGCGTATAATCTCTAACAAAATATTTGGAGATAGCTATGACAGCAGTTGTTACTAAATGGGGAAACAGTTTAGCTATTCGGATTCCAAAAGCAGTAGCCGAACAAGCACATATAACCGAAGGGACAGGTATAGATTTTAGTGTGGAAGGTAACAGTATTGTAATTACGCCACAAAAAAGAAAAAAATATACGCTTGATGAGTTGCTTGAAGGTATGACTCCTGATAAATTTCATCCTGAATTTGAAACTGGAAATGCTGTGGGGAATGAAGATTGGTAGTTAATCTATATTTTCCCGACAGAGGAAATATTATCAAATTAGAATTTGGAGCTACACAGCAGTTTACAGCTGATTCGATTCGGCGTGCATTTGCCCTTCAAGCATCAGGAATGTCATTTGATGATATTGCTAGGACATTAAGCAATGAATTGCAACAACAAGGGCGTGAGCAATTTGGCTACCGCCCTGTTCTTGTTATATCTCCAATTAAATACAATCGACTGGCTTCTTTAGTTTTAGCATGTCCCATAACTAGCCATAAAAAAGGACTTAGTTTTGAAGTTCCACTTACTGAGGGAATGCAAACAAAAGGAGTTGTATTAGCCGACCAAATTAAAACACTAGATTGGAGAGCTAGAAAGGTAAAATTTGTTGAAAGTGTTGCACAAGATTTAATAGAAGAAGTACAGGCAAAGCTAGAAACATTAATTTTATAAAAATCGGTTTTGCGCTGTCTCCATTCGGCGATCGCTAAATCTACCAAAAATTTTACTGGCTAAGTGCCTTTTGTCTGCTCCCTCATCTTTCTAAAAAGGTAAAAACTGGAGCAAAACTGAGCCAAGACTTCCTAAAAAATCGAAAAAACTGGGTTTGCCGGTACTTACTTTCTCTGTTGGGGGTGTTTGCAGTTCTTTCATAAAAGCCTGTGCTGTTTGCATTCCAGCTCCATTGTTTTGGGCTGTAAACATTTTTTCAGCAACTTGAGCATCTTGAAATGCACCTTGCCTATCCAAAGCTTGGTAGCGGGCGACACCACGAGCCAGATAAGCACCTGCATATTCAGGTTTAATGGCGATCGCTTGATTGAAATAACTAATTGCTTGCTGTTGGTTGCCTTTTTCTGCTTCTGCTACGCCCCAAGCGTAAAATTCCTCTGGTGTGGCAATTTGTGATGGGATGCCAACTGCACCTTGGAAGTTAGCGCCATTAAGGTAAGCACCTTTAAATTCTGCATTCGTTAGATAGGTATTTCTCAAATCAGCACCCGCTAAATTCGCACCACTGAGTTGAGCCTCGTTTAGATTAACACCAAATAAACCAGCACCGCTCAAGTTTGCACCCCTCAAATCAGCACTGCTCAAGTTTGCACGGCTGAGGTTAGCACCTGTGAGATTAGCACCGCTCAAATTGGCTCCAGATAATTCAGCCAATACTAAACCTGCACTGGTTAGGTCACAATTTTGACATTGTTTGGTTGCTAATAACTGTCTAACATGCTCAGAATTCGCTGCTTGAACGGTTGTTGATAAGCTGATTGTGGCTACAAATGTGGCTGTGGCAAAAATGTGGTTCTTCATATTCGTGTCACCATAATCTCTTAATATTCAACATTAGCCGAGATGAATTTATACCTCAGCTTATGATATGAGCAATATGAACAGTTTGCCCTCTGTAGTTGCCTATATCAGTTCAAATAGGACTGCGATAGTATCATTTACTCTCTTGTCTGGGAATAATAACTTTGTATATTACCGCTATCTAAAGAAACCAGCCCTCGGTTAATCACTGAGGGCTTTTTTTTGCTTGGCAAAATGGCAGACCTCCAGATTAGAGGGTTGCTATGGTATTGAAGTGGATATATTCCATGCGAAAAGTACTGACTTGCATTGCCCCTGGCTAGCTACCGGGGGCTTTTATTAAAGTATCAGGTCGCACTGTTACAACTTTTTCAGGCGTTAATTTCTGTGTGCCTTACAGTTGTGCGATCGCCAAATTGGTCATACCAATTCAATTAATAATTGCAACGTCTCTACTCTTGTAGATAAAAATGGCATAGGAGCAGATAATCCACATTTTGAATCGTGAATTATCTGCTCCTAATCTCACAACTTACTTGTACAGACGCGATTAATCGCGTCTCTTGTACAGACGCGATTAATCGCGTCTCTACTCAGCACTTAATTTAGGGAGCAAGGGCATTACCCCGAATTAGACTACCAATAGTTTTGGCAGTAATTTTCATTTGGGTGATGGGATTAGCTGGGACAACAGTCTTATATAGATAACTATCGAATGTTAACCGCTGTACATCAAGATCACCGCACATTTCGACAAACGCTTCGCGGGTGGCGTCAGAACGATAGAACACGCTTTGCAGGATGTCCAACACTTTGTAAGTGAGTCCGTATTTTTTATCCCAACGCTTCAGATAAACTTTGAGATCTCCCTCAGTGGGAATACGGTTGCCACTGTTAGACGCTTCTACAATGACTTCGGCACACATCCGCCCAGACTTAGCGGCAAAGTAAATACCTTCACCAGAAGACTTGGTAACGTAGCCAGCAGCATCGCCTACCAAAGCTATGCGACCGACAACGCGGCGAGGACGGGGATGTTCAGGAATGGGGTGGGCTTCTACTTTGATGATTTGTCCACCTGCTAGTTTCTCGGAAGCGCGGGCCCGGATACCGGCTTGCAACTGTTTGATGCTGGCTTTGTTAACGTGCATTGTGCCAGTACCGACAGCTACGTGGTCATATTTGGGGAAAACCCAAGCGTAGAAGTCAGTAGAAACGTCATCACCGACATACATTTCGGCGAGGTCGTTATAGTATGCCATTTTGTCTTGGGGTAAGCGAATCCGCTCTTGGAAAGCGATCGCATAATTGTAATCCCCTGCATCCATTTCTTTGGCAACACGGGAATTTGCCCCATCTGCCCCAATAATTAAATCCACTTTCAGGGTTTTGGCAATCCCCTGTGCGCCGCCTTCTGTATGGTCAACGTAATGGATGGTATAAGGGTCAGTATTATTAGTGGGTATATCGAGTTTATGAACAGTGGCATTAATTAAATTTGCGCCAAGTTTTGCCGCACGATTCCGCAGGAAGCCATCTAGCACCTCACGGCGGCACATTCCTATATATTCTTCTTCATTTATCAGATTGATATCAACCTCGCGATTCGAGGGCGAAATCATCTTCATCTTCCGTACCCGACGGTCAATAATCTCTGGTGGTAAGTCAAATTCACTCACCATACAGAGGGGAATTGCACCCCCACAAGGCTTAGCATTGTCTAGCTTCCGCTCAAACAGGTAGGTTTCGATCCCTGATGCAGCCAGTGTTTCAGCGGCAGATGAACCAGCAGGGCCCGACCCAATAACAGCAACCCGTAGTGTCAAAGGTCTTTCTCCCAATCTTCACATTTACCGAAAGCATCGTATCACGGTCTTTTGGCTGATTTTGCGCTCTACCTCCAGGTTTCGACTGAAATGCAATATACCTTAATGTTTCGATACAAACAGTGCGATCGCACATTGGGAATTGTAAATTTATCCCCTTTGTTGTTTCCATTGGGTCATTATCAAGTATGCAAATTTCATTTTTCGATTCTCTTACTAAACAAGTTAGTGGTCTGCCAAGCCAAAAATGCTGGGTGAGGTCTGGGGAAAGGTTAAAGGGAAAGAGATTAAAAACATGCACCTCTTTACCCCGCAAAGGGAACTTGGCGAACAGCTAGCGTCGCTGCAATTACTAAATATTGTTAATCTAAACGCAATTGTCTATGGTATATGTAAGACACGGTAAACCCAGCAAAAAGCCGTAGATTAGTTGCAGAGGTAGTGGTAGTGGGCATAGTAGTTGAGAACGTATCAAAGCAATTCGGGAGTTTCAAGGCAGTTGATCAAGTCAGCCTAGAAATTAAGAGTGGTTCGCTAGTTGCCTTACTAGGGCCATCAGGCTCAGGTAAATCTACCTTGTTACGATTAATTGCTGGTTTAGAAATGCCAGATAGTGGCAAAATCTTACTGACTGGCAAAGACGCTACTTATCAAAGTGTGCAAGAGCGGAATATTGGGTTTGTGTTTCAACACTATGCCCTGTTTAAGCATTTGACTGTGCGGCAAAATATTGCTTTTGGCTTAGAAATTCGCAAAGCCCCAACAAAAAAGATTAAAGGGCGAGTAGAACAATTGCTGGAATTGGTGCAGTTGAGTGGACTAGGCGATCGCTATCCATCACAACTTTCTGGTGGTCAACGACAACGGGTAGCCTTAGCAAGATCACTAGCCGTAGAACCCGACGTGTTATTGCTAGATGAACCCTTTGGCGCACTTGATGCTAAAGTCCGTAAAGATTTGCGGGCATGGTTACGCCGCCTCCATGATGAAGTACATGTTACCACTGTTTTCGTCACCCACGACCAAGAGGAAGCAATGGAAGTCTCCGACGAAGTTGTGGTCATGAATCAAGGGCGTGTAGAACAGGTGGGGACGCCAGCAGAAATTTACGATAATCCTGCCACAGCATTTGTGATGAGCTTCATCGGCCCGGTAAACGTGTTACCCAGCAACTCAAAGATTTTCCAAAGCAGTGGCTTCGATTCGCCACATCCAGAAGTATTTTTACGTCCGCAAGACGTGATTGTGGAAAAGACTGCCAACGGCGCTACTGCACCTGCGACAGTTAGCCGTTTGATACATTTGGGTTGGGAAATTCAAGTAGAATTAACATTAGATGATGGGCAAGTGGTGACGGCGCATTTAACACGCGATCGCTTCAACCAATTGGAGTTGGAACCGCAACAACGGGTGTATGTGAAGCCGAAGGATGCGAAATCTTTTCCCCTGTATTATTCGATTTAGCGCTTCTAGAATACACACAGGCGATCGCGCCTAAGCCATGTCAATTCCTAATGCTAAAGCCTAAAATAGGAATAGGGTCAAATAAGAGAAGTACATAATGACTACAAAAGAAGAAATCAAAGCTGAAATAGACAGCCTCAATGAAGAATATCTTAATGAGTTATATCTTTTAATTAAAGATTTTGCCCAATCCAAACAACAGCCGAAAAAAGCCAGCTTCATGTCTAAATTGAAACAGATAAAAATAGAAGCACCAGAGAACTTTGCTGCCCATCTCGATTTATATGTAGACGGTTAAAAGTTTGTCTAATCAGCTATTTGTTGATACTTTATTTGTGGTAGCGCTGATTAATCAACGTGATCAATATCACCAGCAAGCCTCAAAATTAGCAGATAAATTTGAAGGCTATCCTTTACTCACAACTGATGTAGTGTTATTGGAAATTGGTAATACTCTAGCACGCAGTAATAAGTGCGAGGCTGTTGATATTATCGAGCAGTTTTTGACTTCAGATGAAGTAGAAATTGTCCAACTTAACCCTGACTTATTTAATCAAGCGTTTAATCTTTATAAAACTCACCAAGATAAAGCATGGGGTTTAGTGGATTGCATTTCCTTCGTAGTTATGAAGCAGGCGGGAGTAACTCAAGCTTTGACCTTTGATCAGCATTTCATACAAGCAGGCTTTCAGGCATTGATGAGGTAAGGTACTGCTTATTTAGTGTATAAATGCTATTGGTTTGATGCCAGAAAATGCGTAGGCGTTCACCTTGGTCTCGTAGAGAAGCCCGTCGTAGCGAAAAGTCGAGCCAGTGCGAACAATCGCGCTTGCGTCGGAAGCGCAAAGTTAGAGCGGCGCTTGGAGCCGTAGACGCCCACCAGAAGGCTTGTCGGAGACATCTAAGCTTTGTAAGAGAAGCAACTGGCGTCGGAGCGGCGGTTTCCGCCGTTCGCGATAGCGGTAGCGACGCAGGAGCGTCACTTTTTAAGGCAGACATCGCATCAATATCAATATAGATAGATAGTCGATAATTCACCTTCAACTCAAAGCCAGCATCGGTAACATATCTAATACCGCAATCTGCAAATCAGGAAACTCTAAAGGTGAAATAATCCGATCTTCACTCAAAATTACTCTACTTTGATAGCCCTCTTGAGTTGGTTCTCGAAATACATATAATTGACGACTAACCACATCTAGCACCCAATAATCTGTAATTCCCGCCTTTGAGTAGGCTTTAGCTTTGGTTTCACAGTCCAATTTCAAGCTGCTATCTGCTACCTCAATAATCAGATAAACTTCTGAAGGGGTGGGATGGTGGTCTGCATAGTCCAACGGATCTACTTTAACAACAGCAACATCTGGTTCTAGCTCAGACCGTTCATTTAACTTAACTGGGTCTTGAATAGATATCCACGCCCGATTTTCTAAACGGTTCTGTAGTAACTTATTTGTTCTTCCCACTGCTGACCCGTGAGCTGTCCCTTTCGCACTCATCCAGATTATGTTCCCTTCTAAGAGTTCCACCCGTTCATCTGCACCAAAAATCCCAGCCTCAGCCATCCGGTGATATTCCTCAACTGTCCACAGGCGAAGTTTTAATGTCGTGTCTGTGTTTTGCATGGCTTGTTTAGCGATAGTGAGAAGCAATTGATATCCTAGCATCTTTAGCTTGACACATCAAAGATAGTATGATAGGCGAACAAAACAAATAAAAGCCATTTTAAAAATAATGACTCAAGTTGTAATTGTTGGGGCTGGGCCCACTGGTGCAACACTGGCGCTGCTGCTTGTAAAACGGGGTATTGCAGTCAAACTGATTGAAGCATCCCGTAACTTTCGGCGAGTTTTTCGCGGTGAGGGGCTAATGCCCAGTGGACTGGATGCCTTGGAGCAAATGGGATTGTTGCCTGTGTTAGAACACGTTCCTCATCGCTCTCTGGATGCCTGGGAGTTCTTGATTAATAAGCGATCGCTGTTTCGAGTTGAGGAACCGATGGAACCCAATGGTAAGCCAGTTATGCTCGTCTCACAGCCACCCCTTTTAGAAACGCTGATTGAACAAGCCAACACCTATGCCAATTTTGAGTTAGTGCAGAGTGAACCTGTACAAGATTTGCTGTGGAGCGATTTCTGTTCGCCTCAATCGGGCGATCGCCGGGTTACTGGCGTCAAGCTAGGGAACAATCATACTATTTCTGCGGATTTAGTTATTGGGGCGGATGGACGTAATTCCATTGTTCGCCAGCGAGCAAACTTAACCCTGGAGCAGCAATCTCAAAGTTTTAATATTCTTTGGTTCAAATTGGCAGATAGTCCGCGTTTTGAGTCAGAAAACGTCTTTTACTCAGTTGTGAGCGGTCGTCAAGCCTTTGGATTATTTCACGGATCGGAGGGCAATCTTCAGGTAGGGTGGTCACTCTATGAGGATTTCTCGATGGACTGGAAGCAAGTCAATTGGGCTGAGATGTTGGCATCTGCATCACCTCCTTGGTTAGCTGAGCATTTCCGACAAAATGCCGAAACCATTGAGCGCCCTGTATTACTATCCGTTGTAGTCGGTCGTTGTCCGCGCTGGTCTGTGCCAGGGTTACTACTTTTGGGCGATGCGGCTCATCCAATGTCACCCATCCGCGCTCAGGGTATCAATATGGCATTGCGGGATGTGATTGTTGCAGCTAACCATCTAGTTCCTCTATTGCGTGAGGGAGCAGAACACGCAGATATTGATGCGACATTACCACAGATTCAAGCTGAACGAGAGCCAGAAATTGTGCGATCGCAGTACCTTCAAAGTAAAGAAGTAGCTCAGGCTGAACGACTGACTAAAAGTCCCCTGCTGCAATGGCTAGTAAGCAAGCTAGCTCCCGTCCTCCGCCAACCTATCCGCCAATCTTGGCTGAAACGGCAGCGCAAGTTACGCCAAGGAGTATCGCAGATAAAATTAAATGTCTAAAAATACAGAAAACTATGACTACAATACAAAATCAAACAGGAATTAGTAGCTCACCAAGGGAACTTAGCAAGGTAAAGGAAAAGGGGTAATATTTGTAAGATATGGACAAGTCTAATGCTTAAAAGCTATGAAGCCACTATTGAGAATGGTCAGCTAAAATGGCTAACTGACGAGCCTAAACCATCATCTGCCCGTGTAATTGTGACGATTCTAGAGGATATCACGCCACCAGTAAAGCGCCGGACTCCTCCTGCTTCCATCGCAGGTAAAGGTAAAACCTTGGGTGATTTGGTTAGCTCTATAGTTGAAGAACAAGATTGGGAATGTCTCAAGTAATTGTCTTAGACACTCATATTTGGATTTGGTTTGTCACCCAGGAATTCGATCTATTTCCGTCTCAGTGGAGAGAGGCAATCGAAACAGCTGATCAAGTAGGTATTTCACCTGTATCCTGCTATGAAGTAGCTTTAGCACAACAGAGGGGACGACTGGAATTGCCTTGTAGTGTTGCTCGCTGGCTTCAAGATGCTTTGGAACCGACAGGTATTACATTATTTCCACTGACCGCCGAAATTGCTTACCAAGCAGTCAACTTATCACCTGTTCACAAAGACCCCTTTGATCGTTTAATTATTGCTACAGCACTAGCACATAAAGCAAAGTTAGCCAGTATTGACAGCTTATTTTCTCAGTATTCAGAACTGGATACACAATTGATGAGATCAATTTAAACATTGCCTCAATCACAGGCAGCATCCTGGTCTTTTGCTCAAAATTGATGCGATCGCGATCGCAGCAGCTTCAAAGTGAAGAAGTAGCTCAGGCTGAACGACTGACTAAAAGTCCCCTGCTGCAATGGCTAGTAAGCAAGCTAGCTCCCGTCCTCCGCCAACCCATCCGCCAATCTTGGCTGAAACGGCAGCGCAAGTTACGCCAAGGAGTATCGCAGATTAAGTTAACTGTTTAATGCATAAATACTCAGTATAAACAGGTGTAAAACGAGTTAGTTCTAAAATTTTAAATCCAGCGCGTGTCAACATATCTTCAATAATCCAGGTAAAAGTGCTATGTTCTTCACGCACATGCATTTCAAAGTCTTTAGCTGTCCAACCTTGACCTTCAGGTTTTGCCACCTGTTTGATCCATTCATTAATTGAAGTTTCATATTCTGTAGGTGGAAATGAGAAAATTACATCACGTAGATAAAAAATACCATTAGGCTTCAGCAGCGCAGCTATCCTCAAAAAAGCAATCATTTTCCAAAAATCTGGCAAGATGTGAATCGCATTCTTGGTGACAACGAAATCAACAGGTTCATCTTGATGTTGATAAGTTAAGAAACCTGCTTGATGAAATTTAATACTATGAGCACCAAATGTTTTAGCCTTTTGCTGAGCATAATTTAGCATGGCTTGTGAAATATCAATAGCATATACAGAAGCACCAACTAATGAAGCCTGAATTGCAAAAGTACCTGTACCTGCTCCTAGATCAATAACACTATGTCTCGAAGAAACGCCTAGACGAGTGACTAAAGCCTGTTCTTTCTCTGGCGTACTTGATGTCTGATTACGGTCATAAGCTTCAACTTGTGCTGTATCCTCGAAGTCAACACCAGCCATTTTAGACTCATCGAAGTACCAAGTAGGAAAGCCATTCATTTTGCTGTATCTTTGTGCGATCGCACCTAGCAAGTAAGATGAATCATAGGCTAATTAGTCATTTTTGACTAGATACTATAGAAAGTCTGGTTCTTTTTGATCTTTGAAAAAATTCTTGCACTAGTACGAATGTTTAATCCCAAGGAGCTTATTTAGTTTTCAGCATTCTAGTGTTCAATCAAATAATCATAAATCTTCAGCTTTTTTTGGATAAGATATTCACTAATTAATAAAATTGCGCCACATTCCAGTCATCGAATAAAAATTACTAATTTCAATTGGGCAAGATTTTTGAAAGCCATGTTGTTCGTAAAATGAGATATTGCGTGGATTGGAAGAAACCAGATAACAACCAACTTGATTTGTATCGGCGTAATCGAGAACAGGTTTTAACAAACTCTTACCTATTCCTTTTCTGCGTGCGGATGGTTTCAAACCAATAAAAAATATTTCGCAATGCTTCTGTGTTGGTTCATTTTCGCCGACTTTTTCAATTAGCTGTTCAAAGCGTTTACCTGATTCTTTATCAGCAATTTCTGAGATGGTATCAATGATTTTGCCCAAGGTATTTTCAAATTGCTCATTAAAAATTTCGACTGACGCCGGATACCAAATACAAGCACCTTGTTTATCTGGTGCTATCATGACTTCACCTCGCTGTATCGTATCAGTGACGAATATCTCAAAGAAAGCATTTAAAGCACTGACTTGATGGGAATTATCGCCGAAAATAAAAGAGAAACTAGGGTCATCAAGAAAAGATTCGGTCAAAATATTGGCGACTTGTTTGATTTGTGTCGAAGTATTTTGCATAAACATACTTGCAGTTAAAGTCAATACCAGCCATTTTAGACTCATCGAAGTACCAAGCGGGAAAGTCGTTCATTTTGCTATCTATTTGTGCGATCGCACCTAGCAGTGAAAATAAACCATAGACTAATCGGTCGTTTCTGACTAAATACTATAGAGAGTTTGGTTATTTTTGACCTTTGAAAGAATTCTTGCACTAGTACGAATACACAAGAGCCAAAATCTGGTAGATTAACTCGGAACGCATGGGTTACATCTGGTTAATTTTAAGGTTTTTAGGTATTTCTGCAACTACTAACTTGGGGGAAATCAAAGCTATGAAACCATTTCTTTTTGTAACTGACCTGGATCATACCCTCGTAGGCAATGACAATGCTTTGGCAGAACTAACCCAACTACTCAGTGAACATCGCCAAGAATACGGCACTAAAATTGTTTATGCTACTGGGCGATCGCCTCTACTTTACAAAGAACTCCAAGTTGAAAAAAATCTTTTGCAACCTGATGCTCTGGTTCTTTCAGTGGGTACAGAAATCTACCTTGATGGTACTGATACTCCAGATTCAGACTGGTCAGAAATCCTTTCACCAGGCTGGGAAAGAGAAAAAGTATTATCTGTTACTAGCAAATACACTGAGCTAGCTCTGCAACCAGATTCAGAACAGCGTCCCTTTAAGGTCAGCTTTTTCCTGCAACAAGATTCAGCTGCAAGTGTTCTACCAAAACTTGAGACAGAGTTGCAGAAATATAAATTAAATATAAAGTTAATCTATAGTAGCGGTATTGACCTTGACATTGTACCCCGTACCAGCGATAAAGGTCAGGCAATGCAGTTTCTTCGCCAAAAGTGGAAATTTGCAGCAGAACAAACAGTTGTCTGTGGTGATTCAGGTAATGATATTGCTTTATTTGCTGTAGGCAACGAACGGGGAATCATTGTTGGGAATGCGCGTCCAGAGCTACTCCAATGGCACAACGAGTATCCCGCTGACCACCGCTACCTGGCAAATGGTTTTTGTGCAGGTGGAATCATCGAAGGTTTGAAATATTTTGGTTTATTGAAATGATTAGTTATCTTAAAGGTCTTGTTGCTGGTATCCAAACAATTGGCGCTAATCGCGTTATCTTGACTCTAGAAGTAAATGGTTTAGGGTATGATTTGCAAATTCCTCAACGGTTAGCGCAGCAATTACCCACAACCGGAGACTTAGTACAAATTTTCACTCATTACCAAATTCGTGAAGAAGTACCGTTACTCTATGGCTTTGCTTCGCCAGCAGAACGCGATTTATTTCGCCACTTGCTAACCGTCAGCGGTATTGGTGCATCTTTAGCGATCGCCCTATTGGACACTTTGGAACTACCAGATTTAGTCCAGGCAATTATTGCAGGCAATGTACAAGTCTTAATTCAAGCTCCCGGTGTCGGCAAAAAAATCGCCGAACGCATCTGTCTTGAACTCAAAAGCAAGTTAGTAGAGTGGCGCAAATCAGCCGGGTTCTTCGTCGCCACAGGTGGTCCAGCCCCCGGAATTCTCGAAGAGGTGCAAATGACCCTGTTCGCCTTGGGATATACTGCCCATGAAGTCAGTCACGCCTTGCATGTGGTAAGCGAAGACATTGGACTACCGAAAGATGCCTATGTGGAAGATTGGATTAAACAAGCGATCGCCCATCTTAGCAGTAGCGAACAAGTTCAGTAAAGACGCGATTAATCGCGTCTTTACAAGAGTCAAGAGTCATTTGTATTTTATTTATTCTTCCCCTGCCCCCTGCCCTCACTCCCCTATGCCCACTGATCCTTATACCTGGCTAGAGGAATCTCTGGCAACTATTCATCAAGCCGACTGGTATCGTTCAGTACAAGCAATCCACGGGCTTCCGGGTGCAACTGTGGTTTTGTCAGGGCAATCGGTAATTAATTTTGCTAGTAATGACTATTTGGGACTAGCTGGGGATGAGCGCTTGATAGCGGCGGCAATTGCTGCTATCAAAGCATTTGGTACTGGTAGTACTGGTTCTAGATTACTGAGTGGGCATCGAGAATTACACAGGGAATTAGAAGAGGCGATCGCTTCTACCAAACAAACAGAAGATGCTCTAGTATTTAGTTCTGGGTATTTAGCAAATTTAGGTGCGATCGCTGCTTTAGTGGGTAAGCGGGATTTAATTTTATCTGACCAGTACAATCATTCCAGTCTGAAAAATGGGGCGATTCTTAGCGGTGCAGCGATTGTAGAATATCCCCATTGTGATGTTGCAGAACTCAAAACCCAGTTGAGTCAGCAACGACAAAACTATCGACGCTGTTTGATTCTGACTGATAGCGTCTTCAGCATGGATGGCAATTTATGTTCTTTACCAGAACTATTGGATCTAGCTGATGCGTTTAACTGTATGCTGCTAGTCGATGAAGCTCATGCCACTGGGGTACTGGGAAAAACAGGTGCGGGGTGTGTCGAACACTTCGGGTGTACGGGAAGGCAATTAATTCAAATTGGCACTTTGAGTAAAGCCTTGGGTAGCTTAGGGGGATATGTGGCGGGAAGTTCCACGTTGATTGACTTTTTGCGGAATCGCGCACCAAGTTGGATTTATACCACTGGGCTTTCGCCTGCTGATACAGCAGCGGCGTTAGCTGCAATCAAGATAGTGCAACAAGAACCACAACGCCGCGTTCAATTATGGCGAAATATAGATTATTTGAAAAAGTTAATCCAACAGCATTTACCTAACCTCAAATTATTACCTTCAGAATCGCCTATATTATGTTTTCAATTACACAGCACCACAGATGCACTGAAAGCTGGAAAGCAATTAAGAGATGCTGGTATTTTTGCCCCAGCAATTCGTCCTCCCACAGTGCCAACAAGTCGGATTAGAATATCTGTGATGGCAACCCATGAAACAGCGCATCTTGAAAAATTGGTAGCAGTTTTGAACGGTAATAGACCTCTTGCATAAATATTTATTTGCCTCACGCAGAGGCGCAGCGGAAAGTCTGAGCGCCGGCTTCCGGCGAACAGAACTTTTCAAGACAGAGACACAGAAAAAGAGCCTAAAAACAGGACTTTTGCGAGAAGTCTACTGTTGTGTTCCACATTTAAGTATCATGCAAGCTATTTACCTTAGTATTATAGATTCAATATAGGAGATGAAGACATGAAGGTTTGGCTTGCCTGCTTTTTGGTGTTGTTTGCCTTGGCAGAACTGTTTGACTGGTTGCAAGAATTTAATCTGCCATTACCTATCTATATTTTAGGTGGGGCTTTTTTAGCCGTTGCTTCTAACTACGATAAGATTGTTGGCTCCTATTTGGGTGATACAAGTATCCAAGCATCGCCTGAACAACCCCATTTAGTACCAACTCAATCCACCGATCCTATTTCCTTCGCAATTGCTAGTCCTGTTGAAGATGTTCAAGCATCTGAAAACGAGTAATTTGAGATGGAAAGCAGCAAGTATAACGCACTTTTACCTACATTCGGTGCGTTACAAATTCCAAAATTATAAATCCGAAATAATCTTAGTGCTTAGCAGCTTCTACCTCATAACACCTGCAAATAAGTGACGCAAGCTTATCTAAATCATTCACAGAGGAAATGCTTACTTTGGATGCTGTTTCTACAAGCGAAGCTGGTACTTCCTGCACTGGAAAATCTAGCGCTAATGACTTAACTTCATCTATACCGAGCCGAGCAATAAAGCTCTTTTTAGCCGAAGATAGATACAGTCGCATAAACCACCGCGTAGTTTTGCCAAGATTTATGCCAAAGTAGGAAACAGTATCTTTATATTGGACTTCATGCTTGTAGTTCTGCGAGGTTTTAAGAATAGCTTTGATTTTTTCAAAGGCGTCGAGTTCTTCAGCAGTTGTTACTATTTTTGATTCTTCTGCTGTCTCCGGTTCCTCTCTTGCATCATTTGCTTCTACTTCATTTGCTTGGGAAACATTCCCTGCTTCGATAGACTGAGCCATTTCTTGGCTAAGTGAACGGGTCATTAATTCTAATAAACTTCCCTGGAGCGATTTTTTAACAATAGACTTAAATTTTTCAATAACCTTAGCATTAATATTCCCTTGAAGTTCATATCTAGGGTCAGATGCACGAAGTTCAGACACTAAAAAGCGAACAAATTGGTCGGAAGGAGAGCGTAAAAGATTGCCTACAAGATGAGTCATACCTTTTAAATAAACCATTTCTTCAGCATGGCTAGTAATAGCTGTAGCTTCAAAAAGGTCACGGTGAAAAAACTTGAGGTTATCAATATCTTTGGCATCATATTCAAGGATGTTGAAAGCAAAAAATGGCTCCTTGTCCATAACATTAGTCTGGCGCAAGTCTGTGAAGAAACGGTATTCTATACCATTAGCAACAATAGCAACCTTTGTTGTCACAAGTGCATTAAAGTAGCGACTCAGTTGCCCATCATGTGTTTCTGGTTTTTGCCCATGAGCTTTTGCCTCTACAATCATGACAATATTACCGTTAATAGCTAGGGCATAATCTACTTTTTCAAACTGCCCTGCTTTTTTAATAGCAAAGTCGGCTACATATTCCGGCTTAAATTCATTGGGGTCATAAACGTCGTAGCCAAGAGCGCTCAAAAAGGGAACAATCAGCGCCATCTTCGTAGCCTGTTCACCAACAGCTTTATCAGCATAGTTACGAACATGTTCAGAGACTTTAGCAATATCTTCAGTAAATCCCATGTTGCTTCCTTATTTGCAGTGAGAATCGAATCATTCTTTTGTCAGTATTCCCAAATCAATATCAGCTATTTGTTTAAATAACCCTAAAAACTAGTATAAAAATATACAGAAATTTTTGTCAATAGCATCAATCGAAAGTGAGTAATTAAGGGTAATAACAAGCTAAGCCTCGAATCAACAAGTAAATTGCTAAATTAAATTAGAGCATTTACCCAATTCAGGCTACCGCCGCAACGCTGTGATTAGTGGACTATTAGAAAAACTCCGTACCGCGTTCCTTAGAGACAAGGGTTCTCATGAAACGTCCCTTAGCAATAGTTGGCTGCAAATTATTCTGGTTACGAGTGTAGGAGTCACCGCCTTGATCTGGGGAGTTCGTGAACTCAGATGGTTGCAGCCTTGGGAGTTGAGAGCTTATGACGAGATGTTGCGATCGCGTCCTACACAAGCGCACAATCAGCGGATTTTGCTGGTAAAAATTACTGAAAAGGATCTGGAACGAGAGAAATGGACTCTCTCAGACCGTACAATAAATCAGCTATTAAAGAAACTAGAGTCGCATCAACCGCGTGTCATTGGTTTATATCTTTTTCGCCCAGACCAGAAAAATTTAGCGGCTAATCTTCAAAATAAAGTTAATATCATTAGTACTTGCTTGTTCAGCAGTAACGGTAGATATGAAATTCCGCCACCGCCCAATTTTCCTATAGATAATGTAGGATTTAGCGATGTAATTACTGACAACGAGAATGATCAAATTCTCCGTCGTAGTTTGTTATTTGCTAACTCTACAGATAAAAAATGCACAACACCATTTTCATTTGGTTCACTAATTGCTATTAATTATCTGGATAAACAAGGCATTAAATATAACTTCACTCAAAAAGGGAATTTTAAGTTAGGTAAAACTATTTTTCCACGCCTAGAAGCTAATTCTGGCAGCTATCAACGTCTGGATGCGGCTGGCTATCAAATATTATTAAATTACCATCATCCTGATCGCCTCGCCGACCAAGTAACCCTGACGCAAATCCTAGACAATCAAGTAAACCCTAGTTTAGTCAAAGACCGTCTTGTAATTATCGGCACTACGGTCGCTAGTCTTCCTCCAGCTGGCTTTTATACACCCTACAGCACTTTGCCAGACCAACCAGCAAGAATGCCTGCTGTATTTATTCATGCACAGATAGCTAGTCAACTCATCAGTACAGTGATGGATCAGCGACCCTTAATTTGGTACTGGCCCGACTGGGCCGAACTTCTTTGGGTATGGAGTTGGTCATTAGTAGGTAGTGCTTTAGCATGGCGATCGCAACATCCTCTGTTACTGCTAGTAGTAGGAGGTACAACCCTAATTATCTTAGGAGGAATCTGCGTTGGTTTGTTCTTCCAAGCCGGATGGATACCGATTATTCCGCCTGCGATCGCTTTGGTAACTAGTAGTATCAGTGTTATGGCTTATACTAATTACCGGACTCAGCAGCAAACTCAGGTGATTATTCTGCAAGTTGAAAAACAGCAAGAGGCGATCGCGCAATTAAATATACTCTTAGAAGACAAAACAGCAATTCCCGACCCACTTGATCTGATTCCCCAACTTGATACACCAGAAAAAACCGCTGGTGGCTTCCTCTTGAATGGACGTTATAAAATTTCTAAAATTCTTGGTGCAGGTGGATTTGGTCGCGTTTATTTAGCAAAAGATCATCAGCGACCGGGTAATCCAACTTGTGTAATTAAAAAGTTAATGCCAGCTCGCCAAGATCCAAAATTTTTGCAAGTTGCTCGCAGATTATTTAATACTGAAGCCGAAATTTTAGAAGTTTTGGGCAGACATGATCAGATTCCAGAATTGCTTGCCTATTTTGAAGATAACCAAGAATTTTATTTAGTTGAAGAATATATTCAGGGACATACCCTGAGTGAAGAATTACCACCTGTGCAGAACATAAAAAGCGAATCATTTGTGATCGATATGCTAAAGGGAGTTTTAGAAGTTCTAGCATTTATTCACCAACATCGTGTGATTCATCGGGATATCAAGCCGACTAATATTATTAGACGCACTCAAGATAATCGGCTAGTACTAATTGATTTTGGTGCAGTGAAATTGATACAACCGCCGAGTGAGCAAACTGAATTAGCAACAATAGCCATCGGGACGCGGGGTTATACGCCACCAGAACAATTCGCCGGACATCCACGCTTGTGCAGTGATATTTATGCTTTAGGAATGATTGGCATTCAAGCAATTACTGGGATATCGCCGCAAGAACTCCAGCCAGATCCCGAAACGGGTAATGTGATGTGGAGACAAGCAAAAATTAGCGAAGAATTAGCGGCAATTTTAGATAAGATGGTTTGCTACCATTTTAGCGATCGCTATCAATCAGCCACCGCAGTTCTACAAGATTTAAAACGCATTATAGAATGACTAGATTTATTCATGACCAATTCGCAAAAGACTATTTAGAAGAATTACTAAAACCTTATGGAGAAGTACAAGCTCCAAGTCGTGTGGCGGGAGAAGTTAGAGAAATTGATGTTTTATTTTCTCCTTCAGCTGAACAAAGCCTCAATTTAGAAACACTGGGATTGTTAGGAAAATTTGCAGCTACACCAGCCATCTTTGAACCCTTCCGAAACGCTGCATCGAAAGAAGAAATTTGTGATTGCCTGTTAAAATTATTAGAAGTTAGGGGTGCATTACAACGGGAAGCAAATCGCAATAACACTTCTGTCCTAGACTCAATAATACCCAAATTATGGATTCTTAGCCCAACAGCATCAACAACACTACTTTCAGGATTTGGTGCAACTCAAGCCGTAGACTGGTTGCCTGGAATACACTTTATGGCTGAGTTTTTACGGACAGCAATAGTTGCGATTCATCAGTTACCACATACTCAGGAAACACTATGGTTAAGAATTCTCGGTCGAGGAGCAGTACAAAGAAAGGCAATTGATGAATTAGAAGCACTATCATCAAATCACCTATTCCGCAGAGCAACGCTAGAATTGCTCTATAACTTGCGACAAAACTTGAGAGTAAATCAAAATTCCGAAGAGGATGATAGGGACTTAATTATGCGACTAGAACCACTTTATCAACAAGACAGGGAACAAGCAAAACTGGAAGGGGAACGCCTTGTTGTTGAAAATTTACTACAAGTTCGTTTTGGTTCATTAGATAACGAGCTTCAAGCAATTATTGAACCATTATTAGCTTTATCCCCAGGAGAATTTACACCATTACTTATACAGTTATCACGGGAGGAATTAATTACTAGATTCAACAGACCTTCATAATACAGTGAACAGTAAACAGTAAACACGGAAAATGGGTAGCAGTAATGTTTAATAACAAGCTGCGAAGCGCACATTTATTTGACAACGAGCTATACGTTGAGTTTAGCGAGCGCCGCTACGGGCCATTTTACCCAGTTGATGGGCCCATCCCCAGATTTTTTTTACGAATACGCTCTAAACTTGAGGTTACTTGACCTCTATAAATGATATTTTGTCATTAAAGTCGTTTCCAACAAATTTATGCTCACCAGAACCATACTCACGGCATCGACCACCAGTGTTATGTTCACATACACGTACTACTGTATCTGGTGGCACGCGTAATGAGCTAATAGTGTCATTACCAACAACACTTA
>JAHHHK010000030.1 GCA_019359395.1 Komarekiella atlantica HA4396-MV6
GATGTAAAGTCTGTTGTTGGTGCTGGTGATCCACTCACAGAATTTGTCCCATACGTTGGCGCTGCTGCGCTGTTGAATGGTTGCTGTCATGGTTTTATAAGTGCGTTTGTTGATGAATGAATTAGGCGAGTTGTTTGCTTGCCTATGTTTATTACATTAGAGGCAAAATTGAGATTTGTAAAGAAATATTACATATATTTTGATTATGACAGTGAATTGTTTTTGTGATGAATCGCATCTCTAAACGCGATTCATCAGGTTTTATCAACCAGGGGGCCAGTTCAACTGCCGTCCTCCTAGGATATGCAGATGTAAATGAGAAACAGTTTGACCGCCGTCATCACCAGTATTGATGACAACGCGATAACCGTTTTTCAATCCAGCTTCTTCAGCAACCCGTTTAACAGTTAACAAAAGATGGCCTAACAGAGCATGATCCTGAGATTCGGCATCAGCTAGTTGGGCAATAGGTTTTTTAGGAATAACCAAGATGTGAATCGGCGCTTGTGGGTGGATGTCTTTAAATGCCAGCGCCAAATTATCCTCATAAACAATATCAGCTGGAATTTCCCGCCGAATGATTTTGCTAAAAATCGTGTCTGTGGTTTCACTCATGCCAATTTGTCAACTCATCTGCTAGAGATTCTAAAGGTTTAGGGCTGTAGAAGAAATGCTTGCCAGAGTTTGGAGTGCATCAATTGTGGGTATCGATGCCGTTAAAGTGGGCGTGGAAGTCGATATATCAGGGGGACTACCGGGAATTGTTGTCTTGGGACTGCCAGACTCAGCGATTCAAGAATCTAGAGAGAGGGTCAAGGCAACACTGAAAAATGCAGGTTTTGCCTTTCCGATGCGAAAGATTGTAATTAACTTAACTCCAGCCGATTTACGCAAGGAAGGCCCCTGTTTCGATTTACCGATTAGTGTGGGAATTTTGGCGGCTTCTGAGCAAGTTAATGCTGATTTGTTGGGAGATTATCTATTTGTAGGGGAAGTTTCGCTGGATGGTAGTTTGCGGCCAGTAGCAGGCGTCCTACCGATCGCAGCTAATGCTCAAAAGATGGGAATTTCAGGTTTAGTTCTTCCTGCTGATAATGCACAAGAAGCGTCAGTAGTGCAAGGATTAGCTGTTTACGGCTGCAAACATCTGTCTGATGTAGTTAATTTTTTAAATAATCCAGGGCGTTACAAACCTGTGCAGATGGATGTAGAGACGTTAGATGTAACGTTTCTACATTCCGCAGATTTGCAAGATGTCAAAGGACAAATTCATGCCCGACGTGCCTTAGAAATTGCTGCTGCTGGCGGGCATAATTTAATTTTTGTGGGGCCACCTGGTAGTGGCAAAACAATGCTGGCACGACGCTTGCCAGGAATTCTACCGCCCTTGTCATTTGCTGAATCTTTAGAAGTGACTCGTATTCACTCGGTGGCTGGTTTATTGAAAAATCGTGGTTCATTGGTACGCGATCGCCCTTTTCGGAGTCCGCATCACTCAGCATCCGGGCCCTCTCTGGTTGGTGGCGGTACTTTTCCCCGCCCTGGAGAAATTTCATTATCTCACCGGGGTATTCTTTTTTTGGATGAACTCACGGAATTTAAACGCGATGTGCTGGAATTTCTGCGTCAACCTTTAGAAGATGGCTATGTGACGATTTCTCGCACCAAACAATCGGTAATGTTTCCCGCGCAATTTACTTTGGTAGCAAGTACTAATCCCTGTCCTTGCGGTTACTATGGCGATACCATTCAACAATGTACTTGTTCGCCACGACAACGTGAGCAATATTGGGCAAAGCTTTCTGGGCCGTTAATGGATCGAATTGATTTACAAGTGGCGGTGAATCGCTTGAAACCAGAGGAAATTACCCAACAACCCACAGGAGAAGCATCAACATCAGTGCGTCAACGAGTACAACAAGCACGCGATCGCGCAATTACTCGTTTCCAAGAAGAAGTAAATCTGCGTTGCAACGCCCAAATGCAAAGTCGTCATCTCCAAAAGTGGTGCAAGCTAGATGATGGTAGTCGCAATTTATTAGAAGCAGCAATTAGAAAATTAGGCTTGTCTGCAAGAGCGAGCGATCGCGTTCTCAAAGTAGGGCGTACTATTGCAGATTTAGCTGGCGAAGATGAGTTAAAAGCCAATCATGTGGCGGAGGCAATTCAGTATCGCACGATAGATAGAATGCAGTAGCAATCTTGTTATGATGGCTTAAGTCTGTTAATGGTTGACGCAAATGGTTGGTGTTATCAGCAGCTAGAACAGCAAGACTAAAGCTATGATTCTAATAAATAAGTGAGAAACTTTATGGAAATCAATACTTTAGCAGAATCACAGACAGCAAATTTAAAAGTTAATATTTTGCTGGAAACTAGAGGAGATGGTAGCGCGATCGCATCTATTTTGGAACTTCCACAGTATCATGTCGAAGCAGCAACCCGCGAACAGGCACTCTTAATGCTAGAACAGCTTTTAGTTCAGCGAATGGACAAAGTTGAAGTAATTCCGATGGAAATCAAATTACCTCAATCTGAGCAATCTCAAAGACCTTGGATGAAATTTGCCGGGGTATTCAAAGATGATCCAGACTTTGACGCAGTGCAGCAATATATTCAAGAATATCGTCAAGAACTGGATACTGCTGAAAATGTAGCTGATTCTGATACATAGAGGGAAGCAAGTTGAGTCTTTGGATTCTCGATACTGATAGCCTTTCTCTTTTTCAGAGAGGAAATTTAGAAATTTCTCGTCGCCTAAATATTGTTAATGCTAGCGAAATAGCAATTACAATTGTCACTGTCGAAGAACAACTTCGTGGACGATTTCAAGTCATTCGACGAGCGGATGCTGATGATTTGGTTTCAGCTTATGAAAAACTACAGGTAACATTTGATAGTTTGAAAAGCTTCAATGTTTTAAGATTCACTCCTGAAGCACAAGCGTTATATACGAATCTAATCAATCAAAAGATTAAAGTTGGTCGGCAGGATTTACGAATTGCCGCGATCGCTCTTTCTATCGATGGAATTCTAGTCACACGTAACAATCGGGACTTTTGTCAAGTACCCAATTTAGTTTTAGAGAATTGGACTTGATAATTTTATCGCTACAGTGATTCCAGTTATACTCCCCAAAAGTTTCGGAAGTAAAGCAGGCTGAGTATTTTGTTTTATCGCATTTTATAACTAATCCTGAATCAGATTTATCAGTGCATTTGAAGTACATTCGTGATCGCATTTTGCTACGCGAACAAACCGTAATTCGAGTACTATAACTCTATCGACAAATTTTACAGCAAGGTGCATTCATACTCAAATTCAGCAATGCCAAAACTTAGACTTGTCTGCAAAAGCTAGTGATCGCGTTCTCAAAGTAGGGCGTACTATTGCAGATTTAGCTGGCGAAGATGAGTTAAAAGCCAATCATGTGGCGGAGGCAATTCAGTATCGCACAATCGATAGAATGCAGTAAAAGCATAGATTCTACTAAATTCTTCCTCAAGGAAGCTACACAAACACCCTTGGGATGATGACATAAACTATAAAATCAGTATCAAATATATCAGGAAGTAAGTAAAATTCCCTGAGAAGGAGACTGATTGGATGAGTTTGCAGGCAATTTGGAAGTTGTTACAAGAGACGTTTAAGGAATGGAATGAGGATAAAGCTTCACGGTTAGCGGCAGCACTAGCTTATTACACAATTTTTTCTATCGCACCGTTGTTGATTATTGTAATTGCGATCGCAGGCGCAGTATTTGGAGAAGAAGCTGCTAGAGGGGAAATTGTCCAACAAATTCAAGGTTTAGTTGGCAGAGACGGGGCAGAGGTTATTGAAGCAGCCATCCAAAATGCTAACAAACCACAGACAGGTGCGATCGCCTCTATCATTAGTTTTTTAGTTCTGATATTGGGTGCTACTGGTTTATTTACCGAGTTGCAAGATTCTCTTAACACAATTTGGGAAGTAAAACCTAAACCTGGACGCGGTATTATCAACATCTTTCGCCAGCGCTTTTTATCGTTTGCAATGGTTATAGGTATTGGCTTTTTGCTTCTAGTATCACTGGTAATTAGTACAGCATTAACAGCACTGGTGACATACTTTAGCAACATGATACCTGGTGTCGATTTCATCTGGCGGATAGTTAACTTTATCGTTTCCTTTGCTATAACTACATTGCTGTTCGGGTCAATATTCAAAGTTCTGCCAGATGTCAAAATTACTTGGAGTGATGTTTTAATTGGAGCTGTTATTACTTCAAGTTTATTCTCCATTGGTAGATTTCTATTAGGACAATATCTAGGTAATGGCAGTTTTGGTTCAACCTACGGCGCTGCTGGTTCGCTCGTGGTTATTTTAGCCTGGGTTAACTATGCCGCGCAGATTCTTTTCTTCGGTGCAGAATTTACCCAAGTGTATGCCAGAAGATATGGCAGTGGTATAGTCCCAACTAAGAATGCCATGCCTCTCTCTAGTAACACGACCAATGATCATAATCAAAAGGTACAGTCATCTTCTAATAAAAAGCCATCTTCTAACTTGATTAATCGCTTAATCCGGTATTTTCGCAAACCCAAGCGTTTAAAAGAAAAAAGGAAAAATCAGAGATTTTAATTACTAAATGCTAGATATAACGGTTTTCACTAGAGTGAGGTACATAGAAGAAGTAATTAACCACACAGAGAAGTCGGTAGCTTGCTTTCCTACGGAACGCTACGCGAATTTTTAGGGTGCGGTGGCTTCCGCCGTTCTGAACTTCGGTGTAAACACAGATAAACACTGATAAATTTGTACCTCAGCCGACTAGAAAACGCTATATTTGTGTTTACCTAGTTGGTAGATATTAGACCTCTTGCAAAAGTCCGAAAACTATTAGTGTCATTCTGACCAGAACGTAGTGGAGGGAAGAATCTCCGAGATGTTTCGCTCCGCTCAACATGACAATTTAAGCATTTATGCAAGAGGTCTATTGAATAATTTAACATCTTGCAAAATTTAGTTATGCAATCAAATCATAGATAATCTCATCCCGGATTTTGACCAAAACTTTATTCAAGAATGAATAAAATAATCGCTAATGGAAAAATGGTTGTTTATTGATTGGCAGGCTATCTTTATTCCCAGCATCAGCGTCTTTGAGTTGATTATACGCGGGTCGCTGGTCTACTTGGCGCTTTTCACAGTGTTACGTATGCTTCCTAGCCGACAACTAGGAACCCTAGGAATTACTGATTTACTCGTAGTTGTGCTATTTGCTGAAGCTGCTCAAAATGCGATGGCTAGTAACTATACATCAATTACGGAAGGCGCTATTTTGGTAGGAACCGTGATTTTTTGGAGCTACTTGCTTAACTGGTTAGGTTACAAGCTTCCCCAGTTTCAGCGTTTCCTAAATCAGCCACCGCTGCTGCTGGTAAAAAATGGTCGGATGATTGAGCGCCATCTGCAAAGGGAATTAATCACCGAAGATGAGTTGATGAGTAAGTTACGTCAGCAAGGTGTGGAGTTTTTGGCTGAAGTGAAGTTCGCATATATGGAGGCTGACGGTACTATTAGTATCATCACATCTGGTTTAAAAAGTAGTTCGACAGCTGAGCAAAAAGCAGAGTTAAAAAGTGATGTACATTAATTAGACTGTAAAATATGACGGTTGTATTCTGTGCCGAACTGTGATTGAGCGTTATACTTTGCCCGAAATGGGTAATCTGTGGAGTGAAGCCTATAAGCTAAAAACCTGGCTGCAAGTAGAGATAGCTGTTTGTGAGGCTCAAGCTGAACTAGGTTACATTCCATCTCAGGCGGTTGAGGAAATTAAGGCCAAGGCAGATTTTGACCCGAAACGGGTGTTAGAAATTGAGGCTGAAGTCCGCCACGATGTCATCGCCTTCTTGACAAATGTCAATGAATATGTAGGTGATGCAGGACGCTATATTCACCTGGGTTTAACCAGTTCGGATGTGCTGGATACGGCTTTAGGACTGCAATTGGTTGCCAGTCTGGATGTGTTGTTGCAACGCTTGGAAGATTTGATTCAGGCGATTCGCCATAAGGCACAGGAACATCGTCATACGGTGATGACTGGCCGATCGCACGGTATTCACGCTGAACCAATCACCTTTGGTTTCAAGCTGGCTGGATGGTTGGCAGAAGTGTTGCGACACCAAGAACGCTTGAGAATTCTGCGCGAAACTATTGCTGTGGGTAAGATTTCTGGTGCAGTGGGAACCTATGCCAACATTGAACCACGTGTAGAAGCGATCGCTTGCCAAAAACTCGGACTCAAACCCGACACGGCCTCAACACAAGTTATTTCCCGCGATCGCCATGCAGACTACGTGCAACAGTTAGCCTTAGTCGCGGCATCCATTGAACGCTTTGCTGTAGAAATTCGCAATCTGCAAAAAACAGACGTTTTGGAAGTTGAAGAATTCTTCGCCAAAGGTCAAAAAGGCTCTAGTGCCATGCCACACAAACGCAACCCCATCCGTTCCGAACGGTTAACGGGAATGGCGCGACTTGTCAGAAGTCATGCCGGTGCAGCTTTAGAAAATGTCGCACTTTGGCACGAGAGGGACATTTCTCACAGTTCTGTAGAACGGGTCATTTTACCAGATGCTTGCATTTTGACGCACTTTATGTTGGTAGAAATAACCGATTTGGTGAAGAACCTGTTGGTTTATCCTGAGAACATGGAACGAAATCTCAATTGTTATGGTGGCGTCGTCTTCAGCCAAAAAGTGCTACTTGCGTTGATAGACAAGGGAAGCAGCCGCGAAGAAGCTTATGCGATCGTCCAAGAAAACGCTCATGCCGCTTGGAACAAACCAGAAGGTGATTTCCATGACTTGGTTAGCAAAGACCCGCGTGTTACTCAAAAGTTGTCTCCAGCAGAAATAGAGTTGTGTTTTGACCCCCAGCAACATTTACGGCATTTAGAAGAGGTTTATAAAAGACTAGGAATTTAAATCAGTAAACAGTGAACAGTAAACAGTAAACAGTTAGGGGATTTTAACCCGTTAGATAGCGCCTCGCACTAATCGGCTTTAGGTTATTAGTTTTGAGTTGTCAGTACTCGCCCCCTTAGTTGTTCTCCTTAAACCCAATTATGTTTACTGTTTACCGTTTACTGTTAACTGATAAAACAATACGCAAGTATTGGTTAAACGATATATGTAACGTTAGATAGCGCCTGCCACTAATCGGCTTTAGGTTATTAGTTTTGAGTTGCAAGTACTCGCCCCCTTAGTTGTTCTCCTTAAACCCAATTATGTTTACTGTTTACCGTTTACTGTTAACTGATAAAACAATACGCAAGTGTTGGTTAAACGATATATGTAAAGTTACTAAAAATATTTAGTATTACATTGCTAAATATCTTAATTTATGCTTTGAGAATTACAAGCAATGGGTAGTATAAATAACAAATCTTGGCTTATTTATTAGCTCTTGGGATGCCCTGATGATTGAAATCCTAGCGACACTTTCTGCTTCTGCGGCAGCAGGAATGAGAATAGGCATACCTTTATTGATCATTGGACTGTTGCAGGGCAATAACTTTTGGTCGCAAGTTCCAATCTTATCTCATATTTCCCCACCAGTCTTGTTAGGCTTCCTTACCAGTTGGTCATTAGTTGAACTATTTGCCTCAAAAAAGCTAGTGGGGCAGAGAGTAATCCAACTGGTTCAATTATTATTATCGCCTCTAGCAGGGGCAATCATGGGATTAGCAGTAGCTTCAGCAACAGCAACGCCAAACTGGTTAATTGCCTGTATTGGGGGTTTGTTAGCTTTGGTACTCCAGCTAGTTCAAGTTGGTTGGTTCTATCGCTTGCGTGGCTTACCTTTATGGGCAGTCTTTCTTCAAGATACTTTGGGCGTTGCTCTAGTACTTTTTGCCTTTGATGCTCCCTGGCAAGGAGGATTAATTGCTTTAATCCTTCTGTGGTTTGCAGTTCGTAGTGCTAAGCAGTGGTATGACTGGTATCACAAAGGTAGGGGACTAAAGACTGGGGACTAGGAGCAAGGAGTCAACGGTCAAAGATCAAGAGTCTCCTCTTTTTTACTTTGATTCCTTGCTTCTTTCTCAGTCTCTAATACCTAATGCCCAATCCCCTACTGCAAAATTCCGATCATGTGCAGCAAACCTTGACCAGTAATCAGCTCAATGATCAAAGCAATAAAACCCAGCATTGCAATCCGACCATTCCAGACTTCAGCGCTAGTAGTCAGACCCCATTCCCAACGCTCTTGAGGATACATTTTCACCCTTTTCTTCATTTGGGCGGCTTGGGAAAGCTTAAAACTGGGGTTTTTCAGCGCATCAATCACTAAGTCTGCCAGGGCATTAATAAATACTGGATGAGTGTTGGGAGCAGGTACGCGACGAAAGTTGTGAATTCCTGATTCTTCAGCTACTTCCCGATACTCAATATCAATTTCTTGTAGTGTCTCAATGTGTTCTGAGACAAAACTAATAGGAACGACAACCAAATCTTTTACGCCTTGTGCGCCTAATTCTTTGAGCGCATCCTCGGTATAGGGTTGTAGCCATTCGACTGGCCCAACGCGACTTTGGTAAGCCAAGGTGTGGGCATTGGAGCGATTGAGGGTCTGCATAATCAGCGCAGTACATTCCTCAATTTCTTGTTGGTAGGGGTCGCCTGCTTCTTCAACATAGCTCTTGGGAACGCCGTGAGCGCTGAAGAAGATATGAACCTCATCAGGATTAGGAAACTGATCAAGTTCTTGAGCTACGAGTTCCGCCATAGCTTGTAAATAACCTGGTTGTTTGTACCAGGAAGGAATGACGGTGTATTCAATGCGTTGAAGTTTGGGGTCTTCTTGCCAAAGTTTTTCTAAAAGCCGGAAGCTAGAACCGCTAGTACTGATGGAAAATTGGGGGTACAGTGGCAGAATCACCAAATGTTCGATGTTATCTTGGGTAAGTTGAGCGATCGCCTCTTCGGTATAAGGATGCCAATAACGCATTCCCACGTAAATATTGGCTTCTTGCCCCAAATCACCCAGTTGTTCTTTTAGGGCTTCTCCTTGCGCTTCTGTAATCCTTCGTAGTGGAGAGCCGCCACCGATTTGCTTATAGTTTTCTTGGGATGTTTTGGTTCGCCGCGAGGCAATGAACCAAGCTAAGGGTTTTTGCAACCAGCGAAATGGTAGGCGAATGATTTCCGGATCGGAAAAAAGGTTATACAAAAACGGCCCGACATCCTCTAATTTGTCGGGGCCACCGAGATTGAGTAATAAGACGCCTACACGACCCATAGCAATTGTTTTCCCCAAATCTTATCAGCTTTTTTACTAATGTTAACAATATATCTTTATTAAATAAAGTTAAACGGGGAGGCAAGATGCAATGGCAACAATTATAAGGGATTGGAGTTACCAATATCAGTGATTATACGATGCAATTTCACGTTTAGCAGCCTTAATTGTAGGTGGTGAAGCCCATTTTCGGAAACTAGCTTTACAAGGCTTAACGATTCACTCAGATACTCAGATTTTAGATTTGTGCTGTGGTAATGGGCAAGCAACGCAATTTTTGGTGAAATATTCAGATATTTGTGTCTACACCCCGCATTGCCAACAAAGCGGTTCCGTAAGCGGCTTCTGTATAAACCGACGCTACTACAGGAACTTGTAAATGACGTGCCCTAATTGCAGTCCAAGTGTCATTTGCCGCGCCACCCCCAGCTGTATAAACACGGGTCAATTTATCAGCGCCCATTTTTTGTAATAATTCATACCCTCGTGTCTCTATGCGAGCGATGCTTTCCAGTAAACCATGCAGAAATTTAATGGGATTATCTGGGCGTGGTTCCAAGCGTGGGGGTAGATTGGGGTCGTTAATGGGAAAGCGATCGCCTACTTTCAACAATGGATAATAATCTAACTCGCTGGCTTTTGAGCCATCAATTTCATGACTCAGGCTTTCCAACTCAGCCTCACTAAAAAATTGCTTGAGCACCGCACCCCCTGTATTAGAAGCACCACCTGCGAGCCACAAATCACCTAGTCGATGGCTGTAAACTCCATATCGCGCATCTTCTATGCGAGTATGACTCAAAAGTTTTAGTACCAACGTTGAACCTAAAGAAGTCACTGCTTCACCAGGCAATTTCGCACCACTGGCCATAAAAGCAGCAATACTATCAGTCGTACCAGCACATACCAGGCAATCATGACGCAAACCCAAATTAGCTGCAATTTCCGGGCGCACTTCACTAATTGGAGTACCAGGAGGTAAAACTTTAGGTAGCTGAATTGATAGTTGCATCTTTTCCAGCCATTCTGGGTATTTTAACTGTTCCACGTCATAACCCAGCTTTAAAGCATTGTGGTAGTCACTAACACCTAAATACCCATGCAAAAGAAACGCCAGCCAGTCGGCTTGATGTAGAAAATATTTAGCGTTGTTAAAAGAGGATAATTGCCTCATCCACAAAAGCTTGACAAGGCTGGAGGTGGCGCTCAACACGTTATGATTGGGGGGTGCTACGCTCCTCAACTGCTCTAGCATAGATGAACCCCGCGCATCGTCATACAACAGTGCGGCATCTACAGACTTACCAACAGCATCGCATACCAACACTGTAGAGGATGTACCATTGATTGCGATCGCCCTAATTTCTCGCCGCAATTCTTGAGGTATTTGCTCTAAAAGCTCAAATAAAGCTTTCTGCCAAAAATCTGGCATGTCACAGATAGCTGAATCCTCAAAGGCATAACGTACCTCAATCTGGATACAAGCTTCATCGTCAATCACTATACCGCGTGCGCCAGACGTCCCGAAGTCGATACCCAGATACATATCCATGAGTTTGATAAATTTTGCTAATAAAGAGTAACTAGTGACTACAGATGAAATAACTGCTTTTGTTGCATCTTGTAACAAGATATTCCACAATCTTGGCAAAACAAGGAAAAGTAGTAAACGAACTGTTCAAAATTTATTCAGTTTAGGAGGTTTCAAACCATGCCTATTTTAGATACTTTGTACCTCGCTCAAGTGTCTTCCATATCAGATACTCAAGTGTACATTGCTTTAGTTGTGGCGCTGATCCCAGGAGTTCTAGCTTGGCGGTTGGCCACAGAACTTTACAAATAACGCCCAATGTAAAACGGTTATAAAACCAATCATCCTGGCAGTACGGGGTGCATCCAGAGACTTGTGGCTTTATGTCGTAAGTCATGCTGAAATTGCACGTACGTAGGCCAGGTTCTTTTTAAAATCATGCAATACGTGTAGCAATTTCCAAAAAATGAAGTAATATGGCTGCTAAATCAAGCAGTAATTAGTGCCAGGGTGCTTTTTACCGTGCTTCCCTTCACTCAAAGAGGCTTTTTTTAGCATCATGAACGCGATTCAACCGTCCAGACCCCCACTAAAACCCATACAAAAACGCCGGGTTGTTCCCCGACCAAAGCGCCACCTTCGTCAACGTTCTTACCAAGTGATGGCACTGGAAGGTACAGCAAAGATAGCGGTTAACCTTGTAATTACAGCAGCAGCGGCGTCTGCTTTAACACAACTTTTACCTTATCACTGGTTACAGCAAGACAAGTTGCGAGAAATTCAGACTGAAGTCAAGCTGATGGAAGGACGTGTCAATAATTTGCAGGCGCAATTTAGCCGTAACTTTGATCCGCACCAGGCTAAAAGTATTATGCAAGAACAAAGCTACCGTTTCGACCCTAATCAGCGTCGGATCGCGTTTCCTAAAGAGACAACAGAAGTTGAATTAACAGAGTTATCACCCTAAAGAAAATATTAAATTTCAATTATAAAGAGTTAATCTACGAGTTGGAATGCTGAGGAGATAGTAGTTCGTTGAGCCAATTTTCGAGTTGTAAATGTAAGCGATAACTAGCAACATCCCTACTGTTGTCAGCACAGGACAGTTGAGTAAAGGCGCGATGATAATCAGCGATCGCAAAATTCCAGTCACCCCAAAGATGATAAGTTCTACCGCGTTCTGCCAAAATATGAGCTTCTAATTGACCAAAAAGCAGTGCTATCTCAAAATTATCAATCGCCTCTTCGTATTGCCCTAAGTCACGTAAGGTAATACCTCGGTTAATCCAAGCCCGAACATGGCTAGGATTCAAATCTATCGCCTGATCGTAGTCGGCGATCGCTGCTGCTAATTCACCACAGGCTGCGTAGTAATTTGCTCGATTATTATAAGCGCTAGCCAACTTGGGATTAAGTTGTAGTGCGGTATTGTAGTCACAAAACGCTTTTTGCGTTTCACCACTTTGAAAATAAATTAGTCCGCGGTTGTTGTAATCAACAGCATTGTGGGGACGGCGGTGAATTAGCTGGTTTAAGAGGGCGATCGCCTCAGTATAATTTCCTTGTTGAGCTGACTTCAAAGCACGAGAGCGTAAGCTACTGTCTTTTGCAGCAGATTCGCCGCTATTGTTTGCCCGATGTTTTTGAGTATTAATTGTACTATTTATAACAAATTCATAACGGTCACTTTGCGGGACACCAGAAGCTAAAAATGAGTGACTATTCATATTATCTCGCCTGATTTGCCTACTCTGTGAAATCAAACTGTAGTTTTTTATGGTGGTGGTTTTACTACTCTATTAAACTTATAAAGTCTTTATCATTACTTAAAACCTATCTCAATGCTGACTTTAAGCTCAAACTAGTAGAGGTCTTTGCCGCACATAAATAATTGATCCTCCAACCTAGTAATAGATACTTCATCCCCAAGTTGAATTCCAGAAATAGCAAATATCAACCTTAAAGACTAGTCAATTAGTAAGAGCGACAACTTGGTAGAATGCCAACAAGCCGTTCATTAGAGATTGGAAAGAAAACACAAAGGCAAGGGAACACGGAGAATGCAAAAATCATCTCTGTGCTTTCCCTAGTCTTCTCAACCACACCAGTTAAACCAAGTTACTAATTTTTCTGATGACAACTACAATTTCTTATCCCAACGCCCCGGATCTAACAGCTGATGATTATATTGCGATCGGCTTGGCAACATGTTTCGTCAAAGAAGATGGAGAAGTTCATCAAATCGAAGTTATAGAACCCATCCCCTCCGCAGCTTTGGAAGCACTGTTAAAGGGCATTCCTACGTCCTATAAGCTGGCTTTTGCAACAACTTTGGGAAATCTACTAGACAGCGAGACATTGCGCTTGCCAAATGGTTTTCCAGAGTCGGCTCAGTTCGGGGAAGAATTTGGAGCACGAGCCTTTGCAGCGGCTCGTACCTACAAGCGTCGTGAATCAGCAAAATCTCTGATTCCCTTGGGTACAACTTACACTGAGTTTAAGTATTCCATTGAGCGCAAACGAGTACTAAATGCTGCTAGAGTTGTCACTAAAGAAGATAACGTTAAGCAGCATTCTCACACTCACAAAGTTCTTTAGTCGTAAGTAATTATGCTGAAACTATATGGTGGCGCTCGTAGTCGCGCATCAATTGTTCAATGGTATTTAGAGGAACTAGAAGTTCCCTACGAATTTGTCAAGCTTGATATGCAGGCAGGTGAACATAAGCAACCTGAATATTTGGCAATTAACCCCATTGGTAAAGTTCCAGCAATTGTTGATGGAGACTTTAAACTTTGGGAATCAGGGGCAATTTTGTTGTATCTAGCGGATAAGTATGGTAAGCCAGTTTCGCCAGAGGAGCGGGCTGTGTTTTCTCAGTGGGTATTATTTGCCAACGCTACCCTCGGCCCAGGGATTTTTACGGAAGCAAATCGGGAGCGGGAGATGCCCATTTTATTAACTCCCTTAAATGAAATTCTTGGGCGGCAACCTTTTTTACTGGGCAATGAATTCACAGTTGCCGATGTGGCAGTGGGGTCTATCCTGAGTTACATTCCCATCATGCTGAAGCTAGACCTCAGTTCTTACCCAGCCTTGTTGAACTATATCAGGCGAATGTCTGAACGTCCGGCATTTCAAAAGAGTATTGGTGGAAAGGCATAATTAAATCAGTGAACAGTGAACAGTAAACAGTAAACAGTTGGGGGATTTAAACACGCCAGATAGATTATTTCAGTAATCGACTTTGGATTATTATTTTTCAGTTGTAAGTACTCGCCTCCTTAGTGGTTCCCCTTAAACCCAATTATCTTGACTGTTTACCGTTTACTGATAACTGTTAAAAGTCAATAGTAATCAGTCTTGACGGCGGATGGCGGGGGATTTCAACCCGCGAGATAGCACCTGCCACTCATTGGCTTTGGATTATTATTTTTCAGTTGCAAGCGATCGCCCCCTTAGTAGTTCCCCTTAAACCCAATTATCTTGACTGTTTACTGTTTACCGTTTACTGATAACTGTTAAAAGTCAATAGTAATCAGTCTTGACGGCGGATGGCGGGGGATTTCAACCCGCGAGATAGCACCTGCCACTCATTGGCTTTGGATTATTATTTTTCAGTTGCAAGCGATCGCCCCCTTAGTAGTTCCCCTTAAACCCAATTATCTTGACTGTTTACTGTTTACCGTTTACTGATAACTGTTAATTGATGGAATTGGTGGGCAATTGCCCACCCTACAAATTTTTTAACGATAATTTGTAAATTGCAAAGCAACAGGGTAGTCTTCTTGCTTTAGCCGCTGGATGACAGTTTGTAAGTCATCTTTATCTTTGGCAGAAACCCGCACAGCATCACCTTGAATTGAGGCTTGTACCTTTTTGAATTCGTCGCGAATCAATTTGGAAATTTGCTTGGCAATTTCCTGGCTGATACCTTTTTTGAGTTTGATTTCTTGACGTACGCGGTTTCCGCTGGCTGATTCAACTTTGCCAAAATCAAAGATTTTTTGGGAGAGGTTGCGTTTGGCAGCTTTTTCCCGCAGGATGTTGTGGACAGATTCTAAGGTAAACTCGCTATCGGTGCTAACATTAATGCTTTGTTCGGCTAACTCGACAGTAGTTTGAGTGTCTTTGAGGTCGTAACGGCCTTTGATGTCACGTACAACTTGGTCAACAGCGTTAACCAATTCTTGTCGGTCAAAGTCACTCACAATGTCAAAAGAATAAGTAGAAGCCATAGCAAATGTTGGATTGTTAGATGTTGGATTTTGAATAGAGAATAAGAATTAGGTGTTGGAAATAATTCCATTCCCCAGTTCCTAGTCCTCAGTCCCCAATTAACTAGTGGCTTGGATGATGCTCAGAAGGATGAGAGTGCCAGAGCTCAGAGAGCCAATGGCAAACATGAGCGATCGCAAAAGGGGTATATTCACAATATAAAAAATCGAGTATAACAAGCGAGCTGCAACAAAGGCGATCGCAGCCACGGTTGCTGTAGAAGAATTTACACTCGTTACGTATGCCATTAATGCAGCTGCTGCAAAAATCATAAATGCTTCAAAGGAGTTCTGATGTGCCCAAGTAGCTCGTTGAGCGTATGGCGGCAATTTATCAAACATAGCGCGAGGAGCAGAAGTATCGTACCCAACACGCGCACGGGCATAACCTACTACCAAAAATGGTAAATATATCAAAACGGCAGCAGCAGCAATAGAATACAAAAAAATTATCATTACTTATTAGTCATTAGTTAATTAGTCACTACTCATTTAGTCATTGTCATTGGTCAAACACACAGACACACCAGCGGCTTCCCGCAGGGTAAGACAAACGACAAAGCACAAAGTCTGAACTAAGGCTTCCTTAGATGGCTCCGCCAACGCCAAATGCGAACAAACGGCAGTTCCTTTATGCGCGGGAACCCCGCCAATGGACTGCCTCAACTTTGTAAAAGAAGACAAATGACTAATCAAAATAAAACAACGTCACCACTTTTCTTTGTTCTTCTGCATCTTGGCAAGTTTGCAACAGAGTACGACTGTCATGAAATGCAAAGCAAATTAGTTGCTGGCAACGCGAGACAATTTCCTTATTGCACAGGTAACTAGCTTCAGCAAGGGACAGATTATCATTACTAGGATTTTCCACTAAATGCATTACCTGTTCTAATTGCTGGCGCGATTCCAAAGGCTGGCGTTCCAAGCTTTGGGGTAGGATTACCGTTAACAAATTGGCATCAGCCCGCATTGCTCCCTTGATGGCAGCTGAATTAGTACCGATAGCCCCAGAGGTAATGACTCGATTCCCTGACAAAACAAGGGCATAGGTCATCATTTCAATCAAATTCTGATGCGTAATCGGCACATGGCGAGAACCCAGTAAAGCAATTCGTTTAGAACCTGTTTGCTGGATTGTCGCTAGTTCTTGTGCTAATGTATCGAGGTTAATGAGGTCTATTGACTGGCTCAATGATGGACATAATCAGATTAAACGACCCAGATATTTTACCAAACAGCGTGTAGGTGCGAAGCCAATTTGAGTCAAACGATACTACATTTTCTCGATTGTTTCGCTAAGTAACTCGATTGCTTGGTCACACCAAGCTAGCCAATACGTTTCATAAGTAATGCCATTTAGGAGAGTTAGATAGCGAAATTTTGCTGATTCTGGTAGTTCTTGTGGATTCTGAAAATAACGCTGTTCTAAATCTTTATAAGTAGACAATTTTTCTCGGTGAGCCTTTTGATGACGTTCTAGCTCCGCCAAGATAATTTGGCTAGGGGCAACATACCCAGCAAAGATTTTAACAAGTAAATCATCTTTAATCGGTGTGGGTTCACAAGGTTGAGTAATCCACTCTTTTAGTTGCTGTGCTCCCAAGTCTGTAACCCTATAGAGCTTTTTATCTGGGCGTGCTGCTTGGAGAATCGTCTCAGAACTGATCCACCCTTGATCTTCTAGCTTCGACAACTCTCGATAAATCTGCTGGTGACTTGCTGACCAGAAAAAGCCTACAGAGCCATCGAATCGCTTTGCTAAATCATACCCACTACATGGGGCTTCAATCAGAGCAGCCAGTATTGCGTGCGCTAAAGCCATAATTTTTAATTCACTACTTGACTTATGCAAATAGTTGCATAATATTATTTATATGCAACTATTTGCATAATAAACTAAAACGTAAGGAGTCAATAGCAGATGTCTCAAGTAATACCAGGGCGATTTACCGCCGAGATTGACGAACCCTTTGTTGTGTTTCTCATTGGTATGCGAATCAATAAATTTTTTGCTTTCTCTAAATGGATTCCTACAGCTAGAGCTATGTCACCCATGCTACGCAGCCTTCAACAGAATCCAGACAAAGGGTTTCTAGGAGGAGAAACATTTATCTACTGGCGAGGGGTAGGACTGCTTCAATATTGGCGATCGTTCGAGGATTTGGAGCGTTTTGCTAGAAATCCATCAGACCCACATCTAGAAGCTTGGCAAAGGTTTAATCGAGCTATTGGTGCTGATGGCAGTGTCGGCATTTGGCACGAAACTTATTTAATCGAGCCGGGAAGATATAAGGCGATTTATGGTAATATGCCTGTTTTTGGATTAGCTGCTGCAACTAAGCATGTTCCGGCTATGGAGCGGAGGGAGACAGCACGCCGTCGCCTGGGAGATGACAGCGTGCCAGCTGTACCCTCACCTGAAATACAGCCTTCTAACTGATAACTGAGCATGGATGCTCGCAATTGTTTGAGTTGATTGAGTTAAGGCAAGGCTGCTGCGGGAGTTAAACCGAGTTTAGATAATAAGCGATCAATGTCAAAATGCTCACTCATCAACTGGCGAATGCACTGAACCTTAATCGGCTCGTGGACACGCACTTGACCAAAAGTGCGATCAACGATTTCTACAGTGGTCAGGGTATCGAGGTCAACAGACAAAATGGGGATTTCTAGTTCTTCAGCGCGACTGAGAATGAATGGGGGAGGTGGTAGTTGTCCGGTGAGAATCAGGCATTGGGTAGAAGTTTCTAAAGCAGCTTGCTGAATTTCCACCCGATCGCCTCCTGTCACCACTGCCATATTCCGACGTTTACGGAAATACTTGACAGCAGAGTTGACATTCATCGCGCCAATTGCTAGACTTTCGACCATCAAATCCAAGCGATCATTGCGACACAGAACATCGGCATTTAACTGCTTTACCAGTTCGCCAACGCTGACGCTACGGAGCAAATCGCTGTTTGGTAACATTGCCAATACAGGAATACCCCGCTGTTCCAAAAACGGGCGCAAGAGAGTGTCAACAGCTTCTAGTTGTTTGGTGGGGATATCATTGATGACAACACCAATTAAGCGATCGCCCATACGCTGTTTCGCAGATAATAGCGCCTCAACTGAAAGCAGCGATTTGTAACGGGCTACTAAAAGCACAGCAGCATCCAATACCTCAGCCACTTGCAGTAAAGACAAATCAAACAAATTGCCTTCTGACAAATCACCAGGCCCCTCTAGTAAGACTAAATCTCCTCGGCACATTTGCAAATATTGCCGAATGAGAGACTGCTGATAATTAGTTTTGTCTTCGCCGTATAAGCGTTTTTGCACATTGGCTTCATTCAAAGCCAGCATTGTGGGTGCAATGCGGTTTTCCGGCAGATTGAGACTAGAAGCAATGAACTGGACATCTTCCTCAATTACGCTTCCATCAGATGCATTTAAACAAGTACCTAACGGTTTACCGTAAGCAATGTCCAGTCCTTTTTGCTGTAGCTGATGAGACAAACCCAGAACAGTTGCAGATTTACCGCTGTAAGTCTCGGTTGATCCAATCAGCAAATATTTAGGGGATTTTGGCACACATGCACTCCTAATTTCAAAAGTCAGAAGAACCCAGTTCGGTGTTTACTAATTCTAGTTTGTTCTGGCGAAAGCCTTCTGCTCTCACAAAGTGAGGTTTCCTAGGAGCTATTTTCAGTAAGGGAAATATCCAAATTTGTTATTGCTGGCATCGCTGTGGTCTGTGATGCCAACCAGGAGTCAAATCGAACTTTCATTGATCAAAAAAGCGATCGCTTCAGAATTTCCCAATGTTCACGCCACCATACCTATATGGGCAGTAACGATATGCCAAGTTCCGCTCGAAGAGACAGCCCAAACTCGTGTGAAACGAAAGTCACCATTTGCAGGGCTGCCATTATAACTACCAGACAATTGCATTCGGACTGAAACGATCGCTACCTCTCCATGTATTTGAACATGCTGTTCAGAAGGTTTCAATTCGTGTATTTTAATCAAACCAGATTCATGGGCGGCTAGATCATCTTGTTTTCCTAATAATTCTCCAAGATGATTGGTGAAGATAGCTTCGGGGGCTAGTAGTTCATTCAAAACGTTTACATCAGAAGCAAGCATTGCCTGCCTGAGCCGTTCTTCGACGTTAATAATCTGAGTTTCAACTGTTTCAGTCATGGTGTTTCTTGCCTGAATATCAACAAACTTGCCTTGCGATCGCACCCCGACCGAGGACTCGCGGTATAACTATTAAATCTGCTTGCTCTGTAGATTCTTTCTAGCAATTTCTTAACAAACCAAGTACAGCAGCAAACACCATACACCAAAAAAACTTTTTAGTTCTTCCATAACTACTTAAAAAAGTAATATGATACATTGCTTTTTTAAGTAATGATGAATCACAGGAATTGGAGTTAGTTGAGAGGTTACAGGTTACAGATGGTCAGAAATAATCTGTCCCCTATAACCTGTACTCTATTCCCTTATTCTTCTATACGCAGTAGTTTGCGGTAAAACCCTTGTGAAAAATCAGTTATGCGATGGCGCTTATAATTGTCCATAAGTTCAATTAAAAAATTAATAAACTCGAAACTGGCCATCATCAATTCGTAATTGAGGTCAGCATTACCATCAAACTGAACTCGGCAACGCGTTAAGTCTGACGGTAGAGTAGCAACATTCCAGGTAGCAACAAAGGGAATATGCTCACTGGCTTCTATTTTTCGATGCCCTTCCAAAACACCTTTTTGATAAAGACTGATGGCATAAGGTAAGAAATTGCGCCTAGCGCCTTGAATGTAAGGTAAGTAGACACTAGCTTGTTGTTGAGTGGCTGGCTGGATTTGCTCTAGAGACATTGTTGAATATTCCTCAAGTTATTTGACAACTGGGGATATTAGTAGTTTTCAATAGTGTTCCCAAAAAATGTGTATTTGCACACAGCAGGTGAGGAGGAGTGGAGCAGGGAACATACGTGTCAACTTAACATGAAATACATATCCCACAAGGAACCCAAGTTCCTTGCTCATAGCAAAAGTCATCTAAAGATGACTATAAAAATCGCCCAAAATCCTGAGTCTACTTGAGTAGACTTTTGCTATTAGCCAGAGAATGAATTCTCTGGCGGGTGAAGAGGCCAACAGTAAAGCTATTTTTAGCTGAAATTGACACCAATGGGCAGGGGGGCGGGGGAGCGGAGGAAGCAGGGGATAGAGAATATCTAATGACTTCTGTCTACTGTGTTCAATGATCAATGGCTAATTACCGAAGTTACTACTAAGAAATGTGAAAATGTCGGTTACAATAAGGCTGCATTGGCTTTTATCGAAGCTAAGGGCAATGACGCTAAAAACCTTCGCCCAAAAGCGATAAGTGTTGTTATTGCCACATATGTCAACGACAAGCTACTGTTACCTTGCCATAACTTTGCCTAACCCAGAGTTCCTAACTAATGGGCGACTCTGCAAGTTTGATCGTGATTTCAGGAGGTAAACAATTATCACCAATCTCACGAAAGGTTAAAAGTTTTTGAAGGTTGCAAAACTTGGTGTTGTATAATTTATAGCTTCTTTATGGGTGTAGACTAATACTGCTTTTTGCATCAAGTAACCTATGCCAGCGAATTCCTGGCCCGAAAAAGATTCTTATAAAGAGCTTGATCCGCTCAACTCCTTGTTATCTGACCTATCAGTAGACGAGGAGTCAATGATAGAGACAGATACCGTGTCTCTAACATCCCGGTTTCAAGGTCGTAGACGTAAAGCCGCTCTAGTTTTAACAATCGTCTGGAGTGGCACGATCGCATTACATTTAGCTTCTTGGGGTTCGATATTTATCCTGGGATTGACCACTATCTTAGGACTTCATGCCTTGGTGGTAGTGTTTACCAGACCTCGCCACTATCCTAAAGAAATGCAAGGAGATTTGCCCTATGTTTCTTTATTAGTGGCAGCAAAAAACGAGGAAGCGGTAATTGCTAAATTAGTCAAAAATCTCTGTAGTCTGGAATATCCAGATGGGCAGTACGAAGTATGGATAATTGATGATCACAGTACCGACAGCACGCCACAGTTACTAGCAGAACTGGAGCAGCAATACGACCAACTTAAGGTACTTAGACGCTCAGCCGAAGCAAGTGGCGGCAAGTCGGGAGCGTTGAATCAGGTACTACCCCAGACAAAGGGCGATATTATAGCAGTGTTTGATGCTGATGCCCAAGTGACACCAGACTTATTGCTACAGGTAATACCGTTATTTCAAAGAGAAAAGGTGGGGGCGGTGCAGGTGCGAAAAGCGATCGCCAACGCTAAAGAAAATTTTTGGACTAAGGGTCAAATGGCAGAAATGGCGCTTGATACCTGGTTCCAACAACAGCGGACTGCCCTTGGTGGAATCGGTGAACTACGGGGTAACGGTCAATTTGTGAGACGTTCAGCTTTAGATAGCTGTGGTGGATGGAATGAGGAAACCATCACCGATGATTTAGATTTGACAATCCGCTTACATTTGGAGAAATGGGATATTGAATGTGTGTTCTACCCAGCGGTGCAAGAAGAAGGAGTGACGACGGCGATCGCACTCTGGCATCAGCGTAATCGGTGGGCAGAAGGCGGATATCAGCGCTATTTAGATTACTGGGCTTTGATTCTTAAAAACCGCATGGGAGGGCGCAAAACCTGGGATCTGTTGATGTTTATGCTGATTATGTATATCTTGCCTACAGCAACAGTACCAGATTTATTAATGGCGATCGCCCGGCATCGCCCCCCAATGCTCACTCCCGTAACTGGCTTGTCAGTAACTATGTCAATGGTCGGGATGTATACAGGTCTGAAGCGGATACGTCAAGATCAGAAATTCCAGGTTTATACGTACTTACTATTGCTGCTTCAGACACTACGTGGCAATTTATATATGTTGCACTGGTTATTGGTTATGAGCAGTACCACAGCCAGAATGTCGGTAAGACCAAAGCGGTTGAAATGGGTGAAAACTGTGCATACGGGGACTGGAAATTAGGGGCTGGGGACTGGCGACTGGGGATTGGCGACTGGGGACTGGGGAGGAAGCAGAGGAGCAAAAGAATAATTCTCTTTCCCAATACCCAGTCCCTAGTCCCCAATGCCCTGTTATTCATCATCAACTTCTGATTCCTCTGCCCACTCAGGGGTAGTCATGGAGTCAGAAAACTCTGTGGTATCTTCTGTGAAGCGGATGACTTGTCCGTTGAAAAATTCTGCTAAGCGCTGAGCTGCGATCGCTACTTCGTCAGGTTCCCAATTAGCAGGGGATGTTTGGGGTTGCGCTTGCGGCAAAGTTTTTATTGCACTTCCACCATTTGTCGCCACAGGCTCAGTTATTGTCGATGCTTGCTTTGTTGGTTCCGCTACTGGTGCTGGAGGCGGGATTTGAATATCGTAACTGGGAGTAGGTGGTTGCTGAACACGAGTAGAAACTTTTGGTGGAGGCTCTTTTCTCTCCGAGGTAGAGGTCGAAGAAATTCCTTTTTCTAGATTTACCTTGACTTCATGTTGGAAAGTCTGCTGAAAAGCCGCCACAATCATCGGTAAATCAGATTTAACTTTTTCATACCATACTTGTTTAATCGCAATACAAGCTACAGCACCATCAAACTCGATCAGATGGCACATTTGACGTAGCAGTTCTCGCCTTGAAATTGGCTGGAGGTTATTAAGCACCTGTTGCCAAACCTGAGTTAAGTCATATTGTGATGTCTCAACCACTTCTGAGGTTATTAGTTCAATTCTTGCAGGTGGTGGCGGAACAGATACAGGTTCTAGACTTGGTGGTGATGAGTTAGCAGCATTGTGATTTGTTTGCGGCTCATCTGGAGAAGATGAAGTTATGGGGTGATTGTGAGCAACTGCTGGATGATGGTTTAGGGATGCAGAATTGTGATTTGTTTGCGGCTCATTTAAAGGCAAAGAAGAGACTGCATGATTTTTAGCAACTGCTGGAGGATATGAAGATACAGCAGGTGTATTGAATCGTGGTGAGATACTTGGGGCTTGTGGCTGAATATTCGTTGCACTGGGTAACAATCCGAGTAATGTTACCTCTAACCATAAACGTGGCTGGGTAGTATTTTTAATTTGTACTTCAGCTGTTCGTAAGTGTTGCTGTCCCGCCAAAATTGTACTCATGTCCAAATTTTGGGCAAACTCAACTAGTGTTGTCCAGGTTTGGCGAGTGCAAGTAACTAAATCGTGGCGGTTAGGTGCAGTTTGAGCAATCAGTAAATCGCGGTAGAATGTGGCGAGATTTTGGAGAATAGTTAACGGTTCTCGGCCAAGATCTAGAATTTTGCGGGTGCAGTCCAGAACGGCTTCTGGATTATTTTGAGCGATCGCCTCTAAAAGCGCTAGTAAGTCTCGTTCGCTTACCGTACCAACTAAATCCCAAACTCGGTCTGGTGTCACCTCACCCGATAACAAAGCTAATTGATCGAGTAGACTTTCAGCATCGCGCAATCCTCCCTGAGCAATTTGGGCTACCAAGGTAACAGCATCGGGCGAAATAGTAATGCTTTCTTTAAGGGCGATCGCGCTTAAATGTCTCACCATCGCCTCTAACTGAATACGTCTAAAATCAAACCGCTGACAGCGCGAAATAATTGTTGGTAATACTCGCTGTGGATCGGTTGTCGCCAATACAAAAACTACATGTTTCGGTGGTTCTTCTAGTGTTTTTAGTAGCGCATTAAATGCCTGAGTACTGAGCATGTGGCATTCATCCACCACATAAACTTTGTAGCGACACTGTACAGGAGCGAACTGCGCCTTTTCAATCAGTTCGCGGATGTTATCGACACCTGTATTACTAGCGGCGTCGATTTCAATGACATCTAGGGAGTAACCCTTGGTGATTCCCTGACAAACATCGCACACGCCGCAGGGTTCAGCAGTGGGTTTGTCACTTTTTAAACAATTGAGAGATTTGGCTAAAATGCGGGCGCTAGAAGTTTTCCCTGTACCTCTTGGGCCAGTGAACAAATAGGCAGGGGCAATTTTAGCTGTCTGAATTGCGTTGGTGAGGGTGGTAGCGATCGCTTCTTGGCCCACCAGTTCAGCAAAACTCTTGGGGCGATACTTGTGGTGCAGGGGTTCGTAAGACATGGAGAAATGGACTTCAATGCCTTTTAACGTTGATTAGTAGCACCGAGTCGAGTTTGGTATTTCACTATTTTAACTAATTCCACCAGAAGTCTGCCGCTATAAATATACTCAGTTGGAGCTGCTTTGTAGATGTTGTCATACCCTAGAAGAGATCAGGAAATTCCCGTCTACACATTTTATTGATGGGAGTAAGGTTATGATACATTGCGATCGCTACAATCTTAGGGTAAGCAATACTCAATGGTGCAGCAAATGCTCAGGCGGCTAGTTCAGTGGCTCAAAAGGCTTTTTCAACGCTTGTTTGGTAAAAAACAGACTGCCTCGAAAGTTAAGAGGGATGTGCAAAAACAACCAGCACCACCCCTAACTGATACAGATTTAGAATTTCTCTTCAATGAACTTCTACAAGGAGTACATCAGGCAAGAGGGCAAGCATGGGCACTGAAGTGGCTGCATAATATTGAACATCGCATTCCCACTGAACGCTGGGTCGAGTGGTTACGGCGCTTTGGTGAAAGATTGCTAGCATCACCAACACCTAATAATGAAATAGCTGCGAGGTTAGTGCAACTAGGCGAGTTGGGTATCGGCGAAATCGGAGATGTTGCCTATGATATTGGGATGCAAATGCTGACACGCAATCAAAGCGAACCAATTTGGGAATACGAAGGCCCAGATCATCTCAGTATGATGCCGCTTGAAGAAACCTCACCAGTAATCACAGAAATAGATGGGACAGAAAACGCCCCAGAAGAAGAATACCAAAGCGTCACCCTAGAAGAATTATTTATGATGTTGCAGCAAGATGAGAACTTACGCCAACAGATGGCCCAACAACTAGCAATTGAGACAGATGATCCGCAAATTATTGTCGATGCATTGTTGAATCAGTTCTATACTGCTGGTCAATCAACTACAGAGCAAACAGAAATTTGATCAAATCGGTGAACGTTTAGGAGTGCTGGGTCAAGAGTCAAGAGTAGAGACGCGATTAATCGCGTCTGTACAAGGGCGATTAATCGCGTCTGTACAAGGGTCAAGAGTCAGTATTTATTCTCCCCCTGCTTCCCCCCAGAGCGAGTACTAGTTAAGTTTTGTGTATTTTTTGCCAGTTATGATGACAGCGTTGTCCATATATAGTGGGTTTTTACGTAATTCATGATTTTTTTAACACAACGATGGCTACAATCTAGGAGAAACAAAATCCAAGAGTGCGGCAGATGCTCAGGCGGCTATTGCATTGGCTTAATAGATATTGGAAGCGCCCCTTTGGCAGTAAGCAGACTCGTTCTCTGAAGGGTGCAAGGCGGCACAAGCTCATAAGATCACTACCAGAACTAACCAATGCGGATCTGGAACAGTTGTTTGCCCAGTTGTTGGAAGGCGTGCATCAAGAACGAGGACAGCAATGGGTATTGAGTTATCTGCGGCGATTAGAAAATCGCGTTCCGGCTGAGCGCTGGATAGATTGGTTGCAGATGTTTGGCGAAACATTGCTAAATTCATCTACACCGAACCATCAGTTAGCAACGCGGATGGTGCAATTGGGTGAATTAGACGTTGGTAGAATAGGCGACCTTGCCTATGACATTGGTACACGGTTATTAATGCAGAACTTACCCGCAGAAAACTTACTACCCATAGAGTATGAAAACGATGAGGCGCAAGATGGTGTCGCAATCACTGTGCCTGAAGATACCCTGTCTAGCTCTTTTGGGCAAGAATTGATTCGGAACTTGGGCGAACAGTTATGGGAATATGATGAGCATGATGATGTTGTCGAAACCGTAGCGCCTGAAGAAATCCTACCGACATCTCCTGGGCAAGAACTGATTCGCAACTTAGGCGAACAGTTATGGGAATATGATGATCAAGTTGCCGAGACAGTAGCACCAGCACCAGAAAAAGCTGTTGTTGAGGAAATATTGACGGATAACTTGGAAGAAGCAAGAGGGGAGTATGAAGAGGATGCCCAAACTATAGAACCAGCAGGTTTCCTCGTCCCTGCACAAGAAGATTCAATCACCAACTTAGGCGAACTAAGGTGGGGGTATGAAGAGGAGAATACCCCAACTCCAAGATCAACAAAAGCAGCAAATCTCATTACTCCCACTGAGCCAACCTGGGATAACTCGCTGGTAAATTTAGAACCAGATGTGGCATACACTTTAGATGAGTTGTGGATGAGGTTGGATCAGAGTACGAATTTAGTTCAACAACTGGCTTCTAATCTAGCAATTCAAACGGGCAATACCCCTAGTACAATTGAGCGACAGACCCATCAATCAAATGCTGTTGCTTCAGATCAAGCATGGTTTTATCAAGGTCTTCAGCAAGCCAAAACTGGCGATTTGTTAGGAGCGATCGCCTCTTACGATAAAGCTATAGAACTTCAGCCAAATTATCACGAATATTGGTTTAATCGAGGTTTAACACTATTTCATTTAGAACGTTTTACCGAGGCGATCGCAGCTTACGAAACAGCCATAGAACTGAAACCAGATTTTTACAAAGCTTGGCACAAACATGGTGGAACTCTGGGAGAATTAGGAAACTTTGAAGAAGCGATCGCCTCGTTTGATAAAGCCATAGAAATCAAGCCGGATTATCAAGAAGCTTGGTCTAGCCGGGGTTTAGCTCTGCTCAAGTTAGGGTGGCTTAAAGAAGCAATTTCTAGTTATGATCAAGCCCTAAATCTGCAACCAGAAGACCAAGAAAACTGGTATTATCGGGGTATAGCCCTGGCTGTAGGCGAGCAATATGAAGAAGCGATCACATCTTACGACAGAGCGCTAGAACTTCAACCGGAATTCCACGAAGTTTGGATAGACCGGGGTGTAGTACTGTTTAATTTAGGGAAATGGCCAGAAGCGATCGCTTCTTGGGATAAAGCACTATCAGACCAACCCGATTTTTACTTAGCTTGGTATAACCGAGGTATTGCTTTAGACAATTTAGGACGGCGTGAAGAAGCGATCGCCTCCTATCGCAAAGCCATAGAAATTAAACCCGACTTTCACTTAGCTTGGTATAACCAGGCGATCGCACTGTTTCATTTAGAACAATATACTGAAGCGATCGCCTGCTATGACAGTGCTTTGCAAATCAAACAGGACTATTGGGAAGCTTGGATTGGTCGAGGAACTGCTGCGGGACATTTAGTTAATCTCGACGGGAGTACCGCCCTGCAACAAGGAGGCTATGAGGGGAAATTAGCCAGCTACGAGGAAGGTTTGAAACATCTGCGCCCAGATACCCACCCAGAAGGTTGGGGTAGATTGCATCTGGCGATCGGTAATATTTACTACGAGCAAGGAAAGAAAAATCCCAAACCTCGCGATGATTGGCGCAAAGCTGTAGCTGAATATCACCAGGCGTTGTTAACCCTCACATCAGAAGATTTTGCTCCGTTACATTTGGAGGTTTTGCAATCTCTAAGCAAAGTGCTTGTGGGTTTGGGACAAACAACACAAGTACCAGAATTACAACAACGCGGCACAGATTTATTGCAACAATTGCTAAGTGAAGCAACTCGCTCTGATGAAAGTAAAAAACAGCTAGCTTTGAAATTTTCAGGCTTTGGTCAATTAGCAGTTGATTTAGCTGTGGAGTCGGGTGATTTAGTCGAAGCTTGGGAAATGGCAGAACAAGGCAAAAATGCTTGTTTAAACTGGCTACTTTTTGGTTGGAGTGACGAGATTTCCTCACTCAATTATGGTGCAGTTCAACAACTACTCAATCCCACAACAGCAATTGTTTACTGGCATATCAGCCCAGCCGCCTTACACACTTTCATTCTTAAAGATGGAGCGCCATCACCAATTTTGCTCTTTACACCCATACAAGATGTCGGGACAATATCTTCAGGTGAAACTGCTGTACGTCTTAATGAATTACCCCTACCCGAAGCGGCGCGACGTTTAGTTGAATTTGAAGATTGGCTGGAAGATTGGCATCAACAATACCAGGAATATAATACTGCCCAAGATAAAGAAAGTAAAGCTAAACATTCCTGGCGAGTGGATATGGAAGAAAAGCTGTTGCAGCTAAAAAACATCCTGAATATTTCCACAATTGTACAAGAACTTGAAGGTGTCACCCAACTGATTTTAATTCTCCACCGCGACTTGCACAGATTGCCTATTCACGCACTTTTCCATCTCTCTTCTCTATCCCAGGAAGAGTTGCTGAATATAGAGGCGAATTTTACAATTTCTTATTTGCCTAGCGCTCAAGTAGGTTTATCAATTAAAACCGCAAATATTAAACAGTGGCATAATCAGTTATTACTTAGTGTTGAATATCCAGATAGTGTGGGTTATCCTCAACTGAAGTTTGCCAAACTGGAATCTGAAATTGTTAGTCAGATGTTCGATAATACCCAGCGGCTTCAAGGAACACAAGCCACAAAAAATCTTGTAGAAAATGCCTTTGCTGATTACAATATATTTCATTTTACTGGTCATGTTACTAACAATTTGAGTGAGCCTAAAACATCAAAATTGGCATTAGCAGGTGAAGACAAACTGACCTTAGAAGAAATCCACCAAAAAAATCTCGCAAGTTTTAACCTTGTTACTCTGTCTGCTTGTGAAAATATAAGTACTAGTAACCACAATATCAGCACTGAATATGTAGGTTTAGTCAGTAGTTTCCTGAGCCGAGGAGTTCCTCATGTAGTTAGTACTCTTTGGACTGTAGAATCATCTGCTAGCGCCTTGGTGATGATAGAGTTTTACCGCAGGTTACAGCCAAACAAATTGGCAACTAATGCTTTAGCAGAAGCAACAGTGTGGCTGAAAGAACTAACTGCTGGAGAACTGACAAAATGGTATGAAGATTTATTAAATAACTTGCAACCAGAGGAATTGAGAATTAAAGCTTACTTGGCAACTCAGTTATATAGAAGTAGTAAAATGGTATCAGAGAAAAAGCTTTATAATCATCCTTACTACTGGGCAGCGTTTATGATCACGGGTAAGCAGAATTGAAGTTTTTAGATGTTAAATAACAGTTAAAAATCTGAAAAATTTTAAAGTTAATCTTGTTAAAATGTTCAATCAAATGTGGTAACTAATAATCTCCATCCATGTAACTTTACAGAATATGATGCTATCTGAAATATTATTGTGCCGCACAGACTAGTAATAAACATGAAATAAAAAATAAAGAAAACCACCAACAAAATATACGATTTAAACGTATTAGTTTAGACAAGATATCCAAATAAAGTAAAATCTAAATTTTTAGATTTTTTATTGATTTAAAATTAAGATTTTTAAAATTTTATCCTATAACCTTTGAGAGAGAGAAAACTTATTCCAAGAGGCTGATGAGAATTAGAGTAAAAAATGTAGAAATGGTATTATTACATTTGTGAAGAAATAATTTTTTCTTATAACCTATGGAAAGCCAAGTACAGCAATCAGACTTCGTTGATGCTACCTCACCAAATAGTATAACAACGCTTCAAAGTTCAGAGCCAGGGAATTTGTCAACACTACCAAGTGCTAATAAATCTAGTGACCGAGTATCAGAAATCGGCAGAAAAATTTCTAATTTTTTGGAACGCTTACCAAAATACGTAGTCAACTTTTTCAATGAATACAAGCTGCCAGTTATTAGCTTTGCTTTGCTTGTGGTGGGGGTTACTGGACTCAGGATACTATTGGCAATAGTAGATGCAATAAATGATATTCCGCTTGTGTCTCCATTTTTTGAGTTGGTTGGAATTAGTTACGTAACTTGGTCTGTTTTTCGCTATTTTCTTAAAGCTTCCACTCGCAAAGAATTAGCCGCAGAAATGCGTTCTATTAAAGAGCAAATAGCAGGCGAAAATGTTTCAGAACCAATGAGTTAACCGTAGCATGGTAGTGACTAAAAAAGTTTGTGCTCTTTTTGCAACGTTTCTCTATATAGAATTGTTGCGAAATGTGGTTTAAAACAGCAGTCAATAAAGCATGTCTACCTTAGAAGCTTGGTAAATGATCTGGGTTGACGTGCTTTTGTATCTGTTGTATTGAAATTTGTCGATTACCAATTGCGATCGCCATATCTGCGTTTAGCTACTTTGTTTTAAGCTAGCTATAGCTGTAATGAGCTGTTGCAAAAGTTTTGACAGGTTCGTAGTAAGCACTTTAGTGCTTGAAAAATTAAGGACTAGAATTTTTACTACAAACGTGTATGATCATCAAAAATAATGAGACAGACGTGGTGATTGCTCAAAACCTTGAAGCAACTGAGTTTATCCGGGCTAAACCACAGCTATCCGCGCTTCAGCATGCTATAAGTTCCTACCTCAGCAGATTAGAAAACGCTATATATTATTCTGACTTGAGAAAGACGCTAAAAATATTCTTACATTACAAAATATTTTAATTCTTAGTATAGGAACTCCGTTCAATGGGTGAAACACCAAGTTTAATTGAATTTAAGTTATTTGCTCCTCGAAATCAAGGAGCAAATTTAATTGGGTCTTTTTCTAGTTGGCAAGAAATACCAATGCAAAAGGGTGAAGATGGGTATTTTCGGACTCAAGTAAAACTAGAAGACGGCGTTTATGAATACAAATTTCGGGTTCAAAGCAAAAGTCCGAATTTTACACCTGATGAATGGGTAGATGTGATTGACCCCAACGCAACAGATGTTAATGAACAAAAAAAACTTGGACTATTGCGGATAAAAGACGGGCAACGCATTGTTGATACTTACATTTGGCAGCACGACGAAACATCGTTACCTGATAACCGAGAATTAGTTATATATGAAATGCATGTTGCAGATTTCACAGGTGATGATGTTGATCCTGGCAAACGAGGCAAATATTTAGGAGTAATTGAAAAGTTAGATTATCTGTGTGAATTGGGAATTAATGCAATTGAATTAATGCCAGTCAATGAGTACCCTGGTGATTATAGCTGGGGTTACAAAGTGCGTCACTTTTTCGCTACAGAATCTAGTTATGGTTCAACAGAAGATTTAAAGCGGTTGATTGACGAGTGTCATGGTAGAGGCATTCGCGTTTTTATGGATGGAATTTATAACCATACAGATGAAGAATGCCCTTTAATGTTGATTGACCGGAATTACTGGTACTACGAACACATGCATTATCCAGAAGACCCAGATAATTACTGGGGCCCGGAGTTTAACTATAATAATTACGATGAAAAATTAGATGTTAAGCCTGCATGGAAATACGTTGGGGATGTAGTGCAATTTTGGATTCAGGAGTATCACATTGATGGAATTCGTTTTGATGCAGTCAGTCAATTAGCTAACTTTGAATTTCTAGGCTGGCTAGCTAAGCAAGCAAAAAACCACGCTGCACCCAAGCAGTTTTATAATATTGCCGAACGCATTCCCGATACAAGTACTGTAGTCAAGCCAGATGGGCCTTTAGATGCGTGTTGGCATGAGAGTTTTCACTACTTTGTAGTTCCACTGATTTGTGGAGAAAAATTTGAATTAGAGCAACTAAAGCAGGTTTTAGACCCCAAACAGCAAGGATATGCGATCGCAACAAATGTGATAAATTATTTGGCAACTCACGATCGCGATCGTCTATTTAGAGAATTAGGCAATCACGGTATTTTTGATGCAGCTGCATTTGGACGAGCGAAGTTAGCAGCCATTTTGTTAACCACAGCGATGGGTATACCGATGCTGTGGATGGGAGACGAGTTTGGCGAACACCAACCCAAAAGTGAAAGTGTAACTAAGCCGCAGAAAATTACTTGGTCTTTGTTGGAAGATAAACAGAATCGAGATTTACTTGAGTTTTATAAAAAACTTATTGCTTTACGCAAGGAAAATCTAGCCCTGCAAAGTGACAATATAGAGTTTTTCCACGAAAACGCCGATACCAAAGTACTGGCTTACACTCGTTGGGATGAAGAGGGTTCTTGTGTCGTAGTCGTAGCAAATTTCTCCAACCAGAATCTCAAAAAATATGAAATTTCAGACTTTCCAACAGCTGAATACTGGCGAGATTGGTTTGGGAACTGTGAAGTGGAAGCTGGAGAGGATGGTCTAGTTACCAACTTGCCAAGCTATACAGCCAAGATATTTGTTTCGCAGTAGTAGCAACAAAGGTGATTTCACATCCAGCTTGAGGGCTGTGATATTATGGGAGACTGCTGCATACATTTAGAAAACTAGAAATTAAATCGATCATGGCTCTGACGCAACTGCGAAAACAGGAAATAATTTCCAACTACCAAGTTCACGAAACCGATACCGGCTCTGCTGAAGTCCAAGTTGCCATGTTAACTGAGCGCATTAACCGCCTCAGCGAACATCTGCAAGCAAACAAGAAAGACCATTCTTCCCGACGGGGACTTTTGAAGCTAATTGGTCAGCGCAAGAGTCTTCTAGCTTATATCCAGCAAGGAAGCCGGGAAAAGTATCTAGCTTTAATTGCTCGCCTCGGTATTCGTGGATAGGAGCGAAAGCTTATGTCTACTGAAGAATCTGAACGCAGTCGCTTGCCTTTTGAACCGAATAAAAAGCGCTCAAAACCCGCAAAAACTCAAAGTAAGCCACCAGCAAAGTTAAAGACTTCTGAGGAACAGGCTAGTAAGCAACCGCCTTACACCAAAGAAGAAATGGCAATCCCCCAAGTCGTCAGCCAGCGGATGATCCGACGAGTGGCTGGATTCTGTGGTGTACCAACAGCTTTGGGCATTACTACCCTAGTTGTTAGCTATCTACTTGCCATCTACTCCGACATTAAATTACCTCCCATTGCCGTGTTATTGGTCAACATGGGATTATTTGGACTGGGGGTGTTAGGAATAACTTACGGCGTTCTCTCTGCTTCTTGGGATGAAGAAAGAGTTGGAAGTCTCTTGGGTTTTGGCGAATTCAGCATCAATTGGGGACGAATGGTAGCGGTTTGGCGCGAAACTCGCCAAAAGAAAGTATAGTGACCAGCGCTCAGGCATCAAACTAACTGCGAGATTGGGTAAATTTTAAAGTGAATGTTGAAGTTGAAATCTTATAGCTTCAACATTGCTAATTAAAATTTTATAATTATTTTTGTACCCAATATTCAGTTATTAAGTATTAAAGTCACTGAGCGCTGTATCTTATTCTAGTTATTTGTAATTAAGCAGATAGGCAACAATAAAGTTATGCCTCTTTACTAAAGAATTTACTTTACTAATTAGGAATTTTCATATGATTGTTGTGATGAAAAGCGGTTCCCCAGAAGCGGAAATAAACCGCATTAGCGAGGAACTAACTAGCTGGGGATTAACACCAGAAAAAATTATTGGTAAACACAAAGTAGTGATTGGTCTAGTAGGTGAAACCGCCAGCTTAGACCCGCTACAAATTCAGGAAGTTAGCCCCTGGATTGAGCAAGTATTGCGGGTAGAGCAACCTTACAAACGGGTTAGCCGCCAGTTTCGTCACGGGGAAGCCTCTGAAGTTGTGGTTGACACTCCCAATGGAGTAGTTGTGTTTGGTGAACACCACCCTTTGGTAGTGGTTGCAGGCCCCTGCTCCGTAGAAAATGAAGAAATGATTGTAGAGACGGCGCGGCGCGTCAAGGCAGCTGGAGCAAAATTTTTGCGTGGTGGAGCGTACAAACCCCGGACTTCTCCGTACGCCTTTCAAGGACATGGCGAGAGTGCTTTGGAATTGTTAGCGATCGCACGGCAAGTCAGCGGACTAGGTATTATTACAGAAGTGATGGACGCCGCCGACTTGGATAGAATCGCAGAAATTGCTGACGTCATCCAGGTAGGCGCAAGGAATATGCAGAATTTCTCCATGCTCAAAAAAGTGGGAGCGCAGTCGAAACCAGTTCTGTTGAAGCGGGGAATGGCGGCTACCATTGAAGACTGGTTAATGGCAGCTGAGTATATTATGGCAGCGGGAAATCCCAATGTGATTTTGTGTGAACGGGGAATTCGCACCTTTGATCGTCAGTATACTAGAAATACACTGGATATCTCAGTAGTACCAGTGTTGCGAAAGCTAACTCACCTGCCAATCATGATTGACCCTAGCCACGGGACAGGTTGGTCTGAATTTGTACCTTCAATGGCAATGGCTGCGATCGCAGCTGGCACTGATTCCCTGATGATTGAGGTTCACCCCAATCCCGCTAAAGCCTTATCCGATGGCCCCCAATCTCTGACACCAGACCGTTTCGACAACCTGATGCCAGAATTGGCAGTGATTGCTAAAGCAGTGGGACGCTGGCAACAACCAACAGTGGCGATCGCTTAAAATTCGGTGAGTAACTCCATCTATAAAGCTTGGGAAATTACCAGCCTCAAGAATGAAAACGCCTCCTGAGGCAACAACTAGAGCATCGATTTAGTAATCGCAAAAACCCGCTAGTAGTACGTTTGTATTCTTCTAACCTGGCATCGGTTTGTAATTACCTCTCAACAAGGGCATTAAACCGTGCTGTGAGTACCTCAAAGTTTTGCTGGTGTATCTGGACGGTAGAGAGTAATGCCTCAACTGTTGCGCTCAATTGTTGAGTTGAGGTACGTAACTCAGCGTTTACCACCACTTGGTTATCTAGGGCAGCTTCGATGCGGTCTAAGCGGTCGTCTTTGGCTTCTACTCATGCTGCTCCCTCGTCTTTGGTGGCTTCGTCCATGTTACTAATATTAGGTCTGAATGAAGGGGGCACAATTCCCCCAGCACATTTACTTATTTACTTTTGACTTTTTTTACCGATGTCGCTTTTGATGCCACTGCCATGCATGATCGACGATATCTTTGATCGATGGATACCGAGGTTGCCAGCCTAAGATAGTTCTGGCTTTCTCGCTAGAACCGATGAGAATTGGTGGATCACCAGGACGGCGATCGCGTTCTTCTACTGGTATCGAAACTCCTATAACTTGCTCGGCAGATGCAATTACTTCTCTAACAGAAAAACCACTGCCATTGCCCAAATTAAAAATTTCACTGTTGCCACCTTTTAATAGATATTCCAATCCCAAAACATGAGCGTCTGCTAAGTCGCTCACATGAATATAATCACGAATACAAGTACCATCAGGCGTGGGGTAATCAGTGCCGAAAATCGAGATTGATTCCCGTTTGCCTAAAGCTGTCATCAGTACTAAAGGAATTAAATGAGTTTCTGGGTTATGATCCTCGCCCAGCAAACCACTAGGATCAGCACCAGCAGCATTAAAATAGCGGAAACGCACCGATTTGAAACCATAAGCAGTATCAAAATCAGAGAGAATCCGCTCCACCATCAGCTTAGTAGCGCCATAGGGATTGATCGGATTTTGGGGATGGTTTTCTGGAATGGGTACGAATTCCGGTACGCCATAGGTGGCGCAAGTAGAAGAAAAAACAAATTTATTCACAGAAGCAGCCAGCATTGCTTCTAACAGAGTCAAAGTACCCAGGACATTGTTACGGTAATATTTGGCAGGGTCAGTTACCGATTCTCCTACGTAGGCATAGGCAGAAAAGTGCATCACAGCGGCAATATCGTGGGTTTTAAATAAGTGATCTAGCAGTGGGCGATCGGCTGTATCGCCAACCACAAGTTCTACCTGTAAGACCTTTTCTACCAAGTCACGATGCCCGTACACCAAATTATCAAGTATGACAACGTCATAACCCGCTTGCTTGAGAGCAAGCACTGTATGGGAACCAATATATCCAGCTCCCCCTGTCACTAGAATGGTAGGCTTTCCAGACGGCATAATTTTTCCTTTAAAGTTGATAATACCCACTTAGGTTAATTCACTGGTGCCACATTACTCATGTGGAAAATTCCAAATAATGGACGCAGTATCAAAAAATTGCACTAAAATCACTACGACGGTAGTCTTTGGGTGTGAGGTTAGAGGTATTTTAAGTCAGGTAATGGTGCGATTACAGTTTGACGATAAAATAAATCCACTTCCCGAACCCTCTAGGCTGACTGCACCAGAAAATTCGAGAGTTAATCTATGTTTTTACTGCTAAGCCGGGTACTGCTGTGGCTGCTTATTGGCACTATCGTATACTCTTTGTTCCAGAGATTCTATCCTTCGGGATCTTTTGTAGGACGATTAGTCTTAGTTATTCTGTTGATAATCGTAGCTCTGTCGTTTATTAACCCCAATGAACCAGCTGTGGCGTCGTTGTGGAGAATGATATCTTTTCCGCTCAAGCCTTTAGGAGCTTCTGTTTTGCTAATGATTTTTGCTGCTCAGAGGATTAAAGGAGGAGGAATAGATAAACCAGGAGGATATTTGTTGGGTTGGGCACTAACGATTTTGCTGTTAGCAAGTACACCAGCTGTCGCCTACTTTCTGTATAGAGCACCTCTAGTATCAATGGCAGGTAATACCTACTCAATTGCTACATCTACATCTGGGACACTAGTAGCACTAGGTCAACAAACTACCACAGCAAGTATCTCGGATGTTTTAGGAGATAGCATCATTGCTAATAATTTGAGAGTCCCACCTTACTTGTTACAAGGAAATCCTCAAGATATTCGGACACGTGGTTTACGAATTGAAGATTTTGTACCCAGTGCGGAAACTTTGCTATTTACAACCAGAACTTGGGAAAGTTATCTCACCGAAGTTTACAGATTTTTGCGTGTTCAGCGGTAATCAACTTCAAGAAGTAACTATGAGGGTCAAAAGTCAAAAGATTATTTCTCCTATCTTTCGGCTTCTGACTCCCCGACTGAGAACGTATTGCCCGTAATCAAGAGCCGCTATCAAGCACAGACTTATCAGCAGTTAGTCTAGGATGATCAAGTTGCATAATTGCTTTAATGGCAAAATCTCGACGAATCGCTAAACTCGGTGCTTACCTGCGTCCCCATTGGCGGGAGGCTACTTTAGGTATTCTTGCTCTATTGTCTGTCAATGGGCTGGGCGTTTATATACCCTTGTTGATTCGCTCAGCAGTTGACCAACTCTCGGAAACCTTCAGATGGAATCAAGTACTACATTACGTAGTACCAATTATTTTGCTCAGTTCAGCCATGTGGCTAATGCGTATGGCTTCGCGCATCTGGCTGTTTGGGGTAGGGCGTCAAGTGGAATTTGACCTGAAACAACGGATTTTCCAGCACTTACTTAAGCTAGAACCGTCTTATTTTGCCAGCAACACTGCTGGTGATTTAATCAGTAGGGCTACCAGTGATGTGGATAATATCCGGCGATTATTGGGTTTTGCTGTACTGAGTTTGGCAAATACGGTATTTGCATATACGCTGACGCTCCCAGTGATGTTGTCGATTAGTGTAGATCTGACATTAGCATCACTGGCAGTTTATCCCTTAATGTTCTTATTGGTGCATCTGTTTAGCAATCGCTTACGTAAACAACAAGCAACAGTGCAAGAGCAACTTTCCGATATCAGTGAACTCATCCAAGAGGATATCAGTGGCATGTCCCTGATTAAAATCTACGCCCAAGAAGAAAATGAGCGTCGAGCTTTTGCTAAAAAGAATCAGCAATTGTTGACAGCTAATTTGGAACTAGCAAAAAGCCGAAATATCCTGTTTCCCCTGATAAATGGACTAGCCAATGTCAGTTCACTGATCATCATTTGGTTAGGTGCAACGCGGATGTCTTCTGGAGCGCTTGCTGTTGGCGACTTTTTGGCACTGCTGATTTATGTAGAGCGTTTAGTTTTCCCCACTGCACTTTTAGGATTCACAATTACTACTTATCAAAGAGGTGAAGTTAGTATTGACCGTCTTGAATCTATTTTGACTGTCACACCAAAAATTCAAGATGCAAGTGATGCTGTACATCTATCATCGGCTGAAATTAAAGGGAAACTGACAGCTAAAAATCTCAGCTACACTTACCCTGGTGCTACTACCCCAGCTTTAGAAAATGTCAACTTTACCATTGTTCCGGGGGAAACAGTGGCAATTGTCGGGGCGATTGGTTCTGGGAAGTCAACTTTAGCGAATGCTTTGCCGCGCTTGTTGGATATTGGAGCAGGGCAGTTGTTTTTGGATGATTTCGATATTACAAAGATAGCATTGGCAGATTTACGAGGTGCGATCGCCTACGTTCCTCAAGATAGCTTTCTATTTAGCACCACAATCAAAAATAATATCCGCTATGGCGACCCAGTTAGTGAAGCCGAAAATGTAGAAGCCGTTGCTAAACTTGCCCAAATTGATACAGAAATTATTAATTTTCCCCAGCAATACGAAACTATCGTTGGTGAACGTGGTATTACTCTTTCCGGCGGTCAGCGACAACGTACTGCTTTGGCTAGGGCAATGCTGGTTAATGCCCCAGTGTTAATTTTAGATGATGCTCTCTCCAGCGTAGATAATCAAACAGCAACACAAATCCTGAAAAATCTCTCGACTGGCACACAGCGGAAAACAGTACTTTTTATTACACATCAATTATCTGCTGCTGCTGCCGCTGATCGAATTTTTGTCATGGAAAAAGGAAAAATTGTCCAGATAGGTAATCACTTAGAACTAGTGCAACAACAGGGTCTTTACAGAACTTTGTGGAGCCAGCATCAAGTCGAGGAATTGCTACGTTAGTTTTTTGAAGATTTGGGTAGTATAAATTACCGAAAAACTAATTTGGCGTAAATAATGTATAAGATTCCATTATCCAAATCTCCCAATGCAAGAGATTTCACTGAATCTAAGTTAGAGCGTCGTCATATTGGAGCGATCGCAGCTCTTGTTTTAATTAGCCTACTGAGTTCGTTGAGTGAAACGCCTGATGATCATACCATCTCTAATTGCTGGGAAGGCTTTCTTTGGGGAATGGCAGAGCCAGTAATTAGCTTGAATTGTTTGACTGGTATCGTTGCTATTGGTTTACTTGCGGCTGGGGTTGTTCGTGGCGGTGTAATGGCTGCATGTTTTGGATTAGCTGCACTTTCTGGCATGGGAATCCATTTATTACAGCTAAATTTACCAAGTGTAGAAATTATTATCGCTATTTTGGCGATCGCTTCTGGCACTATGTTGGTAATGCCACAACACAACTTCTTGATTCTTGCCTTACTAAGCATAACTGCTGGTTTGTTTCAGGGTTACGCTCATGCAGAATCAATTATTAGCATAGAAGTAATGCCACTGTTAGCCTATATCCTAGGTATTACTTTTACTCAGTTTGCTGTTTTTATGAGCGCTAGAGAAATTAGTAACGCACTGGGTATTTCGAGAATTCGCATTGCTGGTTTTGCTTTTTGTACGATTGGTATCGTGTTTTTAAGCAATTCAATAATCTACTAAATAAAATATATTTGGTTAATTGGTCGAGTTTTTTAGATTTCAGCAATAGATAATGGGTAATTGCTTTCAGAAAAAGGTGGAAGTAATTACCCATTCGGAACTTTTCATTTAAAAAGCTCCAATCCGTCCAAATAACACGTAGAAAGTTTTCGCAATCAACAACAAGTCATACAGTGGATACCAATTTTCTTGATATCGCAAGTCTAAATCAACTATTTGTTCAAAATCTTTGACTTGAGAACGACCACTAACTTGCCATTCGCCTGTTAAACCAGGCTTGACATTTAAACGTTTCCAGTGACGCTGAGTGTATTTCGTTACTTCATCACCAGTAGGTGGGCGTGTGCCGACTAAACTCATTTCGCCTACCAGAACATTCCAAAACTGAGGTAGTTCGTCTAAGCTTGTGCTTCGTAAAAAGCGCCCTACCTTTGTGATGCGGAAATCATTCTTGTTTTTAAAGATGAGTCCGTTAGCTTCGTTACTCACTAAAGATTTTAATTGCTCCGCATCACTAACCATTGAGCGGAATTTCCGAATCCGAAAGGTATTACCTTGGAGTCCGTAGCGTTCTTGAGTGAAGAAAATTGAACCAGGACTATCGATTTTAATTGCGATCGCGATCGGCACAAACAAAATCGCTAAAATTAATAGTCCTACTAAACTCCCCACAATGTCCAAACAACGCTTAAATTTAGACTGTACCGAGGGGTGAGTGACATATTGTAATTCCCATATTTGAGAATTCGCATTTGGAAAAATGCTTGTTAGTGGTGTTTGGTACATTGCCAAGTCAAATAAATATATTAAGCAACAAAAGTATAATTACTTAGCTCTACTATGACTATAGACTTAGCGTTATTGAAAGTAATTCATCTTTACCGTATATTTACTTAATCTTCATCAAGATTCGGGGATCACGAGTTTATATAAATTTACGATAAACCTAATTAAGTATATCTTAGGAGAGATGACTAATTATTTTAAGTGAAAATAATAAAATCTTAGTGTTAAATTTGGCTATTAAGTCAGTAAACAAAGTTAAAGGTTAAATTAGTCTCAAGCTGCATTCAGTCTTCTTAGTAAAAGAACAGTCAAAATATCTTTAATCCCGTCACAAACCCCACGGCTAAAGCTGGAGCTTTGAAAAAGTTCATTTGACTAGCTTAAGTCTTAAGTCCTAACTTACTACGTTCAAGGCAAGAGTTAAAGACCTACTGAGAAATATATAGCTAGTTTCTCGCTCTAGAACCGAACTATTAAATATCTGTATAAGAAAGGAAGTGTAGCTTAGATAGTTGCAGACCTTAAATAGCCTCAGTAAGGCACGAGCATCAGCTAATATTACCCAAAAGAAGAGACTTTATGTCCAAAATATTTATAATTGATATCAAAAAAAGACCGTAAATTGTCTCTACCATCCACCAGAGTCTACAACGAAAACCGCTTAAGAGAGTTCTTTAATCTCCCGTTTACTTAACAACAAGTAATATTTTTGAATATAACTTCGTATAAATATCTAACAAAAATACAAGGAGTAAACAAAACAAATCTTCCAAAGATAGATTTTATTACTCAAAGTATGAGATAGCCTGTCTTGCACTATACAAATAATAGATGCAAGTTAACTTCAGGCAACTAAATTATAAGTTCGCGGCACAATAATGCCTCTATAATTAAGCAAAAGACACCAAATAACAAAATGACTATTTGGTGTTTGTAATAGTATTAAATTATTCCAAATTCTATTAGTAATTTTACTATGATAATCTTTCAAAAATAGGGTGGTAAATAAATGATTTCAGCAGGTATTGAAGTAAAAATTAGTCGATTGGAATCCATTGTTGAGCAAATTGGGGAAGCGGTACTTTCTACAACTGAGACAATTGAACGTCTCGCAGAAAGATTGGAGACTCTCAGTGTGCAAGTCGAAGCACAGGGAAAGCAGGTTCAGCAACAGGGCTATCAAATTTTTGCCTTGTGTGATGCTGTACAAACCCTTGCTGAATCTCAGGATAGTTCACTGCAAAAACTCAACCAACTAACAAAAACTTTAGATCAACTTACGTCATTAATTCAAGGAGCAGATGATTAATAGTTATCAGTTATCAAGCTAAAAAATGGTTATTATTAAACTCTCAACTGAGTTACAGCAATGTTGCCAGAAAAGCATACATCTACATCGCTGCCAGGAGTGCGATCGCGTTTGCCATATTCCCCTACATAATAAAAGTTTTCGCCATCAATACGATAGTTGACTGGTAAAGGTTTGGTACAAGGTTGACAAAATACCACTTCAGGAGAAGGTTCTCCCGGTTGCAGATGTGGTAAATTCACATTCCAGTAGCTTCCCGGTTCTAAAGGACGCTTGAGTAAGTCCGCTAAAACCTCAGCAGTCAAATTTGCAGCCATATCCCAATCAAAATTCAGCTTGGCTTTGCGATAGTGAGAAATGGCTATTCCTGGAATACCATGCATTGCGGCTTCCCGCACAGCAGCAACAGTTCCAGAAATATAAGCATCCACTCCTAAGTTACCCCCAGCGTTAATACCTGACAAAACAAATTTGACATCTTTGCTAATTTGTGTTATTGCAATTCTGACGCAATCAGCGGGAGTGCCAGCGATCGCATACTCTGTATCAGAACGTCGTTGGAGGTTAATGGGGCGAGTTGTGGTAACTTGATGCCCACAGCCCGATTGATGGTCTTTAGGAGCCGCGATAATCGCATTACCGTTAACAGCTTTGACTAGGGCTTGAATACCAGGAGCATCGATTCCATCGTCGTTAGTTAAGATTAGGGTCATACATTTAACAAGCAGAAAAATCTAGTTAATGCGCCTCAATCAGTATGGCAGGGAGATTTATTCGCAGATATAAAAAAATGTAAGCAATTACGCCAAAAATTTTCATAATTATGATAAAGTTTCCAGATGGTTTGCAAATTCCGCCCTAAATATTTGGGTTAATCCCCAAAAAGGGCGGTATTTTTTGTCAGTATTTGTATAATTAGCGTTGGTAGTTAACGCTTCCAGTTACAATCAAGACAGATTTGTGCAATAAAAATTCTCGAAAAAGGTTTATTCGCTAGCTGTATTAGAAATTTCTGAGTTGAGAAAAACGTGAATCAGGTGATTTTTACAGCGGTTGTGTAGTATTTTTGGTGCAAGTCTGTCTTAGAGTTCATACGATGAAACAGCTCCTCAAGCAAGTATTTAGCAGTAAAAAACACCATTATTGGCTAGTTCTACCTTTTGTGACGTTCATTCTAGCGGCTTCGCTGTTTGTCACACCTGCTTTAGCCACAGGTGTGTATCAAATGCCCAACCTCGCAGCAGACAATAGCACCTGGATTATAGATCAAGGTGAAATTGTCAGCCGTCTGAATGAAGGTAAAATTGGCAGTACCTTCGAGAATTTAGCAAAGCAAACTGGCAATGAAGTTAGAATTGTCACCGTTCGCCGTCTAGACTATGGGGAAACACCAGAAAGCTTTGCCAAAGCATTATTTGAAAAATGGTTTCCCACAAAAGCAGCTCAAGCCAATCAAACCTTATTAGTGCTGGATACAGTTACCAATGGTACCGCCATTATTACTGGAGATAAAGTCAAGTCATTGCTGACAGATTCTATTGCCGAGAGTGTAGCTACTGAAACAGTGAGTGCGCCATTACGGGACGGTAACAAATACAATCAGGCATTTTTAGATGCTAGCGATCGCTTAGTCGCCGTCCTTTCTGGCAATCCTGATCCAGGGCCACCCAAAATCGCTGACAAAGTTCAGGTAGAGGGCACTTTTAAAAAAGCAGGAGAAACCGACCGAGGTAACGCTACTGCTTGGGTAGTAGGACTGTTAATTGCTGCCACTGTTATCCCAATGGCAACTTACTATATCTACCAGATAAATCAGCCATCATCTAATGGGTAGTGTGAAAGAATAAGGGATGAAATTTGATACTTCATCCTTCTTTCTAATCTTGAATATACTCTTGCTCTGTCAATAAAGCCATCTCAGCTCGAACAAATTCTCTACCCAAATAGGCTGCATGATCTAACTGAGTTACTGGACAGGGCTGAGTTTCTTCAAAAACCTTCACACAAAGTTCTTTCGCCGTCCTCCCACTAAAAACTGTTGTGTGAGTTCGTTCAACCTTTCCCCGCGCAGGAATTACCTTCCCTGTTTTTGGATCGACAGCTAAGCCACGCTCATCAATCACATTTGTGAAATGCTTGGCATAAATTAACTTTGCTTCTTGATCCAAGTAGATAATGAAATATCCACCGGGGTCAAGGTCAATATGACGCCCAGAAAGTTTATTATCAATTGCCGCTAAATCTTCAACCATCAAATCCATAAGCATTCTAAAAAGCAAATTTCTTTATTCAAATTTTTACACTCTATATCAAGTGTAATTCCTATCTTCCATAGCATTGTTCATATCTTTAAATATATTTTTAAGCATTTTTACTTAAAATTAATTATAAATTCTGCTATAAAATATACCTTTATTTTAGAATGTCAAACTATGCTATGGCGTAAGTTTACTGAAGTCATAGTTATAAAAAAAACTATATACTCACCTATAAATTAAATTTTAAAGCCTTACTAAAGGCTTACTCACTTTAATTTCTAATCATGAATTACATACGAAAAATAGCACTATTCATCGGGGTAGGAGCTACAGTTGCTATGACTCCGTTTGCTGTTCAAGCTCAAACCTGTGCTAATTCCAGCCAAACACCATTGACTAAAACCAGACTCGATCAAATTGCCACTAAGGTATACCACTATCTGAAGTTGGAGTAAAATTTGAACGTTTTGCACTAGCTACAATCAAACCGGGTAATCCAATTGCTTCAAACGGGAGGAAGTTTGAATCACGATTAAGGTATAACAAAGTACGCATACTTAATGTACAACCAGATGGGGTAGTTCCGCTTCCAGTTGTTACGACATTTGCCCCGTTTTTTAGAGAATTCGCAGATGCTATCTTTTATGAGGCAAAGGCAGTAAAGGGTACTTTATTGCCTCCAAGCTATCAAGATTATCAAATACTTGGTTTTCTAGATGTTCTTGGTAAAAACCCTGCACGTGCTGCTGGTGAAAACCCAGCAATTGTTTTCATGACTACATCTGACGTACGTAAAATTAGTAGAAAGACAATTGCTGAAGCTACTAGCAGAGATACAGGAGTTTGGCATTCCATAGCCTGCGAAGTCGCTACACTGTCTGGTAATCTTCAGCTTGGCGAAGCAGTATTAATAAATCCAGGTGTTTATTTCAGGAGTTTTAGATTCCCAAGAGGTTATGGTGGCCCAGGAACCCCTGGAAGAATTTAGAAGAATCTTAAACGATGTTGATATATTTTGTCAGAGACGAAGGTATTTCTTTAGAACAGCATAGAGGAGTAGAAACAATTGATGCAAATATTCTGCTTCTCCTTGTTCGATCATCTGTTGAACCAGTCGCCCAAGCGTTTAGCGCCTTAAAGCAGATGAATGTCTGGGTACACAATGCCTATGACCGCGAAATAGACATTCAGAATGAAAGCATCTTTGTTTTTCAGTTGCGAGGACATCCCTGGAGCTTAATTTATAAACCTCACATTTTTTCGAGACGAATCTATTTGACAGAAGAAGATGCTTGCAGTATTTCAGAATTACTAAATACTTCGGCTATTTTCTACGCGGGTAGCGATACTTGTGGCACACTTGAATACCATCTTTATAGTAATGGTGTTTCCCAAGAAAAACTGTCGTTTGAAGAGGGAATAAGAAAGGAATTTCAGTCTCAACTTCGCCAAGTTGAAGCCAGGAATATTAAAAGTGCATACGCATTTACAATGAACTTTATCCGCGAGCAGGATGCTTATATCCCCTGTCTAATTGAGGCGGAAGGTTTAAGTCCAGGTCAACGCACAACTTTACACATTGAGAATTTGATGCCTAATGAAGTAGAACGGATGGATTACTTAGCACAACAATAAACTATTAAGATGAGGAGTAATATTCAATGAAATTAGGAAAAAAGGGACTGTCCCTTATATTTAGCTTATGTTTTGTAGTTATCATCTGCCCCGCAATTCTTGACTCTGTAGCAAAAGCTCAAGAACAGTCAGCTTGTCCATCGGGGCAGGTGAGGGATTCAAGTGGTTTGTGTAGTTCAAGCAATCAAGGGCAAGAGTCAGAATCTATGGCTAATGCACAAGAATTTTTCCAAAAGGGACGCGAGTTTGATATAGAAGGTCAGCATCAAGAGGCTCTTTTTGAATACACGCGAGCAATCGAGCTTGATCCTAACTACGTTGAGGCTTACTTTTATCGGGGTAATGCATTGGCTTTAGAAGGACAACCACAAAAAGGTATTGAGGATTTACAGAAAGCTGCGGCTATCTTAGAATATCGAGGACAATTAGAATGGGCGGCAGCAATGCGGCAACATGAAGAAATTATTCGCGAAGGCATTCAAGAGGGTGAATTTTGACGAATAGTGGTAGAACCGCTGATCAATAACAGCTTAATTTTACAATTTTGGAAAAAAGGAAAGTAAGCATCTGTTTGCCGAGTAAAGCTTAATTATTCGGCAAATTTTGATATAAAAGTAGTTCCTTTTCCTCAACCGTTTTTCTCACTAAATGGCAACTCCGCATTAATCGCGTCAATTTCGTGCTGCTCCAGTTGGTTCACTTCATGAATGTAAGGGCGTAAAATTTCTCTAAACGACTATTGTAAAAGCGATGCAGACAATTGAGCACAGTGAGGAAACCGCGCCGTTTTTTGTGGCGTCCACCTGCACTAGGGTCAAAACGTTCGATGTTGTTAGCGATCGCCCACTCAATCGGTGCATAATAACAAGCATCAAAATGCACGCAATCTATTTCTTGAAAACTATCCCAATAGCTATACTTAGAGGTTTAAATTATCATTTAAGTATTTTTATACAACTGCCTAAGTAAGATTAAATTGGAGACGCTTATTTTATCTAACTTTTAAGCAAGCCATAAAATATTTATTGTATTTATATTTTAAAGATTTGATTAATCTTAGTAAAAATTATTGATCATATTTACTGAAGATGTAAGAATAATCACTGATTTGTCTATAAAAATTGTGCCAAGCATCGATAATCTTTCGCAGTTAAAAAGCAAAAAGATAATTGACAAAACGACCGTTAAAAGTTAGAGGTTTAGCCAGTAGATAAATTTAAGCATTAGACAAAAAGACACTTTATTACTCACGCTACTTGTTGAGAAATCATTTTTGTGCTTACTCTGCATTAAATTTTTCGCTTCTTGATTGGTTTTTATCCTTCATCTAAACTTAGTCATTTTTACCACTGCCTTTCTGAAGGGGATAGGCTGACTGACTACCTGTATTAGGTGGTTTTACTTATGATTTTTGCAGTAATGTACTAGTGTTAAGCATTTAGCTAGTCTACTAGAAACCTTGGTCTTCTTGCATGAGTTAGTTTAATTATATTTACATGAAAACTACCACTTTAACCCCAGTTAAAACGCTAAAGAATAGCCAAATCTGGTTATTAGGAATAGGAGCAGGCTTAATCGCGATTATCCTGACTCTAACTCAAAGAACTGGAGATTTTTCTCATCTAGGAATGAGTGTGCTGTTTTACTTTGCTGTAGCCTCTCTACTAGGAGAAAAACGCCACAATTTAAATTTAGAAAGTGGATTGCTTTCTAGCTTTTTAGGTATATTGTTGATTGCTGGTGTACTTTGGCAAAGTGCATCTTTGACTGGTAGCAAGTTACTTCCAGTTTTTACTCACATCGCACCGTTTGTCTCTGCTATTGGTCTTGCCTTGCTTGCTTCTGGAGCGAAAGGATTAAAGCAATATTGGCAAGAAATAACTATCTTATTTTTTCTCGGAGTTCCAAAGATAGTACTAACATCTTTGACTGATATTTCGCCTATAACTGCAAAATTTTCTGCTTTTTTACTTTGGTATTCAGGCTTTGAAGTATCTCTTCAACAAGGAATTTTTATCAGAGTACCACCAGGAAGCATCAAGGTTTATTCTGGTTGTTCTGGGGTAGAATTGATGAGCCATTTGTTAGGATTAGCTGTAATTGCTTTGCTGATGTTTCCCATAGAACGCAAAAAGAAAATTCTTGTGCCAATAGTGGCCCTTACCATAGCATTTGTTGTCAATGGTATACGCGTTGCTCTCCTAGCTGTTGTAGTGACACAACAGCAAGCATTTGACTACTGGCATGAAGGTGATGGTTCACGATTATTTGGGATGATTGCAGTGCTAATTCTAGGGTTATTTTACTATTTACTACTTCGGCAAGAGGAAGGCAAAAATCAGGGCAATCTGGAGTCTTAAAGGCGATGGCTCAATGGAAACAATTACGGATTTTACTTTTAGCTTTAACTCTTGGTAGTGTGCTATTGGTTTTCATGAAGGTATTTCTAACGAAAACTACAGACAAACCCAAACCAGAAGAATCTAGAGTTAAGGCTAATATTATTTCGCTTTTCAAAGACCACCAACCCCCAGTCAATAGCATACCCATACCCTTTTTGGTCAACTCTCTTCTTTGAAAGTAGATATTAGGCGATCGCAGACTATGGGGAAGTCGTATGTATAATACTTTTATTGCAAATTTGTATAATTGCAAATTGTCATAAAATGTCTATTCCTATTGAACTGAGTAGAGGTAATCCTGATTTTGGAAGTCTTGAATTCAGGCCAATCGCAATCTTTTTTCTATTTTACTAAAAATCATGACTAAATCAAATAGTGAAAAATTCATTCCTTTAGTACAAGAATTACAAGAGTTCGCGTTTAGCCAAATAGCATCAATCACTATTTTGCGAATACTAGGCTACGGGTTATTACTCTTAGCATTTTTTGACATCGTTGAGATGTTTGTTCCGCCAAACTTTATGAATCCTGCTTGGGAATTTCAAACTTTTGGGGCGTTAGTTGAACGAGTCCCTGTACCTTTAATTGGTTTGGTGTTCGTGTTTTATGGAGAGCTACATTCACGAGCTAAATGGGAATTCTTGATTGTAAAGCTTTTATCTTGGCTAACATTATTGTTGGCGGTATTTTTCTTCTTACTAATTCCTTTGGGAATTGGTAATACAGTCCGTCTGAGTAATCAAAGCGCTGCTCAAATTAGCAACGTATCTAAACAACAATTATCTCAGGCTGAACAGGTAGAAAAACGATTGAGCACAGCTACACCTCAACAGATAGATAGTTTTTTGAAGAGTCAAGGTCGTTCATTAGAGGGCAAAAGTCCTGAAGAAGTAAAAAGCCAAATCTTGTCAGAAGTCGCTAAAGCTAAGACACAAATCAAAAATCAAGCTCAATCTACTCAGTCTTCTCAGAGGCTAAACTTACTCAAGAATTCTGTTAAATGGAACCTCGGAGCTTTGGTTTCTGGGGCTTTGTTTTTTAGTATTTGGAAAGCAACTAAATGGGCAAGAATGAGTAGGTAGCATAGAAAGCAATACGCTTGATGTTAGAGCCAAAAATTTTAAAGTTAGTAGGTTGCATTTGGCAGGCAAAGACTCAACACCAAACGTTAATAATTGTTGGGTTTCGTTTCTCAAACGCCACTTCCTACCCTGCGGGAACGCTAAAAGCGAACAAGTAAAAAAAGGTGGGCAATTTATTTGCCCACCCTACTTTTATTTATAGTGTTTGTTTACAAAAATAGGATTAAACTGTTGCCAGTTCTGGACTAGGACGCTTGCTGTTGCGAATAGCTGTAATCGCTTCACCATAGTCCTTAGCATTAAACACAGCCGAACCAGCAACAATTGCATTGGCTCCTGCTTCCAAAACTTGCCAGGTATTATTTGCCTTGAGTCCGCCATCTACTTCAATCCAGGGGTCAAGACCGCGTTCATCGCACATCTGACGCAGCTGACGGATTTTGGGTAACACAGATGGAATAAAGCTTTGACCGCCAAAGCCGGGGTTGACGCTCATAATCAACACTAAATCGCACAGTTCCAAAACGTATTCAATGAGCTCTAGAGGAGTACCAGGGTTAAGTACAACGCCTGCTTTCTTACCAAACTCTTTGATTTGCCCTAGGGTACGGTGCAAGTGAGGCGAAGCGTTATGCTCGCAATGTACGGAGATAATATCAGCGCCAGCCTTAGCAAAGCCTTCAACATACTTTTCTGGTTCCACAATCATCAAGTGGACATCCAGTGGCTTGGTCGTAACTGGACGAATTGCCTCCACAACCAGAGGGCCTATTGTAATATTAGGTACAAAACGACCGTCCATTACATCAACGTGAATCCAATCTGCTCCAGCTGCGTCTATAGCGCGGACTTCATCCCCCAGACGACTAAAATCGGCTGATAGGATAGATGGAGCAATCACAATGGGCTTTTTAGATAGGTTTTGGGTCATGGCTGGTGGGTTTTCAAGCGTCCTCGTCTGTAAGCATTGTAACAACATATTGAGCAAGTGCTCATAGCTTTGATCCCGCCTTTTTTATGGATAGGGGGATAGGGGCAGAGGGGCGGAGGAATAAATACTGACCTTGACCCTTGTACAGACGCGATTAATCGCGTCTCTACTCTTGACCCTTGTACAGACGCGATTAATCGCGTCTCTACTCTTGACTCTTGTACAGACGCAATTAATCGCGTCTCTCCTGACAAATGACAAATGACAAATGACTATGACTAAAAAATTAACCTGGATAATTTGGGGATTAAGTGCTTCCTGTGTGAGTGTGCCGGTACTGGCTTCAGCTTTAAAATCTCCTCTGGGAACCAATGGGATTGATGCTTTGAAGTTACACCAACCTCCTTATAATTTAATCGGTCGCAAGATTGCTATTGGTCAGGTAGAAATTGGGCGTCCGGGAATGTTTGGCTGGGATAAAGCCGTGTCTAAAAATCGCGCTATATCTTTAGCAGCGGTGTTCTCACGCAATGGGCCAGCTAAGTCAAATAGTGGTGTTGACCCCCATGCATACAATGTTGCTGGTGTGATGGTAAGTCAAGACAAAGCTTTGCCAGGGGTTGCACCAGGAGCGCGATTGTATTCGTCTGCCGTGGGTTCGACTAAAAACATGGGTCAACCAGAAGAGTGCTTATCGGCGCAGCATATAGCTCTACAAAATAGCGGTGATGTCCGGGCGATTAATTTCAGTTTTGGTGAACCCTTGAATCGTGACCCACGACCGGAGGCTAGTTTGGATGGCAAAGCTTTACTAACGTTATGTGTTGATTGGTCTAGTCGCGTTCATGATGTCTTATATGCGATCGCTGGCAACCAAGGTAAAGGGGGTATTCCCATCCCTACGGATAATTTTAATGGAATGAACGTGGCTTTTTCATCCCGCAGAGGAGGGGTTTTTAATAAAGTAGACGTTTCCAATTTGGCGGGTATTAACCAAGGTGCAAGCGGTCGTTTAGCTGGAAAAGAATTTAATCTTGATGGGCGGCGTGCTGTCAGTTTAGTTGCACCTGGCAATAACATTTCTTTGCTCAATCCCGATGGTAAATTGAACAAGGTAACAGGTACGAGTTTTGCAGCGCCTCAAGTTACGGCTACTGTTGCTTTATTGCAAGAACTTAGTGATAGACAAATCCGTGCAAAACAATCTAACTGGAGCATTGATGCTCGGCGTCATCAAGTTATGAAAGCTATATTGCTAAATTCAGCAGACAAGATTCAAGATATCGGCGATGGCTTACGACTGGGAATGACTCGGACAATAATTGATAAACAAAATCAAGACTGGCTAGATTCTGATGCTTACAAAGATCCCAAAATTCCTTTGAATGCCCAAATGGGAGCGGGTCATTTGAATGTATTCCGTGCTTATCAGCAGCTTAGCGGTGGTCAATGGCAACCATCAGCTGCGGTTCCTCCCATTGGTTGGAATTATCGCACAGTCGATGTTGGGGCATCTGCTGATTATATGTTAGCCAAACCTTTAAAGCAGGGGAGTTTTATTTCTATTAGCTTGAGTTGGGATCGTTTGGTGGAACTGAATGATCGTAACAAAAACCAGCAGTTTGATGTAGGAGAGAATTTTCGCGATCGCGGTTTGAATAATCTCGACCTATATTTAGTAAAAGCTGACGCTAAAAATACTGATGCTGGTGTGATTTGCTCATCAATTAGCCCAATCGATAGCGTAGAACATATTTTTTGTCCCGTTCCTGCAACTGGTAACTATAAAATCCGCGTCCATTTTCGCCAAAAGCTTAACGAGGCGACTCAACCTTATGCTTTAGCTTGGTGGAGCGTACCTGATTAAATAATTCGTAATTCGCTCTGGAGCTACGTCCCACTGCGCTCTAAGCGTAGCTATGCCGGAGGCTTTACGTAATTCGTAATTTAAAGCCATAATTGCGAATTATTTTGACATTTCTTTGTCATAACTACCTAATAAACTACAAGAAAGGTAACGTTATTTTAAATTTAGTTACGTAATTGACCGTTGATGGTTGACAATTGACGGCTTACTTGTTCGCTGTCAACCATTAACGATTAATCCTTAACCTTCAGTAGCCACCGTCAACTACTATGGATACTTCTGAAGATCAAGCTTCAATCGTTGAAACCCAGTCAGATAGTTCTGCGCCTTCTGAGTTAGCATCAACTCGTTCTCGCAAACCCTGGTTCTGGAGATTGCTGATCCTATTTCTGGCAACTGGTAGCATTATCCTTTGGCGAATGCTGGCTCCTGGTGGTACACCACGTACCTCTGTTGCACAACAGCAGAAAGCACCAGCCCCAAAGGCGATTGAAACGATCGCCTTAGCAACTGGAAGTGCTACAAGAAAAGTCCAGCTTTTGGGACAGGTGGAAGCCAGTCAGCAGTCAACGCTCCGCGCTCAAACGAATGGGATTGTTGAGAAAACTTTAGTGCAATCGGGCGATCGCATCAAGACAGGGATGACAATCGCTGTCCTGGACGACACTGATCAGCAATTGGCGATCGCCCAAGCACGAGCACAGTTAGCACAGCAGCGTAGCAATTTGGCTCGTTTAGAAGTAGGTACTCGTCCAGAAATCCTTGCTCAGCGTCAAGCAACAGTCACATCTGCTAAGGCGCGAGAACTGGAAGCACGAGATAATCTGAAGCGCACCAGCGACCTTGTAAAAGAAGGCGCTTTGTCTCAAAGAGTACTCGTGGAAGCTCAAACACAATTAGATAGCATCCAAGGAGAACGCTTAGAAGCCGAGGCTGAATTTGCCGAAGCTAAAGCTGGGCCGATTCGAGAAGAAATCGCCGCTCAACGAGCAAACGTCGAAGCAGCCAAAGCCACTCTTGCTCAAGCAGAACTAGCACAACAGCGCACTGCAATTGTCGCATCCCAAGCGGGGGTAGTGCAGACTCGGCATATCAGTAATGGCGATTTGGTACAAAGTTCCAGTCAAATTGTCACCCTAGTAGCAGGCGATCGCTTCGACATTTTTCTGGAGTTACCTGAAGAATTAAGCAGTCAAGTTACTTCCGCTATGACAATTGATCTGACGGCTCGCGCTCTCCCGCAATGGAAACAACGTGCCAATATCACCGCCGTAGTTCCTTCGGCCGATGCGGCTTCCCGGCGTCAGCGCGTCCGCGTTCAAATTAATAATCCCCCGCCAGGATTGTTACCGGGAATGGCGATCGCCGGCAGCCTAAATATGCCCTCGAATCGATCTAGCTTTGTCGTATCACGAGATGCATTAACTAGACGCCAAAACCAGTGGCTTGTTTTTGCGGTTACTGATGCTAAAGCTAAACAAATTCCAGTAGAAATGGTTGCTGACATGGGTAAAAATGTCGCAATTTACCATCCCACTTTACGCACTGGTCAACGCATTGTGCTGCGTGGTGGTGATGGGTTGCAAGATGGTGCACCTGTGAAGATAGTTGATCGCATTTGAGTTAAATCTCGTTTCCAGTAGAACCTGGAAACGAGGCAATGGACTTCTTGCAGAAGATGGGTTAAGGGGAAGGGTCAAAGGCAAATATTCCTTTTTCCTTTCTCCTCTAACCCTTTCCTATATATTGCCGTAGAGACGTTGCATTGCAACGTCTCTACATGGTCTATCTGTCACATTCTTTTTTTAAATTGGTATAACCCACAATATTATGAACTTTATCGGAACTGCTGTTCGTTGGCGACATGGCACATTCGTTTTATTTTGCTTGCTAGCAATGTTTGGAGTCTTCTCGCTTCTGAATTTGCCTCTGGAATTGCAACCAGGAGGCGATCGCCCAGAAATTACGATTACTACCACTTACCCAGGAGCAGGCCCCACGGAAGTAGAAGATTTGATTACGCGCCCCATTGAAGAACAAATGGAAGAGGTGCTGGGTGTTCAGGAAATCAGCAGTACCTCTCGTGCGGGACGTAGTTCCATCACCCTGGAATTTGCTCAGGATGCCAACGCCAAAGAGCGAATGGTAGATGTATTGAACCGCTTGCAGCAGGTGCAAAGTTTACCGCCAGAAGCACAAGAGTCGAGTGTAGAACTGGTGGGCGGCAATAGTTCCCCAATGATGTGGATTCCGTTTGATACGAAAGAAGGATTTCAGCCAAATGCAGACCACTATCGAGATTTAGCAGAAGAAGTAGTGATTCCGCGTTTGCGACGAGTCGAAGGAACTGGACAATTTCTGTTAGTGGGTGGACAAGAACGGGAAGTAGAGGTAAAAGTCAACCCACAAGCATTGTCTAATCGTAATCTCGCTATTGGTGATGTTGTGCGGGTACTTCAGGAAAACAACCGCGATATTCGGGGTGGGCCATTAATTTTGGGACGGCGGGAGTATCGAGTCCGTACGGTCAGCCGATCGCAGGATCTATCGCAAATTGAGGGTTTTGTACTGCGGCGCGACGAGTCTGGTACGGTTTACTTGCGGGATGTAGCACAGGTGCAAATGGGACGCAAACCGCAAGATAGTGCGTTGATGTTCAACGGCAAATCTGCGGTAGCAGTGGGGGTGATTCGTCAAATTGGGGCGAATGTGCCAGAAGTGGCTAAGGGCATTCGGGCTGAGATTACCGCGCTGCAAGCTGAGTTCGATAGGGAAAACCAAGGTATTGTTTTTGTTTACAACTACGACGAAAGCCAGTACATCAATCAATCTGTAGCGTTTGTCCAAGGCAACCTATTTAGTGGGGCACTACTAGCGACAATCGTGTTGATTTTGTTCCTCGGCTCCATGCGTACTGTAGCAGTAGTAGCAATTACAATTCCCACAACGCTGATTATGGTGTTCATCGTCATGTCTGCATTTGGACGCACATTGAACATCATTAGTTTGGCAGGACTGGCGTTTGCGGTGGGTATGGTCGTGGATAATGCGATCGTGGTGATTGAGAACGTCTTTACCCACATGCAACAGGGTAAAAGTGCCATGCGGGCAGCCATTGACGGTACACAGGAAGTTTGGGGGGCGATGCTCGGTTCTACTTTGACCAATGTAGTGGTGTTTGTACCGCTGATTATGGTTACGGGTGAAGCCGGACAACTCTATGCTGATATGGCGATTGCTCTTTCTGCTTCTTCTTTATTCTCGTTATTTGCCGCGTTAACCCTAGTACCAATGTTATCTGGATTGTTCCTTAAACAATCGGAAGCAATGCAAATGATGGAGGGCGGTGAATACAGAGGTGGTAATTGGTTTGAGCGTTTAGTAGCAAAAAGCTCTGCGGTTTTTCGTCATTTTCAGGGTAAACTCGAAAACTTTCTAGTGTCTACCGTGAGTTGGTCACTGGGACGTAAGCGTGTTGGGCGTAGATTAGTAGTGCTGGCGATTCCCCTAGCTTTGCTCGTGATTAGTATTTTGCTGCTACCACCTGCGGATTATTTACCTGAAGGAAATCGTAACTTAGTTGTATTGCGGGCGGAACCTTTACCAGGAACTAGTATACCAGAAGCGATTCGGCAATCTGAACAAGTTCAGGAATTTTTGCGATCGCAACCAGAAGTTGAGCGGATCATGTACGTTGATCGTCCAGGAGCACTGCGTGGTATTGCGACTATCTTAAAGTCAGAATTCGCCACCACTACCGGACTTGCCCAGATGGTAGATCGGTTACGTGCCCAAAGCAGTAACTTTGCTGGATACCGCTTTATCATACCGACGCGAATTTCCATCTTCCGCGATCCAGGTAAAGAATTTGAAGTGGATATTGTCGGCGCTGACTTAAATCAAATCAGCGACTTGGAGAAGCAAATCACAGCTCAATTGCGGGATCTTCCTGGAGTGCAGAATGTCCGCTCGAACTTCGTCATGGGAGCAGGCGAATTACAAGTGATTCCCAATCGGGAACGCATTGCCGAAGTCGGACTATCAGAAGCCGAAATTGGTTCGATGGTAGAAGCAGCATTAGGCGGTCGAGTTGCCTCCGATTACATTGATGGTAAAGAAGAATTAGATGTCTCAGTGGAACTGCAAAATACCGCAGTAGAAACGCCAGAACAACTGCGCCAATTGTCCCTGTATGCCCAAGGACGACAGGTACAACTAGGTGATATTGCCGAGATTCGTGAAACCACAGGAGCCGACGCTATTAACCACGTCAATTTGGAGCGTTCAATTAGCCTCACTGTCTCCCTAGCACCCAATGCCCCACTAAGTACGCTAGTAGAACGTACTGAGGAGGATATTTTAGCTCCTCTGCGTGCCAATTTGTCAACAGGCTATCGGCTGGAACTGGCAGGTTCAGCAGATCAATTAGCAACAACTGTGACTCAATTAGTTGCTGCATTTGCATTTTCGATTTTGATTACCTACTTGTTATTGGTGGCGTTATATCGCTCATTTCTCTACCCGGTGGTGATTATGGCAACAGTGCCAATGGGTATGAGTGGCGCATTATTGAGTCTGGTAATTGCTAACCGAATTCCGGGAATGAATGTAGCGTTGGATATGATTACGGCGTTGGGATTTGTGATCCTTACAGGTGTAGTTGTCAACAACGCCATTCTGCTGGTTGATCGCGCCTTGCAACTTCAGCAAGCAGGTGAAGATTATGACGCATCGTTATATAATGCGACAAGCGATCGCCTACGTGCCATCTTCATGTCTGCCGGCACTAGTGTTCTAGGGATGTTACCGCTAGCAGTTCTACCAGGTCAAGGTTCAGAGTTATATCAAGGATTAGGCATTGTCCTGACTGGTGGTCTAGCATTTTCGACAATTTTAACTCCCACTGTTGTCCCTGCACTGATGGGTTTACTACATGATATATCTGGACGGAAAACGCCGCGATCGCCAGCCCAAAATAATATAAATAATCAGCTTCCGGCTCGTGCGATCGACAATAAGTAATTTGTTTGTAGTCAGCGATTTATTGCTGCTTGTAGGGTGAGTATTGCAATGCCCACCCTACTAAAGTCTATTATTATGAAACCCGCTCTATTTCTAATACTTCAAAGTTAAAGCTGCCCAAGAAAACCCAGCCGCACTACTAGCTAAAACTACAACATCTCCAGGCTTGATTCTCTTTAATTCCATAGTTTTTGCTAAACCAAATAGAGTATCTACAGCACCCAAGTGACCATATTCACTCAAAGAAACAAACGTCTGTTCAGCTTTTAAATTCAAAGATTTTAAAATACGTTTTGATAAGCTTTTTTTGACTTGGTTTGTTAATAAAAAACTTACATCATTTATACAATAACCGCTTTTTTCTAAAGAAGTGTGAATTACCTTGCCATAATTTTCTAAATATATTTCTGATAATATAGTTTCTAACTCGCGAGGATCTCTCACTTTTAAATAACTCAGTTCAGGGTTAATTTCTGTAATATTAATCGGAAACCTAGTTCCTGCTAGGGGTACTTTGATACAATCAGCCAATTTTCCATTTGTCATCGCATGATAAGAAAGGATCTCATTACTCAATTCTCCTTTCTGCAAAATAGCTGCTACTGCACCGTCAGCCATGATAAATGTTGATAAGTTATCTATATTAGAATAGTCAAGCAGCATAGACAATTTATCACTACAAACAACTAAAGCGTGTGATAAATCGGTATCTGCCAGCAACATATTTCGACATAGATGTATTCCTAAATTGCCGCTATTGCAGAAATTTCTAACTTCAAAAGCAAAAGCATTATTTGCCCCAATTGCATCTTGGATTTTAGCAGCGGGCGACCAAAATCTGTAATCATAATCTCCAGCAGCACAATAAACAATAATATCAATTTCTCTGGCTGTTATTTCTGCTTTATTTATAGCTTCTATTGCTGCCTTAATTCCCATATCACTAGGATGCTCGTCTTTACCTGCAATCGGCTTCTGTTTCATCCCCATTTTTTCAGTGAAAACAAACTCTGGTAAATTGGCTAGTTTTGCCATTTCCTCACTGGTTAAAATCTCTGAAGGAATGTAATAACCAATTGATGTGATACCAACAGTTTGTTTGATCATGCAGAATACTCCAAGAATTGTAAGGCGATGTCAATGACTATACGGCTCAATTTCTAAAATTTATGCTGATTCGGTAGTAGAGACGTTGCAATGAAACGTTGCAATGCAACGTCTCTACAGAGGTTATCGGTCGTGCAAATTGTTTTATCCCAAGCGTATTAGGGTATGGGCAAACTGGGAAAGTATGGTGACTAGCTGATTATCCGCCAGAACTGCCTGTTGATAGCTTTGCTAAAGCGATCGCTTAAAGTATTTTTGTTGTAAATCTGCCATATAATCAAAATCTTGATTAGCTGATTTTTAATAACTAGAGCGCAAGGTTCTTGAAAAATCCCATCTACAACAAGGATAGTGATGCCGATGGTAATACGCTACGATTGGCAAGAATCAGAGATTCGGGCGATATATAATACGCCATTGCTAGAGCTTATTTATCAGGCTGCTAGCGTCCATCGCCAATATCATGACCCAACAAAAATACAAGTCTGTAAACTAATCTCAATTAAAACAGGAGGTTGTCCAGAAGATTGTAGCTATTGCGCCCAATCTTCACGCTACAAAACAGAGGTAAAAGCGCAAGCACTTCTAGAGAAAGAAACGGTAGTTAACATCGCCCAGAAAGCTAAAGAAACGGGTGTAAGTCGCATCTGCATGGGTGCTGCTTGGCGGGAAGTGCGGGACAACTCACAATTTGAGGAAGTCCTGGAAATGGTCAAGGATGTTACCGCAATGGGTTTAGAAGTATGCTGCACCTTGGGTATGCTAACGGCAAATCAGGCCAAGCGATTGGAAGAAGCGGGACTGTACGCCTACAACCATAATTTGGATACCTCCCAGGAATATTACAGCACGATTATTACCACAAGGACTTATGGCGATCGCCTGAACACAATTGAAAATGTCCGTCAGACAAATGTTACCGTATGCTCTGGCGGCATCCTTGGTTTAGGCGAAAGCGTTGATGACCGTGTAGGTATGTTACATACTTTGGCAAACCTACATCCGCATCCAGAGTCCGTACCGATTAACATTCTCTCCCAAGTACCGGGTACACCCTTAGAAAATCAACCTGATGTCCCCATTTTGGATATTGTACGGATGATTGCCACAGCACGTATTTTAATGCCTGCTTCTGATGTACGTCTGAGCGCTGGTAGGGCTAGACTTTCTCAAGTTGAACAAGCTTTCTGTTTTATGGCAGGAGCTAATTCTATCTTTTCCAGCGACGACAACAAAATGTTAACGGTGACAACTCCCTGTCCAGATTACGATACTGACCGAGAAATGCTAAATTTACTTGGTTTGGGAATGCGTTCTCCTTCTCAAAGATTAGAGAATTTAGCAAGTCCAGCTATTGTTGGATAAATATCTTAATCGTAGTACTAGCGGTCTGTTGCATAAGTTTTGAGAGGTTCGTAGTAAGTACTTTAGTGCTTAAAAAATCAAGGACTAAAGTCCTTACTACAAACATGTATGACCATCAAAATTAATGAGACAGACCACTAGCAATTATTAGTATCAAGTTAAAACTGCTTTCAGTTTTTCAAGTCAGGGTGTTAATACAGGTGTAGGTGTTACCTCTGGCTGTGATTCTGGTGCAGGAGACTCAATAATTTCTGGCAGCGTCGGCGGCACAGGAGATGGTACAACTACTGGTGCTTGTGGAGTTGGCATCTTAGCCCGACGGTTAAAAAATCCGCCAAATCTACTGGGTTTTGCTGGCCCAGGTGTGACTTCTTCGGGTAACGGCGTTGATTCAGGTGTCGGTGTTACCTCTGGCTGTGCTTCCGGTGATGGCGTAATTTCTGGTGCAGGAGACTCAATAATTTCTGGCAGCGTCGGCGGCACAGGAGATGGTACAACTACTGGTGCTTGTGGAGTTGGCATCTTAGCCCGACGATTAAAAAATCCGCCAAATCTACTGGGTTTTGCTGGCCCAGGTGTGACTTCTTCGGGTAACGGCGTTGATTCAGGTGTCGGTGTTACCTCTGGCTGTGCTTCCGGTGATGGCGTAATTTCTGGTGCAGGAGACTCAATAATTTCTGGCAGCGTCGGCGGCACAGGAGATGGTACAACTACTGGTGCTTGTGGAGTTGGCATCTTAGCCCGACGATTAAAAAATCCGCCAAATCTACTGGGTTTTGCTGGCCCAGGTGTGACTTCTTCGGGTAACGGCGTTGATTCAGGTGTCGGTGTTACCTCTGGCTGTGCTTCCGGTGATGGCGTAATTTCTGGTGCAGGAGACTCAATAATTTCTGGCAGCGTCGGCGGCAAACTAGGAGATGGTATAGCCGTTGGAAGTTTCAATTCTGGTTGTTCTAGCTGTTTTGGCTTGGTTGGCTCTGTTTTAGGTTTTTCTGGAACTTCAGTTTCAGGAATGGGTTGTTTTTCTACCTTGGGTTGTATTTGGGGTATTTTTTCAATGGCAGGTGTGGGTTTAGTCGCTGGTATCTTGACAGTATAATTTGGGTCTACAATGCCACGCACTTCATCTGCTGTGAGTTCCCCTCTAACAATTTTTGATAAAGTATCTTTACCCTTTGGTTGGTAGGTAGTCAGTCTGACTGTAGTGTTGAAGGCGTTTTTGACAGTATTTCCCTGGTTATCGATAAATTCCAGTTTTACCCAGTTTTGACCAGGCTTGAAGCCTTTGAGATAAACCGCTTGCCAGCTGTCGAAAATAAAGCTTTCGCCATTAATTGTGCAGCGGATACGCCAATCACTAAATTCATCGTTGGCGTTTTCTTTAGCAACGAGGTGCAGGGGGGCTTTAGTTAGGTAAAAGTCAAGTAAAATTGGTTCTGCTCCGTAGTTGCCTTGGGGACGGCTATAAGTTAGCAAAGGCAGGTCAGAAGAGGTATTGTTGTCGTCAGTTTTAGTAAAAATATGAAATGTTGCCTGAGCATAAGCGCCTTCGTTTTTAAAGCTTTCATGCCAAGGACGAGAAGCAAAGACGCGCAGGGTATGCGTACCTGGGGATAAGTCTGGCAAAACCAAGGGCTGATTTAGGTCGTAAACAGGTATATAAGGCTGATTATCAAGAATTACGTGTAGATGTGGCCCTAGTTCCCATTTTGGGTCTTTAAATATTGGTAAATCTTTAACTTTAAAACTAGCTGTAACTTTGTTGTCTTGGAAGACTTCATCAGGTTTTGGAGTGATTATTGTCACCTGTGGCTCATAAGCTTCCAAAGTTGAGCGCAGTTCTTGAATCACAGATGGTGGTGAAACTTCCGAAAATTGCTTGGAAATCTGAGTAATCTGAGGAGAGTTTTCTCCAGAGCCAACAGATACTTCCTGGCTACCAGCTTTGTCGCCACAACTGGTTAAGCCCACAACCAGTATCAATATCGTTACCCACCTGATAACCAGGAACCTCCCAGAAAGGAGCTTCTCTAATACCACCTTCTGCCACGAGTTCATACCTTCCACCCAGTGTATAGTCTTCAACGACTGACAGATTATTTTGGCTCAAACTGTCCATAGGGAACCATAGCCCAAAAGGAATGCAGGGGACAAGAGGCAGGAGGTAGGAGTTAGGGGACAGGAGACAGGAGTCATTAGTCATTAGTCATTAGTCATTAGTCATTAGTCATTAATTATTCTCTCCCTCTGCCCCGGTTGCTGAGCGTACCCCTATGGGGAAGCAAGCTACGCGTAGCGTCTCGTAGAGAAGTCGTAAAGCCTGCGGCATAGCTGCGCTTAGGGCGTAGCCTCAAAGTAGAGAAGCACTGCTCCTCTGCCCCCCTGCCCCATTCCCTCACTCCCTCAAACTATAAATTTTACGAATTGTTATTCTTTGTAAATTAAATGAAGAACCTATTGACTTTTTGCCCATTAGTTTAAAGTCGAAAGGTAGATAAGACAGTTATTCTAGGGATTTTGAATTATTGTTAAATTATCTCTAACAATGTACAAGTTAAGACTTTATAATTCAACGAGAAACAACTCTCCACATAGGGTCTTCATTGCGGCTTCAGCAAATTTCTGGAGTATGCGGTAATGGTTAACTTTGTGGTATTCATGATTCCTCATTCCTTATCAAGAGAGGAGGTCGAATGACAATTAGTCCTCCGGAGCGAGAGGAAAAGAAGGCAAGAGTCATCGTCGATAACGATCCGGTTCCCACTTCATTTGAGAAATGGTCACAACCAGGACACTTTGACAGATCCTTAGCCAGAGGTCCCAAAACCACCACATGGATTTGGAACCTGCACGCACTCGCCCACGATTTTGATACACATACAAGCGATTTAGAAGACATATCCCGCAAGATATTTTCAGCCCACTTCGGTCACTTAGCCGTAGTGACGATTTGGCTGAGCGGGATGATTTTCCACGGCGCGAAGTTTTCTAACTACGAAGCTTGGCTAAGCGATCCTCTGAACGTTAGGCCCAGTGCCCAAGTCGTTTGGCCCATTGTGGGACAAGACATTTTAAATGGTGATGTTGGCGGTGGTTTCCACGGTATTCAAATCACCTCCGGTTTGTTCCAAGTATGGCGTGGCTGGGGTATTACAAACTCATTCCAGCTTTACTGCACAGCAATTGGCGGCTTGGTATTAGCAGGTTTGTTCCTGTTTGCCGGCTGGTTCCACTACCACAAGCGCGCTCCTAAACTGGAATGGTTCCAGAATGTGGAGTCGATGCTGAATCACCACTTACAAGTGTTGCTGGGTTGTGGTTCTTTGGGATGGGCTGGTCACATAATCCACGTTTCCGCACCGACCAACAAGCTTTTGGACGCAGGCGTTGCCCTCAAGGACATACCCCTGCCCCACGAGTTCATCTTGAACAAAGACTTGTTGACCGAGCTGTATCCTAGCTTTGCTGCTGGTTTAGCACCTTTCTTCACCTTGAACTGGGGTCAGTATGCTGACTTCCTGACTTTCAAGGGCGGTCTAAACCCAGTAACAGGCGGCTTGTGGATGACAGACATTGCTCATCACCACTTAGCGATCGCAGTACTGTTCATCATTGCTGGACACCAATACCGTACCAACTGGGGTATTGGTCACAGCATTAAAGAGATCCTGGAAAACCATAAAGGGCCTTTCACTGGTGAAGGTCACAAGGGTCTCTACGAAAACATGACCTCATCCTGGCACGCTCAGTTGGCAACCAACCTAGCGTTCTTGGGTTCACTGACCATCATCATCGCGCATCACATGTACGCGATGCCCCCATACCCATATTTGGCAACTGACTATGCTACGCAGTTGTGCATATTCACTCACCACATGTGGATTGGTGCTTTCCTAATTGTTGGTGGAGCTGCTCACGCTGCCATCTTCATGGTGCGGGATTACGATCCGGTTGTGAATCAAAACAACCTACTGGATCGTGTGCTTCGTCACCGGGATGCGATTATTTCCCACCTGAACTGGGTGTGTATTTTCCTCGGCTTCCATAGCTTTGGACTGTACATCCACAACGATACAATGCGTGCCTTGGGCCGTCCCCAAGACATGTTCTCTGATACGGCAATTCAGTTGCAACCAGTTTTTGCCCAGTGGGTACAAAATATACACACATTGGCACCTGGTGGCACTGCTCCCAACGCCCTAGAACCAGTTAGCTATGCTTTTGGCGGCGGTATCTTGGCTGTTGGCGGTAAGGTAGCGATGATGCCCATTGCTTTGGGTACGGCGGATTTCCTAATTCACCACATTCACGCCTTCACCATTCACGTCACTGTCCTAATTCTGCTCAAAGGTGTGCTGTTTGCCCGTAGTTCTCGTCTGATTCCAGACAAGGCAAACCTGGGCTTCCGCTTCCCTTGCGACGGCCCTGGTCGTGGCGGTACATGTCAAGTGTCTGGTTGGGATCATGTATTCCTCGGACTTTTCTGGATGTACAACTCAATATCGATTGTGATTTTCCACTTTAGTTGGAAGATGCAATCAGATGTCTGGGGGACTGTAGATGCAGCCGGTAATGTGACTCACATCACTGGTGGTAACTTTGCCCAAAGTGCCATCACCATCAACGGCTGGTTGCGTGACTTCTTGTGGGCACAAGCTTCACAAGTCATCAATTCCTATGGCAGTGCGCTATCTGCCTATGGACTAATGTTCTTAGGCGCTCACTTTGTATGGGCATTCAGCTTGATGTTCCTATTCAGTGGTCGTGGCTACTGGCAAGAACTAATTGAGTCCATTGTTTGGGCACATAACAAGCTGAAAGTAGCACCAGCAATTCAGCCCCGCGCTCTGAGCATCATTCAAGGTCGGGCTGTAGGAGTGGCTCACTACTTATTAGGAGGAATTGCCACCACTTGGGCATTCTTCCACGCGCACATCCTTTCAGTAGGGTAACAATCAGCTGCATTGAGTACTGAGTAATGAGTTTTGAAGTGCTGAGTACTGAGAAGATTACTCAAAACTCGGAACTCAGGACTCAAAACTCAGGACTCTAGATGTTGATACGTGATGGCTAAAGGTCAGAGGATTTATTAAACCTATGGCAACAAAATTTCCGAAATTTAGCCAGGATCTCGCGCAGGATCCGACGACGCGTCGGATATGGTATGCGATCGCCACAGGCAACGACTTTGAAAGTCACGATGGCATGACAGAGGAAAATCTTTACCAAAAGATTTTCGCAACTCACTTCGGTCATTTGGCAATCATCTTTCTGTGGGCATCCAGCCTCCTGTTCCACGTAGCCTGGCAAGGTAACTTTGAACAGTGGATTAAAGATCCCCTGCATATCCGCCCAATCGCCCATGCGATTTGGGATCCGCACTTTGGCAAACCAGCAATTGAAGCTTTTACCCAAGCTGGTGCTAGCAATCCCGTAAACATTACTTACTCTGGTCTCTACCATTGGTGGTATACCATCGGGATGCGGACGAATACTGAACTATACACAGGTTCAGTCTTCCTGCTGTTATTCGCAGCTGTGTTATTGTTTGCTGGTTGGCTGCACTTACAACCCAAGTACCGTCCAAGCTTGGCATGGTTTAAGAGCGCTGAACATCGACTAAACCACCACTTGGCAGGTCTGTTTGGTGTTAGCTCCTTGGCTTGGGCTGGTCACTTGATTCACGTTGCCATCCCCGAAGCTCGCGGACAGCACGTAGGTTGGGATAACTTCCTGAATACCCCACCTCACCCAGCAGGTTTAACACCTTTCTTTACAGGTAACTGGGGTGTTTACTCTCAAAATCCTGACACTGCTAGCCATGTGTTTGGCACGTCAGAAGGTGCGGGGACTGCGATTCTGAGTTTCTTAGGCGGTTTCCATCCCCAAACAGAAGCTTTGTGGCTGACTGATATCGCTCACCACCACTTAGCGATCGCAGTTATTTTCATTGTCGCCGGTCACATGTACCGGACTAACTTCGGAATTGGTCACAGCATTAAAGAAATGCTGAACTCCAAATCTGGTTTAGTTCCCGGTAGCAAGAGTGAAGGTCAGTTCAACCTGCCTCACCAAGGGCTGTACGACACATATAACAACTCACTGCACTTCCAGTTAGGATTTCACCTTGCAGCATTGGGTGTTGTCACTTCCTTGGTGGCACAGCACATGTACTCGATGCCTTCCTACGCATTTATTGCGAAGGACTACACAACCCAAGCAGCGCTGTACACACACCACCAATACATTGCTGGTTTCCTAATGCTTGGTGCCTTTGCTCACGGAGCAATATTCTGGGTACGTGATTATGACCCAGAACAAAATAAAGGCAACGTTCTTGAGCGTGTGTTGAAGCATAAAGAAGCGATTATCTCTCACCTGAGTTGGGTATCCCTTTTCTTAGGCTTCCACACCCTCGGTCTTTACGTCCACAACGACGTAGTAGTTGCTTTCGGTACTCCTGAAAAGCAAATCTTGATTGAGCCAGTGTTTGCTCAGTTTGTCCAAGCTGCTAATGGTAAGGTACTGTACGGCTTAGACACCTTGTTGTCTAACCCAGATAGTATTGCTTACACAGCATGGCCCAACTACGCCAACGTCTGGCTACCAGGCTGGCTTGATGCCATCAACGCTGGGACAAACTCCCTGTTCTTGACAATTGGCCCTGGCGACTTCTTGGTACACCATGCGATCGCCCTGGGTCTGCACACCACCACCTTGATTTTGGTCAAAGGTGCTTTGGATGCCCGTGGTTCTAAGCTGATGCCCGATAAAAAGGACTTCGGCTATGCCTTCCCTTGCGACGGCCCCGGTCGTGGCGGTACTTGCGACATCTCTGCTTGGGATTCCTTCTACCTCGCTGCTTTCTGGATGCTCAACACCATTGGTTGGTTGACCTTCTACTGGCATTGGAAGCATTTAGGTGTGTGGCAAGGCAACGTTGCTCAGTTTAACGAGAACTCCACATACCTCATGGGCTGGTTCCGTGACTACCTCTGGGCGAACTCCGCTCAGTTGATTAACGGCTACAACCCTTATGGCGTGAATAACTTGTCTGTCTGGGCTTGGATGTTCCTATTCGGACATCTAGTTTGGGCAACTGGCTTCATGTTCTTAATCTCTTGGAGAGGTTACTGGCAAGAGTTGATTGAAACCCTTGTTTGGGCACACGAGCGTACTCCTCTAGCGAACTTGGTTCGTTGGAAAGATAAGCCCGTTGCTCTATCTATCGTTCAAGCGCGTGTAGTTGGTTTAGCTCACTTCACTGTTGGCTACATCGTGACTTACGCGGCGTTCTTGATTGCCTCGACTGCTGGTAAGTTTGGTTAATCTGGCTACTAGTACTGTAGGTAAATAATTAAAATCCCCTGCCGCAATGGTGGGGGATTTTTTTTGGATTTTGGGTGGGGAGGATCGGAAAAATAAAGACAAATAGTTTTCTATCCTGAATGCAAGAGCCAAAGTTGAAAATTTTTCGGAGAAGATTACCTCATTAGGAGTTAGATAGAGCAGTTTATTTCATTACCTTTAATACTTGGGAAAAGTTAGAACTTAGCTTAGAAGCTAGAGAAATAGTTTTTAATTCCTGCTTGTTTTTTGATAAAAACAGATATCGAATATTTGTCTTTGTTGTCATGACAAATCATGTGCATCTGCTGATTCAGCCATTACTCAAGTCGGAAAATGAGTTTTGGTCATTGAGTAGCATTACGAAAAGTATTAAAGGTTGTAGTGCTAAACAAATTCCCAAAGTGATGAAATATATAGGAATAGTTTGGCAAGATGAAAGATATGACCGTATTGTTAGGAATGACCAAGAGTTTCAACAATATTGGGAATATATCAGACAAAATCCTGTAAAAGCAGGATTGTCATCAAGCCCAGAAGATTACCCCTTTTTGTGGCGGGCAACTCCCTGAATAATCTCAATCATGACATTCTCTGTTGGGAGGTGGGCATCTTGCCCGCCCTTTTGTAACGCTAATTTATCGATCGCTCCTCCCTCTCCCTTTCTTTCCGTAAACAGCTAAAATCAAAGTGTTTACTTACCTAATTGGCGCTGAATTTGGCTACTGTATCTTGTCCCCGCTGCCATCAACTCGTTGATAGTCAAGCTATCAGTTGTCCCTATTGCCGCACAACACTTAAAGCTTACGGACATCCTGGCATTCCCTTACACCGTGCCACTGGGGATGAGTATCTGTGCGACACCTGCACCTATCACGCCGATGATACCTGCAACTTTCCCCAACGTCCCTACGCTAAAGATTGTACTCTCTACCAAAATATTGAAGAAATTAAATTAGAGTTAGAACAGCAGCGTTACACCAACAGTTTTATAGTAACTGTGAAAAACTTGATAAAACGCAATCAAGCTTTGTTGGTACTAGTGGGTTTATTATTAGTCTGTTTGTTGATAGTTTTATCAACATCTTGAACTAGGGATTGGGTACTGGGAAAGAGTTTTTTCACAATTTGGTTGGAGTTTGAATCCCCATCAAAATTCGTCACGACTCCAGTCCCCAGTTCAATAAATATTTCTTTGGGTAGTAGAATTATCGCCTTAAAAAGCTAGAGGGTTAGCGGCAGGAGGGTAAAATGCATCAAATCATTGTCTAGTGAAGAAATTCGCGTAGGCGCAGCTCGCCGTAGGCATCGCTTCACCCAAGCAATTCAAACCCACTTATTGAAACAGGATTTTAACGTCATATTTTAGTTGATGTTAACGTCCTAGAAACCCCTGCTAGTAGCCAATAAGACCATTTATGAGTAGTCCAAAGCTTTTAGAAAAAGAACGTAGCGAAGTCTTGCAACAGTTGGAAGATTGGCTGGAAACTCCAATGCTGGTGCTGGGTTTTGTATGGCTAGCACTATTCATCATTGAGATTATCTGGGGACTAAATCCTTTATTGCAAACCGTTAGTATTACTATTTGGATTATCTTTATATTAGATTTTTTACTGAAATTAGCGATCGCTCCTCACAAACCTTCCTATATCAAAAGCAACTGGTTAACAGCTATTTCTCTACTATTGCCAGCCCTGCGTACTTTTCGGATTATCCGAGTTGTAAAGATACTACGAACAACACGCGCTGTGCGAGGGCTACAACTGTTGCGAGTTATGACTCGTGCTAACCGAGGAATGCGAGTTCTCTCAGCAAGTATTAGCCGTCGAGGGTTTGGTTATGTTGTGACGTTAACCATTATTGTTACTTTATTAGGAGCAGCAGGGATGTATGCCTTTGAAAACGAAGTTCCTAATGAATCTGGCCTGCACAATTACGGCAATGCTTTATGGTGGACAGCAATGCTCATGACGACAATGGGTTCTGAGTATTGGCCGAAAACGCCCGAAGGACGAGTACTTTGTTTTTTCTTAGCACTATATGCGTTTGCTGTGTTTGGCTATGTCACTGCAACTCTGGCAACATTTTTTATTGATCGTGATGCCGATGATGACGAAGCAGAGTTAGCTGGAGCGAAATCGATTCAAGTGCTTCAAGGAGAAATCGCAGCTTTACGCAGAGAAATTCAAGAACTATTGCATCAAGATTCAGAATGATGAAAATTAATGAGTGAGGAAACTTCATGAATGCAGAAATCTCCGCAGCTTGGGACAAGGTTCAAAGCATGATCAACGGGTTCATAGTTTTGCTACCGAACATTGTCTTAGCGCTGATTGTCTTTATATTGTTTTTATTTGTTGCCAGCAGACTTAAGGCACTTGTCAAACGGTTAACTCGCAACCGTCGCCACGCCCGAAATCTGGGACTAGTGCTGGGAAGGTTAGCGCAGGGGGTGACAATTTTGATTGGGTTGTTTATCGCCCTTTCCATTGTGATTCCGACATTTAGAGCCGGTGATTTGATACAACTTTTGGGAATTAGCGGTGTTGCAATTGGTTTTGCCTTCCGCGATATTCTGCAAAACTTCTTAGCTGGGATTCTAATTCTGCTAACTGAACCTTTCCGAATTGATGACCAAATTGTTTTTAAAGACTTTGAGGGGACTGTCGAAAATATCGAGACACGCGCCACAACAATCAGAACCTATGACGGACGGCGAATTGTCATTCCTAACTCTGAGTTGTTTACTAATTCTGTGACTGTCAACACTGCTTTTGATAACCGCCGATTAGAGTATGATGTCGGCATTGGCTACGGCGACGACATTGATCTAGCCAAGCAGTTGATGCTAGACGCAATGCATAGTGTAGACGAAGTTTTAAGAGAACCGGCTCCTGATGTGTTGGTAATGGAACTAGCCGAAAGCACTGTTAACATCCGCGTGCGCTGGTGGATTCATCCACCACGACGGATAGACGATCTGCAATCGCGGGACAAGGTACTGTCTGCAATTAAGAAAACGTTAGTCGCCAACGGCATTGATTTACCTTTCCCAACTCAACAAATTTTGTTCCACGACCAGACCGAAGAGACAGATGGAAACCGCTCTCGTCAGCGTGAAGGTTGGCCATCTGGTAAAGGTGAAGTACCAAAGTCTCGCCGCATCAGTGATGCACTCAGATTACTTGCTCAAGTGCGCTCCTCACAAGATGACAACGGTAAAGTAGATTCTCAAATCAACAAACAATGAGAAATGTCAAGGTAAACAAACTTTGGGATCAGCTCCACTCAAGTTACTGGTTTCTACCAGCAGTAATGGCAGTAGGAGCTACTGCTTTAGCCTTTACAATGCTCACTCTTGACCGTACAGACAAGGTAGAAATTGATTATTGGTGGGTTTACACTGGTGGAGCAGATGGAGCGCGATCGCTCTTAGAAGCCGTTGCAGGTTCAATGGTCAGCGTTGCTGCTACAGCTTTTTCAATTACAATCGTGGCGCTTCAGCTTGCTGCTTCCAATTTTGGCCCCCGCCTCCTGCGTAATTTTATGCAGGATACGGGTAATCAAGTTGTACTTGGCACATTTATTAGTACATTCATCTACTGCTTGCTCATACTGCGGACGATTCATGGAGAAGGAGATGGATACAGCCAGTTTGTGCCACAACTTGCAGTCACAGTCGGTATTTTACTGGCAATTATCAGCATTGGTGTTTTGATTTATTTTATCCATCATGCTTCAACAATAATTCAGGCATCTAACGTAATCCAAAATGTTAGTGCAGATTTACATTCAGCAATTGAGCGGCTATTTCCAGAAAAAATTGGGCGTGGTGAACCAGAAGATAGCCTTGGAGTTGAAGAAATTCCCATGTCTTTTGAAGAGGAAGCTTTACCGATTCGAGCTAATGGTACTGGTTATCTACAAGCGATCGATGACGAAGAGTTGATGAAAATTGCTTGTAAGCATAATTTGCTAGTACGCCTTAAGGTTCGACCGGGAAAATTTGTGGTTCAAGGTAGCGATTTAGTCTTGGTTTTTCCTGGTAAAAAAGTAAATCAAAAACTTGCCAAAAAAATCAATGATGCCTTTATTTTGGGTAAAGAACGTACAGAGCAGCAGGATGTAGAATTTCCGATCAATCAGTTAGTAGAAATTGCTCTACGTGCGATCTCTCCTGCTGTGAATGACCCATTTACTGCAATTCGCTGTATTGACCAATTAGGTGCTGGATTGTGTCATCTCGTTCAAAGGAATTTCCCTTCACCTTATCGCTACGATAATAATAAACTGCGCGTCATTGCCGAAAGCGTAAAATTTAAGGGATTAACTGATGCTGCTTTTAATCAAATTCGCCAGTATGGGCGGTCTGATGCCGCAGTAACTATTCGTTTGTTAGAAGCTATAGCTTTAATTGCTACTTACACTAACAATTCTAAATATCAAGCAGCCCTGCGGCATCATGCTGACATAATTTTACAAGATAGCCGTGAGGGCCTTTCACAAGAACAAGACTGCAAAGATGTGCAAGAACGGTATTACGAGGTTATTAAAACTTTAGATAAAAGCAGCACTATTAAGGATTGGGATTAAATTAATAGTTTTATTTTAGATTAGATATGAAAAGTATGAATTGGAAAGGTTTCCGAGTTATTGCCTGGTTTGGACAAGCTCTACTAGCAATATTTGTCATAGTCGCAGCAGCTCAGGGGAAGTGGTCAAATGCCTTGGGTCTAGCATTTTTCCTCATAGCATCTTTTGTGTTTGTTGTCCGAGATGATAAATTACCCACCTTGTTTGATTTTCTGTTTGTCTTGGCTGCATTGCTAAATGCTACTGGTTGGGTATGGAATTTATTTGGTATGCCGGGGCCTTATGACGAGATTGTTCATGCTTATACAACTTTTGCAATTACCCTAGCACTGAGTTTTTTAGTATATAGCTCAATGTTAAATATTTTTCGGAATCATACACTCTTATATCTGGTGACAATTACTAGTTTTGGGATTGCGATTGGTGCTTTGTGGGAAGTTGCGGAATGGTCTGCTGGTAAAATTCTCAATACTCAAGTAATTGAGAGCTTAGATGACACTATTATTGATTTAATTATGGACTCTTTTGGTGCTGGATTAGCAGCTTTAATTAGCCTTTGGGCATTGCAAAAATGGACAAGAAGTAATGCAAATAATTCACAAACTGAGACATATAGTTAAATACTTACTATTCCTATAGATACAGCTCAACGAATTGCCCAGCAATTAATTACTCAAGGCAAAGTTGAATATCCTTACTTAGGTCTTCAAATGCTAACACTAACACCCGAAGTAAAACAGAGAATCAATAATTATCCCAACAGTAACGTCCGCATTTCGGCAGACCAAGGAATTCTTGTTGTTCGTGTTATCCCTAATTCTCCTGCTGCAAGAGTCGGACTGCGTCCAGGAGATGTTATTCAAACAATTAACAATCAATCCATTACCACCTCTGAAGAAGTTCAGCAGATTCTCGAAAAGAATGGCTTAAATAATAACTTACAAATTCAAGTGCTACGCAACGGGCAGAACTTACAATTCACAGTAAAACCTGAACCACTGCCATCTCAAAATAATATCCAGTCTTAAGTTTGTCAGGTAGTAATTACCTACCTGACTTATTAACTGTTTTCAACAGATGATTCAGACTTACTATTTACCACAGCTAATACTTTTTGTTCTTGATTATCTTTTTTATTTTCATGCCAGTTGTTGAGTACATCCTCGACCAAAACTTCTTTAATCCAAGTCTGAAAGACAATTACTAACGGAACAGCCAGAAACACACCTAAAAAACCGAAGAAGCTGCCAAAAAAGACTACTGCTACCAAAGTAACTGCTGGCAAAAGAGATGCTTGGCTTTTCATCACTAAAGGTACTATAACTAGACTTTCAACCTGTTGAATCCCAAAGTACAAAGCTATAACAGCGGCAATTTTCCAAGGTTCTTCACTTAATGCTAGCAGTGCAGGTGGAATCACACTTAAGGTTGGCCCAACATTTGGAATAAATTCTAATAATCCTGCCAACATAGCATTAACTAATGGCAATGGTATTCCCAAAATCAACAGTCCAATATAGCTCAATGTTGCAATGACCAGCATAGTAAGGAGCGTGCCTTTTATCCAGCCAGTCAACGAGATTGCACACTTATTTAGAATGTCATCAACTCGCCGACGATAAAAGGCAGGAAATAGCATTATAAATCCCTGCCGATAGGGCGATGGATTAGCTAATAACATGATGGTGAGAGCTACAAAAAGTAGCAAACCTAAAATAATAGAAAGCGAGCTACTGACCAAGCTAAAAAAGTTGTTTATTAGCCGATTTAACCAATCTTGTAAACCTTGAGTCAGATACCTAAGTCCCTGAATATTTTGTAATAGTTGATCAGGAATTACATTTTGTAACCAGTTGTTCCACGATCGCAACCGTTCTAGCGCCATAGGCATAATATTACCAAATTGTTGTAATTGGTCAATAAGACGCGGCACAATCAGTGCAAAAAAACCGACCAAAATGACCATTAAAAGAATAACTGTTATGGTAACTGCAATTCCTTGCTTGATACGAAGTCTTTGGAAAAAGCTCACTAATTGATTTAGGACTGTAGCTAAAACTACTGCTGCAAATATCACTAAAAGTATTTGTCGAATTTGCCACAAAATGTAAAGAGATATAACAAGAGCGAGAAATCCGATCAATTGTCCGAATCGCACAATGTAGTCCCCATTTTTTTGTTATTATCAGCTATTGTGCTGAGTTTAATTACTTCAAATTAGCTATATCACTATCTTAAAAAAGCCACTAAAAGACTGATTTTTGAAGTTTAGCTATATATCCACCTGGCGACAGAATCTAGGTATTTTATAACTGGTTTTTGATTCAGCAATTACAACACTCTTTGATTACTCTAGCTTGATTGATTTTATTCTCTTCTTAGCTAACTGGAATTTTTTAAAGTTTAAATTTTAAGCCAGTAATTAATTTAATTCGCTCCAAACGGTTTAAAATACGGGTAATCAGTTGTGAATCTACGATAGGTTTGTTCAGGCAATCATCAGCACCGATCGCAAATATTTGCTCAACAATATCTGCTTGTAAATTATCAACTAGAAAAAGTATTGGTAAAAATTTCCAGTACGGATCGTTACGCACTACTTGGCAAAGTTCAATCCCATTGATACAAGGCATTTCCACATCTAAAATTAGCAAATCTGGGGAAAACTCTGTCAGAGTATCCCAAAAGTAGCGTGGGTTTTCAAGAGTTTTTAGAGTAAGTCCTAAAGTTTCTAGAGATTGTTTTATAACAGTTAAAATTTGTGGATCATCGTCTACAACCATGATTCTCGCTTTATTAATACGAGGTTGCTGTAAAACTTGGGTCACTGACTCCAAAATTTCGTTAGGAGGCATGGATTTTTGCAAAAAAGCACGTCCGCCAGCTCGTGCAATTTCTATGCGATCGCTAAAATTATTTTGTTCTGTAAAAACTAATACTGGTATTTGTAGTGTTGGCATTTCGCCCACCGTAGGCGATGGCGTTCCGCCCAGCATAGCTGATCGCTGGCATAATTCTGTTAGTAACTCTAAGCTGTCTTTCACACTATCAAGATCAAGTAGCACCACATCGGGATTTAAAGATGGGATTATACTTTTGGCGGTGGCGATATTAGTAGCAATTTTAACTTCTAGTTCCTGATTCTCAGCCTCCTTTATCAGTTCCTCAACTACTTGCTGATCATTACTAATTACTAATAGTAGATTTTGGGTTTGTTCAACTGGAGTTTTTTCTAGCTCTCGTTGCAACTCCATCAAGAGCTTATCTAAATGAAAACATTGAGCTTGGTTGATAGATTTTTGACTTTGAAATAAATCTTCTATCTCATTAGCTAATAACGAGCCTTTTGGAAAGCCAAAACTACCTAATGAACCAGTTAACTTGTGAGCTTCCTGCTTTGCCTCTTGCCGCAGTTGAGTGTCAAGTATACCTTTTCTTAAAGTATCAGCTGCTAGCTTCAATACCGCAATGCGCGAACCAACCTTAGCTTTGAAATTTTCCCGCTCTTGAGCAATGGCTGCTAGTAGAATTTGCTGCTGCTTTAAATCTATTTCTGGCTCATGTGTCTGACAACTGTGCTCATGAGATAGAGCTTTTAAACGATAACCCATTCCATAAATAGTTTCTATAAAATCGTAGTTAGCACCTGCTGCTTTTAGCTTCTGTCGTAAACTTTTGATATGAGATTTAATCGTATTTTCTTCAGGTGGATCTTTTTCAGCACTCCAAAGTTGATCTACAATTGCACTCCGGCTAAATATGCGTTGATTGTTGCGTAAAAAAAGGTCTAAAAGACTAAATTCTTTTGCTGTTAAATTTAGTGCAATGTCTGCATAGCTCACGTCACAAGTACTAGGATTAAGGCGCAATCTTCCCCATTCTAAAACTGGAGGTAAAGCAGTATTTCCCCGGCGTAGTAAAGCACGAATCCGAGCTGATAACTCTTGAAAGTCAAATGGTTTGACTACATAGTCATCTGCTCCGGCATCTAAACCGATAACTTTATCAGTTTTAGTATCTTTTGCCGTTAAAAGCAGAATCAGCATTTGATAGCCTTCCTGGCGTAGTTTCCGACAAAGACTTATGCCATCCAGCTTCGGCAGAACGATATCTAACAAAATCAGGTCATAATTACAAACACTCGCCAACTCCCAACCCGCTTCACCATCAGCAGCAATATCAACTACATAATTTTGTTTAGTAAGCGCTGTTGCTACAGCTTGAGCAAGCAAATCATCGTCTTCAACTAATAGAATTTTCATGAAAATGTTTGCTCATAAGAAGCACTCCACTAGCAAATAGCAATACCTACAAATTGAATATCCTTGATACTTTTATATTGTTTCGGATTAATTTGACATCTATCAAAGGGTTAATTAAACCCAGTTATATATATTTTAGATTATTTTTACTTACTCTGAAAGCTCATAAGCACATATTTAATTGTTACTAATTAAACTACGGCAGAGGGAGTTATATATTAAGATGCTGCACTATTGGTTAAGTTCAATTATTAAACTCAAATCTGATACCATTTCACGAAAACCTTGATAAACATAGATTTCTCGTAGGGGCATGGCAATGCCCATTGGTGTCAACTTAAGCAAAAAGGAACCATAGGATGTAATCTAATCACATCTTGATTGATGTGATTAGTGATACATCATGAGTCCAAAACGTCCCGCGCGAAAAGG
>JAHHHK010000031.1 GCA_019359395.1 Komarekiella atlantica HA4396-MV6
TAAGTTATATGTTAGAGGATTCTGATGTGGAGGTGTTGCTTACTCAACAGTCGTTACTCCAATCTTTGCCACAACACCAAGCACATGTGATTTGTTTAGATACTGATTGGGTATCAATAGAGCAATACTCTCACCACAATCTTGATGTTGAAGTAGCTTCTGATAATTTGGCTTATGTTATCTACACTTCTGGTTCTACTGGACAACCTAAGGGAGTTGCAATTGAACAGCAGAGTTTGGTCAATTTCTTAAATTCCATGAGTCATTTTCCAGGATTAACTCAAGAAGATACGTTCTATGCTGTTACTACTATTTCCTTTGATATTGCAGCCCTTGAACTTTATCTGCCATTGACAGTAGGAGCAAAAGTTATTGTCGCTTCCCGTTCCATTGCAAGTAATGCAAATTCCTTACTATTTGAGTTATTCAAGTCGAAGATAACTGTTATGCAAGCCACTCCAGTTACTTGGCAAATGCTGTTAGCTAGTGGTTGGTCTTCTAATTATCCCCTAAAAGTATTGTGTGGTGGTGAAGCATTATCTGCTCAACTAGCTCATCAAATTCTTGAAACTGGTAGCGAATTGTGGAATTTATATGGTCCAACAGAAGCAACTATCTGGTCTACAATTTACCAATTAGGGACAAAGAAAACAGTTGCAAGAACTGAAAATGCACCTTCTCCCATCGGTCGTCCAATAGCCAACACCCAAATCTACATCTTAGACTCACACCTACAACCAGTACCCATCGGTGTTCCTGGAGAATTATACATTAGTGGTGATGGCTTAGCTAGAAGCTACCTCAACCGTTCAGAACTAACCCAAGAAAAATTTATCCCAAGTCCCTTCTCTAATTCTAAATGCAAACGCCTTTACAAAACAGGCGACTTAGCCTGCTATGGTAGTGATGGTAGCATCAAATTTCTAGGTCGCATCGATAATCAAGTGAAGGTGCGGGGCTTCCGCATAGAACTAGGAGAAATTGAATCTGTTTTAAATACCCACCCCCAAATCCAACAAGCTGTAGTTACTGCAAGAGAAGATATTCCTGGTAACAAGCGCTTAGTTGCCTATATAGTTATTAGAGATGAATTACTAACTACTGACCAACTACGTGAATTCATCAAACAAAAGCTACCAGAATATATGGTTCCCAGTGCTTTTGTCACCTTAGATACCTTACCCTTAACAGCCAACGGTAAGGTAGACCGCAAAGCACTACCAACACCTGATCAAGAAACATTTATTAACTTACAATATATTCCACCTCGGAATCGTACTGAGGAAGTAATTGCTGATATTTTTGCTTCAGTTTTGAGCATACAAAAAGTGGGTATTTATGACAACTTCTTTACTTTGGGGGGACATTCCCTGTTGGCTACACAAGTCATTTCTAGAGTAAAGCAAGCTTTTGCAGTCGATGTTCCTTTAAGAAATTTGTTTGAAGAACCGACAATAGCTAACTTATCAAAAATCATCGATAACAGTGATTCAACTTTAGTACAACAACTACAAACTACTCCTTTTGATCAATTAGAAAATCGTGAGGAAATTGAACTGTGAAACCGATTCAAAAATTTCTGTCTGAACTCAATGGTTTAGATGTTAAACTATGGGTCGATGAAACTCGTTTGCGTTGTAATGCTCCCCAAGGAATACTTACACCAGAAATACGTACTCAACTGAGCGATCGCAAAGCTGAAATAATCAAGTTTTTACAATATTCTCAGCCTCAAACCATTCCCAGAAGTCCTCGTAATCAACCATTACCACTATCCTGGGCACAAGAGCGACTGTGGTTTTTCAACCAACTTGAAGGATTAAGTGCCACTTACAATATGTCTTCTTGTGTCCGTATCACTGGTAACTTATATCTTGATGCCCTAAAACTTGCATTATCAGAAATAGTACGCCGTCACGAGGTACTACGCACTAGCTTTCAAGCTGTGAATGGCACACCAATACAAGTAATTCACCCAGAAGCCACCATGAAAATAAATATGGTGGACTTACAACAACACAGTAAAACAGAACAAAAAACCCTAGTACAGCACCAAGCACACAAAGAAGCAATTACCCCGTTTGACTTGGAAATAGCACCACTAATCAGATGTAGTTTATTACAACTAGAACAGTCAGAATATGTGTTGTTAGTAAATGTGCATCACATTGTTTCTGATGGTTGGTCAATAGGGGTATTTATTCAAGAGTTATCGACTCTATATCAAGCTTTTTGTATAGGAAAAACATCACCCTTACCAGAATTACCTATCCAGTACGCAGACTTTGCAGTTTGGCAAAGACAATGGTTGAGTGAGGAAGTATTTCAAAACCAACTCAATTACTGGAAACAACAATTAGGTGATGCACCAGAACTTTTACAATTACCCAGCGATCGCCCTCGTCCAACTGTCCAAAGTTACCGGGGTACTACTCAAAGTTTTAGTTTAAATGCTGATTTAACCCAGAAGTTGCAAACTCTGTCTCAGAATCATAGTACTACCTTATTTATGACTCTGTACGCAGCATTTGCCACTTTACTATATCGTTACAGTGGTCAGTCAGATATTTTAATCGGTTCTGGGATTGCCAATCGCAACCATAGTGAAATCGAGTCTTTGATTGGCTTTTTTGTAAATACATTGGTGTTGAGAAGCCGTTTTGAAGATAATCCTAGTTTTGAGAGTTTACTTGCACAAGTCAGAGAAACCATACTCAAAGCTTATGAAAATCAAGATGTACCTTTTGAACAAGTAGTTGAAGCACTACAACCACAACGTTCTTTAGCTTACTCTGCTTTGTTCCAGGTAATGTTTATATTACAAAATGCCCCGATGGCAGAAGTGAAATTACCTGGTGTAACTTTGACTCAGTTAAATCAACAAAGCACAATTGCGAAGTTTGATTTGACAGTGTCAGTCATCGAAACTGACCAGGGATTAGTGGGGTCATGGGAGTACAATACTGACTTGTTTGATGGGTCAACTATTGAGCAGATGGCTGAGCATTTCCAGAACTTGTTGTCAGCAATTGTAGAAAATCCTTCACAGACAGTGGGTGAATTACCTTTGTTAACTCAAGCAGAACGCCATAAGTTATTGAGCGAGTGGAATGATACTGCTAGTGAGTACTCTCATAAATGTATTCATCAATTGTTTGAGCAGCAAGTAGAGAAAACACCCCATTGTGTGGCAGTGGTATTTGATAGAGAGCAGTTGACCTACCTTCAATTAAATCAAACAGCCAACCAACTAGCGCATCATCTACAAACTCTGGGAGTGGGGCCAGAAGTGCTAGTTGGTATTTACGTGGAACGTTCAATAGAGATGATGGTGGGACTGTTGGGGATACTTAAAGCTGGAGGAGTATGTGTACCTCTTGACCCCAACTATCCTCAAGAACGCCTAAGCTATATGTTGGCGGATTCTAGTGTTGGAGTCTTATTAACCCAACAATCGTTACTAGAATCCTTATCTACACACACCGCACAGGTCGTTTGTCTAGATACTCACTGGCAGTTAATCGCTGCTGAGTCTGACATCAACCCACAATCACAAGTGCAGCCTGAGAATTTGCTCTATGTGATTTACACCTCTGGTTCTACAGGTTTACCTAAAGGGGTTGCTCTATGCCATCGCACCCTCACCAACCTCATCGAGTGGCATTCCGCAACAATGGCAAAAGGGGTTGGAGTCCTCCAGTTTGCCTCCCTGAGTTTTGATGCCAGTTTCCATGAAATCTTTGCTGCTTGGTGTTCGGGGGGTACACTGTTTTTAATTCCTGAGAACTATCGTTTGGATTTGGATAAATTAGTACATTTCCTTGCACAAAACCCAATCCAAAAAGCAACTTTGCCGGTTGTGCTTTGGCAGCAATTACTAGAAGCTTACGCAGACCAACCTCAGTTGTTTGCCAATCTTACAGAAGCGATCGCAACAGGGGAGCAGCTTCAGATTAGCCAACAGATGAGCAATCTATTTTCTCGTCTTGACCATTGTAAATTCTATAACCAATACGGCCCTTCTGAAACCCATGTCGTACTTTCCTACGTTTTCACACAACCACCCCAGAAATGGCCGATTTGTCCGCCCATGGGTAAACCAATAGCTAACACCCAAATCTACATCTTAGATGAGCATTTACAACCAGTTCCGGTTGGTGTTTGTGGAGAGTTGTACATTGGCGGTGATAGCTTAGCTAGAGGCTATCTCAACCGCCCAGAATTAACCCAAGAAAAATTTATCCCTAATCTCTTTAATAATTCAAAATCCGAACGCCTTTACAAAACAGGCGACTTAGCCCGCTATAGTCGTGATGGTAACATTGAGTTTCTTGGTCGTATCGATCATCAAGTCAAGATTCGAGGCTTCCGCATCGAACTCGGAGAAATTGAAACACTCCTCAATACCCATCCCCACATCCAACAAGCTGTTGTGATTGCCACCGAGGATATCTACACTAGCAAACGCTTAGTCGCCTATGTAGTTGCTAAGGACAAATTGCTCACAATTAGTCAATTGCGTCAATACCTCAGACAACAGCTACCAGAGTACATGCTGCCTAGTGCATTTGTCACCTTAGACTCTCTACCTCTTACACCCAATGGCAAACTTGACCGCAAAGCACTACCAGCGCTTGATGCAGAAATTACCAGAGAAAATAAATATGTCGCACCACGCACACTCATAGAAATTCAACTAACTCAAATCTGGTCACAAGTTCTTAATATAACTTCGGTGGGGGTTCGAGATAACTTCTTTGAACTTGGCGGTCATTCTCTTCTAGCTGTCCGTCTAATGTCCAGAATTCAACTACAATTCCAGAAAAATTTACCTTTAGCCATTCTTTTCCAAAGTCCTACTATCGAACAAATGGCGGTTGTTCTTAGTTCTGATTCATCTGAAAAACTCTGGTCTCCTTTAGTACCAATTCAACCTAAAGGTTCATTACCAACTTTTTTCTGTGTTCCTGGATCTGGGGGAAATGCTCTTTACTTTTACGACCTAGCACAATATCTTGGAGAAGATCAACCCTTCTACGGTTTACAAGCACAGGGTTTTGATGGTGAAACAAAACCTCTTGGGAGCATTGAAGAAATAGCATCCCAATACATTAACGCTATTCAGACAGTTCAACCAGTCGGCCCTTATTTCTTGGGAGGTCATTCCTTTGGAGCTAGAGTCGCTTTTGAAATGGCGACTCAGTTACGATGTATTGGACAATCTGTTGCATATGTTGCCATTTTAGACACCTCACCGGCTTCTGAACTCGAAGTTAGTTATTCTGATTGGGATAATGCCAGGTGGATGTATGCAATTGCTGGGATAGCTGAGGAATTGTTTGGAGAAAATCTCCAAATATCTCATGAAGCTCTATCTTGTCTTACACCAGAGGAACAAATAAACTATTTCAAGCAACAGTTAGAAATAGTTGGCATTTTACCTCCTCAGGCAGATATCAAATTAGTTCGTGGCTTATTACAAGTTTTCCAAACTCAAGTTCAAATAGATTACGTGCCACACAATACTTATCCGGTTCCAATTACTCTGTTTCTTGCTCAGGAGGGAAATTCTCAACAGGAAAATTGCGATCACTTTTTACAAGATCCAACATGGGGTTGGAGTCAATTTGCTGACGGAGAAGTGGAAGTTCATTTTGTTCCTGGTACTCATATATCAATGCTTAGTAAGCCTCACGTTAAGGTACTAGCTCAAAAACTCCAAAAATCTCTTGAACAAGTACACAATATCTATCAATTAGAAAAATCAAATGCCCAAACCACTCAAAATTGAAGGAATGTCGATCTTCGTTGTGGTCTGGTTGGGGCAACTAGTCTCTTTATTGGGATCCAGTTTGAGCAACTTTGCTCTTGATGTTTGGGTTTATCAGCAGAGTGGTTCCGTTACCCAGCTATCTTTTCTAATTCTGTTCACTACTCTTCCTAGCGTCATCATTTCTCCTTTTGCTGGTGTCTTAGTAGACAGTTGGAACCGCCGTTGGGTGATGATTCTCAGCGATTCAGGTGCAGCTTTAAGTACCCTAACTTTAGCTGCCTTACTGGTCACCGGAAAAATACAAATTTGGCATATATATCTAGCAAGTGCAGTAATTTCTAGCTTCAGTGCATTCCAATGGCCTGCTTACAGCGCTGCCACTACCTTGTTAGTACCCAAGAAATACTTAGGTAGAGCCAGTGGAATGACTCATTTAGCATACGCTTTAGGACAACTTTTTTCTCCCATTTTAGGTGGTGTACTCCTAGGAATCATACAGCTATCAGGAATTTTTGTTGTAGACTTGGGCAGTTTTGTATTTGCCCTAACTACTCTACTCTTGGTTCGATTTCCTTACCACAAAGTAACACGTCACCAGCAAATTAATAAAACCTCACTACTCACACAAGCTATTTATGGTTTCCATTATCTGAAGGCTCGTTCTGGATTACTGGCTCTATTATTATTTCTTGCTAGTAGCAACTTTCTTGTTGGAATTCTTCAAGTACTCATTTATCCCTTAATACTCTCTTTTGCTTCCTCATCTCAACTTGGCACTATCATGTCCCTTGGCGGTGTGGGTATGCTAACAGGCGGTCTGTTTATGAGTACTTGGGGAAGTGGACGGCAAAACTATATCAATATATTTTTCTGCTTCATGCTGCTCAACGGATTTTCCATGATAGTTGCAGGGTTTTATCCTTCCATTTTCATGCTTAACATAGCTGCTTTTCTATTTTTTCTTGGACTCCCTTTTATCAGCAGTTCATCTCAAGTAATTTTTCAAAAGAAAGTTGCTCCTGATGTACAAGGAAGAGTTTTCTCTCTTAAGAATGCGATTAGTGGCTCCTGTTTACCCTTAGCTTATCTTGTTGCTGGCCCTTTAGCAGACAGAATATTTGAACCTTTAATGACAGTTAATGGTGCTCTCGCCGGAAATATCGGAAAACTTATCGGTACCGGGCCCGGTCGAGGTATTGGTCTAATGTTTATTGTCTTTGGAACATTAACTATGTTGATGACTATTATTGCCTATCAATATGCTCCCTTAAGGTTATTAGAACACGAATTGCCCGATATTGTCACAAGTTAATCTCTCAATATAGTCAGTCTAGGAGGTCTAAAAATGGTTGAACTAAAAACAGAAAAGCTACCATCTTCTATCCCATTAGAAATGTCTTTTGATATTGCAAGAATTCAAGAAGAACTGAAAATAGTCAATTCCTTTAGCTGGATAACAGAGGAGCCGTTTTCGCTCAAAGATTTATGGGGTTCTTCCCCGACAGTGTTTCATGATGGCAAGTGGAAAGGTCTAAGTTTAAAATCGCAAGGAGGAAGATGGGACAAATCTGATCCAGGTGGGCCGGGTTTGGAGCCATTTGAAGAAACAGCAATTCTGAAGCATACTCCTTATTTTAAAGAAATCATTGACAGCTTAAAATGTCATAAACGAAGTATCCGTTTATCTCTGCTGCCAGCAGGGGCTTCTATTCAAGAGCATTGTGATACTTATCATGACTTTAAATACGGACAAATACGTTTACACATACCGCTTGTTACTCATGAGGATGTAGTAATAGTGATTGACGGCGATCGCTGTAAGTGGGAAGCTGGTCAACTTTGGTATGGTAACTTTGCAAAATCTCACTGGGTGATGAATAACAGTTCTTTGGATAGGATACATATGATCATTGATGTCTGTATTAATGATTTTGTATTAAGCTTATTTCCTGAGGACTTTGTTTGTAAAGTTAGAGCTAATGGCATCATCGAGCATCAAGAGCCAATAAATCTTACTGAAGAAGAACTTAAGAAATTTGAATGTAAATTTATAATTACAGCAGGCCTGATGAAGGGGATTTTCGAGACGGATGATGGAATTCCTGGTGTATTTGATGCAAGTATAAGACTACTAAACGGGCAGATTGTATTCTTCGTAGAAGAGAGACCATTGATCTCACTGCTTCCCATTTCACCAACACGCTTTTGCTTTAATGGTTGGACTTGTGAGCGACATTTAGAGTTTGAAATTTTCAACGATTTAGTATGCAATCTACAGTTAGTTATGCGAAGCGGATATTATAATACAACAGTTAATCTGCCCCTATTAAGTTAAGTATGGGTACATTTTAATAAGATTCTGTTAGGAAATTTGTCAGAAAAATATCGCAAGGAGTTTAGAGATTTTTTATGCCAGAAAATTTTAAAGTCCTACTAATTATAAATAGAAAGGCGAACTACCATGAAACTTACCCAAGATCAAATACGAAAGTACGAAGATGAGGGGATGTTATTTCTCCCCAATTATTTTTCTGAGGCAGAAGTTAACGTTTTACGCGAAGAACTTTCACTATTACCAGAGAACCCCTCTGGACGAATGATGGAAAACGACAACCAAACGATACGAGCTCTTCATGGGGTTCATATCCACAGCAAAATTTTCCAGAGCTTGATTCAACATCCACTTTTATTAGAACCTGCTCAACAAATTTTAGGAGATTCGGTCTATCTTTATCAGTTCAAGATCAACATGAAAGCTGCTTTTACTGGCGATATTTGGCCTTGGCATCAAGACTATGCATTTTGGTATGAGGAAGATGGTATGCCAGAACCTAGAATAATCAATGTCGGTATCTTCTTGGATGAAGTCAATCAGTTTAATGGTCCGCTATATTTGATTTCAGGTTCCCATAAAGAAGGCCTTATCAAATTTGAGATGCATAGCTCCGCAGTTGAAGGCGAAGATGTTAGTTGGGAAGCGAATGTCAGTGCTAATCTTAAGTACTGTCTAGACAATGCAACTATAACTCGACTCGTTGAAAGGGGAGGTATAATAGCTCCTGTTGGTTGTGCTGGATCTGTTCTCTTCTTTCACGGCAGTATAGCTCATAGCTCAGTTCCTAATATTTCTCCTTACCCTCGTAGACTATTGCTCATTACCTATAACAGCGTCGAGAATATTCCGCGTCCTTCTGGCAAGCCAAGACCAGAATTCTTAGTGTGTCGGGATTATACTCCACTGCAACCTGTAGAAGATGATGTTTTACTACAACAAGGGTGATAAAAAATGGTTGTGTTGGGCTTTGTTGCATGAAAGAAAAAAAAGACATACCAATCCAACATTAGAGCAGAAGTTAGTTTTCCACTTTGTAACTGTCTGGCTTGCCCAGCTGGCTCATGCGATTAAGCGCGGCAGATTGTAGAAATAACTCGACAGCCTGATTGTCAAAAAAACGTCGTCTCAACTTACCGCCAAAAATGGTTTTGAGCCGAAAGATAGCAGTTTCAGATAAAGAACGGCGATGATAACCAGAGGTTGTGTTGCAAAAACTTATTCAGGATAAAAATATTGTATAAATCAGAACTAGTTATGCAACTATACTTAAGATTTGAGCAACAAATCTCACTTGAGCGTCGATGTCTCCTTTTTTCACTCCTTTAACTTGTCCCTTGCGAATCATATTCATCGTTTCATATCCCTTTAAAGTTCGTCTCGCTGTGGTGAACGAGGCAAATCCCATTCCTGGTTTAACCAATCGTTTAATAAATCGATGGTCTTGCTCAATATTATTATTTAAATATTTGACTTGTCGTAATTCACATTTATCGGGCAATAATTCTGACTTTTTAAGTTGATCAATTGAAGGTGGATAGGCAGCATTTTTATCGACGTTGATGACTCGTGGGTTTATATTGTGGCAAGCTTTTAAAGCTTTACGAAAAAACCTTTCTGCGGCTTGTGGATCGCGCTTGGCACTCAGCATAAAATCGATGGTATTGCTATTTGAATCAACAGCTCGATACAGATACTTCTACTCACCTTTTACCTTTATATATGTCTCATCTACTCGCCAAGAATCATTACTTTGGCTCAAGTATGCTCTGCATCGCTTTTCGATTTCTGGTGCATAAGCTTGCACCCAACGATACACTGTTGTGTGGTCTACCAAAAGTCCTCGTTCCTACATCATTTCTTCCAAGTTTCTGTAGCTCAACGGATATCGTAGATACCACCGCACACATAGCAGGATGAGCTCAGATTGGAAATGACGCCATTTAAACGGTTCTTTGGGGTTCATTAACAGGCTAACTTTGATACAAGACTATTGGCACAACTACTTTTCTACCAGACTAGCCCTAGTTTTTGCAACACAACCCAAATGTCTGCGCGATGTGAACTTGAAACTCACCCATGTCGATCAATCGGTTGAGTTGGTCTAACAGTGTTGGGTTGGCGAACCCATTTGCCTCCTTGAGTTCCACACCATCGGGTGCTTTAGGTTCGGGCATCACGCCATTAGGAAAAGCGATCGTTCTGCCCTGACGTACCAAACTCAGCATGGATTGAACGGTGTCGCCGCCCACCAGCACCAGCGCGACATCGAAGCCATCGGGCGCAAAGGCACGGGCGCGTTGCGCAACGTCGTCGCTATGTCCGTCTACTGCTTCATTCGCCCCTAACTATTTAACCAAAGCTACACCGTCTGCACCCGATGCGATCGCGAAAACGTTCGCGCCCATGCGTTTAGCCAGTTGTAGTGCGACGTGACCGACACCGCCGCTCGCACCCCACAGCATCAATTTTGTTTCATTACTTGTCCCCAGTGCTTGCAAATTGCTTAGCGCCGTCGCTCCGGCGATGGGCAACCCGCCCGCCATCAAAATATCGAGATCGTCAGGCATCGGCGCGACCGTTTTTTCTGAGACAACAACGTATTGGGCATAGCTACCCCCTTTGTCGTTCATGAAGCTCTGTGCGTAAACCCGATCGCCAACGGCAAAACGCCCGACCCGTCGCCAATGGCAACAATAGTGCCCGCACATTCGCCGCCCAGCACGCGCGGAAAGTGAACTTCGTTATATACCAGCGTACCTTCGCGCTCCATTGCGTCTCAGATACCAACTCCGGCAACCTCAACGCAAATCAAAACTTCGCCCGCAACTACCGCAGGCACAGGTAAGGTGTGCAAAGTCAGCTTGTCGGGTCCACCTAACTCGTCAAAAGCCATTGCTTTCATTTGTTGGAGAGTGTTTTGCATGATTAGATTCTCATATAATTGCTTCAGCCTTTTGAAGGGCAAAAATTGTTTTGTCTGACGATGGGGAGCATTCAGATAGATATCGGTGCTTCAGTCAAGCTGCGATCTAATTACTAACTAACGGTTAACAAAGTGCATGAGTGCTTCAGGATAGCGAGTTCCGGCAGCAGCACCGATCGGCAAGATTACTTCAATTTGTTGCAGTTCGTCAGTAGTCAACACAATATCTACTGCACCCGCATTTTCATGCAGCCGTGTTTGGCGTTTCGTTCCGGGAATCGGGATAATGTCCTCACCTGCCAACAGCCAAGCGAGCGCAAGTTGAGCAGGCGTACACTGCTTTTGGGCAGCAATTCGCTTGATTTTTTCGACCAGTTCTAGGTTTCGATAGAAATTCTCGCCTTGAAAGCGGGGATTGTGCCGCCGCCAATCGTCAGGTGGAAAGTTGTCGGGAGATTGAAAGGCTCCGGTTAAAAAGCCGCGTCCCAGCGGTGAGTAAGCAACTAAACTCGTTCCCAACTCTCGACACATGGGCAACACATCAGTCTCAGGCTCTCGCGTCCACAGACTATATTCCGTTTGCAGCATCGCGATTGGATGTACTTGAGCCGCTCGCCGCAAAGTTTCAGCACTGGCTTCTGAGAGTCCCGCGTAGCGCACTTTGCCGTCTTGAATCAGGTCGGCGATCGTGCCAATTGTGTCCTCGATCGGCACATTGGGATCGACTCTGGAAGGATAGTACAGATCGATGTAATCTACCCCCAAACGTTGCAAGCTGTAAGCCAGAAAGTTCTGCACAGCAACCGGACGATTATCTGTACCGTTAAAGTTACCTTTGTGGTCGCGCAGTGAGCCGAACTTCACTGAAATAAATACTTTGTCACGCGGAACCTTTTTGATAGCTTCTCCAATCAGCAACTCATTGTGACCCATGCCGTAAAAATCACCTGTGTCGAGAAAGTTAATGCCCAGGTCGATCGCGGCTTGAATGGTTGCGATACTTTCAGCAGCATTGCTTTGACGATCGCCGTAGAAGTCAGACATTCCCAGACAGCCTAAGCCCAATGCTGAGACTTGCGCGTCGGTTGTTCCAAGTTTGCGGTATTTCATCATCTTGCTCCTTTGATTAACGAGGGAATCTAGTGATATTGATTCAGTTGATCATTCATTGCACGATTTTTCCGATTCAGACGCTTGAGTGCTGTAATTGCGATGAACATGACTACGACAGCAGCGAACACTTGAATGGTAGCCGCCCAATAGGGAGCGGATGGGCTCACGGCTTCGTATAGCCAACCTGCCCACAGTGGTCCGATTACTTGTGCGAGTGCCATGACCGCAGCAATGCTGCCTTGAACTCGCCCCTGGACATCTGCACTCATACTTTTTGACATCGCTCCGGTGAGGCAGGTCTGCACGAGCGGTTGTCCCATGCTGTAGATCACCATTCCTCCATAAACCAGTGGCAAAGCGCCTGTAACTGGAAATAGACCGATTAGAAAGAATCCAAATCCTGCGATCAATCCACCCACAATTGCCAGACGAATTTCTTGAAACCGTCGCAGGAGCAGCGGCAAGACAACAAGCTGAACTAAGACAACAATGATCCCGAAAGTGACCAATAAAGGAGAAATTTGCTCTGGAGTCCAATTAAGGCGATCGGAAAGCAAACTGGGTAAGTTGGACGAAGGCACAATCACAATCGACCAGAACAGCAGATAACTCAAAAGCAGCAGTCGGAGTTGCGGAAATTGCAAGATGTCACGCGCTTGAGTCAGTGGATTTAAGTGACCGAGCGGAAGTACAGTTGCTCGTCGTGTAGGTGGCAAACTTTCCGGCATCGAGAAATAGCACCAGATGGCAGCAAAACCGAGTACCGCGATCAACACATAGAGCGGCGCAACAAAACTAATTCGGGAGACAAAACCACTTGTGGCGGGTCCAACAATAAACCCTGAAGCAATTGCAGCAGTCAGAAAAGCAAAGTAGCGAGTGCGAACGCTAGATTGAGTTGTGTCTGCCACATAGGAAAAAGCGGTGCCAATCCAACAGTCAGACACGCCGACGATCATCCAGCCCACGAATAATACCCACAGTGCCCCACCGATCGCAAACATCGAAAAACCGAGAACTGCGACACACAAACTCACCAGCATGACCACTCGTCGCCCATAGCGATCGCTGATTGCTCCCAGGCTGGGCGCACTGAGGAATTGTGCGAAAGAATAGCTAGAAAACAACAGTCCGATGGTGAAGGCATTTCCACCATATTGCTCGACTAAAGCTGGCAAGATTGGACCAATGAGTCCGATATAAAACGTACTCAGAAATGCAGCAAAGAGAATAAATGGAGGTAAGCGACGAGGCGGTTTCGGCGGAACTGCGCTTCTCACTGATCGCTCAATATTCATTTTCTACTCCCTAATGTTCGTAGGCCAATTAGCTTGGCTTTGCAGAGACGTTCAGCAGATATCTTCTAGCGATCACTTTCGCTGCGTCTTCTTGATTTCTATTAAGCCAGACTCAACCGACAAAGGGTATGGACATTTTCTCGACAGGCTTGTCCATTTCTAAGTTTGAGAAAAGTCAAGGATCAGGATTTAGAATGCTCGATAAGCTCTGCCGAAAGCTCACAGGGGACAGTTTCGTGTTTTTTTTGAAGAAACGGGAGAAGTGTCCTGCGTCCTTAAATCCCAAGCGAGCAGCAATTTCCTGGACTGATTGCGACGATCGCGCCAGCATCGCCTTTGCCTCCGCGATCGTTTTCTCCGCAATCCAACTATTGACTGATTTACCTGTTTTATATTTGATGACAGTGCTGAAATAGTTGGGATGCAAATACTGTGCCTGGGCATAGTCCTGTACCTGGAAAAGCCGATCGCATCTGCCGTGTAGCAGATCACGAAAGTGCGCTTCAAGGTTGCGCTTGAACGTTAGTGTGATGTCTGAGCTAGTTGAAGCTTCGGTCAGGGGATCATATGCCTTCCAAAACCGCTCTTTAATTTTGAGGAGCAACACCACCGTTAAACAGCCAATTACTTTATATTTGTATGCAGAATCCGACTGATATTCATGCAACAATTGACCACCTAAGTCGTCAAAAATTTGGAAAATCCCGCGATCGGGATAGCCTGGCGGCGCAACCTCAGCAATTAGAAATGGAAATTCATCAAAAATGTTCTCATGAACATACTGCTTCAGGAATGATTCTGAGAAGCTGATGATATATCCATGTAATGTTTCATTAACCTCGAACCCCTTCAAATGACCGGGATTTGTGAAACAAATGGTGTTGCCGCGAGTCACATAGGATTGGTCGTCCATGAAGTAGTGACCTCGTCCTCCGCGCAGGATTAGAACTACGTAGAAGTTTGCCCGAAACGTTGGAGACTTGATCGGAGCATTGGGGAAAAGCTCCTCATTCCGATGAATCGTAAAACCAGCGTCTTGCTCTAGCTTGCCGCCAAAGGAAGCATAAAGTTCAGACATCGAATCGTAGGTCTTAATCACGTCACTCATGCGGATTGATATGAATTACAACCATAATTCAGTTGCATCAGGCTAGTACAATAGCACAAAACTGCACTGTCTTATGCTTAGCCGCTGTGTCCGATCGCACTTGCTAGGATGACTACGTCGCGGAATTCCTCTTGCTGGCTGCAACAGTTAGTTATTGTCCATCAAGGGTTGTGAGCATTTGCTCGTAATCCCCGTTCTTTTCAGCCCAGCGGAGTGCTTTAACGCGCTTGACATCGTCACCCTGTCCGTCGCTGGCAAGGCCCCAGCCACGAAGCTGACTCACGCCTGTATCCTCTTCAAGTCCGAAGCTTCTGACGGCGGTATCGGCTGGCCCAATCGCCAGAGGCTAGAGGTTCAACAACTGAAGCGTTAGCCCTGATCGCTCTGTCACGAGTCTAGAAACTTCGTTGAGCAAACTGGCAATCGCGTCCGTTTTCACCAAAAGCGCGTAAGAACCAATTTAATCTGAAACTCGACACCGATGTAGCTGACTTTGGAATTTCTGTCTACTCCATTTGAAGAGTTGTACACCAAGTGCTTGATCTTGGCTGCATGAGCCGCTCGTGCCAATCGATGCGCTTTAGTGCACCTCGTCGAATGCTTATCTTCGCCATTCGATCGACGACTTCACGCGGGGAACCAAATCATTCAATGCCTATGCGGGTGCTGCTGATAGTGCTGCCGGAGTAGGTCTTTACCGTAGTCGTTCCCATTCGGCGTCCGCACCACGGTGTGGATGTGCTCGCGCGTAGGCTGGTTCTTTTCCAAATATCGCAGTGCGATTGGCGTCTGATGATCGAACTCGATCAAGACCACTGGGCTGTGGATACGGTAATAGAAGACGCTGCTCGGTTCCGTCCCGCCGATCCAAGCGAATCGAGTTTCGTTTAGATGCCGCTGTACCTCGTCCATCTTAACCATCGCGTGCCCGTCGCGCATGTTTCCCATATACTCGCCGATTAAATCGAGCAATTGTGCCTTCTGATTGACGGTGAACTCTATGGCGCGAATGCCTGCGTAGTCGAGGACAACGTTGTCCTGAAACGCTTCGCTCACGTTGTTGTTGCGGGTTTTAGAGACCTCGATGATGGCCTTCTCACGCTGCGCGTCATCAAGCGCGTTGATCAGCGCCAGTCCCTTGTTCTGCTCATTTTGCAGCACCATAGTGCCTTTGTATTTGCCAGAGGTAGCCGTCACTGGCTCGGAACCCATGAAAGTGGGCGTCATCACCACTTGGTCACCCAGCACGAAGTAGTTGATGATCAGATGGTGCCCGTCGAGCTGCCAGCCCCACGGCTCCTCGTCTGAAGGCACACCCATCACCGTAATCCAGTAGAGCCACTCACCGTATTCCTCGAAGTTACCGTTCAGTTCGCCCAGCGTGTAGTTGAGCCGCATGATGTCGCGCGACTGCTCCAATCCTTTAGCACTGAGCGAGGTGCGTAGCAGGTCGAAGGCCACCTCGCGCTGAGCTGGAGTCATCTCGTAGAAGCCCGTGCCCTGCCGGATGTAGAAGTGCTGGTTCATCCACTTGCGCCATTCTGGGTCGTCAACCGAAAACACCGTCTTAGCGCGCTGCTCTAGGGTCAAAGTGGCGAGGAAAGCTTCGGCGGCACTGCGGACGGGCACGGTGGAGACTCCGGTCGAGCGGATGGGGAAGAGGCCTGGGACAACATCGCCGTTTGTGGTGATACCCTTAAACGGCTCGGCTAGACCACGGGCTTCGGCCTCTTGCGACATGCGCTGAAATCGCTCGGCAAGAGCACCTGATAGGTGCTGTGTTCGGGATTTGACGCTATGGGCTAAGACACTAGCGAGACTGACGACGACGCCGATGCCTCCCATCCTCAAGAATTTACGACGATGCATATTTACAATGACCTCCTAAAGCTAGCTTGTCTGTGTTGCAAAAACTTGTTGAGAACATAACACTCCTGGAGAAGGAGTGGATGCTTAATCCACTCCGAAAATTTCATCTACAACCTTCTGAGTGCATAGCCTCTCTCTAAGTGGGCAATACCAGTACCTCATGGATCGCTGTCGCTGCATTCCCACCTGTTTTGGTTCCGCCACCAAACACAAAGATGCGGTTGCCAATTGCTGATGCTCCCAATCCATGTCGTGGGGTTGGCAAGGGTAGCAATGCTTCCCAAACGTCGGTTTCCGGGTCGTATACCCAACTTTCGGCAAAAACTTTTTGCTCTGGAACCCACTGTTCGCCGCCAAACACGTAAAGCTTGCCGTTGAGTGCGGTTGCAGCCAGACCTCCTTGGGCTTGAGGCATCGGTGATCGCGTCTCCCACCGATCAAGCTGTGGATCGTAGACCTCAAGATTGGGCACATTCACTTGCTGCGTCGTGCTATCGGCGTTTCTGACAAAATTGCGACCACCAACGACATAGATCTTGCCATCAATCACAGCCGCTGCTGCACTGTTTCGCGCTGTCGGTGCATCGGCCAGAGTTGCCCAGCGATCAAGCGTCGGATCAAAGACTTCGTTTCGCACACTGTCAACGTGGTCATTGAACAGCCGAGCGTCGTCAGTGGCTCGAACGCGCCCACCAATCAGGTATATCTTGTCATTAACCACTGCGGATATAGCCTCTGCGCGAGCCGCTGGCAGGTCAATGCCTCCAGTCCAAGTATTAAAGGCGGGATCGTAGATGAACATCGTTGGCTGCGCCCGCCAGTCTGGAAACCCGCCTGTGAAACCGCCAATACCATAAAGCAAACCCCTCACTGCCGACAGCGTGATGTGATGACGTGCCTCAGGAAGCGACCTCAATTGTATCCAGGCATTCTTAACCGGATCATAAGACTCGAAATGATCTGTGAACCCAGGATTTTGGCTGAGGAAACCGCCAGCCACGTAAATTTTTCCGTCCAAAACTTCTGGATAAAGCTCTTGTCGAGCGATCGTTGGTGGCGCAGCTTCAGTCCAAGATGGCAGTTGGTTTTGCGCTTGATTCTGTGCCTGTGCTGTCTTGAAGAGAGTGGGCAGCAAGGCAGCGGCGGCGGCACCAAATCCTAACAAACCCAGTGTAGAGCGACGGGAAACAACTCGCCTAGTTGCTGGATGAGGATAATTGTTATCTTGAACTACATCATCTTTCGGGTTGCCATTCGTCATTACCTTGTCCTCTTACTTTTATATTTAGATGTGTTCATCATGTGAGCCATAAATGGGATTTCCAATGCCAAATCTCACCTTTGGTTGCCTAATCCTCGGTTCTTTCCTGATTTTGGTGAAGCGAGGCAGACAGTGCCTTGAAGCTTCAGCTCTGATTGGAGCAATCTACGCAAAATCAGGTTTTCAGCTCTATTCACGCGCTCTTAGGTTAGGCATCAGAGTATGCTTTGACTCAATTCACCAAAATCAGGAAAGAACTTAATCCTCCGAAGCAAGATCGTGTGAATTTTCTTCAGCAATGCCAAAACTGCACCAACTTCAGCAAGGAAATCTCATTTATACGATTTGCATGATCGTTGAAAGCTATTGAGCCGGATGTAGAAGGATCTTGTCGCAAGCACGCCCTGAGGCACTGTGAGCGAGACCATCCTGCATATCGCCGCTGATCAATTTCACATCAAGCGGGTTGATGCTTGCTGTTTCTACCTGAACCAATACTTCATCCAGTCAAATCTTTGGGGCTGGAATCTCTTCGAGGACTGCGTTATCGATACTTCCGTATTGATGGATTCGGACTGCCTTCATTATGCGTTTCCTTTGTTATGTGTTGAAGATGAAATATGCCGAATTTGAATTAAGCGTAACCGCCGTTAGCACCAAGAATTTGAGCATTGACCCAGCCTCCGTCTGGTTCTGCTAGAAATGAGACCACACGCGCAATGTCGAGGGCTTCTCCAAGCCGCTCCATTGGCGCAAGCTTGCTGAGCCGCATAATCTGCTCTTGAGTCTTGCCCTGGCGAAAAAGCTCCGCAGCGACTGGTCCTGGCGCGATCACATTCGCCGTAACGTTGCGACTGCACAGTTCATCAGCCTTGGCGCTGTTTTCCGAGTAGTTCACAACAACAGAACATTCATCTGCTGCAAGTCGCTTTGCAATCTCGCGTCCAATTCCGCGAGAGGCTCCAGTCATAATTGCTGTCTTTGCCATGATTGACCTCCTAATGTTCTAGATGGTTGGCTGAGGATAGTGAGTAAAAACGCATTCAAGTCTTTTGACTATTTGAGTAGTGATTGAATGAGGCGCGGGCGATCCGCTTCTCAACAGGTTGCACGATATTAGCGTAGGCGGCAAACGAGGCTAGAGCGAAAAGCATCATCACGCTAGTCATGGCAGTTGCGGTACGTCCGTCGTAGAGGAAGGCGACGAATACACTTGCAAGTGTGCCACCGAGCAACATCTGCATGAATCCCAACACAGCGGCAGCAACTCCAGCAACTTCCGGCAATGGCTGAAGCGCTCCATACTTCGCATTGGGTGCGATTAGTCCGAAGCAGAACGTGTTGAGAACCAGAAGTGGCATGAGCGTTGCAACACGAACATTGTTGCTGATTGACACCAGCAAAAGTGCAATTGCTGAGGCAACAGCAAGTCTAGACCCGACTTTGAGCAGGCGCGACGGTGGTACACCGCGAACACTCAAGCGCCCATTTAGGAAAGAGCCTGCCATAATCGCGAGGGCAGTTAACGCAAAGAACCAGCCGTACACAGTGGTTGAGAGTCCCAGAACATCAATCAACACGAGGGGTGAGCCAGCCACGTAAGTAAACAGACATCCAAAGCTCAACCCATTCACGAGCGTGTAGCCAACACAGATGCGATCACCCAGAACACGGCGGTAGGTGTGTATGAGGCGGTGTGGTGCGATCGCACACATCACATTAGCGAGCGCGAAGACCCCACAACCCACTAATAGAATTGGGCGGCGTCCGTAGCGATCGGAAAACGGGCCGAAGACCAGTTGTGCGATCGCAAAGCCAGCCATGAATAAACTGAGGGTCAAACCTATGGCAGCAGGGGATGTATTGAAGGATGTGCCAAGCGCAGCAAGGGCGGGTAATCCCATATCGATTGCTAGGGGCGGCAACGCAGCCAGGGCACCTAGCAGCAGAGTAAACCCCAAAGAGTTGGGTCGAATTCGCATGGTTCTTTTCCCGATTCCAATATCTGCTCACTAATGGCAAAAATCGGTCAGTTTCTAGCTGGGCAGCGCAGCGGGCGGCCATGCACCAATTTGATGCAGCATTCCGAACCAATCTTCTAAGTGCCAGGTGTGCGAAATGCGATTGTGCTTAAAGTGATGAAACTCATGCAGCGCGATCAAGACTGGCTTTCCCGTCGGCTGCAAGCCAAAGATTTCCCCTTGATGAGTCCCGATCATCCGCGCCCGCACACCCGCACGATCAGGTTGTGCGATCACGTCGTCAATAATGATCTGCAAGTCGGGAAACGCAGTGAAGAGCATTTGCATCAGCGTCTTCAAACCCTCAGGACCAGGAACTTGACCAGGTGCGAGAGGAATATCTTGCCAATCCGGGGTCACGGCTTCATCGAGAAAATTAGGATTTTTATCGCTGAATGCTTGGTAGAACGCTTCAAGTGATTGCTTTTGCGCCACTGTCGAAGCTGAAGTTTGAATCGTCGCCATTGAATACATGGAATCCTCGGTTGATCGCAAGTACGAATGAAACTACGACGATCATCACACGCAGAATATAATACGTCCAATGCATATCTTAAATAATTGTCATACCAATGCTGATATAGTAAGAAGCTATGGCTCAACAGTTCCCTAACCTTTCGCGCATTGACCTGAACCAACTTCTGGCTCTACAAGCCATGCTGGAGGAGAAACACATCACTCGTGCCGCCGTCCGCGTCTCGCTCAGTCAGCCCGCGATGAGTCGGGTGCTGGGTCGGTTGCGGGCGGCGCTCGGCGATGATCTGCTCATTCGGAGCGGCTTGGGGTACGAGCGAACACCGCGTGGCGATCGCTTGCTGCAAGAATTAGAAGCGCTCCTGCCTCGCCTCAACGCGGCGATCGCAAGCAACGACTTCGATCCTGCTATTTCGCAGCAATACTTCCGAGTCACAGGCACCGACTATGCACTCGCGGTGATCGTCAGTGGTGCAGTACAACTCTGCCGCCAACTTGCTCCGGGCGTTCGCGTCGAGGTCGTTGGCTGGGCACCAGAGAGTTACCGTTACGTAGAAACGGGACGCTGTGACTTGGCGCTCGGTGTGGGCAGCGTCCCAACCCCGCCCAAGGGATTGAAGGTGGAAGTGCTCTACCAGGAGCAATTTACCTGCCTAATCAGTGCGGACAACCCATTTAAGAACGAGCGGTTTTCTTTGGACGAATACCTGCGTCGTCCCCATGCGATCATTGCCACCGCAGAAGGGCAGCAAACGATGATTGATCGTCCGCTAGCTGATCTGGGAAAGGCAAGAGAGATTGTGTTCCAGTCCCCCTACTTCATGGCAACCGCACTCAGTATTGTAAGTACTGACCTGATATTCACCGTCCCCATGCGTGTCGCACTCAAACTCTCAAAGTCAGCAAACCTTCGGCAAGTATTGCCCCCTCAAGAGATTGGTGACTTCCCCTACACCATGATCTGGCATCCTCGGCTCGACGGTGATTCTGGACAGGCATGGTTCCGTGACCAGATCCGGGCGACGGTGAGACGAGGGTGAGAAGATTGTGTGCATAAACTTAATTGACTGACAAAAGTAGAGCGGACTGAGACGAAAGCTGGGCAGGAAGCGGAGGCTGGTTTAGGCTGACAAGTAACCACACAAGAGCCGAACCATGCCGACCACTTCCCGTCCAACTGGTTGCGGGTTTTGTGTAACTCAGGTATTATCGGGGCGTGAGTAGCAATGGAACAGAAAACCGGGATAAGAAAAAAAACGGAAAAAATTAACTGTTCAGCCATGTATATACATGATAAATTAAGACATCCCTGACATCATGTATAACTTGGGACAATGGATCAATACTCAGGCACTAGACAAAAGTCTCAAAGACGACCCCGTACACCAGATGGTAAATTTGAAACTGATTATGGAAATTCACCCAAGCGATTAAGGTCAATTCGCTTAACCGATGAAGCATGGGAGAAACTACTAGAAATAGCGGAGAAAAATCAAGTAACCAGAAGTGAAGTCATAGAAAGTTTCGCTCGCGGTGGCGAATTATATTAAGTGCTACCTCTAGTTTATTTAGTAAAAAAGCGTAATTTTTTACTAAATTTGGCATTAATCCATATTTCGACAATCAAGAGTATTGTCTATTCTCTTGATAAGTTTTTAATCATGATAGTTTTAATCATGCAGTCATATACAAATAAAATTTATACTGATAAGTTATTGCCCTAAAGGTGGAATTTTTCAAAAGCATAAAGTGCTATTTCTTGCGCCCGTTGTGAAGTAATTTTAGAGTAGCGAAGAGTAGTTTGAATTTTTTCATGTCCCATCAAAGCACGAAGTTCCTCAATTCCCATAATTCCCACCCTTTGGGATGCAAAAGTGTGTCTCAGATGGTGAAAACCAACATCTTCTAACTCTGGAATGTTTTTAACTGAGTTCTTCAGTGTAGAGTAAGCTGTTGCATAAGAAAGACGAGATACGTACTCTTGATTTGGTTTTTGAGCCGTAAATAAAGCACTTATCTGGGGATGTCGGTAGTATTTGATGTAATTATTCAAACAGAAGCCAGTGTCTTCATTGTAGAAACACCATCTTTGCTTATTACCCTTACCGATAACTTGAAACTTACGAGCAGTAAAATCAATATCTGATAAATCCAAAGCAAGTATCTCTGCTATTCTGGCTCCACTGCTATATAGCAAATGCACCAGAGCAGAAAGTCTAGCATCTCTTTTAATAGCTTGGTCAAGAATACTTAATTGATTTTGTGTCAGATATCGCCCAACATTATCTGAATTATGCTCTCCTATATGTGGATTTGGTTTACGCCGTTTGAGATGAGAAATGGGGTTTGATTTGATATAACGGCACTCAACAGCAAAATTAAATAAGGCTGTAATTACTGCTTGATGACGATGATGAGTGATATATGATACGTCATTTAATTTATTGAGGTATTCAACTAAAATTTCTCGGTCAAGAATGGATAGTGACCAACTACCATAAAGCTGGAGCAAAGGCATTAAAGTTGATTCACGTATTGCGAATCGTAGAGTCAGCCAGTCCATGACGCTCTAAAAACTGAGTGACTAATGATGCTAAATTAACACTCATTTTTACCTGAGCAACTTAAATTATTGAACTCATGGACAAATATTAACTTAATATTAATAGGTAGCGAACTAGATATATTTTCATGAATGTATCTGTTACCGATGCGGCTCCTCAAACAACAGAGACGTTGGTGGGATGAGTGATATTGATTTATCAAGAATACCACCCACACGAGTGAAATATTTAGCACGTCTTGGAGCCGCTTCTCGGTCGGCAGCGATTGCCCGGATGCCTGATAATAAGCGAATTGCCACCCTGCTGGCATTTATCCATTTACTAGAATATACGGCAACCGATGATGTAATTGATTTATTTGATTTACTGGTGAAAGGGTTGTTGTCGAAGTCTAAACGGGAGGGCATTCTTCCCAATGGCACAATTGACCGTAAAGCTTATACTTTCTGTGTCTTACAATGCTTAAGGTCGGCGTTGCGTCGCTGGGATGTGTTTGTGGTAAAAAGTCAGCGTTACTGTGACCCCCGTGCCAAACTCCTGAGTGATCAAGCATGGTCAGCGCAAAGGGCGGGTATATGTCGGACTTTAGACTTGCAACCTACCTTTGATTCATCGCTGTCTATCTTAAAACAAGAATTGGATGAAGCTTACCGTCGGACTGCGGCTAACTTTGAGAATAGTACTGCTATACACATTGAACACAAAGATGGAAAGGATAATTTAGTATTAACTCCTTTAGATAAACTGGTTGACCCACCCAGTTTGGTAACGCTCAAAAGACAAGTGGCAGCGATGTTACCTCATGTTGACCTGCCAGAAGTCATGCTTGAAATTAATTCCCGGACTGGGTTTACTAAAGAATTTACCCATTTGAGTCAGGCTAACAGCCGGGTTGAAGATTTACATATTAGTATCTGCGCGGTGTTGGCTCAAGCCTGTAATATTGGTTTAGAACCACTGGTACGTCCTGAATTACCTGCATTAACTCGTGGGCGATTATCTTGGGTGCAGCAAAATTATCTTCGTCAAGAAACTCTCATCCGTGCTAATGCGCGATTGGTTGATACCCAAACTCACATTCCCCTAGCACAAATCTGGGGTGGCGGAGAAGTCGCATCGGCAGATGGGTTACGCTTTACTGTTCCTGTAAGGACTATTAATGCTGCACCCAATAGCAAGTATTTTGGTGTGGGAAAGGGTATTATAGCCGTAGTCACATAAGTTAGGACGTAAACTAGAAGAATTGGTGTTGCATCTACCCGATTTCAATGGCGAAAGCATATAGTGAAGATTTCCGGCGAAAAGTCATACAAGCGATTGAATTGGACGGACTCAAGAAGTGTGAGGCAAGCCAACTGTTCAATATCAGTCGCAATACAATCAACTTGTGGTTGCAGCGCCAAGCCGAAACGGGTGATGTCAAACCCATAGCAAGGCCAGCATTGCAGCAAAATAACAAAATCAGCGACTGGGAGAAGTTTCGCACCTTTGTTAAAGAACATGGAGATAAAACCCAAAGCGAAATGGCACAGCTATGGGAAGGAGAGATTAGCCAGCGCACAATTTCCAGGGCATTAATCAAGATAGGACATTCGCGTCAAAAAAAACATCCGGATATAGTCAACGAGATGAAGCCAAACGAGTGGCATTTTTAGCACAACTGGAAAACCCGAAAGCATCGCATCTAGTATCTAAAGGTTGTTCTACAAGAAATTTCACATTGGCAGGAATTCTTCCTAAATAGTCACATCCCTTAGACACTGTTGTTTTTACCATTGCATATGAATGCAATCCCCTATCCCACATCAACAACATCCCTGATTGTACAGAGCGTAATAATTTTAATGCCCGCACTCGTTCTCCGATACGATATGGACACATTAAAGCATCAAATATTAAGTGTGTTCCGGCTTCTACCAATATGACTAATCTAACTTTGGGAAACGCTACTTGTGTCCCTGGACGACTACTAGGGCGACCAAAAACTCTTGCATTTTCATCACTGTCCGGGACATCGAAACAGGTGCCATCTATGACTACAATTAAGTCCATTGAGAAATGCTCCCAATGTCTCCTGTGTCGCCATTGGTCGTACTAATTGATGAAATAATTGGCTCATTACCCTTGCACCTAATCTCTGCCTGGCTTGTGTAATCGCTGACTTACAAGGTACTCGCCAATATTTACCAACCTTAACCCATGCTTCACTTAGTCCATCAATCAAGTTTTTCAGCACATCACGCATCGAATCTCTCGACCAAAGACTCATTGCTATTACCAGACTAACCACTAATTGTGCTGGTAGCGATCGCCTGCGTTCCTCTTCGGTTTTGGTATTAGCGAGCGCCTGTTCGATTGCAAAAGCTCGAATCGCTGTCTCGATTGCTTTGAGTCCGTCACCACTTTGTATATCTGGAGACACCAATGAGAAATCTTTGAGATGCACCACAGCTCATTTTCATTTTTGGTACAATGCTTAATTTACACGACTTTCAGCCTTAACTGAACCGTATTGGCCGATCGCCCCAAAAATCGAGTCACTGCTAAATCAAAACTTCCCCAGAAAAAATGGACGGGACTAACCTTGCCGGAAAAATGTGAACGAAATTCTCGAAAGACTCGTTCCAACTGGAGCAGTACTCGCCAGAATCGATTGGCATAATCCGCATCATAAGCAGCATGGGTTTTATCCTGCTCAAATCGAATTGGATTGGGGACTTCATTCGGTTTGGTGTTAATCGTGATGTGAAGATCTAGTGCTCTGAGCGTTTCCATCACGGTCTGATAAAAATCAGCAACAGAACGAGGGTAGAGGGCGATCGCCCGTCTTGCCCCTTCGCTGGTTTGAATTAGAAGCTCATGATCAATGAAATCAAAGTCGATTTGAAAGATCCGGCTACCATAAGGAATCGTGGAAGTGGTCAGTCCCCGAACGGTTAAATAGAGGGGAATATGCCAGGAATGATTAATCCATGGAGTTTGGGCAAATCGGATTTTGCCGATGATTTGAGTCCACATGTGCAAGGTGGCATAAGTCTCTTGCCATGCGTCCAGGGGTAAACTCGGCCAAATATCCGTTGAGGTCAGGGTAGGCTGATTTGACATCATGGTTTCCTCGCGAGTAGAAAAGGAAGGGGCGCGTGATCAATAGTTCTTCTGTTGTTCATCGGCAAAACACCACAGCCATTGTTCTCCCAATTCTGCTGAACTGATCACCGCATGTCCAATTTCTTCATAATGACGGCGTGCGTGCTGATTTTTGGATGAGTCGCAGCACAACATTTTGCCGCAGGTTTGACAAATCCTTAAATGTACCCAGCGATCGCCAACTCGAATGCATTCCTCGCAGCGAAATACAGGATAATTAGCTTTTGAAATCATATTCTCTAGCGTCAGTTCGTTCAGATGTTGACAAGACATAGGAGTTTTCTGTGAGTTTGTGAGATGTATGCTTTATGAAACGGGATACAGCCATTTGCGAAAAAGTTGGGTTAGGCGCGGCATAATCACGTAGGTCAACAGGGCAACCGTTAGTCCTGTCACCAACAAGGTTCTGAGCAATACCGGAAGCCCTGCCAGGATCGGCACTAGCCAGCGATTGAGAATAGATATTGTAAAAAACACTCCCAGCCATGTAACGACCGCCATTTTGTAGCGCGCGGGTGGAGCCTTCATCGGCTTGTCAGGAAGCGTAAACCAGGTTTCCAGCCCAGTCAGGGTTTGAATTGCTTCTGGCTTTTCAATTAAGGGTTGCAGTCGCTCAATCCATTCTTGCCGAATATCTGATTCAAGCCAGGTTTTGAGATTGTTGTAGCAATCGAACTTGAGAATGACCACGTATTCAGGATGAGCATGATCATGAGGTGGAATCGTGCTGACACCCAAATGTCCCTTGAATGTTCGTGCATCTGCGGCGATGCCATGAAACCATGCTTCGTAACCTTGTTCACGTCCTGGTCTCACGATATGAGAAATCACGGCGGTGACTAGATAGTTTTCTTGACTGGTATTGCTCGCCAATGGTTCTTCCAACATAGAATTTAACAGTCCGAGAAATTGGATGGTTAAAACAGAAAAACAGATCTTACCGTGCCTGTATAGACTCTAAAACTGAAACGTCGTCCGAATGGTGCCAACAAAAATCGTGTCATTAGTGCTGTTGTGTTCAGGGTTGGTAATGACGATTACACCAGGAGTGATTGAGAGATGGTCGTTCATTTGAAACCGGTAGAAGGTTTCAAAGTGCAGTGAGGTGCTACGATCGATTGCCCCAAACTGATTGCTGATTACTCTAGGCGGTTGTCCAAAAACAAAGCCTAATAAGTTTCCTTCTTTACCCAAATCTGGAAATCCAAAATTAACTGCATATATTGTGATAGGGCGAATAGTTCAAGAAGTTACGGAAATCCGCTTCCTGTGCCGGAGACCCAAACTCGTCTACCCATGTTTTCCCGCTCGTAAATTGATCGAAGCGGAGCATGTCCATGACCCCGACCTGGGGCAGCGCGGTGGCGAACAGATCCGGTCGCTGATTGACCACTGCGCCGATCAGGAGTCCGCCATTCGATCCACCCTGAATTGCCAAGCCGTCTTGGGGCGTGATTAAGAGCGCCTTCAGGTACTCGCCTGCTGCAATGAAATCGTCGAAGACGTTCTGCTTGTTCTGACGACGACCCGCTTCGTGCCATGCCTTGCCATATTCGGAGCCGCCGCGAATGTTGGCGATCGCCGCGTTTGCCGCTTCTAAAATTGCTTTATTGTTCTCTGACATCTGAATCTCTCCTCTGTTCAAAGCAAAAAAGTGGTGTGAGTTGTTATGCTGTTGCCCCTCACTGGTTTACTTCTAGGGACTGGTCAACGGCTTACATTGAATCGCCTTCACATTTCGCAGATAGTTCAACTGTGGCTCGAAGTCAGTCGGACAGAAGACATAAACATTGTCCTGAGATCGGCTGATGACCAAACGGTAGCTGGGTGGAATCCCTTCAGAACCTTTGATCGCTTCGATTCTGGGAATCACTTGTGAACTGACTTGAGCCAGGGATGGAAAATTGAACACTAGGAGTACGCCGAACAGAATTGTAATTGCGATTGTGGTTGTAGTTGTGATTTTGATTGAAAGAATCTTTCGGTTCATGAGAAATCTCCTGTGACTTATGGTTGTGTAATGTTCTGTTGTTTCCAGGGAAGCGGCGATCGATAGGGGTTCTCGTGCATATCCAGGACTTCCCAGGTTGTAGGATTGACTTGCCCTGTTACAGGGATTTCGTACCGTTGCTGTAAATCTCGGATCGCAGAAGCTGTGACTTCACCATAGATGCCATCGACGATCGCCCCTCTTGGATTGCCTAACCTCACACCTGCGGCTCCTAAAAAGCCATTGTCTTGAAGAATGCGCTGTAACAATTGCACGTTTCTGCCGCGATCTCCTTGGCGCAAGGTGGGTAAGGTTAAATCAGTGTATGCAGTTGCGATCAGAACGGGTGATGTTTGTTGTGAAGGAATGCTGTGTGCGATCGCTGAATGAGTGAATGAACTTCCGAGCAATCCTATAGCGATCGTTAGTAATCCAAAAATGGTTTGAGGTTTCATGATTGTCCTCCTGATGGATCAGTTCTACTTAGCATCAATTCGTGTCGGAGTTATTACTCCATCTGCTTGCTCCGATCGGTGTGGAGCAGTGCTGCCACTGATGCGAAACTCACGGAATAATTGCAGTAACGCGAATTTCAATCCGCATCGTTGGCAGTCCAAGCGCCGCGACTCCTACCTCTGTCCAAATTGGGGCATGGTTGGGCATGTAATGACGAAATAGCCTGACCATCACATCGTTAACTTCCGGGGGAAACCCACCAACATGGTAAGAATTAACGTGGACAACATGCTCCCAACCCGCACCAGCAGTCGCCAGGGTTCGCTCTACGTTCTGAAACGCCTGAGCAATCTCGTCCGCGAGCGATTCGGGAATTTGCAGATTGTCATCCCAGCCGCCTTGGCCGGATGTCTCCACTCGATTGTCAATTTTTACCGCTTGCGAGTAATGCAATTCATTCAGCATATATTCGCCATAACCAGGAGTGACAAAAAACTTGGGCTTATTCATGGTGTTTCTTGTGTAGTACGTTTGACTATATCTCGCGTTGCTGAAACAAACTCGTTTCAGCATCATCCGATTTAGACACTAATGTTCAGAATTCACTTGCCATGTAATCACAATGATTTCTGCAAACAGTAAGACAACTATTAGCCGCGAAAACGCTTGTAAAATGGCTTCCATCGTCCAGTTCTGACTCTGAACCTCCCAGATCATCCAAACAATATTAAATCCAATCACCAACCAGGGTAGAATGACCACTGAATTGCGGCTGCGATAGAAGCGGATCGTCGTCTCTCGCCAAAATGGGCTGAAGATACAAGCGATGTAGGATACTCCTGCACTGATGAACAGGCTGGTTTGAAGACCCGGAGGCAGATTGGGGTATCCAAGCGCGATCGCCGTTAAACAAACTCCCAGCGAGAGATACAGGAAAGTAAACAAAGTAAATCGTTTCATTGTTAGACAAGCTCCCGGCGAGAGATACAGGAAGGTAAACAAAGTAAATCGTTTCATTCTTTGTAAATAAAGCTCAGCGATAATCTATTCCTATGTGGCTGACATGACTCAGCCGATGAACAACAATTAGTCCACATGCAGCACAGCCTTACCTGAAAATCTGCGCCCGATCAAATCAGCCGACGTTACGTCTGCTTCACGCCACGAAACTGCTCGATCAATATGCGTTTTGAGCCGCCCCTGCTCAACTAACCTCAGTAGACGAGCCAGCCCAGAACTGGCACTTTCCAGATCTACTTCGGTGTACAGCGTGAACCCATAAAGCGTGCGCTGTCCTCCATTCTCGAAATAGAAGTCTGCCAGAGACAGCTTCATTTCGTTGCCGCTGCTACTGCCATAACAAACGCAGGTGCCTCCTTGAGCCAAAAACGCAGTTAGCTTCCCGACCAATTCACCTCCTACTCCATCGACAATCAGTCGATAAGGCGCGAACTGCTTGGCTTCTTGCCCGGTTTCAGTCACCACCACTTCATCCGCGCCATAATCTCGCACAAATGCTGCTTGCGCTGGCTGACGAATTTGGGCAACGACGCTGGCTCCCATCATCCGAGCAAGCTGCATGGCGAAGAGTCCCACTCCTCCGGTTGCCCCTGTGATCAGCACCCGACTTCCTAGTAAACGAGATCCCTTTTCTACTGCATACAGTGCTGTTAACCCCGCGACGGGCAGTGTGGCGGCATCGGTATGTGATACGCCCTTGGGAATGACAGCCAGAAAGCGAGTCGAAATTGCTACATATTCTGCCCAGCCCTCCGAGCGGATGGAGAGGGCGACAATTTTTGTCACTATGGGTGGACTACTACCTTCCTGTGCCGTTTGTTCAACAACGCCAACGACATCCCAGCCAATTGGAGTGCCCAGTGGATCATTTTGCGATCACTTCAGTTCGCCCCGATTCATCGAAAATGCTTTGACGCGAATCAAGCACTCGTTAGCCTTCGGAGTGGGAACTTCAGTGTCTTGAAAGGTGAGGTTGCCAACGGCATCTGGTGAGCTTACGAGTCTACGCATCGCCATATCCTTGTGTGTAGAGGGCTATAGTTTCATGTTCTAGATGGAACTGTTTCAATCAACTTGCTGTGACTCCTCCATCGATCGCTAACTAAGGGTTGCCCAGTGATGTAGCTAGTGGATCGGTTTAGGGTGAAGCAATCGTGAAATCACTTTAGAAAAAAACTTAGACAAATCTTGCAAGCATTAGACTAAGAGCAAAGGAAAAGGCATGAACGCTGATATGGGCTAACATTGCAGCCTCTAGCGAATATTGCCAAAAGAGCCAGCCAAAAGCAATGCCAGCAATCCCATTCAGTAACAACGCCCGAATAATCACAACTGAAGTGAGTGGAACAATCGCGGCAGTTGCGGGCAGGTGTAGTAGTCCAAATACCAACGCGGCTAGAACGATCGCACCCTGGTAAATCCCTTGACCTGGCAACGTAACGCCTTGTTTTAGCCCTTTCCACGCGATCCAAACAAGCAGCGACATTAAACCCCAGCGCATCAAAAGTTCCTCAGTGATGCCGCCATAGAACATTGCTGTGAGCAAATTCAACCAACTTGGCTCTGTATTATTGGCTGCCCGCAGCGCTTCAGGTAGGACAGGTTGCATCAACCGATCGAGCAACAGGAGAACGATCGTCACCGCTGCACCCACACCCAAGCTCCACTTCATCTCAACGGCAAAAGATGGAGACTTAGCGATGTGAAACACCCAATGATCAATCAAATGGGAGCTTAATCCAACACGATAGGCACAACCAATTCCGATCAGAATGCTGATTGCCAGTAGAACTGTAAGCTGTAGTCCTTGCAGAAGCATTAAAATCCGCAGTGGAGGCACTTTTTCTAGTGTTTCTGGAGACAGTTTCGCTAACTGTTGCTCGACTAAAGGAATAGACGCGATCGTGTACATCACAATTCCCACACTGCCCAATACAAATAAAATGCCGAATTGTTTCAGAATTGCCATTGGCTTAATCTCCAGATGATCCGTCCTATTAGCCCATGCCAGCAGCTACCATCACCAGAATTGTGGGCAAGTTGAAAACGACGTGAACAATGACAGCAGTCCAGACCGAGCCGCTGCGGCGGAAGACCTCGGCAGTGGCGAGACCTGCTACCACCGCCGCAGGAAAGACGATATTGATGCCGTGAGCGAGGGCGAAGATCACGGTGCTACCCACAACTGCGATCACCGGACGACTGTAGCGGAGCAGCGCGTTAGCGACGACACCCCGAAAGAACAACTCCTCGCCAAGAGGCGTGACGATACCGAGGAACAACGTGGCTAAAACCAGGGATAGTACTCCGCCGCTACCGCCCTCTGCGTACACACCCTGAACATTGTTGGTGTTCCCGGTGATCTGAATCCAGCCCAGAACTGCCAATCCCTTGAGTACAAAGGCAACCAGTCCGACTCCGATCGCAATGAGCAACCAGCGCTTAGAGACCGGACGCACACCGAAGGCGTTCAGGGAACGAATCCGCAGCCGCACAGCCACCGCGAACGCGGTTAGCGTGGCGACACCCGTCCACGAAGTCAAAATCAGTCCGTAGACCACGGGGTCAAAACCGAGCCGCCTGAGTAGCGAGCCAACCCCGAATCCGACGATCGCCAAGACGACAAGACCCACAATGATCTCAAGCCAGCCCGGACGGGAGGGCTTGTTAGGTGCAGACTGCTCCGAGGACGCGATGGGGGACTTACATGGCTGCTGCGAGTAGTCAGAAGGCACTTTAGACATGATGATCAACTCCTTTGATCCATTTGCTGATGGTTTTACGAACTGACGAGATCACCGACGACCAATTCGGTATTGAGCCGAGATATAAGTAAAAACCTGCAAGATGGTCTCGAAACTCATACTATATATAGGGTTCAGCCATTTTTTAAGTAAAATTGGCAGGATAACGTAAATCTTGGGTATGTATCGCTACAAAAACTAGAGTATTTATTAATTTTATTTACAGGTTTTACAGTAAGGACTTTGAGTATCCTTCGCAATGGATTGTCTGTAACTATTACAGGCAAAGGATTATAGCCCAAAATATTAGCCTTCTACCACAGAGTATTTATTAAACTCTTGGGTTGGCGAAAAGCAATTATTGACCCTCAAACTGCAAGTATCTTCAGGCAAAATCCTACTTTCGCTTAAAAAACGTTCAAACTTGTATACAGCAGGGCTTTTCAGACTATCTTGCTGTTTTTTACTTGTATCTCGGCTCAATACCTAGATAAGGCCATTACAAATGCCTTAGATGCTGTAACTAAAAAAGACATTATTGGATGGTTCACGCACTGCTGTTACTATATTGCACCCAACTGAGAACCGCTATAAGTTTGGGACAAGCGCGTACAATGAAACCTACTTTGGCACGGTGATACCCTTAGCTACTATGAACTTTACGCCGTAGTAAACTTATTATACCTATACAAGATATCAAAGCTACAACATTTGATGGTTCAGGAACAGTTGGTGTTTTCTGTGTATCTAAGAAATTGGCCATATCTTCACCAATGATTTGATGTACACGACGAGTAGGATGAATCTCGTCGAAGTAATAATAATTATCAGGTGTTGAACAACCAGGCTCTAACCCCCCAGTGGTGTATAAAAGTTTGCAGGCATCATTTATATTGGTAAAACCAAATGTCGCTGGGGTAGAGCGAATTTTGTTGCTAATTGCAACATGGTCATACAGTGCAACTTCGACACCTAATTGCTTATTCAGGGTATCGAGTTGACCGGGAAGACTTTTATTGATAACATCTCTAAACTTAGCTGCCTCTTCTGAGTATTGCTCAAAAAGTGGTAATGCAGCTAAATCTGTAGAATTTACAACAAAAAACTGTTCTGCACCTAGCACTGCAAGTTGTGATATTCCAGAAACAATATTGTTAACAGCAGCATCAGCTAATACATCGACCGAACCAGTCTGATTATTAAAAAACCTTTCTAATAAGTCATTTGTAGATATAAAAATGAAGTATAATCCCTTAGAATCTGGCACGCGATTAACTTCTGCTTTATATTCTTCGATTTGACCGAATAAACCAGTATTTTGATATTTATCAAGCCAAGTACTTAAATTGCCATTACCGCTTTTTGCACCACCCACAGCATAATTTGTTAATTGTAATTTTTTTTGTTTTGCTAGTACCTCAACTGATGTTAAGCCGGGATTATTTGTCCATCGACCATCAGAGTCATACACGTCTACTTGGGGGAATATAAATGCTCCAGGCACCCCAGAGTTAACTGCTGCTGTTGTAATCCGAAGTGCTGCCCCATTATCTGAATAGCTATCACCAAAACCATAAATACGAGAAATAGAGTTGAAAGAAGCAGCATAAGCATTATTAACACTTACACACAAAAAAGCCGCACTACTTACTGTGGCAGTAACAAATGTCTTGAAAGTTGTATTTTTCAGCATAGATCAATGCATTTCCCAATATCTAAAATTATGTTCAAAGGTGTAACCTTTACTTTTAATTCACTATGCTTATTCATGGTGTTCCTCTGTTCAGTAACGATTGTCGATAAGCGAAGTGAAATCGTAGTAAAAGCGAAAAAATTCACGGCTTTACAGCAATTCTTGATTATCACTCGGCGGACTTTCTGCTTTGCAAGAATACATCCTGACTTTTGCAGATGATTTACGCCGCGCTGCTGGTTTCATCCTTGACCTCGGTTTTGATAACGAAAGCCCTTAACTCGACAATATTATCGCCGCGAAAGCGCCAGATGTCGCAGTACGAGTAATCAGCCGCCTTCCCGTCTTCGTCCTTCATGGTGATGTCGCCGAGTGCCGTGACGAAATCACCCTCAGCGATTAAGTTAGCGACCCTAAACTTTGGCGGCTCTATGTATGTCATTGCCATCCATTGGCGAACGGCTTCTTTTCCTTTAAGGGTCTTGTCACCTACAAATGTCCATTCCATGTCGTCAGCGCAGAACGACAAAAATTCTTCATTGTTGCCTTGAGCGATCGCCGCGTTTCCCTCTTCTAAGATGGCTTTATTTTTGTCTGGCATCTGAATCTCTCCTCTATTCAAGTTGTCTTTGTTTTAGCCAACTTGAGTTTAGTAAGTTCCAACACTCAACTTTGAGTATGCTCCAGCGCAACTCGATCCCAATGTCCTAAGTTGGCTGCTGCTTCATAGGTGCTTTGGAGAAAAGCAAGGAGCATTGCATCTGGATCGTCAGTTTGTCTCACGGCTTCATAGGGTAAGATAAACTCTTGCATCTCTGAGCTGTAAAAAGCTTCTCTGGGTTGGATCGGGTAATCACGGAAACCTTCCGGCGTAGGGTAAGCGTAAGCGTAAAAAACAGGCTCCACAATTGACCCACCCCCTGGCCAAAAGCCGCAACTACTAACTTCGTGTGAATAGGCTTCGCGCGTGACCCAATCTGCCATATTCGGAACTCCCCCTGGGTGTTCTGGCGCACGACGACCAGAGAAACGGGTCACAGCCAAGTCAAAGCTGCCCCAAAAGAAATGCACAGGGCTGGATTTACCAGTAAACTGTGAACGGAAGACGGTCATGATGCGATCGACTTGCACAAGAATTCGCCAGAATCGTTGTGCATATTCCGGATCATAAGCTGCGTGTTGATAGTCCTGAGCGAACGGGATGGGTTCTGACACTTCTTGCGGCATCGTCCAGATTCGGACTTCGATGCCGATGTTGCTCAAGGTAGTCAGCACCATTTGGTAAAAATCTGCAACAGCGCGAGGAGACAGTGCAATTCTTTTAGTAATGCCGTCGCTAGTGTCGATTTGTAGTTGATGGTCGAGAAAATCAAAGCTAATTTGAAAGTTACGAGTTCCGCAAGGGATTGAAGCAGTTATTAGTCCACGCGGTGTGACATAAAGAGTAGATTGCCACCAGTGATTGAGTTTAGGTGCCAGTGCCAACCGGATTTTACCGATGATTTGCGTCCATAGATGGAGAGTTGCACAGGTATCCTGCCAAGCTGCTAAGGGCAAACTGGGCCAAACGATGTCAATGGAAGTACTTTGATTAGAAACAGTCATGAAAATCACCCACATGAGGAGAACATGTTGAAGAAATGAGAAGGAAATCTAGATGAAATCAGAATCGCTATCAATAGTCTTTTCTCTGTTCATCTGCAAAACACCATAACCACTGCTCCCCCAATTCAGCCGAACTAACCACTGCATGACTGGTTGCTTCATAATGACGACGAGCATGTTGATGCTCAGAAGAATCGCAGCACAGCATTTTGCCACAGGTTTGGCAAATCCGGAGGTGTACCCAGCGGCTATTTATTTTAATGCACTCTTCACAACGAAATATGGGATAGGCTGCTTTAGAAATCAGGTTTTCCGCAGTTAGATGGTTGAGATGTTCGCAGGTCATAGTTTTTTGGTATCCCTGGCAGGAGACAATGGTGAACAGAATGATTGAGGCTGATGTGAAATCTGAAATTAGGGCGTGTCCTTCTCCTCAGTGTAGTCGCCGAATAAACCCCTTGCCGCTTGTGCAAAATTCACGGAACAATTGCAGTAACGCGAATTTCAACACGCATTTTTGGAAGTGCAAGAGCTGCAACTCCTACCTCTGTCCAAATTGGGGCATGGTTGGGCATGTAATGACGAAATAGCTTGACCATCGCATCGTTCACCTCTGGGGGAAACCCGCCAACATGGTAAGAATTGACGTGGACAACATGCTCCCAACCCGCACCAGCCGTTGCCAAGGTTCGCTCTATGTTCCGAAACGTCTGGGCAATTTCGTCTGCGATCGCTTCGGGAATTTGTAGATTGTCATCAATGCCGCCTTGTCCGGATGTCTCCACTCGATTGTCAATTTTTACTGCCTGCGAGTAATGCAATTGATTCAGCATGTATTCCCCATAACCGGGAGTGACAAAAAACTTGGGCTTATTCATGGTGTTCCTTTGTTCAGCACGTTTGACTTGAGCCGAGAACGCGGCAGCGGACTTCCCTGGCTTCTGGGGGTGGTTAGAAGACACTTTAGACATGGTGATGAGTTCTCCTGGGAATGCCGCATTGAATTCTCGTTTGATCCAACTTGAATATAACGAGTTCCAGCCCTCAGTTTCTCCCAGATTCTTACGATATCAAGGACGATCGCGCCAATCAGGGCGCTTGTCATGACGGTTGGCTTCACCGATAGGTTAAGGTGAGTTGGGCAGGCTTGCAATGCCGTCTGAGCAACTTGAGTGTTGCTAGTCGCGTCCTGCCACAATAATCTTTTCGGCTAAACTAACCGGGTTAGAAAACATCACCTCATGACTCCCGGGCATTTGCACGAACCGAAATTGCCCTAAGCGACTAGACATTCTGGGATGCCAGCCCCACTCGCCTTGAGGCAGGGCAGTGTCTTCTGTACAGTAGAGGTAACTTTTAGGAATCGATAGCGAGTAAAACTGCTTCAAGTCCAGCTTGTCAATCAATGGTTGATACGGTTCAGGCGATAATTGTGCGTAACTGGATTGAGCCAGTTCGAGGTCAGCATCGTTGAGAAACGCTTCTCGCCAAATCTCAAAAGGCATCGTTATCGTATTATCGTCCGATTCTCTCGCTAGATTGTCGAGTAACGCTTGAGAATCCGGTGGGAGGTTATCTCTAATGCTCTCCTCATCATTCAGGATAAAGGCATTGAAGAAGATGAGTCGTCGAATGCGTTGCCCTTGGCCGGCGAAGCCATCGCTAATCGCTTCAGCAACTTTCGCAATAATTGTCCCGCCGAAACTATGTCCTAACAGGACGATATCACTTAAGTCTTTGCCAACGATATAATCGACGATCGATTGCGTACATTGGGCATGGTTGACGTTTTTATTCACGCCTTTACCATGTCCGGCGACTGTGGGAGCAAAAGCCTGATGTCCTTTCGCTTCTAGATGTTGGATGACCGCTTTCCAAGCAGAACCATCGTGCCATGCGCCGTGAACCAAGACAAACGTTGACATAGAATTGCTCCTTATAAGTGTGGTATAAAAATCAAGCTCGTCTGCTATCTCTTGAAGTGGGCGCAGTGCGTATTCTGTCGTTCGTCATCGTGAAAGTGCCATGACAAAATCATCCTCAGCGATTAAGTTAGCGACCATAAACTTTGGCGGCTCTATGTACATCGTCGCCATCCATTGGCGAACGGCTTCTTTCCCTTTAAGGGTCTTGTCACCTACAAACGTCCATTTCGTGTCGCCAGCGCAGAACGACAAGAATACTTCATTGTTGCCTTGAGCGATCGCTGCATTTGCCGCCTCTAAGATTGCTTTATTTTTCTCTGACATATAAATCTCTCCTCTGTTCAAGTGGATGCTTTAACGGAGCAATCTCTGCTGCCACTTATGCGAAACTCACGGAACAATTGCGGTCACGCGAATTTCAACGCGCATTTTTGGAAGTGCAAGAGCTGCAACTCCTACCTCTGTCCAAGTGGGGGCACGATCGGGCATGTAATGATGAAATAGCCTGACCATCGCATCGTTAATCTCCGGCGGAAACCCGCCAACATGGTAAGAATTGACGTGGACAACATGCTCCCAACCCGCACCAGCAGTCGCCAAGGTGCGCTCTACGTTCCGAAACGCTTGAGCAATCTCGTCTGCGATCGATTCGGGAAATTGCAGATCGTCATCAATGCCGCCTTGTCCGGATGTCTCCACTCGATTGCCAATTTTTACTGCTTGCGAGTAATGCAATCTACTCAGCATGTATTCCCCATAACCAGGGGTGACAAAAAACTCTGGCTTTTTCATGGTGTTCCTATTGATGAAAAGCTTGCTCTAACATTTAGTTTCTATGACTAGCACGTTCGATCAGTGCGTTTGAGGGCAAGCTCGGATTGAGTACCTTGCGCGCACTGTCAGCCCCTACAACGGGCAGCGTATCTGGATCGAGCATGCCGAGTTGAACCAATACACTCGCCTGATCCCAATAGAGGTGTTCGTGGGCTAGCTTGCCATCACGGAACTGGACAATCGCTACCACTGCCACTTCAACCCATTTCCCGGTCGGAGCAATGCCAGGTAGCATCCACTCCATCTGGATGGTATGAGTGAACTTAGCCAGCATTTCATCGACGAGTCGATCCGTCCCGATCGTGCGCGAAATCGGAACTAGCTCGAGATCTGGCGGAATCTGGGGAATGAAGTCTTTGGAATAAAACTCACCCAATGCTGCTTTTCCGACTCCCCCAGTCATCACTGGAATGTGATTCACATAAGCGTCCTCAACCATCGTAGCGAGAGCATCTTCAGGGCTGTGAGCACCAAACTCGTGCCCGATATGCTCTTCCCAGACCGCTTGCAGGGCTTCCTGAGCGGGTGTCAGGCTTGGAGTTGCCTGTACTGCCTGTTTGTCTGCTGTTTGCTCTTTGACCATGTTGAATTCTCCTAAGTTTTATCTAAACTGTATTGATTCCAATGCTTGACTTCTTTCAGATTCTTACGAGTTGCGCGTCTATCCGACACATCACACCCAGGGTGCCTGTCCGCTGGATGCGGTGAGTCCAAGATGCTACGCGATGGTGATGGAAAGTACGGATTGCGGACTCGTCAGCAGTAGTAGTGGTTTGTGCTGTTTGTGAATTCATAGTTTTGAGCGATCGGATTAGCGTGATGCGGTTGGCTCAATTTCAGGTGCATAAATCGTTTCGTCTTCTTTGCGCCAAGCTGGATCGACTAGACAAAGGAAAACAATGGGTTCGTCGCTGTAGTTGTGAAGGAACTGGATTGCATTTGGAGGAATGTAAACCGCATCGCCTGGTTCAATCCGACGAACTTCACTGTTGATCGACATTTCTCCAACACCGCTAATGATGTAATAAACCTCAGAAGTCCTTAGAGAATGGGGAATCGAAGTTTTGCCAACAGGCAAGATCGCATACGCCAAACTGTAACGCAAGTTGATGTCTTGTTTGTCAGGATGAAGTAGTTCGCGCAGAACAGTTCCATCTCCAGCGATAATTTCTTCACAGTCGTTTAGTTTTTGGATCAGCATAAGTTTAGGTTTGCAATTACACAATCGGAGCAAGTTCAGGTTAAATACTGTCAGAGGTCAGCAACATCACGACATCTGCATGAGCTAACACGACATCGGGGTGGCGTTGAAACGCCGTATTATACTTCATGGCAAACTCATCGCCCAATTCGTCGGGGCTGAGCAGTGTACGAATGTCACTGTCGATCGCTTCCATTGCCTCTTGCGTAACAGGTTCACCGTCATGAAGCAACTCATCGATTTGGAGAATCAATGCTGAGAGTCGATGCAACCAGGCAAACTGCTTATGACTAATCACCAGTTGTAGCAATTCACCTTTAGAAACTTGCCCTCGAACTTGCTCATAGGTAAAACGCTCAGTATCTAGTAAAAGCTTGTGCAGATGCAGTAGTTTGATTCGTAACTCACTCAAGCGGTGATGTTGACTCATCTGATATTGAAATGTGTTAAGCATAAATCCGTCCCATCCTTCCTTCTTGGTAGTCGTCGATCGCCTGGATAATTTCAGCTTCAGTGTTCATGACAAACGGACCGTAGCGCACGACTGGTTCGTTAAGGAGTACACCTGCAATCAGCAAAAGATCTAGAGGGCACTGAGCATCAGCAGGGTTGGAGATTATGACATCTTCTCCATCTTGAGAAAAGAGTACCATCTGCCCATCATCACCAGGCGCTGGCTCTGTCCCAAACAACCCAGACCCCTCCAGGACATAGACAAAAGCGTTATACTCTTTGGGTACAGGCTGGATTATCGTTGCCCCTGGTTGCAGTGTGAAGTGGAGGTAAACTATCGGTGTGCGCGTCTGAATGACGGCTTTTGCCCCTAACGCTTCTCCCGTAATCACCCGCACTGTCACAGACCTATCTTCGGTTTGAGCGACCGGAATGTGATCTGCTGGAATTTCCTGATAGCGGGGCGGCATCATTTTGTCTCGTTGTGGTAGATTGATCCATAGTTGAATGCCGTGGAGCCGTCCACCCGTTTGGGTAAACATTGACTCCGGCATCTCGGAATGCACGACCCCGGCACCTGCTGTCATCCACTGGACATCACCTGGATTTAGTGACCCGGCGTGTCCCGCAGAATCTTTGTGTTCTAACCGTCCATCCAAGACATAGCTGACGATTTCAAAGCCCCGGTGCGGATGATCGGGCGCACCTTTTGCCTGACCCGGCTTTAGATTAATCGGACCCAACTCGTCGAGGAGGAGAAACGGGTCAAATTCAGAGAAGCTACTTTTGGGAAAGGGCCGACGTACAAGAAATCCAGCCCCTTCAAGTGTTTCAACGCTGTTAATTACTCCGGCAACGGTTCGAGACGTTTGAGTGGGGACAGTCATAGAATTGCCTCTTCAGAACTAGACAAGTATGTGTATCATTTGAGCCTGACTCAACGGGGTGAATCACAGTGTTTTTTCACAAGCCAGAAATGCGGCAGGTCACTGATTATTTCTGCTGAAGAAAGTCCAGCAACAGGGGATTGATCTGATCAGCGTGAGTCCAGTTGATGGCGTGCGGCCCGCCGGGAATGACAACCCGCCTGAGTGTTGATCGCCCAGCGCAGAATGACGAACAGGTAGGGAGCGGCAATCGATCGTTCGCCAGTGAGCCAGTTTCGTCCGTCGAGATAACCGAGGATAGCGACGTTTTCAGTGAGTGAAAAGTGATCGTACTTGCCTCTACTTCGTTATCGACAACGAACTCCCCTTGCTATAATGCGTTCCCACAGCAGCTCAAAAACCGCTTCAACACCATCACTCAAGACTGGCGGCGTCACGAGCGTTAGTCGGTTCTCATTAAGAGTAAAGGTGCGAACTAACGTTGTACCAACGCGATTAGGAATTGATGCAATTTTGATCTGGTGAGTTACTGTGTTGCCACTCAACGTATAAGTTCCAGCGTAAGCATTGAATGTTGTAAATGCTTGAGCAAGCTCTTCCACGGGTAAAGATTGCATCTGGGGAGTCAGCGGTGATCTGACCTCCTGACTCAGCAGTGAGCGATCGCTCCTAGAAAACATCACCATCATGTGACCATCTGATGTGTAAGTGATGTAGCCAACCGGATGAGTTCCATACACGTCTGGAGTCACCGTTCCATCAGCGTAAATGGCAGTTGCAGAAATTAACTTCCAAATGCCAATTAGCGGATTGTTCTGGATTGATGGTGTAGACATAATGTGCAACCGTTGCTTTATAATTTTCTGCTAGAGAGAGTAACGGGTTTCAACACAAAATCAAATTCCGTTGTGTAAAACTGTTTACTTTGATTCCGTGCCCTGAGTTCGTCTAGCGCTTCGTGCTTTTGTAATTCAACGATCGCCGATCGCACGGCAAAGGTTGTATCTGAATCCAGGTGAGGATCGCCAGCAATAAAAATTTGTGTTGTCAGTGGAGTGTACTCCGGAGCACTGAGTTTGAAATGGATGTGAGCCGCCCGCCAGGGATGCCGTCCCAAGAGTCCCAGCAACTCGCCACATGGGCCACTGCTTGGCACTTTGTAACCTAGTGGCACGACAGTTTCAAACATATACTTTCCACTCTTGTTCGTTTTGAAACGTGCGCGAAAATTCCCCAACGGCTGAGATGGCTCTTGGACATCATATAATCCTTTGGAATTGGGTTGCCAAACATCAATCACAGCATTGGCGATCGGTTGACCGTTCAAATCTAAAACCCTGCCTGACAGGAAAAGCGCGTCTCCTTCTGCATCAATACCCAAGCGATCGCCCATCTGCCGTTCTGGTGCATTCGGCACATACAAGGGTCCTTCTAAATTGCTTTCTGTACCGCGATGCTTATCGTGCAGTAATTCTACCAACTCTGAGATTCCGAGTAGATCTGTTAACGCCTGCATTTCTCCAGCGGGAATCTCCTGAGTGTGATGACTGACCCGGTTGAGAAAATTACGTCCCTGCTGCAACTCTGATTCAGTCAGATTCACCTCACGCACAAAGTCATGCAAATGTCGAACCAAGCTCGTGTAAATTTCATAGAGTCGCGGGTGAGATTTGCCGCGATCGCCATGATTAATGACGGCTTCAGTGATAGTGTCAAGTGTGATTTTCTGCACGATCAAACTCCTTTTTAGTTACGTGATTAATGATGGTTGTTTTACGGCGACTATCTTGGCAGGGGCTTCCATGTCGAAAAGTCCGCAAGATGCGCCCAGTAGGCAGTCAATCCGATATAAGCAAAGATGAGAGCTGCCACACTTAACACAATTGCTCCAATAGTTCGCAAGAGCCGGGTTGATTTGAGAGAGAGGGTTGGTACAGAAAAAATTCCTCCTAAGCCAACGAGAATGAACCCAATTCCTGACAGCAAAGGAAGTTGTGTTATTCCCAGGTTTATGATGCGAAAGCCAATTAGAAGCGATACCAGTCCTGCAAAGAATCCATAAATGCCCAGGGTAAATAATTCCCAACCCATTGCCAGAGTTAGGGAAGTTCCTACAAACAAAATGCCAAACAGAACAGTTGTTTCACCAAAGGCAACATTGAAACTACCAATAATGGGCCAGGTAAAAGTCATGTGTAAGCCAGTGACTAAAGCGATCGCGCCGACTACACCAAAACCAGGAATCCAGCGTTTCTGATTTGAAGTACCAAGACCAAAATACACATAGGCAGCTAACAGAGCGAGTCCAGCCGATAGATTAATCAGCATGAGTGTAAGGTAATCGATAAACATTAGACCTCCTGCAAATGTTCGGTTTTGTCACCGTTCAAGCTCCTGAATATAATTGGACAGGAAACGAATGACTCAACAGAGGATAATAGACATTCGCCAGATCGCTATCTGCCGAGATCGCCATTATGCAGTGCTTCACCAGGTCATACGGCGGAGCACAACCGAAGGTTATATCCTTCTCTAAACTCAACCGCAGCACCTCTCCTTGTCCTGCGATAAAGCCTTTGTTGGAAATGTAAATGTCACCATCAGAACCGATTTCTAGACCTGTCGGATTAATTAGCTCATCATCCGCGATCATGGTGCGAGTTTTACCATCTGGAGACACATAAATCAGGGCACCGGCGTCACTTCCATTCAAGATTCCATCCGCATCATATTCCAGGACATACAGACCGCCAAATTTATCAAAGGCCAGATCGGCGATATGCGTAAATCCCCCTGCATAGACTTCCGGTTGACCTTCAGCATTGATGCGATAAACTTGTGCAGTTTCTGCTTGAAAAGGAAACCCAGTCAACTCGCCAACATAGAGAGCGTTATCAGGGCCAACAGTAACTGAGGTGGGGACAGGCTGCCGCACCACGGCTTCACCTGTGAGTGGATCAGTTGTGGTACGAGTTGGAAAGACGGTTTCTAAAGTCGGTTCGCCACCAAAGGCTCGCTGAAAGAGCAAAGCATTGGCACCTGCATCTACGACATAGGCTATATTATCTGCAATCAGCAAGTCATAGAGGTTGGTGTCTACGTTTTGCCCATCAGGGTTGTTATTTTGTTCATAAGCACCAAAATCGCTCAATCTTGTCCAGGAAGCACCACCATCAAAGTTATTGATCGCGAGCAACTGGCTAAAATCAGGAACTTGTAGAAGGTTATCTCGATTAGCTGGATTACTAGCAAGACCAACGATCGCATAGGCGTTTCCATAGGCATCAAACTCAATGTCATTCACACCTGCTGCATCCGATCCATCGGGTAATGCCAGCGATGGTAGTCCAGTTACGACTCGTTTTACAACACCGTTTTGAATCCGGGTAATTGCACCTGTTGCACCATAGAATACAGACGCGCCCGGTTGAGTTGGAGATGGAATACTGGCACCTGTCCCCCCTCGTCCTGCTTCGGCAACATAAAGTGCCCCATCAGGGCCAAAGTTCAGCTTACGTGGACTATCCAGACCGGATGCCAGCACTTCAATTCGCGATATCTGTGGCGTTTCTACTGTTGCAGACATAATTTTCCTCCTTTGAATTTACGATGCTCTATCCTCAGTAGCGGACAAAAACTGAAGCAAAAATGCCTGTCGCATTGCTTTGTAGCCCCAGTTTTGGCTTCAGAAATACTCTTTCACAACAGCATCTATTTCATAAAAGCTGGTCTAATTTTCTGTAAACTTCAGCACAATTTTGCCCCGTGTTCCTCCCTGCTCTAGACGCTGATGTGCCAGAACGACCTGATCCCAAGAAAATACTGAATCAATCACAGGGCGAAGCTGATGACGCTCGATTAGTTTTGTCAACGCCTCTAATTTTGCTCGGTACTGGGGTGAAAAAACAAAATGAATCGTCAGATTCTTGCCCCATGCTGCAAGAAGCGATTGCGGTATTGCAATGTCTACAATGCTTATAAGCCTACCGAAGGGACGAATGATTTCTAGACTACGCTGAATTGTTTCTTTGCCAATCGTATCTAGAACTAAATCCACACCTACTCCATTTGTTTCTTGACGAATGACTTCTACGTAATCTTCATTTTTGTAATCAATCACTCGATCTGCGCCCAGTTCTGTCACGAAATCTCGGTTTCTAGAACTACACGTTGCAAAAACGTATGCCCCGATCGCTTTGGCGAGTTGAACTGCGATCGAACCAACTCCACCCGCACCCGCATGGATGAGAACTGTTTCACCAACTTGTAGATTGCCCCTAGTCACTAGACAATCCCAAGCAGTTCCGCCTGCAACCGGAAAAGAAGCTGCTTCAATGTGCGATAGATTTGCAGGCTTCAATGCAACAATCGCTGCATCAGCCACATGATACTGAGCGTAGCTACCGAATTCTCCAAAAATTTGCGGTGAGTAATACACGTTGTCTCCCACCTTGAAATCAGTCACAGCTTCGCCAATTGCCTCAATCACCCCTGAAACATCGACTCCAAGGATGGCGGGTAATTGAACCAGTTCCTTGTAATCACCACGACGAGTTTGGTAATCGACCGGGTTAATCGAGGTTGCACAAACTTTGACTAACACCTGATTCGCCTTCAGTGTTGGTATGGGAACAGTTTGAATCTCAAACTTCTCAGCATCACCAAACGCATTTAATACGGCTGCTTTCATAGATTCCATCTGTGCCAACTCTCCTTGAGTTAAAATAAGCAGTGGCGGGATTTCGATACACTCAGCGTAGGTAGGTTCTCCCTAACTTCGCAAGTCAGCACGATTTGGTAAGGTAGTTACCATTGAAGCCAGAAAGACAACTGAGTTATTCCTGCTGAAGAAAGTCCAGCAACACGGGATTGACCTGATCGGCGTGAGTCCAGTTGATGGCGTGCGGCCCGCCGGGAATGACAACCAGTTGACTGTTTTTAATCAGCTTTGGAAGTCTTGCTGCGGTGGATTCAAGTGGCAAAATGCGATCGCTATCTCCATGAATGATCAGAGTCGGTACATCAATGCGAGGCAGATCATCGCGGAAATCAGTCAGCCAGGAGGGTACACAGTCCAAAGTCCCTTTCGCAGAAGCCCCGGCTGCCACATTCCAACTAGCTTGAATGGCATCGTTGCTGATGCGTTGGCGTAGCCTCTCGGAACGAGAATCGCCCAGCAACACATCCACATTGAAGAACTCTTTGAAGAACGTAGAGAAATAGGCTGGGCGATCGTCCACAATTGCTTTCATAATGCCATCGAAGACACTTTGATCAACCCCTTCTGGATTGTCGTCCGTCTTTAACAGAAAGGGTGGAACGGGAGCCATCAGCACCGCTTTTTGTACTCGTTCTGAGCCGTATTTGCCAAGATAGCGCGTGACTTCGCCTGTTCCCATTGAGAAGCCAACCAACACGGTATTTTGCAAGTCAAGCTTGGTCATGAGTGTATTCAAATCGGCGGCGAAGGTATCGTAGTCGTAGCCAAACGAGGGTTGGCTAGAAGCGCCGAATCCTCTGCGATCGTAGGTAATTACTCGATATCCTGCGTTCAGTAAAACTAAAACCTGCTTCTCCCAGGAATGTCCGTTCAATGGAAATCCATGAATCAGAACAATCGGTTGACCTGTCCCCAGATCTTCGTAGTAGAGATCAATCGTTGCAGAATTTTCTTGACCAACGGTAATGTAAGGCATGAGAGGTTTCTCCGTTGTAAATTGATGTGTTTTTGTCTGTTGCATCACAATTGTCATGCAGCGATCGCCGCGTTTGCCGCCTCTAAGATGGCTTTAATTCTGCTTCGGTAGCCAGCGCGGTACGCACACCAGCATCAAGATTCATGCGGTCTACAAATCGTGACAGGTTCTCAAAGCCTTGTAGTCCGACCTGAGTGTTGATCGCCCAGCGCAGAATAACGAACAGGTAAGGATCGGCAATCGATCGTTCGCCAGTGAGCCAGTTTCGTCCGTCGAGTCGGGCATCGAGCCGTTCAAGGTATGTACGCACGCGGATGCGTGCGGTATCTGCGATCGCGCCTGCAAAAGCTTGGTCTTGCAGGAAACGGGTCGGCGTGAAGATCGGCTTGAACGTCATGTGCACGTCGGAATTGAGGAAGCCGAGCCAGCGCATTACCTCAGCCCGATCGTGCGGTGTGCCGTCGCCAAGCAGCCGCGCCTCCGGATATAGGTCGGCGAGATAACCGAGGATAGCGACGTTTTCGGTGAGTGAAAAGTCGCCGTGCTCCAGCAACGGTACCGTGCCATCCGCGTTGATGGTGAGGTAGTTTGGTGACTTAATGCTTTCAAGACTCATCCTGACGATTTCGTGCGGCACACCAATCCATTCGAGAACGATGAGATCAGCCAGCGAACAAGCACCGGGCATATGATAGAGTTTCATGGAATGTCCCTGATCGCGAAGAATGTGTTTTTGCTTCCTACCTGCTATTTTCATAGTTTGGGTGTAATGACTCCTAATGCTCGGTTTCTTTCAGATTCTTAGGGTGTTTTGTCAGATTTTTGTGCAATCACCTTTAAGACGCAGCGTGGAACCGATCGTGCTGTCGAGGAACGCTCGGATCAACGTTGCTACCTCCTCCGCATGGGTCTCCAGCGCGAAATGGCCAGCATCGAGCAGATGAATTTTTGCATCCGGGAGATCGCGCTGATAAGCGGCAGCACCAGCGGGCAGAAACGCCGGATCATAACGACCCCAGACGGCGAGAAGCGGCGGACGGTGCTCGCGAAAGTAGGACTGGAAGGCCGGATAGAGCGCGACGTTGCTGCGGTAGTCGAGGATCAGATCGAGTTGGATCTCCTCCGCGTCTGGCCGCGCCATGTAGGCGATGTCGAGTTCGTAGCCGTCGGGTGACAAAAGGGTTGGATCGGCTCCGGTACCATACTGCCAGTTCCGGATTGTGTCTGGTGCGATCGAGAGTCGGCAGGCTTCCCGGTTCGCTGCGCTCGGTTCGCGCCAATAAGACTCCCATGTCCCCCATTCGTCACTGAACCCCTCAAGGTAGGCGTTGCCGTTCTGCGAGACGATCGCAGATATCCGTTCAGGATGGCGCATCGCCAGACGCAAACCTACTGGCGCACCGTAGTCGAAGATGTAGAGCACGTATTGATCGAGCGACAAAGCATTGGTGAAACCCTCGATTACGTCGGCAAGGCGATCGAAGGTGTAGTCGAATGTCCCGCGCGGCGGTGCCTTGGTCTGTCCGAAACCAGGCAGATCTGGCGCGATGAGCCGAAAGCGATCGGCAAGGAGAGGGATCAGGTCGCGGAACATGTGGCTGGCGGTCGGAAAGCCGTGCAGCAGTAGTATCACTGGCGCATCGTTTGCTCCCGCCTCGCGGTAGAACACTTCGACATCACCAACCTGTCGAAACCCGTAGCGTATTTTCATCGTACAATTCTCTCTTTTTTGATTTTCTTCCGACTGAGCTTCGACGCTCAGATTTGGAATCTTGGACACCTTTCGCATACCCTACGATCGCCGTCCCTAAACCGCGAGAACCACCCGTTACCAGTGCAACTTTGCCTGCAAGTGTTGTCGTCTCGCACTGTCGTTCGACTACTGCGCTACAAACCCACCATCTACCATCAACGTTTCACCTGTTACGAACGATGCCATCTCAGATGATAAAAACAGGACTGCATTTGCAACTTCAAGCGGTGTGCCAACTCGTCCGATCGGGTGAAGTCCTGTCAAGTAAGCTTTGGCTTCATCTGTAACTGCTTCAAACATATCTGTTTGGATTGCCCCTGGTGCAACGACATTGATGCGAATACCCGCTTTGGCATATTGGAGCGCAGCAGCTTCAAACATATCTGTTTGGATTGACCCTGGTGCAACGGCATTGATGCGAATACCCGCTTTGGCATATTGGAGCGCAGCAGCTTTGGTTAAGCCTACTACCGCATGTTTACTCGCGGTGTAGAGGAGTATGTTAGGAAGTGCAACGACTCCAACCGCAGATGCCATATTGACGATCGCACCACTTCCCTGTTTCAACATCTGAGCGATTTCATATTTCATCGACAACCAAACGCCTTTGACATTGACGTTCATCGTGCGGTCGTATTCCGCTTCTGTTTGCTCAATCAATGAAGGATTTTCGCCGCCAGTTCCTGCATTATTAAAGGCAATATCTAACCGACCAAAAACACCAACCGCTTTATCAACCATTGCCTCAACATCGGCTTCTTTCGTGACATCTGCTTGCACAAAAAACGCCTCTCCGCCAGCTTCCCGAATCAATCGAACCGTTTCTTCACCTTCATCCATTCGACGACCCACTACCACCACCTTTGCCTTTTGTTGGGCATAAGCGATCGCAGTTGCTCTACCGATTCCCGATGTGCCTCCAGTGACTAACGCCACTTTATCTTGCAGTATCATTCTGTTCTCCTGTTTTAATTTCATCAGTTTGTATCGGGTAAGTTTGTCTCAGTAAATTAGTGACTTCTTGCGCGATCGCAATCAGAGCATGATTAACTGAGGAGTCGCGAAGAGAATCAGTCTGAGGTGTACTTTCATGCCCAGAATTATTCTTGCCTTGTACTAGTGAATGCGTCATAGAACTATCTCAATGAAATACTGATTTGTAATCGACTAAATCAATACGCAGGAATTCAGTTGTTGGTATGGTAATTTTTGGCATGGTTCAAAAAGCGGCAGTTTTGTTCGGCGAAACAGGCAAGATATAGCTATCAAAATTAGATAGCTTACAGCACTTACAGACAAGTCAGATATGAATTGAGAGCAAAGATCGGGGGACTTAATGACTTGCAGCAATCATGGCAGCCATCAACTCCGTCGTGTTCCAGCGCCCGGTATACCGAATTCCATTGATAAACAGGGCTGGGGCAGTCGTTACTCCACTCTCTATTCCGCCTTCGATGTCTTCATTGATATGATCGACATGCACTTGTTTAGACAACTCTTTGAGAAATTGAGGAATGTCAAGCCCTAAATCATTGGCATACTCGACAAGATAACCGTTCTCCAACCTTTGTTGATGGGCAAATAAAGTATCGTGCATTAACCAAAACTGTCCTTGGGCAGCGGCGGCTTCGGCAGCTTGGGCTGCCCGTTGAGCATTAGGATGAATCTGTGTTTGCGGAAAATGGCGGAAGATAAAGCATAAATAATCCTCTCCAAAGGAAGCACGAAGCTCCCGTTTGATCCCTTTAATCAGCTTGTAAACGTCTGCACTTCTAGGGCATTGATAGTCTCCATACATCACCAGTACTACCTTGGCACTCAGCACACCCTGCATCCGATCTTGGGTTGAAGGCGGGACAAGTAAGTAACTGTGGCTGCGATCGTCGTTCATTTTTCTACATTTGCAGCAAGCATGGAACCTTGCAATTAACTTGCTCAATCCATTGACTGCATCTTTGTTTGCATACATTCAATGTAGGAGATCGCTTTCAAGTCGTTGTCTATAGGGAGTTAAAACTTTTACAGTACAGATTGATAGAGTAACTATGCGACCGCAAAGTAGAAAGCTGGTTATAACTCAAGTTAGAATCCGAATTCAATCGAAGGTACAGCCTATAAACAAACAATGCCGCGTTTAACGGCAACAATCACAACTTGGGTGCGATCGCTTACATCCAACTTATTCAAAATTCGATTGACATGAAATTTAACAGTATGAGCCGCCCATTGCTGCTCCGCATGATGGGTGGGGTGTAAGAGGGGCAGGAGAAACACCTGCCTCGACCCGATTAGCCTGCTTGTTGGGGCGTTACGGACACTCTTATCGGGAATGCGGGACGAGGAACTGATAACCAACTCCTCACCTTCCCTTTTTTTATTTTGTGCGTGCGCGTTGCAATTAGGTGCTTTTACACAGGTACCATTTGCCGATCGAGCTTGGTCTCTAGTCCATCTCGTTGCACGGATTGAGCTTTGTCATAGCTCTCCATCAGGGCGCGGTAAATCGGCATGAGGTCAACCATGACAGTGGCAAACTCCATTGCGTCCGGACGGTTCCACGTGTTCATAAGTTCGCCGATTACTGCGTAAGTGTCGATGGGCATGGCTCCCGCCTGGACGACGCGGGCCAGAGTGAGGTCGGTCGCCATCTGGCTCCAGTTGCCGGAAGCGTCAATGATCGTGAAGACCTTGTAACCAGCGGCCAGTGCGCTCAGGGTCGGAAACGCCATGCAGACGCTGGTGAGAGTTCCGGCGATGAGAAGAGTCTTTCGCCCGGTCTTCTCGATAGCATCTACCCAAGCTGGGTTGTCCCAGGCGTTAATCTGTCCTGTGCGCGGAATGTAAACCGCGTCAGGATTGTGCTGGTGGATTTCGGGAATCAGGGGACCATTGGGACCATCGGGCACCGAAGCAGTCGTGAAGGTCGGAATCTTGGCGAGTCGGGAAATCTTGGCGAGTGCCGTGACATTGGAGCGGAGGGCTGGGAGTTCGATGTCACGCACAAGTTGGAAGAGTCCGCTCTGATGATCAATCAGCAGCAGCACGGCGTCGTTGGGATCGATCATTGTGTCGATGGTGTTGCTCATGGGTTTGTCTCCTTTTTCATTTAAATTCAATCAATGTCATTTTTTCCTAGCTATCTGGGGCATGTCCAGTTCTAGTACTCAGCTTCTTTCGGAATAAGTTCAATATAGGAGATCGCCTTCAAGCTGTCGTCTATAGCAAGTTAAAATTTTTACAGTACAAATTGATAGAGTAACCGTGCCATCGCAAAGTAGAAGGTAGGCTCTAACTTAAGTTAGAATCCGAATTTGATCGAAAGTACACCCTACAAACTGACAATGCCGCGCTTAACGGCAACAATCACCGCTTGAGTACGATCGCTGACATCTAGCTTATTCAAAATCCGATTAACATGAGATTTAACCGTGCCTTCACCGATGCTCAAAGCAGCCGCAATATCAGCATTACTCATCCCCTGCGCCAGTGAGCGGAGTACTTCTAGTTCTCTTTCACTCAGTTCTGGATTGCTCAGGCGCTGTACCAACTTTGCTCCCACATCGGGCGGAATATACTTCTGACCGCGATGAACGGTACGAATCGCATTCAGAAGCTCGTCCGGTTCAGTTTCTTTCAACAGGTATCCTTTTGCGCCTGCCTGCAATCCCCGATAAATATCTTCGTCACTATCATACGTGGTCAGTACAATAATCCGAGCAGATTTAACGATCGCACAAATTGCACCAATAGCGGCAACTCCTTCCACTTCAGGCATTCGCAGATCCATTAGCGTTACATCTGGTTGGTGTTCCCGAAAGGCGGCGATCGCTTGTTCCCCATTTTCGGCTTGGGCAATCACCTGCATCTCTGGGTCACGGTTAATAATCGTGGCTAATCCTTGCCGAAAAATGGCGTGATCGTCCGCAATCAGAACCCGAATGGTCGTGGCTTGGCTCATCGTGATGCTCACTCAAGGGTTGACGGTAACAATAATCTCTGTTCCTTGTCCGGGTTGACTCCTAATCGTGAGTTGTGCGCCGATGCGCTCTGCCCGTTCGCTCATGCCGAGTAAGCCAAATCCCTCAGAGGCTTGAATACTGCCAACTCCAAAGCCCTGTCCATTGTCTTTCACGCGCAAGCAAACCTGATCGCGATCGTAGATTAGCTCCACTCGAATTTCATCAGCATTGGCGTGTCGAATCGCATTGGTTAAGGCTTCCTGCCCCATCCGCAGTAGGTTACTCTCGACTTCAGTCGGTAGAGCATACACCACACCCTTGATCTCGTAATATAAAGTGGTATCCATTGCAGCAGTTCTGATTTGAGCGATGAGACGATGTAGAGCGCTCTGTAGACTGCCCTCCTCCAAAAGCTGGGGACGGAGTGCCACGACCGATCGCCGCGCTTCAGTCAATCCAGTTCGTGCCAATTCTTTGATCAGATCCAGGTGTGCCTGAGTTGCTTCTACATCATCTGTTAGCACCTGTTTTGCCGCTCCCACCTGAGCCAGAATGCCTGTAAACGCCTGAGCGAGTGTGTCGTGAATTTCGCGTGCCATGCGGTTGCGCTCCTCTAAAATTGAGGCTTCTTCTGCTTGCTTCAGCGCCGTAATATCTCGCGCCAGCCAAATCACCTGATCATGGTCGATTGGGGCAATGCGAGCCGAAAACCAGGCTTCTCGTCCATTTAGAAACGCACTGTACTCGACCGTGAGGGTTTGTTGGGTTCTCAGCACCTGCTGAATATAACCTAGAAATTCATCGGCTTGTTCCCTTCCGAGCTGATGCATGGTTTTACCAATCATCTCCTCAAAGGGTTGCCATAGCAGATTTCGTTCCAGTACCATTATTTCAAGGAATCGCCCTTCAGCAGACAGTACAAACAATGGATCGGGAATTGCCTCAATTAGAGTCCGTAGCTTTGACTCTGAGGCTTGTAGGGCTTCTTCTGCTTGTTTGCGATCGTTAATGTCAACGTGGGTTCCCAACATCCGCATGGGTTGACCTGATTCGTCCCAGGCAACAATTTTGCCAACAGAAAGAGTCCATTTCCACTGACCATTCTGGGTATGCTGGCGATACTCTGCTCGATAGCTGGGGATTTCTCCAGCAATGTAAGCACGGTAGGTTGCGACAACTGATTCTCTGTCATCAGGATGCAAACGAGCAATCCATTCAGAAATGGTTTCGTGGAATGTTGCTGGATTGTAGCCCAGCATTAAAGCGTATTCTGGGTTAACAATTCTTTCTTCAGTTTTTAAATCGAGATCGTAGAGTCCCTGATTTGTGGCTGTTAATGCCAGGCGCAGCCGTTCTTCACTATTTTGTAGAGCGGCTTCTGCTTGTTTGCGATCGCTAATATCCGCAATCACCCCTTCGATGTAGTCATCGTCTGCATTCAGATAAAGAGAGAAAAGCCCCCAAAACAATGTCCCATCTCGTTTTCGCATCTGGGCTTCAAAGCTTCGCACTTCCCGATCCCGCTTCAGCAACTCAATGAGGTGTTGGTGATCGCTGGGATCTGCATAATAGCCTGTGGTGTGTTCAAGCCCAATGATCTCCTCTGGTGAATCAAAGCCAAACAGATTGGCATGGCGTTGATTGGCATCGAGAAGTAATCTATCCGAGAGGCGGACTCGGAAGATGCCGACCTGCGAGTTTTCAAAGATAGCTCGGAACTTGGTTTCACTGCGTTGTAATGCCTCTTCTGCTTGTCTACGCTGGGTGGTATCATTGCCAACTGATAAGATTTCAACGACATCTCCCTGCTCATTGAAGATGGCTTGATTTGACCAAGCAACCCAAACTCGCCGACCGTCTCGACACAGGTTTTCACCCTCGCCTTGCGGGTACGATTGAGGATTACGAAGTAAATCACGGACAAAGGGTTTGACATCCCGCCCAGAGGTTTCGATGTCTGGAATGATGGTTTCAAATAAGGTACGCCCTACAATCTGATGTTCTTCATAGCCCAGGAGTTTCACCCCATAATCGTTGATGTATCGAATTCGTCCTTGCGTGTCATAGCAAATGATGACGGAATTCGCGGTTTGTAGCAGGTTGCGGTAATTGGCTTCACTTTGTCGTAACGCAGCAGTTCGTTCTGCGACCTGTTGCTCTAAAGTGCAGTTGTAGTCGGCTAGGAGTTTCTCGGCTTGTTTGCGCTCTGTAATGTCCTGAAAGGTAGCGATCGCATAAGTGATATTGCCCTGTTGATCAAAAACTGGTGTTCCCCGTGCCTCAATTAGAATTGTGACATGATCTCGACGAATTTCTATATCTTCAGTCCTAATGCGTTCGCCCCTTAATGCCCGCACAATAGGCAAGCTCTCCGCTGGATAGATTTGATCCGTTCCCGCTACATAAAGCTGATAAGCCTCTGATATCTGCTCCGGTGCGATGGAAGTATCAGTTTCTTTGCCTATAAGTTGACTGCCGCATTGGTTGGTATAGTAAGGGCAACCTGTCGCATCCACGATCCCAATTCCCACCGGAATCGCTTCGAGGAACTGGGTGATCTTGCTTTCCTTAGCCCGCAGTTCTGAGTAAAGGTTGGCATTTTCGATGGCGATCGCTGCTTGAGTCGATAATAGCTGCAAGACCTGCGATCGCTCTGGTGTAAATACTCTAGCTGCTAACCGATTTTCTAAATACAATACACCGACCAGCTTGGCTTGATTCAGCAGCGGCAAACAGAAAACAGATTGAGGCTGGTTCTGTTGAATGTATGGCTCATTAATAAAAGCACCTTCACGAGTCGCATCATTTAAGGTGACAGGCTTCAGAGTCCGAATCACATATTGAATGATTGATTCTGGCAATTGATCGGCAATTGGAATAGACTGTAACACCTGAGCCGCACAAGCATTTTCATCGGTATTGAGTTCACAAGCCGCTTCAATCGACCATTCTCCTGAGTTTTCTAAAATCAGATATCCGGTTTGTGCGCCAGCATTCTCAATTAAAGTTTGCATCAGTGATCGCAGCAATTGCTTCAGTTCAATTTCACGAGAAATCGCCTGTGAAGCTTTCATCACTGCTACTAAATCGAAAGCGGTATGGAAGGGATTAGAGATAGTTTTAGCAGTAATAGGAATTGATGTGGAAGCGGCTCTAGACGACTGAGGAAAGAACTGTGGATAGCGAGTTTCTAAGTCTTTAACTTTAGCAGTTGCGCCCCAGCGATCGTAGCAATAGTGCGCCTCTTTCATATAGGTTTGAGCAATTTTTTCTCGACCTCGCGCTAGATAATGTTTAGCCGCTAATTCATAAGCTAATGCTTCTTCCTGGATATATTCATTTTCAGCAGCACCTGCGATCGCCCGTTCATAAAACTCTTCAGCCTCAAGAAATTGCCCTAAGACTCGTGCTTTCTCTGCCTCGACTAGATAAAATTTATGTAGATAATTCATTGGGGCGTGTTCTGCCCATTTCTGCATTTTTTCTTGGTTAGTGTTAATACAGTTTAGCCAAGCTACTTTTTCAGAGATTGAAGCATCGAGCAACAGGCTCAAAAGCGCCAACGAATGATAGAAACAGAATACAGGTAAAACTCCTATTGCCCTCGCTTCTTCAAAATGTTTCCTTGCCAAAATAGCAGTCTGTACAGCTTGATGATATTCTTCAAATAGATAAAACAGTATGACTTTGTGCAGATATAGCATTTGAATTGCAGTTCCATCTTTAACTGCAATAGCGTGTGGTAACGCCTCCTCTTCATTAAACACCCGACCAACTAAGCGACTGGGATTCTCAGACCTATCTAACAAATTAAGAATGGTCTGCCACACCATTGCAATCCAATTTGAGGGGCTTTCCCGTCTGATTCGATCAACCGCTTTGCTGTATGTTGCCGTTTTCTGTTCCAGTTGGGTGAGTTCCTCACCGACAAAAAACGAGTGGTAGCACACCTCATATGCAGCATAACCAGCAGATTCAAAGTCTCCGGTTTCCACTCCTTCCTGATAAACCTCAACCAGCAGTGGTATCGTCTCCTTAAGATGTACTTTCCATTGCATAATCTGGTCACTAAATACGTGTAATGCTTTAGCCTTGCCTTTTTTGGTATTCAAGCGTTCCGCTAAGCTAAGAGCCAATCGACCAAATTTATAGCCGAGTTCAATGTCTTGAACAACTCCACATAGAACCAACCCGTAGCAGGCATAATACAGTGATGACCAGATAGCATTCCCGTAGTTGATTGATAAATTTACCGTTTTGAACGTAATCAGTATCCACAGTGCTGGTGATGCTATAAATGCAGCAGACCCTATATTCGCTAGGATTGACATTGCTGCTAGCGGTTCTGATTCAGTCATCTCTGGTAAATTAATCAAGTCTTCAATTTCTCGTTCAGCAAGTAGTGCCGCCGTTGACTCCAATCCGCCTCGAACATCTAACTCACTTGGATTTTCTGGTAAAATCACTCCCAGGAGCTTCAACACTTCCAAGCCAGTTTTGAGTGCTTCTTTCAGGTTGCCCTGTGACAAATATCTTTGAATGCTGCTGTTGTAAACTTGCACTTTGTCAACCACTGTTTTGGCACGATCAAGTACCACTTCTACCAACTGTTCCATCTCATCAAAGCAACCCTGGAGATACGCCGCTTCTGCTGCTTCTGAGTACAGCGCTAAGGTGAGGTCATACTCACTCTGCCAACTTTCTGAATTGAGGAGTTTAAGCCCTGTAGTGAAATACTTAAAAGCTGCTTCATAAGCCGTTGCTGCCTTTGCTTTCTGACCTGCCGTTAAATTCAATCTGGCAATTTCAGTTCGTTCTGATCGAGCAGTGACTAGCTCAAGTCCTTGATTGAGATGATCGATGATTTCAAACAACCGATCGGCTCGTTGCTCTGGTGAAGTTTTTTCGAGCAAATTGCGACCGATTTGGAGATGAACAACCTGTTTCTGCGATTCATCAATCAAAGCATAAGCCGCTTGCTGAACGCGATCGTGCAGAAACTTATACTCTTGAACCAACAAGTCTTCGTCCAATTCAGACAGAGGTTGAATTAATCCCGCTTGTATTGCTGCTAGTAAGTCCTGAAAAATTGCTTTCGGTGATTTTTCGCAAACGATCGCTAACGTTTCTAAATCAAACTCAGACCCAACACAAGCAGCGATGGAGAGAACTTGCTGTGTTGCTTCCGGCAATTTCTGCAACTGACGCAGCAGCAACTCCACCACATTAGCAGTGATATCTTGAGCTTCAATCTCAGCTAGGTTCCACTGCCAACTCAACTGTTGGGCATTAAAGGTCAACAGATTTTCGCCATACAGCAGCTTCAAAATTTCACCGACAAAGAAGGGGTTGCCCTCGGTTTTACACAACACGACTTGGGCTAAGGAACGAACGGTATCAGGATTGTGATGTAATGTCTCAGCTAACAGTTGAGTCAACGGTTCCAGCGTTAAGGGAGTCAGAGCGATTTCTTGAAGGATTGCTCCCTGATTTCGCAAGTTCTCCAGCATCAAAATTAATGAATGCGTTGGAGTCACTTCATGATCTCGATAAGCTCCGATCAAAAATAGAGATTGAGTTTGCTCATCTAGTAAGATCAGTTCGATTAACTTCAGCGTCGCAGCATCGATCCACTGTAGATCGTCTAAGAAGATGACTAGAGGATGCTCTTTTGCACAAAACACTCGCACAAATCTTTGAAACGTCAGATTGAAGCGATTCTGTGCTTCTGTTGCTCCAACTTCGGGTACAGACGGTTGCTGTCCAATGATCAACTCCACTTCGGGGATCACATCAATGATGATTTGTCCGTTGCTGCCCAAAGCGGTGAGGAGCCGCGATCGCCACTGTTGCACTTGCTCATCCGGTTCCCCCAGAAGTTGCTGCACCAACTTTTGCAGGGCATCCACAATGGCGCTGTAAGGAATATTGCGCCTGAATTGGTCAAATTTACCCGATATGAAATAGCCGTGCTTTGCTGTGATGGGTTTATAGAGTTCTTGCACCAATGCTGTTTTGCCAACGCCAGCGTAACCAGCAACGAGCATAAGTTCGACATTGAATTGAGCATTTTCTATGCCTGACTCTAGTTGACAAATTTCGCCAAACGTCTCTTTTCTAGCCACTCTGTCAAACGCCGCCAATAATGCTTTAGTCTCCGCTTCTCGTCCATACAGTTTCTCAGGAATGCAAAACTGTTCTGAAACATCTTGTAGTCCCAACGACATGGCGTTGATCTGACCCATTTCTGCCAGTTGCCCGGCGCAGCGTTCTAGATCCGCTTTGATGCCCCAGGCACTTTGATAGCGATCCTCCGCATTTTTCGCCATCAACTTCAAAATTATGCCTGAAATGGGTTTGGGAATCGTGGCGTTCAATGTATGCGGAGGAATCGGCGGTTTGGCAATATGGCAATGCACTAGCTCCAGGATGTCTTGAGTGGGGAACGGTAGCTGTCCAGTTAACAGTTCGTAGAAGGTTACGCCCAGCGAGTAGAAATCGGTGCGATAGTCGAGCATCCGGTTCATCCGCCCGGTTTGCTCTGGCGACAGATAGGCAAGCGTGCCTTCTAACACATGGGGACTTTTGAACGTCGGATTGGTGCGGTTAAATTGGGTCGCAATCCCAAAATCAATAATTTTGACAACGCCAGTATCCAGATTAAAGACTATGTTTCCAGGGTTGATATCTTTATGAATGATATTGGCTGCATGGATTCTGCCAAGAATGTCGGTGAGGGCGATCGCAAGACCTAGAAAAGTGGATAAAGGCATGGGGCAAAAGATATCTGGGCGCTTGTGCATCCATTGCTCTAGGGACTCTCCCCCAAAATCTTCTAAGATAATCACCAGAGTGCGTTGATAGTCTTGCTGGCTGTATGCTTCAATAACTCCTTCCAGATTGAGGGAACGAATAATTTTATATTCCTGTCTGTAGCGGGTCAGTTCTTGAGGTGAGGGATAATCAAACTTTAGCATTTTTACGATGATCCCTACTCCATCCTCTCTAATGCCTCGATACACTAGAGAATTAGAACTTTCGTATATTTTGTTTTGGATAAAAATACCAGGTAGAGCGATCATAGAGCAACTCTTTAGAGAATAATCTGGCATAATCCAAACTATACAGCAATCTAGTTATCTACATCTTTCATCTTCTGAGGTTTTATTTGGTTTCGTTCATTTCTAGCCAGTTGCAGAGTGATGGCGTTCACTTACGAGCGCTGTATCAATTATGTAGAGCGTTTCTACAGCACTCATTTTACAACTGGCATAGCACGGAACACCAGAAGCGCAAAGTTTTGCCCTATCCCTCGTACAACTTCTTCACTGTCCCGTTATGGTGATATGGTTGAGTCGATGGGGGATATTATTCCCCGCACCTCTCAGTTAGATCCGTGCGTGCAGTAGGGTAGATAGCCAGCGAGTTACCAGTATTGGCACTTTTCCAACCACCCCCCTCCAAACTACGCATGACCGTTTCCGTATCACGTAGCTTTCCAGTAATTTTTACGTTTGAGAGTTTCACCATCGTAGCGTCCATATTGGATTTTCTCGTGACATTGACGGCAAACTATAAGGGCATTGAGCCGAGATATTAGCATCAAAGCCGGCATTAAAAGCACTGGCGGAACTATCGCAAAAAGATAGATGTAACACTAAACTAATAACAGAATATTAATTATTGCTTTCCACTCAATCGACCTGTTTGATAAAAATCACGCAGGTTAGGGAAAGCCTTTTCTAGCAGCCAGTTCCGCCCAATTTCTGATTCAGGAATATTTGAGGCAGCCATATAATAACCACTCCTATAAGCAGCTACACCCAAACAAGCTTGTAGGCTGGATATGGCCCGCGAAGAAGCTGGAATAGCCATCAAATCTTGCAGATGACTGGGATGATAATTTTGTCCTACCAGCAGAAAATAAACCAAAGTATGAACCAACCGGGATAAAACAACTGTTCGGTCTTGCCAACGTTCTAAATGAGACTTGATACAGAAGTAATCAGGTAAATCAGCCGCTTGAGATTCATCAATGAATAAATCGCTTTGGCTTTCGATAAAGCTGGAATCCAGACTTATAAACTGTTTAAGAAAAACAAGTGTTTTCCCCCAACGTTCGTGTTCCTTAGTTTCAGGAGAGAACGCACCTTCTGAATACTGTGAACCATACTTTTCTTGAAGTTGTGCAACAGCCTCTTGATTGATATCACCTTGCCAGTCAGATTCAGCAAAAAACTCTTTTAAAATTTCTTGTAAATAGATGGGTGAAAACTTACTGATATCTGGTGCTTCATCATCAAAATCGTCTTCATACGTATCAATAATAAATTTCTCTAACTCGATTTCTAGCTCTTGCTTTCTATTAACTGGTAGTAATGATTTAGCGTCTTCTAACGATAGAGGAAAATTTAAATAAGGATGACCTTTGGCTAAGTAAGAATCACTCAAATCTGCCAAACTCTCTAGTGCGATAGTCCGGGCAAAATACTCATCTTGTGGATGAATGTAAACCCTGTCTAGTTCCTTATCCACTAGCATCATATTAATTGCCAGTAGGGCAAACCATGAGGCATCGTGCAAACAAGTCGGGAAATCAGCAATCAAATCTACTAACTTCAGTTCTAAGATTTCTTCCCAAACACCTATCCTAGTTCTATTAGAAACATCACAAAAATGCTCTACCTCTTCTCCAATAGATGTTTCTCCTAACCACGTAAGATTTTCTACCCGCAAAGGAGAGGAGTAGTCAGGAGTCAGCTGGTTTTGGCTGTCCTCATCGAACTGTATCCACATCAAAGCCAAAAGTATCAGCTTACAAATACTCACTCGCTTCAGGAGAAGATATTCAAGCATAAGTCATTACTTATAATTTTTAGATGCATACCACAATAACTGCGATACCAACATAGCACAGGGTAACTTCTCGTTCCTTAGTAAAAACCACAATGCTATAAGAAGCAGGGACAAACAATAACTCACGAGCATGAATAACCAAGAATGTGATTTAAGTAAAACAACTCGTCAAAACAAGAAATCCTAAAAGAACTAATGCTGACGCAGCAATAAGAGAAATATATGAATCCTCGCGTTATGAACTATATCAACAAAGTCATGCTAGTTGGCAGATGCGGACAACAACCAGAACTGAAATATTTCGAGTCTGGTGCAGTTAAGGCTTCAATCTCTATTGCAGTCAGACCACCCTACCGTAGCGATCAAGCCCTTTGGTTTGATTTAGTCGCCTGGGGAAATCAAGCAGAAGTGATTGGAAATTATGTTCATAAAGGGACTCAGATTGCAATTACTGGCGAGTTTGGATTCGACCGTTGGGCAGATAAAAATTCTGGTACTATGCGACAAAAACCCGTAATCACAATCAATGCAATCGAATTATTAGGTTCACCCCGTAAGGAAGAATCTATATCTACTTCCACACCAAACGAAACACAGGCTGTAGCTAACGCCAATTTCTAGGAAATTACAAATCGCCTATGCAGTATCAATCGTAGGCGATAAACCATCTAATCAATTTACAAACCAAACAAACATGATTCATAATACTGCAACTGTTAATCTTAAGTCAGTCAACACAACTCACGACAAAGAAGGTTCCTTGATTGCCTTCGGGATTGCGGAATTCTATTACCGTTCCAAGGAGGGAGTAGTCGCTGACGAGATCCCATTTCGTTCCAAGGGCGCACCCGCTGTCGTTATCAACGAACAAGGCGAAGGCGTACACGGTACCGCAGAAGGATATCTCGATTTAATAGTAGATAATAGGGGTGAGTATAAAGAAAAGATTGCCACATTCGTAATCAGAAACTTTATCTCAGCACAGCCTATTAACGAACTCACTCAGGTTAGCAAAAACCCTAACTCGCTTGAAACTCCCGATTTTGCCAAGGAACTACTCGAAGATAACGTTACCTCGACAGATGAAGATTTAGACGAAGAACCTCCGTTTTAGACCTAATTAATTGAATAATGCTAGTACATACAGGGTTAATTGTTAGTACTGGCATTATTTTTTACAGAAATCCAGAATAAAAATCCACTGTTTGGTAGAATCGCTGACATGAATTACAAAATCGCTTCATTAACATATGTCATGTATGCAGACAATAAGGTTCTTAACTGGAAACTCCTAAAACCTTTATTCTATCGTTGCCAATATTTTCTAAAGTTCTTTACTGTCGAACAAATTTTGTGTTCCGCTTGCGCCCTACACAAACAATTGTGTTCTTAACTGTCACATAGTAACTCAGCTAATTTCGCTTCAGGATCTGTCTGCCTGTGCGTACTTATTCCCGTATTGCCTAAACCAATAAATCCAATTTTCATTTCAACTACCTTTTTAGAATTGAATCTAAGTGCGATCGCAGTGCTTCAGTCCAACGGCGTTAGGTCGCAAAAACTTTTAAGTGACAAACGAGATAATCTCGTTCGTATTGCTTTAATCCAAAGCGCAAGGTTCCTCTTGCCGTGGATAAGCAGCGTTCTTATCCACGGTGAGTTCTTCAAAGCGCAGCGATACACCCGTGGAGTACGTTAGTGTTGAGCGCTCAAGACTTTAGCGGGTCTGTTCAGCGCCAACGTCGAAGCGATCAAGCATCATCACCTTGTTCCAGGCTGCGACGAAGTCCTTGACCATCCGCTCGTGACCGTCATCAGCGCCATAGACTTCAGCAATCTGACGCAGTTCTGCGTTCGAGCCGAAGATGAGATCGCAGCGGGTTGCGGTGAACTTCGCTGCACCGGTTTCGCGATCGCAGATCTCAAAAAGCATCTCGCGATGGTCAGCAGGCTTCCACTCGTAGTCCATACTTGTCAGGACACGGAAAAAGTCATTGGTCAAGACACCCGGTCGGTCAGTGAAGCTACCGTGCTTTGAATAGTCCCAATTCTGATCGAGCGCGCGAAGTCCGCCGACCAGAACCGTCCATTCGGGTGCGGTTAGCGTGAGGAGCTGCGCTCGATCCAGGAAGATCCGCTCCGGCTTCACCTTATAGCCAACAGCCTCATTGTGATAATTTCTGAAACCGTCCGAAACTGGCTTCAGAAACTCAAAGCTTTCAACATCTGTCAGCTCCTGAGTCGTATCCATCCGCCCCGGAGTAAACGGGACGGCAACGGTAAGCCCAGCCTCTTGTGCAGCCTTCTCGACCGCAGCACAACCACCGAGGATGATCAGGTCTGCGATCGAGATTTTTTTGTTGCCCGACTGAGCGCCGTCAAACTCCGCCTGAATTCGCCCAAGAGTCGATAGCACCTCGCCGAGTTCCTGCGGGCGGTTCATTTCCCAGTCCTTCTGGGGATTGAGGCGAACGCGCGCTCCATTTGCGCCGCCGCGCTTGTCGGAATGGCGGTGACTCGATGCCGCTGCCCAAGCGGCTGACACGAGCGCCGAAACCGAGAGTCTACTCGCTAAAATCCGATCCTTGAGAGACTTGATATCGGCGGCATCAACGACATCATGATTAAGTGCCGGAATTGGATCTTGCCAGATTAGATCTTCCTCTGGGATTTCCGGTCCAAGATAGCGCGTTTTCGGACCCATATCCCGATGGATCAGCTTATACCAGGCCCGCGCGAACGCATCGCTGAAGTAATCGAAGTCACCCAAGAAGCGCTGGCAAATCTCGTGATAGGTCGAATCGACCTTTAAGGCAATGTCCGAAGTCATCATCATTAACGGGTGCTCAACACCCAGCAGATGAGCGTCGGGTGTCTTCGGCGCATCAGGATTGCTCGGCTTCCACTGAATCGCACCTACTGGACTCTTTGTTTGTTCCCAGTCGTACTTAAAAAGATTGGTTAGGTAACTGTTGTCCCACTGGGTTGGGTTTGGAGTCCACGATCCTTCGATCCCGTTCGTCATCGTATATTCGGCAAACCCAGTGCCTTCAGGGTTCTGCCACCCCAAGCCCATCGCCTGAATCGGCGCAGCTTCCGGTGCTGGACCAATCTTGTCCGGCGAGACCATGCCATGACTTTTGCCAAAGGCATGACCGCCTGCAATCAGCGCGACAGTCTCTTCGTCATTCATGCCCATCCGCGCAAACGTCTCGCGAATGTCTCGCGCCGAGCCATAGGGGTCGCCCTCAGCGTTTGGACCCTCTGGATTGACGTAAATTAGCGCTTGGTGCGAAGCCGCTAGCGGGTTCTCAAGGTCGTAGTATTGCTCGTTCGGCTTCCCAACCCACCGAATCGTGCGAGTGACCATCTCGTCAGGATGACCAGGGTGTTCCTTGATATCGTCAACCGGATCGCCGTTCCAGAACTCCGGCCCCCAGTATGTCGCGCGATCTGCCTCCCAGGCATCAATGCGACCGCCGCCAAAACCGAAGGTCTTAAACCCCATGATTTCGAGCGCGCAGTTGCCCGTCAGAACCATCAGATCAGCCCAGCTTAGTGCCGCACCATATTTCTGCTTGATGGGCCAGAGCAGCCGTCGTGATTTATCTGTGTTTCCATTATCCCACCACGAATTGATGGGTGCGAAGCGTTGCATGCCCTGACTCGCTCCACCCCGACCGTCCGCGATCCGGTAGGTGCCTGCTGAGTGCCACGCCATGCGAATCATTTGAGGTCCATAATTCCCATAGTCGGCGGGCCACCAGTCCTTTGAATCGGTCAGCAGCGCTTTGATATCGCTCTTCAACTGTTCAAAGTCAAGCTTCGCGAAGGCTCCTTTGTAATCGAAATCTCGCAGTGGGTTAGCTTGGGGCAAATTTTGGTGAAGCAGTTCGACTTGAAGTCGATTCGGCCACCAATCATCGACTTGCGGCTTGGAGCCGAGCGCGCCGCCAATGCGGGTTCCCCGGAAGGGACATTGTGCAGGAGGGGTGGCAGGGTTGTTGTTCATGGGGCTGTTATTCATTCAGTTCAATCCTTCTTCATTAAGTTCAATTCTCTCTAACAGTTTATGTTAGTCAAGCTGTGTTGAGCGCCGCCTTTTGTGGCGGTTTGAACGGCAAGTGCCTTCATCGCTCAAGTTCTTGCAAGTGCTGAATGAGCTACCCTTTGCTAAGGGCAGACTTTTGAGCTTACGAAACAAAGCTCCCATTGTAGAACCATCAGCTATCCAAATTCATTCAAAGTTGTGCAATGCATACTTAACACTATCTGGTAGTGGTCGTCTAACTCTTTGCTGCCAATTGAGTTGTAGTTGAGGTAATAAATCTTTAAAGACTCGTTTCTAAACCACAGTGTAATGCAACTACTGTGTGGCAAATAGTCTGCATTTTTGATATTTTTGGCGGGTTTGTGATAAATTCGAGCGTAACTCTACTTTGAGTATGTTGACCTGAGTTTGGCTTGTTCTTTGTTCGTAATCCCGTAACACCTCGGGAATATAATACTTTCAATCTGGTAAGGGTTCCAGGAACGTGTGACAGTCAGTAAAGAATCGCATTCTCTACTAAGAACCCTATTACCTACTTAAGAACCTTATTACCTATGTACATGTCATCAACCAAAATAATTGCGACTTTTAATCAGTCAGGTGGTGCTGCTAAGACGACAGTTACACACAATATTGGATACCACCTCGCGCAAAAACACCGTGTACTACTTGTGGATATGGATCCGCAGGCATCACTAACAGCCTTTATGGGATTAGGGGAAATTAAGCTTAAAACTGAGCAAACTATTTACAGTGCGATCGCGGAAGAAACTCCCCTGTATGTATGGGAAAAACCGATTCACGGAATGCACCTTGTACCAACAAATATCCAATTAGCAGGTACAGAGCAAAAAATTTTCCACGATCTGACCATTGACAACCGCCAAAGGCTCAAGTTTGCGCTCTCAAATGTACTTGACCAGTATGATTATATTTTGATTGATTGTCCGCCTTCTCTAGGAATACTAAGCATTATGAGCTTAGTAGCTGCTTCACACGTTATTATTCCTGTTGAAACACAATATAAGTGCTATCTTGGCACCAACCAACTGCTAGAAACAATCGCCCGACTCAAAAAAGGAGGACACCAGAAATTACAAATTGCCTGTATAATTCCAACCAAATACGATAATCGTAATCTTCAAGACACAGGAATACTGGAAGAGATTAAACAACAGGTTGAAGGGCGCATACACGTCACTGCTCCCATTCCTAAATCAACAGCTTTTCCTGACGCGACCCAGGCACATCTACCACTTGCACTCTATAAGAAAAATCACCCCGCAGTTAGCATCCTCGAAGAAATTACAAAATACATCACTCAACTATGAGCCAAAAACGCGAACTAGAAAAACTCACCGGACTTGATAATTTATTTGGAGACGAAGAAGAACAAACCTTATTCGATTCCACTTTACCTTTATCCCAAATCATCCTTCCGCCGAGTCAGCCTCGTCGCTATTTTGACTCTGTAAAACTCAAGTCGCTCGCCGACAGCATTAAGGAAGTGGGTTTATTAGAACCCATAGCCGTCAGAAAGATTGAGGAAGACAAGTACGAACTTATCGCTGGTGAACGCCGTCTCAAAGCTTGTGAAATTGCAGGACTTGAGGAAATTTCTGTATTCATTATTGAGTGTAACGAAAAAAAAGCTCGCAAACTCCGCCTAGTTGAAAATCTCCAGAGGGAAGACCTCAACGCTTACGAGGAAACTATCGGAATTCTTGAACTACTTGCTGAAGAACTCGATATTGATCAAGAGACAGTAGTCAAACTGCTCTATGACATGAATAATGAAACCAAAGGTAACTCTAACCATAACGTTATGGTTAGTGATGAAGGACGAATCATACAAGATATATTCTCGAAGTTAGGAAAAATTACTTGGCAGTCGTTTGTAGCTAATCGCCTTCCCTTACTCAAACTCCATGTGGATATTCAAACTGCATTACAAAAAGGTGAAATTGAATATACAAAAGCCAAGGAAGTTAACCGAATAAAAAATGATAGTGAAAGACAGAAAGTTTTAGATAACGTGATCGCAGAAAGTCTATCGCTATCTGAAATTAGGGTTTTAGTAGGAAATATTCTTCAACAGCAGTCAGAAAATAAGCCACCATCTCATAACCAGGAGCAAAAAGAAAAAGCTGACAAAATATACAAAGCACTTAGAAAAAGTAAAATCTGGAATGATGATAAAAAGCTTAAAAAAATTAATAAGCTTTTTGCCCAAATCGAAGCACTTTTAGAAGAAGAAAACAAAGATGATGCTTTTCAGGAAAGTAGTCTAGTCACGGACAATGCTTTAGAAAAAGCACTTGATGACTAAGAGCTTCCAAAAAATAAAATCACCAAATATAACAATTATCATTATTGTTTAGATATGGATTCCTGATTTTTTTAATTAATTTATTCTTTGGAAGTCCCTTATCCTTTTCCGTAGTCAAGTCGCAAAACAGAGCAGTCATTAACGTATTTAAGTTGACTTTTTCTCTATCAACTACGAAACTGCAAGAAATGATGATTTCTTTTTCTGTGACTAATTCTAATTGCAAGCGTTGCAAAGTGGTCTTTTTCTCACAACCAACAATTCCTGAGATAGCAATCAGCCGACCAGAACGAATCAGGATTTTGAGTTCTTTTAATAGTTGCGTTTGATACTCAGTTTAAAAGTAGCCTACATAGTTAAAGGTGCGCTTGAGATTATAAGCTAATACGTCTACAAATTGCACTTCTTTTCGTTAAGGCAGTCAATCGACTCAGCAAAGCCATCTAGATGGGCTTTGCATTGGGGTCGGGATTGCGAAGATCTCGAGCGTGATGGTGCTGCCGAAGATGCCCCAGTTCGTCTCAGGAACATCTCTCAGGACGTGGTTTCTTTCATGAGCTTCTTTCAACGTGAAAGCTATGCTGAGATAGCATTATACTTCTTTTTACTCTCCTGTTTTGTCTAAGTCCCGTTAAGAAAGATGTGACTAATGCATAGCTCGTTCAGCATAGCTGTCTAAGCGTAGAACAGCTTCTCCATCTATAAGCCGAGCGTTGGCCATCTGGTCGAAGAGGCTACTTAGAGTCTTCGTAGATAGTCGCTCCCGCACTGCAAAGTTCATCCAGGAACCATTTGGTATCCGAGAGTAGTTCGGGTAGGTAAACCCCAGGACGGGCAGGGGAACGGTCGTTCAGTCCCAATACCGACGCGAGAGAAAGAACAACGCTCAGACCCGTGAGTGAGCATGCGCCATGCTTGAACTCCAGCGTCGATCGCGAATGCTTCGTTCGACCATCGGCCTCGCCCTCGATCTCGACGACGATCTCGGCCGCCGCCTCACCGCCCCGGCGGCGGCTGGACGATTCGTCGGTCACCAAGTCGAAGCGTACATCCGCCGCCCCAGTGGCGGCATGGAGGCTCGCGATATCGAACGTGGAAAATGCGGTGGCATCGAGAAATCGACCGTCGATTGATTCGACCTTGCCCTTTGCGGCATCGCCGGACAGCCATACGCGCCGCCCACCCTCGAATATCATTGCGGGGGGAGCAGCCCCGTGTACCCGCTCCATGTCTTCGAGCGACGCTGGACCGGCTGGATCTTGCTCGTCGAGGATTGCTCCGATCCTGATGGATTGGATACTCTCGAAGCCTTTGGCGCTGTTCAGTGCCAGAAACACGGCCGCACCTGCCATCCAGTGACTGGCGAGTACGACAGGTGCTGCGGTCGCACGATGTGCGAACAGCGCCAACTCGGGGCCGATTTCGGTGAGGGCAGCGTTGATGTTCAGGTAAGGGATGCCCAAGTCCTGCGCGTAGCTCATGCCTTTAAGCCCAGCTTCGGGAGCCAACATCACCACGGCAGCTACGGCAACGTCGTCACCGAGGCCCAAGCGGGGCTGATCGAGATCTATGGCAACGGCTTCGGCAGCGCCCACCTCTTGGGCGACTTCGCCTGCCATTTGCAGGTTCCGTCCTCCGATGAGCACTGGAATGCCGGGATGCCTCTGGCGGAACCACCTAACGGCGGCGCGCCCCACAACGCCCGATCCCCCGGCGAAAAGTACCTGTGCTGTTGTCATCAAGTTAGAAGCGCGTTCTTGGTCAAAAACAATGGTTGGTTCTTTGGTTTTCATAAGGCAATGAATGAGTGAATGAAATATACAATCGAGCGTACCTTTGCTTGCTGTTGGCGTTTTACTTACTGCGTTCGGCTTTGCCGTTGCCCCTTGGGCAATCGCTTGCCAATCATATTGTTGTACGAGGAGTGCAAGCTGCATTGGATTCTCGCCCGATCTAAATTGAGTGTAATAAGTGCCAACGCTCAACTTCTTTCAGATTCTTACAATGATTTGTCAGATTCTTATGGAATTAGCGAACCTGCTTGGGGGTCATTCCAGTCAAGCGCTTAAACTGTTGCGTCAAATGGCTTTGGCTGGAGAAGCCGACTTGTAAGGCAATGTCTGCGATCGCCAAGTCCGTTTTCGACAGCATCACTTTTGCCTGTTCCACCCGCTGTTGAATCACATACTGATGCGGCGAGATTTTCATTGCTTGTTTAAACAAACTGGCAAAGTAAGTGGGGCTGATATTAACGACATTTGCCAGTTCAACCAGTGACAAATCTCGATCGAGATGAGTATGAATGTAGTCGATCGCTTGCTGCAACTGGATATGAGTTAAGCTTCTATTCTCAGGTGCAATGATTGGTGCATCCTCAGAATAATGCCGCAAGAGATGGATGATTAATGCTTGAGACAAGGATTCAACATATAATCGCCCCATCATGCCACCTGATTTCACCTCAGCTAAAAGTAGCATGGCAATCTGCTGAAGATTCAAGTCTTGCTGACCGAAATGGTTGACCAAATTGACCCGTGCTGTATTGATTTGGGACACTTGGGCAACTTGTTCGACCAGCTTTGGCTGTAAATGAATGTTGAGTTCCGTTTGGACAGCCTCACTTCCTGGACAACACCAGTAGCTCAACTGTTCAGCCGGAACCAAGAGGCTATCTCCTTGTTGAAAGATTGATTCGTGCCAGCGATCGTCAGATTTCTGGCTCAGATAAGTGGGATGCCCCTTCGGTAGGATTAGCCAATGATCGGACAGAGCAGGCAGTTCTATTTCTTCTATTTTGCCAGGAATTGAAGTATAGTCATGCTGCTCAACCAGGATGCCATTCCAGCCCATCTGCCGACTGGATAAGGTCAGCGTTCTCTGGAGTCGTTGGTTCAGCTCACTTGGTTTAAGAAGGGTGTTTGTCATAGAATTTGCCTGCACCTACTCATTCACAGCTTGGAGAAAAAACGCTTTCTCATTTTCTTAGCTTTTAACACGAGTTCATCTCAGGTCAACCCTCTTTAGATCAACATCTTTTCTTTTACGAAAAGAACATTACGCCAGATCGATGACCATTTTACCGAAGAGATCTGGTGATGCCTGGGATCGATAGGCATCCTTAGCATCCTCCAAGCGAAACCGACGATCGATAGGTGGACGAATCTTGTGTGTGTTGATCGTCTGCACCATTGCTTCATGCATTTGTGCATTACGAGAGCGATTTTTTTCGGGGGAGATGGGACTGGCAATGCAGTAAGATAACCCAATGAGCGATTCTGAGCAACTTGTTATCTACCAGCTTCATATTTTTACCCTGGGCATTAGTCCCATGATTTGGCGTAGGGTAAAAACCAAGAGCGACAGCACAATCGCCGATTTGCACTACATTATCCAGATAGTTATTTTTACAATGTGCTGCTCTTAACCGCATGATTGTGTTAGGCAAACCGGATAGTTACAAAGTGGAAGACTAATTTTAATTCCAATTACGGATCGGTGTGTCTTTTTTTCTTTCATGCAACAAAGCCTCTCGGTTGTGGAATTGGTGGCAAGGGATTCCAAAAGCTCAAACGAGGGTGTCTCGTTTTCGCGCTTTGGCTTCCGACTCATAACTTGAATTCGCCAACAGTATCTTTTAGGGATGCACTACAGTCGTTATGCTAGGTGCTGTGTGTATTCCTTTGCGCTTCTCATCCGGCTAGCATGACGACCTGGTGGTTCGCCAAAGAGTCGGCTATATTCGCGGTTGAATTGCGACGGGCTGGAATAGCCCACCGCGTATCCAGTGCTAGAAACATCTGTTAGTTGGCTCGCAAGAAGACGCCTCGCCTCCTGAAGACGGATACACTTCTGATATTCGAGCGGACTCATTGCAGTGATTTCACGAAAATGGCGATTCATTGTCGAAATACTCATTCCTGCAATTCTGGCTAATTCATCTGCCGTATAGTCAGTCGCGTAGTGTTCGTGCAACCACGCAATGGCCCTGCCAACCTGCGACAGCCTACTGTTTGCTTGACTTGCCGCAAGTAGTGACCGACCCCATGGCCCAACGTAAAGTCGATAGAGCAGTTCCTGCTCGTATAATGGTGCCAGGACATCGATGTGCTGGGCATTGTCGAGTAATTGCGTCAGCCTCAAGGCTGCATCAATTACTTCGGTTGTAGCGGTTCCCGCCTGAAGCCCCCGATCGCTCCCTGGTGTAGTGTTGGACACCACTGGTGTTCTGATAGCAATTTCGGCAAGCGTTGTGTGGTGTAGATCGAGGCATAGCGCGAGATACGGATGCTCAGGAAGCGCCTGCAAAATATTGCCAACAACAGGCAGATTGACTGTAACAAGAAAGCAATCGCCTGGTTCGTATTCAGATGTCTTCTCACCGAAGAACACTTGCTTTCGACCAGAGACAACTAAGCAGAATAGAGGGTGATAGATTGCAGGTGTCCGAGTTGTTGGATGGTCGGCACGAAAAATTGAAAGCCGAGGCACCACGGTGGACTGCATTTGTTCCGACGCGAAGCTGTGGCGTGAAAGAATCTGAGCGAGTTCATGCATTTTGTTCACGGCGAGCCATCATAATTAAACCTAAAGATTGCTTGATTTTATCAACTCTGAGCGAATTAGGCAAAACTTTGAGTGGATTGGTGATTGTTTTCTGGGCTGCGAATGCCATAATTCAAAGTAATGGAGCAAGGCTTCTGGAAGAGTCCAGTCGCGTTCTTGTTCAAATTAAGGCGGAATGTGCAATTTAGCGAAAACATGCAGCGTGGTAACGAAGTAGCTTCACAATCCGCTCTGAGGAGAGGCTCTACGGTGCAATTACGCTCAATGCCTCTCGACCCTTAGAAAGTAGAGCGCTGCGCCCGAGCATTAGTTATCACAGACCCATCTTAGAACGTATCAATCGAAAGTCAATCAAAAGGATCAACAAAGGAGTTGTAGCATGACTAAAATCACCCTGATCACCGGAGCCGGTCGTGGGCTTGGACGAAACACTGCTTTAAGTGTTGCTCGCCAAGGCGGCGATGTCATCATCACATACAGGAGCAGTGCCCAAGAAGCTCAGGCTGTTGTTGCCGAGATCGAGGCTATGGGTCGTAAAGCGATCGCCTTTCAGCTCGACAGCAGCGATGTTACCGCTTTCACGCCCTTCGCTGAGCGCCTGCGGACGGCACTGCGCGAAACCTGGCAGCGTGAGACATTTGATCGCCTCGTTAATAACGCGGGTTACGGTGAGTACGCTTTGATTGAGAAGACGACCGAGGCGCAGTTCGACGGCCTGGTTAACGTCCACTTCAAGGGCGTGTTCTTCCTGACTCAGGCGTTGCTGCCGCTGATCGCGGACGGCGGTCGCATCGTCAACCTGTCTACTGGACTGACGCGGATATCGTATCCTGGCTATGCCGCTTATGCAGCAGTGAAGGGCGCAGTTGAGGTGCTTACCCGATATATGGCTAAGGAGCTGGGTGGACTCGGGATCGCAGTCAACACGGTGGCACCAGGCGCGATCGAAACCGATTTTGGCGGCGGTGTTGTCCGCGACAACCCAGAACTCAACAAGCAGTTTGCAGAAATAACGGCTCTCGGTCGTGTCGGAGTGCCAGACGACATTGGGCCGATGATCGCAGGTCTGCTGTCTGAGGACAATCGCTGGGTGAACGCGCAGCGGATCGAAGTGTCCGGCGGTCAAGGCCTCTGATCGGTCAGCCACCAACCGGGCGAGGCGCATGGTGTCATTCTGCCTGTAGCGCTATACTGCTTGGCAGTGCCACCGGATAAGACCCCCAAAAACCGCTGTAACATACTGCACACTGCCGATAGACGGCAGGTAATGACTGCCAAAGGGCTTTTGCTGATGCTCCACAACGGTCTCTTATATGGCATCCAACAATCTCTCGCGTCTCGACAGCCAACGCTAACCAAACCCATTGTTCGTTGCCTTTAACATCTAGTATCGGAGACAACTCTTGACACAGCCCAACGTCGAACGAAACGCGATGAGCGAAGAGCAGATCACGCAAGTGCTGACGGGTATTGCAAATGGTTTCAGGAACCAGTTGCGCTCGCCAATTCTATTAACACCTGCGACGAAAATTTAGAATTCGAGGATGTCACGTTTCCGTCTCAGGACGGTGTGCCGCTCGAAGCTTGGTTCATTCCAAAACAGGGATCAGACAGGCTCATAATTGTAAATCACCCCAAAGGATTCAACCGTTATGGCTTACCGTCACACCTGGAACCTTGGAAATCTATGTTCTCCGCCTCAGGTAATGACTTTGAAGTCAACTTCATTCCGGATTACAAAATCCTGCATAATGCTGGTTATAATGTCCTGACTTACGACCTGCGTAATCATGGTCATAGCAGCGCGGGCAATGGTGGTATTGGAAGTAGCGGCAGATTCGAGTCTCGCGACGTAATTGGCTCCCTCACTTATGCCAGGACGCGATGGGAGTTGAGCCGCATGTCCGTCGGACTTTTCAGTCGATGTCTTGGATGTAACGCAACGATATTCGCCATATCACGTCACCCAGAACATTTCAAAGATGTCCGGTGCCTGGTCGGGGTGCAGCCACTCTCCCCCAGGTTCTTTCTGGAACGACAGCTTGATCTCATCGGAGTTCCGTCCGACCGGATAGAAGAGCTTGACCAATATATCAAGCTGATCACCAGCTTTGATTTGCAGCAACTAGCACCAGTTCAAGCATCCAAATCCGTTACGTTACCGACCCTTGTCTACCAAGTGCATGATGACGTGATGACGAAGCCCATCGATGTGCAGACTATATTCGATAACATGCCTGCTAAGGACAAGGATCTCTTCTGGGTTCAGGGAACGACCCGGCGCTGGGATGGCTACACCTACTTTCAAAGAGAGCCGAGGGTAGCGCTTGATTGGTTCGAGAAGTACATGAGTTGATCGTCGCGTGCCGCACAGGATACACACTGCTAGTAAGTGGTTCGGCAGCCAAGGCAGTTCGGACATCGTTGAGTCCTGTAGTCGCCGTTCATCACACAATTCACTTTGCTGACTCTTTGAGAGATGGCAACGCTCGTTCAAATTTGTTGACAAGTAGTTCAAAACAAGAGGTAAACATGATGACGCTTGAGAATAAAGTTGCCTTAGTTACAGGCGGCACATCGGGAATTGGCAAAGCAACCGCAATTGCAATGGGTGCGGCAGGTGCAAAAGTCGTGTTCTCCGGCAGACGCGAAACAGAAGGCGAAGAAACGGCAGCACTGATTCGTGAGACTGGGGCAGAGTGCTTGTTTGTGCGCTCAGACGTATCTCGTGAAGCGGATGTGCAAGCCCTGGTGGAGAAAACGATCGCCACCTACGGCAAACTCGATTGCGCCTTTAACAATGCTGGGGTTGAGTCTCCTAGCAAACCCCTGCACGAACAACCGGTCGAGGAGTTTGACAAGCTGATGGCAATCAATGTGCGAGGGCTATTCTTGTGCATGAAATATGAAATCCAACAGATGCTGAACCAGGGTTCAGGCGTGATTGTCAATAATTCATCAATGGGTGGGTTAATTGGGTTTCCAGGCGTATCCAGGGCAAACGCATCTAAATATAGTACATATATACTAAATATAGGATAAAGGTAGTGATCGCCGGGTGACATGTAGGTAAGGATTCAAGCTTTGATGATAAAGTCATTGTAAAAGTAGCAATATT
>JAHHHK010000032.1 GCA_019359395.1 Komarekiella atlantica HA4396-MV6
ATGGAAGTGATGCACGAGCGCAATGCTCACAACTTCCCTCTGGATTTGGCTGCGCTTGATTCTGCTCCTGTGGCTCTGAGTGCTCCTGCGATTAATGGTTAATTTTTGAATCAGACGCGATGAGTCGTGTCTCTACAAGCAAAGGCGCTCTCCAGAGATGGGGGGCGCTTTTTCGGTGTTGGTCAAGCGATCGCGCCTGAGCCTTGGGTGAGCATCTGTTGGATTTCATATTTCATACACAAGAATAGTCCCCGCATATTAATCGACATCACTTTGTCAAAATCCTCGATCTGGATCTACAATGGCTAGACCCTGCTTCCTGTCCTCAACCATCTGCTTTATGCCAAATCAACCTGCACTCCTAATCGAGCTGCTGCACGCAGCTTATGCCGCCTTCAACGCGCGAGACATCGATGCCGCCCTTACCCTTATGGCTCCCGACGTGGTTTGGCCGAGAGCGTTCAAGGGTGGATTCGTCCGTGGATCGGAGGAAGTCCGCGCCTATTGGACGGAGCAATGGAGCGAGATCGACCCGCATGTGGAGCCGACGGCCTTCCACTCAGAGGATGCCGGACGTATTCTAGTTGAGGTGCATCAGGTTGTGCGCGACTTAACTGGAGCGAGCCTTGCCGATGAGCGTGTGGGACATCGTTTCACCATTGAGCATGGACTGATTCAAAGCATGGAGGTCTGTTCGCTTCCGTAGTTCACTCCGGCGGACTAACTACGCACTCCAGCGAACAAGCTCTACGCTGTCGAAGTAGATTTCTTTGATCTCGAACTTGATATTCTTTTAGCCCTAACCATCCCTTGGCTTCTCTATAAAATACTTCTACCCAATTTCTCTGCAAATAGGTATCAACTATCCATTGTGGTGTGACACAAACGTAGTAACAAGAATTTCGCATCAGTATCCCAAGATAACTTGCGATGGAGATAGGGAGTCGAAATCATGATGTCGCCTTCAGCGAGATAATCACTGCTACGTTTTCCGTCTATAGTCCGTTCTAGTAAAATAGGTTGCCCTAGATGAATGCTGAGTAGGTAGTTAGGTAGACAACACTCAGACGAATTATTCCCAGGCTGATCGTGTTGTTCTACTCGCAGAATGTCACAAGCAATACCATGACTCCACAAAATTGGCGATCGCGGCACATGTAATACAACATTTCTCCTGGTAAAGTTTAGACTCATGTGATTTATTTCTACACTTGTGTCATCCTCAAATTTACTATCAGAGCAAGTTCCTACAAAACTTCCTCTCAAAATTCAAAATTGGTATGACTTTTGAATTCTGCTGTAATAACCAATCCAAAATTCTATAAGAATGTCATCATAGTTAAGGTAAAAACATTCTGGAGACAAGGCAACGGTTTACGCACGTCCTTTATCACGGTTAATTGAACAGTTGCAACGGCTACCAGGAGTCGGCCCTAAAACCGCTCAGCGATTGGCCCTGCATATTTTAAAGCGCCCAGAAGCAGAAGTAGAGGCTTTGGCGCAAGCCCTAATTGAGGCAAAAAAACAGATAGGCTTGTGTTCTGTTTGCTTTCACCTATCTGCTGAACCAGTGTGTGAAATCTGCCGCAATGCTAACCGTGACAATAAAACTATTTGTGTCGTAGCAGATCCTCGCGATGTAATTGCGTTAGAAAAAACTCGCGAGTATAAAGGCAAGTATCACGTTTTGGGTGGGGTTATCTCCCCGATAGATGGTATTGGCCCAGAACAATTGACTATCCAAGCTTTAGTGCGGCGGGTGAGTCAGCAAAAACCTCAAGAAGTGATTATGGCAATTAGTCCAAGTGTAGAAGGTGAGACAACGACACTATATCTTGGTCAGCTACTCAAACCATTTACCAAGGTGACGCGGATTGCTTTTGGTTTGCCTGTCGGTGGAGATTTAGAGTACGCCGACGAAGTGACATTAGCCAGAGCCTTAGAAGGTCGCCGGGAGTTAGATTAGTGAACAGTAAACAGTAAACAGTAAACAGTAAACAGTCAAGATAATGGGGTTTAAGGGGAATCACTAGACTTCTTGCAAAAGTCCGAATTATGAGTGTCATTCTGACCAGAACGTAGTGGAGGGTAATCCTAGGTCGAAGCAAGCTACGCCTTGGTTCCGTAGGAAAGAATCTCCGAGATGTTTCGCTCCGCTCAACATGACAATTTAAGCATTTATGCAAGAGGTCTGCTAAAGAGGTGAGTATTGACAACTGAAAACTAATAACCCAAAGCCAATTAATAGCAAGCGCTATCAGCCAAGTTCAAATCCCCAGCTGTTCACTGTTCACTGCTTAGGAACCACTAAAGAGGTGAGTATTGACAACTGAAAACTAATAACCCAAAGCCAATTAATAGCAAGCGCTATCAGCCAAGTTTAAATCCCCAACTGTTTACTGTTTACTGCTTACTGTTTACTGTTTCTGATGTCGCACTTCGACAACAGTATGCACATTCCCGCGAGGCGTAAAATCTGTTTTCACAGTGACTTCTAAAGGGTCACAAGCTGCAACAAAATCATCAAGAATTTGATTGGCAGATTCTTCGTGAGAAATGTAGCGATCGCGGTAACTGTTAATATAAAGCTTGAGCGCCTTCAACTCCACCACCCGCTCATCAGGAACATAGGTAATGTAAATCGTGGCGAAGTCAGGATAGCCAGAAAACGGACATTTACAGGTAAATTCCGGCAAAGTAATATTAATATCGTATCGTCTTCCCACTCGCGGATTAGGAAATGTAATTAGTTTTCCTTCCGCAATCTCGCGTTCACCATACTTCATTTCTTGGCTTGGCTGGGATACAGTTTCGGGTAAATAGTCGTTAGTCATTTGTTATTTGTCCTCTCTTACAAAGTTGAGCCAGTCGCTTGGGCGGGTTCCCCGACTTGTGCGTTAGCGTAGCGGTAGCGACGCAGGAGCGTCACTGGCGTCTGTTCGCCAGAAGCCGGCGCACCCTGCGGGTTCGCGTAGCGTTCCGTAGGAAAGCAAGCTACAGACTTTGCGCTTTGTTATTTGTCAGTGCTTTTATCTCCCCTTTTCCCTTTCCCCCTTCACCTTTTCCCAGGCGAAGCCTGCTCCTCATCTACTCCTGCTCCCAATCTGGACAATTCTGATCATCCCATCCATGAGGATGCATGGCGCAGACTAACAAGTTACCACCATAAACATGACCATGATAATTACTACAACCTATGCAGGCAGAATTTTGTTCTAATGTAGGCTCAACTGAATAAGGAAAACCTTGGTCTGCATCTGCTATGAGGTCTCCTATTTCCCCATAAACTTCCAAAATTGGTTCAGCCAGATCTTGTAAATACTGGTCAACTTCAGTGGCAATCGTGTTGTGTACTTGCTCAGTAAATTCTTCGGTTAACTCAAAAAGGGTGTCTACCATTTCACCCATTCCTAGAAAGAAGTGCTCTACTTCTTCAGCTACCGTTTCTACAATTTCCATTAAATCTTTTTGCCATTGTTCCATAACCTTGATGCCCTTCCTGGCTATTAATAGAATACCCAGTGCTACCTGGCTTTAAGCACTAAAGTACATTTTAGGCAATGTAAATATATCAAGTTTCTGTATGTGATACCATGCCAAAGTGGCGATAACTACTAACGCTCAAGGTAAAAATTGCTTTTTACTGATCTCTTTGTAAGCGTTTTAATTCATCTTGCATTTCTATCACTTGCCGACGCAATTCATCTACATTATCGGTATCAGCTGATGCTTCTTTAACAGTTGGTTCTTCATCTTCCTCTAAAATTTCGATGCGGCGAGGTTCCGAAGGAGCTGTTTTGTCAGGGGTTGCACCAGATGTTGGGGCTTGTTGGGCTTGCTTCATCATATCTTCCACGAAGCGGCGGGCTTCTTCTGTGTTCATTTCGCCCTTTGCGACCATTTCATCTGCCAGTTTTTGGACTTGCGATCGCAGCTCCGCTAGTTTGCCTCCTGCCTTCTCACCCGCATAAGAAGCCAACCCAACACCGAGGTAAAAAGCTTTTTGAACAATATCTCCAAAACCAGGCATTGCTGCTGAGCACTCCTAAAAATAGGGCGACCCGGAGACTACGCCTACCACAAGCATCCCGTATTGCTGCTACCTTCCGGTTCTGACAAAGTTTAGGCGTTGAAGTCGCATAGATCCAGGTCTACTAAAAGCATAACACCAAAATTCCGTAAGTGTGTCTTACTCGGCTACAATTTTCCATTCGTAAAGTTGATAATCAACGCAGCCGTTCTGTACTAATGGATCAAGAGCTACAATCGCTTCTGCTTCATCCCTTGATGCTGCCTCAAACAGCAACATACCACCTCTGTGTTCTGCCCAATAGCCCGTTCGCGCTTTGTGTCCTTTAGCAATTAAGTCCTCAACGTAAGCTTTATGGGCGGGTACGTATTGGTCAAAGGTGGGTTTATCGACTTTACCTTCTTCAATCTTCACAAAAGTGGGCATTTGCTCATAACCTGTCGAATTTAGCTATCGTAATATAGTTGTAATATGCCATTGAGTGGTGAGACGCGATTAATCGCGTCTGTACAAAAGTCAGTATTTATATCTCCCCCTGTTCCCTGCCCCCTGCTCCCCTGCCTTCAAATATGAGCCGTTTTTTTCTTGCCCTCGTACCGCCGCAGGATATTCAGGATTATGCCAACCAGATTAAGCAGTACTTTGCTGATCAGTATGCCAGTCGTGGCGCACAAAAATCTCCGCCTCATATTACCCTGCAACCACCCTTTGAATGGGCAGATGATAACTTGCCACTGTTAGAAGCATCACTGAGAGAGTTTGCTAGTGAACAAAAATCAGTACCAGTCACACTCAATGGGTTTAGTGCTTTTGCACCTCGCGTTATATACGTTAATGTAGACAAAAGTCAAGCACTTTTGACCTTGCAAGCTGATTTGATGGCTTATGCAGAAAGCAACTTAGGAATTGTTGACGAAGTTTCTAAAACCCGTCCTTTTGCTCCCCACATGACGGTTGCGTTTCGGGACTTGACAAAGCAGAACTTTAGAGCAGCTTGGCCAGAATTTAAACAGCGTCAGTTGCATTTTGCATTTACGGCTAACAATTTAACGTTGCTGCTTCACAACGGTAAGCGTTGGAACATTAAATCAGAGTTTGGTTTTTTGGCTGGCAACTAATGAGCAACCTCTAAGGGACTTCCAAGTAATAAAACATCCCAATATTTCTTATACGAGGCGATTTTATAGTCATCTAAAGATGACTTTTGCTATGAGCAAGGAACTTCAGTTCGTTGCGGGATATGGATTTCACGTTAAGTTGACACCAATGGGTACTGCCGTGCCCCCACATCTAGCGATGTAATATTTATTCGACCCCATCACGGACTTGCTGCTGGACAGGAATTTGAATGATAAACTCTGTTCCTTTGCCAGGGATTGAGAAACAATTTAACTTACCGCCATGTTTCTCAGTGATAATCTGATAGCTAATCGGCATACCCATGCCTGTTCCCTTACCAACAGCTTTCGTAGTGAAAAATGGATCAAAAATGCGTTTGTGAACAGATTCAGGCATCCCTATTCCGTTATCAGAAATTGCAATTTTTATCCACTTTGAATCAATCATGAAAGTCCGAATAGTAATTTGGCTGGGATTTTCTTTGTTTTCCTGATAGGTTCGTTGAACGTTGGCTTCTTCCAGCGCATCAATGGCATTTGCCAGGATGTTCATAAACGCCTGGTTGATTTGACCAGGATAGCATTCTACTAGCGGTAGACTACCATAATCACGAATTACTTGAATTGCTGGACGCTCTGGTTTATCTTTCAAGCGATGCTGCAAAATTAGCAATGTACTATCAATACCCTCATGAATATCAACGGCTTTGAAGTCAGCTTCATCCATTCGTGAGAAGTTGCGGAGTGACAAAACAATCTGGCGAATGCGATTGGTGCCCATTTTCATGGAATCCAGCATTTTGGGTAGATCAACTTGGATAAACTCCATATCAAGTTCTTCCGCCTCAGCTTGGATTTCGGGTACAGGGTTGGGATAGTATTTCTGGTAGAGTTGCACAAAATCTAATAAATTGTGGACGTATTCTTGCACATGGGTTAGATTGCCGTGGATAAAGTTGACCGGATTGTTGATTTCGTGTGCCACCCCTGCTACCATTTCCCCTAAAGCAGACATCTTTTCGCTTTGTACCATTTGAACCTGAGTGCGTTGCAGTTCTTCTAAGAGTTGTTGTAACTGCGTATTTTTGTTGTTGAGTTCTTGGGTTCTTTCTTCAACTTTAGATTCAAGGGTTTGGCTGTAGGTTTCCAGTTGTTCGTTGGCTATTTTCTGTTCCTGTAAGAGTTGTTGAACAGCGCGAATTAATTGGTTAAAGGCATTAGCAAGCGTTCCAATCTCATCATCTTGCTCAACAGTTGCTTGTAACTCAAAATTAGACTCTTCAGTGGTTCGTCGCGCAACGCTGGTCAAAACTTGAATAGGTTGAGCGATCGCTCGGCTGGTCAACATTGCTAAAATAATCGCGATCGCAACAGAAAATCCAATACTCGCTACCACAATTTTCTCAACAACTTTGTTTGCTTGTTGTTGTAATTCTTTCGCTTTCTCAAGTTCTCGATAGGCTTGATTAATTAAATCTACCAGATTATCCGATATGCCATCGAATTTAAGCGCCAAATCACTATTGGTAAATTCCAACATTAACCTTTGGGCTTGCTCAACATCAGTGGGTAATGCAAGATTCAGATTACTAATTCGTTCAACTCGGCGTTTTAATTCCTGTGAGTAAAGTTGTGGCACATAGTCATAGGTTTGCAAGAAAGCTAAAATCGTTGCTTGATGCACATGATCTTGTGATATCGGAGCCTTTGCCACAAATAGCTTAAATTCAGCCCAAATTTCTTGAATTTCAGCTTGATGCTTCAGCAAGTGAGCATATTCATCCTGAAATTTTTCTGGATATTGTGCTAGAGGGATGAGTTGTTGTTGGTGAGTGCGGGTTTGAAGAACACGAGATTGCAAGCGATGCAGAAGTTCCACTTCGTTGCGTGCATATTCTTCTCGCTTTTCACCCTGTTGTTGATAATAATGCCCAACTCCAAAACTAGCAATTGTTCCAGACACAGCAATGCCTAAAGCAAGGGTGTATCCTAAACCAATTTTTTGCCCAACTCTGAGGCTGGATAACCATTGTCCTAAACTCTGCTGAATCATAAAACTTTGCCGATCTATACAGGAGTCTGCATAGGTCTAGGATTCCCAGTTTTCTTGTCGGTCTAACTATATTATTATGCATGGTGGCGGTAATTTGTAATACTTGCCAAGGCGCGAGAAGCAAGCTACGTAATGGGCTAAGCCCTGCTGCGCTCTAGGCGTAGCTATGCCGTAGGCTCTACGTAACTAAGAAAGTCAAATGTGATCTCAGTTTCCAAGCTGGCATCTGTCGGGAGCGGTTGCACAACTTATGGGAGCGGTTGCACAACTTATGGGAGCGGTTGCACAACTTATGGGAACGGTTGCACAACTTATGGGAACGGTTGCACAACTTATGGGAATGGTTGCACAACTTATGGGAACGGTTGCACAACTTATGGGAACGGTTGCACAACTTATGGGAACGGTTGCACAACTTATGGGAACGGTTGCACAACTTATGGGAACGGTTTCCTTAAAATTTTTGTGATTAAATACCGAAAAATTACTGGTATCACTTGAAAATTTTATTTGAAAAAATTGTGAATTACCCTGAACCGGAATACAGTTTAAGCGAGGCAAGCTAGTTCTAGAAGTATTTTAAAACAATAAATTTATGTCTCGTCCAAAACGTACATCCCGCGTTCTAGAAAAAGCTCAGTTAAGATGTACCGGACTAAAATCAATTGTTCCAAACATCAAGTTTGATGAGGAATATAGTCTGGAAAAATTGATTGAGTCAATTGAGCAGTTACGTGCCAAAATTGATATTTATAATACTGCTCTATCTGTAGTTGACTCTTCTAAAGCTGAAATTGAAGAGATGGAAAAAAACTTGAGCAGTCTTGCTGAGAAAATGCTGATGGTGGTTGCTATCAAGTATGGTAAAAACAGCCGCGAATATGAGATGGCGGGTGGTGTTCGCACAAGCGAGCGCATCCGCAAAATCAGGTCGAGCCGCTTGAAAACTGCTGTTGCGGAAGCATCAGATGAGAATCCTAAAATCGCTTAGTATTAGGGAAGCAAGGGGACTGGGGATATCTTTCTTCTGTCTCCTAACTCCTGCTGTATATTAAGGGCGAAAAGCGATCGCACCCTTTTACAAAGATGGTGAGATAACACGTAGGCAATGCCTACGGCGGGCGGTTACGCCATCGCAGCAGCTATTGAAAATAGAAAATACAAATTCTGCGGATTTTGCTGAACCAAAATGCAACTTCAGTAGGGCAAGCTAACTTTAGAATCCTCTCAAAGGAGTATACCTATGTCCTACAGAAAACGTACATACCGCATTCTCGAAAAAGCTGAGTTAAGACTCGCCAAACTCAAAGAAATTGATGCAAATATGGATTTTGGAGATGCTGTAAACTTAGAAAAGTTAACGCAACTAATTGAAGAGTTACGCACTAAGATTGATGCTTATAATAAAGCTTTAGAAGCAATTGATTTTTCCCTAGCCAAGATTAAAGAGTTAGAAAAAACCTTGAATGATTTATCTCAACAGATGCTGTTAGGAATTGCCTTTAAATACGGTAAAGACAGCTGCGAGTATAGTATGGCGGGTGGTGTTCGCAAAAGCGATCGCATCCGCAAAAGCAGGTTGACTCGCTTGAAGAATAGCGCCAAAAAAGCATCTACTAGGAACGCTCAAACTGTATAACAAACAAGGGACTGGGGACTGGGGACTGGGGACTGGTATTTCTTTCCTGCCCCGGTTGCTGAGTTTCGACTTCGCTCAACTGCCGCGAAGCCGAAGCACTGCTCCCACTCCCTCACTCTTCCCCAATACCCAATTAGAAGTTGAAAGTAGTTCTCAGCGTTCCAATTATTGCATCGTCGCCGTTGCCAGTAGCTTGACCGGGATTTGTCAACCAAATCACCCCTGGGGTAATAGAGATGTTGTCGGTGACGCGATATCTATAGAAACCTTCAAAGTGGTATGGCTTATCACTATCAACAGTGCCTAGGTATGGTTGGACACCTGCGAAGATTCCTAAAACGTTGCCTCTCTTACCGAAATCAGGTAGGGCTACCCCAAGTCCATAACTCCAAACTTCACCATCATCACCAGCACCAAAGCCTGTGATGTCACTGTAAAGTACAAAGCCACTAATTGACAGTTTTTCACTAGGTTTGAAAGCTGCTTCTAAACCAAAAGAATTACTGACATAGGGATTGCCACCAATATTACCGGCGACGAAGTTGGCTTGGGAAGTACCGACTACAGGACTAGCTCCGCCTGCGTTGAATAGAGGAGTGCCTGCACCATGATAACCGTGGACGTAGGTTGCTGCTAAGGTCAGGCGATCGCCAACGTTCAGATTTAACTGTCCTAAAGCAGCATAGTTACCCTCAAATAAACCTGAACCAGGGCTAGGATTATTTGCTTCAGATGCCAAGTAACCGAAGGTTAATGAAGGTTGGAAAGTACCACCGCCACCAAAGGCTAAGTTAAAGCCGACACCAGCACCGCCACCAATCCGATAGATTGGGCTTTCAGAAGCAAAGGTAGACAAAGCACCGTTACCACCGTCAAAATCTTCAAAGTATGGGTTGACAGTAGGAACGTAATCGCTATGAATACCCCCAGTTGCAGCAAGGTATACTTGGGAGTTGCCGATGGGGAAGTAGTAAGACAACCAGTCTATAAAAGCACTGTTGTCAAGACTGGGGGAGAGGTTAAAGGTTTGCAGACCCTCAGCTGTACCATTTGGTAAAGCTAAAGGATTTGCATTACCAGCAGCAATCCGAGTGTGCAGGGTATCTCTACCAGTGAAGCTAGATTGCAGGTCTAAACGTACCCTATTTTGAAAAACAGTGTTGTTATCATCGCCGCTGCCAAAGTTGTCAGTAACAGCGAAAATTGCTTCACCAACCAGCTTAGTTGTAGTAGAAAACTGATTTGCTTCTAGTTCAGCAGTACGTGCTTCTAAAGAATCGACTCGACCACGCAGAGTTGCCAATTCTGCTGAGAATTCTTCTTGCAAACGTTGCAGAGTTGCCAAATCCTGCTTGGTCACTAAATCAGCAGTTGCAGTAGCAATCAGTTCATTAACCCGATCTAAACAAGCATTCAAACCTGCGGCAAACTCATAACGAGTCATTGCTCGATTGCCACGGTACGTGCCATTTGGATATCCTGCAATACAGCCGTAGCGTTCAACTAGGGATTGCAATGCTTGGAATGCCCAGTCAGTCGGCTGTACGTCAGAAAATTGAGAAACTGATGTAACTTGAGACAGTGAATTCTGGTTATTGGCTTCACTGCTGTATTTGTTAACTTGTTCTAAAACGTTGTTTTCATCAGTCTTTGCTTGAGCAATCAATTGCTGATTAACTTTTGGTTGCTCTGTTTTGATGAATGTAGAAGCTTGAGAAGCTATGGGTGCATTTACTCGACCAACTTCTACCTTTGTATTGTTAGAAGGGCTTAGTACTTTAGCAGCCATTGCCTTAGCGGAAACCAACACCGTCACTCCTAAAACTACTGGACTTAGAGCCAGAGTTTTCCACAATAGTTGAGACATTTCTTGCTTTTACTTTCCTAAATAAAGTCCCAGAATTATTACCTTCAAGGAAAAAAAATGAGCAGTTATTGCTCTCTTGGAAATGTAATTTGCAATATAGTACACTAGACCACCTTTGATGTAAAGTCTTGCCGAGAGCTTGTTTGCGAACCGGAGGTTTTTGCTTGTGTTTCGCTAGTTAGTTACTCTCTTTTCTAGTTTTTAACTTCTGAATTCTTAACCATAATTTAGGGGAGCTTTCTTTGGTTTTTGTAAAAGTAGCAAATTTCAACCATAATAGGTTGTATTTTTAGATATTCATGCAGTTAGCTAATAACATCATCGGCAATTCTGGATGAGTTTTGTTTTGCATGGAAAAACTCAGGTTAAAACCTGTAAATGATTCTCGATATCATGGATGATGAATAGTGCTGAGTGCTGTAAAGCCCTGCGGGCATGGCTGCGCTTAGAGCGGATAGCTAAGGTTTAGCCCGTGCTGAGTTTTGAGTTTGTAGGACTTACGCACTGCTCAATACCCATATTTCATTTGCCCAGGATTTACGCAAAATTTGCCAAAAAGATTAATTTATCGTTCGCCTTGGTGCCGGAGGCATACCGCCAAGACGCCTTCTCTGCGTTCGCCTTGGTGTCGTAGACAGAGGCTCCGTCAACGCGCAGCGTCTCGTAGAGAAGAACGCCGCGAATTTATAGAGTTCTTATTCCCAACTTGATCTAGAGCTAGATTCAACTGCAAAACATTAACCCCAGGCTCACCAAAGATTCCTAGAAAGCGATTTTCAGTGTTTTGGACAATCAAATTTTCTAGTTGGTTAGGCTCAATTCCTCTGGACTTTGCCACTCTTGCAACTTGTACTCTGGCAGCTTCAGGAGTGATGTGAGGGTCAAGGCTGGAACCAGAGGTGTAAACGAGATCCGCAGTTGGTTGCACGCCTGCTGTTTTCAGACGATTTAGATCGCCTTCAACCCGTTTGCTGGGGTCGGGGTTATCTTTACCTTTGACGCGTTCTAGTAATGCTGGATTACTAGGAGCCAAGTTGCTAGCGCCAGAAACCCCAGTTTGTAGAACGCCGACATCATCTTTTTTGGGGTCGGCTGTGCTGTAGCTGGTGGTGCTGGGACGACTGTTAAAATAGCGATCGCTCACAAAAGGCTGACCAATTAGAGCAGAACCCACGACTTGACCTGTATTATTTTTCAGTAAACTACCGTTTGCTTGAAACGGAAATAGAATTTGCCCCAAAGCAATCATCAAAAAGGGATAAACAATAGCTGCGACTACCCAAAGTACCAAGGCAGAACGAATCGCTCTACTCGCTTCACGTGCAAAACTCATTAAAATTTCTCCGGTACAAACATCACAAAAAACAGATAAATGGAAAGTCCCAGTGTCACCAGTCCTAATAGTCCTAGCGCCCAAGATTGACTGCGGGAAAGTTGTTCATTAGTGGCAGCATAGACTAGAGGTGCAAGCACTAGGTTGAAGCACATCGCCAGAAATAAATACAGCGGTAGCTTTTGTCTACGCCATTGACACCAAATTTCAGTTATTTCTTCAAGTACCTGGGTAGATTGAGATAGAGAAATAGTGCGTCGGATATGAAAGGGTTTCATAAGTGAATAGTTGGGAATTAAGACAAAGGCAGAATCATATCTATGAGTTTGATGGCAATGAAGGGAGCAATAATCCCACCAAGACCATAAATTAAAATGTTGCGACGTAGTAATTGATCTGCTGTTAAAGGTAAGAACTTCACTCCTCTAAGTGCTAGGGGAATCAGTGCTGGAATAATCAGGGCATTGTAAATCAGGGCTGAGGCGATCGCAGATTGGGCACTTTTGAGTCCCATAATATTAAGTGCGCCAATTCCGGCGGCTGCAAAGATAGTGGGAATAATCGCAAAATACTTGGCAATATCATTAGCAATAGAGAATGTCGTCAATGCCCCACGAGTGATTAGTAGCTGTTTACCAATAGTTACTAAATCAATCAACTTGGTAGGGTCAGAGTCTAAATCCACCATATTGGCAGCTTCTTTAGCAGCTTGCGTACCAGAGTTCATCGCTAAACCCACATTTGCTTGAGCTAGAGCAGGTGCATCGTTTGTGCCATCTCCGGTCATTGCCACCAGTTTACCCTGAGATTGTTCCGAGCGAATCACCTCAATCTTGTCTTCTGGAGTCGCTTCTGCAATAAAATCATCTACCCCAGCCTCTTGGGCAATTACCGAAGCTGTAATCCGGTTGTCACCTGTTAGCATGACAGTCTTAACGCCCATACGGCGGAGTTGGTCAAACCGTTCCCGCAGACCAGGTTTTACAATATCCTTGAGATAAATAACGCCATAAATCTGGTCATCTTGACAGACGGCTAAGGGTGTACCTCCTAAGCGAGAAACTCGCTCATAAGCTGCGTCAATATCATCTGGAATGTAGCCGCCACGAGAACGAACAAACCCTTTAATCGCATCCACCGCTCCTTTGCGAACTTGTTTACCACCGGGTAAATTCGTGCCACTCATGCGGGTTTTAGCGGAAAACTCTACACCCTCTGCTTTGTCGGCATTAAAGTCTACTTCAACCTGGGACTTTTCTGCTAATACCACAATTGATTTGCCCTCTGGTGTTTCATCAAACAAACTAGCAGCTAGGGAAACTCGCGCCATGTCTTCTAATGAGTGATTATTCAAAGGAATAAACTCATCAGCCATGCGATTACCCAAGGTGATAGTACCCGTTTTATCTAACACCAGCGTGTTGATATCACCACAAGCTTCTACTGCTCGACCAGAAGTAGCGATCACATTAAATTGCGCTACCCTATCCATACCAGCGATTCCAATGGCGCTGAGCAAACCACCAATAGTTGTAGGAATCAGAGCTACCAGCAGCGATATTAAAATAGCAACACTAACACCTGTACGTAAACTGTTTCCTGCCTCAGCCCCAAACACAGTACTAATAAAGTTGGCAATGTAGTCAACAAAGGGAGGCATTGTAGCCACCACAATCAGGAAAACCTGTGTAAGCACTGCTAACAGCACCGTCAAAGCAATCTCGTTGGGTGTTTTGCTGCGTTCTGCTCCTTCCACTAGAGCAATCATGCGATCGATAAAGCCTTGTCCAGGATCGGCGGTAATCCGAATCGTCAACTCGTCTGAGAGTAGGCGCGTGCCTCCCGTAACTGAACTGGCAATATCCGTACCTGGTTGCTTCAATACAGGAGCAGATTCCCCAGTAATTGCAGACTCATCCACTGAGCCAATGCCCTGAATTACATCCCCATCAGCGGGAATCATGTTATTTGCAATTACCTTTACCAAATCGCCGCGCCGTAGTTCTGTGGAATTAACTTCCTGAATGGAACCATCGGGGAGGATTCTGTTAGCAATGGTATCAGATCGCGTCGATCTGAGTGCATCTGCCTGAGCTTTGCCACGTCCTTCAGCAACGGCTTCGGCAAAGTTTGCAAAGACAAGTGTGAAAAATAGAATAAAGGTAATCAACCCATTTAATAGGCGTTGCTGATTCACATCTGCTTGGACTGTACCAAATAGATTTGGATTAAGGGTAACTAAGAAGGTGACAATTGTCCCCACCCAAACAACAAACATTACCGGGTTTCTCACAGTAATTCGGGGATCGAGCTTGACAAATGACTCACGAATTGCTCTTTGATACAGTCCCCGCATATCTGCTTTGGGGGTATGTTTGCGCGAGTCACGAGTTCCATGTGAAACACGGGGCGAAGGAGAATCAGTAGTAGGCATATTATATTAGTCAGTCGTTAATAGTATTAGAGCAATCTGACTCATTCACAGCAGTTTTTATTTAGACCACACTTGTTGATGTGCTTCTCTGCGACTCTGTCTTGAAAAGTTTCCTGCGGTTCGCGTTAGCGTCTCGTAAGAGAGGGAAACCCTCCCGCAGAACTTTTCGCTGTCTTGAAAAGTTTCCTGCGGTTCGCGTTAGCGTCTCGTAAGAGAGGGAAACCCTCCCGCAGAACTTTTCGCTGTCTTGAAAAGTTTCCTGCGGTTCGCGTTAGCGTCTCGTAAGAGAGGGAAACCCTCCTTCTCCTGACGGAGACGCTATGCGAACAGAACTTTTCGCTGCGTCTCTGCGTGACACAAATTCATAGCCTCAATTGAAAATCGCTGTAAAATCTAAAATTACTCACCCGATGCCTTTGGTAATGAAAAAGGCTTCACCGATTGGGCCTAATGCCAGCACAGGGAAGAATGTAAGCGCACCCAGGATTAAAATCACGCCTGCGGTCACGCCTGTAAAGAGTCCGGTATCGGTTCGCAATGTCCCAACTGTAAAAGGAACAGATTGCTTGCGAGATATGCTATCTGCTAGCATTAGCAGACCAATTATCGGAATATAACGCCCTGCTAGGAGGCTGAAGCAGGTACTCAGATTCCACCACAGGGCATTTAAGGTTGGTTGTGTGCCTGTTGCGATCGCTAATGGTGAAGGTTGGGAATCGCCTAAGCCTTCAAACCCAGAACCGTTATTAGCAGCAGCTGAGGCGTATTCGTAGATTACCTGCGAAAAACCGTGGAAACCAGGATTGCTAATTCCTGCTAGTAGGTCGGGAAATGCTAAGGTGATACCTGCGGGAATCAGAATTGCGATCGGGTGAACCAACAAAATCAGGAAACTGGCAAGCACAACCTCACGCTTTTCTATTTTGCGTCCAAGAAATTCTGGTGTGCGTCCTACCATTAAACCCGTGACGAATACCGCCAAGATGAGATAAGCAAACAAGTAAGCTGTTCCTGTACCTTGTCCACCCCAGATAATTTGTAGGAACATATCCGAAAGAGTGACAAAACCGCCATTAGGCATGAATGAGTCGTGTAGGCTGTTAACTGCTCCGCACATAGTGGCGGTTGTACTGACTGCGAATAGTGCAGATTGTGCCCAACCAAAGCGGACTTCTTTACCTTCAAGGTTTGGCTGCTGACTACCCAGAAGTGCATTAACCGCTGGATTGCCGTTGTATTCTCCGATCGCAGTAATAATTATAAATACTACATAAATTATCCCAACCATCCCGAAAATTAACCAAGCTTGCTTAGTATTGTTAGCAAACAAGCCATAGGTGTAAATCAAGGAAGTGGGAATCGAAAGCATTGCCACAATCTCAATTAAGTTAGAAAATCCGTTGGGATTTTCAAATGGGTGTGCGGAGTTGATGGCGAAAAAGCCGCCGCCGTTTTCCCCTAGTTCCTTAATAATTTCAAAATGGGCAACAGGGCCACGAGCGATCGCCTGACTAATGTTAGGGTCTTCTAGGGTAGGAAATACCACTGGCCCCGCTAGAGTTTCTGGAACACCAAGGGCAATTAAGACAATTCCACCCACAAGACAAATCGGCAGCAAAATCCGCATAATTGCGCGAATCAGGTCTACGTAAAAGTTACCCAAAGGTCTACCCGTCAATCCTCGAATAAAAGCGATCGCCACCGCTAATCCCGTCGCCGCTGAGGTAAACATGTGATAACCTAGTCCCCACACTTGGCTGCCATAGCTCAAGTTGGTTTCGCCAGAATAGTGTTGCTGGTTAGTATTGGTAATGAAAGAAATGGTGGTGTGCAGTACTGTGTCCCAAGTTGGGGCGTCTATCTTAGTCGGGTTAAGTGGTAGCCATCCTTGATTCATGATGATCAAGAAAATCAGCAGCCACATAACTAAGTTGCTGTATAGAATTGCCCGCGCATACTGCCAACCCGTCATATTTTCTTTGGCTTGAACACCAACTAGAGAGTAAAGCACTCGCTCAACCGGATTCAAAATTGGATCGAGAAGAGTAGTTTGCTCCAAGAAAATACGCGCTATATATCGCCCTAAAAAGGGAGTAATTACTACTACAATTAGTAGCGTTAATGCAATTTGAATCCATCCTTGTAGCATGAGTTTGTCGAACTCCAATATAAGTTAATTCGATTTGATGAAACATATCGATGTTTATGTGTGACAAAAATTTGGAATTGCTCTTGCATTAAAGATTTTTTAGATGCAAATACAATTTTTTAATAGTAGTTTTTCATTGTTATATATATGCTATAGGCTATTTTTTAAAATGCTTAATTTATTCCAGTTGAGCAATTTTAATTAGCGCAATATGAATCACCAATAACTTTTTAATTAAGCGCTTTTACAAACATCATGAAGCTTTGATGGTAAGAATGCAAGGTATAAATTAATATTTAAACTTAAATATATAAGTGATATATACATTTCTTGAGAGTGTTTATATCAATATATATCTGCAAATATAGTAAAATGCTAACAAACAGATATTTTGTAGAAAAATCAACTGTTCGCGTAGGCTTTGTTTGTTTAGCCTTACCCTTGAGAGTGACAGCTATGTTAACTGAACCGTATTACATATTAGGGTGTACTTAGCCTGATACTCCCATAACATGAAAAAACCGTAGCTGGACTACTACGGTTAACTCGGTGAACTACTGAACTCTAGCTTGCTATGAAAAGCTGTAAGCCTTGCAACTTAAGCTCTTTTGCTATTTTGTAATCTCTATTCTCTCTGAGACTACACTTTAACTGCTCTAGATACATTCGTCATTACTAGTCTGAGATAGTTAGTCTGGTTAAATATTTATCCATCTTATCCGTATTAACTACAAGGCTTTGTTTGTAAGCGATCGCTTAACCAAATAAGCTTTACAGCAGGTTTCATAAGAATAGACCATAGTAGGATGGGCATTACAATGCCCATCCTATAAGCTACAAGGCTTTGGCTGTAAGCGATAAGACATGGAGAAAATTTAGCAGAGTAATCAGACAACCTGTATAGCTCTGTTCATTGCGTAGAATTGACAAATACATACCTAATTTTTGTCAGTGATATTACGCGATTATTTAAAATATAATATACTTTTTTGCTAGTAATACTTTGAGATAGAGTAAAATTAGTGCTACCCCAAAAAAAGAAAAATTCCGTATTTTCCGAAAAATAAAACTTTTAATCTTACCTTTAAGACTTGCCATGTAGCTGTTTAATGCCAATGCGAGCATCCTCATCCATAATCAAGTCACTGCAATCAACACATTTGGTATGTACCAAAAAAAGATCCCCGGTTGTTAGCCGAGGTATTCTGCAAGTCGGTATTGTTGCACAAAGATATTTTTATACCAATTTAAAAAAGAATGCGATTGTAGAGACATTGCATTGCAACGTCTCTTTGCCGAAAAATTAAGGGTTGGGTTAAGATATAGGGCGAAAAACGCCAAGATTCCTTACTAAACTCCCAATACAGTTAAAAACATGCAAATCGAATATCTTGACCTAGCAAAAAATTTTACACTTTTCAACCTAATGGGGCTTTGAAAAATAGATAAACATCCTTTAGGCTGACTTAATACACTTATTGATCATCGAGAAAGTGCCACATGCGTGATCCACAGAAGAACGTCATTAAAATTGAGCCGGCAACCCTCGTTTTGATTGTGTCTGTCCTGATACTGTTGCCTTTGCTGGTTGTGGGTTTTTTATCGCAGTGATTCTCTAACAATACTATTGCGATCGCTCTTTTTATCAGGTGCGTTAACAACAGCGTAACGCACCAAATCACACTAAAACTACTCAGGTAAAACCTGCCGCAGTGCTGCTAAAAGTTGGTCAACGCTTTCTTTGCGACTGTTGAAACCCATCAGTCCAACACGCCAGACTTTACCAGCTAATTCACCAAGACCACCACCAATCTCAATATTATGTTCATTGAGTAACTGCCGTGCAATTGCTTTACCATCTACTCCAGCAGGAATACACACAGTAGTAAGCGTTGGTAGCCGGAACTCTTGCTCAACGTGCAAACTCAGTCCTAAGTCTTCCAACCCTTCCCAGAGATACTCTACATTCTTTTGATGCCGCTGCCAGCAGTTTGCCAGCCCCTCCTCTGCAATCAAACGCAGTGCTTCCCGCAATGCATAATAAAGGTTAATAGGTGCTGTATGGTGATAGGTGCGTTCAGTGCCCCAATATTTGCCCAGCAACGACATATCCAAGTACCAATTTGCAACCTTCGTGTGGCGCTGCTGCAATTTCTCAACTGCACGTGGACTCATGGTAAAAGGTGAAGCGCCGGGTGAACAACCCAGCCCTTTTTGGCTACAGCTATAAGCCAAGTCAACTCCCCAAGCATCTAAAAATAAGGGGACACCACCTAGACTTGTGACAGTATCCACCAGCAGCAGAGTGTCAAATTCACGGCACACTTCAGCTATTCCTTCCAAGGGTTGACGTGCGCCTGTAGAGGTTTCAGCATGAACTAGAGCTAGAATAGCCGGACGATGAGTTTCTACAGCAGTTCTGAGTTCTTCCAACGTGAAGACTTTTCCCCAAGGTTTTGTAATAGTTCGCACATCAGCACCATATCGCCCAGCCATATCAACGAGACGATTTCCGAAGTAACCAGCTACACCAATCAAAACCACATCACCGGGTTCTGTAACATTAGCAATTGTCGCCTCCATGGCAGCTGTTCCCGTCCCGCTGACTGCAATAGTTAATGGGTTTTCTGTCTGCCATACGTAGCGCAACAGGGATTGAATCTCATCCATCAGTTCCAGAAAAGCTGGGTCAAGATGCCCAACAGGGGAGGTATTCATTGCCTGGAGTACTGTAGGATGGGCATTTGATGGCCCTGGCCCCAGTAGCAAACGGGATGGTATTTCTAAAGGCGCAAGTTGCAAGCGCTGATTGTCGTTAATTGCGATTGTCTGCGTCATAATTTATCCTCGTTAGATCATACTTACCGGATCATAGAGCGATCGCAGACTTGGATGTTAAACTAGCAGGCAATTAAAACAATACGCTGATCTAGCAAAGCCTCCTGCATCTATAAAACATAGTAAAGCAGAAGGCAGGGGAAGTTTCAAAATATACTATGTTAAAGTAAATGATGTGATGTCTAACAACAAGTCCTTTACGTCCAGGACTGCGTGCGATCGCCTCACCATTACGTGTCTAAGCTTCTTAGTGCTATTGCGCGATGTGCTTAATATAATGTACAATCGCTTCTGCTGTTGGAACATTCGTTGCAAGTAAAACTTGGTTAATATTACATAACCTCAGCAAGGCTTCTTCATTTACTTGACCAGCCTGGGTTTGCAGAAAATCTCTTAAGAAAATAACTGCTAAAATATCTCCTGAGCAAACTAATGAAGCAATTGTTAAATATCCTCCAGATGTTGCCGCTGAGATTTGTTGACTAATAGTTATACCCGTCTGTTGATGTAAAACTTCACTAATAGATGGCCAAGTGATTGTGAAGCTATGCGAGAAAAACTCTTCATACTGAGCAACAAATTCCGCAAGTTCCGATTTCTTACTTTCATGAGCTATGAGTACTATTTTTCTTTGAGTGAGCGTTTGAGAATGGTCACTGACATTTGCTACTTCTGCAATCTCATGAAACAGAGTTTCTTCTGTTGTCTCTACATGAGTATTAGTAGATTCAAAGATTTCGCTGACGTTTGTAGGAAAAGAACTGACATCTATGTCATTAATATTTACGCTAACTTCTTCCGTGCCTGGACTACTAAAATCAATATATTGATTGCTAAACACTTCCAGAACTTCAGGTTGAGCTTTAACAGTATCATTGCGTACAAGTACTTGAGAAAATTGGCTTACTGTCTCAGATGTACCCAAATCTGTAGCTTCAGCGCTGATAACTTCTAAAACCGTATTTTCCTCCTCAGATTTCCGGCTAAACATATCAGATGGCTGTCCCAAATTAGCTTCTGTTGCAAGTGCTAGTTCAAAAACTAGAAGTTCATTGTTGATGGCTTCCAGAGCTTCTATTTCATCAATATCTATGCTGATTTCTTCTGCAACTTCGCTTACCATGTCTGGCGGTTTAATTATGTCATCAGCGGTGATTATTGCCTCAAACACAGACATGATATCATCAGGCTGAGTAAAAGTAAATTTTGAGCTTTCGCTAATTTCTGGGTAAGCAGTATTAGCAATTTCAGAGGTTTCTAATTCACCTGTAGTTTGACTAAATTCTTCAGCAGAGTCATGACTAACTTCTTCTGTTATTGGATTAGTAATATTAGAACTATTAACATTTTCAGTCGTTTGTGAACTAGAAAGTAAAGCAGGATCTATAGTTCTAAAAATTGTCTCTGGTAATTGCTCAGATAAAAGATTGACTGCTTCTACTATCAGAACGTAATCTCCGATCTGGATAGTATCTCCATCCTTCAAAATGTATAGTTGATCTTCTTCTGCCTGTTCTCCGTTAACTATTGAACCATTTCTACTGCCAAGGTCACAAAAGTAGTAACTTCCACCTTGAAGCAAAAACTTGCCATGTAGCCGACTGACATCAGGACTGTCTAGCACTACATCAGAGTCAGGAGCGCGACCTATTAACCATTCTCCCTTTATTGTAGTTTCTAAAACCAGGTCAACTTCATTTACTTCATTTACAGTTGGTGAATAGCTAACTTTTAGTTTCATATTAATTTTTGGTTAATTTTACTGATTTTATCCACCCAGCGCTTACGGGTACTATATTCTAAATTCAAAATATCATTTTGCGACCAGTAGAAATAATTAGCAATAAAGACTTGCGTCAGTCTCAGCCAATGCAGCCCGCAGATTTGTAAATACTTGCTTCAACTGAGCTATGAAATCATCATTAGCAAGTTTACCGTTTTCATCTTCGCCACTTTGATCTGATATATAGATAGTAGTTCCTCCTCGCGGTGCAATTACTACATGAGTATAGCCATTCTCAGATGAGTTATATAACTCTGTCGTGTTGATAAATTTAATTCCTGCATTCATGATCAAAGTTCATCTGTTGAATCACTTACAACTATCAGCTTAATGTTATGCTGCATTTTAAAATGTGGCAGGCTATTTTTTTGCAATGTGAAAAGCAGAGATATATGAGAGATGAAGACTGCCCCCAAAGTCATCTTCGATTCGATTTCTCAATTCAGAGAATAAGCCTTCTTTACTATGTGTATCTAACTTTATATACGGCGAATAAGTGTTTAAAAGCATTAAATATTCATCGACAGTGTAGCTCACTTCTGATGTAACTTGACCAGATATTAAGTCTTTGAATTGCCCTGATTCGATGACCATGTTTCCTAAACTTCTCAAGATATTTTCTTGAGTTTCTTGGTCTTCATATCTGTCGAGAGTTGGAGCATGTACTTGATAAACTTGAGATAAGGATTGATACACTTCGTAGCAAGGTTGTAGTTCCTTGTTCCACAATAAAATCAAGTGGCCATTCTCTCTTAGGGCATTTGCTGCTTTTGGATATCCTATTTCTGGTGATATCCAGTGAAAAGAACTTGCTGCTAAAACGGCATCAAATTTTTCCACCTCTAGTGTCCACTCTTCAAAAGATGTGTTCTGAATTTCTACATTCGGATACGATTGACAATTTTGTTGAGCTAACGGAAAAAAATTTGGGTTGGGTTCTAAGCAAATCATTGAGCAGCCCAATTGAGCGAAGGCTACCGTTGCAGTTGCAGGGCCACATCCCACTTCCAGAATTTTTGAGTCAGTGGAGAGTTGAGCAACCTCTACAACTTGGTGAATCAAGTCTTGAGGATAGCGTGGTCTTGCTTTGTTGTAAGCTTCTGCTGCTGGAGAATACCAATTTTTGCGCTGTTCGAGATTTCTGCTGGAGTAACTGATTATTGTTTGTTTTAAATCTTCCATAATCTACTTACGAGTAGTGCATCATCAAGCATAGGACGCCTTTTTGAAGGTTGGCAAATTGTAGAAGGATTTTTAGTAGATGGCTTTTAATGCTACACAGTTATCATCGTGCAAAAAGCGTAAAGTTTATCTGTTGTGGCTCTTGCTACTTCAATTCTTGGTTTTCTGAAACATCCGACGCCTGCGCCCATTTTCAAACAAGGGTCTTCGTAACGGTACTACCTCAGCCTCACTACTCTCGCGTGCTACCCGAATCAGCAATCCAGCGGCTATCAAGCTGGCAATCATAGAATTACCACCATAACTAAACATAGGCAAAGGTAAGCCGGTGGTTGGTAGAGAACCTGTAGCAACGCCAATATGAAGCAATGATTGTCCTACCATCAAAATTGTTACACCGATCGCTACTAGTTGATGCACTGGATTTTTAGCCTTCAGTGCCACAATTAATCCCAGAGTGGCGAATAAAGCTAAAAGTGTTAACAACACCATACTGCCAACAAAGCCAAACTCTTCAGCGAATACGGCAAAAATAAAATCAGTGTCCTGAATTGGTAAATAAAACAGCTTTTGTTGAGAAAGCCCATATCCAGCTCCCCAAGTCTTACCAGAGCCTACCGCTAATAAACTTTGCACTAACTGGTAGCCATCCCCTGTAGCGTCCGCCCAAGGATTGAGGAATGACATCACTCGCTTACGCTGATACTCTTTAATACTAATACTGAGGATTGCTAACATTACTCCACCGATTGCCGTTCCTCCTAAGTACTTGTAAGGCAATCCAGCTGCTAGGGCAATTAGCCAAATAGTCATGCCGCAAAGTGCTGTTGTACTCAAGTTAGGCTGGGCAAGAATTCCTAAAAGTACAAAACCAAAAATCAGGAGCCAAGTGAAGCGAACACGCCAACTTATTCGTTCCCACTGACCAAACAGGCGTGCGCTTTGCAACACTAAAAAGGGTTTAATCAATTCCGAGGGTTGAATGGGAATTGGGCCAATAGCTATCCAACGGGCCGCATCAAAAGCTTTTTTTCCCAAGCCTGGTATCAATGTGACGAAAATTAATGCTAAAAACAGTATCAAAAACCAATGGGATGATCCCAAAATTTTCTGCAACGGTAGATTAACAATAATGTTGAATCCAATTAAGGAAACTAAAACCCAAATGACTTGACGTTTAAAGTAGTACAACCCATCGTCATGACGGGCGTCAGCGACGGGATAAGATGCTGAGAATAGCATGATTAAGCCGACAAACAGCCAAATCAATGTTAACCAGCGCAACAACCGCGCTTCTAATGCCCAAACGGAAACGGAATTACCAAAAATTGGAATCAGGCTACGTAGATTCACGCTCAGTACAGGTAAAAAGCTAGGAATTAGGAGTTAGGAATAAAACTTATAAATAATAACTCATAATATGATGCACCGCTTACATTGAAAAAGGATGCTATCAATTTTGCTGGCGCAGACTCCATTTGTATAGCCGAGGTAGCTAGTTGCTTTCCCAGAGTTTTAGCTACTGCTGTCTAGACTTCCTGTCTGAAGGTATCTTGTAGATGTTATGTTCTGATAACTAAACCTGATTCTAAAGATATTTATTTAATAAAACTCAATGATTTAACGCAATTCTCTGCCTGGTTATCCATCAATAGAGGAATTTCAACCCAAAACTCAGTTCCCTGTCCGGGTTCTGATATACATCTGAGTGTTCCCCCGTGTTTTTCAACTACAATCTGATAGCTAATTGATAAACCTAATCCTGTACCCTTACCTACGGGCTTAGTTGTGAAAAATGGATCGAATAACCGTTCCTTAACTGCTTGTGTCATTCCTGAACCATTGTCAGCAATTCGGATTACAACACACTTTGTTTCTATGACTTCCGTAGTAATTGTAATTGTATTAGGGTCAGCGTGAATTTCTGCGATCGCACGTTGACTGTTATAGTTGTCGAGTGCATCAATGGCATTACTAATAATATTCATAAATACTTGATTCAATTGCCCAGCATAGCAATATACTAAAGGCAAATTTCCATAATTTTTAACTATTTTGATGCCAGGATGCTCAACGCTATCCTTGAAGCGATTCTGTAGAATCAATAAAGTACTATCCAGTCCTTGGTGAATATCAACCCTTTTCATCTCCGCTTCATCAAGACGAGAGAAGTTCCGAAGGGACAGCACAATTTCAGCGATACGTTCGGCTCCTACTTGCATTGAATGTAGGATTTTAGGTAAATCATCTAATAAAAAATTTAAATCAATTGCTTCGATGCAATCTTGAATTTCTGACACAGGATTGGCATAAAACTGCTGGTACAGATGCACAAGCTTCAGCAGACATTGCGTATAATCTTTTGCATATTTTAAATTACCGTAAATAAAGTTAACAGGGTTGTTAATTTCGTGAGCAACTCCCGCAACTAATTGCCCCAAACTAGACATTTTCTCAGCCTGGACTAATTGAGCTTGAGTTTGCTGTAGCTCCCTGAGAGACTTTTCTAATTTTTTAGACTGTGCCTCAGCAATTTCTGCTAGATTTTCTTTGATTTGTAGCGCACTCTGTAGTTGTGACCTTTGCTGTTTCAGTTCCTTTGTTAATTTTTTGGCATCAGTCAAGGCGGTATTCTGAGCTTGCAGTAGAAAAAGGAAATCTACAATTGGGTCGTGAATCGCAAAGTCTTTGAGTTTGATACCAAAAGGAGCAAGGCTACTCGTATCTGTAATCCAGGGAGAACCCAAAAAAAATGTTACCTCCAGCTCTGGCAGATACATTATCTGGCCCTTTAGCTGCATTCCGTTGTGTAGAAACTCCAATATGAACAGAGCACGGGACTGTTTATTAATAGCATCAAAATCGATTAGAATTTTTGGACGATTGATCTGGAAATGCTGCTCAATCAGTCTACCAACTAGTGGTTCAGGACTAATGCGTGCTAAAACATCACCAGTTTGTACAATTTCTCGATTACGGTTAAACGCAAAGTGGAAAGGAAAAGCTTTCGCCAGCAACTCTGGCGAAAGAGTAAGGTGAGGAGGAGCCATGCTGCTGCGCTCAATTTGGTTTATAAAGCACTAAAAACTCATCATGTTCAGCACCCTCATCCCGACTCTGGGTTTGGGTAACATGGACTTCTGTATCAAACCTTGTTCCCAATCCTTTAACTAGACCAAGAATCATTGGTGTCAGCCCTTCTCTACTAGAGCGATAGTGTAAGTTTAAAGAATCGTCCTCCATATCAGTACACTCAAATGATGGGGGTTTGAGTTTGGGAAAACTGACTCCCACACGAGCATGAAGATTGTCAAGGTTTTCTAAAAACTCAGGCAGCGTATCTCCACTCATATCCATCATTTCGCCGTAGCCTTCTTGGGCTGTGTACTGAACCCAGAATTCTCCAAAGGCTTGCATAATCTCTGTGGAAGATAAACCCAGAACGACACTAGCAGCTTTTACCAGCCTGTGGGTGATGTTATCAGGGTAGCCTTCCATACTGAGGAAGACATCTACGTTTACCTCTGCTTTCTGCTTAATTTCTTTCCAAATCTCTTCGCCAAAGCGACTGCACACCATGTCTTGAATCGCTTTGTTCACTAATCCGTACATGGAAACCTCCTTCTACACCTAATTTTGCTTTGTGAATTTGACCAAGATTTAATAACTAATCCGCTAAAGAGGTTAATTAAATTACCAGCTTTTCTGTAGTCAAACCTTGGTCTATTTGAATGAAAGCTTTAAAAACTGCAAAAAGTAAGAAAATATCTCTGTATTTTAGTGCTACAAGTTAGCGTATTTGCATCCGTATTTTTACTATGCACTAATAAGAAGCGATGAATTAGGAGACAAGCTATATTTAGAGATTTGACGCTGAATTCCATTAAAGAATTGGACACGAGCATCCATAGCTTCAACAATAGCCAGCTTCACTTTGATATCCTCCTCGCTCGTACTAATACGAGGTTCAATTACGGCTGCTAGCTTTGCTGCATGACTATCGTCCACATCAATGTGGACTTCAAAAAAGATTAAGGATTCTTTAGATAAGGGAGCAGCACCTACAATTCCTTTGTATAGTTGCGTATACAAGGAGCTAACAATCCCTTCGGAAGCATAACAGACAGCACCCAGTGCAGCTAAATACCCATACTGGTGTGGAATTCTTAAGTAAGTTTCAACTAAAGCAAGAGTTTCAGGTGCAGTGGGTAGTGCTGCCAAAGTTTTATCGTCAATACCAAGTGCGCGGGTAAACCGACGAAATAATTCTGGATGAGACTGATTTACGTCTCCCTGTCCCATTTCGTCAAATAGGTTCTCCAAAATGACTAACTGAGTGCTTTCATCTTGGCAACAGGACAAGATGCTAGCTAGGATACGATTAAATTCTTTGGAGAATTTATACATTTGAACAGCTAGTAATTGTACGTCTGGTAGAAATAAATTTCCAGTACGACAGCAGGTTAGGAATTCATGATTCCATAGAGGATGATTATCCGTTATTTCACGGAAAGAATTTCTAACAAGAGAAGATATCTGTGTCATCGTGATACTTGTATGGCTAGGTGGAGGGGTTGGTCAAGCAAAGAGCTAAAGAATGATTCATCTATAGCGATATGTTCTGGTGTCACACGCAATTCCTGTAGAATTGGCATCGTATTAAAACCAGAATTTTTAAGAGCATTAAAGTAATCTTCAAGAGTTTTGTGAATCAATTGAACATTTAGCCAGGAACCGTCTCGTTTCCAAATACGACCCGGAAACTGCTGGTCACGCTTGCTGAAGTAGCCTGTACCGTCTACTTGAAAATAAAACGGATATGCTGCTTCTCGCATATATGGAAAAGATGGGTGAGGAACGCTAAATACAAATCGACCTCCGGGACGAAGAACGCGTGCAACTTCTGCCATGCATTCTTGGGTCTGAGCAATTGTCAAATAGTTAAATAGAAATACTGCAACAACTAGATCAATTTCACCATTATCAAATTGCTTGAGGTCGGTGGCACATCCAACTTCATAGCTAATACCCAAAGCATCTTCTGCTTCTTGCAAGCTTGCTGCTGCAATCATGCCTTGAGAAAGGTCTATTCCATGTACTTGTGCAGCACCTCGTCGGCGTAGCTCCCGACTACAATAACCTTCACCACAGCCGATATCGAGTACTCGCAATCCAGTGATAGGCTCACAAAGCTCTAGTACAAAAGGGCGTGCTGTAAAGTCTGAAAGTGAACTAGGTTCTCCTCTAATCCATTCTGATGCTGTGCGATTATATAGGTTTCTAGTTGAGTTTTTATGGTTCAGAGTTGACATTTTTAATTATTTATTTACATTTCAGTTGTATTTGTCTTAAGCAATATAGATGCATAGTAATCTCATTTAAATTTTTGGCAAAAATTACTTGCTATCGAAGGTTATCAGGATTAAATTTGTTTTTGTCTTAATTTAGAACACTGTCCAAAGAGTAAATACAGCTTCCAAGGTAATTAGTTGAACTATTTAGGTTTTAACATTTGCTGGTTTTGTTGCTAATGTTAAATTTACCGATTTTTAACTAGCTGCTTACTTTGCATCTAAAAAGCAGGGTCTTCAAAGAAATAATCAACCTGCATCCGATAATATTATTGCTTTCTTAAAATAAAAATGACTAAATATAATTTTGCTTTATGAATTCTTGCTTTATAAAAATAACTATCTGCTTCATACACTGTCTTTTTGTTCATAACATTTTACTTTATCTCAAATTTACTAATATTAAGAATAAGCCTTTTGTTTGAAAAAATAACAAGAGTAAAGAGCAGTATATTTTACGATTTATAGAAAGAATAACTTTGTTAATTTGTAATAACAGAATTCGTTTTTAAGGCGAACTGTTTTTGAATGTATGAGTTTTTTAGCTAATTTTGAATAACTTTAGGAGAAATGATGTTAGAAAAATTGTTAGTAGAACCCCCAGTGTGCGATCGCTTACAATATGAGCGTGCGATCGCATTCTCTCAACTAGGTGATCAACTCTTTGATGAGCTTGCTGACAGGATTGCTACAAGGCAGCAGTATCGACTGCTGTTTGAACACACATTAAAGCCTGAGTTATTTCAGCAAATTCGAGTTGCTGCTGCGGGTTATATATGTGCTTGTCTGAATAGTCCAATCATTCTGTCAGAATCGGAAATGCTTCAACGACTACTAGAAGCAAGAAATTCTTTGCCCAATTACACTGGTACTGGTCTTTTAATGCCCAAGCGAGAACACGCTTTGGCGTTTAACCTCTTTCAAAAGAGTGTTGCCGAAGCTTTCTACCAACTAGGAGCAAATGACCTCATCGATGCAGTGGATTTACCAGTAAATCTCCGCATGGTTTATGGTAAGACTGACGCAACTAGGTTGCGTTTACCCTTTGCTAGTTCAAAATGTCATAGCGATGTTTGGGCAGGTGTTGCCGCTGATGCCACTGTGGTGGTTCTGCCACTGTTTGGCGACATCGATAATATAACCATCGAAGCGGGTGAAATGCCCCGCGAGATGGAACTACAAGCTATGCGGGTGATGTCTGACTTCGATGAAGGTCGAAATATTCCAATGGTTGTCTCTTACACGGAAGCACAACTACAACACGGTACGATGTACTTTAATGATGCTCGTGGATTACATCAAACAGTAAGACGGAAGACTGAAGGTTTGAGAATTTCAGTAGATTTCCGGTTTCGTAGGAAATTCAATGAAGCTTACCGGGCAATGGTAGCACCTAGTATTGGTGGTATTGAAGAAGATATGAGTGTACCTTATAAAGACTGGCTAAAAGTTGGTAAAGAAACGCTAATTGTGTTTGATGAAACTGTTGAACAAACTAAGAATAGACAGAATACTGGTGCTCCAGTTCCGCTTTATACTCGCGGGTATCGCCTTGTAAAGTTGTTTGACTTTTAACTTTCAATAACACACGCAACAAAAAAGAGGTCTTTATTGACCTCTGAATAATTCCCTACAATAATGTTCGATATAAAGCTATTACAGCAACCCAGCATTAGCGCCTTGTTTGCCAGTTGCAAGTTCTACCTTGATAATTTTTCCGCCTGCTTTTTGAATGCGTTGCTGTTCGCGGAACCAGTTTTCATAGGGAACTAGCTTGGTGAAGTAAGTATTTTGTAGTTCGCGTTGAGTACGAATTCGGCTTTGGCTAGGAACAAGAGCAGTAATTTTAAACAAACGGGACATGACCTAAGAATCTCCTGTGATGTTTATGGAAACTTTTTTTATCTCAAAATCTTGAGTGCAAATCTTTAATTAATTATTCCAAGGCTGGAAATCAAGCATCAATACTAGACCGCTAACACTCATCACTGATAATTTCACAAGATAAGCAATAAAACGTTCTAGCACTCACAATTGATTTCCAGACCTTAATAAAGCCGCACCTAAATTCTTAAGCGCAAACTAACTAGCTCTTAGCTCAAGCCAGAGGAGATATAGTCTAAGTAAACGCCCATTTCCTTACCGGCATCAGAACCTACTAAGCTGGCAGTTACTTCTTTGATTGCTTGGATAGCTTGTACGGTAGCACCGACAGGAACACCCAAGGAGTTGTAAGTTTCTTTCAAGCCATTCAGCACGCGTTCATCCAAAATGGAAGGATCGCCAGCTAACATGGCATAGGTAGCATAGCGGAGGTAGTAATCCAAATCGCGAATGCAAGCAGCATAGCGACGAGTGGTGTACATGTTGCCGCCTGGACGGGTGATGTCAGAGTATAGCAAAGACTTTGCTACAGCTTCTTTGACGATCGCCGCAGCGTTAGCGCTGATGGTGCTAGCAGCACGTACCCGCAGTTCGCCAGTGGAGAAGTAACCTTTTAGCTTCTCTAAAGCTGATGTATCAAGATATTTACCTTGAACGTCCGAAGAGTTAATGACAGCGGTAATTGCGTCTTGCATGTTGTTAATTCCTTATTTCCAACCGTATTGCAATTCTTCTGTTTCTTGCCGAGGAAACAGCTTCACCCTACAGTAGGGCGCCAACTAGGTAGTCGAAGTAGTTACTAGCTTCAGCAGCGTCTTCACCAGACAGAAGTGTAGCGGATACATTCTTCAAACCACGGATACCTTCAGCAACACCTTCGATAGGAGTTCCCAAAGACTTGTACATTTCGCGGACACCCACAACACCAATTTCTTCGATGGGGGTAACATCACCAGAAACGATACCGTAGGTGACAAGGCGGAGGTAGTAATCGAGGTCGCGCAGACAAGTAGCGGTCAATTCTTGACCGTAGGCGTTACCACCAGGAGAAACAACATCAGGACGCTTTTGGAACAGTTGATCACCAGCTTGCTTAACCAGGCGCTCGCGATTTTCTGTCAAAACTTGAGCAATCCGCAGACGGCGCTCACCACCTGCAACAAAGGACTTGATCCGATCCAGTTCACCAGGGCTGAGATAGCGGGCTTCTGCATCAGCATTCACGATGGACTTCGTGACGATACTCATTAATGGATTCCTCCAGTACTAATGAAACCAGAATTTGATTAAACTGGTACGACTTTAAATTTGGTAGACAGAGGTTCTGTTGTCTCGTCTTTTTAGATACAACAGTTAAATAACTGTTATTGCTAATAGATTACGAGTTTGCTTGAGTTAATACAAGTACACAACCTTTTAAACTCAGCTACCTTCCGCAAAATATTTTCCGGCATTCTGTTGAGCATTTATGACTGCTCTTAACAGTTTGTAATATTAATTTTCAGATTTACTGTCCTAGCTGCAATCTGAAAGCGTTATTACGAAAGGTTGCGAAGGCGAACTAGGTACTCAGGGATTTGGGACTGGGAAAGGTTTTCCCCAGTCTCTAATCCCTGTATGTAGTACTTTAGCGATCGCTCTGACGACCCGATTTCACCAAATCAGCAGCCGCCTGGACACTGCCGAGGTAGTTACCTGCTGGTAAGGATGGGAAGCGGTTGTAAGGCACCACGTCTTCTCCAAAGAAGCAAGAATATTCAGGGCTATCTACTATTGCTTCTACAGTAGCTTGCAAACCGTTATCAGCTAGCAGCTTGTTGTACTGGCTAATTTCGCCTTGAGTCGCGGGTGTGCGCCCTAACAAGTGACGGAATAGGAACTCAATCACCTTGGTGTGGGGATAAGGCATGTAAAAGCGCTGGCGATAAATTTCTGAACTTGCCAGTTTACGCACAAACTCCCGCACGGAAATTTCGCCATTTTGGAGTTTGCTGTCTAAGTGAGTAAGGCGGAAATCATCAGGCACTTGAGGGTTGAACACATCTAACACCTGACAGTAAATCGCATTGATTAACTGTTGCATTTCTGCTTGGTTTATGCTTTCACTCAGGCGGTAAATGCGTGCATGTTTCCGGTGGCTTGTACTTACACCCACTTTTGCAGATTGTCCGCGACCATCATTGTAGGAACGACCCAGTTCAGTAAACGAGGGCTTGCCATTTTCGGTAGCCTTTGTTTGCGCTGCTATATCTGCGATCGCTTGCGCCAAAAGCGGTGTGTTAGCATCTTTGCTGGATTGCACTGGCTCAAAGCTAGGCACAACCACGTCATCATTTTGCTTGGTTAGCTGGTTATAAAGCTTCTCAGTATTCGGGAAGTTTGCAGCTGGTAGGGTTGGGAAGCGACGGTAAGGTACCGTATCTTCACCAAACACTTGGTTATATTCCACACTATTCAGCAGGGCACTGATAAAGGCACGAATACCTTGAGTAGCCAAAATCTGGTTGTACTTGCGGATTTCTGCCTGGTCTATTGGTGCGCGTCCCAGGAAGTGCTTGGTTCCTAACTCAATCACCTTGGTGTTGGGGTAGGGTGTGTAGAATTCTTTGAGATAAAGGTTGGAGTAACCCAAACCTTCAATAAATTCTTTAACACTGATTTCACCATTCCCTAGCTTGCTTTCCCACGCTGTGAATTCGTTTTTAGCAATGTAGGGTGCAATATCGCGTTCAAAAATCTGGCGGTAAGCAGCACTGATCAAAGTTTTTACTGCAACTTTGTCACTGGTATTCGCCACCAACTTGAAGATTTTTGTTTGTTCTCGTTGCTTGCTGACACCTTGGTTAATGCGGAACTGAATATCTGGTTCTGTCCGATTTTCTGGAACTGTACCCAGTTTCACAAAGCTCTGCGTTTCTTGCTTCTGGATTTTCGCGCCAACATCTTCACGAATGCTACCAACCCGCAGCTGTCGTAATGCCACACCACCAGGAGTCAGATACCGTTCGTAGGGAACTGTATCTTCACCAAATGCCTCAGTGTACTCTTGGCTATCAATGATGGCATCAACCACCGCATAAAAGCCCTTTTTAGAGGCAATATCAAAGTACTTGTTGAGTTCTTGACGACCGTAGGTCGGACGACCCAATAAGCGACGATGGATGTACTCAATCGCCTTACAAACATACAGCGATGTCCAGTATAGGTTGCGGAATATATCCGACTTAGCCAAAGCACGAACAAACTCCCGCACGGAAATGTTGCCGTTTTCCAGCTTGATTTCTAATACCTTCTGACGCTGACCTTCGTAGACATCACGTCCGAAAACTTGCAGGTAAGCAGCTCTAATCACTGCTTGCGTTGAGCTTTCGGAGAATTTTACACTTGCACCCTTGGTAGCCTTTTTGCCGATGGTGCCAGGAAGTTGATCCAACTTGAACACCTTGGGCCCAAGAGTACCAGGAGCCTCACCTCGGGCCTTGGGATTACTATTTTGGTTATTAATACCTGCCCCTTGGTGGATTAGGATACGTTTGGTATCCTTGCCAAAAGGAGCCGGACTGGTGCTGGGATTGCGAGTTTCTTTCGGGAAAATTGCTCCAAATTGAATTTCCAAGGGGTCATTACCAGAACCGTATGGATGCTGATCTGGTAGTGGTTGTTCGTAAGCAGCAAATGTGGTGATGAACTGAGGGATTTTGCGGAAAGGTGCACTGTAGTTAAACAGGTCTTGTTGCGGCCCCCAGTTGCGACATTCTTGTGCCTCTTGACCCAGACCTCGAAGGTAGGGTACTGTCTCTTCGCCAAAGTAGTCGCCGTATTCTTCAGAATCTACTAAAGCATCGACTAAGGCTGCTAGACCGCCTTGGGAAATAATCGCGAAGTATTTTTGTACTTCTTCGCGGCTACTTGGCCCCCGTCCCAGAATGTGACGGAAAGCTAGTTCGATAACTCGGCTGTTAATAAAAGGCTGGTAAAACTGTTTTTGGTAAAGAGGAGATTTTGCTAGACGGCGAACAAACTCTTTCATAGAGATGTCGCCATTTTTCACCTTGGATTCTAGATCAGATATCGACAAGCTATAAGCACGGGTAATGTCGCGCTCAAAGATTTGCCGATACGCCGCTTTGATTACCTCATTTTTCTCACTGGTTGACAATCCAGGCTTCATCACAAACTTGGGTCGCCGTTCTGCCGCATTAAAGTAAATTTGTGGCAGTTGCAACCCTTGCTGATCACCTGAAGGACGTTGGCGCAGTTTATTTGAGGGTGTGGCTGCTTTGAATTCTGTCAGCAAAACATCCATGTACTGAGACACAATTTCTGTAGCCTCAGCATCCCTGCGGAAATATGAGAGTGCCGCAGCTGAGATTTCCTGCAAAGCCACTAATGTTGCTTCACCGGAGCAGGCATTTTCAATTATTTCCCGTAGACCCCGTGTATTCACGGCTATGATGTTGGGGTCGCCAGCGACGATCGCATAGGTAGCATAGCGCAAGAACCAGGATAAGTCCCGTAAACTCTTCGCCATGTTGCTCGGCCCATAACGAGCAACGTTGATTGGTCTGAAACCTGGAGGTGTCGGGCCACTGGGGGATGAGTTAAATATTGAGCGTAAATTTTCTAGGAACCCACCACGACTTTCAACGTAGGTGACATTTCCTAGTTTCATTCCTTCTTGAACGTTTGTACTACTAGCAACAGCCATTGCCAATTCTGGTTCCCTAGGCTTTTCTAAAAAAGCCATTGGCGAACCACCGACAAAAATCCGGTTGGCAGCTCGAGATACGATAATCTCAGAATTTTCCGTGAGCGTCTGGGCAATTTCTAGACGCTTTGCACCAGATGCAAAATAGCTTGCCAGTTCATTTAATTCACCGGTTCCCAAAAAGCGGTCTTGCTGTTCCGCTTGGGTAATTGTCGCTACAGCTAGAGTTTGATATAGTTGCGGACGCGCAACTGAGCTTCCACCACTCGCCTTAACACTCATCGGATTTGTAAAACTCCCATCATAATCATTTATGTGTTAAGTCTGGGTTGCTTTGAGGCTTGACACATCGGTATGTTTATGCCTTAAGAGCTTTAGAGTGCCGCCTTCAAAACTGCCAGTAAATTAACCCAGTCAGCTTTTAGATTAGAACGTTTTGCGTTCTCAAGGCTGGTTTATTAAGAAGTGTGTAGAACCTTTAACTTGATAATTCCAGGCACACGATTCTCTAAACCTTCAGCAAACATCTAAAAGTTAAGTGTTTTTCAGTATATATTGAAATATTAATGAACCAGATTGTATTTCAAAATACTTAAATTAAGTATTAACACTAGATTAAACAGCAATAAATTTAACTTTCTTAATGAAATACCTTGTCATGCTGAACAGAGCGAAGTGCAAAGAAGCATCTCCGAGATTTTTTTTCTACACTGTATTTTGCTCAGAATCACAGTCTTAGATCACTTTTAGCTCAAATCAAACTCTGATTGGTTGTAAATCATTAGAGCGATCGCAAAACACAATATTATGAAAATCAAACCATAGACTAAGTAAGCCAGTGTAAATAATTAAAGGTTTGTAGTCAGCACTTTAGTGCTATTTTTTAAAAGTTTTAGCCCGCACTATGAACTACTGCTCAAAACGTAAACATAAGGCTTTGAGCTAAGGCTAGACAGTAAATAGGTCTGTGTTTATAAATCATTGTGTTGCAAAGTTATAATCAATATAAAACCTGGAGGTTAAAAATATCATGAATTTAGTTGTAAAAACTTCTCCTAGCAAGACAGTACCTAAATTAACTTATGATGTGCTGATTGAAAATCAACAAGATGGCACAGTAAAAGCAATATTGTTAGGTTTACCAGACTGCCAAGGCTTAGGAAATACCGAAACTGAAGCAATAGAACAACTCAGTCAAAGTTTGCAAACTCGGTTAGAAACAGCCAAGATTGTGACTTTAGAAATTGAAGCGCCCAAAGTAGAAAATCCTTGGTTGAAAATAGCTGGTAAATATAAAGATGATCCACAATTTGATGAGATGCTGGAATATATAGAAGAGTATCGACGTGAATTGGATGCAGACAATGAAGCGAGGTAAATTCAGAGTTGAATGATTTAAGGATTATAGATACAGATCACCTCTCATTGATGCAAAGAGGTAATCCATTTATTATCCAGCGATTAAATAAATTTAATCCTCAAAATATTGCCATAACGATAATTACAGCAACAGAACAACTGGTGGGACGACTCAATGTTATCAACAGGTCTACTTCATCAAATGATTTAGTCTTTGCTTATGCCAAATTAAAAGATACATTAGAAGACTTAAATAATCTCAATGTACTAGCATTTAGTCACGATGCTGGCGAAATTTACGCTGAATTAGTTAAGCAAAAAATTCGCGTTGGTACTCAAGATTTACGTATTGCAGCAATTACGCTGTCAGCGAATGGGATTTTAGTAACCCGCAATTGGAAAGATTTTGAAAAAGTGCCTAATTTGCGTTTAGAAGATTGGACTATATCTTAATTTGTCACAAGGCTAAATTGACCTATTCGTTTATCGTTAAAAATTTCAGAGTAATATTATTGGCTTCCCAGTATTCTTTGGCTGAATTTAAAATATCCAATGCTATTTGGTACTGTGTCGGTTCAGCTTGAGCAAAGATGTCAGCGTGGTCATACAATATGACGTATCTGTTAGCCGGACACCATGTTAAATCGATGATACATTCATCAAAAGCATCCCAATTAGCACCAAAGTATGTAGGAAATTGCATTGCTTCAGCAGCTTTACTTAAAAATGTTTCTTTGCTATTAATTTTTTTTACCATCAAGATAAAAAACTTTAGTTCCTGGTTCTGCGGCTATCTGTTCCACTGCTTCACGTATGCCTTGTTTTATATCTATTGACGAAACATTTAGAAATTCACTCATGTATTCCTCCTTACTTATCACGACTACTAGATGACTTATTGAAAGCTATTTTATTGATCAGCAGTATAGTAAATTTCGTCATTTTGCCCAGTAAGCGGAAATTTATGAAACTCGCCAAAACCATCGATAAAAACGCCAACAACACCCAATCCCCATAATCCCTGCCAAAAACCAATCAAACTTACTAGAGACAACACTAACAACACACAACGTAATAAGAAGCAAAATGATACAGCACCACACTAGAGCTATCCAAATAGATAGAACTTTAAAAGTTTCTGATTGCGAAAATTGAGATTGAGTATGCTGAACTGAAGATGAAGTTGTCCTAATAGTGGATGTTACCGATGGTTGGATAACTAAAGCTTGAGTTTCAGGTGTAGCAGCTGCTAGTTGCGAAACTTGAGATTGAGTTGGCTTAATTGATGATGAAGTAGCTGTATTGCTTGATGATGTAATACCAATAAAGCCAGGAAATATATCAATACCAAGTTTTATAGCGCGATCGCACCAATAACACTTACCATGAGTTCGGCTGTAGTAGTGGCTGTCTACCTTTCCACAGATAGTTAACTCATTAACAGCAAGTCTGAGCGCCTTCACCCAATCCCCAGCAGTTGGGCGCAAATTAGAATTTTTATAACCATCATTAAAACATCTGAGAAAACATCGCTGAACCTCTGGGTGAACAATCTCAAAAGGAATTGTCCTAGCTACAGGTTGAATCAAACTATTTGGTGCATACAGCCATAAACCTCGACGTATTCGTTCATTCAGTTCTGGATTTTCCCCTGAACCTTTCCACTCTCCCGCAAAAGGTTTGTCACCACCAAACAACAATTCATAGATAATGACTGCTAACCGGAAGCGATCGTGTACTTCTGTTTGATCAGTGCTCGCAAAATCTTTGTCAATCAGTTCCGGTGGTGTATAGCCCTCTGAACCAACTAGACAACGATAAACCTTACTATTTTTCGGATTCCGAACCTGAAAGGAATCAGTATCAATAATTGAAGGTAAGGCGCGATCGTTAACAAGAATATTTTGCTGTTTGATATCACCTAAAACATAGCCAGAAATGTGAATTGCTTCAATAATTGAGGCTATATTCAGCGCCGTTGTGTGGAGAAAACGCCAATCAACGTCAAGTTTTAAAGCCTTTCTTTTGCTGGGGTTGTATACATCAATAAGTTCTTTTGCTTGCTTAATTTCCGGCATCAAAAAGCCCACACAATCACCCTGAGCATCTTTCAATACTGACTTAGGCCAAGCAAAAGAAATATGATTGAGGTGGGAGTTTGGCTCTTTAGGTCGGTGTGCTATCATCACCGCCAACTTTTGCACATGCTCAGGAGTTTGTGAGTGGTAAATTTTCGCTAAATAACCATTGTGATTGGTTTGCCAAACCTTCGCTTCACCACTAATTTTAGGTTCACCCAGCAGGGTAATTGATTTTCCCGTACTAGCACAGGTGAGAACTGTCATCGAATTTTACTCTCTATCAAATAAGCACAAAAGTAAGGTTTTATCGTCATCAGTGCGAGAATTTAGCCGTTCTGAGTTGAGAAATTCCGTCAGATATTTATTTTCCTCCTCTGGATTAACAGGTTCGTGCAAGTATTCTTCCAAAGGTTTAAAGAAAGGTGAGAAGGGTTTCCAGTCGCTTAAGCGAATTGCTACTTTTTCCAGCCCATCAGTGGAAGCACAAATAAACTCTTGTTTTTCAGAAATAACCTCTACCTGCATATCTTTTACTGCATTTGTTGAGGTGATAAAAGTTGTTTCATTGACGAACTCACCTTTATCTGGCTGAAACAACAGTTGATATTCTGAGTTTTGGGAACGCAGCACAATAAATCCATCTCCGATTTGCATAGCTGCAACCCAGTCAGGAGTAGCCACAAAAACCAAAAGAGTACAAGCTAAATCATTGATAGAATAATCTTCTTTGTCTGCTTGCTTCTGTAACTTTGCAATAGCTGTTTTCACAGCTCCAGCAAACAGTTTTGTAGCTTCTTCTTTGGACAGTGGTTGAGAAATCTTTTGCCCACAATGTTTCCGCTTCTGAAGATATTCACTAATTCTTCCCAGGTATTTGAGTACCGTTTTTACAGTCAAGCCAGAACCAACATTAGAATATTTAGCACTACCAGCACCATCAGCAACAGCACCTACAATCACATCATTAAAGATGCGATAATGCCCATAATCTTGACAAGGTATCTCCTGGTCTTGATGACTTGTTCCGATCGCAGAACCCACAACAGCTTTCCAATTCACAAAATTTCCTCTAACTAGTAATTTGACCCCATCCCACAGCCGGTAAAGCTACAGCCTGCCCTACTTTGCCACTAGAAACCCGTTTCATCGAAGTAGAAAGCCAGACAAACAATTCACGAAAATCTAAGCTATTTAGCGTAACTGGTGGACGTTCAGGTGGGGAAATTTGTTTGAGGATACTCATATCAGCACCCTGTACACCTACTGCAAAAAATGACAGTCGGCTTTGTGCTTCTGCTTGTCTCAATCTTTGCGCAGCTGACTGCCAGGGGTCTGATGGCGATGGCGCTCCGTCTGTAATCAAAAACACCCAAGGGCGATAATAGAGAATACCGTTGTCTTTATAAGTCTGTTTCCGGTTTTCTAGAAAATCCAAAGCATACTCAATCGCCGCACCCATTGGGGTTAAACCATCTACTTCCAATATAGGTGGTATGAATTGGTCAATCGTCACAAAGTCTTGCATCAGTTTAACTATGGGGCCAAATGTAATCATGGCCACTTCCACACTCAGCGATGCTTGGGAATCTTTTAGTACATCTTCTTTGAAAGCAGCAAGTCCTCGATTTAACTCTTGGATAGGCTGACCTGACATAGAGCCAGAAGTATCAAGTAAGAGAATTACAGGGCAACGATTTTCTGGATTTTCAACGAATTCAGGCAATCCTACAGCCATTCGATGCTCCTGATTAAGTAAATTAGGCTACAAATTATACAGGTTAATTTTATTGTCTAATAAATGCTTCAACAGTAGTGTTTTTACTTAAAGAATCCCCATACCTACCTAAGTTGAAATAATCCAGCGCCGCATTTGGTAAGATGACTCTTCTGAATATGTGTCTACCCTAAGTGCTCAGCATTCGCTAAACTCAGAATTGCTGCGATTTTGCCCACCATGTCAGATTCCCAAACCGTCAGTGCTGCTGTTGCTAAACTCTACAACACCTACCCATTTCCGCCGGAAGCCTTACTGGATGAACCACCTCCAGGCTACAACTGGCGCTGGAATTGGCTAGCCGCTTATAATTTCTGCACAGGTCAAAAACCCCAAAAGCAAGATATCCGCATTTTAGATGCTGGTTGCGGTACGGGAGTAGGTACAGAATACCTTGTTCACCTTAATCCCCAAGCCAATGTCGTTGGAATTGACCTTAGTGCTGGCGCTTTGGCTGTAGCAAAAGAGCGTTGTCAGCGTTCTGGGGCTAACCGCGTCGAATTTCACCACCTGAGCTTGTACGATGTAGAACAGTTGCCAGGTGAGTTTGATTTAATCAACTGCGTTGGCGTTTTGCACCATACCCCTGATCCGATTCGCGGTATTCAAGCTTTGGCGAAGAAGTTAGCTCCAGGCGGCTTGATGCATATTTTTGTGTATGGGGAATTGGGACGCTGGGAAATTCAACTTATGCAAAAAGCGATCGCTCTCCTCCAAGGTGACAAACAAGGCGATTACCGTGATGGTGTGCAAGTTGGGCGGCAAATATTTGCATCTCTACCAGAAAATAATCGAATTGTCAAGTACGATAAGCAGCGTTGGTCACTAGAAAACCACAAGGACGCATACTTTGCTGATATGTACGTTCATCCACAGGAAATCGACTACAACATTGAGACACTGTTTGAATTAATTGATGCTTCTGGCTTGGACTTTATTGGTTTCTCGAATCCTAGTTTTTGGCAGTTAGAAAGACTTTTGGCCAAAGCACCAGAGTTGATAGAACGGGCGCAGGGATTAGGCGATCGCCAGGGTTATCGCCTGATAGAATTACTAGATCCAGAAGTTACCCATTACGAGTTTTTCCTTGGTCGTCCTCCCCTCCTCAAAGCTGACTGGTCAGATGATAATATCTTGTTGACGGCAATCCCTGAACTTAATCCTTGTATTGAAGGATTTCCCAGCCAATGTTTCTTTAATTACGATTACCAGATTGTTAACTTATCAGTAGCAGAGTTTGAGTTTCTGCAAAGATGCGATGGTAATTCAACAGTGGCAGAGATTTTAGCAGGTGTGCAGATGGAACTTAATGAAGTTAGAACGCTCCTTAAGCAACAGTTGATTTTATTAACGCCAGCTTAATCACATCGTATTGCCTCACCACGCCAGTTTCCTTTGGAAGTCGTCCCTCAGACGTTACAAGAGACGAAGTCCGATAAATTATTTGTGTTCCACCGAACTTCTGAGCGCCGACTTGCGGCGCTCAGAAGTTCTCCGTGTGTTTATCCGTAGTTTCTTTTTTACTTGTTTGTATTTTTGCAATAAGTTTAATTAAGAACCATTGAATTTTACCTAAAAGTAAAAATCATTATTTTTAACTAGTAAAATATAGTATAAATTTACACTCCCTTCATAAAAGAGTTGAAAAAAGTGAAGATTTGGAAAATAGTGCTTTTTTGCCCGGCGTATAAAAACATAAAAGAATAAATTCTATAAAAGACTCACACATGAATTTTTACTGTAATTGTCAAATTTAATTTAGGAGAATTTTCTAATGAAATTAGCCAAACAGATAGGCATGGCTACTGTTGGTGTTGCGCTTTTCACTGCTGTTGGTGCTAAATCAGCAGAAGCCGCAAGTGTTGTATTTAAAGGACAAGAAGGCAATAGATTCGATTACACGATCCAGTTTGATTCTGCGAACCTACCTGGTGATTTTGAAAGGCTCAGAGATGGTTCATTATTAACCTTATCAGGCTTATCGGGTGTATTTGATGTAACTCCTGACTACCCAACTAGATTGTCGGTGGAAACCAAAGAACCTGACTTTGTGACTTTGAAATTGATCAACTTCGCTCAGACAGGTAAAGTAGGTACATCATCATTATTCGGTAATTTTTCCCTATTCAGTTCGTTTACCACAGCGGGTCTAGCACAATGGGATATTATACGCCGAAATCCTCTCGGTAAGGTGGCGACAACTTTTGAGGGTCAAGTTACGGGCCCTGTAACACCTGTCCCCGAACCCTTCACAGTTGGTGGTTCAGTGGTTGCTGTTGGGTTTGGTTTGTGGATGAAGCGTAAGCAAGCAGCGGCTTCTCAGAAGGTATAGTATATTCCCTGTTGCTAGTCTGATTCGCTACTAATTCAGGTTTAACACTTAAAATGTATACCCCTGTAAGCGTGCCTGTAATGCTGTTATAAGGGCATTCTTTTTGATACAGCAAAACCTTCGCGAATACTAACTTGTAAAAGTAATTTATACTTCGTGGTGAGAGGCGATCGCTCACCACGCTTTTTGCTGACAAGAAGTTAATTGTTTTTTTCTAAAGTATTGTTACCGGAGCGTGATATGATTCAGCTGACTGAATGTACAGTCATCAATAGTTAGCTGTACTGGTTTCAAGTCCCGTGAGCTTGTCAGACGAATCAATTGCACCCACTCCGACAACACAACAAGATGATCAATCTGGTTCTGAGGATACAGAATCAGGGAACTCTATGCAAGAGTTCTATCAACTCTTCCAGCAACTGTTGACAATCACGCTTGTCTTGACGGGGGTTATTTTTATCTCTGTGTGGATTTTTTATTCCTTAAACATTGCCCTGAATTATTTGATTGGGGCGTGTGCAGGTGTGGTTTACTTAAAAATGCTGGCTAAAGATGTTGAGCGGCTTGGTAATCAAAAAACCCGTCTGAGCAAAAATCGTTTGGCTCTGTTTGTTGGGTTGATTGTATTAGCAACTCAATGGCATGAGCTACATGTTCTGCCCATATTTTTGGGATTTCTAACTTACAAGGCCACGCTCATAGTCTATACGGTGCAAACTGCGTTCATTCCTGATTCTTAAATCAGGCTCACAAAGACAATACTCCAATCCTCGCTCGTTGGGGAAGATTCTTGCTTGAAGAATGCAAATGCTTAGTGTCTTAAACGCCTTTAATTCTTTTCCCCTAGCCGAATTAGAAGTAGGTCAACATTTCTACTGGCAATTGGGCAATCTTAAAATTCATGGGCAAGTTTTTCTCACCTCGTGGTTTGTGATTAGCATTCTAGTATTGGCTTCACTAGCTGCGACTCGCAACATCCAGAGAATTCCCAGCGGCATCCAAAATTTAATGGAATATGCCCTAGAGTTTATTCGGGATCTAGCAAAAAACCAACTTGGTGAAAAAGAGTACCGTCCTTGGGTGCCTTTTATTGGCACATTGTTTTTGTTCATCTTCGTATCGAACTGGTCAGGTGCTCTAATTCCCTGGAAGCTAATCAAGCTGCCATCGGGTGAATTAGCAGCTCCCACTAATGACATCAATACGACTGTAGCATTGGCATTGCTGACATCTTTAGCGTACTTTTACGCGGGTTTTAGCAAGCGGGGTTTGGGCTACTTTAAAAAATACATTGAGCCAACACCCGTTCTATTGCCGATCGCAATCCTAGAAGATTTCACCAAGCCCCTCTCCCTCAGCTTCCGTCTTTTTGGCAATATCTTGGCGGATGAGTTGGTGGTAGCGGTGCTGGTTCTACTAGTTCCTCTATTTGTACCTCTACCTGTGATGGCTTTGGGTTTGTTTACCAGTGCCATTCAAGCCCTGGTTTTTGCCACCCTAGCTGGAGCATACATTCATGAGGCCATGGAGGGACATGGTGGAGATGAGCATGAGGAGCATTAAATCAGTCAACAGTCAACAGTTATCAACTTGCAGCGCAACTGATAACTGATAACTGATAACTGTTAAGCTTCTCAGTTGATAGCACAGTTCCGTCGAGCATCTTCGCTCAAAACATCGCAAAGCGCGATTGAAAGAACTCGGTGCAGCGTGAAAAACACGTTTCTAGTCGTTAACGTACTTTTGTTAGTTCTGTATTCAAAGTAAGGAAAATCAACATGGATCCATTAGTTTCTGCTGCTTCAGTTCTGGCTGCTGCTTTAGCAATTGGTCTAGCTGCAATTGGGCCTGGTATTGGTCAAGGAAATGCTGCTGGACAAGCAGTAGAAGGTATCGCCCGTCAGCCCGAAGCAGAAGGAAAAATTCGGGGTACTCTGCTGTTAACCTTGGCTTTCATGGAATCCCTTACCATTTACGGTCTAGTGATTGCCCTGGTACTGTTGTTTGCTAACCCCTTCGCAGGATAAAACCTAAAAAGTTTTTGTGAGTGTGGAGACGTGAACAATCACGCCTCTACAACCGAAATTTTTTGAGTATTTAGTCGTTCTGATGTAGTTTGACCCTTGTTGGCTATGGGTCTCTAAAATATTAAAGGTTGGATGATCTTGCTAGCCATGAAAACTGCTACTCCAGCCAAAGAGGAGAGAAATGTTTGACTTCAATGCTACTTTGCCCTTAATGGCATTGCAGTTCCTGCTGTTGGCAGCTTTGTTGAATGCAATTTTCTACAAGCCACTGACCAAGGTGCTAGACGATCGCGATAATTACATCCGAACGAATACCCTTGAGGCGCGGGAACGCTTGGCTAAAGCTGAGCGCTTAGCCACCGAATATGAGCAGCAACTCGCAGAAGCTCGCAGGCAATCGCAAGCTACTGTAGAAGCAGCTCAGGCTGAGGCTAAGAAAATTACTGCCGAGAAAATCGCTGAAGCCCAAAAAGAAGCTCAAGCGCAACGAGAACAGGCTGCTGTTGAAATAGAGCGACAGAAGCAAGAAGCTATGCGTACCTTAGAGCAACGGGTTGATGCTCTCAGCAGACAGATTCTAGAAAAACTATTGGGATCTACTGTAGTTAGCTAAGCTCACAAAACTGCTTCTATGAAAGCATACGCGCGTCTGGGCGCTAGTCCCAGATCGCTCAATTTAAGTGTCAAAAAAGGCACTTTTTTCCCTGCGGGGAAAGAAACTTAATTTCCCACAGGGAAAAAAACTTAATTTCCCACAGGGAAAATACAATACTATTAGCAAGCGAGCAGCGCACTTGTAGATGGGTATCATGGGCACATTTTTATTACTTGCCGCAGAAGCGAACGCTGTTCACTCTGAATTGGCAGAAGGCGCAGCAGAAGGTGGTTTCGGTCTAAACCTAGACATTTTAGAAACCAACCTCATTAATCTAGCGATTCTGGTTGGCATATTATTCTACTTCGGACGTAAAGTTTTAAGCAATATCCTGAATGAGCGAAAGTCAAATATTGCAACCTTAATTCAGGAAGCAGAAGGGCGCTTAAAAGAAGCACAAATTGCTCTATCACAGGCGCAAGAGCAGTTGACCCAAGCTCAGGCAGAGGCACAACGCATCCGTAAATCTGCTCAAGAAAACGCCCAGGCATCAAAAGAAGCCTTGTTAGAGCGGGCAATGCAAGACGTAGAACGTTTAAAACAAACAGCAGCAGCGGATTTAAACAGCGAAACAGAGCGAGCGATCGCCCAACTACGGCAGCGAGTGGCTACTCTAGCATTGCAAAAAGTCGAATCGCAACTCAAGAGCGGCATTGCCGACGATGCTCAACAAATGCTAATTGACCGCAGCATCGCACAACTAGGAGGCAATGTATGACAAGTAAAGTAGCAACAGCCGAAGTAGCCCAACCTTACGCACAGGCACTTTTGTCAATAGCGCAATCGAAAAACTTGACAGAAGAATTTGGGGAAGATGCGCGTACTTTCCTGAGCCTGCTCTCAGAAAATAGAGAGCTACACAATTTCTTTAGCAACCCGTTTATTCAGTCTGAGAAAAAAAAGGCTCTCATCAGACAAATACTCGGTGAAAATGCTAACCCCTACTTACGCAATTTTTTGCTGGTATTGGTAGACAAACGGCGCATTGCGTTCATAGAACCGATTTTACAGCAATATCTGGCGCTGTTGCGGCAGTTGAATCAAACCGTATTAGCGGAAGTGACTTCAGCCGTTCCCCTCACAGAAGCTCAACAGCAAGCAATCATCGAAAAAGTGATTGCCATCAGTAAAGCTCGCCAGGTAGAACTAGAAACTAAGATAGATAGCGAGTTAATTGGTGGTGTGATCATCAAAGTAGGCTCGCAGGTAATTGACGCCAGTTTACGGGGTCAGTTACGTCGCCTTTCCTTACGCTTAACTAATAGCTAGAAGATTAGGAGTTAGGAGTGAGAAGTTAGGAGTTAGGAGTTAAGTAAAAAGTAAATTATTTTAACTTTTAACTTTTAATTTTTGCATTTTTAACTCATCATTCCTAACTCTTGGCTCCTAACTAATTACTTCTTCCGTCTCGAAAGCAAACAAGATAGACACATGAGCATTTCAATTAGACCTGACGAAATCAGCAGCATTATCCAACAACAAATCGAGCAATACGACCAAGAAGTCAAAGTTGCTAACGTTGGTACTGTGCTACAAGTTGGTGATGGTATTGCCCGGATCTATGGTCTAGACCAGGCTATGGCTGGTGAGCTGTTGGAATTTGAAGACGGCACAGTCGGCATTGCCCAGAACTTAGAAGAAGACAACGTGGGCGCGGTGCTCATGGGTGAAGGTCTGGAAATTCAAGAAGGTAGCTCTGTAACCGCTACTGGTAGAATCGCTCAGGTAGCGGTAGGTGAAGCCTTAATTGGAAGAGTCGTAGACGCTTTGGGTCGCCCCATCGATGGTAAGGGAGATATCAAATCCTCAGAAAGCCGTTTGATTGAATCTCCAGCACCCGGTATTATTGCGCGTCGGTCAGTACACGAACCCATGCAAACGGGTATCACAGCTATTGATTCAATGATTCCCATCGGCCGTGGTCAACGGGAGTTGATTATTGGTGATCGTCAAACCGGCAAAACTGCGATCGCCATTGACACGATCATCAACCAAAAAGAAGAAGATGTAATCTGCGTTTACGTTGCGATCGGTCAAAAGGCTTCCACTGTTGCTAACGTGGTGCAAACATTGCAAGAAAAGGGCGCGATGGACTACACCGTCGTCGTTGCTGCAAACGCCAGTGACCCAGCAACATTACAATTCCTAGCTCCTTACACAGGAGCAACTATTGCTGAGTACTTCATGTACAAAGGTAAAGCTACCTTAGTAATCTATGATGACCTCTCCAAGCAAGCCCAAGCTTATCGGCAGATGTCCTTGCTGCTGCGTCGTCCACCAGGACGCGAAGCTTATCCTGGAGATGTTTTCTACATCCACTCCCGCTTGTTAGAAAGAGCAGCAAAGCTGAGTGACGAATTGGGTAAAGGTAGCATGACTGCCCTGCCAATTATCGAAACTCAAGCAGGTGACGTTTCGGCATACATCCCCACAAACGTGATTTCCATTACCGATGGTCAGATATTCCTGTCTTCTGACTTGTTTAACGCTGGTATCCGCCCCGCTGTAAACCCCGGTATTTCTGTATCTCGTGTGGGTTCTGCGGCTCAAACCAAGGCAATGAAAAAAGTTGCCGGTAAGATTAAATTAGAACTAGCGCAATTTGACGACCTACAAGCCTTCGCGCAATTTGCTTCCGACTTAGATAAAGCCACTCAAGACCAGTTAGCAAGGGGTCAACGCTTGCGGGAACTACTCAAGCAGCCCCAAAATTCCCCACTCTCAGTGTATGAGCAAGTAGCCATTCTTTATGCTGGGATTAACGGCTACTTGGATGATGTGCCTGTAAATCAAGTAACTTCCTTCACAAAAGGTTTACGGGAGTACTTAAAAACTGGCAAGCCTCAGTACACACAAGCAGTACAAAGCAAAAAAGTACTGGGTGATGAAGAAGAAGCAGCTTTAAAGGAAGCGCTAACCGAGTACAAGAAAACCTTTAAAGCAACAGCTTAATTAGTCATTGGTCATTGGTCATTGGTCATTGGTGAAAAACTAATGACTGATGACAAAGAACAGACACAGAAGTCTAAGCGTCGGCTTTTGGCGTTCAGAACTTCTCCTAAAGGAGACGCTGCGGTCTTGGGGTCTCACGCCAGTCGCCTCAACGGAGGGAACCTCCGCACGGCGCTGGCTCCCCAAGTGGAGCAAGTGGCGTGAGACCCTGCGCGAACGGAGACAAATGACTAACGACAAAGAAAAAAATTATGGCTAATCTCAAAGCAATACGCGATCGCATTCAGTCGGTCAAAAACACCAAAAAAATTACAGAAGCCATGCGCCTAGTGGCTGCGGCTAGAGTGCGTCGGGCGCAAGAACAAGTGCTGGCAACTCGCCCTTTTGCTGATCGCTTAGCACAAGTTTTATATGGTTTGCAAACCCGTCTGCGGTTTGAAGAAGCAAACTTGCCATTGTTAAAAAAACGGCAAGTTCAGTCCGTAGGGCTGTTGGTCATTTCTGGCGATCGGGGTTTGTGTGGCGGCTACAACAGTAACGTCATCCGTCGTGCAGAAAACCGTGCTAAAGAAATCAAGGCAGAAGGTCTAGACTACACATTTGTGATTGTTGGGCGCAAAGCTACACAATACTTTCAACGCCGTAATCAGTCTATTGATGCCACTTACAGCGGTTTAGAGCAAATTCCCACCGCAGCAGAAGCTACTCAAATTGCCGACCAACTACTTTCCTTATTCCTTTCGGAAAAAGTAGACCGCATTGAGTTAGTTTATACCAGATTTGTCTCTTTGGTTAGCTCCCGTCCTGTGGTGCAAACTCTGCTTCCCCTCGATCTTCAAGGTCTAGAAGCACCAGACGACGAAATCTTCCGCTTGACAACCCGTGGTGGTCAATTTGAAGTCGAACGGCAGAAAGTGACTAGTCAAGTTCGCCCTTTTCCCCGCGACATGATTTTCGAGCAAGATCCAGTACAGATTCTCGATTCTCTGTTGCCTTTATATCTGAGTAATCAGCTATTACGGGCGCTGCAAGAATCGGCTGCTAGTGAACTAGCAGCGCGGATGACAGCTATGAGTAATGCTAGCGAGAATGCTGGTGAACTGATTAACACCTTAACCCTGTCTTATAACAAAGCCCGTCAAGCCGCAATTACCCAAGAACTCCTTGAGGTTGTTGGTGGTGCTGAAGCCCTAACTTAGGGAATCAAATAATTGTTGGTTGTAAAAAATAGCTGATTGCTAACTGTTTTGAGATTAGCGATCGGCTATTTTTAATACTTGAGATTTTTTAACTAGATGAAATTCACTGTATACGGGCCCTTGTGTACTGAAGTTTATGATATCACCAAGCCTATTGGTGGAAAGTACCCCGATGTGCCTTACTACATTAGCCACCTTTCCCGAATCGGTGGCAGAATTCTTGAAGCAATGGTTGGGACGGGACGACTACTAATACCACTGCTAGAAGCTAGTATTAATGTTGAGGGCATCGATACTTCACCGGATATGCTTGCTGCTTGTCAAAAGCACTGTGCAGAACGGGGATTGAACCCTGTTCTCCATGACGGTAATATAGAAAATTTTAATATTCCTGGTAAGTTTAGCGCCATTGTTGTTTCCTTCGGCTCATTCATGCTGCTAGAAAAACGATCTTCTGCTGTGGCTGCGTTGCAAGCTTTTGCTCGACACCTTGAGCCGCAAGGGCGAATTTTTATAGACTTGGAGTTGCCTATTGAAGATTTTAAGACGGAGAATACCGTTAGGCAGCGATCGCCAATTAATTGCCCTGATGGATCAACAATCCTTTTACAATCTACATCTCATATAGACTGGCTCAATCAACTCAATATGACTGTAATACGCTATGAAAAGTGGAAAGATGGCAAATTGATTGCCACCGAGTTACAGCACTTTCCTCTACATTGGTTCGGGCGCGATGAATTTATCATGTGTTTACGGGAAAATGGTTACAAAGACATCACTCTATGTGCAAACTACACTGCGGGCATACAGCCAAGTACCCACACAGATACCTTATGTTTTTCAGCAGTATTTGCATGAACTATAAAGACACCAATCCAAAGTCTTAAATTCATTGTCTTACAACACATTTCAAAAACAATACACTATAATAAGAGATATGAGACATGGGTCCGTCACGGTTTCGACAGGTTGGCGAACGCTGCTCTGTGATTCAGGTCGAGAGTGAGTCGTCTCTCGGAAATCAAAGACTCGAAAAAAAAGTAAATGCGAATAACATCGTTAAATTTGCTCGTAAGGACGCTCTAGTAGCTGCCTAAACACCTCTTATAGGTTCGAGCGTCTTTAGTTCGACTCCGTTAAGGACTGAAGACCAAACCCCAACGGATGCTCTAGCAAGCGTTCTCTGGTTGGCTTGCTAGCTAAGATTAAATCAGAGCATCCTACGTTCGGGATAATGAACGATTCCCGCCTTGAGGGTCAGAAAGGCTAAACCTGTGAATGAGCGGGGGGTCAATACCCAATTTGGACAGCAGTTCGACTCTGCTCGGATCCACTAATAGATACGTAACAAGTCCACCTAGCATTTTTCATGCTTAGGTGGATTTTGTTTTTATGGATAGAAGGTAATGTGTAATTTCGCTGACCTCGCAATCAACTAATTGTTATGTTTTTGAAGTTATGTAGGTGTGTTTTCAAACCTTTTTCCTCTTTTTTTTAGTACTCGTCGCAGTCGGTCGGGACTCAAGTTTACTTGACGTTCAGATGCCAGTTTTTTTGCTAGTTGTTTAGAGTTATAAGTGCATGGCTCTTGAGCTAAACAATTTTCCAGATAAACTAAGTCTGATTCCGAATATCGGGGTTTTCCCCCTCTACCAGGAGCATCCCACAACCCTGCTAACCCCATCTTGTCCCAACGATGAAGAGTTTGACGTACTGTTGAAATTGCCCAGTTCAAGCCTTGAGCAATCTGCTCGTTTTTTAAGCCACGAGCATTCAGCAGTAAAACTTGAGCACGATCTTTGGTACGTTGAGGAACTTCCTTGGCTCTCCTTAACTCTTCTAGAGTCTGCTTTTCCTCTTCTGTTAAAAAAATTCTCAATCGGCATCCCATAAGCGCTAGTCTTTCACACAGTCAGTTTTTGGTATTGTTATGTCTATTCACGCCCATATACTTGCTACGCAAAGTATTAAATAACACACTAAAATGACTGAACTACAATGTTTAAGGATGCCGGAGTCTAGCCTGAAGGCATGTTATGCGAGAAGTATTGGCTTGAAGAACACTTATTAAAATCTGGAATTTATCGTCAACTAATGATTGACGTACATAATTTGTCCGACAACAAATTTAGTCTGTACAAGCTTTTCATCGGATAGCTATAAGCTAAAGCTCGTAGCTATGATGATAAGAATTTATTAGCTTTGTCCTGACTAATATCTAAAATCCACACTAATAAAGTGTAGCATTAAAATTTTATTGATTACTCGTATTTTTACTGTTAGTTTATCGAAACTTTAAAAATAACTGTTATAAAAATTTGCATTTGTATAATTAGAAAAAGATATGAAAGTCCAGACTTTTTTATGAAACTGGCTTTAGCTAATTTGCTTTGATTGTTTGTAAAAAACTGCTATTTTCTTGACTTTACAGAAAATTTACACTTTACGTGATAAGAAACTTTATCAAAACCGTGACATATCTGATGATTATTAACAAACATATTAAGAACAGCATATTTGATGCTTGTTAAAAATTTGTAAGGAGTTTATCTTAACCTTTCCTGCTTATTATCTCAGTAAGTACGTGAAAAAATGAACTTTTCTAGCTTAATGATTTGATACCGAGTTGCAAGTTGAATTGTGAGATAAATTAATGCGCTGCGATCGCCAATAGTTTACGCATAGAATCCTTAAATGCTCTGGTGCGGACGCGGACACAGCGAATTAGCGCTACTGCTCTTGAGAAAATACTGCATTGGCTTACAAGCAACAACTTTTTCCTGTGTTTGATGCTGCGCGGACACAAGTAAATATGTAAATTAAATACATAACAGCCTACTAATTTTGCACTGCAATTATCATAACCTCTTGTGTATAGCTGGTGTATAACAGCAAGTATTAGCAACTTTTAATATGGGAATCCGATTTGATTAATAAACATATTTGCGTAGGAAGGGAACAGGGAACACTTCTCTACTTTGAGGCTGCGCCCTAAGCGTAGCTATACCGCAGGCTTTACGGCTACGCTCAGTAACCACAGGGAACGGGGAACAGGAAAGAAGGGATTTATGGGTGTACTGAGTTTTTTCAGAAATCAAATATGAGTTTTATAGATATTTAGTTATCAAGAAATAATAATTTTTAAAGATTTGACAATTGACTATTTCAAATTTATTGTTAACCTACACTATACAAATATAATAGCTGGGTGTTATTTACATAAGTTCTAGTTTTAATTATAAAATTTTGGGCAAAAAAGGGTGATATGTATGATAGCTTTGGATTAGAAAATAGTGCGAATATTCAGCATTACCAAATAGTGAATGTATATATTTACTTAATTAATATTTAGTATATTTTCAGAGTAAAAAATATTGCTTATAAATAGAATCAATTAATACAAGTTAAATTTTTAAAAAGAGCATATTCATTACAACTAAAAAAAATTTTTCTTGGGACAATGAGGACAGAATAAAAACCTGATGATTTGCGCTCGGAGACGAATAATGGTAGCGATCGCACAAAACATTCAACATCGGCTAACTATACAAACTGTAGAAATTGCCCCTAACACAACAGCGATTCGCTCTCTTGATTGGGATCGCGATCGCTTTGATATCGAATTCGGACTGCAAAATGGTACAACCTACAATTCATATCTAATTAGGGGTGAGCAAACAGTTTTGGTTGATACTTCTCACCAAAAGTTTCGCCAGTTGTATTTAGATACTCTTAAAGGTCTTGTCAACCCCAAAACAATTGATTACATAATTGTCAGCCACACAGAGCCAGACCATAGCGGCTTAGTAGAAGACGTCCTTCAGTTAGCACCAAGAGCCACCGTTTTAGCCTCAAAAGTTGCGCTTCAGTTTCTCGAAGGCTTGGTACATGATCCTTTTTCCAAGCGAATTGTCAAAAGTGGCGATCGCATAGATATCGGCAAAGGACATGAAATCGAATTCGTGAGTGCGCCTAACCTGCACTGGCCGGACACAATCTTCAGCTACGACCGCAAAACCCAAACCCTCTACACCTGTGATGCCTTTGGGATGCACTTTTGTGATGATCGCACCTTTGACGAAGACTTAGAAGCGATCGAAGCTGACTTTAGATTTTACTACGACTGCTTGATGGGCCCCAACGCTCGTTCTCTGCTGAATGCCATGAAGAGAATGGGCGAACTTGGGAAGATTAATATTATCGCTAACGGTCACGGGCCCTTACTACATCATCATTTAGATGTTTTAACCGGGTGCTACGAAAATTGGAGCCAAAAACAAGCTAAAGCAGAAACCACAGTTGGCTTGTTTTATGTCTCAGATTACGGGTATAGCGATCGCCTAGCTCACGCCATTGGTGACGGACTACAGAAAACTGGGGTTGGAGTAGAAGTACTGGATCTGAGTTCTGCTGAGAGCCAAGAAATCCAAGAACTAGCTGGTAGAGCCGCCGGCATCATTATCGGTATGCCTCCAACTAGCGCCGCCGCCGCTCAGGCTAGTATCAGTTCGTTGCTAGCTGTTGCTAAAAATAAGCAAGTAGTTGGGCTATTTGAATGTTATGGCGGGGATGATGAACCCATTGATACACTGCGGAGAAAATTTATCGACTCCGGTATCAAGGAAGCCTTCCCAGCCATTCGGATCAAAGAGGCTCCCACTGCATCCACATTCCAGTTGTGTGAAGAGGCGGGTACAGACTTAGGACAATTGCTGGTACGCGATCGCAACATCAAGCAAATTAAGTCCCTCGACGTCAACATGGAAAAAGCGTTGGGTCGGATTAGCAGCGGACTGTACATTGTCACCACCAAAAAAGGTAATGTGTCAAGTGCAATGCTGGCATCCTGGGTAACACAAGCGAGTTTACAACCCCTAGGATTCACAATTGCCGTTGCCAAAGACCGCGCCATTGATTCCTTAATGCAAGTAGGCGATCGCTTCGTTCTCAACGTCCTGGAAGAAGGAAATTATCAAGAACTCAAGAAGCATTTTCTCAAGCGCTTACATCCCGGTGCTGACCGATTTGCTGGAGTGAAAACCCAAACAGCTAAAAACGGCTCCCCGATTCTAACTGATGCTCTGGCATACATGGAATGTGAAGTACAAACCAGCATGGAATGCAGCGACCACTGGATTTTATACTGCACCGTCCAAGAAGGTCGTGTCTCTAAAGTCGATGGACTGACAGCCGTTCGTCATCGCAAAGTCGGCAATTACTACTAAGGCAGGAGGGGGTCAAGAGTAGAGACGCGATTAATCGTGTCTGTACAAGAGTCAAGAAGAGACGCGATTAATCGTGTGTGTACAAGAGTCAAGAAGTAGAGACGCGATTAATCGCGTCTGTACAAGGGTCAAAAGTCAGTATTTATTCCCTTTATCCTTCTTGTCCCCCTGCTCCCTCATCTTCTTCTAACTCTCCTTAAGCGCGTTAAAAACTGGGCAAAACTTGCCTGGTTTTTCCAAATTTTTCCCCAACTTCACCAAACAGCTATGACCGACTCCAAACCACGCGACGTACAAGTTCTACCAATTGCTACCAATACTAAAGTTCTCAGAGCACGTAGTTGGTCACGTCTACGGTTTGAAATTGAGTATGCACTTGAAAGAGGTACTACCTCCAATTGCTATTTAATTGAAGCCGATCAAACTGCACTGATTGACCCACCTCCAGAAAGCTTCACCGAAGTTTATTTAGAGGCATTGCGACAAACTCTAGACTTGAAACGTTTGGATTATATAATCCTGGGTCATTTTAATCCCAACCGAGTTGCAACCCTCAAGGCAATTCTAGAACTCGCACCACAGGTAACTTTTGTTTGTTCTCTTCCCGGTGCTGGAAATTTGCGTGCTGCTTTCTTAGACCACGATTTGAAAGTCTTGGTGATGCGGGGAAAAGAAACTTTAGATTTAGGCAAGGGTCACGTTTTAAAATTCTTCCCCACTCCCAGTCCACGTTGGCCGGAAGGACTTTGTTCCTACGACCAGCAAACCCAAATTCTCTATACAGATAAGCTATTTGCAACCCATCTGTGCGGCGATGAAGCGTTTGATGATAATTGGGAAGCACTCAAGGAAGACCAGCATTACTACTTTAACTGCCTGATGGCTCCGCAAGCGCCTCATGTGGAAGCGGCTTTAGAGAAAGTATCTGATTTGCAGGTGAGAATGTATGGTGTGGGTCACGGGCCCTTGGTACGCACCGGCTTAATTGAACTTACCAAAGCTTATGGAGAATGGAGCCGTTCTCAGAGCGATCGCGAAATTTCCGTCGCCCTACTTTACGCTTCAGCTTACGGAAATACAGCGACTCTAGCACAGGCCATGGCTTTGGGATTGACTAAAGGTGGAGTCGCAGTCAAATCGATCAACTGCGAATTTGCCACCCCTGATGAAATCCGCACCAACCTAGAACAGTCGGATGGCTTTATCATCGGTTCTCCCACCATTGGTGGTCATGCACCGACTCCGATTCATACTGCTTTAGGTATTGTGCTATCGAGTGGTGATAACAGTAAACTCGCTGGGGTGTTTGGTTCCTACGGTTGGAGTGGCGAAGCTTTTGACTTAATTGAGGGTAAACTCCGCGATGCTGGATATCGCTTTGGTTTTGACACTCTAAAAGTTAAATTTAAACCTGATGATGTCACTCTCAAGTTCTGTGAAGAAGTAGGTACAGACTTCGCTCAAGCTTTGAAAAAGGCTAAAAAAGTACGTGTGCCACAACAAGCCGCTACCCCAGTGGAACAAGCTGTCGGTCGGATTGTTGGTTCCGTTTGCGTGATCACAGCTAAGCAAGGAGAAGTATCTACTGGGATGCTAGGCGCTTGGGTTTCTCAAGCCACCTTTAACCCACCTGGTCTTACCATTGCTATTGCCAAGGAACGAGCGATCGAATCTCTAATGTATCCAGGCGGTAAGTTTGCCCTGAATATCCTACCTGAAGGCAATCATCAAGACTATACAAAGCATTTTCGTAAATCTTTTGCACCTGGAGAAGATCGATTTGCAAATTTTAAAACAGGAGTTGCAGGTAATGGCTGTACAGTTCTCAACGACGCCTTAGCTTATCTGGAATGTTCAGTTAGCCAACGCTTGGAATGTGGCGATCACTGGGTTGTGTATGCAACCGTAGACGATGGTAAATTACTCAAGCCTGATGCTGTTACTGCCATCAACCATCGTAAAACAGGAACTCATTACTAAGCTCAAAGGAGTTAGAGTATGGAGTTTTTGGGAATTCTGGTTTCTAAACCCAAGCAAGGATGCGTTGTGCACAATCAAAAATCGCTATAGTAGCCGCTTGAGGTTAGTATAAGCCTGTCTAAAAAAGCAATGTGACAATTCATAAATATTCCACCCTTCACTTTGATGTATGGGTGGATTTATTTTTTTAACACCAATCTGTGTATCTAAAACCAAGCATTTATTAAGAAATTAAACGAAATTTCAATGCAAAACTGACAACAGAAATTTATCATTAAAAGTTTTAGAGCCGGACTTATAAGTTTGCTCTGAGAATCCAACTTTGGATCACCAATAACTTATGCTAATAAGTTCGTATATTGAAGGCGAGAAATCCACTTTTTAGTGTAGCGATCGCCAACGCAAAAAAAGCTTTTGCAGCTTCAATACCAGAAGTCGATGACTAGCTAAATGGTTTCACGACTTGAATAAATTCTAAATTTTCCGCAATTGCCACAAGGACAATTATAAAACTGCGGTGTAATCTTTAACTAGAAAAACAGTATATGACAGTTATTAATATATAGATGCCATATACTACCACAACGCTTTTATACTATTTGTTGTTCTTATGCCTCCAAAACACACAAAAATTAAATTTCCTCTTTGGCAGTATCTTAACCAGCCCTTATTTAGTCATGATGCTAAATTGATATTAAATCCTCATCGCTTCGCATCTTTGTGGCGACTTCAACTTTTAGAACGCTGCTGGTTTAAAGAATGTGACGCTAAAGGGCCTCAACAGCATTAGATACTTGAAAACTGCTGCACTGAGCTAAATGGTAAATTCCGCCTCGTCCACAGAACGCGGCTTTTACCGTCAAGTAAAGCACTAACTGTCATGTCTCCCATTACATTAATCGCAGTGCGGCAGCGATCTAAAAACCAGTCTACAGTTACCAGCAAAGCAATATACTGCGTAGGTAAGCCCACGGAAGTGAACACCAGCGTCATTGTTACTAGTCCGGCATTGGGAATATTCGCCGCACCTACCGATGCAAAAATTGATGTCAGAACGACAATTAACTGCTGTCCCAAACTCAGATGTTGCCCAATTAGTTGGGAAATATACAACGCAGACATCGCTTCATAAAGGGCAGTACCATCATTGTTGAAATTTGCTCCCACTAACGCCCCTAAAGCGGCAGAAGATTCCCTTAAACCAATTTTTGTTTGCAAAGCCTCAAAGGTTATGGGCATCGCAGCAGCAGAGGAAGAAGTTGAGAAAGCCGTCAAATAAGCATCAGAACCGCCAACTAAAAAATTTAGCGGATGTACCCAAGAACCAAATTTTACTCTGGTGAGGTAGTAGCAAGCTTGCAATACCAGCGCTACCAACACCGCCACGATGAACGCAGCCAAGGATTGAAAAGGGGCAAAACCTTCTTTAGCAACTGTTTTAGCGACAATTCCAAAGACGGCGAAAGGCACTAAGGTAATTACCCAGTTGAGGACGCGGATCACTGCCTCAAACAAAATCCCGATGACATCCTCAATCGGCTGGTATCCATTTTTTCCTTGGGCGATTTGTTCGGATTTTAATCCTCGTAGGACGATACCAAAGCTCAGAGCAATAACAATCAGTTGGATGACATTATTATCAACTAAGGGCTTTAGGACAGCTTCGGGTACAGCATCTTTGAGTATTCCCCAAGGGTCAAGACTTTGACCAGTTATTTCTGTAGTTTTTGAGGTAGTTACACCGCCCCAAGTGCCAGGACGCAGGACGTTCGCTACCAAAAGTCCTATAAAGATAGCTACGGTTGTATTTGTTAAAAGTAACCCAGCCAACCGGCGTCCGGCTGTACCAGGAATATTTGTAGTCATTAAAGTATGTAGCACCGCTACCAGAATCAGCGGGGTAGCTAAGGCACGGAGAGCCTTTAGCACTAATTCAGCCGGAATTGCTAAGTTGTTAATAAAGGTAGCGTTGGTTGGATTGGGATTTCCTGCACCGAGTGCAATTCCGAGGCTGATAGCAGCCACTAAAGCGATGAGAATTTGTAGCGTCAGAGGGATGCGCTGCCACCAAGGGATAGCTCTGGTTTTAGGCGAATTGGTACTCTCTGTTTGGCTCATTGCTAAATGCTGATTAAGTAATGTAACTATTAAAACTTCACTTTCGGAAGTGAAAATTTCGTAAACGCGTTAATCTAAGATTCCGTTGCTTTGCAAAATCCGGCTCGAAGGGGTATATCACCGGGATGCTCCTAGAGAAATTGTTGGCTTGTGGTTGGAGACGTATATGTCCTTTGTCCCTTTACATATTCACAGTGACTACAGTCTGCTCGATGGGGCAAGTCAGTTACCAGAGTTAGTGGAGCGAGCGATCGCACTGGGAATGAAAGCGATCGCTCTTACCGATCATGGTGTCATGTACGGAGCGATCGAACTAATCAAAATTTGCCGTAGTCAGAATATCAAGCCAATTCTTGGCAACGAAATGTATATAATTAACGGCGATATTGAAAAACAAGAACGCCGTCCCAAATATCATCAAGTCGTTTTAGCTAAAAATACTAAAGGGTATAAAAACTTAGTCAAATTAACCACAATTTCTCACCTCAAGGGTGTACAAGGTAAAGGAATTTTTTCTCGTCCTTGTGTTAATAAAGAATTATTAAAAGAATATCATGAAGGCTTGATTGTCACCAGTGCTTGTTTAGGTGGAGAAGTTCCCCAAGCAATTCTGAGTGGTAGACCAGACGCAGCTCGTAAAGTTGCCCAATGGTATAAAGATGTATTTGGTGATGATTATTATCTCGAAATTCAAGACCACGGTTCTCAAGAAGACCGGATTGTTAATGTTGAAATTGTCAAAATTGCGCGGGAATTAAATATTAAAATTGTTGCTACTAATGACTCACATTTTATATCTTGTTTTGACGTTGAAGCACACGATGCTTTGCTATGTATTCAAACTGGCAAGCTGATTGTTGAAGATAAAAGGATGCGTTATAGCGGTACAGAGTATCTCAAATCTGATGAAGAGATGCAGCAGCTATTTCGTGACCATTTACCAGATGATGTCATTGCCGAAGCGGTAGCCACGACTGAAGAAGTCGCCGATAAAGTCGAGCCTTACCATATTATGGGTGAGCCTCAAATTCCTACGCCCCCGATTCCCTCTGGTCATACTGCTGACACTTACGCTGAAGAAGTTGCTTGGCAAGGTCTTTTAGAAAGATTAAATCGTAAATCCCGCACTGAAGTTGATTCCACCTATAAAGAAAGATTGGAATACGAACTTAAAATGATTCAGCAAATGGGTTTTTCCAAATACTTTTTAGTAGTATGGGATTACATTAAATTTGCCAGAGATAATAACATACCTGTAGGCCCTGGTCGGGGTTCAGCAGCAGGTTCGTTAGTTGCCTATGCGATGCGAATTACTAACATTGACCCTGTGCATCATGGGCTACTGTTCGAGCGCTTTTTGAACCCAGAACGCAAATCCATGCCTGATATTGACACGGATTTCTGCATTGATCAACGGGATAAAGTTATTGATTACGTAACTGAAAAATACGGTGCAGATAGAGTCGCTCAAATTATTACCTTTAACCGCCTAACTTCTAAAGCTGTCTTAAAAGATGTCGCCAGAGTATTGAATATTCCCTACGGCGAAGCCGACAAAATGGCGAAATTAATTCCTGTAGTGCGTGGGAAACCAACTAAACTCAAGGTGATGATTTCTAATGAAACTCCAGAACCAGAGTTTAAAGAAAAATATGATCATGATCCAAAAGTTCGCCATTGGCTTGATATGGCAATGCGAATTGAAGGAACTAACAAAACTTTTGGTGTTCATGCAGCAGGTGTGGTAATTTCTGCCGACCCACTTGATGAAATTGTCCCACTCCAGCGAAATAATGACGGTTCTGTAATTACCCAGTATTTCATGGAAGATCTGGAATCAATGGGTTTGCTAAAAATGGATTTTTTGGGTCTGCGTAACTTGACGTTGATTCAAAAAACTCTTGATTTAATTCAAGAAACTAGAGGATATTCTGTTGACCCTGATGAAATCACCCATCAGGAAAGAAAAGCACAAAAGATATTAGCGAAAGGGGAACATAGCACCTTACCAAAGGATGTGCAAAAAGCCTATGAATTATTAGAAGCAGGTGAATTAGAAGGAATATTTCAATTAGAATCTTCAGGAATGCGTCAAATAGTGCGAGATTTGAAGCCTTCAAATATAGAAGATATTTCTTCGATTTTGGCACTTTATCGACCTGGCCCATTAGATGCGGGTCTGATTCCTAAGTTTATTAACCGCAAACATGGTCGTGAAAAGATAGATTATCAACACACTATTCTGGAAACAGTACTAGATGAGACTTATGGAATTATGGTCTATCAAGAGCAAATCATGAAAATTGCTCAGGATATGGCTGGATATTCCCTAGGACAAGCTGACTTACTGCGTCGGGCGATGGGTAAGAAGAAAGTTTCCGAAATGCAAAAGCAGCGAGAAAAATTTGTGGATGGCGCGGCAAAAAATGGCGTGCAGAAAAAAGTTGCAGATGAATTATTCGAGCAAATGTTGAAGTTTGCTGAATATTGCTTAAGCTATGACACGGAAGTATTAACTGTAGAATATGGGTTTATTTCCATTGGAAAGATTGTAGAAAAGCAAATTGAATGCACAGTGTACAGTGTTGATAGTAATGGGAATGTTTTCACGCAACCCATAGCACAATGGCATAATCGTGGACAACAAGAAATCTTTGAGTATTGCCTAGAAGATGGTTCAGTAATTCGGGCAACTAAAGATCATAAATTTATGACTACCGATGGTCAAATGTTGCCGATAGATGAAATATTTGAACGGCAATTAGATTTATTGCGAGTTCAAGGTTTGCCGGAATTAACGTAGTCACTAGTTGCGATCGCCTATCCTCCCATCGACAATCCCAGTATCATGGCTAGAAGATATTGATTTCTCAAGAGTTCTGTATGAGTAAATTTTTTTATTGGTCTAAGCAACTACTTCAGTCTCTACGTATTTGGGTAGGAATAAGTCTACTGTGTTTGGTTTTCAGCTGGTCATTTCCTGCACAAGCTGCTAGCCGTATCACTCCACAACTAGAGGAACAGGTGTTACAAATTATCCGCGAACATCCAGACGTACTTATTGAATCTGTTCAAGCATACCAGCAACAACAGCAACAAAAAATAAAGCAAGTACAGCAAGCATTTTTACAGGATTTAAAAACAAATCCCCAAGCAGTGATTGGTGAGTCTCCCACTATAGGCTCGGCTCAATCAAAAACTCTGCTGGTAGAATTCTCAGACTTTCAATGTCCCTACTGTGCTGAGGCGAATAAAACTTTGAAACAGTTGTTAGCACATCAGGATAATGTAAAGTTAGTTTACAAGAATTTACCTTTGACTGCAATTCATAGTAATGCATTGCCGGCAGCGACAGCAGCTTGGGCGGCAAATCAGCAAAGTAAATTCTGGGAATATCATGATGCTTTGTTTACTAATCAAAAGCAACTAGGTGAAGCGTTGTATTTGGATATTGCCAAAAATCTGAATCTAGATTTGGCGAAATTTGAACGCGATCGCACTCTTGCTGCTCCCGCAATTGAAAAAGATATCCAGCTAGCTGAGAAATTAGGGGTTTCTGGTACACCTTTCTTGATAATGAATAGTCCTGTGTTATCAGGAGTGGTACAGCTATCAGATATTGAAAGCATATTTGCTAATGCCAAATAAATTGGTGTGTTTGTAAATGAGCTTATGCAAGTAAAGCAATACCTAATTGTTAGCGCAATAAGCTTGCAAAATTGAGATATAAAGAAAGCTAAAAAGAGTAAAGAGATGAATCTTATCTTTTTTCTTTGCCCAATCTCTTATAAAAGCAGCTTTTTTCAGATATCTAATTAATTTTGCTTAACGAGCAGCAATAGTCAAAATTATATACTGTTACACTTTTATGTCTATGTACTTATGTCTAAAGATATACTCAATTATTTAATAAGAATGTGCGTCTTTAGTTAGAGGTTTAATGCATTAGTAAACTGGTGTACTTAAGGCAAGTGTAAGGAGTAGCTGATGAGGAGTGAAGAGGAGAAATTTTCCTCACTCCTCATGTTCTTAAATAGATGAGGACTTAAATCGGCGATCGCCTGCCAAAAATCAGCTTAATTAGCAGGCAAAATCCCTAATATTTTTCTTGAATCTATTAATATTGATGCTCTTATCAGTTAAAAAGTAGTAAGGTGGTTTTTCGGAAAATTGTGCATTTTTTATGCTTATTTATTTAATTTTTCTATTTATTCATATTTGAAATTGAGTCAGCCAACTCTGTTTAATTTAAAATTTGTTAAGATCGTGTCAATGTAATTACTTAGATAATTTTACAACTTCCTCATGCTATTAAATGGCTAAAAATCTACAAAAAACTCCATCCCCTTGTAGATGGAGTTTTTGGGCATCGGTAAGAATCAGCATATGCCCCTCAAAGTAGCCGGGTAGCTACCCCTGTGGATTTAGTGCGGCAATAGAGTTTCTCGCCAACTTTTGATCAAAGCGGCTACAGACTTTCCCCTGCATTTTTATCTAAGGCTGTACTTAGTTCCCTTAAGTAAAAATTGCTATTTACATATACTGTTATTAATGCTACAATCCGTGTTAAGTGATATTTTTGCAACACTTTGTGGACAAGGAGAATCACGGAGTGATCTATATTCTGGGCGCTTTCCTTGACGAATCTACTGAAATTCTCATCAGCACTCGCAGTTACCAACTGAAGAAGCCGCTGCTGAAATTTCTCAGTGCGTTTAAAATTCTATTTCTTAAACCCTGTGGTGCATCTAATTCACTAACTTGACTTACGCAGGAATTAGAGAATAACCAACCGCAGAGGCGCAGCGAAAAGTAAGCGAAGCTCCGGGTAACAGGAGCGCAAAACTTTTCAAGACAGAGAGCACGGAGAGAAGTCTGAGCGGAGGCTTCCTCCGATCAGAACTTCGGGAGAAATGAGAGTTTGAGAGATATTTTGCGTAAGTCCTGACTAAATTAAACCTTAGAAAAAATTGTGAGTTTATTCATGCGTCATGTTAGATTTTGGGTACTTTTGCCAGTAACCCTGATATTCGGCTGCTCAGATAAACTGTTTCAATCTAGCCCATCTGTAGCCAAATCTACTCCGCCTGTAGTTCAACCAGCTAGTCCAACTTTATTAGCAAAAGCAAGTTACCTTTCACCTTTGGAACAACAGGTGATAAATGAAATGAACAAGGTGCGGACAAATCCCAAGGCGTATGTTCCGATTATTGAAAACTATAGAAAGCGCTTTCAAGATAACAGAGTAAAAATTTCTAATAATACTTATTTGATAACTCAAGAAGGTGTAAAAGCGGTCGATGAGGCGATCGCATTTCTCAAGTCAGCTCGTCCTGTGGGTGCGTTGAGTGCATCCAAGGGGATGTCTCTAGGCGCTAGAGATCACGTCAAAGACCAAGGGCCAAAAGGTGTAACAGGTCATGACGGTAGCGATGGTAGCAACCCCTTTACTCGGATTAATCGCTATGGTACATGGCAAAAAACCGCAGGCGAAAATATCAGCTATGGCCCAAACACCGCCCAAGATATCGTTATGCAGTTAATTATTGATGATGGTGTGCGCGATCGCGGTCATAGAACAAACATCTTTAATAGCAATTTTAAAGTGACTGGCGTTGCTTATGGGACTCACAAATCATACAAAACAATATGTGTGATTAACTATGCTGGTGGCTATAAAGATAAATAAGTCATTTGTCAAGAGTCAAGAGTTAGTAGTTATTTTCCTTGTCCTCCTTGTCTCCAGTATTTGAATACGGTTTGAATAAGCATCACTTTCTTTGTGGTCTTGGGTTAAGGGGTAAAGAATGTATTCAAAACCTTTTCCCTTTAACCGAATCGTATGGCCTAGCCTGTATTCTCTCCGAAATATTTTGTTCATTTCGTGAAGCTAAATATATCTCATCGCTTTTAAGTTGTAAGGTTATTCATGAATCGGATGCAATTTTGGAAAGTTTTAGGGGAAATTCCTCAAAAAGGTGTTCCTGAGTTAGCAGGGGAGCATACTCTCTCGCCGCTGGAACAGGAAGTGATAACGGAAATGAACAAGGTACGGACAAATCCTAAGACATACTTACCGATTCTAGAGAAATGGAAACAGCACTTTCAAGGTCAGCAAGTCAAGATTTCCGATAATGTTTATTTGCAAACTCAGGAAGGGATAAAAGCAGTTGATGAGGCGATCGCATTTCTCAATTATGCCGATCCTGTAGGAGCATTAAGCATATCTCAAGGTATGTCTTTAGGCGCTAGGGATCACGTCAAAGACCAAGGCGCAAATGGTGCAACAGGTCACTATGGTAGCGATGGTAGCAACCCCTTTACTCGTATTAGCCGCTATGGGAATTGGCAAATTACGGCAGCTGAAAATATCAGTTATGGTTCTCATACAGCCCAAGATATCATTATGCAGTTAATTATTGATGATGGAGTGCCGTCACGCGGTCATCGCCACAATATTTTTAACCCAGCTTTTCAAGTCACAGGAGTTGCTTTTGGCATTCATGCTACATATAGGCAAATGTGCGTGATTACTTATGCTGGAGGTTATATACAGAAGTAGGAAAGTATTGCTAGAATCGTTCGCCGCTAGCTCTGTGACACAATTAGAAGAATAATATACAGGAGAACTAGGAGTAATGGGCGATCGCCATAGTCATACCACTACTGGTGCTGCACATCTCAATGTCTACGTCCAAGGTCAAGGGTTCCCCATTCTGGGCTTACATGGTCATCCTGGTTCTGGTCGTAGTCTTTCTGTCTTCACTGATCATTTATCAAAACGCTGTCGAACTTTTGCCCCTGATTTACGTGGATACGGCAAAAGCCGCTTCAACGGCAGTTTTAACATGAATGACCATTTAACCGACTTAGAGGCGCTGCTAGACCGCTTTGAGATTGAAAAGTGTCTAGTATTGGGATGGTCACTTGGGGGAATTTTAGGAATGGAACTGGCATTGCATCTGCCAGAACGTGTTAGTGGGCTGATTTTGGTGGCAACAGCAGCAAAACCGCGTGGCAGTCATCCCCCCATTACTTGGCAAGATAATTTGTATACTGGTGTTGCGGCGCTATTGAATTATATAAAACCAAGTTGGCAGTGGAATATTGAAACTTTTGGCAAGCGATCGCTTTTCCGCTACTTAATCCAACAACATACACCTACTGCTTATAACTACATTGCTCAAGAAGCAGTACCAGCCTATTTACAAACTTCACCTGCTGCGACTCGCGCCCTCTACAGTGCAATTCAATCTGGGTATAATCGACTTCTAGACCTAGAGCAAATTAAGTGCCCTAGTCTGGTGCTTGCTGGTGTCCAAGACTGCCACATCACAGTTGATTCCAGCCTAGAAACTGCTCAACACATCAAAAATTGTCAGTGGCAGTTCTACCCCAATACTGCCCATCTTTTCCCGTGGGAAGTTCCCCAGCAGGTACTCAAAGATATTGACCGTTGGCTGGAAGAACATCCACAGGTAATTAGTAGTCAATAGTCAAGAGTCCATAGTCCATAGTCTAAGAGTTTTTGACCGTTGAACGCCAGTCGCTTCTCCTATCAAAGACGCTGCGCGTAGCTTGCTTCCCCGCAGGGGTACAAGTCGGGAAACCATGCACGGCAATCGCTCATGGGGGAAACCACGCCAGTTCCTACAACGGGGGGAACCCTCGCAATGGACTGGCTCCCTAAGATCGCGTTGCCTCACCACGGCGCTGGCTCCCCTTAACCCTTGACCCTTGACCCTTGACTTTTGACTTTGGCCTAACTTAAATTTGACCGCCAAAGGCAGGCTGTACTTTGCGGTCAAATCTTTCCCCCAAGTCTTCAGCAATCGTTAAATTATCAGGTTTACAGCGCTTGACATTCACAACAATTCCTTGCGCGCCTTCGACTTCTAAATCTTCTACATAGCCTTTGCTTGCAAATGTTGCATCCGCAGAATTGAGAAATGGCCCAAAGTAGTAAGTACAACGGGGGTTGTGTGTAACTATCTCTACCCACCAAGCTAAGCCGAGTTTGTCGAATGCGTTAATTAAGCTTTCCTTGAGGTTATGCCAAATTTTTTTCATGGTTTTCACCTATTTATAAAGGTCGTACAGGGTGTTGAACGATATGCGACTTTTTTTCTTTTACATTTCTTTATACTCTTTTACGCTTCTTTTTTCAAAGAGATTTTTGTAATTTATTTAGGTACAGCGTATTTAACGATCTTTGGCGATAAATCTCATAAAGTGCCATACCAGCTGCTACTGAAGCATTAAGACTGGGAGTATTGCCCTGTAAGGGAATCGATACTAAAACGTCGCAGCAACGCTGGGTTAACATACTTAGACCTTCGCCTTCAGAGCCAATGACCAAAACGATCGGGCCACTGAAATTAACTGTATGCAGGGGTTCGCTTCCGGTTGCAGCCGTGCCGTAAATCCAAAAGCCAGCTTCTTTTAATTCTTCCAAAGCGCGGCTGAGGTTGATAACTCTAGCGACAGCAAAGTTTTCTAAAGCACCTGCTGCTACTTTCACAACTGTAGACGTGATCCCAGATGCCCTTCGTTGGGGGATCACCAGTCCTTGAGCGCCTATTGCTTCGGCAGTACGAATAATTGCCCCCAAGTTGTGCGGGTCTGTAATCCCGTCAGCCACTACAATTACAGGATCAGTTAAAGATTTTGCCTGTTCAATCAGATCCGGCAATTCAACATAGTCGTAGGGAGCAGTTTGCGCTGCCACACCTTGGTGATTAGCCCCGTTGGTGATTTGGTCTAAGCGCTTAGGTTCTACTTCATCAATGACTGTGCCATTTTCCTTGGCTTGGAGAAGCAAATGGTGAAAGTTGGGATCGTAACGCAGACGGGTGGTAATCCAAATGCGGTTAAGACCGCGCTGATTTTGCAACGCACTCAATACTGGATGGCGACCGTAGATGAGATCACTATCTTCTGGTGATTTCGTGGATGGGGATGGATGCGAAAAGTTACGATGTGAGCGCGAAGTGCTAGAGATGGGATTCCCGTCTCCATTTCTCGGATTGCGAATAGGATTGGCAACAACACGCTTGCCCTGAATTTTTAGGGGTTGCCCACGATTAGATTCGCCTGAAGTCTTCATTTTTCTTGGTTTACTCGCTATAATGAGTTTTGGATGTAGCTTATATCTCGATTACCTAAATTTATTGAATTACTCTACTGATTTTAGCGATCGCTTCTTTGAGTTCTCACTGTTGCTCTAGATGGAGTATTTGTAACAGATCGGTTAAGCGTTGGTAATCGGTGAGATATAGATAGCCAATTAATGTTTCTAAACTTGTTGCCTGTTGATAAATTCCGGGATCAACTCTCTTCGGGCGTCCTGTGGCGGCATTTCGACCACGGCGGACAATTTCTAATTCTGTTTCCCTCAGATGAGGAGTTAGCGATCGCAAATGTAGCGCTTGTGTTTCTGCTTTTACCTGCGCTACTACCAGACGATGGTAAGTCTCTGGTCGTTGCAGTGGCAGCAGGTAGAACATTCTAACATATAGTTCATAAATTGCGTCCCCTAAATACGCAAGAGCTGCTGGAGAAATTTGTTGCAGTTGTGAGGGGGGAATTTGCTGAGGTAATAGCACTATGTTTGCCAAGAGTGCTTGAGTCCAAGATGAATTCTGATTAGAAGCTTCATCTAGTCCATTTAATAATTCCTCCTTTGACTTCACAAGTGAATCATTCCTTGACGGGCGACATTGTGGGGCATTCTTCGCAAAATAGTGTTTATTCTTTATGAAGTACGCCATGCTAGTATACCTAGCATAATCAACACTATCAGAATTACTTACTAAATTTTATCTTTGTGATTAAGAGTTGACATTGATAGATCACGTGATGTAGATAGTGATCAATTTAAATCAGTAAACAGTAAACAGTAAACAGTTATCAAGATGTATGGTGGGGGATTTAAACTCGCCAGATAGCGTTTGCCACTAATCGGCTTTGGGTTATTAGTTTTAAGTTGCAAGTGAGCGTCGATATAGTGGTTCTTTTTAAACCCAATTATCTTGATTGATAACTGTTAAAAACAAATAATAGCTCAACTGGCTTGCCTCTCCCACAAGGAGAGAGGTTTTCTCGCCAGAAGTTTTAAAAATTAAGCTATCCAGATTAAGCATCGGATAGCTGAATTTAACTCTCAGATCAAGCAATCAAGACGACTTGACGTTTTCTAGAGCCGCTTCAACTGTTGGTTGCAGGGAGAGAAACTTCTCTAAGCGAACAAGCTTGACCGTTTGAGTTACGCGGGCATTCGTGACAATTTGGAAGGTGCCGTTAGCATTTTGAGCTTGCTTGGCTAGTTGTACTAAAGCACCTAAGCCAGAGCTATCAACAAAGTCGATTTGTGAGAGATCCAAAATAATGTGCTTGGGGCCCTCGTCAATCTTACCGCCAAGTACCTTACGAAACGTTGGCTCAGAAAAGGCATCTAACAAACCTGTGAGGCGGAATAGCTGACAGTTATCCCGGACTTCACGAGTGCCTCTCAGGCTCACGGTTAGATTCAGTGGCTCAGCAATAATTCCCTCCTCATGGGTGAAAGTGAACGCTCAAGTATAGATGTTTTTTGTGCAAGTTGTCTACAATCTGCTGGAGTAGGGGCATTGGGCATTTGATTGCTACTAGTTGTTTTTCCCTATTGCCTATTTCTCATGCCCTATTCTCTATTTTTACCTCACTTCGGCTGTTGCAGTTTCGCGTGCTGCTTGCATTGCTTGGACAAATTGCTCAAATAAGTAATCAGCATCGTGAGGGCCAGGACTGGCTTCTGGATGATATTGTACGGAGAACACAGGCAGAGATTTGTGACGTACCCCGGCAACGGTGCGATCATTTAAGTTGAGGTGGCTGATTTCGGCAACTGCCGCAGGTAATGAGTCTGGATCAATAGCAAAACTATGGTTTTGGCTGGTAATTTCTACCCTTTGTTGTAAACCCGCAGGCTGATTTAAACCACGATGACCAAATTTAAGTTTAAAAGTTTCTGCTCCTAGGGCATGACCTAAAATTTGGTGTCCCATACAAATGCCAAAAATGGGTTTTTGACTCAGCAGCAAAGCTTTAGTAGTTTCAATACCTTCGGTTACTGTAGCGGGATCACCAGGGCCATTAGAAAGAAAGATGCCATCTGGATTATAGTTGAGAATTTCCTCTGGTGGAGTATTAGCGGGAACCACAATCACCTGGCAACCATAACTTGCCAAGCGACGTAAGATATTGCGTTTGACACCAAAGTCAAGAGCAACAACAGTAAAGGGTTTTTCTAGATTTTCAGCAGCTTCCGAGTTAAATTCCCACGCGGGGATTGTGGGATCTGACCATTGATAAACTGTTGGGGTAGTGACTTCGCGAACCAGATTTAATCCTGCCATGATAGGAGCAGCCTGTACCTGCTCTAGCAATTCCGCCTCATCAAGGATGGCTGTGGAAATACCACCATTCATCGCTCCGAACATCCGAATTTTGCGGGTAAGGGCACGGGTATCGATACCATAGATGCCTGGTACTTGGTTCTGTTTGAGGTAGTCAGGTAAGGATTGTGTTGATCGCCAGTTACTTGGGCGGTGACAAATATTCCGAGCGATCGCACCCCGCACTTGTGGTCGATCTGATTCCTCGTCTTCGGCATTAACGCCAGTGTTTCCCAATTCAGGATAAGTAAAAATGACTATCTGACCGCGATAACTAGGATCGGTCAGAACTTCTTGATATCCAGTCATGCCAGTGTTAAACACCACTTCCCCAATGGCGGTTCCCGTAGCACCGAAAGACCAACCGCGATAAGTGGTTCCATCTGCCAGGACAAGTAGAGCAGGTATTGCGTCAGTCAGAGGCATAGGCGATGAAGACAAAATGTTTAGGGGTGAGGGTTGGAGAACGGGTATTGGGAAGAGTTTAGTTCCCAGTCCTTAATACTGCGATTGTTAATTATCCCATGAGTTCGACAATTAGGAGGTTTTAGGAGAATTAATTAAAAATTAAAAATTAAACATCCAAAAATTATTTAATAGGGGAATCGGAAGTAGAAGTAGATTTGAAGAAGCTTGGGCAGTTAAGATTAAAATTAATTATGCTTCAGTCTTTTTTATCCCGTGCAGCCCTAATTTTCCTGTCAAGTGCCCTGGCGGTTTTGAGTGTTGCCTGTAGCGAAGACAAACAAAATTCCGCAACTGGTGGCAATGAATCCGCACAAATCGGGGATTTGGCGGCGGTACAGCCTGCTGAACCAACAAGACCAGCTAGACCAAAAGCACAATCACCAGAACCGTCTGAAATTGAGCCGAGTTTTTTTGAACTGGGGCTAGACAAAGCCTCCAGCGCTTTAAGTATCAGCCAATCTGCTCAATCTTCTGAGGATTGGCGTTTAGTGGCGAGTCAGTTTCGAGAAGCGATCGCGCTGATGCAAAGCGTGGAGCCACAAAGTCAAGAATTTGGACTGGCTCAAACAAAAATCACAGAATACGAGCGCCGAATCAAATATGCTCAGCGCAAAGCTAATCCTAGCCCTCCACGACTGCCAGTTGTCAAACCCCAGAGGGTAATAGTTACGGTTCCTCAGACAGCAACTACACCAAAGTTCTCTCCGCCCCTGTCTGCTCCTGCACAAACAAGACTACTATCACCAGAGCCAGTGCCCTCATCAGCACTGCTCGCCCAAGAGCAAGAAGTATTTACAGCCCCGATCAAAAGGCGAGTTGGTGGAACACCAATTATCGCAGTTACCTTCAATGGTCAAAAGCAATTTGAGATGATTGTGGATACAGGAGCCAGTGGGACTGTAATTACCCAACAGATGGCGAACGCTTTAGGGGTAGTGCCAGTGGGGAAAGCTAGGGCAAATACTGCCAGTTCCAAAGCTGTGGAATTTCCTGTTGGTTATATTAATTCAATGGAAGTTAGCGGCGTAATGGTGAATAGAGTACCAGTTGCGATCGCAGGCTTAGAACTAGAAACGGGACTTCTAGGGCATGACTTTTTCGGCAACTACGATGTCACCATTAAACGGAATGTCGTGGAATTTCGTACGCGATCGCACTCAGAGATTAATCCCGAAGAAACTGGACTAACTGCTCCAACTTCGACCAAGCGACACCAGTTTGAAGGATATCCTTAGCGATACTAATACCTTGAGTGTGGTCTAACAATGGTATAGCACCAGCTACTTGCAGCGCTAATGATGCATTTAAAGCCACCGCATCCTGTTGCGCCTGAGTTCCCTTACCTTGTAGTACCGCTTTGAGAATTGACCCATTCTCTTGGACATCCCCACCCCGGAGCATACCTATGGGAGCAGGCCTTAAATCCAACTCTAAGGGATTGACTGTAGTCAACTGTACCTCACCCTCAGATAACACCGCCAAGTCAGTTAAATCTCCTAACCCAGCCTCGTCAAGTTTTTCTCGCCCATGCAAAACAATTGCCTCTTGCTTGCCTAACTTATCTAACGCTTGGGCAACAGTAGCCAAAAGCTTGGGAGTATATAGCCCTACCACTTGTCCAGTGGGACGCAAGGGATTCACTAATGGCCCAAGTAAATTAAACACTGTTCGCACCTTCAGAGTTCGCCGCAATTGAGCAACAGCCTTGAGTGCTGGATGCCAACCAGGCGCAAATAAGAAAGTGATCCCTACCTCTTGTAATGCCGCTTGCACCTTTTCGCTAGAAGCACTCAAGTTTACGCCCAAAGACTCCAAAACATCGGCACTTCCCGTGAGACTTGACGCCGAACGATTTCCGTGCTTAGCAACAGGTACGCCATAGGCAGCGGCAACAAAAGCAACCGCTGTGGAAATATTAAAAGTTGATGATCCATCTCCGCCAGTGCCACAGGTATCAATTACAGTGCTGTTAGCGGATAGCTCTGGTTTAGTCCGTGCTGAGTCCTGAGTGCTAAGTGGCGAAGATTGGGACTGTAATACTTCTGCCATACCGGTTAACTCTTCAGCAGAAACGCCTTTAAAGTTCAGCGCTGTTAAAATTGCTCCCGATAACTCTGGGGGAATGGCTTCAGTTAACCAACCTTGCATCAATTCAGCAGCTTGAGTTTGGGACAATGATTGTCCGTCTATTAGTTGTTGCAGCAGGATATACCAACTAGCAGAGGTTTCTAGTGTAGGGATTGGGGAAGTTGTCATAGCTCAGGTTTGTGTATTGTGGTATAGCTCAGTTGAGGGGCATGGGAGCTATCCTACCGAAAAATGGGAGAGTAGCAGCAAAGCTTACGTTCAAATCTCAAGGCTCAACTGCAAAGCTGGATTAGCAAAATTATTGTTTTTTGCTTTTCTTTCTATATTACGTTGAACTTTATAGTTAGTAATGAATAACTCTTTACCCATTGCAGCACTACTCTGCTTATAGTTATTCATACCATACTGTAATTCCCATTCTGCAACATTGAACGATTTAAAATTTCCTCTAATTTGCGGTGAATTGTCGTAAGTTATTAGCCAGAGATGCTGACATGGAATTAAAAGTTCAGTAAATCTCTGATGGTTAAAAGATGTGTGTAAGTTGCCATCTTTACCATATAACTTTGATTTAGTAGCACTAAAATAAGGTGGATCTAAAAATAAAAATACGTCTTCTCCTTCTGCATTTAATAGATAACTGTAATCTAAATTAGTAATTTGGACATCTTCTGTTAAAATATTTTCTAATTTTTCTAAACGTTCTATTGAAGTATCAGTAAACCGTTTATGAAAAGCTTCCTGAGAAAAACCACCTGATTCTACAGTTCCAGAAAAAGTAATTCTATTCAAGACGAAAAAGCGAACTGCTCTTTCTAAATCAGATAAATTGTTTACATCTACACTTGTTAATTCTAAAAATAGCAATTTACCATTTGTATATTTATCTTTAATATGACGGACTTCTTTAACTAAATTAGCTATATCAGATTGAGCACACTTCCAGAACAGGAATAGCTCACGATTTAAATCGTTAATCCAAAACTTTAGGTTAGGAAACTTTTGCTTTAAATAGATAAATACAGAACCACCACCTACAAAAGGCTCTCTAAACTCAGCAAAACTCTCTGGTAAGTATTCAACGATTTGATTTATTGCTTTTGACTTACCACCAGGATACCGAAGCGGACTTTTAATCATAATTTCGTAGAAATAGTCACGCTTGTGGTAATAACAAACGTCGAAAGCCTTCTTGCTCAAAATGGTGATCGGTGGTTAGTGCGTCAGTAACACCACGCTGACGCATCAACACAAAGCTGACAGCATCGCATAGAGAGTAGGTTTTGTCTTGCCGCGCCACTAGAAGTTTAACTGCTTCTCGATGTAATAACTCATTAATCCATACCGTCTCGATATCTGGATTTTCTAACAAATCATTCATAAATATTAGTGCTGCTGTACGTGGGAAGCGACGAACCTGCGCTAGTGCAATGAACTCTGCTAAAACATAGCTGTGAGTTAAGCTACCGCTAACGCTATCAAAAAACTCAATTGCTTTTTGATGTTCTGGTTCACCACTGTGGATATAGCAAAGCAGCCCAGATGTCTCAAGTAGAAGCACTCAATTTGTTTCCTCAAGCGTATCGTTGTATGCTATCGCCAAATCAGCATCAATACTTTCATTGTCTGCTCCTGTAGCGTAACCTAAGTTAATTGCTCCAGCATGACTTCGGAAGCGTTGGCGAGCTGCTTGTTTCTCTGTTTCAGTTTGCGAATTTTCATATCTTAGAGAACCATATTGCCGTTCTATAGAAGTAGCTACCCATTCAGCAAGAGATACGCCTGCAACCTCAGCTTGTTGTTGCAATACCGCGTAGACTTCATCACTTAATTCCAAACTTAAAACCTGACTCACTGCACTAAACCTCAGATCTTATATGTAATTATGGATGTCATATCAGCTAGTTTATTGACAACACATGACCTTTTAATCCTAACTCACTATTGTTTAAAATTAATTCTACACTAAGATATCATAGAGGTCTTTTGAGTATATTTATAATCAAATAATTTTTGTAGCTTCATGCTTCATATCGATTATTTGCATTATCTAGATATTCATAATAAAAGGAATATTTAACTATCTGTAAAATAGTCTGAATCTATCTTCTTAATTTCATAAACTGATACTGTTGATACACCTACATTGTTGTCAATCATTAATTGTACTAATTCTTGTCCATCTATTAGTACAACCTTTATATCTATCCCCGATACATAGCTTTTTGCATCTTGAGTGAAATAAGAAGTAGTAATAAATACTCCTTTTTTTGCTCTTTGCCCATATAAAGCACCAACAAATTTTTGGATTTTTGGTCTACCTATAACATTAGTATCCCATCTTTTAGCTTGGATATAAACAACATCTAATCCTAATTTATCTTCTTTAATTATCCCATCAATTCCACCGTCGCCACTTTTACCAATGGCTTTCCCAGCATCACGCCTTGAACTTCCATAACCCATTTTGATACCAAGTCCGGTTATCATAAACCACTTATAATCAAGGAAAAATAACCTCAAAAAATGAGATGCCTAAAAAAGCGTACTTAGCCAACCACTTTAATTCAGATGAACTAAAGCAGAAGTATCTCA
>JAHHHK010000033.1 GCA_019359395.1 Komarekiella atlantica HA4396-MV6
TGATCAACCGGGCTAACCTGGGTATGGAAGTGATGCACGAGCGCAATGCTCACAACTTCCCTCTGGATTTGGCTGCGCTTGATTCTGCTCCTGTGGCTCTGAGTGCTCCTGCGATTAATGGTTAATTCAAGAATTCAGACGCGATGAGTCGCGTCTCTACAAACAAAGGCGCTCTCCAGAGATGGGGGGCGCTTTTGTGTTTTTACTTTCTACTTTTTTTAATACCGCAACCAAAACCTTGCTACGGGCCAAGATAATTCACAAAGCGTCCCTTTAGGAGAAAGGGGGACTCGGCGAAATTTACCTTTGAATTGTCGAGCTAAATTCCTAAACTGTTGGGTTCCGCGACCTTCTCTAGATGAGCTAACTCCCAAGCCATCATCTACAATGCTCAAAGTGTACCAACCTTCAGATGAAGAACAAGTAACTTCCAGACGAGTTACTCCTGTGGCGTGTTTGCCAACATTGCACAAAGCTTCTTCCAAGAATCGGCACAGACTCCGCTTTTGCTCAATGTTCAAACGTCGTTCATCTATTGGCTCAAAGGTTCGGATTTTAATCCTGATAGTTTTAAAGCAGGGAAACTCTCGTTCTAAAGTATAGCTATAAACTTGATAGAGAATTTCGTGAAGGGGGTCTTGCAAATTGAGTATTAGACTTTTCCCTAAATAAAGACTGGTATCTTGGGTTGGCGGTTCTCGTTGCAAAAATTCATAAATTCCTCGTAGCTCATGGTTCAATTTTTCAAGTTCTTTTTCTAGTTCTGGTAGTAATTCATTGGCTGGCGAATCCTGATCTCGAACTAGCTTCAAAACTTTAGCCAGGTTTTGCAGAGGCCCATTGTGAATTGTTTCAAATGTACGCTCAATAATAGCTTGGCGAGCTTGAATTCTAGACCTCAAAGCTTGATCGTATTGATATAAAGCTGTGAGTTCTATACCATTTAAAGCTAAAACCAGGAGTGCTGGTATTACCGGAACCCACCAACCCCAAGTCAGAAGTAAATAACTAAAAACTACTAGGCTAAAGCTAGCAATTCCAACAACTACAAAATTTTCTAGAGGAGATTTAGTTAGCCTAGCACTAGCAATTCCGAAAAAACCCCAAGCAAAAATCCACAAATATTCCCATCTATCATCCCAGGTGTTTAAAAGTGGTCGAGAGTCAAGTACTGCACTGATAATTTGGCTAACAGCATGGGCTTGAATTTCTACACCATAAACTCGTCCGGTTGCAGGTTTAATAGATTCAATGGCTGAAGTAGTGATAAAATCTTTGCGGCTAGGGGCAGTCATCCCAATAATTACAATGCGATCGCGTATCCAATCTGGATTAAATTTATTGCTTTGGAAATCATTTAAAGATAAGCTTCTAAATCTTTCTTTACCACTCCGAAAATTCAGTAGTACCTGAACTCCACCTGCATCAGTTCGCACATATCCGCCAGAGTTGGGTAAAAACCTGGGTAGTTCGGTATTGCCAAACCTCATAGCAGCGCGATCGCGAATACCATTATCTAAACTAATACCTTCATTATCTAAATAAACTTCTGTTAAACGTATAGACAAAGATAATTTGTATCCTTGAGGTGTTGGTGTTCCCAATAGGCTGCGTCTTAATTTACCATCACTATCGGTAATTTGATCTGCAAAACCTACTTGTTGGGATGACAATGCTTGTGGTGGGGCTACTTGATCAGGTAAGACTTTTTCAATAGCAATTAAATTTTTAATACTTTTAAAAGCTGCAACCAGTTCAGTATGACCTGGGTCAACTGGTAAATCTCTATAAATATCAAGACCAATTACTCTCGGCTGATAAGCCTGCAACTTTAACAGTAATTGTGCCAAGTCACGATCTGATATGGGAGAATCTATGGGATAATTTTTGCGAGTACGTATATCATCTTCATTAATTCCCACAATCACAATTCGTTCATCTATAGATTCTTCAGGACGCAGACGCAGAAAGCTATCAAAAGCTAGCCACTCTAAAGATTGCATTGCACCAGTGAGGCGAACAATAATTGCTAGTCCAATTACTGCAATACCGGGTAATGCACCTACACGCCAAATGACCATTTCTTCTTTGATTCTTGCCCAAATTCCAGTTTGCATAAGCGTCTGCTTTAGTCTTTAGCCCTCAGCTATTGATCACTCATTATTAATTAATAAAAAAGTTAAACTTCTACTAATCTCTAATAACTAATGATCTTTGACTCTTAATGCGTAACTAATCAATCAATCCTTCTTCTCTAGCTCGCATTTCAGTTTGAATACGGATATTCTTTCCATCTTCTGGGTAAACATCTAAAGCGTCTTGCAATTTACTCCAGTAATGACGCACCATGCGTTCAGATATACACATTCGTTCAGCAATAGTTTTATCTTGCAATCCTTCTTCAAATGCCAAAGTCAATATCCTCAGCCATTCTGGTTTCACCTCTAATCCTGAATGAATGCCTTTGATGTCTTTTGTATGAGTTAATCCTTGTAATGCCCAATCAACTCTAGTCAACATTTCCTGAGTAGAAAGACTTTTATCTGCAACTGTAAAACCTCCTTTATGACTATCAATATCAGGTCTAATTCTCACCAGTGTTCTTACATTAGCACTTTGGACTACAAGATTCAGATTGGGATAATTTTTCATCAGAGTCCTGAGCAGTTGAACACCTGTATCAGGTCGTGCGGTCATTCCAATAGTAAATGGAAGAGAAAGATCCATAACCACGATATCGGGCTGTGAGCTAGTAACTTGATTGAGAGCGTTCTTCGCATCTACAGCACTGATAAATTCAGCACCAGGGTAGTGTTTTCGCAGTACATCTACTGTTCCAGCTAAAACTGATTCGTGGTCATCAATTACCAGAATTTTCAGCGATGCCTTCTCGGTTAAAACTTGTTTCATAATTAACACCCTGCCAACTGTTCACGTAGATATGAATTTTTCTTTTTGCCTGCATAAATAAATTTCCTTATATAAAATTGTCTTATTTAGTAATATACTTATTAGTGAAATATCACAGCCTTTTTACTCATAATAGTTCTTTATCGGTTTCTTTGAAGAAAGCAAAAGACAATTTAATGATTATGCTTACCAACATAAATAACATGCAATAGTAAGATTTTGACTACGACAAAAGCATTTCCCTGAAGTTAAAAATTGAAAGCTTTCGCAAAGATACTTTAACTCTGGTAAGTTAGAATAAAAAACAAATGTAGATGTATCAGGATATATAATTTGTACTATTAACTCACCGATATTTTTACGTTCTTCTAAATTAATATAAATTGATATTGGCATCAAAACTTCTGACAAAGTTATAATAAGCAACTCCTCTAAAGCTCTTAAAACTATCAGACTGCGCTCAGCTGATTCATGCCGCCAGCACGTTGGCATATTGATGTGAAAATATAGGTGAGGATTTGATACAAGCCACGGTTCTAACAAGCACTCAATAGCCAAAGGTAAGCTATCTTGAAGATACGCCGGAAATAGGCGATCGCTTAATTGCACTAAAGAGTGATGAAAATTATCGACTTGTTTTAGACATTCTTGAGTTCTATTAATTGACAAATTCACATTATCTCTAGCCAATAAATCTAAGCTACGACGAATTGTGAAAGATTCTTGTAATAAGTCTTCTCGGATTCTTTCTGCTTCTAAGAATAGTCGCATAGACTGTCTAGAAGACCACCATTGCAATGCTTGTTGAATTCTATGGTAGGAAGTCAGAAACCTCACAATAGTCATAACGTAGACAATTAAAAGTATAATTTGTGTACACAATTTCAGACTCACAGGATATCGCTATGTTAATTATTTTACTAGCACCAGAAAAAAATGCTAAGTAAGTCATGGCATGTTGATGCCGAATAAATTGTTTAAAGTGTAAAAGAAAATTGCTAAAATATGCCACGGCGACTTTCAAAAATTGCATGATGGATAAATGAGTCAACGTAATATTTTTCATGGTTGGTTTGTCTAAAAACAGCGATGTTTTCTGGTCTGATGAGAAAAATGAGATCTGTAGTATTGAATCGCTACACAATACATAGATTGAAGCTGCTTATAAATCAGTTATTAATCTTGCTTTTCTCAAGATAAATTGCAATGCTGTCTCTTCTTTGGAAATAATGTCAGCTTGCGCCTCCATCCCTGATTGAATAAGACACTGGCGATCACCATTTCCAAATGTCAGATTTTCAGGCTGAATAGTCGCTTCAAAGTAGCTAGCAGCAGGAGATGTGGAACTTGATGTTGCTGAACCTGTATTGTTATTTTGCGGGGTAATTGCATCTGGAGAAACGGTTTTAATAACGCCTTTAAGAGTACCATAATCAGGATAGGGACAAGCATTAATTCGTAGTTGTACTTTTTGATCAGCTGCGACATTTTTAATTTCCTGAGTAGGAATCATTGCCTTAACGACTAAAGGAGCATTGGTAGGAGCAATTTCTGCAATAGCTTCGCTAGCACGCAACACTTGACCAGGGTTTCGCAAATTTAGCTTAAGAATGATACCATTACTACTTGCCCGTAAAATAGTATCTTGTATTTGATTTGCAACCTGTTGAAGTTCTTTTTGAGATTGTCCAAGTTGGCTTTGCATTTCTACTCGCCGTTGAATTAAGGCTTGTTTTTCTTTTTTTAAAGTAGCAATAGTTGCTTCACCTTTAGCAGTTTCTTGAGCAATTCTTTCTTGGGCGATCGCCACTGTTGCGGTAGTAGGATTAACGGCAGATTTAGCTGATTCTACTTTAGCTTTGGCGATTTCAACAGCTTTTTTTTCTCCTTCAAGTACTGCTTTTGTCTGCTCAACTAGAAGTTTTTTCTGTTCAAATTCGCGCCGACCAATTGCACCAATTTCTGTTAGTTGCTCATAGCGATCGCGATCCAACTTTGCAAAGTCTAAATCAGCTTGAGCTTTTTGTAAATCTGCTCCTGCTTTTTGCAAGCTTGCTTCTGCTGCTAGTAAATCATTACTAGTAATAACTTGGCGTTCTTGATATTCCCGTTGATTACGTCCCAAATCCGCTTTAGCTGAAGAAACCGTCCGCTCTGCTACTTTTTCTTCAGCTAAAATTTGGGCATCTAGAGTTTTAATTTGGGCATCAATTTGAACTACTTGTAACCTATTCTGTTGGATACTACCTTGGAGTTGGCTCTTTTTAATTTGCAGTTGTTCATCATCAAGGCGAGCGATCGCATCTCCTTGTTTAACAAGCTGATTTTCTTTAACTAAGATAGTTTTAACAGTTCCTTCAACTTTCGGTTGCACTAGCCGGATTTCTCCCGTGGGGCGTACAGTGGCAGGAGCTTTCACTGTGACGTCATATCTAAACCATGAGGAAAGGCTAATCCCAGCACCAACACTCGCAATCAGAAAAATCCCCGCTAAAGATGTCCAACGACTAACAGGAGGAAGAAACTCTTCACTTTGAACTGATGGGAGAAGCTTTTTATTGTGGGTGTGCAACATAATTACCTGAATAAATATCAATAATTAAGGATTTAAAAAGTCCAAATGATCTCCTGTTTTGGAGTACAAATCCTCTAAAGAACCTTGAATTTTTAACTTGCCTTGATCTAGCAACACAACCCAATCAGCGCGATTAATTACCTTGGGACGGTGAGTAATTAAAATCGTGGTTTTACCCCGACGATGCTTAAATAATTGATCCAAAACTTGCGCTTCGCTAACTGGATCGAGTCCACCAGTAGATTCATCCAAAATTAGTACTGGTGGATCTGTAACAATGGCTCGTGCTATTGCCAATCGTTGGCGTTGTCCTCCAGAAATATTTGCCCCAAATTCTCCCAAAACAGTTTGATATTTATCAGGAAGTTTACTGATAAAACTATCAGCATCCGCAATTTGGCAAGCTTTTACAATTTGCTCAAAGGTAACGTGAGGCGCTCCTAAGCGAAAGTTTTCTACAATAGAACGGCTCCAAAAGTGAGCATCTTGAGGAACGAGAACCACTTGTTGACGTAGACAATCAAGAGATAAATCTTGTAGGTTATAATAACCAATGCGAATATTGCCAGATTGTAAGGAATATAAGCCAGCAATTAGTTTAGCTAAAGTACTTTTACCACAACCAGATTTACCAATAATGGCGACAACTTTACCACCAGGAATTGTTAAAGAAAAATTTTCTAGTAAGTCAAGCCGACCAGCATAATGAAAGTTGACATTTGTACAGGTAATGTCAGCATCTCCGGGAATTTTCGCAAAAGGCTTTTTACCATCACCCTCATTTTCTGCTGTGGCATCGATAACTTCTGTAAGGCGTTGTGTGGCAGTTTTGGCACGAGTAAATTCATCTACAAAAGTTATTACAGTACCAATTAAACCTACAAAATTACCATTCATTGAATTAAATGCTAGTAGTTGCCCAATACTGAGATTTTCAGCAGGATTGATAACTAGATTTCCACCGAACCACAGCAAGGCAACACTGCCAATACCAGAAACTAAAGTCGAAAAACTGCTATTGATAATACCAATTTGTATCGTACTCAGCGATAGTTTAGCAACACGACTAAATCTATTTTGAAACTCATCCCAAAATTGAGGTGAAGCTGTAGTAGTTTTGAGAGTGAGTGCGCCTTTAAATGTTTCTACTAAAACGCCTTGTGCTTCGGCTTCTGTGATTAAAACATCGCGGGTTTTTTGCTGTAAAGTAGGCTGAAAAACAATTGTAGATAGAGACATAAATGCAGCTACAAATATAGCTAATACAGTCAGTTTCCAGCTATAAAAAACCATGAAAAAAATAGAAATTATTGCAATAAAAAACTTGCTCGGCAGCGTAACAACCACTTGAGAAACTAACTGATTAATCTGCTCGATATCTCTAAGGCGGCTAACAATTTCTCCGCTGCGACGGGCTTCATAATAAGAGAGAGGTAATCGCAAAATTTGCCGTCCAAATTCTAGGACTAGCCCTAATTGCAGGCGTTGTGCAAAGTGAGCAATTAAGTTAGACTGCACAAGTGAAAGGCTACTAGAAATAAGATTCATTACTACTACAGCGATCGCCATAGTAGTGAGAAGTTTTGTATCACCCCTAACTAACACATCATCAGTGAGGATTTGTAGCAGAAAAGGAGAAGCTAAAGATAGCAATCCCAAGAGCAGGTTGAGAGGCAACGCTTGAGCTAAAATGCTGCGGAAAGTCCAAACGCGCTTAAAGAAACGCCAAAAACCACCAACTTCATCATTCTTTTGGTCAGTGAAGGTTGGATCTGGTTCCAGCAAAAGCATCAACCAATCTGTCCAACCCTCTACTAAATCTTTTTTAGACAGATAACGAATGCCTACAGCCGGATCTGCAACTACACATTTATTGCCCTTCTTGCCATATAAAACTACCCAGTGATGCCCTTTCCAGTGAATAATTGCTGGTAGGGGTGCTTCGTTCATCCGGTCTAAAAGTTCTGGCGAAGTCTTAACTGGACGAGCGTTGAACCCAAGTGTTTCTGCTCCTCGCTTTAGTCCTAATAATGTGGTTCCAAGCTGTCCAGTTCCTACCGCTTCACGGATGTGACTGAGCGTAAAAGTGCGCCCATAGTATTTAGAAATTGAAGCAAGACAAGCAGCGCCACAATCTTCTTCGCTGTGTTGCTCAACGTGAGGGTATTTCATAAGGTAAGAAGCCTGTCTTGATTTACCTATTATTCAAGATGAAAAAACACCCTGATTTAAGATTTTGATGGCTTACACAAACTGTTTATAACGGTGTTTGTGTTAAAGAGCTTGGTTGAGGCCCAAATACAAACGATGACTCCCAGGCAAACTGAATTTCATCTGGAGTAAGTCCAGGGTTGCCAAATACAACACCAGCCCCCAAGATGAACAAGTAAGTATTAAGATCAAAACTAACTTGCAGATTTCCTCCGCTGACGGCAGCAGATTCTTCTAAGTTGAGTTCTGTAAAAAGCGGGCTTATGTCTTCCATTGCTTCCTTGTATTAAAATTAGGTATAACGGTGAGTAAATTGACAACCTAGGAACATAAAATAAACTATGAGCTTGGTACGAAACTAGTAGTATTAGCTTTTAACTATTTACTTTTGGCTCAAGGTTATTGAAAAATTTCAAGGTAAATCCTATAAGGCTAATCCTAAGTTAGGATAACTGCTTTCGGTAGGAGGGATAGAGGGAGAGGAATCAGAGACATTAAGAGTTACAGACTCCTGAGCACCATCAACGTATTTGATAATGACACTCAGAAAATCAGCACTCACAATAGCTACTGGTTTACCAGAATCACCGCCACTAACCACAGCAGATTCTTCCACCGTTACTTCCGTAAACAGAGGGTTTTTCTTTGTCGTTGGCATTCTCGTTCTCCTTGAATTGACTTCGTGGTACGCTCTGGGTTAAACAGGTAGTGAATCCAAATACTGGAACACTCAAAAATGTCCCAGTATTTAGAAAAGTTATAGTTATTATTTGCTTATCCCTCAAGCATTCCTGGGGAGACCTGAAAAATTTGGAATGTAGAATTCCAAAGATTTTCAGGCAATTACACGGCCAAAATTTAACCGTTACCTAGGAATTAAAGACCCAGACCAGGAGATTCAACATAAACAGCGCTTTCAAAAGCGAAGTTGGTTTCTTGAGCTGTCAATCCGGGGACACCAAACACGGTGCCAGCGCCCAAGATGAACAGGTATTGGTTAAGACCAAAGTTAACTTCAGTACCACCGCTAACGGTAGCAGATTCTTCAGCTGTGATTTCGGTGAAAAGAGCGTTGTTGATAGCTTGCATGATTGTTTAGTCCTTAATTGAAATTGATTTACTGCCAGCTACTAGTTGATGACCTTTCGGCTGCTCAACTCCTCGCTTGATTCACACAATACGTGGAAGCACTTAGGTTAGTCATTTACACTTTGTGCAAACTTAATTACCAGATTTAGAAAACTTGATTGCATAATTGCGACAGCGCCATTTCCGAAAAATACATACAGCAATTACATGTACATGCCGTAGAAGTACGTATACATTTAATAACTTGATAACTACTATTTATTTCAGTTTCTCCCAATTATTGAAGAAGGAATTATGAGATGTAGTAAAAGATCTCACACACATGCAAGGAGAGAGGCTTTAAGGCTCACTCCCCTTGTATTTTTAGATATCCATCCAAATACCCAGATTTTTTTAACATTTGCCAGAGCGATCGCTCCAGTGAGAACCAAAGGCTTAAACCTACGTTGTTCATTCTCAATAAACTCAAGTTTTTATCGATTATCATAAAGGCTGATTTGTCAAGGTAGCGCTAATAGATAGTCTTATTGGAAAGAGGTAGAGATTAGCTCTGTATTTTACTCAACTACAAACCGCGTATTTGCTGTTCTTCTACGCCAGGTAAAAGTAACGAATTATTAACTCTTTGTATATAAATTTAATAACATTCGGGATTGCTCTATCCTGATAACGTAAAACACTGAGTCTATAAAGGGTATAGCTGCTTAGACTGAATGAATCAGTGGCTATTTACTGCGACAAAAACCAAAAAAACGTATTAAATGATACAGTTTTTTAGTTCTACTAAATAGAAAATCAATCAAATTTATTCTTTTAGTCATAAATTCACTAGAGTGCTATAGAAACTAGTCTCATAACACCTGTACAAAAATGTCTGTGTTTTTCCCTTAAGGTTAGAGTTTTGGATGCTAGGAAAAGTGAGTTATAGAGAAAATAACTGACACAAAAAATGAGATAATTTTTTCAACAGTGTTAGTGAAAATCTTATTAAGTCTCTCTAGTTAAATTAATACTGGTAAGTCTCTTATCAACATTAATTACTACTATTTTATCAGGAATAAATGATTAATAAAGAAGCATTTTCGACCTTAGCATCACATGCTGTCTTTAGCAAGTGTTTTAATAGCTATACAGACAGCAGACCATCCAACCGTTTAGTTTTTAGCAGAAAGTGTAGTCAACACCTGATTGGAAAACTTTGTTTGTGCTCTCACTCTACCCAACTGACAATTCTTCTTACCTCAAGTTTGTTGGATGATATTGACAATTCTAGGCGATCGCCCTCTCAAAGTGTTACTGCTAATTAAAGATTGAGTGAAGGAGACTTGACTGATTAAGAGATTACATAATAACTTCTTAATAACAACTGCAATATTTACAGAAGCACCTATAATTTCCTAAACTCCTACTTAGGTTATTTGACTTTCTGGTTTGCAAATAAGTGGTTCAAATGAAAAATATCAAAAACCACTGGATTTAACTTCTAGCATTAGTTTTTTTCTGGTTAACCTGTGTTTTTCGCGTTTTTAAGGATGGTTTGGAGGATGATGTTCAAATTTATGAACAAACAGAAATCGAAAACAAAAAGTAGGCGTCTGTTTGCAAGAAATTACGCTAAAACAACACAATCTAACTCAAAAGTCAAGATATTTAATCTAGCAATTAAGCGACTTTCTCCCAGTTGGCAAGCTTGCTTACCTCTAGCTTGTCTAATTGTATTGGGCTGGGGTTATGTAGCAGTTGCCCAAACTCCAGCTACAGGCCCAACAACAGCTGATTTAAAGGTTGCTCTTGACACACTGTGGGTAGCGATCGCGGCCTTTTTAGTGTTCTTCATGAACGCTGGTTTTTGTATGTTAGAAACCGGGTTCTGCCGCCAGAAAAACGCTGTCAACGTTCTTGCCAAAAACTTGATTGTGTTTGCTCTTGCCACAGTTGCATTTTGGGCGATCGGCTTCGGGTTAATGTTTGGCGACGGCAATGGCTTCATCGGATTGAATGGGTTTTTCCTAGGAGGAGCAGATAATAGCCCCGCCACAGGAGATGCTTATCAAGGTGTTTATAGCGCTCTTAATTGGGCTGGTGTACCCTTAGCCGCCAAGTTTTTATTCCAGCTAGTATTTGCTGGAACCGCAGCCACAATTGTTTCTGGCGCGGTTGCTGAACGGATTAAGTTTGTTGACTTCCTGATTTTTAGCCTCTTACTCGTAGGTATCGCCTACGCCATCACTGGCCACTGGATTTGGGGTGGTGGTTGGTTAGCAAAAACTGGGTTTTGGGATTTTGCCGGTTCTACAGTAGTTCACTCAGTTGGTGGTTGGGCTGCTTTAATGGGAGCAGCATTTCTTGGGCCACGTATTGGCAAATATCAAGATAAGCAAGTTGTTGCCCTGCCTGGTCACAACATGAGCATTGCAACTTTGGGTTGCTTAATTCTCTGGTTGGGTTGGTTTGGTTTCAACCCCGGTTCTGTAATGGCTGCTGATCCTGGTGCGATCACTCACATTGCCTTAACTACCAATATGGCTGCTGCTACGGGCGGTATTGCTGCAACTGTTACAGCTTGGTTGTATTTAGGTAAACCAGACTTATCGATGATTATCAACGGCATCTTAGCTGGCTTGGTGGGAGTTACAGCATCTTGTGCTTATGTCAGCATTGGCAGTGCTTTCATCATTGGTTTGATTGCTGGAATCATCGTAGTTTTCTCTGTAACATTCTTTGATAAAATCAACATTGATGACCCAGTAGGAGCCACTTCAGTCCATCTAGTCTGTGGTATTTGGGGAACTCTGGCAGTTGGTTTGTGGTCTGTTGGCCCTGGTGTTTATTCCTGGTATGGTGATGGACTTGGCCCAGCCAAAGGTTTATTGGCAGGTGGTGGCTTTGGACAGTTATTCACTCAGCTAATTGGTATTCTCTCGGTAGGCGGTATGACCGTTCTTCTGAGCAGTATTTTCTTGTTGATTCTGAAAGCGACTTTAGGTATTAGAGTATCTAGAGAAGAAGAACTTGAAGGCTTGGATATCGGTGAGCATGGCATGGAAGCCTACAGTGGATTCCTCAAAGAAGCGGATGCATCTGGATTCCCTGAAGGACGTAGCTCTCGTGGTATTTCACAGAGTGGGGATTTACCAAATACTCTGTAGATTTTCAGCCATTTGAATTTATTGCAGATAAATACCCGCCCCTTTGACTTTTGTCTTTCATGTAGGTGGCGGTTTTTTTTACAAAAATTTTAGAAGCAGTTTAGATCTGGCAAAGATTTAAGTGAATGCCCTCACTAAATAGTGAGGGTTTTATTTATGGTGTGCTGATGAGAATAAATTGGGCATCATAATGCCAAGTCGAAGAAATAGTTCTCCGGCAGCTCGTTTTTCTATATAAAACTATAGTATTAGCCGATGACAGGTAGTTTTAGAGATTATCTCTCTGTCTCTCGACATAGTTTGTACACCAAGTTGATTTTGCGATGTATACAGATCCAATGTGTAGCGATCGCAATAGGTATTTGGATGTTATCAGGAGCTAAGTTACAAGCTGCCCAACCATATAAACACTGGAACTCACCCTTGGAATTGACTCAAGAAGAATCTACAAATCAGGAACCAGTTGCACTTCCCTATCAATTAAAGCCAACACCGATTTTGATTGCAGCACCAGAAAACTTTAATCCCGATCTGCGATTACCGCCGCCAACACCGCCAGCGCTACCCAAACCACCACCAACTTATACTGAACCAGTTGAAGCGAGCGCAATTTTAGAAAGTATCCAAACAGATTTTCGCAATGATACAGACAACTTTGGACAAAACAACTTATTCATAGAACCAACAGCTCAGTTTCGATTAAGTAATGGCAATAAAATACTGTTCAAGACAGGTTTTAACTTCTTTGAACAACGAGGTGTTGAATCAATTACCAATATTCCTTTTCAAATTGGATGGGAAGGGAAAATTGGGCAAGTGACATTACAAACAGCAGCCGGGGTTGATTTATTCAACCGTCTACCCACAGCTATCAATCTCAATGCCAAAGTCGAGGCTCCAATTTTACCGCCGAAAGTTTCTTCATCAGGTCGATTACTTTCGGGTTTGACGCTATCGGCTAACTTGGAGCAAGGGCCTTATAAATCCAACGCTCGAACTTTAGAAAATCAAATTACTGCTTGGCGATTTGGCCCTGATTTATACTGGCAAATTGATCGTGACACTAGTTTGTTCTCTTCATTACGCTTAGGTAATTATAACGATGGTAATTCAGAGATACAGTCGTTTAGCAGATTAGAGCGCAAGTTTGGGCAGTTTTCCTTAGCAGCTAACTTGTTCACTTGGAGTTATGATCGCGATTTAGAACGTACAAGTGGCTACTTCTCCCCACCAGATTTCCTGGTTTACAACGCTGAAGTGGCTTGGGAAGGAAATATTTCTGATTTCTTGCGCTGTCGGTTATCTGCCAACTTTGGACGACAGCGACTTAAAGGAGAATTAGATAACGCCAATACCTATCAATCTCGCTGCACGGTAAAACTTTCACCCAGTGTAGAAGCAGATCTCGGCTATAGCTTTAGTAATGTCCGCAATCAAGATACAGGGGCAAGCGCCTACGATGGAAACTCATTGACGGGGCAATTACGGGTCAAATTTTAGACTTATTGCTCAAGTAGGGGCGGTATTACCGTGCTTGGGCAATAAGTCTATATGTATCTAGATTTTCGTCAATTTATATGACTCCTGTAAAGATAGACGCGATTAATCGCGTCTCCACCCCTATCTCCTTTCCTAAACTGTTAGTTAGCTTTCAAAGTTGGGAAGAATGTATTTGATTAGATTTTGCAAGCAACAGTGACTTACAACATGAGGCTTTAGTCGGCATGAGTTCTGATTTTCAACCACCTCCTAAAAGCTTATCCATATTATCTTCTGTAGGAGGAGTAGTTACCGCTGTAATTGCGATCGCAATTTTAAATTTTTGGTCTAAGCAACTCTCTCAGAGTGCTCCTGTAGAAAAGCCTAAAATCTCAATATCTCAAGAAGCTGAAACAGCGGCCATTGACGCCAAATCGGCGACTTTGCCAGGGACACCCGTTAGCCCTAGTCAAATCACAGCAACTCCTTATATTGCTCCTGGAGTTGAAAAACTCACCCCAGAGGAAACTGCAACTGCCCGTCAGGCTTGGTTATACTTCCAACGCAACTGGAACGATGAAACCTGCTTAGTCAATTCCGTTGATGGCTTTACTTCTGTAACAATGTGGGATCAAGCAGCTGCGATCGCAGCTTTAGTCAGTGCTAGAGAACTTAATATTGTACCAGTGGCGGAATTTGAAGCCAAGATGAGCAAGATGTTGAAGACTCTGGCATCGATGCCTTTGTATAAAGGGGAGCTGCCCAACAAAGTCTACAACGCTAAAACTCTGCTACCTGTTAATTACGGTCAACTAAAGAAAAGAGAAGAAATTGGTTGGTCAGCCATCGATTTAGGACGCATGGCAATCTGGCTAAAGATTGTTGGAGCAAAGTATCCAAAGTTGCAACCTCAGACGGATGCTGTCTGGAAACATTGGCGGGTCAAACGGCTTACCAAGAATGGGCAAATGTACGGTACTGCCGTTGTCGAAGGTAAAGAACAGTATAACCAAGAAGGGCGCTTAGGCTACGAGAATTATGCCGCTTATGGCTTGAAGTTGTGGGGTTTAGATGTTAAGCAAGCCTTAAATCATCAATCTCACACCGCTTTTGTGAATCTTTATGGAGAGGGCGTTCCCTATGATCGCCGCGACTATAAAAACTCTGGAGCCAATAATTACGTTCTCAGTGAACCTTATATTTTGGATGGTATTGAAACTGGGTTTCAAGCTTTGCCTAAAGCATACGCCGACAGAATTTTAGCCGCTCAAGAGGCTCGCTACCGAGCAACAAAACAATTAACTGCTGTCACAGAAGACAACTTGGATCGTCCTCCCTACTTCGTTTACAGCAGCTTATTTGTTAATGGAGAACCCTGGGCTACCATCACAGATACTCAACAACAGCACAACAACTTGCGGTTTCTTAGTGCCAAAGCTGCGATCGGCTGGCATATGCTTTATAACACTGCGTACACACGCCAGTTATTTGATTTCGCTCAAACTAACCTCAAGTCTCAAACTGGCTGGTATAACGGCTTCTACGAGTCTCTACGTCAGCCGAATAAAGCTCTCACAGCCAATAATAATGGTGTGATTTTGGAGAGCTTGCTCTACAAGCAAGTTGGACAACCGCTGACCATTTGGGCGGGGGTAGGGAGATAGAAGTCAACACCTGTGGCTTTCGGGTGTCTGCTCCATCGCATTTTTAGAGCGCTTAACCACGGGAGATACTGAACTTGACCTTCTAGGTCTTTCTCTTGACTACACTGCATAATTGAAGCATAAAAGCCTCTTAACAGAAATTGAAACGTCTGCGAATGCTAGTGGTGTAATAATTCCTTCCCTAATAGTATGTTCTTCAACGTACTTACCATCTTGAGGGTTCCTTAACACAATCATCTGCTTGGTAGATAAGTCTAAAACCCAATATTCCTGAATCGCAGCCGTTGCATAAATCGCAGCTTTGATATCCAAGTCTTTCTTTAAGCTTGTCTTAGCAACTTCTACAATCCAGAAGATATCTTTAGGAGCGGGATGGCGATCGCTGTAGGATGATTCTGGAAGTCGAACAATTGCAATATCAGGTTCGGGTTCCGAGTCGGATAGTGTAATGGGCCCATTGAAACGAACATCAGCTTTACCTGACAGCAACTCTTCTAAATATTTTGCACCTCGTTTTGCTGTAGTGTAATGAATTGGGGTTTCTGGACTCATCTCAACAATTTCGCCTGCTAGCAATTCCACATGACGACCACGCAAAATGCCCGCTTCAACCATGCGATGATAGTCGTCTACAGACCATTTAGCCAACGTCTTCATAGCAAAACTGCTCACATTCTTGTGATAGACCTAGTTCAATTTTATGGGTTTTTAGTTGATAAGGGCCTTAATCAACATAAAATTCTAGTCGTGCCAAGCGATCGCCTCAAGACTTTTGGCTTTTTTAATCGTGACTACTTGTTCTAAAAAACTGATAAAGTTCCCTTTGTTGTAAGGTAGGAATTCAGAATTTGAGAACGAGCAGATTCTAACTGCTGACTAAGAGAGCCTTCTTGATTTTGCATTACGTGCCATAACTTAATTTAGAGTAATGTATAACACTTGAGTTTGGTTAACTTATAAATCTTTAACCCAGGGCGGTTGAAGTCGCTGTTATTATGGCAAATTCGGACTGCACCGATTATATACAGAACTTTTCTTAAATCTGGAAAATATACCAGGAATGCTCCGTCTATTTACCCAATTTGTCATAAAAATATAAAAATTTTCCGTATAATTCACCCTGATATTCAGAATTTTTCCGAATATCATTCACTAGCGCTACTTGTCTCATTTGTGCAGTCGCGCCACTACGCTCCTAATTCCTTCTTGGTATATGCTATACAAGCACCGTCAACAAAAGCTGTTGAGATGGATTGCATTACTCCTGGTGGGGACATTTCTGCAATTTTGGTTTTACATCCCAACACCAGTCTTATCGCAAAATTCTAATAGCTGTAGCAATATTACAGTTCCGCTCACACCTGATGAACAGACTTACGCTCGTGCTGCTTGGCAGTATTTTGTCAAAAATTATCAGCCAGCAACCGGATTTACAAATTCCACCGGGGGTTATCCTTCCGGCACAATTTGGGACATGGGTAACTACCTGATGGCGTTAAATGCTGCACGCTGGTTGAATTTGACTGACCAAGCAGACTTTGATGCTCGTCTCAATAAGTTTTTGACGACTCTCAGCAGCCTGAAACTATTTGAGGATGCCTTACCGAATAAAGTCTATAACGCGGCCACTGCACAGATAGTTGATTACGGAAACAATCCGATTGAGCGTGGTATTGGCTGGTCTGCTTTAGACCTTGGTCGGATGCTAGCTGCATTTGATGTCATCCGCACCTGTCATCCTGAATATAATGACTGGCTAAAAGGAATTGTAGCAAAGTGGCAGGTAGGGCGATCGCTTAAAGATGGACAACTTTTTGGCGCTACTGTTCTGCCAGATAATAAAACGTTATTGGTGCAAGAAGGACGACTTGGTTACGAAGAATACGGCGCTAGGGGTTATCAACTTTGGGGCTTTTCTGCACCGAAAGCTATTTCTCTAGACCCATTTAAGTTAGTCGAAATTAATGGTGTTAAAATTCCCGTTGATACCCGTGATTTCAAAAGCACTAACGCTAATAATTATGTTGTTAGTGAGTCTTATATCCTTGATGGAATTGAATTTGGCTTGCAAGGTGAGTTAGCTGATTTTGCTGCTAGGGTTTTAGATGTGCAAAAACGGCGCTATGATGCCACAGGTCAGCTGACTGCGGTTACAGAAGATAACATCGATCAAGCACCTTATTTTCTTTACAACACCGTCTACGCTAATGGTGAAACCTGGGCAACAATCACCGATACCAACCAGCCTTACCCACAGCTACGCAGCCTCAGTACAAAAGCTGCCTTTGGCTGGCGCTATCTTTTCCCAGATAATGCCTATGCCCAAAAAGTTTTTGATGCAGTTAAGAATCTCCGTAGCCCCGATGACGCTGGTTACTATGCTGGTATCTATGAAGAATCAAAGCAACCTAATAAAGCCTTAACAGGTAATACCAATGGGCTAATTTTAGAGATTCTCTACTACAAAGCCAGGGGAAATCGTCCTTTAATTGGATCTGTTTCTGCTAGTGCGTCTACTAGTAAGCCCAGTGCGAATGCTTCTGCTGCAACACCCTCAAATCAAGCGAATTCCCCTGTTGCGACTCCAACTCTAACCACTGCGGACACTTCTAAAGTTATCGAAGTGGCCGTTGCACCCATTTCACCAGTTGGTAGCCCTCGGCCCTCTAACCTTAAGTTAGTTCGACCGCTGACAGTCGTCGAACGGCGCTATGCAGAAGCAGCATGGCGCTACTTTCAGGCAAATTATCATTCCAAAAGTGGGTTAATAGACGATCGCAGTGACTTCAAAGGTGCAACTCTCTGGGGTTTGGGAGATTATTTAGCAGCACTCCATGCAGCGCGATCGCTCGATATAATTAGTGCCAAAGAATTTGACCAGCGCACTCGTCATCTTTTAGCAGCCTTGACAAAGCTGCCATTATTTGCTGGAGAGTTACCAAGTCGGGGTTATGATACGCGATCGCTGCAAGCTGTAGATTACGGTGGTAATCCAGTTCCACAAGGTAACGGCTGGTCATCTCTTGATGTAGGTAGGATATTGGCAGCGCTTTACAACTTAAAAAGTTGTCATCCAGAATACACGGCTGCTGTGGATAAAATTGTGCTGGATTGGTCATACTTGCGAGTCGTGCGTGAGGGTATGCTTTCTAGCGCCACTGTCACCAAAGATGATGGGCGATCGCTTACCCGTGTTAATCCTGAAACCCGCCTGGGCTATGAAGAATATGCAGCTCTGGCTTTTCAATTATGGGGATTTGATGTGATGCGTTCTGCTGTTGGGGGTGAATATCAAACTGCTTTGGTGGAAGGCGTGAAAGTGCCAATCCAGCGCCGCCGCACCGACACTAACTCAAAAAACCAATACACAGTTAGCAATCCGTTCTTGCTGTATGCTCTGGAGTTTGGACTAGATCCGCAAATGCGATCGCTATTTCAGCCAATTTTCCAGGCGCAAGCCGAGCGTTACCGTCGCACCGGAACCCTCACAGCCTCAGCTACCACCTTAATTGATCGCAAACCATACACTGTTCACAGCACGATTACTGGACAAGGCGACCCTTGGGTGGCTTTAGGAGATGATGGTCAACCTGTACCAAAAGCGCGAGTAGTCAGTACAGCAGTGGCTTTTGCTTATCATGCCTTGCTTCCAGAAAACAAGTATGCTCAAGAGTTACTGCGAGGGACGACAGATTTATACAACCCATTAGCTGGCTTTTATGAGGGCTTCTATGAAACCACAGGTAAAACAGCGATTGGTTTTACTAGCAGCACCAACAGCATGATTTTACAATCCCTGCTTTACACAGTAATGAATCGGCAACCCTTGATTCGCCCATCTACCGCTATGAACTCTCCTTGGTGGCAGACTGTAGCCAAGGGAAATTCTGGTCGAGGTTTACCTAGTACTGCAACGCAAAAAGCCAAATTGATTTCTGATCGCTCTGGGAATTACTGGGTTTCAGGGAAACGCGATGGGCTGCGCCGCGCCGTAGGCGATCGCGTTTAAGTTTCGCATTTCCAGGTTGGGGTAGCTGTGCAAGTTTTGTTTTACCGTTTTCTGTAACTGTTGGTTTTCCTGTAATCTGCTGATAGCGTTTCAGAACCGACAACAAGTTACCCAGACAATAGGTTGACCGGGACAAAATACGGGAAGCCATACCAGAGAAGCATATTCAAACTTTACTAATGCCTCTCTCGATATGGCTTCACGACCGTACCATAAATCGTGGACGTCTGCGTTTGGATCTTGAGAAGCTGCAAACAGATAGAGTTGCAGCACTGGGAGGAAAGCTACTATTTGTCAAATCTGCGTTGCTTGGATGTAATTGCTTGTGTTTGGCTTTAATTACATCTACATGATTGGGAAAATATATCTCTAGTAAACATTTCCATCTCATACAAGTGTTTTTAGTCATGTAATTCATGAAAATGCCAACTGCTGTAACTCAAGCGCTCGCCTTGATGCGAATGATGATGTGAAGTTATCAGTGAGCCTAACTGGCTTTATGGTCATCACCTACCTGCCTGCCGGAGGCGATCGCAAAATCCAAAAACTCTCTCAAAGCCTCATTTAGTCTGGAACTCACGGTAAGCTGAGTTTAGTTCTTTGTACTTTATATGAAGCTTGTTAATTATGAACGGAACTTGGGAATACTTGTTATGAAGCAATGGCTTCATTACTTGCCTGACCGCCATAGCAAAAGCATGAAAATTCACAACTCTGATAATCATTTCAAATTTATGTGGAAGAGACGGCTGCTACTAATGATGCTAATTTTGCTAACTTGCTCCTGGAGGTAAAAATCTACGAGCAGTTAGAGATGGCGCAGCCTTCGGCAACCAAGCAGTTGTGAAGCCTAACAATGCATCTATATTGTTGGGTCTGTATTTTTATTTTTGGTATCAATATGACTTCAGTTCCCGTTATTGACAATTCATCCACTTTTTCAGGCAATAGTCGCTCAAGCTTAAAAAAAAGAACGCTACTATTTCGCTATTTGGCAGAAATTAATTTAATTTTTGGTATTTGGTATTTGCAATGGCGCATCACCCATTCAATCAATTTTGAGGCGCTGTGGCTTTCTATTCCGTTGCTGCTAGCAGAAATTTATAGCTTTTTTGGTGGTGTAATGTTTGTGATTGGCTTGTGGCGTCCTTTAGTCCGACAGATTAAGTCTATCGACCAGATGACCCCACCTCTACCCAGATCTGAATGGCCTACTGTAGATGTGTTTGTGACATGTTACAACGAACCACCAGAAATTGTAGAACAAACTGCTCAGGCGGCTCTAGCAATTGATTATCCTCCAACAAAGTTGCGCGTTTATGTATTGGATGATGGTAACTCAGCTGCTATGCGAGCTATGACGGAAAAGCTCTGTATCGAAGATTTACAGTCCCCACTACTACAGCAAGAAGCTGCTCAGATTTACGCAGAACATGCTTATTTATTAAAGCGCTTTCAGCAACTCGAAAAGTTGACACCTAATACTCAAGCTGCTGAACAATGGTTACAAGAATTATCACCAGAACAAGCTCAAAGTGTTGACCAAACTGCTGCCGGATTTGTGCAAAGTTTGCAACAGTTAATTTTATGGTTGCATCCTGCTGATCAAAGTATTAGTAATTCTCCTGCAACAACATTAAGTAATCGCCTCACCGCTGAACGGCTGTTATTAGAAGAAGCTATTCGCCAAAAAGAACTTGAGTTAGTTGAACTCGCTCGTTTTCGTTACATTGCTCGCCCAAAACCAGCTGGCGTACCGCACCATGCTAAAGCTGGCAATCTCAATTATGCGATTTTTTCTGGGGAAACTTCAGGCGATTTTATTCTTACTCTAGATGCTGATCATATTCCCAAGCCACAATTTCTCAAGCGTGTCTTGCCATATTTCTACACTTACAATATTTTTACAGGAAAATATGAACATAATCGAATTGCTTTTGTACAGACTCCCCAGGATTTTTACAACATTCCTCCAGGCGATCCTTTTGGACATCAAGCACATTTATTTTATGGCCCACTCCAACAGGGTAAAGATGGCATGAATGCCGCTTTCTATACAGGAACAGATGCAATATTGAGACGTGAAGCACTCATTAATGTTGGATTGCAATACTTTTCTGATGAGTTTGCTAAAGATGAAAAACGTTTAGATGAATTCCAATTAGTTGGTGGTGTATCTAGCAATAGTATTACAGAAGATATGAATACAGCTATGCGTCTGCATGGCGCTGGTTGGAAATCTGTTTATCATCATGAACTTTTAGCAGAAGGTTTAGCACCCGATGATTTAAAATCTACTTTAAAACAACGATTACGGTGGGCACAAGGTACTATTCAAGTGCTACTTCGAGAAAATCCACTCACGAAATCAGGGCTAACATTTTGGCAACGGTTGCATTATTTTAAGACAATGTATAGTTACTTTTCGGGTTTTGCTACTGTTGTTTTTATCTCTTGTCCAATTATTTATTTTTTCACGGATATTGTTCCAGTGAAAACCTACGGCCCTGATTTTGCTCTCCACTTTTTCCCGGCTTTTATGATCAACCGCCTGACTTTTATCGCAGCTACTTGGGGCATTCCCGCTAGAGAAGTTTGGCGAGCAGAGCAATACGCGATCGCCTTATTTCCTTTGTTTATCCAAGCTGTGTTGAGTGTATTTATTGGAGGCAATCTAAAATTTCAAGTAACGCCTAAACAGCGCCAGTCTGGAATTTATCTCCAACTTGTTTGGCCTCAATTACTCGTTTTCTTGTTTACTATTTTAGGTATATTGTGGAGTCTTTATCGCTTTGTAATTGGTCATTTAAATTCTCCTTGGGTTCACCTATTAAATAGTGCTTGGGCTATTTATAATTTGTTCCTTTTGTGGGCTATTATCCGAGCTTCTTTCTGGGAACCAGCAAAAGATATCTAATAAATTGATGTGCTTATTAGGTACATTTTTTTAGTTGTGGCTGTCATGAGTATCCAAAGGACAAATGACTCATGACGAAGGACAATCTCCATGAGAAATGTACAATTTAAAAATAAAACAGCTATGAACCCTTATTTGGACTCCAACAAATTTGCTCAACAAACTGTCTTAACAATTTATGCTCATGCTGATGATGAAGTATTACCTGCTGCTGGTACTCTCAGTTTAATGTCTAAGACGGGATGGAACGTTCGCTGCTTGATTTTAACTGATGGCAGTCTTTCTAGCTCGGCTATAAAGGGTACACGTCATCAAGAAGCAGAGGCAGCTGGTAAAATTATCGGCGCAACTTACGAGTTTTATGCTCTTGAGGAGTGTAATTTCTCAACACAAACAGTGATTAAAGTTGCTGAAGAAGCTATTAAACGTTGGCAACCAAATCTGATTATTACTCATGCACCACAATCTGAAAAATATGGGCATAGAGATCATGAAGTATGTGCGATCGCAATTTCTAATGTGGCTACTCGTAAAAATATTCCTCTGTGGTATTCAGCGCCACCTGTTTTTTTGCGCGGGTTTGAACCCAACTTTTTTGTGGATATAACCCCCGTGATTGAGGAAAAAATTGCAGCTATTGGTTGTTATGAATCAGAAATGTCTAAAGCATTTATGCAACTCGACGCTATACTCGTTTTATCTCGATTCTGGGCACGAGAATTAGGTCAAAAGGATGGTTATTTTGAAGCTTTTGAAATTGCTCGACAATGGGTTGATGCTAGCTTCTTTGCTGCAATGGCAAATAGTAATAAACAAGTATTAATACAAGAATAATTAGACTTCTTGAAAAGCCGGAATAAGAGCAAAATAAACCATAGATAAACACAAATGAACACAGCGAAAAGTTTCCTACGGCGGGAAGCTTTTCAAGACAGACAAATATCGGTGTTTATCCGTGTTCATTTGTCTTGAAAAGTTTCCTACGGCGGGAAACCCGCCTACAGAACTTTTCGCTGTGATTCGATTTAAAAAATTGTGATTTATATAAGAGATTTATTGTATGATACCTTGCCGTTTTAATAGTCAAATGCCAAAATAGCAATGTACAAAATAATAGAAACTTAAAACTATGAATCTTAAAGTAACAGTATTAGAACCATCTGGTATTTTAGATGGGATTAGAGGCAATCAACTACGTCAGGAAGTTAGTGAAGTTATTAAGAACGGATCTGATATTTTGCTGATTGACCTTAAAGATGTAAAATTTATTGATAGTTCTGGTTTAGGTGCTCTAGTATCAGCAATGCAAACTGTGCGAAAAGCAGATAGTAAACTCTTTGTCTGCTCTGTTAATGATCAAGTAAAGATGCTCTTTGAATTAACCAAACTAGATCGAATTTTCCAAACATTTGCTGATCAAGATGAATTCAATCGTCAAGTACTTGCAACCCAATAAGTTACTCAGCAATTGAAAAATTTCAATTGCTAATTCCAATGATGATTGAATGCAAATTTTATCTATACTAACCAAAGTTAACTTTTAGTAAAGACAAATCATCATCAAAATTGTTCTTGGTATTTAAGTTCATAATGTGAGTTAATATCTGGTTTAAATGACGAGTATTTTCTTGGCTACAGTTGATTAATAAATCAATAAAAGCATCAATACCCCACATTTTGCTGTCTGGCTGATTAATTTCGTAAGCACCATCACTAAAGATGTATAAAGTGCTATTTTCTTCGATATCAAAGACAGCATCATCAAAGTTGACATCAGGCAAAAAACCAATTGGCAGATCTAAAGAGTCTAATTGTCTAACTTGGATTTTTGTCGCAGGTGTACCCGATAACAGTACACCTGGTGGATGTCCAGCGTTGGCATAAACGAGTTGACGTTTAAGACGGTCATAAACTCCATACCAAATTGTGAAGTATTTATCACCGTGATTTCTCATTTGAAAAGCATGATTGAGTGCTTTTAGAACTTCGCTAGGCTGACAGAAGTTAGTATTGGGCAGGGATTGCGATCGCAAAACATTAAGCACAGATACAGATAATAAGGCTGAACCTACTCCATGTCCTGAGACATCTAATAGATAAATAGCTAAATGATCATCATCAATCCAGTAATAGTCGAAGCTATCACCTCCCAATTGTTTTGAGGGAATAAATAGTGCTTCTGCTCTGACTGCTCCTATAAGCGTTGAGGGTAAAAGCGATCGCACATAATCAGCCGCTTCAGATAATTCTGCTTCCAAAATTTGCTTTTGGGTTTGTAAATTCTGATTGAGTGTCTCTAAAACTTGCTTTTGACTTTGTAAATCCTGATTCAGTTGGTGTAGCCTCAGTCCTGCTCTGACTCGTGCTTTTAATTCGTTCATCTCAATTGGCTTCGAGATAAACTCGTCTGCTCCTGCATCCAATCCTCTAACTCGATCTTCCTCTTCTCCTGGAGCTGCTCCCTTTGCAGTCAACAGAATAAAAAAAGTAGTTGCTAACTCTGGATTTGCCTTAATTCGGCGACACACTTCCAATCCATCTAGCTGTGACATCACCCAGTCACAAATAATTAGCGCGGGACGTAGCAGTTGTGCTTGCGTGATTCCTTCCTCACCATTACTGGCTACAGTTGTATCATAACCCTGTTTTTGGAGTGTTCTTTTAAGTGCAGCTCGCACGATGGGATCATCATCAATAACCAAGATTTTTAACATAAACTGACATTGTAATAAGTAGAATAAAAACTAGATAATTGCTTTCATTCAAATTACATGTAATTTAGTTAAGAATGTATAGTAAAATTACTCAAATTAAATAAATTAACCCTCGAATATGATAATGTCAAACTATTTTAATTGTTAAAAAGTGAATAATCACATTCATCTAAAAGTTAATACAGACCTGACCGCTTCGTCTCAGGTATTATCTTGGTTCGAGCAGATAAACCAACCACCCATTCCAGATAAAAAAATATGGTGGCAATGTCAAACGTTGCTAATAGAAGGTTTTGCTAATATTGTTGAACATGCCCACAAAAATTTACCCATTGAAACTCCTATTGAAATAGAAGTTTTACGGTTAGATAAACAAATAGAAATTCGTATCTGGTCGCAAGGTAAACCCTTTAACTTAGAGCAAGAATTGCGAGAAACATCTGAATTAGAGGAAAATGATCAAGAGCGTGGGCGGGGTTTAAAAATCATGGCTGCAATTGCTGACAACTTAAGTTATGAGCCGACAGCAGATAATCGTTATTGTTTATTTATTAGTAAATATTACTGAATGTCCTTCAAAAATTTATTCAAAACAAAAATTATTTAGAGACGTTGCATTGCAACATCTCTACATGGTCTATCTGTCACATTCTTTTTTAAATTGGTATGAATTAGATTAAATGTGACATCTGACAGCATTTTACCTGTCCTTTACTACACCCAAATATCAGAAGTACAATCACCGCCAGGATAGCGCATCTCATGAGCACGAGAAGGGCCTGCGGGTTCTTTACCAAAATCAATATAAAAATTTTCGTTGATTTTTAACCCGCCATTTTCAGTATCGCAATCAATCTGCAACAAATATGAGCCAGTCTTGGACATATCAGGGTAAAACTGATTATCCCAAGTGCTAAATAGGGAATTCGTCACATAAAGCCGTTTGCCATCCAGACTTAGTTGTAGCATTTGCGGCCCGCCAGCTAATTTATGACCTTGAATTTCGCCGCTGTTACCCAGCAAACCACCGCACCAAACTTGACCAGTGAGTTTAGGATTTAAGGGATCGCTAATATCGTACTGGCGAATATCTCCATGCAACCAATTGGAAAAGTAAATATAGCGATCGCACATTGAAATCAAGATATCAGTAATCAATGATGGCACAGGGATCGGCCAGCCTTCCACTTCCACCGATGGCACATCAATTACTTTCTTTATTTCCCAATGACCATTAGACTTGTGCCAATGCCAGACATTACTACTCAGTGCTGCTGCGACAAATCCATGAGTGCTGTCGGGGTTATGGTGAAAGCGCACTTCTAAAGGCAGTAATCCTTGTTCTCCCAAATCAAAACTTTGGATAATCTCGTGTTTTGACCAATCCCAGAAATGTATATGATGACCATAGTTGTCAGCTGCTACATCGTTGAGGTCAAATCCAGGATAATAGGTTTTGGGTGCGCCCCACTCGCTACTCACCATAACGTTATGACGCGGCTGATACCAAAAGTCATAGTTAAATCTCATGGCGTCGGCTTTGTTTTCCCAGCGTCCAACAATGTCAAAATTCTCATTCAGTAACAAAAAGCCACCGGGGCCATTACCTTCGCTGTCACCCAGCATGGAAATCATCACATGACCATCTGCTAGGCAGTGTACTGTATGAGGGGCGGTTAAGTTAGTCTTTTCTTTGATTTCTTCTGGTTCAATGACTTTATGCAGTGTGGGTGCTTTCGTATCTGCTGTATCAACAATATAGATGCGGCTAGAGCGTTGTCCAGGAATCACACTGAACCGCCGGGATTTATTGGTGTCGCCATGACAAGAACTGCAAGCATTCCAGCCGAAGTGATGTAACTCATCACCAATATAAGGTACAGATAGGCGATGAATCACTTGGGAGTAGGTTGGAGAATTGGGATCAACGTCTACGGTAGCAAGATAATCTGGCTGTTCGATACCTGTACCTGTATAAAGAGCGATCGCATAAAGTACCTTTTCTTGTTCTGCATTGATAGCTGCTTCTGGAGAAGCATAACCGGGGCCGCAGCAAGCATGAGTCATAGTTTTATACCTCTAATACACTATAAAAAATTGTAATTATTTTGAATTTTTGCAGATTGGGCGATCGCTTATAACCAAATTTGCAAGCCTAGTTGTTTTAAATACCTCAAGCCAAAAACAATCTGCTGCGGATTACCCCAAATTTCTAAATCAAACCAACCATCATCTTTAGTATCTATATTTAATGAAGCTCCAACTATATTTACAGTTAATCCTAATGAAACCAGTCCAGCAATTACCGGAGAATAACGGTAGTTTCGGGAAATGCAGACATGAAACTTCGCCCGATTTGTTTGTCTTTGGACTACGCTCCAATCAAATTCTGCTTCATTGTCTTGGTGGGGACTTGACTGGAAGCTATTACAGCGATCGCTACTCATACATAAGCACTTTATATCTGTATCTTCCTGATCAAGGCTTGTCAAATTTAGCTGCTCAATCTTTATATCCAGCTTTTGGAGATAGGCAATACCTGCTTCTACCTGTTGAAAACTACCTTGTATTTCTAGATTAAACCAACCGTCGTCTCTGGTATCAACTTTTAAAATAGCTGCTGCAATATTTACTGTTAAATCGTAGCGAGAAATTAATCGCGAGATAATCGGTTGGCGATGGTAGTGCTGAGGAATACGAATGCAGATGTCACTCCCCGTGTAATTAACAGTTGTAGATATCATCATCTTGTTCCTCTTATCAAAAGTTCACTCTTAGCCGAGCCAAAAAACAAAGATCCCCTTGATAAGTCCAGCGTCACCTTTGAAACTCTTACGCAGATCGTAATATTTGCGTGTCTTGATAGCGCTGTTGTAATTGGTGCATGTGGTTAAACAAATGCCAACAGTATTCTTCTGGTAGTCCGCAGGTGATAGCACCTCGTAAAACAACGTTAAAGTACCAGTCGCTCGGCGCAGCTTCTTCTGTAAGCTTGTTAACCACTACATAGGTGCGAACGTTTTTGTATATTTGATCTTGGCAGTGAATATCTATTGATTCGTGACGATAGACATTTTGGGAAACGCCTTCACGTTTATCCAAGTATTCACTGAGCCGGGAGGGTAACTGATAAAGTACACCTTTGACGCTGGCTTTGGGGTCTTTCACTACATCCAGAACACCACATTTACGCAGATCAGAATAGAGATAAAACCCAAGCCGATAACCTCTGAGGATTCCAGTCCCGATGACGTAGGGGTGAGTGTTTTCGCCAAGCGATCGCTTCAAATCCACCGGACACATACAAGAGCCGTAAGCAAAATAGTAGAACATCGGTTCTTTATGTTGCTTTTGTAGCAGTTTCAGCTCTAGCTTTGCAGGATTATGAGATTGTACCCAACGGTGGTGTGAGTATCCACTTTGATGGCTCATTATCGCCGGAAGTATTTACTACAACTATAATACTACCATCAAATCTCAAAAAAATACAACTAAATTCCGACAGACAAATCGGAGTTTAATTTTGTTTTGCTTTGAAAAAGACTGATGGCGCTCTTTTATTACCCTAAATAAAAATACTTGTAGAACCCAAACGACTGAATCTGTCACAAAATTTTTGAGAGGTTAGTAGTAAGCACTTCAGTGCTTAAAAAATCAAGGACTAAAGTCCTTACTACAAACACATATAACCATCAAAATTAATAAGACAGCCCGCTAAAATTATCCTTAACTCAAGCGTATCAATCTCGAAATCATCATTGTGCGTTGCTGATAATCTGATTCCAGACAGTGATTACTGCTCGTAACCTCCTTGGTAGGTGCTCTTGAGAAATATCGTTGTACTGAACCGTACCCTCTTGACTGGTGAGAGTGTAAGTGATGAAATCAGCAGAACCGCTGGGTGCTGGATAACTGAGATTCTTGAAGTCACTAAATTGTCTTCTCTTTAGTAGTCGCTCAAACCGTTTAACTTGTTGTACAGAAACGCGGCGAACACTACGCTCAGAATCATTAGCATCACCAATCCGCACCCGAATCAAGCGCCCGTCATTGAGTAAAACAGTTTCGTATGTGAAACCAGCAAAGCCTCCACTAGATATTTCTCGAAACACTACACCTTGGTCTAATGGTGGTGGTAACTCACTTGCGGGAATTGGTACAGGGGCCAGTTTAGTTTCACTAGCCTTTTCATTTAGCCTGATTACGGAACCCTTTTGACCGGTGTGATAAACCAAACTTTGGTTAGCAGACCCAACAACCACACGCCAACCTGGTACTAAAGCTTGGGTACAAAATTCATCAGCATTGGCTAATTCTAAACAGCCATTGTTCCAAGTTCGCTGTTGAGCTTCAGTAATAGTTAATTGAGAAATTGGCAGTTGCAAACGTACAGAGGCGGCTCGTAAAACGGCATTTTTTACAGATTGTGGAAAATTTGCTGGTAGGTTGCTAATGGGATTCTTTGTAGAAGCTAAGCGCAAAGAATTCCCAGTTTCTAACGAGAGGTTTGCAGAAGCAGCGGAGGCAGTTTTAATTAGAATTAATCCGCTACAAACAGACAAAATGACAGTCAGAAACCAAGCAGTGACAATTCGTCCTTGATTGCTGGTATGGTTGCCTTTCAAGATATTTTTCATAGTAATATGATCCAGATTTGGAATTAGCTAGTAATCTGCATATATTTAGTCAAAAGCCAAAGTACTAATAACTAGCAACTAATGGCAAAAAGCGTTGTAGGATGGAAATCAATACTACTTGAGGTTTTGCATTTTCAACTCGGAATTTGGTTTAGAGAAAAGGTTAAAGAGTCAAGGTCAAAGGTTTTTTCTTTCTCCTTTCCGTTCCCCTTTTCCCGCAAAACCCGACAAGTATTGGGATGGAAGTATAAAATCTAGCCTCAACAATTTAAATTTTTGTTAATTTATCGCAGGTGAATTGGGAATTTATGCATCTATGCAACAAATCTTTATTAGCGTCATTTATTTGATTTAGTAATACCCAAAAAAGTACATGCTCCCAAACCGAACTAGCTGGGACTAAATTGGCATCTGTTTTTACCGACTGATGTAAAGATAGACGCGGATGTACTGATTGTTTGTTCCTGAGTATTTACAGAAAATTTATAATAAATTACGTAAGTGTTATATATCAAGCAATATTAGGTTTATCTTGTGATTTGGATAGAGTCGGGCTTAGGCGCTAATTGCTTGCTGTTCAGATTCAGTTAATTGGTTGCTCGGTACATCAAATCTAATAGTGCTAGCCGCCCAATCTTTGAAATCAGGTGCTAGCCAAACTAGCTTACGAAGAATTTCATCATTGACCCACAACACCAAGGGAAACCGAAACTTTTTCCGAAACTCATTTCGGATGAGATTGGTACTGATGATTAGTTGATTAATTGCTACTATGGATTCTAAACCTCGCACCATCAAAGCTTCGGGTTGAGTATCACCAATTGTAGTTACGATAGTCGTATATAGTGTCTCAAGCTCAGGTGTAAGCAGAATGTCTTGGATGTTAGCTGGTGAAAATTCTGTCAACGAATTCAGTATTTGCTGCTGGGTTGTGACACAGTTACAACATGCTAGTATCAGTGAAAACTCTCCAGCCGATACTGTCATTGCTCTTGCTAGACGCTCAGTGGCCGCTGTGGTGCTAACGTTGCCATCTTCTGAATTACTTAGACTGATCATTAAAAATCCTGCTTTTATTTTAAAAATAGCTGAGTAATATCCGCTTATCTGTTAACTTTTGGTTACAAATGGGATCTATGTAATTTGTATGAGATTTTCTCTGTAATACTTAGCATAATCTTACGCATCAGCTAATAAGCGAAGATATTGTGTATTATTCCACATTTACAGTTAAGGGTTAATGTGGAGGTAATATCAACTGAGTATGGATCAGAGAAGACAGGGAAAAATTAGCAGTAAAATTATTACCGTATACTTCTCTAGATTGTCACATCTGAAGGCGACACAGTAGCCATAATTTTAACAATGTCAAAATAAATACTATACAAAGGCTTAACAATAACTTCAGGAAATGAGAGAAAACTTACTGGCTAATGGTTGATGTAGGGCGATAACGCAACTTATATCTACACATGCCAGTCATTGTTCATAATTTGATGATCTCTGTAGCAAATGATGAAAAGGTTTGTAAAGTGGTGTGTTGAGCTTCATAATTGGTGGAATACTCGCCAAAGCATAAAGCCGAGGTTGTTTGCCGTCATAGTGACCTTGAGTATGGTGGCTACAGTCATGCTATCGTTCCCGATAAACGCTCAAACTGTTCCTCAGAGAGCATCATCATCTGAGTTAAGAGGCGTGTGGTTAACAAATATTGATAGCGATGTGCTGTTTTCAAGCGATCGCCTCAAGGGATCTTTGCAGCGTCTTGATGAACTCAATTTTAATACTATATATCCAGCGGTTTGGAATTGGGGGTATACACTGTATCCCAGTAAAGTTGCAGCCAAAGTTATCGGGCGATCGCTCGATCCCACACCCGGACTGCAAGGGCGAGATATTCTCAAAGAAATTGTCGATGTGGGACATCAAAAAGGTTTAACAGTTATTCCTTGGTTTGAATTTGGCTTTATGGCGCCAGCGGATTCTCTATTAGCGAAAAATCGTCCTCAATGGCTCACCAGTCGCAGCAACGGTACGCGGATTATTAAAGAAGGGACACATAATCGCGTTTGGCTAAATCCTTTTCGCCCAGAAGTACAACAGTTCATTCAAGATCTAATTGTTGAAATCGTCAGAAACTACGATATCGACGGAATTCAATTTGATGATCATTTTGGCTTGCCATCAGAATTGGGATACGATGCCTATACAGTGGCACTTTATAAAAAAGAACATCGAGGTAGAGCGCCATCCAAAAATTCTAAAGATCCAGAATGGGTGCGCTGGAGGGCTAACAAAATTACCGACTTTACAAAGCGAGTATTCAAAGCTATCAAAGCCACTAAAAAAGATTGCCTCGTTTCTGTTGCGCCTAATCCTCAACGTTTCTCCTACGAATACTTTTTAGCAGACTGGCAGAAATGGGAACGTATGGGAATTATCGAAGAACTGGTTTTGCAGATATATCGAGATGACTTGAATGTCTTTGTCAGCGAATTAGAGTACCCAGAAGTGAAAGCGGCAAAGAGCCATATTCCCGTGAGTATCGGCATTCTGGCTGGGTTAAAAAATAGAGCTGTACCAATGCAACAGATTCAGACACAAGTGCAAAAAGTACGCGATCGCAACTTTGCCGGGGTATCATTCTTTTTCTATGAAACTCTCTGGAACATGAGCAAAGAAAAGCCCCAAGAGCGACAGACTGGCTTCCAAAAAATCTTCCCCACACCAACAGCTTATCCGAATCTGCTAGCGGGTTGGAAACCATCCACTTAATTTTCTTAACAACCTGTCGGTGAACACATCGCTCGATTTCAGTGAAGGTTCACCGACAATCACTTAAAAATCTGTCATAGTCTTTTAACTAGCTTGCTGTCCAAATCGTCTCTGTAATTCAGCCTCCGCTTCTTCAATTGTCATCGGCACCTGTTTTGGAGATTGGGTACGTCTTCTGTCAATGTAAATATGGAATGCTTCATCGTCGTTGCGATGTTCCAAAATATAAGCTCTTAGCTGTTCTAAAGGCATTTGTTGAAAGTTAGGTTTTGTCATAACCAAAGAATTTCTCCAGTTGGTGTTACCTCAGCTTCTATTGAATTATTAGCCAAGATATAAATATTTCTGGTGCGCTCGTCCAATCTTACAAGGTCTATTTGTTTATAAACCCTGGTAAGTTGGGCGCACACTCAAATTGCGGATATTGCTTGTTTGGGTGTTGGTTCCATAAGCATTATCCTATTCCTAAACGCCCAGCCAAGGCGGGAGTCAGGGGCAAGAGCGTGGTAATCATCAAGAATAAAGCCAAAAGCCCCAAAGCGGCTCTGGCATCGTCGGGTTCTGTGACTTCATTCAAGCTGGGGCGTTCTGGATCTCGTTGCAAGAAGAAAATCACGATCGCCCAGTACATGGCAAGAACATTACCGAAAGATACTAACGCTAGTAAAATTAAAGTTGCGATCGTTGCCCGTCTTGCGGTTTTGCGCCCATAAATTGCTTGGACAATGCGTCCACCATCTAGTTGTCCTGCGGGCATCAAGTTCAAAGCGGTGATTACTAACCCCAACCAACCAATAATTACTAGGGGATGGACACTCACTAGAGACGACTGCAAAGCAGAACCAAGTACAACCCGCGCTAAGCTTCCTACTAAAATCGAGCCTTGGAAAAACTGATTGGGCAATTGAAATAAACTGCCTGGGTGAGAAAGTAGCAAGCCAGTGATCAACATTAATAGAGAAACAATACCACCGACTGCCGGCCCTGCCAAAGCGATATCAAATAGAACCTTGCGATTGGGTAACAAAGATTCAAAACGGGTAATTGCACCAAAAGAGCCTATTTGCACAGCAGGTAAAAAGAAGGGCCAGCTGAGGCGGATTTTGTGACGCTGAGCAAGTAACCAATGACCGATTTCGTGAGCTACCAAAATCGCAAATATACCAGCACCTATAGGCAGGGCTTCTTGAAATCGCCCAGGGTTGGCAAAGAAATCAAAATTCAGTACTAATCCGGCGGCTTCTAGACTTGTGGCAATGGTTGCTACCAAGAGGACACCTGCAAAGGCTTTTTGCGATAACAACATCGGACGGGGATCATTGCGGCTCGGTAGGACAATGACTACGGGTTTACCGTCTGTGTTTTCCACTAGAAACAGACGATATTGATCACCAAGGCGTTGCTGTAAACTTGTAGTTAAACGATTGTGAACTTCTTCTGGTTCTCCCCGCAAATTACCTTTAAAAATAGCTCCATCTTGGTAAGCGATGGTTTCTGTGGCAAAAAACGTATCAATACCGAAAATACCTTTAATTGCATTTAAGTCATCATCCGGTATTGGCGGTACTTCAGATTTTAATTCTGCAATTACTGCTGACTCTGTAGAATTTGTCTCAGATGAGGAATCAGCATTGAGTCTTTCTGTGGCTCGCTGCTTGAGTAGAGCATCTTGCCCAGCTGCGCGTAGCTGTCTTCCCAAATATATGTATAGCCCAGCGGAACCGACCACCAAAAACAAGATACCAACTATATTGATATAAATTCCGGCTGCAAACAATCCAAAAAATAGCAGCCAGGGAGCCATCAACACCACCGACTGTAACCAGGCCAAGATTCCCAGCTTACCAAAAGGTCTGGCGCGATAAAAGCCCCAGCCCAAAATGCCGAAAGCTACCAGCAGTATTGCTGCAAGGATAGAAGTTTCTGATAAAGTAGACATCTCCAAACCTTTGCTATTGAGATCAAGCCAGAACAAGTCCGGTATTGCAGATACACTTATTAATTTATAACGTTGCCTGTAATCTGCCCAAATTGGAGACAGGCGATCGCACTTTTGGTACAATACGAAACTATCTATTGACCTAAAAGCTTTTAATAAAATCAAATAATTGATGGGCCATTTGTAATTTAGAACAGGGTGCAATTTCTAGCTGACGCCCTTGCTTGTCTAAGAATATCGCTTGATTATGATCGCTGCCAAAACCAGTTTCGGGTTGATCGATGGGATTGGTAACAATAGCATCCAATTTTTTACTGTGCAACTTGTCTAATGCTGGTGTAACAATATCTCCAGTTTGTGCCGCAAACCCAATTAACAGCTGATGTGGTTGTTTGAGTTGTGCTAATTGGGCGACGATATCTGGTACAGGTTCTAGGGGTAGGGCTTGGGGAAGCGATCGCTTGGGCAATTTCTTTGTACTATAATCTTTTGGCTTCACATCTGCTACCGCTGCTGACATCACAATGACATCAGCGTTGGCTAAATACTCTAGCATGGCGTGCTGCATTTGGTCGGCACTTACAACGGGAATTGCTTGCACTCCCAATGGTACATTCCAAGTGGCTGGGCCATGCACGAGGGTGACATTTGCGCCTCGGTGGAGTGCAGCTTGCGCTAAAGCCAATCCCATTTTACCCGTGGCAGGATTGCCAATAAATCTTACTGGGTCAAGATACTCTCGCGTTCCTCCAGCACTAATTAACACTCTTTTACCTGCTAAATCTCGTTTGCCTTGAGTATGCAACAGCGATTGGATGTAAACTAAAATTTCTGGGGGTTCTGCCATCCTACCAGCACCAACGCGATCGCACGCCAATAACCCTGACGCTGTATCGACACCATGATATCGACTATCTGTTAATAATTGTTGCCAATTCCGCTGCACTGCTATTTGTTCCCACATATCCGTATTCATTGCTGGGGCCAACAGCACCGGACAAGTGGAAGCCAACACAGTATTTGTAAGTAAATTGTCAGCCATACCGTAGGCTAACTTTGCTAGTGTATTGGCTGTTAAGGGGGCAATTACTAACACATCCGCCCATTCACCTAACTCAATATGTAATGGACGGGTGTGAGTTGGTTGCCAGAAATCATCATCTGTGTAAGCAGGATGACGGGATAGGGTTGCTAAAGTTAGAGGCTTGATAAATTCTTGCGCCGAACGAGTGAGAATGACTCGAACTTCTGCACCTGTTTTAAACAGTGTCGAAACTATTTCACAAACTTTGTAGGCGGCGATCCCGCCGCCTACGCCAATTACAACCCTTTTCAATTTTGGATTTGGCGAAAAGTTGTAGGGAGGGTTTCCCTCCGTGCCAACCTTTTCAAGACGGATTTTGGATTTTGGATTAAGTGGTAATGGCATTATAAGTTTCAGACAACCAAGTAATACATTTAACCTTGATCATCTCTGATTCTAGCCAGTTGACCCAATCTAAAATCTAAAATCAAAAATTGTTACGCTTCATCGTAGGGTTCCAAGTCTAAGAGGTAGATGTAGGGTTCAACTAACTCTGGACGCTGAAATGCGATCGCTCGTAGTAGATGCCAATCATTCAAACCCTCAAAAGCATTACTGTAATTATCCAGTTCCAAACGTGTAGCCAACTGTTCTACTTCTGCCGAAGTCATGGCAGCAATTTCTTTCCTGGAAATGCTTAGAGTTGTCATAATGCTTGCCCCTCCCTTATGCAGCACTCGCCTTCAGCATGGGTGAAATTGCGCTATTACGCAGCCACCCAATATATATTACTCATTAGAAGGCGTGGATTTCGTGAAATTTTTCAGGATTTATACTAGAATTTATAAAAAATTTGTAACGATCAACTAGTTAATTGCATTCCCGACAAAATTCCGTACCACCTCTAACATTTGTGGACTGATTTCATGCCCCATGTCAAATTCGTAATATTCAACTGCCACTCCTTGGGATTCTACAGTCTCTCTGGCTTTTAAGGCAGCTTGTAGTGGCACAACTTCATCATATTTTCCATGCGCGATTAAAATCGGCGGAATACTACTTTGAGTTACTGTTCCTGCACCAGGATGTAAATATCCGCTCATCACAACTAAACCAGCTAGGGGCAAATTTAATCCTACATCTAAAGTCATTGCTCCACCTTGAGAAAATCCGCTCAAAATGGTGCGCGATAGAGGTACGCCAGTACTACTCTCTAAAGATTGCAACCAATTTACTAACAGTTGCCGACTTTCTGCTAAGCCCTGATACATATTTTCTGTTCTCAGGTCATACCATGCCCTACCTACAGGCGAATGGGGATGAGGATAAGGCGCATTAGGAAACATAAACTGATAATCAGGCAGGTTGAAAAATGGCAATAAAGATGCCACATCCTGGGCATTTGCACCCCAACCATGCAAAGTCACGATTAAGCCTGCGGGTGGCTGAGAATTTGCGGGAGGAACTGTAATAAATTGCAAAGACAGGGGTTTGCTCCTTAAATCTTACTCTTCTAGTAAATCCTATCTCTTCAACAAGCAGAAAATTTGATTACACAAGAATTATGCTCATCCTCCGCCAAGACAAACTTGTTCATAACTTTTACCAGCGATATCCCAAGTAAACTCTGTTTCTACCAGTTGTCTACCGTTGCGAGATAATTCCGAGCGCAGATATGCATTGTCAAATAGTTGACTAATAGTGTTGACGTACTCGGCTGGCTTGTTTGCTCGTAATGCCCGTAATGATTTGCTAGCGCCATCTACAGATAGTCCTTCTAAGCCGCGATCGCTTGCCACTACAGGCACACCTGCTGCCATTGCCTCTAAAGTTTTATTTTTAATGCCAAACCCAGTTCGCATCGGCACAACGCAGATAGTTGATTTGTGTAAATACTCTACCATCGAAGGCACACGCCCAGTCACATTGATTCCCGGTTTTTCTTGAAGTGCTAAAACTTCTGGTGTTGGATGAGAACCGACAATATCGAAGGTTGTTTTAGGATAATCTTTTTGGATTTTTGGCAAGACTTCATTGCTGAAAAAGCAAACAGCGTCTATGTTTGCCAAATTATCCATTGCGCCAATAAAAATTAAGCGATGTCCTCCTGGATCGGCGGTACGCCTAGGGAAAGAAACCAAATCTACGCCATTAGGAATTACTGTAATTTGACTATTTGGGTTGAATTCTTGCAGTTGAATTTTATCCTCTTCAGTTGTGACTACAATTTCCGAGAATTTAGAACAATAGCTTTGTTCATAACGACGCAGAAGCGGTAGGTTAATTTTGTCTCTGAGTACATTTTCAGAAATACCGATTGCTAGTTGGTTACGACAACTACCGTAAACAGAACTATGAACATTGACTATGGTTTTTAGCCGTTTCTGAAAATGCGATTGTACATAAATTTCGTTAACGCTATGTTCGCAGGTAATCACATCACATTTTCCTAGCTGCACAAAGTTATCAACCCAGGCTTGCATCTCGACTGAATAGCGGTTGAGTACACTTGGTGGTGTCCCTTGTTGTAGAAATATGCCAAAGCGTTGGATTTTCTTGAGTATTCCTGCGGTGGTTCCAGAATCTAGGGGGCGATCAAAAACTACTAGATGATCAACACAATCGCGCAATCCTGCTATTTCGTCGTCTGTAACATTGCGTTGGTGTAATCCGCCGCAGACATCGCGTTGAGTCACAAGGGTAATAGCATGGCGTTGACTCAGATACTTAAGTAAATTAAATGTCCTCACCTGGGTTCCCCCACGCGTTGGCGGATAGGGAAAGGTAGAAGACAGCATTAAGATGTTCATACAAGTGATATCTAGTGAGTGGTACATACACCATGACTTCATTCCAGGCTAAATGTCATCACAAATATCCCTTATATATATTCGGAAAATTTTTATAAATTAAAGCAAACAAAAAGCTAGTTAGCTATTGAGTCACAACAACAGTAAATTTACTGTATAGTTCCACCAAAAGTGTTGTTTTTACATAGAAGCCTAGGGCAAAATGTAACCATATTCAGATCCGACAGGAATATCAAGATGCTTGTTTTTATAGTTCCAGTCAAAAGCAAATATGTTTCTACATCATGGGAAACTGTATCTAAATTATTTGAAAGGTGTGTAAAATCAATCTGTAACCAAACTATAAACGACTTTAGAGTGATTGTTGTTTGCAATGAAAAGCCTGAGATAGAATTTAGCCATCCTCACATCACATATATTGAGCATAACTTTGAACTACAAGGCAAAGACTGGAAAAGCAAACAGTTAGATAAACTATCAAAATTTACAACGGGATTAATCTATGCTCGGCAACTGAATCCATCCCATGTTATGTGTGTTGATGCTGATGACTGCGTAAGCAAATATTTAGCAGAGTTTGTTAATAGCAAACCTCAAGCCAATGGTTGGTTTATCAAAAAAGGCTACATTTATAATGAAGGTAGTAAACTCATACGTGTTATGAGGAAAGGTTTTGATCAATACTGCGGAACAAGCAACATCATTAGATATGATTTATATAATGTACCTGAAATGGTTAGTGCTATATATGATAAAGAATATACACAATACATTTTTAATTCCTATCGTCATCGTGACATAACAAGTACTCTGGCAAAAAAAGGAACACCGCTTGAACCCCTACCTTTTCCTGGTGCTGTTTATATTAAAAATGGTGAAAATGTTTATTTTGGAGTTGCAAACAAAAATAAAGCACTACCGCTAAAATCAAGGCTTTTAAGAATGAAAGCATTATTAGATTATAGATGGTTGGTACAATCAACTCATGAAGAGTTTAGTTTGTATAAAATTAATAATATCTCACAATTTGCCTAATCAATTTAAAATTCACGCCTATTCAAAAAGTTGGTAATTTTGCGAATCCCTTTACCTTGATGGATATGGTAAAGAGAAAGTTACTATTAAGATGTTTATTTAATTGAATATCTGGGAATCCTAGCAAATAGAGCAACCAAAAAAATTGATGTTTTTTGGTTGTAGACTCATTTGTGGGGTATGTTTCATGCTTCAAGCTAGCCTACCTACCATTGCAACAGGTATACATACTTAATCATGTCATCCCCAATCTGTTTACATAATTGCTAAAACTATTTATAACCTGGAAAAAAAGGATTTTGTCAAATGGAATCTTTCGGTATTTACACCCTTGCGAATGATGTAGTCTATGATCAATTAGTAGCTTTGCTAAATAGCATTGAGATGAATGTTAATGCAGATATCCCAGTTTGTATTATTCCTTATGATGAACGACTAGACCGAGTTAAGCAAGAAATTAATTCTCGAAAGAACGTAATTTTGTTTGAGGATTGGGATGTGATTAAACGCTGGGAAGAATTTGCTCACCAAGTTTGGGCGGCTCATCCCAGAGAAAGAGAGACAAAAGCATCGCGTCCTAGTTGGTACAAAAGTCATTTGCAAAGAAAGTTTGTCGCCTTTGAGGGTGTTTTTGAGCAATTTGTATTTTATGACGGTGATAGCTTGGCGATGAAGCCAGTTACGGATGTAATTGAAAAACTGGATAAGTATGATTTTGTTTTTGATGATTGGGAACATCTTAAGAGTAGAGCTGTAGCAGCTTTAGATATTTCGGTTATAGAGAAAACTGGGCTATATACGGAAGCTGATATTCGTCCTCAGCTGCATTGTTCTAGTTTTTTTGGGTCTAAACGAGGATTATTTACTGCTGACGAAATTGAAGTAATGAAGCAGCAATTAATTGACAAAAGAGAAATTGAGTGGATTAATGGACATGGATGGTGGGATGACGCTTTTTTGTTTAATTACATGACTTTGCGGTGCGATCGCCCCCTATTTAATTTTACACTCAGCCCTAATGGTCAAGATAGAACTGGCAATTGTGCCAATGCTGATCCCTTCGTAAATATCAATAATGTCCTTTACAATCAAGATGGATTAAAACCCATTCATCGTATTCACTACATGAGCTATTCCTCTAGTGATTTTGCTCGTTTATCTCAAGGGGAAGATGTCAATATTCTTTACAGAGATGAGTTTTTGTACTATCGTTTTCTCAAACAACCAGGACAAAGACCACAACAGCTAAAACCACCAGGTATGGCGTCAAAAACCAATCGATTTATCAAAAAGACTATCAAGAAAATTCAAAGAACTATCGCTTGAATTTAGCCGTATGGTGGTAATTTACCGCCATACATTTAATTTTTAATTGATACTATGACAGTAATTTATATATAAAATATGCCTAAAATTAGTGTTTGTATTCCTACTTTTAATCGTGCCTATCTCCTACCTTACGCCATTGAAAGTGTACTGAAGCAATCTGAACAAGACTTTGAATTAATTGTCTGTGATGACGGTTCTGGCGATGGTACACCTGAGTTAATGTCACAGTACACAGATAACCGCATTAAATACATTCGTCATCCGCAAAATATTGGCAAAAGCAATAATATGTGCTCTGGCTTTGATGCTGCAAGCGGCAAATATTTTTTGAAGTTTGATGACGATGATAGATTAACAACTGATTTTCTAGCACGTACTACTGCAATTTTTGAACAAGACTCTAGTATTGATTTTGTTGGTACAGACCATTGGATAATCGATATTAATAATGTCCGCGATGGAGAGAAAACTCAAGAAAATTCTCGTCGCTGGGGTAGGACGAATTTACCAGTAGGTATCGTAGATAATTTGCTAGAAGTTGTATTTATTCACCAAAGTTTTCAAATTGGAGCAACATTATTTCGCCGTCAAACCTTGCAAGAATTAGGATTTATGTTACCTAATTTGCAAAATTGCGAGGATAACGATTTGTTCGTGCGGTTAGCTTTAGCTGGGAAAAAAGGCTATTACTTACCAGAGTTATTGATGGAATATCGCTATCACGCAGAACAGCAAGGTATTAATCGAGCTATTCCTTATTTATTTGATAAAATCCAATATTTAGAAAGTTATCACTTTGATTCACAGAGATTGGAGAAAATCCGAAAAAATCGACTTGCTGAAACACAATTATTATTAGGTTTACGTTTAGTCGAAAAAGGTGAAACGCCAAAAGGCAGAGAACTAATTTTGGCGGGACAGTCTTTCTCAACTACTAAAGCGTGGACTGGTTTAGGTCTATCGCTATTACCAGTTGGGTTACGAAGTAAGGCGTTTAGCGTGCTGCGACAAGCGCGAGGTTAGTATTACTAAATCCCAAGAAAAAACGAAAATTTTTTGCTTTAATTGGGATGCTCATAATGAAAGCAAATAGCTCCTAGACTAGCGAATTTGATATAAATAGGTCATAGTAGGGTGGCCATTACAATGCCCACTGTACAACTTGCTTCTCAATTTAAAAATAAATAACTGAATTATGCTAGCACCTAAGATTATACCTTCTAAGTTTTTTATCTGGAACCAAAAGTACAAAGCACCTGTGGGAGCTTCATGGTGGTATCAATACACCAATTCCAAAATAACTGGAAACAATTTTGCTTGGCGTAATCGCTATAACCTACCTAGTGAGTTAATTAAACAGATTGGCCCCTTTGGTTTTCAAATAAATAGCCTGACACGCATCTTTGAATATCCCTGGTGTTTTTTCGCCACACCCTTAGAGCCAGGTATGCGTGTAGTTGAAGTTGGGACTGGAGCTTCTGGTTTTCAATTTGTATTAGCTCAATGTAGTCTAGATGTTACTTCAGTTGACCCTCTGATTAATCCTAGCGAAAAAGTTGATTGGATATTTACTATTGAGCAGTTTCATAAATTGAATAATGTTTTTGGTGGTAAAGTTAAATTTATTCAGAATTTTTTACAAAACGCAAATTTGAAGAGTAATTATTACGATCGCATCTTTTCTATCTCTGCAATTGAACATATTCCACCAGAAGAGTTACCATCATTGGCGAAAGAAATCGAACGCCTTCTTAAACCCGGTGGCTGTTTTATAGCAACAATAGATTTGTTCTTAGATTGTTATCCATTTACCAGTAAGCCTTCCAATAAATATGGTTCTAATATTTCAATTAGTTCTCTAGTTGAACACTCAGGATTAAAGCTGAAAATAGGTAATCCTGGAGAATTGTACGGCTATTCTGAGTTTGAACCAGACAATATTCGTCAGCGTTTTGATGAATTTTTAGTCGTTGATAACGTTCTTACACAATGCATTGTGCTAGAAAAAACAGTCTATTAGATAACTTCTTCAAAACAATTTGTGGATAGCCTTTTCCACCTTGCAACTAACTGCCTCCCAAGAGTATTCTGCTTGTACTAATTCATAAGCAGAACGAGCTAGTTTCTCTCCCAAAGAAGGGTCTGACCAGATTTGACATACTCCTGCAACTAACTCTTCTACCTCTCTAATTAGCAGGTGTTCGCCGTCTCTGGCGTTGATTCCCTCAGCGCCTTTAGCTGTACTAACAACAGGACAACCAGCAGCAAAGGCTTCTACAATTTTCAGGCGCGTACCTCCACCTTGAAGTAGTGGTACAACCATCACGCTTGCAGCAGCTAAATAGGGCCGCACATCTGGTACACTACCAGTAACGATAATTCCAGGCGATCGCTCAGCAGCATCCAGCATAAACTTAGTCGGACTGCGCCCCACTAGCAGCAGACGGCTATCTGGGTATAGCTCCCGCAGCCGGGGATAGATTTGGTTAATCAGTAACTCAGCCGCCACTGTATTGGGTGAGTATGAAAGCTGACCAAGAAAAAGTACATTCCGGCTGGTATTCTCTAATCTCGTCTCTGGGCTGTATTCACTGGAGCGCACACAGTCGTAGTGGGCTACATTGATACCGTTAGGTACAGCATAAGTGGGTGATACTTGTCCGTAAAACTGATTTATCAAGCTCACGTCATCTTCGCTGCATACCCATACTTGGCTCACTTGCTTGGTAAAGTCGCTTTCAATTGACTTGAGATGGTCTAACTGAATTTTGGCTTTTAACTTTGATCTTAAACCCTGAACTGCATGGTATCTCTGCTGCCATAGAGATGCTTCCACGTTATGGTTATCGAAGATAATGTGACATTTATGTTTCTTGACCACATTCAAGTAAGGGTATAGCCACACCTCCTCAAGAACTACGACATCGGGCTGAAATTTTGTCAAGGTTTCGTCTAATTCTTGAGCAGCAGTTTTTGTATAAGCCCAATCTGCATCTGGATGTCTGCGAGAGTTTAGCCACCACAACCGACTTTCTAAGTTTTCCCAGTTTGACCGATGTGTGGCAAAGTTGGAATGCTTCCATAGTGTAACCCCTGGTAGAGATGTACTTTTAGGAGTCCAGTTAGAGGCTGAAAAAACACCAACGGGGCCGAACTTCATCATAATATTGATGTTTTGCCAGGTACGTAAACTTGATCCACCCACAGGTGGATAAGGTACCTCTTTTGTGATAAATAAAGTGCGAATCGAGGAAGTCGTCACTTAAGTATGTCTCCGATGATTACAAGTTATGCGGGAATGCATAGACCTATATATGAGAATTCCTCACGCAAAGGCGCAAAGAAAGACTGCAAACGCTAAGCAATGCCCCACAATTATGTAATACAAATACTCAATTAAGGGTTGGAGAATCTACCTATTTTGTGGGATAGTTGGGGTAGGTTGGTAAGTTGGGCTAGATTTTAGTTGATTAATCACAAAAAATGTAGTAATAGCTAAGGTAATGGATACGATTGCGATCGCAAAACGATTAGCTTTCCAAAAGCTTAGTCTTCCTTGTGTATATGCAGTATTGGCTATATTTACTTCTTGCCTAGCCTCTTCCAAAATTGATTGGAGAGCATTTATCTGCTCATCTTCTAATTTTGAAAATCTATCTTGCGTAAAAGCATTTTCTAGAATTTTTATCTTTTGTTCTGAAGATACTTGAGCAAGTTCTCTCTTGACAACCTCAAATGGATTACTTTGCTTTACAGGTTGCGATAATGGAGTTGGAGATTTTGGTTCAAAATGTTTTTGAGAAAATCTCTCTAGTTTCTCATACTTGGCTGGTTGTGAGGATGGAGTTTGAGAAATCGGCGGTTGAATCGAAGTATCTTGTTTAATCTCCTTTTTAGTAAAACTATACGAGTTATCTTGCTGTACAGGTATTGGTGATTGAGTTTGAGATTTTTGAGATTGAGTTGGGATACGCTGATTATTACTTATTTGATTTGTCTTAAATGACCATTTATATTCACTATCTTGGATAACCATGTTCTTCAATGAAGAATACAGATAGTGGTTTACTTCCCGTCTCTCAACTCCCAGGATTTGAGCAATTTTTACTGCTCTTAGAGGAGTACCACGCTTTAATATTTCAAGTATTTTGGATTCCAAATCATCCATGTTGACCCCGAATTATTATTTCAAATTAGCTATAAGTAAAATTTAAATAAACAAGATGCGTGACCAGCTATCAACTATGTCTACCATTTTATCGCTACTTATACCTTTAACCTGTTTTTTGCCACTTGCAACCTTTACTCTTGCTAGTACATCTTTTAGAGATTCAAATCTTTTCTTTGTACGTTCTTTTTCTACGCTTTCAGCAACATGAACAGCTTTTTTATCAGTAAATCCAGCAGTCCTTAATCTAAAAGTCAGTTCTAGTAAACTTAAACTATTAAATGCATCTAATGGTGTAACTTGTTTGGGTATCTGGCTTTCAATCAACTTGAGAGTGTCGTATAACTTCTGTCTTTCTTGTCTTTCTTGGGCCAGTTCTAACCTTAAATCATTGATTTGCTTGGCAAACAAATGAGAGGGATTATTTGTTGAAATCGATTCTGAATTAGTTGTTTCAATTGGAGTCTTAATTTCTAGTTTTGCGACCGAATCAAATTTTCTAAACGCAGTTACTTGCTTGGATATTTTCTCCTCACTTTTAGGTGAAATTACAAAAGCATTGACCATTTCGCATTGACGAGAATTTTTTTCTCTCGCTTTGACAGCAGCATAATATTCTAGGTATCCATCTACTACTATATAAGTTTCTAAGCCCGTAGCTTTTAAAATTAATGGTCTGATAATTCCTCCGCTTTCTATAATTATATCAGCAAGACTATTTACAGCATCATCTGTAAAGTTGGAACGAGAAACTTCACAAGTAATATTTTTGACATCTACAGTATAAAACTCCATTATTAGTTGACCCCTATTTTTTGTAAAACTTCTTTAGCTAACATCTCAAATTCCATAGCAGATTGTTGAGCGTTGGTTTTTGAATCTGCATATTTAATAATTGATCTTGGATCTGGATATTCTAAATCTCCAACTGTTATTGTATTATTCATACATTCTGAAAGAGCAGTTCTATCATAAATAACTGCTTCCATTAAAGGAAGATTATATCGCTCAGATATAGTACTTCTTTGCCTTGGAAAAGTGTACTGCAAAAATTTAGAATTAGTTGAAATTTTAGAAGCGAGAACTCCTATTATATTAATAGGTTCCTTGCTCATAAGCCCTTTATATTCATTAATTTGCTTAATAAAGTTTTTAACTGTTGGTAAACCTTGGTTGGCAAATGGTTTTAAATCCGAAGGAATTATCAAATAATCAGAAGCAATTAGGGCAACTTCAGCATAATAATCCCTTGATGGAGGTGTATCAATAATTACGATATCATAATGAGGTTCTATGATTTTGAGCTTAGAAATTAGTCTGCTTCTGCTAACTGCTATTTTATTTAGCTTATCTTGTTTATCGATCAAGTTAATATGTGAAGGAACAACATCTATTTCTGGATCATTAAAATAATTAGACTGGCGTAGAATTTCTGGTATGAAGTTAAAATCTGCTGATTCTAATAAATGAGAAATATTTTGCTCTCGCAAATCATCATCTTCTTCAAATTGAAATTTTATTAAGCCTGTAGCAAACGTAGTATTTGCCTGAGAATCTATATCAATCAAAAGTACACTTTTACCTTTTTTTCTCAATGCAGCTGCAAGATTTACTGCAACAGTAGTTTTACCAACACCACCTTTATTATGATAAATCGCAATTGTTTTCATTGAATATTGCCTCTCAATTTGAAAGTTTAAATTATTTTCTGATATTTGTATTTGTAAATTTTCTATCAGATTTTCTTCTTTTATGCTGTCTCTACCAATCAAGTTTTTAATTTTATCTATCTTTGTCTCAACTTCTTTTCCATAACACTGAAATACTAGCTGAACATCATTTTTAATTTTTTCATAGATTCTGATCTCTCTTCCATTAGTTAGCAGCCCATACCTTACATTCAAGCTTGTTAAATAATGCCTGAGCCGGAGGACGTGATTATTTAAGTTTTGTTTAGGATGCTTCGCCTCCATGACCACGCTCAGTGGTGAGTTGGCATCTAAAACTAAGGGAATTACTTGTGCGGCAAATGCCAAGAAGTCTAAGCGGATGCTACCAAGGGCAACTTCTTGATGCCAGGTATCAGGAGTATACCCTAGCTGTGGTAGCAAATATTGCACTATGAGTTTGCTTTCAACTTCGCTTTCGTTACGACACAGCTCAGGATTAAAAAGCAATATTTTTTACCTCTAAAAAATTAAAATTATTGGTAATAACGGGATTTACGTTCGATTATGGCATAGCGTTAATTGTCTTGAGTAATAAAAAATACTTATAAATATTTAATAAATTATAATATAGGTAGTGTTTCCACTGGGAATTTAGCTATTTCTGAGAGCTAGCCATGTTCAAAATTATTAGGCTAAGTCAAAGCGAAATGCCGTAAGGACACACATCATCTGTGTATCTCTACCAACGACATGTGAACTTTAGTATAAGTTCCCAACTTAAGTTCACAGGTTAGATAAGTGTAGACGTATACTTCAGGGGAACGAGTTTTTTCTTTGCCAGCGTTGCATAATTCAGACCGGGTTGCTATATAATTTGACTGCCTCAATTGAGGAAACATGACTCAAGCGACTCTTTTGAGTCCCGGAAAATATTAAATTTAACGGAAGTTTCAATTGTTCAGCAGGGGTGTACGCTACCTAGATGGGAAAGCGTCATCAGAGGAATTAACCAATGGGATATGTAATTGCTACTGCAAATATGAAAGGTGGTGTAGGGAAAACTACCCTTACCGTCAACTTAGCGACTTGTTTAGCGAAAAATCATGGTAAGCGGGTGCTTGTTCTTGATTTAGATAGCCAAATTAGTGCCACACTCAGTCTGATGTCACCTTTGGATTTTGCCAAGCGTCGCAAACAAAGACTCACATTTAGATATCTGATAGATGAAGTTGTCAATCCAGAACCAAACGCAAAACTGACGATTCAAGAGATAATTCAATCTCAAGTTTGTAATCTACCTGGACTAGATTTATTACCGGGAGATATCGACTTGTATGATGAATTTGTTGTCTCAGAAATGCTGCATCAACAAGCAGTTGCTTTGGGTGAACAGGACTTTGAAACGATTTGGAATCGCTTTGAAAGAGTTTTGATTAATAACATCTTAAAATCTGTTCGCCAAGACTATGATTTTATCCTCCTGGATTGCGCCCCTGGCTATAATCTATTGACTCGTAGCGCTTTAGCTGGTAGTGATTTCTATATACTTCCTGCTAAACCAGAACCTTTATCTGTGGTGGGTATTCAATTACTGGAAAGACGGATTGCTCAATTAAAAGACAGTCACGGAAATGAAACCAAGATAAATATAAAAATGCTAGGAATTGTATTCAGCATGTCCAATGCTAACCTGCTCACTGGCAGATATTATAAACAAGTTATGCACCGCGTTGTTGAAGATTTTGGCGTAGAAAAAATTTGTAAAACTCAAATACCAGTTGATGTCAATGTTGCTAAAGCTGTTGATAGTTTTATGCCAGTTGTTTTAAATGCTCCCCAATCATCTGGTTCTAAAGCATTCTTTCAGTTAACTCAGGAGTTGTTGCAAAAGTTGTAAATAGTAGCTAGTTTTGTGTCTTAGTGCCTTTGTGGTGAAAAAAATTTCGTAACCACAGAGACACAAAGACACAGAGAAGTTTCTTTTTTAGAACTCTCCGGCTAAGGCTGCAACGCAACGTTCGCAAATTAGGGGATGTTCTGCTGATTCTCCCACATGGGTGGAGTAGTTCCAGCAGCGATCGCACTTCTCCCCTTCTGCATTCACTACCCCAATTCCCCAGGTATCTGAGTGCAAGTTGTATTTTACTCCTTCTAGTTTGTCAGGAGAATCTAACAATTCTACTTGGGAGGTAAGGAATAGATAGCGGAGTTCATCGATACCGTTACCGATGGCTTGATTTAGTGCTTTTACTGAGGAGCGTAACTGCCCATCAGCTATATAGAGAAGGGCTTTTGCTTCCAAGGAAGAACCAATCATCTTTTCTATTCTGGCTTGTTCTAGCACCTTATTTACATCAGTGCGGATTTGCCGGACTTGTTGCCAAAATCCTGCTATTTCTGGATTACGCCATTTTTGGTCTACCTGCACCCAACCGGCTTCAAACACTGATTTGTAAGGTGTTTTGTAAGGGAGATATTGCCAGATATCTTCGGCAGTGTGGCATAATACTGGGGCGATCGCTCGTGCTAAATTTTCTAAAGCTATCTTCAGCACTGTTTGACAGCTGCGACGGCGAAAAGCATTCGGGGCGCTGATGTACAACCTATCTTTGGCAACATCTAAATAGAAGTTGGATAAATCCACCACGCAGAAATTCTGTACTGTTTGGAAAAAGCGAAAGAATTGGAAACTGTCAAAGGCTTCTGTGACTTCCTCAAATACCTCGGTGATGCGGTGCAACATATAGCGGTCGAGTTCCGGTAAGTTTTCTAAAGGTACTGCATCTTTTTCGGGGTCGAAATCATGCAAGCTACCCAACAAGAACCGCGCTGTATTGCGAATTTTACCTCTGACATCATTTAGCTGCTTGATGATGTTTTTACCAATACGGACATCAGAGGAATAATCTACCGATGATACCCACAACCGCAATACATCTGCACCATAAGGCGGTTCTGCTTTTTGATTTTTCCCGCCTTCAATGATTGTATTTGGGTCAAGCACATTTCCTTCTGACTTGCTCATCTTCCGCCCTTGTTCATCTAAAACAAAGCCGTGAGTCAAGACGGTTTTGTAAGGCGCAATGTCATTAACTGCTACACTGGTAAGCAAACTTGACTGGAACCAACCGCGATGTTGGTCAGAACCTTCCAAATATAAATCAGCTGGGTAGTGCAATTCTGGACGCTGCTTTAATACAGCTGCCCAAGATGAACCAGAATCAAACCATACATCCATTGTGTCTGTACCTCTGCGGTAAGACCGACCATTATTTCTGTAAGATTCTGGCAATAAATCAATTACCGACAATTCCCACCAAGCATCAGAACCTTTTTCAGCGATAATTGCTTGGACGTGGTTGATAGTTTCCTCATTTAGCAGTGGTTCCCCAGTTTCTTCGTCGTAGAAAACGGGAATTGGTACACCCCAAGCACGTTGACGGGAGATACACCAATCAGAACGTTCCGCTACCATTGGCGTGATGCGATTTTCACCTTGGGCTGGAATCCATTTTACCGTAGCGATCGCCTTTAATGCTTCCTCCCTAAATCCCTCTACCGAAGCAAACCATTGTTCAGTAGCGCGGAAAATCGTCGGCTTTTTCGTCCGCCAATCGTAGGGATATTTGTGTTGGTAAGGTTCTTCTTTCAACAAAGAACCCGCCGCCGTCAGCGCATCAATCACCGCTTGATTTCCATCACCCAGCACATTCAACCCAGCAAACTCTCCCGCCTCTTGAGTAAAGTTGCCATTATCATCTACTGGTGCAAGAATGGGTAAACCATAACGCTGACCGACTATGTAATCTTCTTGACCATGACCGGGGGCAGTGTGTACCAACCCAGTACCCGACTCAGTAGTGATATAGTCACCACCCATAACAATCGGACTTTCACGGTCAAATAGCGGATGACGGTAGGTAGTATGTTCTAAATCTTTCCCTTTGAACGTTGCTTTTACACTTAACTCAACCCCCAACGTCGAAGATAAAAGTTCCACCAACTCAGCAGCTACAATGAGATACTTAAATCCTCTCTGCGCTACGGACACTTTGCTCAAGTCGGGAAACCCGCCCACGCAAGTGTCCTCCTCCGCGTCTCTGCGTGACACTTCCACCACCGCGTAATTCAAATCCGCATTCACCGCCACAGCTAAATTCCCCGGAATCGTCCAAGGCGTAGTTGTCCAAATAGCCACACCTAAATCTGACTGATATTCTCCCAACAGCGGTTTAACCGCCTCTGCCAAGCTCGTAATTGGAAAAGCTGCATAGATACTGCGGGAGATGTGACCTTCTGGATATTCCAACTCAGCTTCAGCCAAAGCAGTTTTAGAACTGGGACTCCAGTGAACAGGCTTCAAACCACGATAGATGAACCCTTTCAAGAACATCTCACCAAACACACCAATTTGCGCCGCTTCGTATTCCGGCTGCAAAGTTAGATAAGGATGTTCAAAATCGCCCCACATCCCAAAGCGTATACAACTTTTGCTTTGGTCTGCTACTGCTTCTAGTGCAAATTGTTTAGCTTTTTGCCGCAATTGTAAAGGCGTTAAGTTTTGCCGTTCTGCTGATTTCATATTCTGCAAAACTTTCAATTCAATTGGCAAGCCGTGACAATCCCAACCAGGTACATAGCGAATCTTACGCCCTTTTAACAGTTGGTAGCGATTAATAATATCTTTAAGAATTTTACCCAAAGCATGACCGCTATGCAGAGAACCATTAGCATAGGGAGGCCCATCGTGCAGTATAAATAATTCGCCGGGGTTATTTTCGGAGAGGCGATCATAAATTTTATTTTCTTCCCAAAATTTTTGGATTTCAGGCTCACGCTTGATAGCGTTTGCCCGCATATCAAAATTAGTCTTTGGTAAGTTTACAGTATCTTTATAGCTTCCTGATTCGGTCACAGTCTCATGCCTAAGATTAGTTGTGCAGGTTTTATCAATTATAGAAGATGGCATCAAAACCAAAATTTGCTATGTTATTCACCTTTACAAAGCTAGGCGGGCAAGTCTAGGTATGACTCAGAGAAAGGCACTACAAATAGCTGGCAGCTTCTCTTTAGAAACGATGTTCTAAAATTATAGTCTGACTCGAAACAGTCTTATGAAGCTAACCCTGAACTTGCCACCAGAATTAGAACAGTATCTTGCACATGAAGCTAAACAGCAAGGACTTTCTGTGGAAACATATACTTTGCAGATTTTGCAAAAATATATTTTGCAGAAAGAGAAACAGTCTAAGTTGATAAACGTGCTTCAGTCTTGGATTGATGAAGGTGACGCTGATGAGCAGCAAGAAACAGGAGAGTACTTAATTCATGCTTTGGATGAAGATCGATTATCTGATCGTAAATTGTTTCCTGCTGAGTTAAAAGGTATAACTTGGTGAGCCAGGTTATTCTGTTAGATGCAGGGCCAATCGGTCTAGTCACAAATCCAAAGCTATCACCTAAAAGCATTGCTTGCACCCAATGGCTACAAATACTCGTTTCCTTCGGAAGTCGCGTTATAATTCCTGAAATCGCCGATTATGAAGTGCGGCGAGAATTATTACGAGCAAACAAAGTTAAAGGTATTGCTCGCTTAGATGAGTTAATTCAACTTCTAGAATATCTACCAATCACAACATCTGCAATGCGTCAAGCTGCATTATTGTGGGCACAAGCTCGTCAACAAGGACAACCAACAGCTGGTGATAAGACAATTGACGGGGACATAATTTTAGTAGCTCAAGCTGTAACTCTTACTGTTTCAGACGTAGTAATTGCAACAACTAACGTTGGTCACTTATCTAGATTTGTTTCAGCCGATTTGTGGCAGAACATTAAAACAAGTTGAGTGAAACCCAGCATCAAGTTTAGATTAACGTTGGGTTTCACTAAATTTAACTAGCCTGGTTATCAGGCGGTACTACATCAGGTGGTATTTCTGCTGGGGGAGCAAGTACTGCATCTGGAGCAATTTCTTCTACAGGAATCGGTTGTGTGTCCTCAATTTCTACATCTGCTTGCGCTGCTTCCACCAATTCGGGAGATGGGGGATTGGGTGGAATGGCTTCAGGTACATTCTCGATTTTTGCTTCGGTATCAGTAGTAGTTACCGCGTTCTCTGCTGTCTGTTCTGGTATGGGAGTAGTTTTGTCTACAATCTCAACAATAGGTTGCTCTGTTAGTACAGAGGTAATATCTTTAGGTTTGGGAGTGGGTGTTTTTTTACTTGCATTCTGTTGCACCTTGCCTTTGACGCCACTGAAGGTGTTACTAAGTCCCTGTTGCAACTGAGCAAGTCGTTGCTGAACAGACAACTTATTCACCTGTTCCTGAATGCTAGTTTTTACTGTCTCAGGACTCGGTACTTGGGTTTGTTGTAGCAGTGGGGTTAGTTGCCGACGTAATGAAAGAGTTTGCCAGCCAAACCAAACCAAAAGAGCCACACTCGCCACATGACCCAGCAATAACCCTCCAGAAATGCGTGGTGCAAACACCCATAATACTAAAGCGTAAAAAAGTCCTACACCGCTCCACATAAAGTCATTCTTACGGTGGATTTCTGGAAAAAAGAAAGCTGCTATGTAAATGGCTAAACTACCAAGACCGACCACTAAAGCAAGGACATATGCCAGCATTATTTGGTTACTCCTTATTGCGTCCTTTGACTAGGATTGGGTACTGGGCATCGGGTACTGGGTATTTGGTATTGGATACTGCGTGTTAGATACTAGGAAAATAAAACTAACTTTAATGAATTAAATATCTTCCTAGTCCCCAATCCCCAGCCCTCAGTCCCTAGTCCCCAATCCCCAGTTCCATAAATAACAATTTTGCAAGTCAATTGTTGATTTAGATACAATTTAGAATTAATTATCTATGTTAGTTGTGGATTTTTGTCGTTTATATCAACTCTTAAGGTCTTCTTTAGGAGAGAAGCGAAAATCTCGGACTACCCTTAAAGATAAAAGGATCTGCAAGAGTTAGCCAAACATAGTTTATGACACTACAAAGCTTTGGTGTGATTGGTTTAGCTGTAATGGGCGAGAATATCGCTCTAAACGTCGAGCGTAATGGCTTCCCAATTGCAGTTTACAACCGCTCCCGAGAAAAAACGGATGCTTTTATGGCGCAGCGTGCGCCAGGACGGAACGTCAAAGCCGCCTTTAGCCTAGAAGAATTTGTCGCCTCATTGGAACGTCCCCGCAAAATCCTTGTGATGGTGCAAGCTGGTAAGCCGGTAGATGCGGTGATTTCTCAACTCAAACCCTTACTAGATGAAGGCGATATCATTATTGACGGTGGCAACTCTTGGTTTGAAGATACAGAACGACGCACTCAGGAATTAGAACCCGCTGGGCTTCGGTATCTTGGTATGGGTGTCAGTGGTGGTGAAGAAGGGGCGCTAAATGGCCCTTCTCTAATGCCTGGAGGTACAAAAAGCTCCTACGAGTATCTATCGCCAATTTTCAACAAAATTGCTGCTCAAGTTGATGATGGCCCTTGCGTCACCTATATTGGCCCTGGTGGTTCTGGTCACTACGTGAAGATGGTACATAACGGCATTGAGTACGGCGATATGCAGCTAATTGCTGAAGCCTACGACTTGCTGAAAAATGCCGCTGGACTTGACCATACTCAGCTACATGAGGTGTTTACTGAATGGAACACCACCGATGAACTCAATTCATTTTTGATTGAGATTACGTCCAATATCTTCCCCTACATTGACCCAGAAACCAATCTACCTTTGGTTGATTTGATTGTTGATGCAGCAGGTCAAAAGGGAACTGGACGCTGGACTGTACAAACTGCGCTGGAATTGGGAGTTTCCATTCCGACAATCACAGCGGCGGTGAATGCCCGGATTATATCTTCCATTAAAGAAGAACGGGTAGCAGCATCCAAAGTCCTTACGGGCCCGACTGGCAAGTATGATGGAAACATTAAAGATTTTGTCAATAAGGTGCGAGATGCTCTTTATTGCTCAAAAATCTGTTCTTACGCTCAAGGGATGGCGCTATTATCTACAGCTTCCAAGACATATAACTGGAATTTGAATCTGGGTGAATTGGCGCGGATTTGGAAAGGTGGCTGTATTATTCGCGCTGGCTTCTTGAATAAAATTAAGAAGGCTTTTAGCGAAAATCCAGCATTACCTAACTTGCTATTAGCTCCCGAATTTAAGCAGACTATTCTCGACAGACAAACAGCTTGGCGAGAAGTGATAATGACAGCAGCAAAATTGGGAATTCCAGTGCCCGCATTTAGTGCATCATTGGATTATTTTGACAGCTATCGCCGCGATCGCTTGCCCCAAAATCTAACTCAAGCACAACGCGACTACTTCGGCGCACATACTTACCTGCGTCTTGATAAGCCTGGAAGCTTCCACACTGAATGGGTTCCTATTGCTGAATCCGAGAAGTAAACTTTCATATCTGGATATCCGCACATTGTGAAAGTTTAGAAAGCTTCAAAATTGAAATTTACTAGTGGCTCTGAATTTCAGAGTCACTTTTTTTTGAGAGTGCTGACCAAAGAAGTACTGTTTGCGTATCTCATTACGAATTACGTAGCTTGCTTCTCGCGCCAGGCGCGAGTATTACGAATTACGAATTAGTGTTAGGAGTTGTTATTCCCAAGGTATTTAGCTTTTAATTCTTCCAATTCATCGTCTACTTTGCTTTTAGTAGAAGGTTGAGATGTTGGGTTGGGCGGTTGTATCTTATTAGGTTGAGGTTTACCACCACCCAAAAATTGAGTCTTCATTTCCTCTAATTCTTGCTCAATTTGACTAGGAGATTTTGTGACAAAGGGAGGTGTAGAAGGCGGGGATTGAGTAATAGGTTTTGCTGGTATCGCTGGTGTAGTAGCTATTGGTGAATGTCGATTTAAGTCTTGAAGGACTTCATCTGCTGTTTGATAACGCCGAATCGGAATACTTTCCAACATCTTGTCAAGAATGCGACTCAACTGATTGTTGACGGGAGTTTGCAAGTATTGCTGCCAAACCCATTTATCGTTGTTGGTATCATACGAGTCAAATGGCGATCGCCCAGTTAATAGATTAATACAAGTTGCACCCAAGCTGTAGATATCACTGGCAAAAACAGCCCTACCTCTAATTTGCTCAGGGGCGACATATTCGGGACTACCTATACTAGTACCAGTTCTATTTAAAGCAGTACTGGTGGCAGATTTAGAAGCACCAAAATCTACTACAACTAGTTTGCGATCGCTCTGACGTAAAATAATATTTTCTGGCTTAATATCGCGGTGAATGACTTCTCTAGCATGACAAAATTGCAATACTGGCAATAAATCATTCAATAGTTGCCGAATCTGCGTTTCATTGAAAGCCCCTTTTTGTGCCAATTCCTGAGCTAAGTTTTGCCCATCTATAAATTCTTGTACAAGATACTGGCGGTCATCGTGAGTGAAATATGCTAGCAGTTCGGGAATTTGCGGATGTTTGCCCAATTCATCCAACTGTACCGCTTCTTGGGTGAATAACTCCACGGCTTTTTGCACTGTGTTAGTGCCTTGGGCTTGAGGATAAAATTGTTTAATCACACAGCGGGGTTTTGAGGGTTTATCCTCATCCACAGCTAAGAAGGTTCTGCCAAAACCGCCTTGTCCTATCGGTTTGATGGCACGGTAGCGTTCTTTAAGCAGTAACTTGGAACCACAAGTCAAACAAAACTTGACATCATGAGGATTTTCTGGTTTGGGACAACGGGGATTAAGGCAGTAGCTCATACAGGCAATCGCTCTTATATGTCTTTATTTTGCCCTGTCCTAGACCAAAGGTAGTTTATTAATGGATCTAGTTAACTTTTATATTCGCCAATTATCCAGCTTCAAGCTATAACCCAGTGCTTGAATCCGCTGATAGTGTGATAAATTGCCGCTTACTAAGGTTAAATTTTGTTGGATTGCAATCGCAGCAATTATAGCATCAGCAAGGCCTATTGGTTGCCCTGTTCGTTCTAAATCTGCATAAATACGTCCTGCCAACTCAGCATCACTGAGTTGTAATGTTAATACTTGTGCCTCTATAATTTCAACAAAAAACTGCTGAATCTTATCTTCCCGTTGGCGCTTATGCCAGCCTTTGACAATCTCTAAAACTGTAATGGTGCAGATAGTATAGTAACCAAAGTTAGCATGATAGGCGGAAGCCCTAGCTGCAACGCGCCGATTAATGCCTTTGAGAATCTCTGAAAAAATATCGGTGTCAATTAGTACCTTATCCAAAGCGTTGATTTAGTGGATGTGCGGCCCGATCTTTCATAACCTCTTCTAGCATCTCATCTACTGACTCAGGATCATCAGCAAATAGTCCTAACAATCGGTCTTTTGGTGGTTCTGCCATTGGGAGTTGTTCAATTGCGTATGCAATCAGTTCCGACAAGTCACAATGGCGTGACTTTGCTAAAGCGTGTGCTTTTTCAAGGGTTTTTTTGTCGAGTTGCAGTTCTATTTTTTCCACGCCGCCTCATTTGAAAGCATTTGTACTAGCGCGATTCTAGCATTTTCGATATGCCGCGAGTGCCGGAGCGATCGCGAAGCGCTGACTTGTCAGTTCGCATTGATTGAAATTTGGCGTCATGCGAATGATATTACGTCTTGACAGGTAAACGGGAAATTGTCCATAAAATTAGCAGGAAAATTAAGTAAATCGCGCCAACCAGCCCAAACTCAATTAGAGGGATATAGGTTACTTCGTAAATTCTGTCCAAGCCGCGTTCAGTCAGTCCATAAACGGCCAGTACACTCACTAAAAAGGCTCCGTAGATAGTACGTTTAGTTGAGACACCCACAGGTAAACCGTGGAGTTGGGTAAGCACAAGAATGCCTAGAAAACCAAAGAGAAATGTTGGCCACTTACTTTGTCCTAGCATCCACGACACAACGACACTATGTAAAAGCACTGTAATTTCCAAAGTGAATGTCCACCAATGGTTTACATGGGTGCGGTTAAATATCAACGACGATTGCAGCAGAAGCAAGAACATATAAAGAAAACCAATTAAGTGCCCCAAAGTCGCTTCCATTGGATGGTACCAGAAGGTGTAGATAGCGGCAAAGGAGAAAAAGTAGCCGTGGTAAAGCTTGATAATTTGCAAAAACTGTTGGTGGAATGGAACAGAATTGCCAAAAAACAGCCCGCGTCGAGGCGTTTCCAAAATCAGTACGAATACTAATAGGAGCACAACCGCACCTTGGGAAGCCCAAATTGAAGTATCTTGAGCCAGAGCATCGTACCAAATATAAGTCTGGAGAAAGTGTAGGGCGATGAATACACTATTAATCGCAAGCATGAGGTAATTAATCGGGTGTAACGCTGTTTTGTATTTCAACTGCGATCGCTGCGCCCACCAAATACACGCCCAGATGCTAAACTGATGCCCAAGGTACATGCTCCAAGCCGTTGCTCGACTCCAAAAGGTCGGGTTAGGAAGCTTCCAGTAGTACCAGTTTAATCCTTGGTCAGGAAGTTTAATGATGCTTGCAGGAATGCTTCCACCTAGCCAAATTGCGTAGGTGAGGAGGATGCTTACAAAGATTCCTAGAAACAATACTCGGCGACCTGTCATATTAATTCGTAATGGGCTATGCCCCGCCACGCTAACGTAATTTTTAATTCGTAATTAAGACTTTTTTTTACTTTGAAACCATGATTTTTAGGCGACACGTTCTGTCTTTGGTTCAGATGCGCTTTGAGTCACTCGTAAACTAAGAGTTAAAGCTATTAGCATTACTAAAGATCCACTCAAAAAAGGGGCATAACTCCCAAATTTCATAAAACTAGCCCCTGCCAACATTGACCCCCCAATGCGTGCTAACGCAGAGCAATAACTGGCAATTCCTAACATTTGTCCTTGTTCTTCTGGGGCTGTCATCTGAGAAATCAGGCTGTTTAATATTGGTTGACCGACACTAATTCCCCATGCTACAAGTGCGGTGGCAACTAATAATAAAGTTAAGCCATAATGGTGTAAATAAGAACTGCATCAAAGAATAAATAGCTACAAGTAGAGTTGCTTCATTAGGTTTTGCGCCGAATTGTTCAGCATACAAAGGTAGTATCGGCAAGATAATTCCGAAGCCGAGCAAGTCTATAAATACAGTCAAAAATAAAACGAATATTGCCCTGCCATTATTTTTAGTCTCCATAGGTGCAATTCCCTTTTATAAAAAATATGTGTAACTTTGATTAGTTTTATGGACACTAGGAAACGCTGACCATAAAGCCCCATTGAATACAACCAGCAATTAGTTCAACCAAAGTTCTTTAATTTGAACATGGTTAAGCCAAATAGCATGGAACAAACCTACTATAAAAATCAAACCAATAATACTACTAATAAAAGCAACTATAATCTCGTGCTTCCGTATAGCTTTTTGGATCTTAGCGTCTATGATGTCTTCTAATTCTTTGTATGACATTGAGTTTAATTGGGTTAAAGACAAGAGTTAGGCGAAACTTACGTAATTACATAAGTTTAAGTATGTCCGAAATCTCTAACTTATTTGCTGAACTATAGTTAAGCTTTTTAAGTCTATACTAAGTTTTGATATATTGAACTCTAAAATCTTTTTTGGTAAGAGCTTTGAGTACGGCTATTCTATGCGTTTTCAATAATTGGTATTAGTAGCAATTATTGAAGAATAATAATACATTTTGTACAATCTAGATAGTAGTTTTGCTATTTTATTAATAATCATTAATCAATCTACTCATAGGGTAGATATGCCTTTTAAATTAAAGCTATTTCGATGCTGTAAGAGTATCAAGTGCGTTGACGTAGTTTCAAAATAGTACCTGAAATACCAAAAGCTAATAGTGCTAAAGTATAAGTTGGTTCGGGAACTGCAATAATGCTTACCTGATTAATGGCCAAGCCATATTGTGGATAAGAACTGCTAAACACGACTCGTGAGATATTTGGAGTATCACTACGAACCCCCAGAAAAACTGCCGAATTATCTAATGCTAGCGATGAAGTACTTAGAGCTGAGAAACTACCTAATAGGTTATTGGTGTTATCAAAAGCGGTAATAACAGTTTCAACTTCTAAGTTACTTATGTCTACAGCTATCTGAGTACCAGCGCCAAAAACAGGACGGGCAAAACTAATGCTAAAAGGCCCACCATTCCCTTGAGTACGAGGATCAGGAGCACCAGGAGGAAGAGGTTGAAAACCTGTTGGGTCTATACCTCCAAAGAGAATAAAATCTCCTTGGGCGAAGTTAGTCCTAATGCCAGGTGGAGGTAAAGTTTGAAAAACAAACGGTGGAGTAATCTGAGGATTACTAGTTGGAGCTATATTTATATCTAACCCTAAACCACCTTGCGACGTTGCTAAAAAAGAGTTAGGTAAAAAAGCAGAAAAGTCAGGAGCAGACGGATTGAATACTTTACCTAAACTTGCCCAATCAACTTCGTCATTGCCTCCTAAAACAGCGCGTTCAGTAACTAAAAATGTAGCTGCTTTAACTGGTAATGGTAAAACCGTTATTATAGTTGTAATGGCTAGTAAATATTTGACAGATGACTGGAATAATTGATTTTCTGTAAATCCCATAAGTTTTTATCTTTAATTTTGTAGAATAATATCATTAAAAGAGAAGAAGTCAACACACAATATGAGACATTGTATTGTTCTGATTCCCAAATTTGAAGCAACTGTTGTGTTCAATAATTGTGTTGCAAAAACTTTTTGATGCCTAGCTGTTTAGAGTTAATGCAATTCATGTTTTTACCAGTGAAACGTTATTTTTTGCAACACAAGTTTAGCTTGGTTTACAAACACAATTGCTCATATCTGTACCATGCTCAATTTTTTATTGGTAAACTACTAGCTAAGTAGCTAGGCGTAAATAAATTAAAGTTTGTAGTGAGTTAGCCAGGTCTTCTCCCAACGCGAAGTAGGGTCTCGTAAAAGCTTTACTTGTCATGGATTTCTGATTCGTAGTTCTTTTAGACCAATTTAATACTCAAATTAGATGAGAGATTTTCAACGAAGGCGAACTGATTTCCTAAGAAAGACAAGTTACCGCTAGAGGCATCGTAGGAAAAGTCGCTAATGTTAGTAGTACCAAACCCTACTTTAGAAACTTGGATGACGTCTTTTTGAGCAAAGTCGTAATCTTTGATAGTGTCAATACCCTCTTTAACATTGTTGAAAATAAACTTATCTGCACCAAAGCCACCTGTGAGAATATCGTCACCTTGTCCACCAGTGATGGAATCATTACCGAAGCCACCGGAGATAGTGTCATTGCCATCATTGCCAACTAATCGGTTATTTTGCCTGTCGCCAGTGATGCTGTCATTTTCATTTGTACCGATGATATTGTCAAAGTTAACTACATCAAATGTCAATGTCCCAAGTGTGGGAACGTTATTGGCAGAGATACTTTGGGCTTGTAGGTCAGATGTGATAGATACACCAGAAACCGATTGAGACGCATCTATAGTATTGTTGGCAACACTAGCATCAGCAATAACCGTTTCTACTTTAAAAACTAGGTCTGTCCCAAATCCACCAGCTTTGGTAATTGTTCCTACACCTGAAAGGGTAATGGTTTTACCTAGTTTGCTGTAATCTGCGGTATCAAAGCCATCTCCGCCATTGATACTGTCATTACCTCGACTGCCCTTGAAAGTATCATCGCCTCTACCACCTGTCAACTTGTCACTACCGCGTCCACCGTCAATCAGGTCATTGCCACCTCTACCATCAATACTGTCATCGCCATCATTACCGAATAATTGGTTACTTTGGTCGTCGCCAGCAATGGTGTCACTTGCATTTGTGCCTTTGACATTGACAAAGTTGACTACCGTAAATGGCAATGTCCCTAAATCGGGAACGTTATTAGCAACCAAACTTTGGTTTTGTAGGTCAACGGTGACAAATACGCCAGAAAGAGATTGGGAGGCATCTATAGTGTTGTTGGTAACACCAGCATTAGCAATAATCCTTTCTACTTTAAAGAGTTGGTCTTTTCCGAACCCACCAGCCTTAGTAATTGTCCCTACACCTGAGAGGGTAATGCTTTTATTCAAGCTACTGTAGTCTGCGGTATCAATGCCATCTCCACCGTCAATGCTGTCGTTACCACGACTGCCCTTGAATGTGTCATCGTCACCATTACCAGCCAACGTATCGTTACCTAATCCACCATCGATTAGGTCATTTCCAAGACCACCAGAGATATTGTCATTGCCTCCACGACCAAAAATCTGATCGTCACTATTAGTGCCCGACAAAAAATCATCGTTAGCAGTACCAACAATAATGGACATAATTTATACTTTCTGTTTTCACAGATCAATGCATTTGCTGTTTGTAATACTTGCATATTACAAATAGTGAAAATATAAATTTCTGGTTAAATATACTTAAGTATGTTTAAATATACCTTCACAAATCGAATTTTTGCGTATAAGACAGAGTGTAATACAATAAATCAGTTGAACAGAAGTGGTCTGGTTATTGTAAAGACGTTGACATAGCCCAGTTTCTTCAGACCACCCGGCGTCAGGCTCATTCCATTCTGCTCATACATTATTTTAGCGATCGCCTAAACGCTTATACTAAATCACCCCAAATCAACTTGATTCTTCATCAACCTTTGCACGCTCACTAAAGCCCGATTCAATTCATAATTCCGCCTCTGGTGATTCTGCAAATACGCTTGCTGTTCTTCCTCAATCATCTGCACATCTTGAACCACCAAACCATCAAGTAACTTTTGTGCTGCACCAAATAAACTATTTTTCACAAACCGCCGAAACCACACGGGTAATTTATGCAATCGCCAAAAGGCATTTAATGAGGTGAAATGAATCAAATAAGCTTTAGTCTGTGTTTGATTCACCGGACATACTAAACAGTAGATTTTAAAATCTTTTCCCAATGTAGAAATCCAGTGCGGATAAATATAACTCACATCCAAGGGTTCAAGGTGCAACCGCCGCAAAGCTGGAATAAATAACTGGGATATAGACCATATTTTATCTATTTTATAATAACTTTGTGCTTGATAATGAGCATCTACACGGTTATTATCTTCGTCAATATCTTGTAGTGATGCTTCTGCCCAAGCTTGTAAATCCTGATGTAAATGTCCGTGATACATATCCATCAGATTTTCAATTAAATAAGAATAATGAGCCTTACAATTAATAACTGAAACTGTCGCAATATAATTTAGATGTTCCCACTCTGGTAATCCTAAAAGTTCTACAGATGGTTCTACATCTCCAGGAAATAGCCAGATAAAACCGTCTTGTTCTTTAACTGGGTAACGGCGAATTTTGCAATTTGGGAGTTTTTGATTTTCTGCTAAGTAGGGAACCTCTGCACATTCACCCGATGAATTAAAGCGCCAACCGTGATACGCACATTCCAATTCATTGCCCATAACTTGTCCATGACTCAGTTTAACTTGACGATGGGGACAGCGGTCTTCTAAAGCGTGGATTTTTCCTGTACTATCTCGATAAAGTGCGATCGCTTGCTGCCAAATTGTCACACCCACAGGCTTATTTGTAACCTCAGTGCTTAATACAACCACATACCAGTGATTCAGGTTAATACCCAACTGGCGGACATCACTATTTTGCAGGGCTTGGGAAACAGAGGACATATCGCGCATCCTTTTCGGCGTTAAACTTTAAATATGCTGTTCTTTGTCTGTAGGTTAGGTGCAGTCAAAGATATATTAGAAATAATTTATCCCTTGAATGGTGGTAACATTTTTAACCATAATTTGCTCTGCACTCGATTTGCATAACTGATGATCAGACTATCACTTAAGGAAGCTAAAACTAAGCGTCCCCACAAGCTATAAAGTATGTGTAGATAAAACAGTGAGTATTTTGAGCCAAAAATCTGTATGACAAGCTACCAAGAAACCCAAACTAACAACCAGTTGGTTAATCAGCTAATCGCTGAGACAACGAGCATGAACCATGTAGAAGTAATTGAAAATGTCATTGACTCTCTAGAACAAGATGACAGTGCAATGGTTAGTCACACCCCAGAGGGTGGTTATCTTTGGAAGTTTAAGTACGGCAGCGTAGAAGTATTTGTACAACTTACTGGGAAAAGCGATGAAGACACCATCACAGTTTGGTCGGTGGTGCTTCAGTTACCTGCTAAAGATGAACCCAGGTTAATGCGATATCTGTTGGAATTGAACTGCTCTAGCACCCTTGAAGCCCGATTTGGGATTATTGAAAATCGCATAGTTGTCATCTCGACACGTACTTTAGCTGAGTTGTCTCCTGGCGAAGTCTCTCGGTTGATTACCATTGTGGCAACGATCGCAGATGACAACGATGAAGCTTTACAATCTGAGTACGGTGCGGCTTAAGCAACGCGACTAGCTCAACTTTTCAAGACGGATTTTTTAAATAGGAGTCTGCTGCATCTAATGCATAGCAAGCAGGTTTGGCGACTAATTCCGATGCTAGAAGCCACTGGCAATGTGCAGATGGGAATCGACCGTTGGTTACTAGAACAGTACCATTCGGGAAAGTATCCTCCAACTCTGCGCTTTTATACTTGGTCGCCACCCGCCATTTCTCTCGGCTATCATCAACGTCAATATCCTGAATATTGGCAAAATTTGACTTGGCAAGGCGAAAAACTGGATTTGGTGCGGCGTCCTACCGGTGGACGCGCAGTTTTGCATCAAGGTGATTTAACTTACGCCGTCATTACATCTGGATTGATGGGTAGTCGCCTCCAGGTATACGAAAAAATTTGTGAGTTTTTGATTCAAGGGTGGCGATCGCTCGGCGTAGAATTACATTACGGTATGGCTGGGCGAGGCTATATCCACAACCCTAATTGTTTTGGTACTGCGACTGGTGCAGATTTAGTTTTGCCAGATGGCACTAAGTTCATTGGTAGCGCCCAACTGCGACGTAGAGAAGCAATTTTGCAACATGGTTCCATCCGTTTACAACCGGACGCAGAACTATTTGCTCAAGTATTTGGTAAAGAATCTTTTACGACTGTACAGCTGCCTCAAAACTTGGATATGGAAAAGATTATTGCAGCATTAATTGCCGCAGCTAGTAATTGTTTTGGTATACAGCTAGAAGTACAACCACTCTCGCAGTCTGAATGGGAGACGATTTTGGCTTTGTCAGCCAGACAATTAAGTTAAAGTTATGAACCATAAAATAAATTTCTAATTTAGCAATTATCTTATTAATTAAATTTTTCTTTAAACTGCTTGATAGTAGTTCAAAGACACTTATGACAAAAATACAAGCTAGCGATTTTGACAAAATCGTTCTCACTGCTTTCATGGTGAGTTTAGCCAGACAGTTTACAGATATTCCTTATGCTAAGGAGTTAGCACAGTTGATAGAAACGCAAAGGTTAGTAGAGCTACCTCAACAACAAAACCAAGGCACAAGCGTTTTGCTTACTGCACGCGTGGAAGCTCGCTATAAAGCTATCAACCAAGTCATGGCTCAATATCAAATAACACAAATTCTAGAACTAGCATCTGGGTTGCTGCCTCGTGGTCTGTTCATGTCTAGTAATCCGAACATTACATTTATTGAAAGTGACTTGCCTACGATAATTAATTGCAAACAGCAATTGGTTGAGCAACTCATTGGGGAACGTCCCAATCTGCATTTTCTAGAAATTGATGCTACTAGCCGTCCCAGTCAGTTTTTGAAAAGTGCTGAACAACTCAAAGCCGGACAACCAGTTATGATTTTGTGTGAGGGGTTGCTAACACATCTCAATGTGGCAGAAAAACAACTTGTATGTACCAATGTTCGCGAGATGCTTGAATCTTATGGTGGCGTCTGGATTACCCCTGACTTCATTGATACAGCTAGTCTCGTGCAATCACTACAAGATAATCCTGATTTGCAAAAGCTATTGCAAACAGGTACTAACCTTACAGGCAGATCTTTAATAGATAATAATTTTGCCACACTTGACCAAGCATGGCAGTTCGCTAATGAGCAAGGTTTCTGTGTCGCAGAGCATAGTATGTTGAACGTGATAGACCAGTTAAGCTGTTTAGAAATCTTGGGCATTGACACAGAAGTAGTAAGGAAAATGCTTGCGCGAGCCTCTGTCTTTGCGCTTACTCTTGATATCGTTTGAATTTTTAACAGCGTATGCCAGTTACAGAAATAGCTTGAAGCAATCCAAATTGTGGGTTTCAAAAATACTTTGTTTGCAGTTTCAGCCTTTTACAAAGCAGTTTGCGAAGGAACCTCTTCTAAATAGCCTGCTGATACACAATCATCAATTAGTTGCAAAACAAACGGCCAAAGTTCTGGCGCACCTGTTTCTACGGGTGCTACTCGTTTCATCACCTGATCCCGCCTAATGCCATGAATACGCCAAGTCCCACCCTGAGTTTGCTGATTATGCAGTAAAGGCTGTATGCGGTCTAAGGCTGCGGCAAATTTGGCAGTGGTTGTTTCTCCTGCTTCAAACTCATCCCACAGAAGACGCAACTCGCTAGCTTGATCTGCTGGTAAAAGTCCGAATAAGCGTAATGCTGCTTGTGCTTCTCGTTCTGTTTTGCTGTAATTACTCTTTATGTCATAGCAAATTTATGTCATAGCAAAAGGTGTCACTTGCATCAATTTCTACCAAATCGTGAATCAGCAGCACTTTAATGGCGTGGAATATATCAACCCCTTTTGGTGCATATTCTATCAATGCGTAGACGCGCAGCGGCTTGTCGTCAGACATCGCCATCATAGCCAAATGCCAAGAATGTTCTGCACTATTTTCTCGGCGTGAACCATCAGTGAGCAAGGTTTGGCGCATCACCTGTTTGAGCTGATCAATTTCGATGATGAACTAGATTTGTTGAGTCAGTCGATTGATTTGCACCTGAATTTTTGATTTTGAACCGCAGCTAATTATCCAAAAAATCTTAGCTAATCTGCAAGGAAGTTTTTTACATCCAATCAAAAAGCGCCTGGGAGTGTTGCCGTGTTTCCACCCCAGACGCTTTTTGTTCTCAACTTGCTCCTCACACAAATAAAAAATAACACTTGTTTATTCAAAAGCGAGTATATATAAGTGACACTTTTAAAAGTGTACATACAAATAATCTAATTTTTAGTAATAAATTAAAAAGCGCTTGGGAGTGTTGCCGTGTTTCCACCCCAAACGCTTTTTATTCTTAACTTGCTCCTCACACACAAATGCAATATATCACTGGTTTAGTCAAAAAGCAAGTGTATTGAGTGACACTTTCAAAACTGTACAATTAATAAATGATTTTCAGTAATAAATTAAAAAGCGCTTGGGAGTGTTGCCGTGTTTCCACCCCAAACGCTTTTTATTCTTAACTTGCTCCTCACACACAACTGTAGAATATCACCGATTTATTTAAAGAGCAAGTATATTGAGTGACACTTTGCCAACTGCACATCTTACAGCCAATAATTTAGTGTAAAAAGTGACGTATGGATGTGAACACCATTACTAAACCCAGGTCGTTAGCAGCTTTGATAGAATCTTTATCGCGCAAACTTCCCCCTGGTTGAACAATAGCGGTAATTCCCGCCGCCGCTGCTGTTTTAACTGAATCATCAAAGGGAAAGAATCCATCGCTGGCTAGAGTTGCGCCTTTGGCTTTGTCTCCAGCTTGTTCTAAGGCAATTTTAACTGAGCCGACGCGGTTCATTTGACCAGCACCCACGCCTAGAGTAGTGCGATCGCTCGTTACAACAATTGCATTCGATTTAACATGTTTGCATACTTTCCAAGCAAAGAGCAATTCTGCTAACTCGTTAGCGGTGGGTTGACGTTCGGTGACAACTTGCCATTGACTAGTATCAGCGTAGGCGTAGCCCGCCGTAGGCATCGCATCATCAGCAGCTTGGACAAGAAAACCGCCGGCGATCGTTTTTACTGTTTCCTTGGGGCCACTGCTTAAATCTGCTAAAGTTAAAACCCGTACTTTCGATTTCGCAGCCAGAATTTCTTGAGCATCCACGTCACAACTCGGTGCAACCACACATTCTAAAAATGTTTTGGTTAACTCGCTTGCTGTATCATTATCAATCGGACGATTGAGGGCTACAATACCACCAAAGGCAGAGACAGAATCAGCGTTGAAAGCTTTTTGGTACGCTTCCACAATCGTGTTGCCTAGTGCCGTACCACACGGATTTGTGTGTTTGATAATTGTAGCTGCGGGGGTATCGGTGAACTCAGCAATAATCTGGCGTGCAGCTTCCAAATCAACTAAGTTATTGTAACTGAGTTCTTTGCCTTGCAGTTTCGTGGCAGCTGCCCATCCTGTTGGGGTAGTACCAGTTTGATACCAAGCGGCGGGTTGGTGGGGATTTTCGCCATAACGCAGAGATTGCAATTGTGTACCGCTAAGGGTGTATTGCTGTGTTTTTGCGAGGTAAGAGGCGATCGCTTGGTCGTAACTAGCAGTGTGCAAAAAGCCTTTTAAAGCCGACTTTTGACGAAACTCTAGGGATGCTTCACCTTTATTTTGCCGTAATTCCTGCAAATACTCGTCATATTGTGCAGGGTCACATAATACCGTCAGATGAGCGAAATTTTTCGATGATGCTCTTAACATTGCTGGGCCACCGATGTCAATCTGTTCGACGGCTTCAGCTAATGTTACCCCTGGTTTAGCGATCGTTTCCTCAAAGGGATAGAGATTTACTACCACTAAATCAATCGGGCGAATTTGGTTATTTTCTAAATCTGTAACATCGCTAGCTACATCCCGCCGTGCCAAAATTCCACCGTGAATTCGGGGATGCAGTGTTTTGACTCGACCACCTAAAATTTCAGGAGAACCCGTATATTCAGAGACTTTCGTAACTGGTAGCCCTGCATCTTTGAGAGCTTGGGCTGTTCCCCCACTGCTGATTAAATCAAATTCAAATTCTTCCACCAAGCTACGGGCTAGGTCAATTAAACCAGTTTTGTTAGATACACTCAGCAGGGCTAAACGCGCCATTGATCAATTCCTCAAAATTAGGCTATGAAGCGAAGGATCTCAAGTTTTGCATAAGCCTTGGTTCACTTCAAGACTTTTAGGAATAATAACGTTACTAACTATCTGGCATTACCTTTCTCAATTAAGACTGCTACAGATAAAAGGCATTGTATCAGGGCGATATATATTCTTCCTCTTCTTGCTCTTCCATAATATCTAATGGACTCATGTAATTAATATATTCTTCATGATATTCTCGCTGTTCTAGTAGCCTGTTTACTCCATCAATATTAATTTTTTGTAAAATCTCTCTTGCTGCTTTCATAGCTTTTTTATTCATTGTCAGAGTTTTTTTAGTTGTTGATAGTTCTAATAATCCTTCTGCCTCTAAAGCATTAATTATTTCAAAATTAAATCCATTCCAGCAGTCAACGCCAGTAAAATTTTCTTTAGAGTTTTCATGACTATTATTAAGGTAGCGATTATGTTGATCTCTACTCGAAAGGTATATAATCATGAGATATAAATCTTTCATTACTGCATAATGTTCCATAAAAATCCTTGAACTTTCTTCTCTTCTTTCCAATTCATCTACACGATTACAAGCTTGACTATAAGCGTCTCCTTTAGTATTACAAAACCAAGTTTTTTCTGGTAAATCTGGTTCTCTAGTATACTCTGCTACAAATTTTTTGCCAAAAATATCTGATTCTGGAAGTTCAAAAACAGTAATTTTCCAATCTTTTCTGTTTTTAATAAAGATTGCTTTTTTATTTGTCAGCAATCTTCGTGTTTCTGCTTGCTCTTTAGCTTTCTTTTCCAACAACAGTTGTTCGCGTTCTGCTTGTTCTCTAGCCTGTTTAATTTCATAAGCATCATTAGGGATATTTAGCTTCTTATTAACCTCTTCCCAGAATTTACTATCTTTCGCATATATACCTTTTTTAGTCAAGCTATCAATAAATTCTTGACCACAGACTTGAATAGCATTTTTTTTCAATGCTGGTAAGTTAGTAAATGCTTCAAAATTATTTTTATCCATTTTTGCTTTTTAGAAAAAATTAAAATTTATATTATTTCTTTTCTGTTTATAAATTTATATTCATTAAGTTTCCCCTGATATTTTCAAAGACACACATTATCATAGAAAAAATTATTTGTGTAAAAAATCTTAAAAAAAGTATTAGAAACGTAAAACATATTTATCTTGACAGATTACACACATTTAAGATACTAAAAATATAGAGTCCATTTGCTGAGACTGTAAAGTTCGGCAGATGAAGCAGTCGTAAGACTGAAAATTACAAAGGAAATAATTATGCCCTCACAAGGTACTGGCGCTAACGTTGACCCGCGTTCACTTAAGCCTTCTATTGACCTCGCTACAGTCATAGAGTTACTTGCTCAAGCTATTCTTCCCAGCAGTAATCAGGCAAATACTGATCAGCTAAATCCTAGAGGGATGCAGCTGTTTGAATTTGATGAGAAGCAAAATAAACGCCTGAGAATAAGTACTTCAGCCGTTATGTATCGGCTATTTGCACAACCTAAATTTAAAGAAGCTTTTAAACCTGCTCCTGGCGGTGGGTTTATTCAAAACTTATCGATGCCGGCAAAAGGTAATAAGTCGCGCGTTGGTGGTTGTTTGAGTGATGGCAATGCAACAAAGTTACCTGGTGCAATAGACAGATTAATGGCTGCTATTGACCAAGCACTCAATACTGCTGTGCCTTCCGAGAGCTTATTATCGACATTGCTGTTAGATGACGCTGATAAGCAACTCAAACATCTTGCTAAAAAAGCAAATACGTCTTTTCAGAATATAGCTAATACTGCCAATCTCGTACATCTAGCATTTCAAGCTGGAGATACTAAAGATAACAAGTCTGTGGCGACGGTTATTTGTGCAAGCGAACGAGTTGAAAATACTGATTATTTTGAGCAAATGTGCAGTGCTGCCGCAGAATATTTAGAAAACGAACTTGACAACGATCAAGATGATGTGGATTCATCGATCGCAACTTTGGAAGAGGAAAAAAATCGATACGATAGCCAAATCCAGCGTTTTTTGAACTTTTTAGATGATGAAGCATTGTCACGAGTCCGATTAACAATTAGCTTTCGGATTATGGAGGCGATCGCAGACTATGCCCGATTAAATAATGACCCAGATTACCAACTTTTAGCAGAATATGTCAATCGAATACTTATTCTAGTTGCATCTGCTCAAGAAGAAGGCTATACAGTTGATTTAACGGCTTATTTTGGTAGTGCAGCTGAGTTCGACTTGGCCGATGAACTTAGCAAAGCGACCTTTTATTATTGTCTAGCTGTTTGGCCTGAGTGGAAAACTCAAATTTTCGAGAAAAAGACTAAAAATCAAGTAGATCGTGAAGTTAGCTATCGTTTTCGAGTCAATGGGCAAAATCCAGAATTAGGCAAACCTGCTTTTGAAGTACGACTCGATCAAATTAGAGATTATTTACTGAGTGATGATCAATCTTCCTTACAAAAACCTTGGGAACTTTGTCGTTATTTAGCTCAACTCATCTTTTTGGCAGTCGTTGTTCCTAAAAAGGATGAAATCTCGCTGACTAAAGAATCTCTAAGCGATGTGGTGAATCAACTTCTAGCAAATTTTCAATCGCAAGGAAAGGAAGCGATTCGCCAGACTTTAGAAGAATTACAGGAACGCTCTGAGTCAATGATTTCTATTGCCAAAGCCCTGATGAAAGTACTAGGCAACAGGAGCCAAAAAGTCATATCTCAAGTTCATCATCGCTCCTCACAACAATTCATCTGTGTAAAAAGCAGCATCATTAATTGGGATCGGCTAGAAGGGGCAACATTAAATCTGAGGAAGTTGCTTGTAGAGCCACAAGAAAATATTAGCGAAAAGGTTGAATGGTTCAAACATATTGAAATTTGTGAGCAACCAGCAACATCAGGACTTCTTTTCTCGGTTAAGGTTACTGCTGATCTGTCGGAATATGACTTAAAAACTAAAGATACACTTAGTCAATTACGGGCAAAGCGTTTATTGCCGCAGAAACTCCTCCAAGTTTGTTGGGTTCCTCGTTCTTGGCAGAGGGGAGAAGATCGTCAATGGACTTATGAGCTATCTACAAATGCTGCTCAATTTGCTGGGTGGGCATTATCAGCCGCAATCATAGTGGAATACGATGTTGAAACTGTGAAACGGCGGGCGAATACAAGAGACTCTGAGGAAAATAAGCAGTATCATGCAGCCGCAGTTACCGCCTTTGCTGTGCTAGTTTACTGTTGTTTGTGGCGTATTATTAGACGATTGCAAAAACGCGAACAGGAAACATCGGTTGAGTTTACAACCTTAATGCTGCGACTGCAAGAAACAGGAAAACAACTAGATGATGATAAAGACAACAGCGGCGATGCTTACGTTTACGCAGCAGCCCAAACCTTAGAAGCCATACTAGGTGAAGATACCCCTATCCGAATGCAGGGACTTATTCTAGAAAATCTGGTGAAACAACCCAAAAAAACGCAAGATTTTATTAAATCTGGTACTTTTAAGGCGTTTTTAAGTGCGTTTCCACTTTACATTAGTAGCCCAGATTCTCATTCAGCCCCCAAGATTGGTTTAATTTCCTACGCTAGCCGTCCCTGTAACGAGGGAAATTTTCCCAATGATAGTGAAAAGGCTTATCTTTTTCTCACTCAAAGTTATATTGCTACAGCCGTTAGTGAACCGTTTATAGGTTATGAACTCAAGAGAGAACGGATGCAGTCTGATGTGCTTGATTCTCCAGAACAGCTGAAAACGCAACGCCTAGTTCAAGAAGAAATTCGTCACCTTAGAGCTAAAGGATGTCAGCACATTATTTTATTAGCTCATGCCTATGGCGATCGCCGCATTAATCGAGCCGCAGATTACAATTCTTCTTTAAGACATACAGAATTTTTAGAAGAAGTCTTTGAAACTTTTCCTGATATCAACATTTACCCAATGGTGCGGGATGTATTTCCTGCTACACGCTTGCGCGATCGCGGTTACAGTGAAGCGGCATTTGAAATTTTGCAAGCTGGAGACCATATAGATTTCTGGAGTTCAGTTGGTACGTCATCAGAATTTCGTGATTTGATTCCGGTTTATACCTTTGCCACACTTTATGCCATTCAACCAGAAGAACGTCTGCAATCTGGTTTCTGCATTTATTTCCTGGACTCGGATACAAAAGTTCGCAGTCTTAACTCGATCCAACGCGCTCGTCAGCATTTGATTAATCCTGATTCGGACTCTCGTATTCATCCTTGCTTACTAACTGTACTACGGGGCTTGCATTTTATTGAAGCTGAACGAGGTGTGTATAAAAGTCAACTTAGCCCAGTACTAGACCCGTTTAGTTGGATAGCGCCTAATACAGTTGAAGAGGCAGGTGAAGTCAAAGTTCTCCACACCCGCCGCAGAGGACAGGTATTACTTAATTATCGCGCTGTACTCACCTACGTTTCTCAAGTTCTACACAGGAAGTAATGGAATTACCTTTTCTAGAACGAGCCTCTATTTGGGGGCAAATATTTGAAATTGCTGTCAAACGCGGTGTTTTACAACAGTTGATTCACAGAAACTTACTGTTGAATGATCATCCTGTTTTCCAGCTTTGGCAATCTCAAAAAAATGCAGATGTCCACCATCAACTGGTGAAAGCATTCAAAATAACAGATCCCAATAACAAAGAATGGGTAGAGACAATGCTGCGTCATCTGTTGGTACTTGGCTATGGTTTAGGTTGGACAACAATGCGTGAGTGTCTCCACCACAGTCAAATTAAACAACCTAAACTAGAAGCAATTTGGTGTCCGTTGACACTGCCAGGGCAGCAAATACAACGGGATGAAGAAAAAGAAGAGACAGCAAAAGCATTTCAAGAAGCTTTCAAAATATCAGGAAAACCAGACGAAAACTTAGTCAACCGAGGACAACCAGCCAGAGCCGATTTTATTTTATGGCTGTCCAACGAATTTAGTTCCCACAGAAACACAGAGAAAGAGGAAGTAATACCCTCTAAAGACTTTAAAAATGTCTTCTCCCAACCAAATGATCTAAAGCACAAAAAAATTGAAAACTTAATTCTTTGTCTCGAATTTTCGTATAACGCACCCATCAAATTTGCAGATTTTAAAAATGAAGCTCCTCACACAGAAGAAATGAGTCGTTATGCACGTTACATTGAATCACGGGGGGTATTCTCTAGAATTTGTGCAGAGGTTGAGGGTGAAGAATTTTTACTCTCTAAAAGGTTGGAAAACTTTCTGTCAGCATTTAGCGGTCAAGATAAACCATTATTCAAGCTCTGTCAGGCATCATCTTATACTGAGCGCCTGATTCATGTATTACGCAAGTGTAAGCGTTCAAGGGGCGACAATCGCCTCTAAACCGAGGCAGATAAAGGTTTGGGGGATAAAGACCCCTTGAAAAATTTGTGTACTTATTGAGAATGAAGTGTATAAGGGTAGTAGATTCTTCTGTGGG
>JAHHHK010000034.1 GCA_019359395.1 Komarekiella atlantica HA4396-MV6
AATATTGAAATTATCTGATAATTTATTTGGCTGCCATTATCACTCTCCATGTTATCTCTTATTTTTGAGCTTTAATAATACTTATTCTTTATTTTATCGCTAGTTTCGCACCGGGAACTAGTCTAAACTCCAGTCATTAATTTTTTTAAAGCCTGTTCAGTAAAGGAATTCGATTAACAAATCAATGTACTTTTTTTGGCAGAGGATTAAGATATATCCGACACGATTGTCTTAAAATTAAACTTTCTTGACATTTTTTATTGTATTTTCATAACTCATACCAATTCTGTATGAAGGTGCGCTCAACTATCTTAGGACTTGGTACAAGAAATCAAAAACGAACCGCCAAGCACGCCAAGTACGCCAAGAAATAAGAGATGAAGAGAGTTTGACGCAACTTCACAAAGAAACGGTATCATTCTGCTGAACTCTCGATCTATGTAATATTTTTTTCGTTAGAGGATGTCTGAGAAGTCAAAATTGTCATGCTGAATGAAGCGATAGCGTAATGTACCCCTACGCTTAAGCAAGCTACGCGAAGCGTCTCGTAGAGAAGCATCTCAGAAATTAACGGATAATAGAGATTCTTCCTTCCGCTCTGCTCCAGTCAGAATGACAAAATATACCATTACCTAGCTTTTCAGACATCCTCTTACACCTAACGCCTACAGTAGATATTGCCCTATCTCAATCACTGTAAAATTTTTGGGCTTCGCACAGCGAACTAGTCAAAACTACTTAAATTGATTCTTAAAAAAGTATTCGCCTAACTTTAATAGTATGGGAATGAGCGGTGTGATTACAGATAGCAAGTACTGACGAAAGGTTGTGACATCAAAAGGCCAAACTGGAAATTCATTAGTCAATGTATAGAGAGAGCGTAATTCTTGAAGCTTGCCGGTTTGCTTCTTCAAACTTTCTGCATCGTTACTCAAACTTTGGTGAATACGCACATAATCTGCTTGAAACTGTTTTGCAATTTCGCTCATTAATCCTTCTTTAGCTTTTTTCATGCCTTTGCGGGCGGCAAGAAGAGGCCCAAAAAAGCATACTAATGATACAGGAATATAGAGCAGAATTAATAAATTAAAATACCAGTATTTCTGTGCTATCCCTTGAGTAATAAATTGATAATTACTAAGGGTAATCATCGTGCCAAATATAGCAGCTAGATAAGCTGTATTCAGAGAGTATTGGCTCAAAACACTTAATCCACCACAGCGATCGGGATGCAGCGGATTGATATTGAGTTGCTTATTGCCAAGGAGTTGATGCATTACCCAAACATTAGTTATTAGGGTCAGCACTAACATAGTAGCTGCGTAAAATATTACAACAGCATTAATCGCACCTGTCAAAGCTGGAAGTCCTCCATCTGAGCCTGTCCAGTTCTTAACATTGTGTTGTAAGGAGAAATACCAAATACCGAAAGCTACTCCTGCTGCCAACGCCAAGAATTTGCGCCACGGCTTTTTGTATGGAGACAATGCCGAGTTAATTTCTATGTCAGAAACATTAACAATATCTGACTGTTTGAGGTACTGAATTAGCTTATATATCGCCTTAACTGACCACAGATAGTAGCCAAAGACAACTGGATTGAGCAAACAGATCCACACCCAGGCAAACCAATCTTGCAGTAACCCTATGTGTCTACCGCCGTGTAATATCAACGTCTGACTTACTGAAGCTACTACTAAGTAAAAACCAGATGTAATTATGATGGAGAGCAGCCCTAAACTAGTGGGTGTCAAATGGCATTTATCAACTAGCCAGCAGGCTAATGGATCAGCTTGGTAAAAGTCTTGCTCTTGCATATATTAATCCAAGTTGCTAGTCGAAGAAGTCGGTAAAAAAGATAACACCAGTGTCATCCATCTGGATTAAGCACGCAAGATGTCTGTCTTATTCGCTTTGCCTCATCGCTCAAACCCAAAGGTGCAAAATAAGCTAGAATGCAAGCAGATTAAGCATTTCCCGCTCAGAAATACCCATGCTGGAGACTCTGCAAACCCGACTTTACCAACTAGAACAATTTGCCAATGCCCTTGTTTCTAACCAACTGACGCATCTAAGTTTGTTTAGTATTGGCATCATCTTTGCAGCAGGTTTGCTTACTAGCCTTACACCTTGTATGCTTTCCATGCTGCCAATTACCATTGGCTACATCGGCGGCTACGAAGCAAAAAGCCGCCTGCAAGCAGCAGTCCAATCAACGTGGTTTGCGTTGGGATTAGCAACCACCCTGGCAGGAATGGGTGTAACAGCAGCTTTTGTCGGAAAAGTCTACGGTCAAGTAGGAATTGGTTTGCCGATTATTGTTAGTATCATTGCCATTCTTATGGGGCTGAACTTGCTGGAAGCATTACCTCTGCAATTTCCCTCTTTGGGTGAAACGAATTGGATTTCGCCAGATTTACCGCCAGGAGTGCGTTCTTATGCCCTTGGGTTGACTTTTGGCTTAGTTGCATCCCCTTGTAGCACGCCTGTTTTAGCTAGCTTACTGGGTTGGGTTGCGAGTACACAAGATTTAATTTTAGGTGCGGCTTTGCTACTTTCCTACACAGCGGGTTATGTAGCACCATTAATTTTGGCAGGTACTTTCACTGCTTCAATTAAAAAGTTGCTGGAATTGCGGCGTTGGTCTGGTTGGATTAATCTAGTTAGCGGGGCGCTGTTGGTAGGATTTGGTGTGTTTTCCTTAATTTCTCGAATTCCCCTTGGCAGTTTTTAGTTTCATTTCCTCATAGGAATTTATATAAACAAATTAATAAAAATGACTGTAGAAAATTCAGCGTCCAAAGAATTAAAGTGGTGGTCAATACCTGGGCGATACTTGCGGCAGGAGTTTTTGCCTATACTGACAAATTTACGATTAGCGATCGCCCTACTACTCTTAATCGCTCTCTTCAGCATCAGCGGTACTGTAATTGAACAAGGACAATCACCTGCATTTTACCAGGCTAACTACCCAGAACATCCCGCCTTGTTTGGTTTCCTAACTTGGAAGGTGATCCAAGTCGTTGGCTTAGACCATGTGTATCGTACTTGGTGGTTTCTGGCATTACTCATTTTGTTTGGCACTAGCCTAACTGCTTGCACTTTTACCCGCCAGTTACCAGCCTTAAAAGCTGCCCGTCGCTGGAAATATTACGAAGAACCACGACAATTTCAAAAGTTAGCTTTGAGTGCAGAACTAGATACAGGTTCCCTCAATTCCCTAAGTCCAATATTGCAAAACCGTCGCTATAAAATTTTTCAAGAAAAAGACAATATTCTTTATGCCCGTAAGGGAATAGTCGGACGTATCGGCCCTATCATCGTTCATGTGGGCATTGTGGCTATTTTACTAGGCGGAATTTGGGGAGCGATGACCGGATTTCTTGCCCAAGAAATGGTCGCCAGTGGTGATACATTTCAAGTGAAAAATATTATCGATGCTGGGCCTTTAGCAGCAGCCCAAATCCCTAAAGATTGGTCTGTGCGAGTCAATCGTTTTTGGATTGACTATACTCCATCTGGCAACATTGACCAATTTTACTCAGATATGTCTGTCTTGAATAATCAAGGACAGGAAGTTGATCAAAAGAAGATTTTTGTTAACCAACCTCTGCATTATCATGGCGTAACTTTCTATCAAACAGATTGGGGAATCTCAGCTGTTCGTGTCCGCATTAATAACAGCCCGATTTTTCAGCTACCGACTGCACAATTGAACACTAACGGTAGAGGACGGATCTGGGGAACTTGGATTCCTACTAAACCGGATTTGAGTGCAGGTGTTTCCTTGTTAGCTAAAGACTTGCAAGGTATGGTATTAATTTACGATGCCTCTGGTAAATTGGTTGACACTGTACGCACTGGCATGTCTACCCAAGTCAATGGCGTAACGCTGAAAATTTTAGATGTCATTGGCAGTACTGGTTTACAAATTAAAGCTGATCCAGGCATCCCTATTGTTTATACTGGGTTTGGCTTGCTCATGCTGGGTGTGGTAATGAGTTACTTTTCTCACTCGCAAATTTGGGCATTGCAAACAGGCGATCGCTTATATATTGGTGGCAAAACTAACCGCGCCCAAGTTGCTTTTGAACGCGAAGTTTTAGATATTTTGGATCGACTCAGTTCACAGCCAAAAGATGACGAGAGAGCTAATAATCAAGAATCCCTAGCATCTAATCCCCAACTTTAGATTCAGTCAATAGACTTGGTGTTAAAGCCAAAAAATTAAATTTTTTAGGTTGGGTTTCACTTTGAAAAACCCAACCTAAAATTATTTTTAACTGACATTTTCCGGGAATAAATTTTATACTTTCTGTCCACCAGACTAAACAAGTTCGTATCACCTACTGTCTCAGAGGTGCCCAACATCAGAAAGCCCGTTGACTTAAGACTATAGTGGAAAATTGGCAGGAGCTTCTTCTGCACATGAGATCCCAAGTGAGTTAGCACATTTCGACAAGTAATTAGATCCAGTTTGGAAAAGGGTGGATCGCTGATCAAGTTTTGCTTAGCAAAGATACATAGTTCACGCACCGATTTGCTGATCTGATAACCGTCTTCTACCGGAATAAAGAATCGTTTCAGACGTTCTGGAGAAATATCTGCTAGCTGGCTAGGCTTGTAGATGCCAATTCTTGCTTTCTTGATCGCTACCTCATTAACATCTGTAGCAAAAATCTTAATCGGGGGATAGATTCCCTGTTCTTCTAGATACTCCAGCAAGCAAATGGTAATGGAGTAAGCTTCCTCACCCGTTGAACATCCTGCTACCCAGATGCGGATTGGCAACTCTGGCGTTCGATTGTTGACAATAATTGGAAATACTCTGCTCTTTAAAGCTTCAAATGATTTGGGATCGCGGAAAAAATATGTAAGGGCGATTAGCAAATCTTGATACAAAGCGCTCACCTCTGCCGGGTTTTCCTGGAGATACCGGACGTAATCTTCTAGCCTTTCGACTTTGTACAAAACCATTCGCCGCAAGATCCGCTGTCTTAGGGTGATCTGCTTGTAGTGGTTAAAGTCAACTCCTGTAGCTTCCCGCAGCAGATGGAAGATTGTGACGATCGCATCTTCGCCTTCCAGGAGTTCCTCAACTAGTTTTAACGGGGTTGCGCGTTTGATGTAGGAATGACAGCTGATTTTTGCTAATTCCTGGGCGATCGCTTGTGGAGGTAAGATAAAGTCTACACAACCAGAAGCGACAGCAGTGTTCGGCATACTACTGACTTTGGCTGTGTCTTCACATTGGGCAAAGGTGATGCCACCAGCAGCCTTGATTGTTTCCACTCCCCGTGTGCCATCGGAATCGCCTCCCGATAATACAACTGCGATCGCTTTGCTTCCCCGCTCCTCTGCTAATGAAAAAAAGAAAGCATCGACTGTCATATTGATCCCATAGTTTTTCTCGCGCGGCATCAGTTTCAGCACCCCTTGAGAAATACTCATCTTGGTATTGGACGGAATTACGTAGACATGATTCCGTTCCACAGACATGCCATCGTGCACTTCAATTACAGGCATCTTGGTTGTCCTAGAAAGAATCTCTGTCAACAAACTTTTTTGATTAGGGTTTAAGTGCTGAATCAACACAAATGCCATGCCACTATCGGTGGGCAAATGGCTCAACAATTGTGTGAAAGCCTCCAATCCACCTGCTGAGGCTCCTATCGCAACAATCGGAAATAATTCATTCTGATTATCCTGCTCCTCCTCATTGGATGGTTGAGATGCAATGGAATTAGATGCAGATTCTTTAGAAGACCGTCTAATTGTCATGGGATGCAATAAATAATAATAGTTAGAAGTGTTCTGTTTTTATTTTTTAAAATTAAGAAACATAAAAAATATATCTAAAACTTCACAACTGTGCTATATCTTAATTTTAATTATGAGAGTTCTTAATATAGAATCATTTAATCACGATGGCTTTAGTATGTGAACTACCTAAAGTAACACTTCTCTACGAGATGCTCCGCGAACGTTCACACGATGTAATGCGTAAAGTCCCTCGGCAATGGCTGCGAGGATATATGCGAATAGCTAAATTTATTCAGCCTTTAAGATTTGAAGTGTCCCTAATCCCCATTGCCCCTTATCCCCAGAGGGGGCCCTGAGTTCCCAAATCCCAAATCCCCAGTTCCCAGTCCCCAATCCCCAATCCCCAGTCCCTTCTACTACTTAATTTTGTTATAGATTGTAGAGAGGCACGCCGCTTTCAAAGCTGACCAACAGATGGGGATGGTTGTTATGAAAAACAAAAATCAAACTGTTTTCGCTTTAATGTTGAAAGGCGCTATTGTCTTTTCGCCTTTGCTACTGTCTGCTGGTATTGTCAGTGGACAACCTGCACTATCTCCCTCCCCAGCAGTGACGCCTGCTCCAGTCCTATCAAATCAGGAGCGAGAAGAATTGGCACGGCTGCGAGCCGAAAAGCGACTTCAACAGCAAGTCCAATCTGATTTCAATCGCGCTTTAAGCCGTACAACTATCTTGCTCAATGTTTGGCTAGTTATATTAAGTTTATTTCCAGTTGCAGCAATTGCTTTATTTTGGCTCTTACGACGTGTGGCAATCCGTGAAATTGCTGATAGAGCGATGAAACAGTTACAGGGAATGGAAAAATTACAAACTCAACTCACTACTGTTAAGCAAGACGCTGAAAATATTATTCAAGAAGCTAAAAATATAACTTATGAATTAGAACAGGAAGCCGGGGTTTTACAACAAAAAATAAAAAGCGAAGAAGAAAATTTATATTCACTTACATCTGAGCTAGACCAAGCTAAAGTACAGTTATTAGCTAGATTAGAAACTGAAATCAAAAAATCTCAACAAAATATCCAAACTTTAGAATCAGAATTTGCTTCTGGTTTATCTAAATTAGAGTTAAGCGCTCAACAAAATAGAGATATAGCGCTAGATAATCTGGGTAAATTAGCATCTACTCTGGCTGAGGAACTGTCTAATTTAAAGTCGGGGGTACAACAACAGCAAGAATTAGCTGTTGCTGATTTAGAAGAATCAAGATCTGAGTTTAAATCTCAACTTTCTATATGGCAGGTTGATACTCAGATGCAAAAGGATCAGACTCTTGAGGGTTTAGCAAAATTAAACTCAGAATTTGCATATCAGCTATCTGAATTACAAGTGGATGCTCAACAACAAAAAGATATCACGCTTGAGAATCTTGGGAAAGTAGATAATCAATTGAAATCTGAATTATCTGAATTACAGACAGATGCTCGGCGGCAAAAGGATAATATTGTTGAGAGTTTAGCAAAATTAAACTCAGAATTTGCATATCAGCTATCTGAGTTACAATTAGATGCTCAACAACAAAAAGATATCACGCTTGAGAATTTAGGAAAAATAAATAGTCAATTGAATTCTGAATTATCTGAATTACAATTAGATGCTCAGGAGCAAAAGGATAAAATTATTGAGAATTTAGTAAAATTGCAATCAGAATTTACCTTTGAACTATCGGAATTACAGGCAGAAATTCAAAAACGTCAAGAATTAATTATTGAGGATTTAGAAAAATCTGGTTCTGAATTTACTTCGCAATTTTCAGAATTACAATTGAATGCTCAACATCAAAAGATTATCATTTTAGAAAAACTAGAAAAATTAGAAACAGAGTTTGTTTCACAATTGTCTGAACTGCAAATGGATGCTCAACAAAGAAAGGATTTAATCCTTCAAGAACTAGTTGATATTACATCTACATCCATCCCAGAAGTTGTAAATCAGGAAGTTGAAGAAGAAATACAGGAACAGTTAGGGGAACTAGAAATCGCTGTTGAAGATTATATAAAAGAAGGCGATCTTCTATTTTCTGAAAAGCAATATGATGATGCGATCGCAGCTTACAATAAAGCAGTTCAAATCCAGCCTGATGATGCTGTTATTTGGTTTAAACGCGGTATTACTCTTGCAAGATTAAAACGCTATAAAGATGCGATCGCTTCTTATGATAAAGCTATTAATATTAATCCTAATGACCATCAAGCTTGGTGCGATCGCGGTGTAGCTTTTGGCTATTTACGACAGCATCAACAAGCTTTTGCTTCTTTTGATCAAGCTACGCAAGTCAAGCCTGATGATGTAGTCGCCTGGATGAATCGCGGTCTGGCTCTGATAGAATTGGAAGAATATGAAGAAGCGATCGCTTCTTTTGATCAAGCGCTAGAATTTCAACCTAATTCCCCAAAAGCTTGGGATAAACGTGGTTATAGTTTGGTAAGATTGGGACGCGATGATGAAGCGATCGCTAGTTTTAATAAAGCATTGGAAATTAAACCAGATTATGCTAGTGCCTATTACAATAAAGCAGCTTGTTATGCACTGCAAAGACAAGTTGAATTAGCTTTAGAAACTCTCCAACAAGCAATTGAACTTAATCCCAGATACAAAGAAGAAGCAGCAGTTGACTTAGATTTTGATGAGATTGCAGAGGATAAGCGTTTCCAGCAGTTGATTCAAAGCGTTCAACAGCAATGATCATCTGCATAATCTAGAGGCTCGATTCAGTAATTGTAAAAACCCGATTTTTTTGGTAAAATGACCAATTTCCGTTGACTCTAGAGACGTTGCATTGCAACGTATCTACCAAGCAATGCAACGTTTCTACCAAATAATCAGTTTTTTCGCCCCCATCTTGAATACTGAATCCGGTGTTCTAGGCGATCGCACTCCTATCTACCTATTAATCTCGTCACTGAAAAACTTACTAATTGAGTTTGTTGAATGTAAATTTTACCAAGTTTCTGGCTCTAATCCCAAATCCTGATATTATTATTTATAAATTAAAAAAATAATTCAAAAAATTTAAATGAATTTATCTCTTCAAGTTAAAACTATTGTTTTAACATGTTTTTCATGTATTAGTAATTCTCATCCATTATTTGCCCAATCTACACCTCCATCGGGTGTAACTATTCCTCCAAATACTCCCGGTAAAGTCGAACAAACAATTCCCCAGCCGATACCATCCCCAACTTATTCCACTCCTTCATCTCCCAGTAGTCCCATTTTGTCTCCAAATCCAACTGAAAATCCATTGGATATAATTCCCACAGGTGAAAGCTTTTTTGTAAAAGAAATTCAAATTATGGGCAATACTATTTTAAAAGAAGAAATTGCCAAATTAAAACAAACACTAGAAAATAAAGACATCACCTTCGAGCAGCTTTTAGAATTGCGATCGCAAATCACCCAACTCTACATCCAAGAAGGTTACATCACTAGTGGTGCATTTATCCTCAACAACCAAAATCTTAACAGTGGTATAGTTCAAATCCAAATAGTTGAAGGAGAATTAGAAGCTGTAGAATTAAGCGGATTGCAAAGGCTTCAAGAAGGATATGTGCGTTCTCGAATTGCTCGTGCTACGCAGACACCCCTCAACCAAAAACGACTCGAACAAGCATTGCAATTATTACAAGTTGACCCTTTAATTGCGCGGGTTAACGCCGAACTCACAGCCGGAAGTACTCCCGGAAGCAACATTTTACGCTTGCAACTCAAGGAAGCACCTGCATTTCACGTTGGAATAGAAATTGCTAATAGCCAATCTCCCAGCATCGGTTCTGAACAAGGAAGTGTATTCATCGAACATCAAAACTTACTAGGTTTTGGTGATAAATTCTATGCTAAATATGGAATTACCGAAGGGTTAAACCTCTACGATTTCAGCTACAACGTTCCTTTTAATGCTTTAGATGGAACAATTGGTATCCGCTATAACAACAGCAATAGTAAAATTATTGAAGACGACTTCCGCAATTTCAATATTCGCAGCGAAAGTCGCACCCTTTCATTTAACGTTCGTCAACCATTACAGCGCACTCCTAACAACGAATTTGCTCTTGGTTTAGCATTCGATTTACGTCGCTCTCAGACATTCTTATTCAATGATATCCCCTTCTCATTTTCTGAAGGCCCCAAAGCAGGAGAATCAAAAGTTACAGTAATTCGGTTTTCTCAAGATTGGTTGCAGCGAGATGCAGATAGAGTTTTAGCCGCGCGATCGCAATTTAGTATAGGTATAGGTGCATTCGACGCTACAGTAAATGATCTAGGCATAGACGGGCGATTTTTCACCTGGTTGGGGCAATTTCAATGGGTGCAAAGATTATCTGCTCGTGCGCTCATACTAGCAAAAATTGACGTGCAATTAACTGGTGACTCTCTACTTTCTATAGAAAAATTTAGCATTGGTGGAATTGAAACAGTTCGCGGATATAACCAGAATCAAGTTGTTACCGACAATGGGATAATTGCCTCTGTTGAAGCTCTTATTCCTCTGACATCTAACACTAATACCCTACAGTTAGTACCATTTTTCGATTTTGGTACGGGGTGGAATAATCGCGTCAGGAATTCCAGTTACCAAACCCTTACTAGCCTGGGTTTAGGCTTAAGATGGCAACCATTTCAAGGATTAATTTTACGTGCAGATTACGCAATTCCACTTTTTGGAATCGAGAATAAAGGTGACTCACTGCAAGATAATGGATTTAATTTATCGTTGCGCTATCAACCTTTTTAAGTGTTTGAAATTTTAAATAAATTGCCAGACTAGGAGATATTACTGTTTACCCAGCGGGTACTACCCAGTAGTGCTAAGTGCGATCGCATGTTTTGAAAACGCACATTTATACCATTTTGAAGAAAGAATGCAACACATAGACCACTGTAGAGACGTTGCAATGCAACGTCTCTACTCAACACAATGGATGGAAAATTTAACTGATTTCGTTAATGCGTTCCTACACTGGCTAATCGGTGCGTTGGAAAGTATATTGAGTTGGAGTATTATTTGTGTACAGGCGATCGCTTCTGTAGTGTACTTCTTATATATTGCTGTAATTAAATAGGTAGCGCTGATAATACTATCGCAATGTAAATACTACAATCATTGAAGCAAGTAAAAGTAGGTGTAATTGTTATGCAATCTATTTTCTGGAGTGTAGAAGAAGTAGCTCAAAGAGCTAAACAGTTTTACGAAAACGGTATTCGTCAAAATGTCGAATATGATGACAATATTGGTAAGATGATCGTGATTGATGCAGAAACGGGTGAATATGGGATCGATCCAACTGGTGTAGAGACAGCGTTAAAGTTAAAACAGAAGAACCCTAATGCTAGATTGTTTACTATACGGATTGGTTATGATGTTGCTGTAAGTTTTGGTGGTGCAATGGAGCGTACTGCTGAATGATTGATGGAAAAGTAATAGATGGTAGTGTGATAATTCCAGTGATTTTTCGTTTACCTTCGCAACCAGATTTCTCTTTGGATTTTATCATTGATACTGGATTTAATGACCATCTTACTTTACCATCACAGGCAGTCAGTGCAATGAATCTTCCGTTATATTCTAGTACATCTGCAAGGTTAGCCGATGGTAGTGAAGCTTTATTATCTATACATTTGGCAACAATTGTATGGGACGGTATAGAAAAATTAGTTCCAGTTTTAGCTGCTGGTTATAAACCTTTGCTTGGAACTTCACTCATGAGAGGATATCATCTAGAAATAGATTTTCAAGACAATGGTTTAGTTTCTTTAGAAAAACTCTAATCGATTATAGGACTTACGCAAAACATAACGAAAGATGCTTGATCAATTATTTTGGCATTCCCGACTCATTACCAGTCGTCCATCGGAGAGTCGATATACACCAGTTGGTTCGATAATGCGATCGCCTTTTTTCCAAGGACGCGATACATTTTCATTATTGACACTACGCACTCTATCTGTGGAATAGTTAGACATTGATACATCACCGGGACGGTTGGGTAAAGCACCTCCACCTGTGATGATGAAGCTACTTTCTTGTTTTTTATTTGCACGAGCTATGCAGCTATTAGCAATGAGTGCATTTGTGTCGATCGCGTTAGCAGGAAGTTCGGTGAGGCTATTTTGAATTGCACTGTTGTCAGGAGAGTTAACATTAACAGTACCCGATAAACCAACTCCCGAAAAGGCTGTGATGTATTTCGATACATCGCTGGGTTGAGTACCGACAAATACGCCTTGGGCGTTGATTCTCACTCGACCACCGCGAGAGTTATCTGAGTTAGCGCCAATACGGCTATTTTCGAGGGCGATTAATAAATCAGTGTCGATGTTAATATTACCACCGATGACGTTTTCGCCTGTGGCATCGGTAGTGATGTTGCTGTTGCGACGGAGGGTTAAATTTTGGGTGTTGAGGTTGATGGTTGCTTGTTCGCGGTTGGGGTCTTTGTTGGGGCTGCGGGTGTTAGCATTGATGGAGGCTTTGTTATCTAAACGGATGCGCGAGGCGTTGATGGTCATGATACCTGCGTTACCTGTTCCTCTGCTATTGACTAATACTTCCGCACCATTGCGTACAAGTAATTGAGGAGTGTCAATCCTCAAATCTCCAGCATTTCCGGTTGAGTTGGGTTCAGCAGAAGCTAATAAGCCACTAGGAAAACGACCGTCAGCAGACCTACCAATTAATTCAATTTGACGTGAGGCATTAACAGTTAAATTTCCAGCTTTTCCTGCACCAAATGTTCCATTAAAGACCTGTGCCCCATCTCGCACAAGTAAATTTTGGGTATCAACCTGCAAATTTCCTGCATCTCCAGTTGACCCAGCATAAGCAGAAGCATTCAAGCCACTTAAAAAACGACCATCAATAGATGTACCAGTCAGTTGCACGCTATTAGCAGCATTGACAGTCAAATTACCTCCCTTACCTGCACTAAATGTAGCAGTGCTAACTGCTGCCCCATCTCGCACTAGTAAATCTTGGGTATTAATCGTTAAACTTCCTGCATCTCCAGTTGAACCTTGTTGAACAGAAGTAACCAAGCCACTAATAATCTGACCATCCGCAGATGAACCAATTAGTTCTACCTTACCAGAAGCGTTTACAGCCAAATTACCTGCTTTACCTCTGCCAGATGTTGAAGCAGTTAACTGTGCCCCATCCCGCACAAATAAATCTTGGGCGTTAACTGTCAAATCTCCCGCATCCCCAGTTGAACCTGCTAGAGCAGAAGTAGAGAAAACACTAGGAGTATTATTATCTGCGGATGTACCAATCAGTTCTGCTTTGCCTGTGACATTAACAGTCAAATTTCCTCCTTTTCCCTGACCAGATGTGACTGCACCAACCTGTCCACCATCGCGCACAAGTACATTTTGGGCGTTAATCATTAAGTCTCCCGCGTCTCCTGTTAAGCCTTGGTTCGCAGATGTATTCAAGCTGCTATTAAAAAGACCGTTAGCAGACACACCAATCACTTCTACACTACCGCTTGCATTGATAGTCAAATTGCCTCCTCTACCTGCACCAGATGTACCAGTGATAACCTGTGCCCCATCTTTCACAAGTAAATCTTGAGTGGTAATCGTCAATTTTCCGGCATCACCAGTTGAGTTTGCATTAGCAGAAGCACCCAAAACACTCAAAAAACGACCGTCAGCAGAAGTACCAATTAGTTGCACCTTGTTAGAGGTATTGACTGTCAAATTCCCTCCTTTGCCTGCACTAAATGTACCAGTACCAACCTGTGCCCCATCTTGCACAATTAAATCTTGGCTAGTAATTGTCAAATCTCCTGCGTTTCCAGATGAGCCTGATTCAGCAGAAGCAGCCAAACCACTAAAAAAACGACCATCAGCAGAAGAACCAATAATTTCCACGCTACCGTCAGCATTAACAGTCAAATTTCCTCCATTACCTTTACCAAAGGTAGAAGTACTGACTCGTGCCCCATCACGAATACTGAAACTACCCGCATTAATCCTTATATTCCCTGCATCTCCAGACCCAAAAGTAATACTAGACATAGTACTGAGACTATTGGGTGAGCTAGGTGAACGACCCACAACTTCTACTAAGTCTTTGGCATCTATGGTCAAATTTCCTGCTTTACCTATACCAGATGTTAAAGCTGTGACTACTCCACCGTCACGAATACTTAAACGATCTGCACTAATGCTCAGATTTCCTGCATCTCCAGACCCAAAAGTAGCAGTAGAAATAGTGCTGCTAGCATTGAGTGAACCACCCACAACCTCTACTGAGTCTTTGGCATTTATTGTCAAATTTCCTCCAAGACCAAGCTCAGTACTAGTAGTAATATCTCCACCATCATTAATACTCAATCGTTGTGTATTAATAGTTAATTCCCCACTCTTGCCACTACCAAGAACGCTGGTTGTTAGTCTACTGCCTGTAGTAATTGTCTCTCCAGTTTGTGGATTAATAAATGTTGCTATGCCGCTCAAGCTAACGGAGTTTGAAGCGTTAACTAATAAGTCACCACTGTTACCACTGCCAGAAGATTGTGTACCAATGTTTCCACCGTTAGCAAGTGTAAGCGATCGCGCATTAATTGTAATATTCCCAGTATCGCCCAAAGAGTTTTCTAAACCCAGACTTGCAATATTACTAAAATTATCTAGTGTCACATTGTCAGTTGCATTAACTACAACATCTCCAGCAGAAATACCCGGTGTACCTTCTGCAGCACCAAGAGTTGCCGTGATAAAACTATTTCCAAAAAGGCTCAAGTTTCCAGTATTAACTGATATTGCGCCTCCTCCAGTTGTCACAGCAAAGGCGTTATTTTGCAAGATAATATCCGCTTTCGGTATACCTTCTGGAAAGGCTAACTGCATTTGATTACCGCTACCAATCAACTCAATAGTTCCTGTTCCTGCAACTGCACCTAATTCCAAACGATTTCCTGACGAACCTGCAACACCACCATCTAATGTAATATCTCCACCTATTAAATAAAGACTTCCTGGTGTGGTAATTTGACGACTACGGTTAATTATTCCGCTTTGATTAATCTGATTAAACAGCAACGCCGAAGGATTCACCGTTAACAAAGATGCTACTTGGGGATTTATGGCACTAAAATTTCCCTGCTTGCCAAACTGCACCGCATTAGCTGTAGTCGCTGCAAACGAACCTTGTAAATCTAAACTCGCATTCTGCCCAAAAATAATTCCATTAGGATTAATCAAGAATAAATTGGCATTAGAAGCAGCTATATTACCGTTAATAACCTGGAAAGTACCCAATCTACCCAATATCTCAGAGCGGTTTCCACCCGTGACCCTCGCCAAAATATTCTGTATATCTGCACTAGGACTCAAAAAATAAGCTCCCCGTCCCTCGCTGACGTTAAATTCTCGGAAACTATGAAACAGGTTAATTCCGCGAGTTGCACCACCAGTAATTACTTCAACTGGTAAACCATTAAGATTAAAATTAGTTACAACATTGGAATTTTCAGCCCCTAATGTGTTGTCAGGCGCGATCGCACTTTGGGCAAAAACAGGAGTTTGAACAAATGCGACTATTCCAAATAGACTCCATATACTTGCTGTTTTCAAACACAGATTGCAGAATTTTTTGTTGATCGCAGCAGTTTGATTAAAAGATTGTGTTGTTGAGGATAGTTGCACAATAATAGCTTGATACTGTGGCGATCGCGTAACCATAAGCTGTGATGAAAATCATTAATTTTATTTGTAGTATACCGCTATTTTAGACAAGAGATTTGTGATTTTCTTCTCGGAAACATTCATGACAGAAATTTTCTGCACATTGGTGCTTGCAGTTTTCTGCAATCTGCTTGGCTGCAATCTGCAACTATGTGAGCAACGAGTTGAAAGATTTATTTTGAAAATCAGTTTAATCTAAGAACTATCAGGAACGATGAATAAACAAAAACACCAAATTAAATATTGATTGTTAATCAATTTCATCGTTTCTAAATTCCTCTAGTTATCTGGGTTTTCCCTTTGGTTGCGATTCTGTTTAATACTTGAATCTCAATAATATCAATGAGATGCTCCCAATATGTTCACCAAAAAATCAGGAGTTGTGAAGATGTCTGCCTCTGAATCTGTGATGCACAATATATTTAACCAAATTGTTAGTGAATACCATCCTTTTGCAGAGTATCAAGGTTATGCAGAAGGTGAGAATGGATTCATAGTCTACTATCAAGGAACGAATGGTCAGCAACATATGGTAGTAGATACAGAAGGAAACATTATCTCTGATTCGACGATGGGAACCACTCGTTCTCTAGAGATATTAGCTGTGGGTGTAGGTTTTATCTCGGCGTTGATAGGTGGTGAGTAAGATTTTTAATCGTTAAGAAGTTGAAGGCGATCGCACCTGTAAATCCTAGCATCTGAAATGCGATCGCTCTTATCTACGCAACTATGATAGGTCTAAAGTGCGTAGTAGTAGTTAGATCCCTAAGTTACTGATAAATGTACAACTTGTCGGAGACATATCAATGCGTAAAAAATTTACCGAAATAGCATTAATCGCTGCTACATTCGTCGGTTCGTTAACCCTTGCATCCAGTAATGCTTATGCACAAAATCCACAAGTTCAAGAGTACTTATATACCATTGAGCAAAATTTGAAACTGACTGAAATTAATCGCCAGAGCAACTGTAATTTATCACGCATTTTTGGAGAGTTGGACAATAACATTTCTTGTATGGGAGCTGAAGGTAACGCTTGCACTGTTACAATAGTATATCTTGCCGCTTTACAAGATTTAATCAATCAGGGTTTACTTTTGCCTCAAGATAGGAAGTATAGGAACATACACAAGGACATTATAAGCCTGCGTATTAGATCTGGATGTGCAGGATGATTAAGTAGTTTCTTGCCGACATAGCAGATTCAATGGTATTGTTAATTCCATGTATAATACAGGATTTTACTTAATACCAAAATCTTTATAGAGACGTTATTTTTAACGTCTCTACATTCAAATTCATACTTAAAATTTAGCAACACTGCACAGTTATTTAAGACTCAACTAATTATTGGTAATCAAACAACTAGAGAAATTAAGAAATTTAATTATGACTCGCTATTTTTATAACAAAAATATTAAGATATTTTTACAAATAAAATTAATTACTGTAACAATATAAATAACTACTCAACGTTATAAATCTTGGTTTGTAATTTTTCGATTTACTTATAACAAACATAGATTATATCCAGAATTTACAGGAGTTAAGCTGTGTCAAATTGCGATCGCCAATTGAATAAGCGTCGATTTCTGGGATTTCTCTGCTTGTGCAGCTTCATATTTTTTACTTGGTTGAGTCACGTACCTTTGATGCGAAATATCGCAACTGCACAAACTGCTGATATTAGCCAACAGGTGCAACAAGGTGTTAAAAGTTATGAAGCTGGAGATATTCGAGGTGCTATAGAGACTTGGAAGAAAGCTTTGGATACTTATAAAAAAGCTAACAATACCAAGAATGCAGCAATTGTCAGTGAAAATATTGCTAGAGCATATCAGAAATTAGGTGATACAAAAGAGGCGATCGCGTTTTTCAATGAAGCCATAACCTACTATAGTGCGGCGAAGGATTTGCGCCAGGTAGGACGAATGCTGACGGAACTAGCGCAGACATACAACTACCAAGGGCAAGCAAGAAAAGCAATTTCCTTATTGTGCGGTAATAAATTTGATATTAAGTCAGATAAAAAACAACCCTGTGAAGCCAATAGTGCATTACAAATTGCTCTGACAAACAAAGATAGTCATACAGAAGTTGCAGCATTAGGCATTTTGGGTGAAACACTGCGTTTAGTAGGGAATTATGATTTAGCGATTCAATATTTAGATGATGCAGCAAAAGTTAAAGATTCGGGATACGAAACTCTCATTAATAATAGTTTGGGAAATGTCCATATTAATCTGGGACAAATTTGGTATATAAGGGCAAAGTCAGCAGAGCAAACTAATGGCAACAAAGCAGAAGAATTTAAACAAAAGGCCATAGTAAATTTTAATCAATCAATTAAATATTTTAACATTAGTTTGGAGTTAGCACGCAAACAAAATAACTCTCTTAGTCAACTGCAAGCTTTACTTAATACAATTCAAGTTGGTTATAAAAGCCATGATTTAAATATTATCCCCAACGCAACAATAGATAGTAAAATTCGAGAAGCTGTAAGTTTAATTGAGCAAGTTCCTGATTCCTCCACAAAAGCCTACGCGGCAATTGATTTAGCTTTATTGCCAAGTGATTTCAAAATTACTTCTTCTATTACCCAATGCTCGAAAACAGGTGAATTAGGTAGGCTATCAAATACAGAATCGATTGATATTTTAAATAAAGCAATTACTGTCAGTAAAAAAATTCAAAATTCTCGTGTTGAATCATATACTTACGGTGCATTCGGACATTTCTGGGAATGTCGAGGTGATGAAATGCAAGCACTCAAGTATACTCAGCAAGCACTGATAGCAGCAGACCAAAAATTAGCAGCAAAAGATGGCTTGTATTTGTGGGAATGGCAAGTAGGAAGAATATTGAAAAAGCAGAATCAAGAAAAAGAGTCACTAGAAGCATACCAAAGAGCATTTAAAACTTTAGAAGCAATTCGCAGCGATATTGTTACAAGTACACGCGATGTTCAATTTGATTTTCGTGATGTTGTCCAACCTTTGTACCGCGAACTAGCAGAATTGCAGCTTCAGCAAATATTACAAGCATCGGTAAAGTCAGATAGCTCAAAATCTGGTGTATCAGATGCTTTAGAAACAATTGATTCATTAAAATTGGCAGAATTACAAAACTATTTTGGTAGTGATTGTATTATTAATGCACTCAATCCTCAGAAAGTAGATGAGATAGTAGATAGGAACACAGCAGTTTTAAGTTCAATTATTTTTGATGATAAGATAGCGATACTACTCACCTTACCGCCGAAGGTAAATCGACCGGGAGCAACGCTGATTCATTGGGTGCAAGCAAATAATAAAATTCTCCAAAAATCAGAATTACAAAAGCAGATTAAAGCCTTTCAAAAGTCGCTAATCTTGGGTCAAGGTCGTCCCGATGGCTACGATCGCACTTTAGCAAGTCAACTCTACGAATTGATGATTCGTCCTTTTGTAAAAGATTTAAAGGCAGCAAAAATCAAAACATTAATATTTGTTCAAGATGGCTTTCTCCGTAGCATTCCAATGGCTGCACTTTACGATGCTCCAGCACAAGAATATTTAATACAACAATACGCAGTGGGAACGACTCCTAGCATTCGCTTGACTGCACCAAAATCAAGCGATCGCTACCTAAAACAAGCTCTAATTTTAGGTTTAACGAAAGCAGCAATTATAGATCGACAAGAGTTTCAAGCATTAGACTATGCTGAGAAGGAAATCGAAGCCGTTAAACAAGTTTTTCCCAATAGCAAAGTTTTTATTGATACAAAATTTGCTCCAGAAACTTTGAGAATAGAACTAAATAATAAAAACATTTTCCCTATCGTTCATATAGTCAGTCACGCGCAATTTGGCACAATTCCTGAAGATACATTTATTGTCACTGGGAATAACAGCAAACTCACAATTAGCGAACTCGAAGCTGCTTTAAGTAACCTTCGTGGTCAAGCAAATGCATTAGAATTGTTAGTACTCACTGCCTGTCAAACAGCACTCGGAGACGATCGCGCTACATTGGGTTTAGCTGGAGTTGCATTACAAGTTGGTGTTAAAAGTGCAGTAGCTTCATTATGGTCAGTGCAGGATAAATCAACAGCACTTTTAGTTGAGGAATTTTATCGTAATTTAAAAAAGCCAAAGATGACGAAAGTTGAGGCTTTACGTCAAGCACAAATTAAGATGATCAAGTTAACTGGAGAGCAATCAGAGTTTGCAAGTCCAGCATTTTGGTCGCCGTTTATTTTAATTGGTAATTGGATTTAATTATGTACAGACGTTACAATGCAACGTCTCTACTACGCCATCAATTCTCTTGCTGAGAAATCAGTTGCAAATTCTTGATGCGCTTATTAATTGTTTCACTCATATTAGGCTCATTTTCTATGCTTTCATGCTCAATTAGTTCTTGGATTAAATTAGAACCTAATTCTCCTAATTTACCTTGACTAGAATATTTAAGTGCTTCTGCAAACGCATCATACCAAAGTCCCTGCTGTGCTAGATGGGCAACTTTTTGAGCTGAATTACTAGTAGATTTAATACTTCCTTTGAGTGCTAAAGGTATATTTACAACTTGAAACTCTGCACGTTCAAAAGCTAAACCATTGGAACAAAGCATCGAAATTTGCCAGAAATACTCCTTTCCTACCGTAAGTTCCGGTTGCGTAGAAGGAACTACAAATTTATTCACTCCTGGTAATGAATTTAATTCCTCTGTTTTCATTACTATCTGCGGTTGTTGATTTGGCTTCAACTCAAACAACATGAAATCAACGGTATGTGCTTTTGTCATAAACCACGCAAATGTAGGACGCTTGGATGTAGTTTCACCCACATAAGTCTGCGGTGCTAGTAAAGTCAGAGGAATTCCGACATCACCAGGACATCCTCGTGAACCACCACTACCGGAGTATTCTTTAGGAGTTTTGCGAGTGCGGGGTTTAAATTTTGCGTTTGCTTCTGGTATAACCCACAGAAACAAGCTCAGGGTAAAAATACTTACCAGTCGGCGTTGGTTGGCTTTTGAAGACAACGATTGAAACGACGAAAAACTACGAAGTTTCATAGATATTGTTGTTTTTGTTTACTTATGTTGGTTAATTATTTAGCTAGGGAATATGAAAACTTTTTAAAAACCGAGATTTAAAATCAGGTTTTTGAAAATTTATTTGCTGGATATTTGTAGTTAATTTCCAAATCAATTCACACACTGTACCTCGTGGTTTTACAGTCCCGCGTTTAAAGCTTCCATTTAATTTTCTGGCAAGGTTTTGAGATTGTTTTGTACCCTTGTTTTCGCTGAGTGCAGTTAACCCAGAACCATCATCTTTGATATAGAGTGAGTATTCATCGTTTACGCAAATCCCTGATGCTTCTATACACTTTACTCCTTGTGCATGTTTACCCACATTACACAAATTTTCTTCTAAAAATAAGCATAGTTCCCTCTTGAGTTCCATACTTAAGTATCTATCATTAATTGGCTCAAATGTGCGCGTTTTTACTTTAAGAGTTTTTAAATATTCTAGATCGTCGCGTTCGAGAGTGCTGGAATATACTTCGTAAAATAAATCGTGTATTTGACGATTTAAATCTATTTTTAATCCACTTCCTAACCTTAAACTTTCATGATTCGTCAATGCTTCCACCCTTAAATACTCGCCAATTTCACGAATCTCAGAATTGAGCTTTTCAAACTGGTAAATTAATTGCTCGTTGGGTAAATTCTGCTTTCTTAATTGTTTTAATCCGTTGGCGAGGGTTTGCAATGGCCCATTGTGAATCAGATTAAATGTATATTCAATTGTGCGCTTTTGTTGGTCGTTTTTTTCACGCAACAGTTTATCATGTTGAAAAAATGCGAATGCACTTAATCCTACACCATTTATTGCCAAAATTAGTAAACTAGGAACTACGGGAATCCAAACTCCCCACAATAGCAAACTGATGTAACCACTACCAGCAACGCCCAAACCCACTACTGTCACACCCAAGAGATTTTTTGTAATAGATTGGGTAAAGCGTCCAATTGCGATCGGAGTAATTCCCCAAATTATTATCCATATATATTCCCAAGATTCTGACCAAGACTTCAACATCGGACGATTGTTTAAAACAGCATTAATAATTTGGCTAGTTGCATGTGCGTGGTATTCAACTCCATATATTTGACCAGTTATTTTCCTTCCAGGAATTGCTAATGTATACAATTTATCTCCTACACTAGGTGATAAATTACCAACAATAATAATCTTGTCACGTAACCAATTAGGGTCAATTTTACCTTCTTGAGTCTGACCTGTTTTAATATCATTAAATGAAAGAATACGAAATGGCTGATTTCTGTGCCTAAAGTTGATTAATATTTGTAGCTCACCTGTAATTTCTTTATCAACATATCCACCAAAGTTTGGTATGACACGGGGTAATTCAGTATTGCCAAACCTTATTGTATCTCGGTCTTTTTCACCATCCTCATCATTAATTCCTCTTGATACCAGGTAAAATTGAGCAAGTTTAAACCCTAGAGAAAAACGGTCTTCTTGAAGATTATTGGAATTTGGTGTCCATAAAATGTAGCGTCTATTTTTCCCATCATTATCGCTGTGAATATCTACTATTCCAGTCTTTTCTTGAGGAATAAAATTAGGTGCTGGAATTTTCGGTTTCTGATTTTTTTCGATACCAAATATATTGGAATTATCCTGAAAAGTTTTCACGAGCTGATTATGACCTGGTTCAACAGGAACATTCTTGAAAAGGTCGAGTCCGATCGCACGCGGTTTGTAAGTTTCTAGCTTGTTTAGTAAATCGGCAATTTCACCATCGGGTATAGGATATCCTCCGGCTTTAGCAATATCATCTTCATTAATGCCAACAATTACCACATGTTCATCAACAGGTTCGGGCGGACGCAGACGTAAAAATGTATCTAATAACATCCATTCTAGAACTTGTAGCGAACCAGATACACGAGCGAGGATAACCAGTATCAACACGATAATTCCTGGCAGTGCTGCATAGCGCCAAATCTTTAATTCTGTAGTAAATTTATCCCAACTTCTACGCATTTGCTCCCATCTCCTAATCAATTAATCCTGCTTCACGCGCCCGGATTTCTGTTTGGATTCTCAGGCTTTTTCCACCTTCCTTACAGTCTTCCGGGTACACACCAAGTACATCCTGGATTTTCGTCCAATAATTGCGAATAGCACGCTCCGATTTATACATACGGTCGGCGATCGGTTTATCCATCAATCCTTCATCAAATGCCAGACGCAAAACTTGCAACCATTCGGGTTTGAGTTCAATCCCTGTTTTAATATCTTTAGTATGGGTTCCACCTTGGAGTGCTAAACTTGTGCGGATTAACATTTCCGATTCAAGCAAATTTTTATCTGCGATCGCAAATCCCCCCTGATGGTTGTCGATTTCATGTTTTATCCGCACCAAAGCTTTGACATAACTGCTTTGTACCAAAAAATTCTGCTCTGGATATTCTTTGAGTAGCTGCTTGATCAGTTCGATTCCAGTATCAGTAGTCGCAGTCACTCTCTCGCTAGCAGGAATCGATAAATCTACCACAATCAAATTTAAAGCTGCTTTTTCCTGCTCCATACCTTCCTGTGTTGCTTGCGTCTGAGCTATTATTTCTAAAGCATCTCGTGCAGTTTTCACCTGAAGAAATTCTGTGTCTGGATATTGTCTCTTCAATACATCAAGGGTTCCAGTTAAAACCATTTGGTGGTCATCAATAACCAATATTTTTTTAGGTTTTAAGTGTTGATGCTCTAATTGTATTTGGCTATTTGCTAACTTATTCAGATCAACTTCAAGCATAGTTTGTATGTTCCTACGTTATAAATTGCTGATCAAATACTTCCGCTCAGATAAGTGCAGATTGGAGTAATTGAGATTTGGATATCTTTGTTAACTAAGTGTTAAATAAAGATATTTGTGCCAATCCCATAACTAAATAATTTCATTTTTGGATTAAAATGCAGCAAATAATACAAAAAATGTGATATTTTTGACTTCTGCTTAATCTTCCTCTTACGATCGCTGGTTTGTAAAATACTTAGTCGTATTTATCTCAATAGCTTATCGGAGATCAACTTAACAGCGTATGCAGAAAAGTGCAGTTTTTATTAGGGATTATTGAAATTTGGTCTTGCGATGCAACTCAGGACTGCATCTGTTTCACTGATCATCAGTATCATTTGCATAATCTAGGCGATCGCACTCATACAGCGTCCTCGTATCAAGCCTCTAACTTTAGTTATGGGGTTCCCTTTCCCCTTTAACCTTTTCCCTGCCTGAAGGGCTTGACTCTATTTGTCTAAATGAAAGTTACAAAAAAAATTTGGGTTCGTAGTTGGTGTTTTAGCGAAGACAGCGCCAACTACAAACAATAACCTATCTAAATCACCTGCGAATGCAGTCTTTGCATTTGCAAGTAACGATAGAGGCGATTCAGAGCATTGATATAAGCATAAGCTGCGGCTACTACGATATCAGTATCAGATGCTTGTCCAGAGAATATCCGCTCTTGATGCCTTAAGCGAACTGTGACGGTTCCCAGTGCATCAATTCCTTCAGTCACAGATTGGACAGAAAACTCAATTAGTTGATTGGGAATCTGCACCAGTTTACTGATTACTTGATACACTGCATCCACTGGGCCTGTGCCAACAGTTGCATCCGTGATGATTTTGCCATCGGGAGTGACAATTGTGATGGTTGCAGTGGGACAGGTGCAGTCACCGCAGATTACCTGGACATGTTCGATTTGAAAGCCACTTTCTACTTGAATCTGCGTTTCATCTCTAGCGATCGCTTCTAAATCCCAATCTGAGATCTCCTTTTTCTTATCGGCGACTTCTTTAAACCGATTGAAGGCTTTATTCAAGTCTGCTTCATTCAGATCAAACCCCAATTCTTGAAGCCTAGTACGGAAAGCATTTCTTCCAGAGTGCTTGCCCAAAACAATACGATTTTCCGGTAAACCGATCGCAGCAGCTTCCATAATTTCGTAGGTTTCACGGTGCTTGATGATACCATCTTGGTGAATCCCAGACTCATGAGCAAAAGCATTTGCCCCTACGATCGCTTTATTCGGCTGAATCAGCATTCCTGTTAATTGGGAAACCAAGGATGAGGTTTTGTAAATTTCCTGGGTTTTGATGTTAGTTAAGGGTGTTTCAGAATCGACTGGACGACCAAAGTAGGGATTAAAAAAGGGTTTGCGAACTTGCAAGGCCATAACAATCTCTTCTAATGCTGCATTGCCTGCTCGTTCGCCGATACCATTAATCGTACACTCTACCTGACGCACACCATATTCAATTGCTGCTAAAGCGTTAGCTGTAGCTAAACCCAAATCATTTTGGGTGTGAACCGAAAGAATCACCTGCTTAATATTGGAAACGTTTTCTCGAATTCCCTGTATAAGATTTCCCATTTCCTTGGGCGTGCAGTAGCCAACGGTATCAGGAATGTTAATTGTGGTTGCACCTGCGGCGATCGCTCTTTCCAATACTTGATAAAGAAACTCTTTTTCAGTGCGACTAGCATCCATTGGTGAGAATTCTACATCATCTACAAACGACTTGGCATAGGCAATCATTTCTTCGGCGATCGCTAATACTTCGCTGCGGGACTTTTTCAACTGATATTTAAGGTGAATATCAGACGTAGAAATCATCGTATGGATTCTGGAGTGAGCCGCTCCTCTCAAAGCTTCGGCGGCTGCTTGAATATCTTGGCGAATCGCTCTCGCCAAACTGCAAATGATTGGGCCACCAGGTATCCCGACTTGCTCAGCAATACTTTTAACAGCTTGGAAATCTCCGGGACTGGCTACGGCAAAACCTGCTTCAATCACATCAACACCTAGTAGAGCCAGTTGATGAGCGATCGCAAGCTTTTCTTCTACGTTTAATGTTGCGCCTGGTGACTGTTCGCCATCCCGTAGTGTGGTATCGAAGATAATAACTCGGTCTGCTTGAGATGCAATGCTCATAACTGTCTCCCGTAATTTTCAGGGGATTGTTGTTTATAACTTTGGATATTGTATACGATTTTTTGTATACAATATAAATTATGAACTTAAATGACTTGGCAGCCAACGTGCTGCAACAACGTAGTACCCCAGATTTAATTGCCGATGCCTTACGGGAAGCGATTTTGCAGGGTATTTTCCAAGAAGGACAATCCTTAAGACAAGATGAAATCGCCACTCAGTTTGGAGTCAGCCGCATTCCTGTGCGCGAAGCACTCAAGCAACTCGAAGCAGAAGGATTAGTGACACTGCATCTAAATCGCGGCGCAATGGTATCAGTGCTAACAGCCGCAGAGGCGCAAGAAATCTGCGAAATTCGTAGCGCCTTAGAGGTAAAAGCGATACAAATAGCAATACCCAAATTAGGCGAAGCAAATATAGAAAAAGCTGCTGTGATTCTGGAAGCGACTGATCAAGCCACCGATGCAGGTGTGTTGGCAAAACTCAACTGGGAATTTCACGCGACGCTGTACACAGCTGCGGAACGTCCTCGGCTGCTGATGATGATTAAAAACTTGCATGTTAATTGCGATCGCTATGTCCGCGTGCAAATGACGCAAATGGATTATCATGAGCGATCGCAAAAAGAACACTATCAACTCTTGGATGCTTGTCGTCAGCGAGATCCAAAAGCTGCTGTCCGGTTATTGAAGCGACACATTGACACCGCAGGAGAGCAGCTAGTTGTATACTTGCAGCAAAAAGCTCAGAAACGCTAATGATCTATATAGAACAGACTAAACGGGAAATTGACACTATCCTGTCAGACAAATAGGTAGGTCATTTATGAAGAAACTGATTCGGCGTATCAAAGCATTGCTCCAACGCATCCTTAAAAAGGCTTCATCCAATTCTCAAGAACGTTCACCCCTCAATTCTCGTCCGTTAGATACTTCCATTCCTGCTGTTTCTACCCAATGGAAGTCTGTGGTACTTGTGTGTTCACAATGTGCAAACGAACAGTCAAATAGCTCTCATCGAACTAACAGAAGCTCAACGGCTTCCGAAGATTTACAGAATTGGTTGAAGTCTCGTCTGAAATTTGAGGGATTATGGGGTAAATTTCGGGTTGTCAGTACCAGTTGTTTGGGAGTTTGTCCCCGAACTGGCGTTGCTGTAGTTCTTGTAAGTGAGGTGGGTGATGGTAATGGTCAATGCTTAATTGTAAATCCTCAAAGCGATCGCGAAATTCTCTACTCACGCATCAAGCAGAATAATGAGTGACTTGACAGTTTTGCCAACGCCAAGAGACTTTTTCACGGTTCGGCTAAGAGTGAAATAGAAAAGGGGTGAATTCAAATATTAAAATATTTCATGCGTCGATATTCAACGTCAACAAGTTGAATCTCTCTCGCTGGAACAGTTATAAAATCTCGGCAAAGTGTTGTTATATTTTCATGGAATGGCTGATTTAGATGCTTAGTTGGAAGCAATCTATATAGCAGTTCCCTGGTACATGAGGTACATATCAAAACCTCACCCCCAGCCCCTCTCCGAACTTCGGAGAGGGGAGGTAAAGCATAGCTTTATCGGGATGAGGTTAATGCTGTATCTCATTAGATTAGGAAACGCTATAAGTGAGATAATCAATAACAAATTTTTGATTATCATGCCCATTGTGGCAGTTTTTCCATGCGTCGAGATTCGATATTTTATAAATTATTCCAACAATCACCCAGTTTGTTATTTCATCTGTTGATAAATCCACCAAGTAATGCATCTGAATATATATTTGATTCAGTAGCAGTCAAAGAACCAAAATTTGAGATTGACGGGGTATTCCTACCACCACAAAACCAAAGTCCAGGTGTGGTGTATTTCTGCGAGGTGCAATGTCAAAAGGATGAAAGGCTCTATGAGCGTGTGTTTGCGGAATCTTGGTTATATTTTTACCGGAATCGTGACAGATTTAGTAATTTACAAATAGTGATAATTTATCCATCCCACAGTTTAGAACAGAGCGATATTAATCCCTACCTAAGTCAGCCCATAAATTGTTAACCTATTTACGGTAGTTGGCAGTTTATTCGTTTGCATAGCTAAATAGGATTGGAAATGTTCTGATCGCCAATTTTGCTACAGGTAGTTCGATCTTCGGAGATTCCCGTAAAGTATCGCAAGTTGAATCGCTCTGTTTGGAACATATCGCCGATAATTAATAAGTTGTTTATAATTCAACGGGTTTAATTTCCAGTTTGCCAGATGTCAATTTTTCCCTATATAAACTGTTTAGTTTGTCAAGCACAATAGTGCCGTCCGCAGATTGGTTTTGCGGTCTTTCTTCAGAGGAGTGGTCGCATGATTTGCAAACAAAGAGAATGGCTTTGGGCATAGGGTTAATGTGTTTTGACAAGGTATTTGTAGAGGTCATCAATGACTGCATCCGCAGCAATTAAGTTTGATGCAGTCCAAGTCCAATCATCTACAAAATACACATGCCCTTGTTGAACAGCTTTAATTTTTTTCCAAAGGGGCTTTTCTCGCAAAGCTTCGATAGTTTTTTTATCATCACTCAAGACAAATATAACATCACCATTTATATCTTCTAGGTTTTCCTCTGTAATTTGATAACTACCACCAGAAACAACAATATTTTGGGCTTTTGGACGTTTTATTCCAATATCCTCAAGAATTGAACCAACAAATGAGTTTTTGATGCTTATATGAATAATTGGTGAGACTCTCAAAACGTAAATTACAGATACTGTTTTGTTCTCATATCGATTATTCAAAGCAGCTTTTAATTCACTGATTCGTTGATAGTAGTGATTCCAAGCTTGTTGTTCAGCTTCTTCTTTTCCCAATACTTCAGCCTGAGAATGAAAATATTCTCTCCATGATGACTCACCGTGCCAATTGATTACTACCGTGGGACTAATTTGAGAAGTAATAGAATAAGTTTCTCGTAGTGTTGATGATCCTAAAATAAGATCGGGTTTAGCAAGCAATATCCTTTCTGGATTAGTCTGATATTGAGATCCTAATTGTAATTGTTTGATACCTGCCATTCTCCGCTTCAGATATGGAGGAATATCTTTTTGTACACCTTGAGTTGTGGCACTACCGATCGGCTTGATACCGAGTAAAAGTGCATTGGCAAGAGTCATATGATAGATGGTGACAACACGCTTGGGATTTTTTGGGATACAAGTTTCTCCCATTACGTGTTTTACTACTCGGCATTGTGATGTTGGCTGTTGCCACCTTGTAGCACTGTCATTCAAATTCGGTCTACAGCCCGAAATCATTACAAATGTCAAGACTCCTAACAATAGTAGACAGATAAAGCGGCGTAAAAACATTGACAACGGGCAATAAAGGGGAAAGTGTAAATCGAATAATTGCACAAGCTATTTAGCTAATTGCCAAAAGGGGAACTAGTTAAAACTCCCAACTGAGCGAACCAATCACTGTCAAGGGATCGCCAACTTGGTTAAACAATCTTCCGAAAGAATAATTTTGATAGGTTACGTCAAACAAATTTCGGACGTTGATAGCTGCTTTCAGGCGATCTCTACGATAATAAATTGCTGCATCGGTACGCAAATAGCTTGGCAGTACAAAGGAATTATCCAAATCACCTTGGCGATCGCCAATGTAGAACAGCCCCAAACCAAACCCTAAACCCTGCAAATTGCCTTGCTGGATTTCGTAGGTTGTCCAGAGACTGGCTTGATTCTCTGGCACGTTGTTTAATCTATTACCTACTCTGGGGTAATATTATCCTCAGTGACTTCTGCATTGATATGTGAATAGGAGGCAATCACCTTCCATCCAGGCAAAATCTCACCTGCGATATCTAGTTCAATTCCTCGACTCTCTTGTTCCCCGATCTGAATAGAGAAACCTTGTGCAGCCAGCACGGGATCAGGATCTCGCGTTGTAACGTTCGTCTTGGTGATCTGATAGGCTGCCAACGTTGCTGAAAGCTTGCCGTCTAGAAAATCAGCTTTAATACCAGCTTCGTACTGTGTTCCTTTGGTTGGTTTGAATGCTCTGCCATCTGGATTTGCTCCAAAGGTAGGAGTGAATGATTGACTATAGCTGGCATAGAGCGAAACTGTGTCACTAGGTTGATAAACCAACCCAATTCTAGGGCTAAAGGCGCTATCACTCTGTTCTTGAGCGAGTTTACCCACAACGTCAAATGTTCTTTCCACCCAATCAAAGCGTCCACCAATCAGGAGTTTTAGGTTATCTAGCAGCGTGATTTGATCTTGCGGGTAAAGTCCATAAGATTGAATCGGCTCATAGAAAGCGAAGCGAGAGCCCGATACAAACTGGTAATTTGAAGTATCGTAGTTTGGGTTCAGGATGTCCAAATCACCTGGACCTGCTCCAGATCTGCTTTCAAAGTTTTCAACATTTCGATTGGCATCAAAACCGATTAAAACCTGGTGTGCAATTGTTCCTGTCTTGAACTTACCCAACAAGTCGATCTGCCCAAAATAGTTATTGATGTTGTATTCGCGTTGAGAAACACTACTTCCCTGTAGGGTGCGGTCATCAACTAGGTTGTTGAAGTTGGAATATGCTTCTTGAGTTGAATTAAGGACAACTGCAAGATTATTGCGGATTTGCCAATTTTCGTTAAATTGGTGGTTGAGGATGTAACCAAATTTGTGGGTATCTCTAGTATTGAAGTCAATATCAGGATACCCACTAAAGAAGTTTCGAGGTAGAAAAGTATTGTCACTGAGAACGGGAACGTCTGCCTTAAAAGGTCTCACGTCGGAGCGAATGTACTCATAGTAAAGGTTTAAGTTCGTGCGATCGCCTATTTTCCAAGTGATTGAGGGAGCTATTGTAATCACCTCTGAGTTAGCAAAATCGACAACACTATCCGAAGCTCGGTAGCTACCGATAAAGCGATAAAGTAGGTTTTTATCGGTAGTCAAGGATCCAGATAAATCGATGCTGGGTTGATAAAGCCCATAACTTCCTACGTCTAACCCAAGTTTGTAATAAGGTGTACTTAGGGGTTGCTTAGTAGTAACATTGACAATCCCACCTGGTTCTACAGCCCCAAACAAAACTGAGGCTGGTCCCTTGAGAACTTCCACTTGCTCGACTGTCCCGATTGCTGTGTTGGCGAATCTATCTGTATCTCTAAATCCATTGCGGAAATTTCCATCGGCATTGAATCCTCGAATTACTCTATTGACTGAAGCTGGACTTAAATTTTGTTGTCCAGGACTCACGCCACTAACGGTTTCCGTTGCTTCAGTTAGATTTGATACGTTGCGATCTTCTAGCACCTGTTGCGGCACAACCTGAATCGACTGAGGAATATCCCGCAATGGGGTATCAGTGCGCGTTGCCGTACTCGCATTTGGCACGCGATACCCATCTTGCTCACCCGTCACCACCAACTCGATTGGGTCATCCTGCTGTGCTGCTGGTGTCTCCTGTGGTGTCTGGGTTGCTGGCTTTTCTGACCTTGGCGGTGTTTGCGGTGGTTGCGTCGCCACTTCCTCAGATGCTACTGCAAAAATCAACCCGACATTATCATCAAATAACTCAACCGTAGGTAAAGCATTCTCACCAACTACCGTCACCTGTACAGTATTTGCATCAATATTTGTAACCGTTATCTCTGTAACTGCCGCGAGGGGTTTCTCAGAACGAAAGGTGAAAGCATCTCCGTTAGCTAATCGCAACTGGGCGCTAGGGATATCTGCGGAAATTCAATGTCGCTGAGTTGGGGAATATCTGCGTTATTCCTCGGTAAAGGTACTTTTTGTGTCTTTTCTGGTTTTGTATCAGCCCAAGCTGGTTGAGATGCAAGCAGTACCAAAGCTACAATCCATAGTCGCCAATTTAATCGCCCAAAAGCCACTAAAAATCTTTGCATAACTCCTACACCTATAGAGAAATATTATCAAATAACCTAGTAGAGTTAGATTACGTGGTTTGTTTCGATTTCGTCTATCTGTAGAGTTGCATTTTTTTGTCACTTCAGAGGCTTTTTCCCAAATTGCAATTCCTTATACCAGTCCTACACGATTGTCCCCTAAGGTTGTGTGGCTGTAACTCAAACCAGTAGCTAAAATTTCGACTGTAGCTCTTATGCCAATCGCAGATAAGGACACTTTTGTAAAAACCCAGATGCCTTATTGTGAGCATCTAAGTTATGAGTATGTGCTGGCGTCGGCCGAATAATACCACCAAAAAGATCATCCAACCCATATGGTGTAAAAAATTGCCATTGCCCTTGTGTATCTAGCCGAACTCCTACAGCAGTAGCAGTATGTAGCCAATCTGTGATGCCATCCTCTGCACTAGTGTAAGCTCTGTAACCAAGACGCCAACGCGCAAAACTAGCTTGATTTTTCACATCAAACTGTTCATGAGAAAATTGTTCTGTTAAAGTTGCCTTCGCGGCTAGTTCTTGGGAACGGTTTCCCTCAATATCAAAGAATGCAATATCAAAATCTTTAATACCTAATCCACATTCATTGCCAAAGATTGAATGCCAAACTGTGTTTCGGACTGCACCCCCTGCTAACCACCAGTCCGGTAAGTTGAGTTGAGCGATCGCAGGTAATACTGTACCAATAACTGTATCAGCTAAAATCGTCTGTAAACGAGTGTTACTATTCATATCAAATTCCTGGGATTGTCAAGTAAAAGGTGAAAATATTATCATTTACATTTCACAAAGCTTACGGTGTTTTTAGTTTTGCTGTTACCCTTAATGGGTCAATTATCAGGAAAACTTCTGTAGTCATAATACAAAGAGAACAGGGTTACACGGAAGGGAAAGTTGTGAATTTAAAATTTAAAATTCTTATTTATGGAAGACTTATTTGCGCGATTTGAACGCACACTAAATCCTGAACTGCCTTCCCTAACAGAGTCGCAACAACAACTGTTGCAAGAACTCAGTATTAATGAAAATCAACCTGGTACAATTGGGCATGACTTTCAAACAATAATAGATTTCTTGCAATCAAATGGAGTAGAAGTTAGTAGTGTTAATAATCTTTTACCATTAAAAGTACTATCAGAAATTAATTCTCGGTTGAGTCATCCAATTGAACATCAACTCAAACGCCCTGTACAAAAATCATACCCTTACATTAATGGACTCTATCTGTTATTACGCAGTTCTGGGATAGCTAAAATTAGATCTCAAGGAAAAAAGCAGATTTTAGTATTAGACGAAGCTACTTTGAAATCATGGTCAAATCTCAACTCTACAGAACGCTATTTCAACTTACTAGAAGCGTGGCTGATTTGGGGAAATAACGAAATTTTGGGTGAGCATCAAGACCCTTTTGGCAATTTATTTAGGTGCATACAGTTTTGGTCACGCGTTCCAGAAACAGGTTTAAAATTTGCCAAATACGAAGACCAGCAAAATATTAGTTATTATCCTGGTCTTTATAATGTTGCTCTATTAGAGTTATTTGGATTCCTATCTATCAAACAGGGAAAACCACAAGCAGGTAAAGGATGGCGTATTGTCAATTTACAACGCTTGCCTTTCGGGGATGCTTTATTACGGTTATTGTTTCCCATTGGAATCCGAGGAGAGTTACAGGATGATGTAAATGTAGCTTTTGGAAAATTGCAGTCGCATCTGCAATCATTTTTTCCAGAATGGAAGCAGAATTTATTTGTGTCAACGCAAGGCTTCACTGATGGTATTTATATTTTTAAAGTATCTATTTCTCGGTTTTGGCGACGCATTGCGATACCAGCAAAAAAACCATTAAGCTGGTTAGCCGAGATAATTCTTGATGCTTTTGATTTTGATTATGATCATCTGTACGAGTTTAGTTATAAAGACCGTTTTGGTCGCACAATCAAGATTTGTCATCCATATATTGAAACACCACCATTTGCAGATCAGGTGCAAATTGGTGATTTGCCTTTAGAACCCGGTTCTAAAATGACTTATCTTTATGATTTTGGTGATAATTGGGAATTTGATGTGCAATTAGAAGCAATTAATCCACCCGATAATAAAATTAAAAAAGCAAAGATTTTGGAAATTCATGGAAATGCACCTCAACAGTATTAGAGTGAGGAAAACAGTAAACAGTAAACAGTAAACAGTAAACAGTTATCAGTCAAGATAATTCGGTTTAAGGAGAACCACTAAGGAGGTGATCACTCCCAACTGAAAACTAATAACTGAAAGTCGGTTAGTAGCAAACGCTATCTGACGGATTTAAAACCCCCATCATCCACCTTGATAACTGATAACTGTTTACCGTTTACTGTTTACCGTTTACTGTTTACCGTTTACTGTTTACTGTTTACTGTTTACTGTTTACTGTTTACCGTTTACTGTTTACCGTTTACTGTTTACTGTTTACTGATTTAATTATCTGAACATATCCAATTACGTGATTTAGCTACAATCGAATAAACAACATAATTTTGGTTTATTCTCAAAAGTTATAATAGTTATTTGCAAAGGTTGATGGAAAACGACACACCAAAAGAATTGAATCCAGATCAAGAGATTGAGCGCTTGATTGATGCGGTAATGTCCTCATCACTAACTGATCTGACTGATGAACAGTACCGCAAAAAGATGCAGCGACGCAAAGAAGTACAGGATCGGCGAATAGCACAAGCTGTACCTGAAAAAGGGTTAATTATTGTAAATACTGGTAATGGTAAAGGTAAAACTACTGCGGCTTTGGGGATGGTGTTACGATCGCTTGGTCATGGGTATAAAGTGGCGATCGTTCAATTCATCAAAGGTAGTTGGGAACCTTCAGAAAAAAGGGTTTTCAGTTATTGGGAAGATCAGTTAGAATTTCACGCGATGGGCGAAGGCTTCACCTGGGAAACTCAAGATCGCGATCGCGATCTCGATAAAGCTAGCGCCGCTTGGCAGAAATCATTAGAATATATCCGCAACCCAGATTTTCATCTAGTGTTGTTAGATGAAATCAATATCGCCCTCAAAATGGCTTATTTACAAGTTGAGGAAGTTTTAGCAGGTTTAGCGCAAAAACCAGATGATAAACACGTTATTCTAACAGGTAGAGGCGCACCGGCTGCTTTAATTGAACGAGCTGACCTCGTAACTGAAATGACCTTAGTTAAGCATCCTTTCCGCGATCAAGGCGTTAAAGCGCAACCAGGAATTGAGTATTAATTTGTTAGGTAATTCAATTGCACATCGACTCATAAGGGCCGTTCTTTGTCATTAGTCATTTGTCTTTTATAAATACAAATGACTAATGACCAATGACGGTATTAATCATTTGACGAATTTGGTGTATGAATCTGCTGATGATTGATTGCACATTTGCAATATCCGTCTGTCGCTAGCGCTGATCCGATTTAACTGATGATAATCTTGCAGTGCTACCGAGTAGGCGTAGGTGCTTGATTCATCGTCAGCGACCCTAGGTAGTCTATTAGTTGTAGCTACCTGACTCGAACTGGCTTCATCTGGTGAACCTTTCACCGTCATCGCCAACTCTCCTGAGCGATCAAGTGTACCCTGGAAACAACTAAACTCTGATTGGGGCATATATAATGCACCTCTGACTCTGCCCTGCTGCTTCTGAAATATAATGTACCCTTGTCCAAGCTGGTTTGGTTTTGGGGATTGACCATAAAGATAAATCCCATTTTTAACGGGAAAGTTTGCTCTAGGTAAAATTCCTAGTTCTTTTACAGATGCTTTGGGTTCTGTAGCTAGCGCTACAGTTTTGTTATTTCTCGATAACCTTGCAGAGGCAATATACTGAGACCGCTGTTGAGAGCGTCTAGATACTTTGCTGCGAACGGGAGTCGATTTTGCAAGTTTTCTTTGCTCAAACTCTGAATTCCTAAATCTTGAAGCCGTCTGGCGTTGACTTCTTTGCTCTCGAACTTCTCTTAGCCGCGATAACAGAGGAGTTTCGGAGCTTTTCTGAATTCGAGCAGATGAAACTTGAAAATCTGTAACTAGTATGGATGCTTTTTCTATTTGGCTACTCAGCACTGGTTGAGTCTGCTTAGCGACAAAGCCGAGGGTGAGAAGTAAGCCCACAAGGGGAATTCCCAACTTAAGAGGGGGTAAGAACTGACGAATGTTGTTAAGCACCCTACTTCTCCTGTTAAAAAAATAACTAAGTTCTCTAGAACTTAACTTGAACCGTAACCAAGTTTTGACCGTTCAAGGCTCTGTCAATGGTTTGATTTCTGTTGTCCGAAATACAAAACTATCGAAAGATAAAGTTTTTCTATAACTTAGGTTTGTAATTTTAATCTACCATTGGTTAGATTCTTCAAGCTTCCTCCAATGGATTCACCCATTCGGGTGAATTTAATCACAATTCAACACTCCAAAGAGTATTTTATATTTTTTTTGGGGATTTTTAAGTTAGAAACACTACATTCCAGGTAACTGATTGCGATCGCTCAGAACCTAATATAAAAAAATCGCCTCCTGAATCAGGAGGCGCAAGTTAGTGAACTAAAGAATTTCCAAAAAATATATTATCCAATTTTGTAGGTAGAAGTTTGAGATCAGAAAATCTCGGCTCAGAACTTTGAAGCATCCTGTCCGCCTTTGATTTCGGGCGGGTAAAATGACCACCCCACAATAAGTAGTTGGATATTTTTTATTTGAAAGTTACTAAAGAAAAGCTCAAGGGTCGAAAGCCAACCCTTAAAATTATCAGAAGCGATCGCTTTTAGCTAGCAACATATTCTTTGACATTAGCGCGACGGCGACGCAGATGAGCAAGAGCTTGATGTTCCAATTGGCGGACGCGCTCACGACTAAGACTCAACCGCTCACCGACTTTCGCCAAAGACAATTCGTTACCATCCTCTAAACCAAAGCGTAGAGCTAAAACTTCTCGCTGTTGGGGGGTTAGTTCCGCAAGCAGGTTGTTCAAATCTTGGCGTAAGAACTCCTGGTTGGTGTAATACTCTGGTGATGGGCCGTCATCTTCGAGCATTTCTTGCAACTCGGTATCTTGGTTATCGCCAACTTTAACATCCAAAGAAACTGGTTGACGCGCCATATTCAAGTACTCGCGGATTTGGGCGGGTTCCAATTCCAGTTCTTTGGCAATTTCCGCCGGAGTGGGCGAACGACCCAAAGTTTGCGCCAGTTCTCGCTGTACTTTTTTGATTTTGTTCAGCTTTTCAGTGATGTGAATTGGTAGGCGAATAGTGCGGCCTTGCTGGGCGATCGCGCGGGTAATTGCCTGGCGAATCCACCAATAAGCATAAGTCGAAAACTTATAACCCCTTGTGGGATCAAACTTCTCTACACCCCGCTCTAATCCTAGAGTTCCTTCTTGGATCAAATCCAGAAACTCCATGTTCCGCTTTTGGTACTTCTTGGCAATAGCAACCACTAAGCGCAAGTTCGCTTCGATCATTTTTTGCTTTGCCCGCTTTCCCTGCGCCACCGTTTGTTTGACGTCGGTTTCAGTTTGGTGAACGTTGTCAGCCCATTCTGACATACTTGGTTCACGGTGCAGTTTCTTCGCCAAAGCCTCTTTGGCGTCGATTAGCGTCATCATTTGTTGCACCTGCTTCCCATACACAATCTCTTGTTCACGGGTGAGCAGTGGTACACGACCAATTTCTCGGAGATAGGTTCTCACCATATCAGCCGTAAATTTGGTGTTTAGGTTTTCCGTTTGGGTGTTAACAGTAGGCATTGGTGCGTTGTCCTCTACTCCGTAAACACAATGAATATTTTCTTACTAAGGTTTTCTTGCTAAGTGGATTGGGAAAGGTAGTACTTATATCACGGAACATAGGGAGCTACCAAAAGCAATCAGTTAATACAGCCGTTGTCGAGACGGTATGCCCCTGCGATAGGTTCCCCCTACCTTCCCTAAATTTTTTAGTTTTTTAGAAGCACGGTGGGTTGTTTCTGAGAATTCTTCACTTGGACAGTCACTAGCGGCGACTGATAAATACGAAGTCAGTATGAGTTCTACTTAACTTTATATTACGACAAATTAGAGGAATAGTAAAGTAGCTTAAATAAAGCTTTCAATTATAATCCGAAATTGTGCGGTTGCCAAAAAATTAAAATTCCTTGAATACGCTTGTATATCTATAGTGACGCCAAAAACTCCTCTTCTGTTGCCAGTAATTAGCCGGATAACCGAACTTTATTGGCTGTGCTAATGGAGGGATGTTACGAATGTGTCATTGGTCATTGGTCATTGGTGAGACAGCGCTTTTGGTGGGGTTTCTCTCTCTTACAAGACGCTAACGCGAACCGTAGGCGACTGCGTTCGCCTCACAACCTTTTGAGCATCCTGCGGCAGGCGTGCCGGAGGCATCATCCGAATGGTCAGTAGCATATAAGTTCTGACGTAGATGCATCGGCTGCTTCCTACAGCCTAGAACAAATGACAAATGACAAATAACCAATACTTCTCTACTTTGAGACTGCGCCCCAAGCGTATCTATGCCGCAGGCTTTACGGCTCCGCCCAGTACAAGTCGGCTGCGCTCAAGGCAAGCCGCTCAGGACAAAGGACTAATGACAAATAACTCTTTAAAAACCAAGATCAGCTTTGGCTAGTTCCGCAGCGGCAAATACTTCTGTATCAGGCTTTTCTTCCCAGGCTGTATCACCAATTTCGGCGTAAAAAGTTGCATCGTAAGGACGCGTACGTACCACCACTGGCATCGGAACGGCGTGACCCAAAATTAAAGCCTGTTGCTTAGAGTCTAACTTTGCTAACACCGATCGCAGAGCGCCACCACCAGACACACCTGTAAAAATCGCTTCAATGTCTTTTTCATCGTTGAGCAAAGCGGTGATGCGAGTACCAATCTGGGACATAACTTCATTATCTATCCCCGATGGGCGTTGATCAACCACTAATAGTGTTACGAAATATTTCCGCAGTTCGCGGGCGATAGTACCAAAGATTGTACTTTGTACTATTGCTGGGTCTAGGAAACGGTGCGCCTCCTCAATAGTAATCATTAATGGCGTTGGGCGATCGCAGGGATTTTTGCTTTGCAAGAACTTATCTGCTTTTTTAACGTAATGCTCATGAATCCGTCGGGTGATCATATTAGTCACCAACATATAAGAGAGCATATTAGACTGGGAACCGAATTCTACCACAACATTCTTCCCAGCTTCCAGAGATTGCAAAATTTTACTAATATAATTTTGAGGGCAAACAGCACGCATGTACTTCAAGCTGTCCATTCGCAAGAGTTTGCGCTGCAATGCCATAATCGAGCCTTTGTGTCCTCGCTTTTCGTCACAAAACATCTCGATTTCTTCATTAGTCATGTTTAGCAATTGGACAATCCAAGACTTGCCAAACTCGCTATACAAAATATTAGCGTTATCCAAAGCTGCATCTGAAAGCCCTAAATCTCGACTACATAACTTAATATCTTCAACTTCAATTTGCTCGTAGCTAAGATAGAGTTCTTGAGCATCGCGCACACCCCGGCGCTTTGTTGATTCCGGGTCGAGGGTGTAGACTTCGACTTTACCAGGAAATAATTGCTTTAAACCTTTAACAGTATTAACGTTCTTACCTTCTGCAACTGCTTCCCAGCCATACTCTGAGTGCATATCAAAAATCAAGTTCACCGCTGCGCTTTTGCGGATGACGCCAGCTAAAAGTAAGCGTGTCAAAAAGGATTTACCAGTACCAGATTTACCAAAAACCCCGTTACTACGTTCAACAAAGCGGTTTAAATCGATGCAGACTGGTACATCCATATCCAAAGGTTTCCCGATGGAAAAGTTGCGCCTTTGGGGGTCATCTTCCCAGCCAAATACTCGGCGAAAATCATCTTCACTTGCTTCGTACACTTGACTAAAGTGACTAGGAATAGTTTTAACAGGCAACAATTCCATCGTAGTACTGCTTTGGGGCACAAATGAAGCCAATCCCGTCGTCGATGGGACGAAGGGATTTGCAGATTTGCCATTTGTAGGGGAGAAAGATTCCTCAGCTTCGGGAGTAAACATCAACATCGGTGCGAGGTTGACTGTACCGTAAGTACCACTTCCGGCTAAAACATCTCGTAAAAAAGTGTCTTCCCAACTGGGGGGATTAGCGATAATTCGCGCATTAGCAGCTCCCAGTGCCACATCTGTCAGCATACAAAAAAAACGCGATCGCATCCCTTGTACTACGAGAAATTTACCCACCCGCATATCTTCAACAGAAATATCAGGGTGTAATCGTACTTCTAACCCTCCCGTGAGCGAACCTTGTGTTACCGAACCTAATGGCTGTCCCGAATTCATTTTGGTCATTTGTCATTGGTCATTTGTCAAGAGTAGAGACGCGATTAATCGTAGAGACGCGATTAATCGTAGAGACGCGATTAATCGTAGAGACGCGATTAATCGCGTCTGTACAAGGGTCAAGAGGCAGGAGATAATATTTATTCTTCCCCAATCCCCAATCCTCAGTCCCCATTACCTAGTCAATCTGAATCGAAGTCGGCGCACTTCCCGATGGTGAGGTAGTCATGATTAATGGTTTGCGGAATTGGGCATAAAGGCGATCGCGCCAGGCGAAGAATGGTTCATAATCAGGATTCTCCGCAAATATTGGCACTCCCTTTCCTCTAATAGATGCTGGTAAATCTAGGTAAGGGCCACTGGGAAACTTTAATAATATCGATAAACCTGCTACAGTCAAGTCAGCTAAAGTAGGTTCATCTCCTGTTAAATAAGGACTATCTGCCAGCAGTAACGTCAGTGCGTCTAAGTCTTGCTTCAAATCCGCGATCGCTGACTTGATCACATCTGGGCTATAACCTACCCCAAAACCCAAAACTGTCAGGAAGTCACTGGGTACTCCTTCTACCAGACTTTTGAATACATCTGGTACAGAGGTGGGTAATAAAGACTTACGAAAATTTTGATCTTGGCTAATAGCTGAAAATAGGGCTTTGCGACCTTTGACTCCTATCGATTCATCTGCCCATTCTTCGAGCAATAAGGTTACACCCCGTTTTTTGGGGTCTTGCGGTAACAGTGGGCGCTCAGGATATTCTAAGTCCAAATACTTAGCGATCGCTGTTGAATCAGCAATATATTTATTCCTATCTTTCAACACTGGCACTTGTCTTTGACCAGTCAATCGGAAAAGTTCTACTTGTCCAATTCCAGGCGTCACCTCAATTTTGCGGTAGTCTAGTCCTTTATAATCTAAAATCAAGCGTACTTTCTCTGAGTATTGAGATAGTTCCCATTGGTATAATTCCAGCATATTGTATACCTTGTAACTCGTTATTTTATTGACTTTATAATTCTACATAATTCTATCTTCAGTTAAGGTGATTTTCATTGGTCTGAATAGCTCAATTTCCCATTTGAGCAACATTAGAATTAAATTTTTGCTTGACTTGTAACCAATTACTAATTTACAAAAATCTAGGACTAGCCCTTTCAAGGTGTAATGCATTTTTCTTGGTGTCTTGGCATCTTAGTGGTTAAAAATTTGACTTTTGAACCACTAAGGTACTAAGACACGAAGGTGAAAAGCCTAAAATTCGCCAAACTTTTTGGATTTTTACCCACCTTGAAAGGGCTAGTTCTAATGTAATATTTTCGCACTTTCTAAAAATTTGCATTCCGATTAGTGAGGCTTGGGAACTATTCTTAGTGCGATCGCTAAATAAACGAAGGGAGAAAATTTATTCTATTAAATGATACATATCAGCATCAGCCGATTTTGATGTTAAGTTTTACCTGTACAAATGATTTTAGTGAAAAAATTTTACTTCCCTCTAAGGTTAGATTTTATGCATAGCAAAATGTTATAAATCTTTATGTAACCTGTGGACAAATAAAGACAAACAAAATTTATGAAGGCAAATTACAGCAAATTACTGACCACTTTGGCAAGCATAGCCGGATTAACTAGTACCAGTCTTGTTCTTACTTTACCATCTGGAGCAAAAGAGGTACTAAATTCTCAGCCCAGTGTTTTCAACGAGACTCCCTATAACCGTGGTCAAGACGTACAAGCAAATGCTCAATACACAGCTGTTGAAGCTCCTTCAGAAATAGAAAAAGATAATCCCAAACCTAAGAAAAAGAAACAAGTAGCGCAAAGCGGGGGTGTACTAAATCCTAGACCAAGTATTTTCGATGAGCCTCCCTACAGACGTAGCACCACTACTACGCCTAGTGAACCTGTACCCTTAACCCCACCTACTACCCCCGGAGCTACACCCACCACACCACCTACTACAACTCCACCAGCCCCAGGGACGAGTACCACTCAAGGCAAAACTTTGTTAGCACTAGCAGAGTCAAACAGCTCCTTCACAACTTTAACCAAAGCTTTAAAAGCAGCTGGATTGACAGAAGCTTTGCAAGGCAAAGATAACCTAACTATTTTCGCACCGACTGACACAGCCTTTGCAAAATTGCCACAAGATGCTGTACGAGATTTGTTGAAGCCAGAGAATAAAGAAGTATTGCTTAAACTCTTAACTTACCATGTGGTACCTGGTAAAGTACTATCCACCGATTTAAAATCTGGCGAAGTCAAAAGCCTTGAAGGTGGCGCAATCAACGTCAAGGTTGATCCGGCTGCTGGTGTAACTGTCAATGATGCTAGAGTCACTCAAGCAGATATCACAGGTAGTAACGGCGTGATCCATGCAATTGATCAGGTGATTCTGCCTCCTGACTTGTAAGTGAAAAACAGGTAAAACTTGTAACATAACCAAGTTAAGATTAAGTGTTCACAAGAAATAACCCCGTTAAGATGTTAATTTGAGACGGGGTTTTTCTGTAACGGTTATTGGTCATTTGTCATTCTCTCCCCTGCTCCCCTGCTCCCCCATTTATGTAGCTATAACGACTAAGTAAAAGTATTGAAGAAAGTTCAACAGTCAACTATGCTATGATGAGATTGTCGAGAAATATTTTCGGTCATGTGACTGAATTATATAGACGCCTCTCCGAATCTAAATCTCTACACTCTTTGATTCTAGAGGTTTGCTATGTCAATTTATATTGGTAATTTATCTAAATGAAGTCATAATCTTTAACTTCATACATGTTTTTTCCGAGTTGAGACTTTTGCAAAAGACTTCATAAGCCACGTTCACAAGGAAGCATGATAGACTTTCAAGGCAGGTTAAATTTATCTCCTAATTCATCAACAGAGCAATCATAGTAAAATATCTTCCAACCAGATTCGGATTAATCCAATTGTTGAAAATAACATCAATAATTGAGTTTAAAAGCTAGCTTCTGAGCTTGCAAAAAATTCAAATTTTCAGTTCACTGAATCGTGTTGGAATATTTCCTACAAACTGATACATCTTACTGCCAATAATATGTTGGAAAAACTGACAGTAAAATAATGTCGCAAATGCAGATAGGATACACATACTGCTTGAAAATATGCCCAACACTATAATTACTCGTCCTGAGTCACTTTCGGAAGATTGCTTCTTTACTTACGCAATTGGGACTGAATTACATGATAGTAATTCTACCGCCCAATATTTACGCAGAATCAGGAAAGAAGATAAACCATATATCGATATAGCAGTTTCTACTAGACCTGGCTATCGGTTTGAAGTTTGCCTGATCCCAGTGGAAGGATTTGCTCAAGAAAGAATATTGACAAAAGATGGATTCGCCAAAGCTTTAGGGGTTATTTGTGCCGTATCTAACAAAGCTAGGAAGCGATTTCCTTCAGGGAACGGACAGGATATTGTCCGATGCCAATTTAGTAACTTAGCTGATGCGGTAGCTGTAGCAAATAGGTTGTCCGCGTTACCTTCCGATATGTATGAAACTATCTCCAAAGTTCCATCTGTTTTGTGAAAAAATCAATGATTCGTATATCATCTGAGCCAAGCAGCGACCTTCGCTGATACTTTCCAAAAAGTATGCATTTTAGCTACTAAGGATTTTAGCTAAGTGCGGATAATTATCCTGTTTTGACATGATTACCCTTAATTCAAAGTGAGTTTTTTATGACTAACGGCCCTTTGCGTGAAGAACCCCGTAACCAACGAGCTACTGTAATTCGTACAAGCAATGAATTTATTCTCTTAGAATGGCTAAAATCAAGTGGTCGTTTAATAGAGCGGGAACCTCAAGAATCTGAGTATTTAAATGAAGTAGAAGAAATTTCAGAGATGATCGATCTGGATGATATCCCATACGATCATGATGATGACGATGTTGAAATGGATTTAGAAGCTTAGTAGATCAGATGTTCGTAATTCTCTCTAGGGCTATCTTCGCTGCACTCTAAGCGTTTACGTAATTCGTGGGGCTACACGCCGCAGGAAAGAGTCTCTTTCCTTTTTTTACCGTATTGTGCAGCGCTTAAGTATATCTGCAATACTAAAAGAGCGATCGCCCACCCCTTTTGTTTTAAAGCTGATGCCAGAATTTGCTAAAAGCTCGTTAACATTAGATTCGGCGTATTTAATGTTTGAGAGTGCAAAAATGTCTAAACATCTGGGTCAAAAAATCGCACCTACACCGATATCAGCCGATCTTGGGGTGGTGGATTTAATTGATAATTACTTCACTGCTTACAACTCGGCGCGTTTGCGGGAAATTTGTCAATTACTGAGTCGTGATGTACTGACGGAGGGTGTCACGGTGGGAGTTAGCCTTTCCGGTGCAATGACACCAGCAGGATTTGGGGTTTCAGCACTTGCACCCTTAATTCGCAACGGCTTTATTGACTGGATGATTAGTACTGGTGCAAATCTTTACCACGATATGCACTATGGTTTAGGTTTTGAACTTTTTGCTGGTAATCCGTTTTTAGATGATGTGAAACTGCGCCAGGAAGGCACTATCCGCATTTACGACATTATTTTTGGGTATGACGTGCTACTGGAAACCGATGCATTCATTCGCAAGATTCTGCAAGCAGAACCGTTTCAAAAGCGAATGGGAACCGCTGAGTTTCACCATTTATTGGGTAAGTATGTTCGGGAAGTAGAAAAGCAACTGGGAGTGCAGAATTCCTGCTTACTAGCAACAGCTTATGAATATGGCGTACCCATTTATACGTCTTCTCCAGGAGATAGTTCAATTGGGATGAACGTAGCAGCTTTGGCATTAGAAGGTTCACAGTTGGTATTAGATCCTTCAATTGACGTGAATGAGACAGCCGCGATCGCCTACAGTGCCCGTGAATCAGAAGGTAAAAGTGCGGCTATAATTCTCGGTGGTGGTAGCCCTAAAAACTTTTTGCTACAAACTCAACCGCAAATTCACGAAGTCCTCGGACTAGAAGAAAGAGGACACGATTACTTTGTGCAGTTTACCGATGCTCGTCCAGATACAGGCGGTTTGTCAGGAGCAACCCCTTCAGAAGCCGTCAGTTGGGGTAAAATTGACCCAGAAGAGTTGCCTAATACGATTGTTTGTTACACAGATAGTACAATTGCGATCCCTCTGGTGACAGCGTACGTTTTAAACAAGTGCCAGCCTCGTTCTCTGAAACGTCTGTATGATAGACGAGAAGCCATGTTTAACAAACTTCAGACAGACTATCTAGCAGCTAAAACCCAACCATCAGATAAAATCCCAGCAGCCGTAACTGATAGTGCTTCACAGCAGGTAGCAACTTATCCTTGCGGTAGGCTGATACCCAATACTCACTAGGCAAGGAGTTATCCATTACCTGAATCTTTATTAACATTCCAATAAATCAGATAGCGGCGATTACACGACATCGCCGCATTCTTTTGAGGGGAGTGACGTCCAACTGGGTAAGGACACGATAGACCTCTTGCATAAATGCTTAAATTGTCATGTTGAGCGGAGCGAAACATCTCGGAGATTCCTCCCTCCAATACGTTCTGGTCAGAATGACACTCATAATTTTCGGACTTTTGCAAGAGGTCTAATGATTTCTAGAAAATTTTGACATGAGCAAACCTAGAGCCAGTGTTTTTGCCTAAACTATTCTCTTTCCAAATTAAAAAAGTAGTTAAAGTCTCTCAGTCTTAATACTGTTAACTACTACGGTAAAATTGCATTGTAAGTATTATAAATTTGCATTTATGTGAATTAATCTTACTTCATTAATGATTTAGCTCACTGACTTGCTTTCTATTTTTTTTGATTTAAATAATTTTTTAGGGTAGTTTCGATATCTAACAGCGAATCCCTAAAAGCATTTTCATATATGAGTTTTAGTAGTTTTCCCATCAGAATCAGTTACTAAATTTGGTAGATATCCTTTAAGATAAAAGTTGAATTTCATACTTAAGATATACGGACTAGCTCAGAGAGAAGTTACTTATTTATACGGAAGACTTTTTTTGCAGCGAAAGTTACATTCTTAGTCACATAAGTAATTAGGCAGTACGTAAGAATAAGTTGCCCATATTCATAGCTATAAGCCTTGATAAACAAGGAATAGCACGAATAAAAGAGCAATTAATTTATGCACGCCACCTCAGTATATTTCTTGAGTAAATTAAATAATTTAACTCATTAAATATGCATTCCCAAAACGCTTAAGTTTTGGGTTGATATTACTGGTAATTCTTTAGGGAACTGCCAAATTTTCTGCTGTCTAAAAACCCAGGATATAAGTCTAGTCAATAAATTATGATAAAACGAAATAAATGTGTTAATAATCAACACTACCAATTTTTAGCAATAACAGCATTATTAACTAGTAGCTTTTTTCAATTTATTACTCCTGTATTAGCTGACGGAACTACTGCGGGTCAATCTATTAGTAACACCGCAACTGCAACCTATGAAGATCCCAATAATCCAGGGACAACCATAAATGCGACTTCTAACACGGTTACTGTGACTGTAGCGGAGGTTGCTGGTATTACTGTAACGGCTGCTGGTGTCACAGATGCTACTTCTAGCCCTACTAATACGACAGTTCAGGTTGGCGATTTACTAATCTACACCTACACTCTGACGAACGTTGGTAATGACCCAACCAAATTTCGTATTCCTAACCAAGCCACAACAACCGGGCCAGGTATAGTTTCCGGCACATTACCGAATGGTGGTACGCCTAATAACCTGCAATATAGCACTGACGGCGGCACAACTTGGATAAACGTATCTCCAGGTGGTGTGGATACACCCTCAGTTCCGTCTGGTGGTACTGTGTTGGTACGTGTGCCAATTACTGTACAGAATGGTGCTCAAACCAACGATGTAATTACTGTCACCCTTGGTAACACCCCTGGTGATGCTCAAAACCAACTGCGGAGTCCTGATGGGGGTGACGTTTTCACTGTAGATAACGCTGATGGTAGTCCTGGTGAGGTAGCTGGCCCACCAGTCAACGGTACACGAGAAGCTAGCGCCACCGAGCAAATTAAGGTGGGTTCAACGCTCAAGACCTACGCTTTAGCAACCATTCTCAAAATTCGCAGTGGCTATAATAATGCTGGCACGACCGCAATTACAGATGATAAGCTGACTTACGATTTGAGTTTGCGAGTTGAGTCCAACGATCCCACAGGACAGGGAATTACACCAGCAGCTTTGACGGGTACAAGCATCAATGTTAATGGTGTTGCTAGCACCCATATCTTGGTTTCTGATGCCATTCCTACGGGTACAGATTTGGCAGCCGCACCAACTGCACCTCCTGGTTGGCAAACTGTTTATACCACTAGCCCAGTTACGACTAATGCCAATACAGCTAATTGGACTACGACAGTACCACCTTTAGCTTCAGTGACTCGCGTTGGTTTTATCAATAATCCAGCTACTATTACTTCCATTGCTCCTGGTACAACAGTAAATGGTTTCTCGATTCAGCTAGCCGTTGAATCAACTGCAACTTCACCGTTGACTGTTGCTAACATTGCCCAATTGTTTGGTCAAACACCCAGCAGCAATTTCCCAGTATACGACGAATCAGGCGACCAAAATCCCAGCAACTACGACGGGCCTCTAGGCAATATGACACCTCGTGCGGGTACAGATACTAATGGTGATGGTATTCCCGATACTCTACCACCAGCTAGTGTTGATGACGGTTTTATTAATAACCCAACAACTCCAGAAACAGGAGTTGACATCGGCAATAACAATAGCGGTGATGGCACAATAGGCGGTGAAGCGAACATTTTTACACTACAAGCGGCTGTGGCTTCAGCGATTCTCAACGGGCCGCAAGGTGCACCAGATGCTACTGGGCCATCGGGTCAAACCAACGATGATTTCACTAACAAATCTTCGCTCGTTCCGACTGGTACTGCACCTGGTACTAAACTTGACCCGCAATCTGTTGGCTTCACAAACACAATTAAAAATAATGGTACTAGCCCCGGTAACATCACGATCGCACCAACAGCACCAGCGAATCCTAAAGATTTGCCGAATCAAACTAAAGTGACAGTTACTTATAATAGTCAGTCTGCTGTCTATACCTACAATCAAACAGCAGGAACGTTTACAATCACTGGCACACCAATTGTGATTTCCAACGTTGCTGCTGGTGCAACCATCAACTACGGTGTGGAAGTTGATTTACCAAGTAACACGTCCCTGTCAACCGATACTATCCCCGACTACACAGGCGATCAAGAATTTGGCTTCCCAGTTTATATGGTTAGCTCCATTGATACCAATAACGATAATATACCCGATAGTCAAAACACCACTATTGATCGCGTGTACACTGGCTTCCTAAAACTGTTAAAAGTATCACGAGTCTTACAAGGAACTGGGCCAGTAGTTCAGGGGAATGATGGTACTTTCAGCACTGCTCTGAAAAAACCTGCACCAGGAAACATTATTGAGTATCAGATTCAGTACACAAATATTTCTAATGCTCAAGCTGGAACAGGTAATGTGATTTTGAATGCTGACAAGCTTGTGATTACTGAAGATGGTACGCAATCCCCCAATAATTGGGCACTAGATAACGATAACAATACTCAAATTGATACCAGTAATATTGTTGGCTCAGCTCAAGATTCTGGGGCTGCAACCATCCAATTCTACAGTGGTAATCCAGCTAGCACCTCTGGCATTGACCAGACTGGAACCACGGTAAACACTGATGTCACCAAATATGTGAATACCGTTACTGGCGCGATCGCACCGGGTATTCAAAGAACATTTACCTTCCGACGCAAGGTGAATTAGATAGTTTCACCTCTTAACAGAAGCAGGGAAAGATAAATCAGCATTTGAGAAATTTTTGAGGCTATTAATATGAACCGTGTTTCTATTGCAGGTATAGGTGCGATCGCACTGATCACAACAGTTCCATTTGTTAGTCAAATACCAGGAGTGGCTGCTTTCTGGCAATCTGGAAGTGCCATTGCTCAAAATCTTAAAGTTCAGCCGCAATTGCAGTTGCGTTTAGAGGCTCAAAAGCAAGTAGTAGCAAAGGATCAGCAGGGTCAGCTAAAGATTAGCTGGCAATCACTGTCAGGTCAAGCTGTAGTGCAGCCAAAAGATGTATTGCGTTATACCTTGATTGGTGAAAACAAGAGCGATCGTCAACTTAAAAACTTAACTCTCAATCAGCCGATTCCTCAAGGAATGCTATACGTGCTGAAGTCTGCCAATATCACCAACAATGCCAAAATTACCTACAGCATTGATGGCGGACGCAGTTTTGTAGAAAATCCCACCATTAGAGTTACCCTCCCCAACGGCAAAGTGGAAACTAAACCAGCACCAGCGAGTATTTACACCCACATTCGTTTACTCGTTCCATCAGTGGCGGCGAAGACGACAGTCAAAGCGACTTATCAAACCCAGGTGCGCTGATGAGCTATTAGATCCCCGACTGCTTAAAGAAAGAAGTCGGGGATCTGATATTAACAGAAAATGTAGCGACCCAGAGGAGATATGTTAAGTGATTCTTCCTAACAAAAAAAAGCAAACTACTTCTAGTAGGGGCTGGTGCCGACGGTTAACAGCAACTATTCTTTTAGGAAGTGTTTTGCAAACTACCATACCTACACCAGCGATCGCACAACAGACTAATAATCAGGTTGGTCTTCAGTCTGTAATCCAATTAATAAATCAAGCTACTTATACTTATACAGATTCTACCAGTAATTATAATTATCAAGGATTTTCTAGTCAGATAAACCTGAGTCCTAATCCATTAATTGACCCAATAGGGAGGATTTTAGGTTGTGCTGGCGCACTGATACCTGACTATAAAGGTTTTTCAGTTGGTTTATACGAACTGAATATTAACGACCCAACAGGGACAGAATTAGGAAAATTGGCTTCTTTGACTCGGACAGAGTTACCCGATATTACTAACAACAATATTCCTGGTGGAAAAGCACCGAACACTGAGAATAGTAACCCTTACTTCATTACAAATAATCCCGCAGGTATCTATAATTTTCTACTTGATCCGCGTAAAGGTCAGACAGATGCAGGTAAAACCTACATTTTTGTAGTTAATCCACCATCAAATTCAATCTACAAGCAACGGCGGCTCAAGATTCAAATAGTTGGTAGTACTAGCAGTGTTAATAACGGTGTAATTCGATATCTTGCCACCTCCCTGGACGGTCAACCAATCAGTCTTACAGGCGATACCAAAGTAGAGGGCACAGTTGTCTTTGTTCCGAATGCAGAAGTAGTAGGACTGGACTTATTAGCATTTGAACTTACTACAAATATGTGTCAAGCAAGTCAGGTACAGGTGATCAAAGCAGGCGATCGCGCCACTGCTGAACCTGGAGATACGGTGATTTACCGCCTGTCTGTGAAAAATCTGGCTGATACTGATTTGAATAATGTAGTTGTCACCGACAACCTACCTTTAGGATTTAACTTCTTGCCTAAATCTGTGCGAGGTGAACTCGATGGCAAACCAGTTACCATCACCTCGGAACGTAATGGCAACACTGTAACATTTAGTCCAAACATAATAATTCCTACAGAGAAAGTCCTAAATATTGCGTACGCCGCTCAACTAACGAGTGATTCTCTACGGGGTAATGGTCGCAACAGTGCGATCGTCAATGCCCAACGTGCAGATAACGGTTTTAGTACCAAAGATGGCCCAGTAACTCACCAGTTGAAAATTCGACCGGGGATTGTCTCAGATTGCGGGACAATCATTGGCCGCGTATTTGTTGATAAAAACTTTGATGGTGAACAACAACCTGGTGAACCTGGGATACCCAACGCAGTGATTTTTCTGGAGGATGGCAACCGCATCACTACAGATCCTAATGGTTTGTTCTCCTTAGCCAATGTCTTGCCTGGAAGCCACACGGGTGTACTAGATCTCGGCAGTCTGCCTGGTTACACCCTAGCGCCCAACCGGAAATTTCGGGAACGCAATAGCCAATCTCGCTTGGTGCGCTTAGAGCCTGGGGGTTTGGTACGCATGAACTTCGCAGTTACTCCCACCCTCCAGGAGCAAGTCAATAAATGAAACCGAGACTGCACCATACAACTACTTTCAAATTGAGGTTCATGGAAAGCGGTGGGAAAACCTTGTTTGTGGCGTTGTCGTCAAACCGCCCAGCCGCTTGGGGCATAAGACATAGGACATTGGGCATTCAAAAGAGGCACAAAGGCGGGGTACAGAAAACTCTTCTGTGTTGTTCCTTACTTCCTACTTCTCATGCCCAGAAACCATGCTCCTTATGGGCGTGGTTTTTTATAGGAGCTATCAGCCTCGTTTTGTATCCCACCATAGTCAAAGCAGAAGCCATTGAGAACATGCAAATACAAACGCCAACTAGCGAAAATCTCTTTTTGACAACATTTTTACCAGTTGAGATTGGTATTGAAAATCAGAAAGATTTTAATAACTTAAGTATATACACTGAAATTACTACTCTCAACAAGCCAATTAATACTGAAATACAACCATTTCAACCAGCAAATAATATCCAGTTGCCTAAAGGCCTAAAGGAAATTGCAGCAAGGGCTAAAAATAAGCAAAGAATTCCAAGAGAAATACAACCATTTCAACCAGCAAATAATATTCAGTTGCCCCAAGGCTTAAAACAAATTGCAGTAGTAGCTGAAGATAAACAAAAAATTCCCCTCTCCCCAAACTCAACACCAGTAAAAATCCTGACACCTACAATTGACAGTGTTGTAGATGTAGCAGCTACCACAGTAATTGTGCAATTTCCCGTTGGTAGTCAGGTGGAATTGCGAGTGAATGGCGAGTTGGTAGACCCTTCTTTAGTGGGACGGACACAGAGCGATGTCAGCACTAACTTAGTAACGCAGACATGGTATGGTGTCTCGTTAAAAGAAGGTGATAACACCATCTCTGCACAAGTAGTGGGAACAACAGAACTCCCTGTGACAGTGCGGATAGCGGTACGAGGAGCGCCACAGCAACTAACTGTAGAAACAGTTGAGTCCCGGATACCAGCTGATGGACGTTCCACGGCTACAATTCGGGGCCAACTTGTGGATGCAAGTGGTAATCGCTCTAATCGAGATGCTGTTGTCACCTTGATCCCTTCGGCTGGGGAATTGATTGGAGTGGACTTCAAACCCGATCAACCTGGATTTCAGGTAGAGGCGAAAGCAGGACAATTCACAGCTAGTTTGCGATCGCATCTCAAAGCGCAAATCGTCCGAATTCGGGCAATAGCTAATGACTTAGAAGCCTTCACCCAACTGCAATTTGAAACAGCACTGCGTCCCAGCTTGGTGACAGGGGTAGTAGATTTGCGTTTGGGTGCTAGAGGAACAAATTATTATGGAAGTTTTCGTGATTTCCTGCGTCCTGACAAAGATAATAGAACGCAATTGGATTTTCACTCAGCAGTATTTGCGACTGGTGCGATCGGTGAGTGGCTGTTTACGGGTGCATACAACAGTTCTCGTAGTCTCAACGAAGATTGCAACTGTGATAATCGCCTATTTAAAACTTACCAATTTAGTGAGCAAAACTATCCCGTCTACGGCGATAGCTCCAAAGTTGATGCTTTAGCTCCTTCAATTGATAGTGTATTTCTGCGTTTTGAGCGTTCATCTCGTATCCCCGGATCTTCTTCTGATTACGCCATGTGGGGTGACTACAATACTGAAGAATTTGCTCGTCTATCACAGCAATTTACTTCTATCACTCGCCAACTCCACGGCTTTAAAGCTAATTACAACCTGGGAAATCTACAAATTACAGGTTTTTATGGCAACCACTTAGAAGGATTTCAACGAGATACCATTGCTCCCGATGGCACTAGTGGTTATTATTTCCTCTCTCGCAGACTACTACAACCAGGCAGCGAAAATGTCTTTATCGAGTTAGAAGAACTCAATCGTCCTGGGACTGTACTAGAACGCAAACAGCTGAATAGAGGGCCAGACTATGAGATAGATTACGATCGCGGTACTTTATTATTCCGCGAACCCCTGCTTCGTACCGATATTGATCAGACTGGACAAGTACTAGTACGTCGGCTTGTTGTTAGCTACCAATATGACAGCCAAGACTCTGATAGCAATATCTATGCTGGTCGCCTGCAATATAACCTCTCTCGTAACCTCAACTCTGAAAGTTGGTTAGGAGCAACTTATATTCAAGAGAATCAAGGAGTGCGTGAGTTTCAACTCTATGGCGCAGATGCACTCATCGCTTTAGGTGACAAAAGCAAGTTAATCGCAGAATATGCCCACTCTACTAATGATTCTGAATTTATGGGAAAGGTCAGCGGTGACGCCTACCGCTTGGAAGTAGAGGGACAGATTGCCAATGGTATTCAAGGTCGTGCCTATTATCGCTTTGCTGATACAGGCTTTGCTAATAATGCCACTATCAGCTTTGTTCCAGGACAAACTCGCTATGGAGCGCAGGTAACAGGAAAATTGACCTCAAGCACTAACGTCAGAGTGCAATATGACCACGAAGATAATTTTGGTATTGCACCCCAACCGCTAGACACTTTTGAAGAACTTTTTGCACCACGTTCTGAGGCGATACCTGGTAGTAAAGTTGATAATTCCTTAACAACAATTACCGCCGGTATTCAACAACGCTTGGGTAGCGCTACCGTTGATGTGGATTGGATTCATCGTCATCGGGAAGACCGCATCTCCAGCAATGCTCTAAATAGTAATTCTGATCAGTTACGTTCACGCCTTTCAGTTCCCATCGTCAAGAACCTGACTTTTCAAGCACAAAATGAACTCACCTTATCTTCTGATGCTGATAGTGTTTATCCAGACCGTACCGTCTTGGGGTTAAATTGGGCGGTAATTCCTGGTGTCAATGTCAGTCTTGCCCAACAGTTTTATACTCGTGGTCAATTTTCGGGTAATTCCATCACCAGCTTGAGTGTTAACGGTGAACACAAACTTGGGCCCGATACCACCTTGACCGGTCGTTATTCGATTTTGGGTGGTGCGAATGAAATGACTACCCAAGGGGCAATTGGTCTGAATAACCGTTGGTCTATTGCTCCTGGGTTGCGGTTGAATCTAGCTTATGAACACGTATTTGGTAGCTTCTTCGGACGGACTGCGACGGGTCAGCAATTTGCCCAACCCTACGCCTTTGGTCAAGCAGCATCCGCGATCGCATTTAATGGAGGCGATAGCTACAGCGTCGGACTAGAATATAGCGATAATCCGCAGTTTCAGGCCAGCGCTCGTTATGAGCATCGCACTTCATCTGGTGGTTCCAACACGGTTATTTCTGCTGCTGCTACGGGTAAAATTTCTCCGGCTCTCACAGCCTTAGTCCGCTATCAACAAGCCAACTCTTCCAATCAAAAGCTAACGGGACTCCTGGGAGATACAGTTAACCTAAAGCTGGGTTTAGCCTACCGCGACCCCAACAACGATCAGTTCAATGCTTTATTGCGGTATGAATATCGTCAAAATCCCGCTGTGATTCCTGACACTATTCTTTTAGGTACTGGTACGGGTTCTGAAGACCATACCTTCGCTTTAGAAGCTATCTATGCACCTAATTGGCAATGGGAATTTTATGGCAAGTATGCCTTGCGTAACAGCACATCTTACTTAGCCAGTGATTTAGCTGGCACTAGTATGGTGAACCTGGCACAAATCCGAGCTACATATCGTTTGGGATACAGCATGGATTTAGTGGGTGAAGCTCGCTGGATTGGTCAAGATAACTACACTGAGACAGGTTTTGTCATAGAAACAGGCTACTATCTTACTCCTAACTTGCGCCTTTCTACTGGATATGTTTTTGGTCAAGTCGATGACCGAGATTTTTCCGGCACACGTTCAGCAGGTGGCTTCTATTTGGGTTTAACGGTTAAACTCAACGAATTATTTGACGGTTTTGGACAGCAAAAAATTACACCACCCCAGCAACAGGAATCGAAGAGAACAGAATCAATTTAAACGTTGTGTAGAGACGTTGCAATGCAACGTCTCTACATGGCGCAAATTTGGAATTGTAATTATGATCAAACCAAAATTTAAAGGTAAATATCGCGTAGAGTCTATCCGATTACCAAATCGCAATTATGCCGCCAACGGCTGGTATTTCCTCACAATTTGTACGAGCAATCGCCTGCATTTCTTCGGGAATATTAATAAGGGTGAGATGCGTTTATCTGCAATTGGAGAAATAGCCCAACAATTCTGGTCAGATATTCCTAACCATTTTGATTACATCTACATCGATATCTATGTAATCATGCCCAATCATGTACACGGCATTATTCTAATCGACCGTCCCCAAAATGTAGAGACGTTGCAATGCAACGTCTCTACACAACGTGATGCATCATGCAACATTACACAACAACAATTCATGTCTAACATATCTCCTAAAGCAGGTTCATTAGGCGCGATCGCGCGTTCATACAAATCTGCCGTTACCCGTTGGTGTAGGAAAAATGGTTTTGAAAATTTTGGTTGGCAAAACCGATTTTATGAACACATTATTCGTGCTGATGGTTCTTTAGACCGAATTCGAGAATATATCATTAATAATCCCACCAAATGGGACAAAGACAGAAATAACACTGCAAATTTATGGATGTGATATTTATACCCCCACCGTATAGACGTTGCATTGCTGTAGAGACGTTGCAATGCAACGTCTCTACTCTTTTTATTACTAGTAGTTGCCAGATGCCAAAAAGTTTATGAACATCAGGATCAAACATCCATTGCTAAGCAGCTACCAAGGACAATTACTAGGTAGCTTAACCTTTTTTTTATGTATCTTAGGACAAGGAATACAGCCTAGCTGGGCTGAGGGCAGCAAAGATTTAGTCTCTGATGGGGGTTACAGACCTTATCTGGAATGGTCAAACTCGAACATTGCCGGTATTATCAGGAAACCGAAATTCCAAGTCTACGTTCAACAAGGAGAAATTGTTAATCTTGGGTCTAGTGTTGAAAGTAGTTTCTCTAACCCACAAGATATTGTTTACACTAGTCCCTTTGGTGGTCAAAATGGTTCTTGTGATGTTAATGCCACTACAGGCGTGGGTTTCATTAACACCGTTGCCAAAGAAACAGCAGGCCCTTTACCAAATACAGGTGGGTACGACCCCTGTAAATTCACTGCTACAGAAACGGGTATTTATACAGTCGAGTTTCATTCTCCCAACCCTGCTGCTACTAATCAACCTCCTCCCGTAAGAGTAACTGACTCTTTTCCGGTAAATAGCAACCAAAACTATGCGGTAGCTGCTTGGGATATCACAGTTAGAAATAGTAACGGTACTACTCAAAAGGGGCGGGTATTTACTAACTTCATTGCTATGAGTATGGGGGCAAATGCTGGTCAAAACGGTGCTCCTAGTGATCTGGGACTTAACTCCAAGCTTTATATTCAAACTAAAGATGGGTATCGGTACGAAACCGATATGAATGGAGTTGATCCTTTCGGCTTTGTCTTTTTTGCTAATAGCCGTGGGTATATTGACAGTAACGGTTCTACACTTTATCGTTCTGCCAGTTCTAGTAGCAATGCTCTCAGCTTTTTCGGCGGTGTACAAGTTCAAAATCCGAATGCTGCTGATACAACAACAAACGTTACTCACCTAGTTTTTTTGGAGCGAGACAACACTGCAACGCTTATCGCTTTGGGTATTCCGACAACACCACCTGTTCCTGCAACACCAACAAATTTCCGATTTACAGGGGGGAATGGTGGAAGCGGGAACCAAACTTCTGTTGGGGTGGGTGGCTATTTTAGCTTTGATTCCAGCACTAGCGGTAGTTATCAAATAATTATTGACACCAATAATGATGGTATATATGACCCTAGTAGCGATCGCGTGCTACAGAACCCACTGTCTTCTGGCTTTAATGTGGTGCAGTGGGATGGGAAGGATGCTAGTGGAACCAATCTCCAACCCCTACCGAGTAATTCACCCTATAAAGCTCAAATCACCACTAGAGCAGGCGAATATCACTTCCCCATGTTGGATGCTGAGAATAATCCTCTGGGGTTCAAAATCACAATGGAAAACCCTCCTGCTGCGTTTCCCAACATTTTGGATCGAAATGGTCAGCAGATTGGGCCGACTACAGTTTATTACAATGACAGCAACTACAGCACTGCTAATGGAACAACAGTTAATTTAGATGGTACGGGAGCTACTAACCCCCGAAATGCTGCTAGAGGAGTCAATAGTGCGACGGGAGAACATGAGTTTAGTAGCGGCTATGGTGACTTTAAAGGAATAGATACGTGGACATATTTCCCCAGTGAAGCAGTAATTACTCCCCTAGTGATTACTACAAACAACCAGGCAAATGTTAGAGGAACTAAATCTGTTCGCTTCTTAATAGACAATGATAGTAGCGCTACAGTTACCGTGGGTGATACTGTCCAGTATCAAATAACCTACTCCAACTTGAATCCAGGCAACAGTAACGCCATTAACTTTGTCATTAACGATTCTTTGCCTGCACAATTAACCTTTGTAAATGCGGCAATTACTTCTGCTACTGCGGGGAATAATATCACGCTTAATCCTAGTTACAACGGCTCTGGTGCTGTTACTAATTCTGGTACTTTACGTGTAGGCGATACGCTCACACTCACCATCACTGGCACAATTAATAATGCCAATGGCGGCAATGCAATTAGTAACCAAGCAAGTGCTAACTTTAACACACCCGATAATCCTTCTGGAACAGTTGGCACAGCGCTCACAGATGCAGACTCGGCTGGCGCTACTATTAACCCGCCTACCCTCGGCAATTCTTTTTTACAAACTGCTAACGATAATGTAAATACTGGTAATAATCCTAACGACACCGCAGACGATGATCCGACTTTGTTCACAGCATTAAATGTTGTTACTGCTACTCCTAAGCTTTTATTAGTTAAACGCATCACCCGCATTAATAGCCAAGACTTAAATGATATTGTGGATGGTCGCAGCGATGTTGCTGTTAGTGCTACCAACTATGTGCCAGCACCCCATGCTGCTGACGATAATGATAGTAAATGGCCTGCTAGTTACTTGCGAGGATTGATTAATGCTGGCACTGTCAAGCCAGGGGATGAGTTAGAATACACGATTTACTTTCTCTCCAAGGGCCCTAGCAACTCTACTAATGTCAAATTATGTGATTTAGTTCCTGTTAATACTACTTTTATTCCTACTGCTTTTAATAGTAAAACTCCTAATGATGGAGGTTTAACAACAGCAAATCAAGGTATTGCCTTTGCTATTGGTTCTAATACGCCTACGGTTTACTTTAGCAATATAGAAGACTCAAGCGATCGCGGACGTTTTTATGCTGCTAACGATCCAGCCACACCATCATACTGCGGCATTAATAATAACGGGGCTGTGGTAGTTAATATCACCCGCAGTCCAGATTTACCCAATTTACCCGCAGCATCTCAATCTGGTACGCCAGCTAACTCTTATGGCTTTATTCGCTTCCGCGCCAAGGTGAAATAGGCTTAACCGCCGCTGACGGGTGGAATTAAAACTACTTCATCGCCATCTTGCAACTGGGTATCTGGTTCGGCAAATATTAGATTAATCCCAAAGCGGGTTACGTCTCGCCATTGGGAAAGTTCAGGGTGTTCAGCTATGAGGCGATCGCATACTGCACTGACCGGTGTACCATTGGGAATTCTCAGTACCAGCTCTGAAACCCCAAAGGCTTCTTGATAAGCAGCAAATAATTTGACGGTAACGGTGATTGCAGATTTAGACATACAACATACCTTAGCAGCACTTGCAACCAATTTAATACTTGACAAGCACCCGGAACTCTCGAAATTTATTATACATTACTAAGGATGTGGCTACAAATAAACAAAGAAGATCTTATGATTGTTATTAATCAGTCGGACTCGTTGTTAACTATTTTTTGCTCTATGATAACAACCCTGATAAATTAAATTGATTATTTTATAAACTAGGATATTTGAATTTTATTAAAAAATAATAAATTTAACTCTAATTTAATTGTTACGTGCATTATGAATTTCAATACCTTTTGGTCAAGAGGGAAAGAGAAAAGGAAAATGCTGAAATTTACCTCTTACCCTTTACCCTTTAACCTTTATCCAAGACACAAAGGAGATTCAGAGTGCCCTTATCCAAAAAGTATTAAGGTGAATTTAGTTGCAAGCAAATTTACGCCTTGAGAGTGCGGGTATCTTGTTTGTTGATGTTGCCTGCGCTAGATGAATTGATCAGATTGCCTCATTAAAATACTCATTTAGCTGATAGATATGAGCTATTGCCTAAATCCCAATTGTACAAACCCTGCTGATCCAATGAATGACAACGGCAAAGTTTTCTGCCGTAATTGTGGGGCAAATCTATTAATAGAAAATCGATATAGGGTAATTAAGCTTTTGAGTATCGGAGGCTTCGCTAGAACTTTTGAGGTAGAAGATAACGGGATTAAAAAAGTTCTCAAAGTGTTGAGTCTATCTCGATTTAGTGATTTAGCAAAAAAACACAAAGTCATCAACTTATTTCAGCGAGAAGCCGAGGTATTGAGCCGCTTAAACAATTCAGGAATTCCTCAGGTTGATCCAGATGGCTACTTTGAATTGAATTTTCCAGATTGTCCAGAGCCATTACACTGCTTAGTGATGGAAAAAATTGAAGGTGTAAATTTGCAACAATGGTTAGAGAATCAGCAGCATAAACCTGTAACACCAGAGCAAGCGATCGCCTACTTCAAGCAACTAGTAAAAATTTTAGCTCAAGTTCACGCTCAAGGGTATTTTCACCGCGATATTAAACCAACAAATATCATGCTCAGACCAGATGGGCAACTAGTGTTAATTGACTTTGGAGCAGTTAGAGATTTAGCACAAACTTATTTGCAGCAACATCAAGAGAATACAATAATTGGTACACCAGGTTACTCGCCACCAGAGCAGATGAAAGGTAACGCAGTAGCACAATCAGATTTTTTTGCTTTGGGGCGAACTTTTGTCTATTTACTAACTGGAAAACCTCCTTTTAACATTGAGGAAGACCACAAAACAGGTAAGTTAATTTGGCGAGACAAAGTACCATATCACTCAAATTTCTGGATGGATTGGTTAGATAAATTTAGATGGCGATTGCTTTTCGATTTACTCGACCAAATGATGGAGCCATACTGGAAAAATCGTCCTGAAAATACGCAGGTAATTTTGCAACGCCTCAATAATCCGATCACTTTGCCGCGTATCCCAAGTTGGGTAGCTGGTACTGCTATTTTATTTGGACTCGGATTACCTAGTGGCTATTGGTATTTAAATGGAGTAAATGGGTGTTCAAAAATTTGGCTTAGGAGTTTCCCGCTAGATGACTATATGAGTTGTGGTGAAGAGATTCTTTTGCCAAATATTAATACTAAATTACCAGAAAAAGAAAAAGGTGTAAAGGCGATCGCGCGGGAAAATTACCAAGAAGCAATTATTTGGTTCGAGCAGGCATGGCAAAAATCTCATGACCCTGAAACCTTAATTTACCTCAATAATGCCCGCCTCGCAGTTGAAAAAATTAAAACTTACACTATTGCTGTTGTCGCTCCTATCAGCGATAACAATAATGACAGTATCAACTCAAGTAAACAGATTTTGCGTGGTGTTGCTCAAGCACAAGATGAATTTAATCAAGACTATAAAACTAAAAAAATTGGCTTAAAAATCTTAGTTGTTAGTGACAATAATAAAATTGAAGATTCCCAAAAAATAGCTGAAAACTTAGTAAAGAAACGTGATGTTTTAGCTGTGATAGGTCATTTCAGAAGTGATACAACTATAGAAGCTGTCAATGTTTATCAAGAACAAAACTTGTTATTAGTTTCTGCTACATCGACATCTGAAGATTTGTCAACGGTATGTAAATCAAATTATCCTAATTGCTTTTTTCGTGTTGTTCCTAGTAATCGTGTCATTGCCAAAACTTTAGCTGACTATCTCAAACAAGAAAATAAACGTAAAGCAGCGATATTTTTTAATCCTGGTAGTAACTATAGTAAATCTCTACAAGCACAAATGAAAGCTAGATTTTCGGAATTAGGTGGACAAGTAGTAGCAGAGATACCTTTGTCTGATAATTTAGAATCCACTATCGATCAGGTAAGAGAACAGAAAGCAGATGCTATAGTTTTATTTCCTACAAGTGACGGTTTGACCTCAGATCCAGCAGTTCAAGTAATCGAATATGCCAAAAAGTATAAATATTTAATAGTTGGCGGCGATAGTTTGGATAGTAACAAGCTAATCAAGGCAATAGCAGAAAACGAAGCAGGCTCAGTAGTAGCTATACCTTGGCATTCTAAAAGTTTTTTCAATCAAGAATTACCTAAACAAATTAATAAATTGTGGGGAAAAGCAGAGAACTGGCATACTGCATTATCTTACGATGCAACTCGTGCATTGCTAGCAGCTTTGGAAAAAACATCATCACCCAGTCGTGTAAATGTGCAGCGGGCAATGGCTGATACTAATTTTAAAGCAACTGGAATTACAGGAGTAATTTCTTTTAAACCAAATGGCGATCGCTCCGAAGAAAATATTCATTTAGTCAAAGTTGTGCGAAATAGCAGTACAGGACAAATTGAATTTATACCTTTGTCAAAGAGTCCCTTATTTGAGCAATCTGAGTCCACTAAGAGTAACTAACACTGTAGAACCTTCATGCCCAATTACGCCGATGGGTAAGTTGATATTCCCCAAAAAGTTACCCACCAAAAGCAACATAATAAAACCCAACGCTACGACTATATTCTGTTTTACTATGGCTTGCGATCGCCTACCCAAATGGATCGCCACGGCAATTTTCTCTAACCTGTCTGCCATCAGTACTATATCTGCGGTTTCCAATGCAACATCGCTACCAGCTTTTCCCATCGCTATCCCCACAGATGCTTGAGCAAGAGCTGGTGCATCATTGATCCCATCTCCTACCATAGCCACAGTTTGATATTGTTGCTGTAGACGACGGATGATATCCAGCTTATCTTCTGGTAGGAGTTGGGCATATACCTGATCAACACCAACTTCTTGGGCGACGCTATGAGCAGTTTCCTCATTATCCCCCGTTAGCATGACAATTTGCTCAACTCCCAGTTTCTTTAAGCGGGTAATCGTTGCAGCTGCTTGCTTTCTCACTTCGTCCGCAATGGCGATCGCACCCATCACCAGATACCCATCCCCTTGTCCATGTGCTACCCAAACGACAGTTTTCCCCTCTTGCTCCAGAGATTGAGCCATTTCCCGCAATTCTTTAGGTAAATCAATCACATACTGCTGCACAAAAGCAGCATTACCCACAATCATTTTTTGTTCTTTGACGATTCCTACAATTCCCTGTCCAGGTATGGCTTGCACTTCAACTGCACCAACCCAATCCAAATCACTAGCCGCCTGCACAATTGCCTTACCGATGGGATGTTCTGAGCCAGATTCCACCGCTGTTGCTGCTTGCAATACATCTGTTTGCGTGTATTCACTAGCTGGAATTACCTGGAATACCTGCACCTGTCCTGTTGTTAGAGTACCAGTTTTATCAAAGGCGATCGCCCGGACTTTGCCAATTTTCTCCAACTGAGCGCCATTTTTGAATAAAATTCCCTGTCTTGCACCGTTGGCAATTCCTGAAAGCAGCGTTGGCATAATTGCAGCCATCAGCGCACAAGGAGAAGCTACCACTAAAAAAGTCAAAGCGCGATAAATTGTAGTTTCCCAGCTCCAACCCCAAAAAAATGGTGGTAAAACTGCTAGCAATATCCCAGCTACCACAATTACTTTTGCATATCCCCGTTCAAAGCGATCGATAAACTGTTGTGAAGGCGGTTCTTCAGTCTGCGCTTGTTCTACCAAGCGAATCACCCGCTGAATCAAACTACTTTCCGCTGGTTTGTGTACCTTAATTTGTAACGCACCATAGCCGTTGAGTGTGCCTGCAAATACTTCCTCACCTACAGTTTTCTCTACAGGTAAGGATTCGCCTGTAATCGCAGCTTGGTTAAGGGTGCTGTAACCAGACACAATGATTCCATCGGTAGGAATTAACTCTCCGGGTTTGACGACAATTTCATCCCCAACTTTAAGCTGATTGATGGAAACCTCCTCTTCCCTTTCCTGACGCAAAACCCTTGCTATATCTGGTGTGAGACTCATCAAACTGCGGATACTCCGCTCAGTTCGGCGCATGGCATAGCCTTCTAGTGCGCCACTAATGGCAAAGATGAGAATCAAAATTGCCCCATCAATAATTAAATAGTATTCTCTTCGCCATAAGCCCAAGCTAGCAGCACCAACAGCCGCCACAATCATCAGCAAATCTACATCCAGTTCTTTCTCTTTAAATAGAGTAGTCAGTCCCTCACGCGCACTTTCGTAACCACCTATCACATAAGCAGCAGGTAACAGCAGCAAGGCCAATCCCAAAGCGTCAAGATGCAAGGCGAACCATCCGAGAAATAGCAGCAACCCACAAAGCAAGGCCGCTAAAGTGTCTGCATGTTCTTTGGTGAATTGGGTGAAACGCTGGGGGTACATGAGAGTTGAATTAACAGGGACTCTCTTACCCTAAACCTTGACATTGATGTTAATGTCAAGAGTTACTATACTCATAAACGCACAAAGGCACAGATTAAAAACTTACTCTGTGTGACTCTAAATTTTATCAAAATCACGAAACCTTAGTTATTTGCTGTATCTTAAACAAGAAAGAATGTATCTATTTTGCGAGTTAGCAAATTTGAAACTTAACTTTATCAAAAAAATACAAGCTGCTTTCTTTAAAAACATGAGAAAATAATACATATATTATTAAAATAACTTTTATTCCAACAATTTAGATTTTGATAAAAAGCTTTCGGCTAACAATGCTAATAAAAAAAGTAATCAATAAAACTTCGATTCATTCTCCTTGGTTTATTATAATTATTTTTTCTATTCTCGGTTTAGTAGGTATTCTCAACCATTCGATGTGGCGAGATGAACTAAATCCCTGGCTAATTGTCAGAGATAGTGAATCTTTTGGAAATTTAATTGCAAATATTAATTACGAGGGACATCCGGCTCTGTGGTATTTTTCTCTGGCATTTCTGAGAAGAATTGCTGACACTCCTGTTGTTATGCAAATCTTCCATTGGGCTATTACAGTTGTTTCGGCTGCTATTTTTTGCTTATATAGCCCCTTTAATTATAGACAAAAACTTCTTTTCATATTTGGCTTTTTTCCTTTTTATGAATATTTTTTGATTTCTCGAAACTATGCATTTAGTATGTTGTTTATTTTTAGTTTTTGTACGGCTTTCCCATCTAGAAAAACAACTTACTTTTACTTAACAGTATTATTGGGCTTACTAGCAAATAGTAGCGCACATGCTTTACTTGTCTCATTTTCTTTATCATTGACTTTGCTAGTAGAATTTTGTTTAGATAGTGAGCATCGAAACCAATATTTTAGTCAAAGCCAAAAATATGACTTATTTTTAAGTATTGCTATGATCACATTTTCTTTTATTTTAGCCATTTATATTATTACTCCTCCAGCAGATAGTTATCTTCATGGAGGTTTAAATAATGGATGGTTGATTCAATTCGATATCCGTCATCTTTTGAGAAGTATAGGTAGATTATTTGGTAGTTTTTTATTAATCATACCATCGCATAAAAGATGGCTAGATTTAATTATTTGTGCTTCAATCGCTCTAGTTATTGTAACTTTAAGCTTAATTAAATTATGCGTAAAGCCATTTCCTCTCTTTTTCTATATCATAGGCAATAGTATGATATTTGCATTTACATATTTAAAATTTCTAGGAATGCCTCGGCATTTTGGTCATTTTTATTTAATTTTTATAGCAGCGTTATGGCTGGAAAGTTATTACCAAGAGTCTACATTTTTGATTAACAAACTTTTTATCCGACATAATTTAGTTCATTTTGCTCGTAAATGGCATCATATTATTTTTATGTTAATCCTTTACGTCCAGTTTTTGGGAGGAATTGGCAACTTTTCACGAGATTTAATCATACCGTTTTCTGCTAGTCATGAGACGGCTAATTATATTCAAAATTCTCAGTTAGTGAATGAATTTATTGTTGCTAGCCGAGATGCAAATATGGCTCCATTATCAGGTTATCTGAATCGAAAGTTTTACTATCCTGAAGTTCAAAAAATGGGAAGCTTTACCATCTTTAAAAAAGGTCGTGAAAATGTCGAAGAATCTGAGATGCTAAGACAAATTACTTCTCTGCTAAAGAGCCAAGAGGGTAAAAACAAAATTTTGTTGATTTTAAATAAAAAACTAAATTTAAACACAAAAGATTTAAAGATTATTCCTATCAAGAACTTTGAGAGAGCTTGGGTGGATAGTGAACGATATTATCTTTATTGGGTATATGAAGTATAAAGTAGAGAAGCAGTGAGAAAGGTAATATGCTGCTGATGAATACTGGCTTAACTATTAAAGAACTGACTGATGCAGTGGGAGGCGGTTTAACTCCTCGGATGGTGCGGCATTACCATCAATTGGGGCTAATACCGCAGCCAGTGCGATCGCCTAGTAATTACCGCCTCTACACCAAGAAAGATGTCCTGAGATTGCAACGAATTGTGGCACTCAAACAACAAGGGTTCCAACTAAACCACATCCGCCACATTTTGGAAGTGGAACCAGAAGCAGACGCTACAACTCTGACGGCACAACTTCAGCAGCAATATCGCGCAGTGATGCAACAAATTTCCCAACTGCGACAAACTGCATCAGCATTAGAAGGATTATTGGGACGCGATCGCCATTGTCAAATTATGCAAGCTGAAGTCTTGGCACAACTCAAATTACTAGATATCGAAACCCAAGCCGGACTAGGGGGACTAGAACAACTATGGAGTGGGTTGGATGCTGGAGTTCACACGCACTCAGAAGCTTTTTCCGAATCATTGCAGCGCTTGTTACCTGATTTGTCTAACCGTTCGGAAATTGAACAACACTTAATTTCTCAGTTGGTTTTGGCTTGTGGTGATGTCAGCTTGGTGTCGTTTGTGAAATTGAGTAAAGACGCGATCGCTGCTAGTCGCAAAGCCCTCAAATCAGGCTGTCAGGTTGTTGTAGATGTCCCCACGGTTGCTGCTGCTTTGGATCAAACGCGATTAGTTCACTTAGGATGCCAAGTTGAAACATTGATTGATAATCCCCACGTCACGACTGTCACAGAGGCAGAACTGGCTTTTTGGCAACATCAGGAATGGCGAGAAAAATTGCAGCAAGTAACTAAGGATTGCGTGCTAGTGATTGGTTATGCCCCCTCAGTACTATTAGAAGCATCTCAAGCCATTGCCAACCAGAAAATTCAGCCTGCACTAGTAATTGGAATGCCCATCGGCTTTAGCCATGCTCCCGCCGCTAAGCGACAACTAACACAAAGCAACGTGCCTTTTATTACCATTGAAGGATCTTTAGGAGGCGGAGCCTTAGCTGCTACTACCTTGAATTCCCTGGTTGAGTCGCTGATTGAGAAGCCAGATTGTCATTGTTATACGAAGGATACAGCAATACCTTTAGGTTAAGGGGGAAAGGGGAAAGGTAAATTCCATCCTTCTTATCTTTTCTCGACTTCTGCAATAAGTCTCAGATCTAAATCTGAGGCAGCTGTCGCAATTATCGCTGCCATTGACTAAATTGTTAAATTATGTTTAATTTGTTAAACTTAGTCACTTTATAGTAATTCAATAATCCATAATTGCGGCGACATGCTAATAACGTGGTATAAGTTGCACTATAAATCCTTCAGGATTTTAAGTAAATAAACTCTGCAATCAAGGTATAAATTATCATAATATGAATGCTCTGATGATTTAGATTAATGTGAATAAGGCTGATAACTAACACTAAAATCAAATTGGAAAAACTGTATTCTAAAATAGGCAATAACATCAGCCAAACTCTCTTTAATTCTGGATTTCAGCGCTGATTTGGAATACAGGAAAAAACAATAAACAGTCGCTAAATATAACTTTGAGACAAACCAAAGCAGTTTTGAAGTATAGTTTTACACTAGTATCTACCAAAACCGAGAAGAAAGATAACAGGGATGTATAATTAGCGCGTCTCCTCCATCATCTATAAAAAGATAATGATTAGGGCTGGCGGGCTTTCTATTTCCTTTACTTTGATAAGGGGCATATGTGGCAACAAGAAAAAAAAGATAATTCGATAGTCAGTTTGGCATTATGGCTTGCCTTAGCAACGACTCCTGTGGCAGCAACTATGTTGGTGTCAGCACCAATACTGGCACAATCTGCACCTGATAGTCCCTCTTTTTCACTGCCGCAAACAGTGGATAATGGCACGACAGTGCGGATTGATGGGTCAAATAGCTTGGCTACAATCAACCAAAGTCTGAAAGAAAATTTTGAAAAACAATTTTCTGGTACAAAAGTTGAAATTGCGGCTAACGGTACAGATGCAGCACTAAAAGCTTTGCAAGATGGCAACATCGACATAGCAGCAATCGGCCGTGGCTTGACGCCAAAAGAAAAAGCGCAAGGTTTGGAGCAAGTCCGCTTGCGCCGAGAGAAAGTTGCGATCGTGGTGGGTGAAGAAAATCCTTTTAAGCAGAGTTTGACTAGTCGGCAGTTCGCGCGGATTTTTCGGGGTAGAATTACAGACTGGTCGGAACTAGGCAGATCAGCGGGTAAAATTCGGGTAATTGATCGCCCAGAAACGAGTGATACCCGCGAGAATTTTCGTGATTATCCAGCCTTCAAGAATGCTAAATTTGCCACAGGCTCCAATGCTACCCAACTAGCTGAAGATAACACCGCCGAAATCATCAAACAACTAGGCAAAGACGGCATCAGCTATGTGCTAGCTAATCAGGTGTCAAAGTTGGAAGGCGTGCGAGTTCTCAAACTGCATCAAACCTTGCCAGATGATTCTAAATATCCGTTCTCACAACCTTTAGTTTACGTTTACAAGAAAAACCCCAGCCCAAATGTAGCAAGCTTTCTCGGCTTTACACTTGCACCACCAGGACAGCAAGCCATAGAACAAGCTAGAACAATCGAAGCAGAAGCGATCGCCTCAAGCGTATCGCAAGTAGTCACTCAGGCCACACCTGCGACAACAGATTCCCCCAATGCACAGCCTACACCTGCGGCAACGGTTTCACCCAACGCAAATACTCCTGTTAGCGAGACGTTTGTGACTCCTGCGGCTACTAATCCTGCTGGCGAACAAGCGTTTGTCCCTCCTGCTAACAATCTAGCTGTGAACAGGGAAACACCATTTTGGTTACTGTTGCCTTTGTTTGTGACTGCTGCGGGTGGCTTGTTACTCTGGTGGTTCCTGGGAAGACGTTTATCGTCAACTAGGGAAGACAACCTAACGGAATCACCTCCTAATCAGTCTGGCGAAGAAAACATACCAACAACGACAATAAACGCTAGTGTTGGTGCTTCCGTTAACGGAGCAACATCTCTTGACTCAACACACCCAAACTTTCAATCAGATAGCGCCGATTCACCAAGTCCGCGAACGTCGGAAGCTCCTGAGCGCACTTCTTTCAGCATCTATAATCAAACACCATCTGAACTGACAGAGAAACAAACTCAAGCAACATCCAATCTCGCACAATCAAATAATGTCTCCAACCACAGTGAAAGCATAGCCTCATCTGCATCCAATGGATCAGAGAATCACATTGGCAATGGGGGAGCAGCCTTAATCGGTGGTGTTTCCCTAGCAGCAGGAGCAGGGGCCGCTTTGTGGTCTGCAATTTCTAGCAAAGAAACTGACGAGACAAAAGTCGTAAATGGTTATACCGAGGTAAATTCTCCTAAGTCTAGTGAAGCATGGGATATAGAAGCACCTGCGGCTGTCGTCAATAATTCATATCCCCAATTGCCTAATGTTCCAGAAGAAGGAACCGATGATGTAGAATTACCTGCGGCTGAAATCCCTGCCTCAATTCTGGAGCCTGATTCTTCAAAAGTATCTGAAGTAACATCTTCGCTACCTGAATTGCCAGATGTATCAAAATTGACATTTGAATTAGAAGATTATTGGGATACAGAAGTCACTCAAGACCCAACAGAAGATGAACTTCAGGCAGAATTTGACTGGCTAGAAAGTATCACTCAAGATACTGGTTTCGCAGCAGATACCGAAGCAAACATCCTGTCTAACATTACTATCACTGACAAGGACTCAGAAACACAAGTAGATAATAATCCTGAATTGCCAGATCTGCCAGAAGAAGTATTGAATGTGGTGGCAGACGCGGCTGAACCCACTGCCGTGTCAGAAGAAGTATCTCAGGTAGAGCCTAGCCCAAATAAAGATGTCACTCAAACAGCTGATGCTACTTTGGCAGCAGGCGCAGCAATGGGAGCATGGGCTAGCGTTTATGGCGTTGAAGAAACTCCTGAATTAAATATACAAGCACCAACTAATACTACGGTTGACAATGCACCAGTAGAAGAAGTTTTTGACTTGGTAGATGCAGAGCAAGAGAGCAATATTGACTTCACACCTCGTACTTCTAAGTGGGCTTATGTCTCTTGGTACGTTTCCGACACCAAAAAGCAAGAACTGCGACAACAGGGCGGTTCCCAGTTGGTAGTGCGGCTTTATGATGTCACTGATATTGACTTGAGTTATCAGAGTCCTCAGCTTGTACAGCAGTATGAATCTGAAGAAGCAACAAGCGATGGACTGGTGGCGATTCCACTGAGCGATCGCGACTACATAACTGAAATCGGTTATATCACTGATGACGATCGCTGGTTGCTCATAGCCCGTTCAGGTATTGTTCACGTCTTTAGTCCTCTGCATACTGATACCACAGATGAAAATGCACCTTTAATCAGCGCATCAGCCTCTAGCTTGGTAAATGCAGATGAGGAAAGCAGTATTATCCTCACACCCCGTACTCCCAAGTGGGCTTATGTCTCTTGGTACGTTTCCGACACAAAAAAGGAAGAACTGCGACAACAGGGTGGCTCTCAATTGATCGTACGGCTCTATGATGCCACTGATATTGACTTAAGTTATCAGAGTCCCCAGCTTGTACAGCAGTATGAATGTGAAGAAGTAACACGCGATCGCTTTGTGGCGATTCCAGTGAGCGATCGCGACTACATGGCTGAAATTGGCTACACTACTGATGATCATCGCTGGTTATTCATAGCCCGTTCAGGTATTGTTCGTGTCTTCAGCCGTCCCCACGGAGATTCCTGGTTTGTGGCAGATGCGGAGTTAATTATCCACGGAGCAACAGAACCAAATACAACAGTCACCATTGGCGGTGACACCATCAAAATTAAACCAGATGGTACTTTCCACTTACGCATTCCTTTTTCCGATGGCTTAATGGACTATCTAATGACAGTAGCTTCTGATGGCGAACCCACTAGAACTATCCATAAGAAGTTTTCTCAAGAAACTTCAAATAGTTAGAAAATAGAGTTACTAACTAAAACTCAAGAAGAGAGAAGAAAAATTTGCTTCTCTCATTTTTTTTGAATTTCAGTTATGTTATGGCATTTCATAATCGGCTGAGGTACAAATTTATCGGTGTACCCTTCGGGTTCGCTCTTAGCGTTCTCGTAGAGTAGCTGCTAAGCGTCCATAACAGTGTTTATCTGTGCTTAATTACCTGAATATTACGTTGTAAATAGCCTTGCAAAAACTCTACAGCGGTTCTCGTTTACGTGAGGTATACCCGTAGGGGCACGGCAATGCCCATTGGTGTCAACTTAAGAAGGTAAAGCCCAAATTTGTTGAGTGTAAGCGTCAATCTCTCGATGGCGCTTACGCCTAGTTTTGACTAATCCAAAGAGCTTTTGATGTT
>JAHHHK010000035.1 GCA_019359395.1 Komarekiella atlantica HA4396-MV6
AACATCAAAAGCTCTTTGGATTAGTCAAAACTAGGCGTAAGCGCCATCGAGAGATTGACGCTTACACTCAACAAATTTGGGCTTTACCTTCTTAAGTTGACACCAATGGGCAATGCCATGCCCCTACCGACGTATTTGTATCATTATTAAAGTGAAATGGTATGACACCTTACTGATAATGAGGCATAAAGCACCCTACGTGTATTTCAAAAATCAAATATGATTCCTATAGATTGCATTTCATCTGAATCAGTGAAGGGTTAGAATATTTTAAAATTTCTCAGACATTTTACCTAGGCTGGCAACAACTGCAATTAACTCAGCTGCTCTAACTGGTTTAGCAACATGTAGCTGAAATCCTGCTGCTAACGCCTGTTTGTAATCTTCTACTCTGGCATATCCCGTCAATGCAACAGCAGGAATACCTCCGCCTAGCTCCGGTTCAAGTTCTCTGATTTTACGTATCAGCGCGTAGCCATCTTCGTCTGGCATCCCAATATCGCTGATTAACACATCTGGATGCAATTGTTCTATTGCCTCAAGTGCCTGTCTTGTAGAGCTAAAAGCAGTAACTTCCGCTCCACACTCTTCTAGTACTGCGGTAATCCACTGCCGTACATCCGCCTCGTCATCTACAACTAGCACTCGCAAGCCAGTGAGAGGACTGGGAACTGGAAATTGGGAAGACAGAGAAGTGTAAGTTATTCTCTCCTGTTCCTCTGCTCCCTTGCTTTCTTCTAAAATGGGCAAATTGACTGTAAATGTTGCTCCTTGCCCTATTCCTTGGCTTTGGGCTTGGATTGTGCCACCATGCAGTTCTACCACATGATGTGCGATCGCTAATCCTAAACCTAGTCCTTTATTTGACCTAGTATGAGTACTATCTGCTTGACAAAAGCGCTCAAATACGTGCGGTAGAAAGTCAGCACTAATACCCTGACCTGTATCACTTACTTCAATTTGGAGATAGTTAGAAATTGGGGGTTGGCAATTGAGTATTGGCGATTGGGTATTGGCGATTGAGCATGAGCTATTAGTTTTTTCTTCCATGCTCTCCTGCTCTCCTGCTCCCCAGTTTCTAGTCCCCAATCCCTTTGACAACCGTACCTCAACCCGTCCGCCGTTGGGCGTAAATTTGATGGCATTAGTAAGCAGATTTAATACTACTTGTTGCAAGCGGTCTGAGTCACCCCAAATTTTTTTGATTGAAGTATCAAGTATAGATTCAATTTGAATATCTTTAGTATCAGCCAGTGATTGTACAACTTCAATTGCGACTGTAATCACTTCTACTAAATCTACCAAGTCAATGGAGAGTGAAAGTTCTCCTCTAACAATACGTGAAATATCAAGTAAGTCTTCAATAAGTTGCATTTGCAAATTAGCATTACGTTCAATTATCTCCAGCGCGAGAGTCGCTCTAGCGTCATCTAACGCACCCGTTTGCAACATCCCTGCCCAACCGATAATTGCAGTCATGGGAGTACGTAATTCATGAGAAACTATTGCTAAAAAGTCATCCTTGGAACGGTTTGCGGCTTCTGCTGCACTTTGTGCCGCTTCGCTAACAGCGCGTGCAGCTTGTTCTCGCAGCAGCAGTTGCTCTTTTTCTTCTTCGGCTTGTTTGCGCTCAGTAATATCTTGCATAATTTTGGAGAAGCCGCGCAAATTTCCATTTTCATCTCGTAAAGGTGTGATTACACAATGCGCCCAGAAAAATGTACCATCCTTACGGATATGCCAACGATTTTCCCGTGAAAAACCTTCGGTTACTGCTTTGCTCAATGCTTGTTGTGGTTGTTTGCGCTCAATTGCTTCGGGTGAAAAAATCAACTCAAAAGGTTGGCCAATAATTTCTGCTTCTTGATAGCCTAAAATACGTTCTGCTCCAATGTTCCAACTAGTAAATTTACCATTTGGATCTAGCATAAAAATTGCGTAATTAGTGACTCCTTCTATTAACAAGCGATAGCGTTCTTCACTTTGACGCAGACTGTCTTGACTTTCACGTAGACGCTCATAATTTTGCATGGCTGTTCGCGCATTCATTTGGGCTTGCGATCGCGCCTGACGTAGTGCAGAGTTAAGTAAGCTAATCAACAATCCTACTAACACAAACTGAAGCAAACCCACTACACTAAACCCACTCACAGCTAGAGAATAAAAAGGTGGTAAAAAGAAGTAGGCGCAGATTATAGCAGACAAAAAAGTTGTTAATAACCCTGGATTTAAACCGCCATACCAAGAACTAATCATGACAGCAGCTAAAAACAGTGGGTAAATGGAATTCAGCCTGTGTAGCTGCCATAGAAACAGTGTCAGCAGTAAAGCTAGTAAAACGCTTAAGAATGCAATGCTATAGCCTTGTAATTGCGATGATCTCCGGTCGGTCGCAGACCATCGCCAAAGGCGGGACGAAGCCCATCGTGTCAATCTCCACATTTTCTATTACTTCTGGTTATGCCATAGGTTTATTCAACTTCTACCCGACTTTTCCACTTTCAAGTTTTACCTTAGAAAATTAATCTTAAGAGTATAGCAGTTCCAATATAGTGCCCCTAACGATACTGGAGGAATTGAAGTAGTCAGCAATAATAATTTCAAACAGCAAGGCAAATAACAACGATGAAGACTCAAAAAATTTTAGTTATTGATGATGAAGATGACATCCGTCAATTAATTCAGACTTGCCTGGAAATAATGGGAGGCTGGAAGGTGTTGACTGCTACTTCAGGTAATCAGGGATTACTCTTAGCTCAGTCATCTCAACCTGATGCCATCCTTCTGGATGTAATGATGCCTGATATGGATGGTTTGACAACTTTTCAACAACTACAGGCTAATCAAAAAACTAAACATATACCTGTAATTTTGCTGACAGCTAGGGGACGCGCTACTGACCAACGTTTATTTACTCAACTAGGCGTTAGAGACATTATCAGTAAACCATTCAATCCTCAGAAACTAGCTATTCAAGTAGCAGCAGCCTTGGGCTAAAGTACATTACAAAATCATTATAAGTGTTTCCATCTAAGCTATTAATACTCCTAAATTAAGTAATAATAGTATCTCTAATTTAGAGTGTATGGGCTTAGAAATTAGCCTATCTATAGTTTTAGTAGCCTCTTCCTTAAGTTATAATTTTTCCAAACAATACATATTTTCCACTAGTTTTCCACTTTTACTCTTTAAAGTTAAAACTAACTAAACACAAGAAATCAAATTTAAATTTTTTGTATTTAATTAGATAATTTACTGAGGAAGCATATATGTTCAATAATTTAGAATTCTTGTCAAATCCACCTACCAAACAAGAATTTGCTGTTACTTTTCGTTTAGCAAGTCGAATTAGCTTTTGGGTACAGCTAGCGTTAGGTAGTGTTTCAGGTATTGCTTTGTTATTAGCCTGCTTTAGCCGTAATATTACTACTCAGACGAACAATGCGGGTATAGGGTTTAGCATATTGTTAGCTATTGTGGGGATTTTATTGTTGTGCTTTCGAGTATATTGGGCTTGGCGCTACAGGCGTTTAGCTAAACTTTTACAAGCGCCAAGTTATCAAAATCAACCCAAGAAGGAACACGTAATTCAAAATTTACGGATAGGATTGATTGTCAGCTTGTTAGGTCTATTAATAGCTTTTATTGCTTCTGAAGGGACAGTTGCGGTTATATTGGGAAAAGCATTAGCCCAACCTCAAGGTGTCGCTGTTTATCAACCAGAAAACGTGATTCGTTCACTAGATGTTTTTGTAATGTTAGCAAACGTCAATATGATTGGTGCTCACTTTTTTGGGGGAGTAACTTCTCTTAGTTTACTTTATTGGGTAGAAGATTAATATAGCGTAGTGGCGTATTAAGTGTCACATAATCTAAAGAAATTGGATTTTTAAAATGCTGATTACAAAACTTTTTATGTTTTGTAGTCTGCCAAAAATATCAGGTTCGGTTGAAGACTCATCACTAAGACTGATGTAAGCACATAAGCAGTTTTGAATAATTAAGTTATGTTCTGAACTTGATATTAAGTTAATCTGAATGGAGATTTTGAAATGATCAACCTTATTCAAACTAAATGGAGTTCAAAAGGAACTATTGCTTTAGCACTTTCCGCAGTGCTATTTGGAGCTTGTACCAATAACTTAGAACGAGAAGCCGCAGTCCCAGAAACGAATGTTACTACAGAGGAAGTTGCAGACAATACAAACCAACTAATTGGTAAAACTGTAACAGTTAGAAGTACACCCGTCAGAAAATTAGGGCCGTCAACTTTCACAATCGCCGATAAGCAATTTTTTGGTACTGAACCAATTTTAGTTGTAAATGCTTCGGGTAAAACTTTTACTCTACCTACTGACCCAAATACACCAATTCAAGCGACAGGCCCAGTTCGGAAGTTGGTGATTGCAGATATTAATCGAGATTACAACTTGGGTTTAGATCCAAACTTGTATAAAGAGTACGAAAGTAGACCTGCGATTATTGCTCAATCAATTGCACTTGCTCCTAAACCAGGTGAAATTACCACAAACCCCAACCTATACTATGGTAAAAACTTGGCGGTAACAGGTGAAGTGGAAGATATTAGAAATGCGAATTCATTCACCTTAGATGAAGACAAATTATTTGGGGGACAAGACTTATTAGTTATACGCGCTGGTACTCCCAAAGGAACTGTTAATGAAGGTGAGAAAGTTGCAGTCACGGGTGTGTTACGTCCGTTTGTTGTCGCTGAACTGGAACGAGAATATGACCTCAAATGGGATTTGACTTTACAGAAGCAGCTAGAAGCAGAGTACAGAAATAAACCAGTGTTAGTTGCAAATGAAGTTTACCCCTCAGCAATTCCACAATAAAGTATTTTTTAATCTTGCTGAAAACCAGTATTGTCTATCAGGAAAATTGCTGAAATATACCCTTGTGAATCAATTCTAAGTTATTCATAGCGCTTTTAAATGCAGTACTTTTTCTGAGATTTTATGGATACCCTAAACCAAGCATTTCTCAACCTGCGAACAATTAAACTTCGACGGTTTTTAGGGTCGCTGTTTTACCTATTGCAACGAGATTGGTTAGAACGTCAATTTCGTAAGTCTCAAACTTTAGAAGCTGTTGAGAAAACTGGAGAAATTCAGAAGACTGAAGCAACTAATAGAGGTGGACAATTCCACTTCAAACACGTTGAACTGGAAATTTATTTTCTGAGCGCCGATTTAGTCCGCATTGAGTGGAAACCTGGGATATCTCCTATTCCTTACGGTATCTCTCGTAGTGATTGGCCAAAGGTAGAAACGACGTTTCAAGAGATGAAAGAGTGCTGGACGGTTTCTAGTCCACAGCTAAAGGTTATTGTTGGTGTTGATGGGAGTTTAAAATTTCAAAATACTTTAGAGCAGACACTACGCGAAGAACTACCTCCCCAGCGATTAACAAAGCTATCGCACCAAGTAAAAGGTGAGACTTGGGTACATCAGGCGAAATTGTGTCCAGAGGAGCATATTTATGGTTTGGGGGAACGCGCCGCACCTTTAAATTTGCGATCGCAGTCTCACAGAAGTTATAGAATATGGAACTCTGATCAACCTGGGAAATATGGCCCAGGAGACGATCCGCTTTACTTATGTATCCCTGTTTACATGAGTCTTTATCAGAGCAGTAGCTATCTGGTTTTCTATGAAAATTCCTTTCCAGCAACCTTTAACTTTGCAGATATTGCTACTGCTAACTTTGAAGGTGGAACGCTACGTTATTATTTTACCTTTGGTTCCCCAGCGCAAGTACTAGAACGCTATACAGAGTTGACAGGTCGCCCCCCTTTGCCGTCTCGTTGGGCTTTGGGCTATCATCAGTCGCGCTGGGGTTATGAAACTGAAGCAGAAGTAAGAAAAACCGCTCAAGGGTTCCAGACTCACAACTTACCTTTGAGTGCTATTCACTTGGATATCGACACTCAGCAGGAGTTTCGTGCTTTCACTATCGATCCAGACCGCTTTCCCAAATTAGCTGAATTTAGCCGCGAACTTGCAGACTTGGGTGTCAGGCTAATTGCAATTAACAGTCCTGGGGTGCAAGCTGACCCCAACAGCAAGCTATTTCAAGAAGGTAAGTTACAAGAGGTTTTTTGTCAGCGTGCAGATGGCGAAATAGTCACTGCACCAGTTTGGCCCGGCTTGTGTGCGTTCCCAGATTTTACGAACCCCTTAGCCCGCCATTGGTGGAGTCGGCAGTATGAATATCTTTTAGATTTAGGTATAACAGGCTTTTGGCATGATATGAACGAGCCTGCCGTTTTGGTGCTATGGGGCGATCGCACTTTACCCCCAAAAACTACTCTACATTACATGGAAGGTAGAGGTGGCAACCACCACGAGGCTCATAATGTTTATGGTTTACTCCAAGCTGAGGCTGCATACGAAGCCCTGTCTGAGTACCAACCCCAACGACGACCTTTCATCGTTTCGCGCTCTGGTTGGGCAGGTTTGCAACGCTACGCCTGGACTTGGACGGGAGATATTGAAACTAGCTGGGAAGGATTACGCCAAACCATTCCCACAGTTTTAAATCTGGGATTATCTGGAATTCCTTATAGTGGTTCTGATATTGGTGGATTTAAGGGTAATCCCAGTGCAGAATTATACTTGCGTTGGTTTCAAATATCTTGCTTTATGGCATTTTGCCGCACTCATTCTGCCGATAACACCAAGCCGCGTACTCCTTGGAGCTTCGGCGAACCAACATTGAGTATTATTCGAGAATTTTTGCGACTACGGTATCGCTTGATGCCCTACTTTTACAGCTTAGCGTGTGTTGCCAGCCAAACTGGACATCCTTTAGTACGCCCTTTATTTTGGGCAGATATAGATAATTCTCAACTTTGGAGTATAGATGATGCCTTTTTGTTGGGTGATGCGCTTTTAGTTTGTGCGATCGCCCAAGAAGGTGCAACCTCACGAGCGATCGCATTACCTAAAGGAAACTGGTATAACTTCTGGGATGATGTACTCCTAGAAGGAGGAGAGTCGGTTAACTTAAAAGCACCTTTGGAACAGATACCGCTATTAGTAAAGGCGGGGAGTATCTTACCAATGGAGGAAGATAATCAACTGATTCTCCATATTTACCCGTCCGCGTTCTTAACCAGTGAAAGTCAGGTTTACAGTGACGCGGGAGATGGCTACGGTGAATCACGGTTGGATCATTTTTACCTAACGCAGAATCAAGATTGCTTAGAACTCACTTGGAAGCAACAGGGAGATTATGCCTTTTCTTATACAGGTGTTCAATTGCACCTCCACGGGTTTGAGGCGCAACAAGTTTGGGTGGACGGCAATGAAGTTAATCAAGGGCGATGCTTGAATGTAGAGCAGTTTGAGCAAGTTCGCTGGCAAGGAGTGTTCACCAATTCTGAACACCGTAGTTAACTTGAATAAGCTTATGTTTAATTCTTTCTCTTCTATTTACCGTCGTTTTTATCGTCGCTGGTTGTATTTATTACTGTCAGTTTTAGTAGCGGTTGGTATTAGTGTCGGTTCACCCCAGAAAACCCCAGCCATTTCATTATTTGATCTCTTAATTCAAGGAGTTCAAATATTTCAGTTGTCCAATATTTCCGATCAAGAAGAAGTCCAACTAGGTAAGGAGATTAATCAGCAGTTAGTTAGCAGTGAGATTCAGCTTTATCGCAATCCAAACGTGAATCGTTATGTGAATCAAATTGGTCAGAAATTGGCAGCAAATAGCACTCGTTCTGATATTCCTTATACATTTCAGGTAGTTAATAATGAGAGCATAAACGCCTTTGCCACAATGGGAGGCTATGTCTATGTCACTACCGGATTGTTAAAAGCCGCAGATAATGAAGCTCAATTAGCCAGTGTCATCGCTCACGAAATTGGTCATATAGCTAGTCGGCATTCAATAGAACAGATGCGACAAAGAGCGATCGCTCGTGGTGTTACCACAGCCGCCGGGTTAGAACGCAGTACAGCAGTTCAGATTGGTGTGGATTTGGCATTGCAGCGTCCCAATAGTCGCCAAGATGAATTTGAAGCCGATCAAAGAGGACTGAGAACTTTAGGCCGTGCTGGTTATGCTCAGTCTGCAATGATTGCTTTTATGCAAAAGTTACTCCAGCAGCGATCGCTTCCTACCTTTTTGAGTACCCATCCCGCAACGAGCGATCGTATCACCGCCTTAAAAAGTGAAATTAATTCTCAAAAAACTTATGGAGGTGGTGGTTTGAATAATGCTGCTTATGAGGCAAAAATTCAACCCTTAAGTTAGTTCCTAATATATTTCAACAGTTTTTACAGGAGGAAAAAACATGGCTTTGTACAAACTTGCTCAATACAATCCTGATTACACAAATGAAATTTTTGATGGTAACGACATTAAAAATTTTGATGTTTACGCCGATGATGACAGGGTTGGTTCCGTTGTCAATATATTAGTTGATGAAAATGATGGTCGTTTCCGGTATTTCATCATTGATACAGGCTTCTGGATTTTCGGTAAACAAGTATTGCTCCCGGTCGGTTTAGCTCGTCTAGACTATGATAATAAACATCTCTTCGTTCCTAAACTGACCAAAGAGCAAGTCAAAAATCTACCTGAATTTAACGAAGGTTTAGCAATCGATAATGATTATGAGGAGCAAGTCAGAGGAGTTTATCGACCTTTAGTGATGACAGCAATGCCGGGTATGTTAGGAACTCCTCCTCTTTATAATTACACGATGGAACCTTACTTATACGAACTGAACGATCCCAGCTTCAGAAACTATGAAGAACGGTTTATGTCTAGGAGGAATCGTAGCAAGACAGAAATACTTTAAAGAAGGGCATGAAGTGAGTCGGTGCGATCTTCTCCGCTCTGGGGGTGAACCTCCAGAGCGACTGACTTTAGGTTAGGAGCGTCACCCGAAGGGCAAAAATCAGTGCCTATTGAGCAGAGTTTTAGAAACTGCTTTCTGCTTTACTCATCCACGTAGCATCCCGTAGGGAAGGGCTAAGAAAAAATCGATCCCATGAATACTTTTTATGACAACAAAACAAAAAATTACTTTCTGTTAGCTACTGTTGGCATATTATCAGTAGGATTTATTAGAGTATACTCAATAGATTTTTATAGAAAGCTTCGGTCTTCAGACGTTACTTCTTTAATATCTCCAAAAATCATTCAGGAGCCAGAAAAGCAAAGCAACTTCTTTCTTCTACCCACCGTTGGCGACACAAATTTTGTGGCTAAAGTTGTAGAAAAAGTGCAACCTGCGGTGGTTGAAATTAAGGTCGCCAGAACCATAAGAACCCAGGTTTCAGATGGGCTTAATAATTTATTTAGACGACAATTTTTTGGTGAAAATATACCAACACAAATACAAATACAGGAGAAAATTACATATCGCCTTGGCTCTGGTTTTGTTATCAATTCCGATGGTCAAATTCTTACTAATGCTCATGTAGTCAAAAATGCCGATACGGTTATGGTATCGCTTCTCGATGGTCGTACTTTTGAGGGGAAAGTGCTGGGATTAGATTCTGTAACTGATATCGCAGTTGTGCAAATTCCCACTAATAATTTGCCATTCGTAGAACTGGGAAATTCCGACTTTGTACAATCGGGACAATGGGCGATCGCTATTGGTAATCCTTTGGGTTTTCAAAGAACTGTTACTGCTGGCATTGTTAGTGCTGTAGACCGTTCTGCTAAAAATATAGGTATTTCTAATCAACATATTGGTATGATTCAAACTGATGCTGCTATTAACCCCGGAAACTCTGGCGGCCCACTGCTAAACGTTCGTGGGAAAGTTATTGGGGTAAATAGCGCTGTAATTTCTACAGCTCAAGGACTTGGCTTTGCTATTCCTATTAACACAGCCCGAAAAGTTGCCCAGAAATTAATTACTAAGGGAAAAGTTGAATATCCTTATGTGGGTATTGAGATAGAGCCTAACAATAATTACAACATTTTTGGCATCCGCAAACGAGGTGTTCTGATTGTCAATGTTGTTCCAGATTCTCCAGCAAACAAAGCAGGACTAAGATTAAAAGATGTAATTCTAGAAATTAAAAATCAGCCAGTAAATACAGTTGATGAGGTTATACAGTTAATACAAGAAAGCCAGGTAGGTAGCAACTTGAAAATACAGATATTACGTAAACACAGACTTTTAAAATTAGCTTTAAAAATAGAAGACTTTCCGACTTTTGCTGAAAACTTATAGCGGTTCCCATTCAAATGCAGAACAACATTACATCGTTAGGTGTGGGGGCACGGCAATGCCGTGCCCCCACGGGTATACCTCACGTAAACGAGAACCGCTGTATAACAGTTAATTAATATTTAAATTAATTCTTAACTACCAAAGTGTTGCAGTAAGGGGAAATTGAAAATCACTGTTTTAAAGCAGTATCAACGTAAGTGAAATAGCAAAAAATGAATAATCAAAGCGATATCTAAGATGAGCTACGCCTACGCATATCAACACATACTAGTAACAAACAGCAACTACAAAACATGATAAAGATACCAGAGTCACCCCAGGGTTGGGAAAACTTGAAATGGCTAGGGCCAAGTTTTTTGTGGATGCTTTCGGCTGCGGGTTCAGGTGAATTGCTATTTACGCCAAGAATTGCCGCACTCTACGGTTACACCCTGTTATGGGCGCTACTTGCGGCTGTGATTTTGAAATGGTTTATAAATGGTGAAGTAGGTCGCTTTTCTGTTTGTACAGGAGCAACCATCCTACAAGGTTTCAAACAACTTCCCGGCCCTAAAAACTGGGCAATCTGGCTGATTTTGCTACCGCAGGTAGTGGTAGCAATTTCTACCGTTGCTGGACTTGCAGGAGCCGCCGCTACAGCACTAATTTTGGTTACTGGGGGAGGTGTCCAACTGTGGACGGTAATTATCATTATTGTGACAGCTGCGATCGTACTTTTAGGACAATACAACGTAGTCGAGACAATTTCTTCTTATGTGGGGATTGCTCGTACTGTAGCAGTGGTGGCCGCTGCTATTTTCGTTTTCCCTAATGTTCGCCAACTAGCATCGGGACTAGTACCGCAAATACCGCAAAACGTGCAGTATCAAGAAATACTACCTTGGCTAGGTTTCATGTTGGCAGGAGCCGCCGGCTTAATGTGGTATTCCTACTGGGTAGAAGCTAGAGGATATGGTGCTGCTAGTGTTAAAGGACAAGAGAGCATAGACCCCAAGCAACTCAACCAGGAGCAAAAAAAGAAACTGCGCGGTTGGCTAAATCTGATGACTATATCCAACACCTTAGCAGTGGTTGGGGCGCTGTTGGCGGCGCTATCTTTCTTAATTCTTGGTGGTGAGTTGCTGCGTCCACAAGGACTTGTGCCAAAAGAAAATCAAGTAGCGGAAACTCTGGGTAGCTTGCTAGGCAACCTTTGGGGGCCGTTTGGCTTTTGGTTTATGGTGGCGATCGTTTTTATAACTTTCTGTAGTACTGTACTTTCAGTAGAAGATGGTTTTGGACGAATGTTTGCCGATGGTACGCAGATTATTTTAAAGGGATTCGGCGTGCGAGGACGCTGGACGGATGAAAAGTTTTTGCAACGTGTGTATATTGTAGTGCTACTTGTAGCTTTACCCATTGCCGTTTACTTGTTTTTCGGTGAACCAGTCGCTTTGCTACAAACCGCAGGTGGAATTGAAGCTGCTCACATCCCCATCGTCACCGGACTGACTCTTTACTTAAATCATCGAATATTGCCTAAGGAACTGCAACCATCGAAGATAATTTTTGGTGGAACAGCGATCGCTGGTATATTTTTTGGTGTGTTTGCAATTATTTATCTGTTACAACTGCTTGGTATCATTGGCTCAGGTGGCGGTTTAGGTTAATAAATACAGTCTGGAGAGCAGTTTCATTTTTTTATAGTCATTATGCCGTATGAGACTACCCGATTCACCTCTAGAACAAATTAGGCAACCAGTTAAACAGATAACTTCTCTGCTTTGGTTTGAACGACTAGCACGATTAGGATACGCAGCAAAAGGCGTTGTTTATTTTATTGTTGGGTTACTAGCAGCCCAAGCAGCCATTGGTTCTGGTGGTAAGACGACGAATACAACTGGTGCGCTAAAGGCAATTGTTGTCCAACCTTTTGGAAAATTCTTGCTAGGTATCCTTACCCTCGGAATTATTGGGTATGTACTTTGGCGTTTAGTTCAGACGTTTTTCGACCCTGAAAAAAGTAAGCAACCAATTAATGCCAAACGAATTGCAAAGCGGATTGGTTATGCTATCAGTGCTTTAGCTTATACAGGTTTGGCTTTGACGGCTATGAAACTGATTATAGGTTCAAGCATTGGCGATAGTGAATCAGTCGAGGATTGGACGATTTATATCTTGGCTCAACCCTTTGGGCGATGGCTAGTAGCTCTAGCAGGGGTGACAGTAATTTGTGTTGGTATTTCTTACCTTTATCAAGCGTATAAAGGGAAATTTCGCCACTCTTTCAAACTTTCCCAAATGAGTCAGACTGAGCAAAATTGGGCAGTGGGTACGGGTAGATTTGGGATTGCTGCCCGTGGCATAGTTTTTGGTATTATCGGCATTTTCTTGATGCTGGCGTCAATTCAATCTAATGGTAGAAAGGCTAGAGGGCTGGGCGGTGCATTAACAATTCTTATACAGCAACCCTTTGGTTCTTGGATTCTGGGCGTAGTGGCTTCCGGTTTGATTGCTTACGGTATCTATTCAGTAATACAGGCTCGTTATCGGCATATTGCTAACTTATAAATTTACTTGGGACTCACCTTTTTAACGCGTTGGCGTAGCCCGTTGAAACTCAATCAACGAATGGCAAAAAAGCTAAAAAGCGCAAAAAATCTCAAAATTGAGATAAAAATTGCAGTTGATCAAATAACTTATTTGAAGCTTATCTAATCTAGACTTTGCAAACCCATCGCAATCTTACTATGTTTCTCAATTTGCCCCATCACTTGTTTTGCTCGTTGAATTACTACCGTCGGTAAACCCGCTAATCTTCCCGCTTCAATCCCATAGGACTTATCAGCACCTCCCGGTTGGACTTGGTGCAAAAAGATAATTTGGTCGGGTAACTCCTTCACCGTCACTTGATAATTAGCCACATTCGGCAAAATACTAGCCAATTCGTTCAACTCGTGGTAATGAGTAGCAAAAATCGTCCGCGCCCGAATATCCACAGCTATATACTCCGCCACCGCCCAAGCAATGGAAAGTCCATCAAACGTCGCCGTTCCGCGGCCAATTTCATCCAACAGCACCAGCGACCTAGAAGTGGCATGGTTGAGGATATTCGCTGTTTCATTCATTTCCACCATGAACGTAGATTGACCAGTTGCCAAGTCATCTACTGCACCTACACGCGTGAAAATGCGATCGCATATTCCCAACCTCGCAAACCTAGCTGGCACAAAACTACCAATTTGTGCCATTAACTGAATCAATCCCACCTGGCGTAAATAACAACTTTTACCACTGGCATTTGGCCCAGTAAGGATGACTAAATCAGGAGAAGGAGAGGGGGAGAGGGGAAGAGGGGGAGAATTCTTCCCATTCTCCTCTGCGTCCTCCGCGCCTCTGTCTTGGAAAGTTCTGTTCGCCGGAAGCCGGCGCTCAGACTTTCCGCTGCGGTTCGTTTCCTCCCCTCCCAACTGCGTCGAATTTGGCACAAAGAACCCCGCAGGTAAAGACTGTTCTACCACCGGATGACGCCCATCAACAATATTTATCTCCCGTCCTGGCAACATTTCTGGACGACAATAGCCTTGATGTACCGCCAACTCAGCCAAACCACACAACACATCCGCCGCCGCCACCGCGCGGGAAAGATTGCGAATTACCTCCGCCTGTGCGCCCACCTCTTCCCGCAACGCTGCAAAAACCTCATATTCCAACTGATTTAAATCATCCCGCGCCGTCAAAATCCGCGCTTCCCGTTCCTTCAACTCTGGAGTGATATAACGTTCCTCATTCGTCAGGGTTTGCTTACGGATGTAATTCGGGGGTACTTGGTCAGCTTTGGCACGGGAAATACTGATGTAGTAACCAAACGTTTTATTAAATCCTACCTTCAAAGTGGGAATTCCTGTTCTGGCCCTCTCGTCAACCTCCAAATTAGCAATCCATTGCTGGTCTGCTTCTACAGTTGACTTTCTTTCATCCAACTGGGGATTTACACCAGCGCGAATTAATCCGCCTTCTTTAATCAGAATCGGCGGCGACTCTACAAGATGCACGTGTAACTTTTGTGCCAATTCTGACAACACAGGTGGCACTTTCTGTAAAGCTTTCAAAAAAGGAGAATGTGCGTCAGTCACTAAGCGAGACAATTCTGGTAAGCGTGACAAAGAATCTGCTAAAGCAACTAAATCTCTGGCATTTGCAGTCCCAGAACCCGCCCGCCCCGTCAGCCGTTCCAGGTCATAAATTTGCCGTAACAACTGCCGCAAATCCTGACGCAGGGAAGTATTTTCCATCAATTCTTGGATGGTATCTTGTCGCGCCCGAATGCCTTTAATATCGAGTAGCGGTTGCAACAACCACCGCCGTAGAGCCCGCCCGCCCATCGCTGTATTCGTTCTATCTAATGCCCAGAGAAGAGAACCATGAAAAGTGCCATCACGAACAGTTTGGGTAATTTCCAGATTCCGACGGGTTTGACCATCAACAATTAGATAATCGGTGGTTGTATAGGTGCGTAGTCTCTGGAGAGAAACTGGGTTTTCTTTTTGAGTATCTTCCAAGTATTCCAGAAGACCGCCAGCCGCGCGGACAGCCAGGGGGAGATGATCGCAACCCAATCCTTCGAGCGATCGCACTTTAAATTTTTGCAATAATCTAGGTCTAGCTTCACCTTGAGAAAAGGGTACTTGCGATCGCAAACTATAACAAAATGCCGACGGCAAACACTGCGGTAAATGCGGCGAAGTTTCTCCCGGACGTAGCAAACTACCTAAATCTGGAGCATTGGTAGGAACCAGTACCTCCGAAGGTTGCAAGCGCATTAATTCTTGTGTCAGGTGTTCTAAATCACTACCTTGAGTTGTGAGAAATTCGCCTGTAGAGATATCTGCATAAGCTAAGCCCCAATGATTAGCAGCAATTACCACAGCCGCCAGGTAGTTATTGCGACCTGATTTCAGCATTCCCTCTTCCAGCAAAGTCCCAGGAGTCAGGATGCGCGTTACTTCCCGCCGTACTAATCTCCCAGTAGCTTCTGAAGCATCTTCCACTTGGTCGCAAATTACCACTGCATAGCCTTTTTCTACCAGCATTGTCGCGTAGCGTTCCCAAGCGTGGTGCGGAACACCAGACATCGCCACCCGTCCTTGTTCTCCAGCTTGCTTACTAGTGAGGACTAATTCCAGTTCTTGCGCTAGTTTTACAGCATCTTGGAAATAGCATTCAAAGAAATCTCCTACCCGATACAGCAACATCGCGTGAGGATATTTATCCTTCGTCTCGACATAGTGCAAGTACATCTGACTTAGCTTGCTGCGGTCTACCTGTCGATGGTCGGAAATAAAAGTACTGGCGTCGGGCTTGGTAGATGGAGTTTCAGAGTAAGAAGCGGTCATAGATGCTAGGAGTTACGCACGGAAATTCCACAATATCCGATGATAACGTGATGTGAAAGTTGAGAGGCGATCGCTCAAGAATTTTTTACTATTGGCTTGGGTTCTTGGCTGGTACATCCATTTTTGCTGTTAGTGTGGTGAAGAAGCGATCGCTCAATGATTTTTTATCCTATCCTACGACTACTTCGACGCGTAGGTGCTGGGGTAGCTGGTTCATAAGCCTTCAGTCCTCCATCACCCGTAAAAATTTCTACTTGGAATGTGCTACTAGTTTTAGCGTAATATTCAGCCACAGTCTTAATTGTCGCATCTCCGATAGAAATCTTTCTAGATGCTAGAGTAGGCCATTCAGTAGCTAACTGTTTCAATTGTTCTGAATTCCAAAGTTCACCCACTTGAGTTTCAAAAACTCCCCAAGGTATAACTCCATCCGCTACTTTCACTAAAATATTACCGAAAGCTTGAGCAATTTCATATCGCTTAGAGTTAGCTTGTGCAATGTGATTACCAGTTTCTATAATTGTTGCTATTGGTAGTATAAACTTTGCACCTTGTTTTTCTTCTGCTTGAAAACGGGCTTCAACTCTTTTTTTATCCCATTTATCATTGTCAGAACCACAAGTTTCTTTACCAGGCACACCTAAGTAGACGCAAAGTATGGATGTGTCAATAATCAGAACCTTTCTCATGTTTAACTTTACTTATTATCAGAAAGGCTCTTTTCAATTGCACCTTTTGTTGCTAATCTGCCTAAACTTCCTGATGCTAGCAAAATAGGAAGATTTTCAATATCTTCTAAAAGTGTAAGCTTGCTTTCCCCCGTTTCAGAATCACGATGTGCGACAACTACAAAAGGAACTATCTCTGGCCCTAAAGCATCAAGTAAAGCTGGGTTATGGGTAGTAACTAAAATATCAATATTTCTTTTGCTGCCAATCTCTCTTAGCATTCTTACTAGTAATTCTGCACGCGAGGGATGAAGACCATTATCTATTTCTTCTATTACTAGTTGACTACCTTCTGGTCGAGTAAGCAATGCTGTAATAATTGCTAAAAAGCGTAAAGTTCCATCCGACATACTTCTAGCATCGATTTCTGTGATGTGATCATGCTTCCATTCCTCCTGACAGTAGAGCATAGCATCAGTCCCAAACCTGCCTACTTTTTCAGCCCATACTTTTTGAATATCTCCTTCTGGTAAATCCTTGATGTATTTAGATATAGTAGATTCTACTTCAGTTTTATGTTCCTCAGATAATGCTGCTAATACACCTGCAATATTAGAAGCATCACTTTCTAAAGTATCAGAAAGTAATGAGTAATCTCGCATTTTAGAAGTAACAGGATTTAAAATAAAGATATTTTCCATAGTCGAAATTACATTAATAATTTCTTTCCCGACTTCTACATCAAGAAATCTATTTTTCAGTCTACTTAATATTGATTTAGAAGGTATTAAATATTCTGTATTCGATAACAAACGTGGATTAAAAGTTTCTAGTTTTAATGTTTCACGATTTAGATTATACTCTGTCTTTAATAAGCAGGTTTTTATATCAGATGTTTGACGAATCATCTGCTCGCCTAAAATTTTAATTACAGGTTTTGTTTTTAATGTAATACTGTAAAGATATTCAGTTTTATGATCTTGTCCCTGAATTAGTGCTTTGAATGTAAACTCAGTTTCAGGTTTAAGTGCAGCCCACTCTACACCACCACGTATAGATGGCAATGTTTTATCTCCCGCTAAAGCTGCTTCAAGATTTTCGCCTCTAACTATTCTTTGTAAAAATTCTAAAGCCTCAACTACATTAGATTTTCCACTCGCATTCGTCCCAATAAGAACAGTCAATGGGTCAAGTGGAAGTTCTGCATAACGGAAACTTTTCCAATTTTCCAGAATGAGTTGCTTAAGCATGACCAACTCCAAAAACTCTAAAATTTTACTTTTTTATTTCGACAAGTTTAGTACAAAACTCTGCGCTCCTCTGCGCTAAACTCCCTTCGGGTTCACCAGTCGCCTGCGGAGGGAAACCCTCCCGCAGCGCTGGTTCACCGCGTCCCTCTGCGTTTAACCAGCATTTTTAGTTTTCCTTCTCCTTTATATTGAATTTTAGCTATAGATTTCTCAGGTTTTTTCATCTTTCGACTACTGCACCATCTCAGCCAAAAAACAGCAAAGCCAGCAGATAGAGTAAAAAATTACGTAATTACTCTATCTAACTGGCTATATTTCGCTGAGTTTTTAACGACTTATTTTTCTGGTGGTAAATCTACACTATAAACAGTTTCCCCAGCCAAGTTACGCAGTGTTACCGTCATCACCTTTGTATAAGCATTAATTTTCACTCCTCCAAAAAACTGCAAACCTTCACTTGGAGGTCGATTTGCTTTCGTACCTGGAGGGAGGCTTTGAAATACCAATTGTGGGCCAAAGGTATTTTCCAATTGGTTCGGCCCAAATGTACCAGAGTTAAGAGGCCCGGCGACAAACTCCCAAAAAGGCTTGAAGTCAGTAAACTGGGCTTTAGCGGAGTCGTAATAGTGGGCTGCTGCATAATGTACATCAGCAGTTAACCAAACAACATTCTTGATATCCTTGTTTTTGATAAATCGTAGTAAGTCAGCCAGCTCTAATTCCCTTCCTAAAGCTGGGCCATCTCCGTTAGCCCAAGCTTCAAAATCAGTGCTACCATCTCGAACTATCAGCCCTAAAGGCATATCACTGGCAATGACTTTCCATGTTGCTTTTGATGATAGTAATTGTCTTTTCAGCCATTGCACTTGTTTTCTGCTGAGAAATTCCGTGTCTTTACTTGGTACTGGCTGATTATTGGGGGTGTTTACTCCCCGATAGGTGCGTTCATCAAGCATGAAAATGTCTAGTAATGAGCCATACTTGAAAGAGCGATAAATTCTTGCTTTGTCTGGGTCATCAGTTTTATACCCAATAGGCATATACTCTAAAAATGCTTGCCTTGCCCTTTGGGCTAGCAAGTTAACATCCTTGACTACATAACGTTCATCGTTGAGAAGAAATTCGCCAGGATACCAGTTATTTGTAGTTTCGTGGTCGTCCCATTGTGCCAGGATGGGAACTTCAGCGTTAAAACGCTTAACATTTTCATCCAATAAATTGTATTGATAGTTACCACGAAATTCTTTTAGGGTTTCTGCTACTTTTGATTTTTCTTCTGTGGTGATGTTTCTCCAGATTGTGCCATCGTCCAGTGTTACTTCTGATGAAAGTGGGCCATCAGCGTAAATATTGTCGCCAGAATGAATGAAAAAGTCGGGTTTAAGTTGGCGCATGGTTTCATAAATTTTCATCCCACCGAAATCAGGATTAATACCCCATCCTTGACCGGCAGTATCTCCACCCCAAACAAAGAATATATCTCGTCCATGCATGGGAGGAGTTCGGAAAGTGCCATTAACAGGAGCGCTGTAGGTATTTTGATAATTTAAATCTTGGAAAATCACCCGATAGAATATTTGTTGGTCTGGTGGTAAGTTGTTGAGGTTAAGTCTGGCTATAAAGTCGCTATTGTTTAAAGCAGTGGGGCCGAGGACGCGCTGCACATTACGAAAAGATTCGCTAGTAGAATATTCTACGATCATTTTGGCGGGGCGATCGCTACGACTCCAAATTACAATATTACCGTTGGATACATCGCCGCTAGCTATGCCATAAGGTATGGCAGGACGCATTTGGTCAGAGGTAATAATTGCAGGTGCTTGGGCAAAAACTCGTGATTTTGATACAAGATTTGTAGAAATAATTCCACCGGCTGTGATAGCTGAACGTAGCAAAAACTGGCGACGGTTTAGCTTCAATGGGCGATTGGATTCCATATTAATTAATGGCAAGCTTAAGCGAAGTATTATAGGATAAGTACTTACCATATCTTGTTATGACAATTAGTAAAGATTGAGTTATCCAAGGGTTAATAAACCATTATAAAAGTTGTTTAAATTACCTAACATAATATTATTTTTACCTCTAATTAAAGTCTGCTTAAACCCATGCAACTAAGGTGAGTTAACTCCAAATACTTGGAAAATAAAGATTAAATAAAACACAAAATGATGTAGTGTGTGCATTGCTTGCAGAAGTTCATCGTGAGGAAAACTGAAATGAAATTGGTTCCGCAAATAGTTCTTGCTACTGCTACTCTTGCTTTAGGTTTTGCTACCCTAGATGCAAAATCTGCCTCCGCCGCAATTGTTAGTTACGCTTTCACCGTTGATAGTCCGATAAATAAAGGACAGGGCTATTTTAGTTTTGATGACTCAACTTTCAGTAATGACAACATTCCAGAAACAACTGTGAAGTCTCTCTATTTCCAGTTCGATGGTGACTCCACTGTTTACACAGAACAAGATGATGTCAATTACCCAGAGTTTCCTCTTGTATTTTCAACCACATTCTTAACAGGACAACCATCTGTGGGATTAGAATATCTATTTGATGATCAAGCTAATCCTGCCAGTTCTATTAGTTACGAAATTGTTGGTGAGGATTTTACAATTTTTTCCAGAACTTCTCCAAATAGTGAAATCGTTTCTGGCAAACTTTCTTATAGTAAAGTCCCAGAACCGACAACTTTAGCTAGTACTATTTTCGCCTGTAGTCTTGGCTGGATATTGAAGAGAAAGGCAATATCAACGAAAAAGGTTAAAGCATAACCTTTTTTTAGAAACAGCAAATTTGGTTATTTAGTAACCGACTAAAATAATAAATAATTGATTCATTATAAAGAATGAAGGATAGTTAATTTTCACTTCATTCTTTATTTATTAACGCCTCTACTGAAGCGATTTTTGAATTATTTTCTAATCATTTGCAATAGTAAAATATCAGGATTAATTTTAGCTATAAGTTCCTACAACATCACTTTCAACTGTTGCAGATTCTAACTCGATATTATCTATCTTATTCAATTCTCCCGCGCGCCAGCTATCTGTTATGTCCTTGATAAAACTGGCAAAGGGTATAGCAACTAACAAACCCAACACGCCTCCTAATTTAGCTCCTAGCAGTAAAGAAATTACAACCCATACGGGATTTAAACCAGTTAAATTTCCTAGAAGCCGAGGTGCAATAAAATTTGAATTTACTTGATCAATTGCAACAGCTACACCCAAAACTTCTACTCCTAGCCAAAAATTTTGCAACGCTACCAACAAACTTACTATGGCGATACCTATGCCCGTACCAAAGGGAAACAGAGAGAATAAGCCGATACCGATGCCAAAAAGTAGAGCCAAGGGAACTTGTAGTACCCAAAATGCTAGTGTAACCGTCAATCCCAGCACAGCACCCAATGTTGCTTGACCGATGAAGTAATTGTGAAAATCCTCTCGTAATAATTGCCGTAATTTTGAGCCAATATTACGAGGAAACCACTGAAAAACTCCGTCCCAAAGACTTTCACCATTTAATACCAAGTAAATAGTCAGCACCACCGCTAATAACACGTTGACTACAGTACCAATGGTATCGACAGCAAAGCCGAGAATTCTCCCAGTAAAGGATTGAAGTTGGTTAGATAATCGTTCGAGAACTTCACTAACTAAGCCACTTACATTAATGGGAAGCTGCTGTTGATTTAATGCCCAATCCTGAAAAGCTTGCAGTTGTAGAGTCCCAGAATCAATCCAACTGGGCAAAATGTTAGCTAGCTCGTTGAGTTGTTGTATGATCAGGGGCACTAAGGTGATGCCTAAAGCCACTAAAACCACCACAGTCAAAAGCAAGACTCCTCCAATAGCTAAGTTGCGTTTCACTCCTTGTTCTTGGAGAAATTGGATTGGATAATTCAACACAAAAGCCAGTAAGATAGCGGCGGCAAAAATACTAACCAGGGGTTGAAAATACTGTACAACCTGGATTAATAGCCAACCGTTGAGAATAGCCAGGGGAAATACCAATCCTATGGTTATCCATCGTGGCAGTTTATTTGCTGATTGCATTCGTGATGACTCCACAAGAGTTCTAACTTTATTTTGGCGGTAATTTGGGATTTGGGATTGGGGACTGGGGAACTCGGGGCCCCCTCTGGGGATAAGGGGCAATGGGGATTGGGGATTGGGGACTGGGAAGAAATTTTCCCCCTCTGCCCCTCTGCCCCATGTCCGCTAGTAACACTTACAACAATCAATTGTTAGGGTTATTGCTTTTTCTCGATAAAATCCAATAATATACGCTGATGCACATGCCCCAAGGGACGCACTTCTCCAGCGTTTTGCGAATAACAGTTACCCTGACGAATATCTTCGAGTGTCATCAACCCCATATCCCAGCCTTCATTCAGAACTAGTTGATTTAATTCCACCAAGAGTGGTGCTTGAAAGACATGACGGATAACTTTTTCATCGGAATAACAGCCAAATTCAAAAAAGGGTGGTATAATATAGCCAATTTCTTCTAAGATTTCTCGCTTTACTGCAACATCTGGAGTTTCACCAGGTTCGATATGACCGCCAAATAGCCCCCAGTAACCAGGGTAGAGAATACCAGGGATATTATCCCGCAGTTGCATGAGAAACTTGTTTTCTTGGTAGAGAATAGCGATCGCTACATGCACTGGTTGATCGTTCATAAATTTTTATTTGGCTGTTTTCTGTTAAAATTATTACTCTTCTTCTAAATAAACTTCCCCCAACTCTTTACCAGCTAAAGGGATACTTTGATAGCGAACTTTACCCTTAATTACTACTTGCGCTCCCTCTTCCAGACCAGTTTGATTGGTGACAACCCAGATTTTGCCAGTTGAGTCATTGATTTGATAAGCCTGCTGCTTCATCAGGGGAGCTTGCTTTTCTACCTTACCTTGGATGTAAACTATAGCCTGATTGTTTTGTTTTGGTTTAATTTCTCGAATCGGAGTAACATTAGTACCATTTTTTAAGGGGAGCATCCCACTAGAGCCAGATGATGTCATTCCACAACTATAAAGGCCCATTACTAGGAAACAAATCAATCCTAGACGGTAGGGCATAGACTTCTTGCAGAAATCGGGCAAGCTGTCCCCGGACAAAAATGAAAAAGCAAAATTTTTCTTTTGTTGCATGAGAGCCATCGGTTGAGCAAATTTTCGCATCATTGCTTGCCTTGTCGCCAGTTTCATTGGGTCAGTTCCCATTTATTGGGGATTGGGGACTGGGGACTGGGGACTGGGGACTGGGAAGAAATTCTTTTATTTCCCCCCTGCCCCTCTGCTCCCCAATTATCAGTCCCCAATCCCCACTCCTATTTATTCATCAAATGATGCCGTTGATCTGAGAAGATAAATATTATGGACTTGCTATGAAAAAAACGCTACGGCATTAACAGCGAAATCATAATGGTCAACAACCAATAGTCAAGAATTAATGATTTATTGACTGGATTTTGGACTCTTGACTTTGCATAGCGGCTGGACTTTGGACGAAAGGCGAAGATAGCTGGAAATTCTCATGGAAAAAACTGCCAAACTTCTTGATGGTAAAGCTTTAGCTGCAAAAATTCAGCAAGAACTTTCTATTGCCATTACACAATTACAACCAAAAATTGGACGATCCCCTGGTTTAGCTGTACTGATGGTTGGTGACAATCCAGCGTCAGCTGCTTATGTACGCAATAAAGAAAAAGCCTGCACTAAAGTAGGTATTGCTTCTTTTGGCAAACATTTTTCTACCGACACTACTCAAACGGAACTAGAAGAAGTAATTGCAACACTCAATAACGATGAACGGGTGGATGGCATTCTCGTACAGCTACCTTTGCCTCACCACTTGGATGCTGTGACTCTGCTACATCAAATTGATCCCGAGAAAGACGCTGATGGACTGCACCCAGTTAATTTGGGGCGATTAGTGCGGGGAGAAGCTGGTTTACGCAGTTGTACCCCAGCTGGTGTCATGCGGCTTTTACAAGAATATGAGATTCCCTTGGCAGGAAAACAAGCAGTCGTGGTGGGACGCAGCATTTTAGTAGGTAAGCCAATGGCATTGATGCTACTAGAAGCTGATGCTACAGTCACGATCGCCCATTCGCGATCGCACGACCTCAAAACCATCACCCAGAATGCTGATATTCTAATTGCAGCAGTCGGCCGTCCCGGATTAATCTCTGCCGATATGGTGAAACCGGGCGCTGTTGTGGTAGATGTGGGGATGAACCGCGTCACCGATGCTAATGGCAACAGTCGGTTAGTGGGTGATGTTGACTTTGAATCAACTGCTGGCGTGGCAGAATTTCTCACCCCGGTTCCTGGCGGTGTTGGCCCGATGACTGTCGCCATATTGTTGCAAAATACATTTACTAGTTATTCAAAGACAGCAAAGTAGTTATGGAGTAGTCAAGAATTAGCAGACAAAAGACAGAGAGTTATCTTTAACTCCTCATTTTTTCAGCACCAGAGCAACTTAAAATTGTGACGTATACGACAAAAATTTTAAAATGTCAGGAACTTAAGAATGGTAGCAACAGATAACGTTTACAAGACACCAGAGGAAGCCACGTTTAACTTAGCACTCTATCTAAAACAGCGACAAAAGCTTTGTGATACTGCTTTGGATCAGGCGATCCCAATCATTTATCCAGAAAAGATTTATGAAGCGATGCGCTACTCGCTATTAGCTGGAGGGAAGCGTGTACGTCCTATACTCTGCCTTGCTACCTGTGAAATGTTTGGTGGCACAATCGAAATGGCGATGCCAACAGCCTGTGCTGTAGAGATGATCCACACAATGTCGTTAATTCACGACGACCTTCCAGCAATGGATAATGATGATTACCGTCGCGGGAAGCTGACGAATCATAAAGTCTATGGCGACGATGTGGCAATTTTGGCTGGAGATGGCTTGTTGGCTTTAGCTTTTGAGTTTGTCGCCACTCAAACCCCCCAAACCGTTGACAGAGCAAGAGTTTTACAGGTAGTTGCTCGTCTGGGAAGGGCGCTAGGCGCTGCTGGCTTAGTCGGCGGTCAAGTGGTTGATTTAGAATCGGAAGGGAAATCAGATATTTCTCTAGAAACGCTGAATTTCATTCATAGACACAAAACAGCTGCACTTTTAGAAGCTTGTGTTGTTTGTGGCGGAATTTTAGCCGGAGCCTCATCTGAAGATGTGCAACGATTGACTCGTTATGCTCAAAATATAGGACTAGCCTTCCAGATTATAGATGATATTTTGGATGTCACTGCGACTCAAGAGCAATTAGGTAAAACCGCTGGCAAAGACCAAAAAGCTAAAAAAGTGACGTATCCCAGCCTTTGGGGACTTGAGGAATCCCGTTTAAAAGCCCAAGAGCTAGTTAAAGCAGCTTGTGCAGAATTAGAACCATTTAAGGAACGAGCCGAGCCAATGGTGGCGATCGCTCACTTCATTACCAGTCGCAATCACTAAGTCAATTTTGGATTTTGGCATTTGGGTTGCATCAAAATGTTTCTTCAATTAACAACCGCTGCTAATATTTACAAACCTAACCAAAATACCATGCAGGACATAGGCGACATCTTAGACAACCGGGTGCTGATGGTTGCTCTGATAGCTTGTTTAATTGCTCAAGCATTAAAGCTCATAATCGAGATAGTCCAACATCGCAAACTGAATGTGCGTGTTTTAGTGACAACCGGAGGTATGCCCAGCGCCCATTCTGCTCTAGTTACAGCTCTCGCGGCTGGTGTAGGGCAAACGCTTGGTTGGGCATCTCCTGATTTTGCCGTTGCTATGGTTTTTGCCATCATCGTCATGTATGATGCAGCGGGAGTACGCCAAGCTGCTGGTAAGCAAGCTCGTATTCTCAATCAAATGATTGATGAGTTATTTCATGAAAAACCAGACTTTAGCCAAGACCGTCTCAAGGAATTACTTGGACATACACCAGTTCAAGTAATAGCCGGGTCGGCTTTGGGCATAACTATCTATTGGTTAGCTAGGTCTGCTTATTAAACTTTTTCTTCTTCCTTCTCTTTTCTAGGATACGCTGACGCTCGTCGTACGTTTACGGTGAAGCGAACTACGCGTAGCGTGTCGTAGACAAGACTCGTTAACGCGAACGTGTCCTACCCTTCTCCTAGCAAAAAAGCTACGCGAACGGCAAGCCGCTTTGCATCTACGTGTCTATGCATCGTTTGCAGTATTTTCAAATCACTTCCCTTAATGGGGATGGAAAGATTACCATTTTAGTCTGTCTCAATCCATTGGTAATTTGTTTTTATTTCTCTTTCCTTCACGGGGATAAAAGCAAACTATCGAACATTGGTAATGGCATTACCTAGAAGTTTAGTTCTCATTGCAACAAAAGTTGATTGGTCGAATTTAGTTGAGATACAATCTATTTTTCCCAAAGTAGAAGCAGTTGGTAATTTTACTATATTTAACATCAAAGGTAATAAATATTGTCTGATTGTGAGTATAGATTATGAAAAGCAGTTGATTTATATTAAATACATCCTTACCCATGCTGAGTATGATAAGGAAAAATGGAAAAATGACCCTTATTTTTAATCAAGATAAATATAAAGAATTATTAGTTAAATATCAACCAAAAGTAATTAGGAATGAAGAAGAAAATGAGAGAGCATTAACTATTGTTGAACAGCTAATGCATTGCATAAATCGAAGTCTTGAAGAAAATGAACTTTATGATTTACTAATTACTTTAATTGAAAAATTTGAACAAGAATATTATTCACCTGGTTCAGCTTCTACACCTCATTCAATGTTACTTTTTTTAATGGAGCAAAAGAATACTAAAGAGTCAGATTTAGTAGATGTTATTGGTTCTCAAGATGTTGTTTTAGAAGTTGTGAATGGTCAGCGAGAAATTAGTAAAGTACAAGCTAAGGCTTTAGGAGATTTTTTTCAAGTTGATCCTGGTGTGTTTATGTAAGTATTTGGAAAGAGTATCCCAATTTAGCAAATTTACCAAGATGATTAGTGATCATTACGAATGAAGCGATCGCTTTTATTTTACTGAAGATTTTTTATTGTGCTTAAGAGTTTTGAAAATGGCATTAGGACTAGCGATCGCTGATTTATATAAGTTGGGTTAAAGTTAGAAAACCCAACATTCACCTCAACTTACTAGCAATAATTAGGCTGATTTAAAAAATCGAATAATTTCGCGGACATGATCGAGAAATTGCCCGTCAGTTGAAAGTTGCGCGATCGCATTTCTGGCTTCTCTTGCCAAACGTTCATGTTCAGTTTGATTTGTAGCCCGTAATTCTTCTAAATTAGCGGCAATTCGCGCTAAGTCTCGGCGAGTTTCTTCAGCGAAGCGTTGTTGAGTTGCTGGCAAAGAATAAGGTTGTTCTGGGTTAAGTTGGTCTTCTATTTGCCGAACTTTGTCTTCTAGAGAATTGAAGCGATCGCGTAGTTCTACAATATCTTCACGGGGATACTTCCATTCTTGGCGAATCATTGTCAAGCGTGCATACAAATATTCATAGGCACGGATAGCCGGACGTAGGATAGTTAATAATAAAGCTGCACCGGAACTTATATATCCCACGCTACTAATACCAGTGGCAGCAAGAGTATAAAGACCAATAGCTGAGAATAAGTGTAAACCAATGGCAACCCAGAGCGATCGCTTTGCTAACAGTTTGACGTATTTCTCTTGTTTCTCATCAACTGGAATTCCTTTCTCAGCCGACTGTGCTGCTTCCGCTAAGACTTCTTTAGCTTGAAAATGCACATTCCACGGTACGGTAACAATTACTAACAACCACCAAAAACTTGCACCACCAATCACCCAATCGAGAAAATTACCAGCAGGTATATGCAACCATTGCAGTAAGCCAAAAGCCGCCAACACCACAACCACAATTCCAACAATAGAACTGATGAAAAAGTTAATATACATTTTGTTATATCTCTAGTGAAACTATTACCTCGATCATGGCTGCGAGTTCGTAGTTATACAGATATACCTGTGATGGTTTTTTTAGTTGCACATATATAGCAGGGGGCAGAGGGGAAATAAAAGAATTTCTTCCCAATCCCCAATCCCCAGTCCCCAGTCCCCAGTCCCCAGTTCACTGAATTAAATAGCTGCGCCAAATAGGTTGAGTATTTTCGCTTCCTTTTTCTGGAAGCAGCAATCGCCAAGTTTTGCCTTCTTGCTGAATTTGCAAGTAAACTTCAAAGGGTTTTTGTGGTTGCGTTAAGCTTCGTTTTGGTAGCTTGACAATTAAGTCATAACTCCCCCGAACGCGAAAAGCTGGTAAATTTTCAATAGTCAGCGGTTGTTCTTGGGTAATTGATAGATGCTTGATTTCAAAACTTTGGAAATCTAGATCTAGCTGTTGGTTAAGTTTTTGTTGAGCTTGCTTTAGCTCAAGTGCGATCGCTTTTTGCACTAACTCACTAGTTGGCAGCAACCCAATACTGCCACAAGCTGTTAATAGCACTAGCAAAATTGCTGTTAAAATCAACCGCACCATGTAATTTCTGATAAACTTTCCAGCGTTAGTATAGCGGTAAATGCCTTAAATTCTCTCATCTACCATGCCAAAACAGACTATTGGTCTTGATAACAAACTCTACAATTACCTTTTATCCGCTTCGCTGCGAGAGCCGGAAATTCTCCAGAAGTTGCGTCAAGAAACAGCCAGCCATCCTAGTAGCGGAATGCAGATATCACCAGAACAAGGGCAATTTATGGCTCTATTGGTGCAATTAATTGGAGCCAAAAAAACTCTGGAAGTTGGAGTATTTACGGGTTATAGCTCACTCTGTGTAGCTCTGGCGTTACCTGCTGATGCCCAGATTGTTGCTTGTGATGTGAGTGAAGAATTTACTGCGATCGCACGACGGTATTGGCAGCAAGCAGGGGTTGCCCATAAAATCAATCTCCGATTAGCACCTGCTTTGGAAACTTTAGATCAGCTCTTGGCAACTGGGCAAGCTGAGACATTTGATTTTGCTTTTATTGATGCTGATAAAGAAAATTATGACGGATATTATGAGCGATCTCTGCAATTAGTGCGTCCAGGTGGATTAATTGCTATTGATAATGTTTTATGGTCTGGACAAGTTGCTAACCCGCAAACTCAAGATGAAAGTACCCAATCTATCCGCGCCCTGAATGAGAAACTACACTACGACGAACGAGTAACTCTTTCCCTCGTCCCCATCGCAGATGGACTTACATTAGCGCTCAAGCGACGCTAGTAGGACTAACCCTTTCAAGGTGTAATGTATTTTTCTTAGTGTCTTAGTGGTTAAAAAATTGATTTTTGAACTACTAAGACACAAAGGTAAAAAGCCCAATTTGGGGATTTCTACGCACCTTGAAAGGGCTGATGCTTAAAAGTTGAAGCCGACTCCTAGTAGTAAGCCGACATCAGTTTCATCTAGAAAAGCTGCGTTTACAGAACCGGTTGCCGTAAATCGAGAACCTAAAGGAATATCTACACCACCACTTAGTAGCAAACCAAACTCAGTGTCACCAGTGATTTCAACAGCTACACCAGCACCTATGTAAGGAGATATGGGGAAGGCTGGTACAGCCCCCGTTTCTGCTATCCGTGGAGTCAGATCTAAGGTCAGGGGAACTAGAAACAGTGTATCGTCCCCAAACAACGCCGATGGTCGCACCGATATATTGCGTGTCAGACCGATTTTGCTGATAGCTGCAAAGTTACTTTCGCCCAAAGCTGAGCCACCGCTTAGACCAATGTTGCCAGCAACCCCGACATAGCTAGGGCCACCAAGGGTAGTTCTACCTGGGGTCACTCCAGAAGGAGTTCCTGGCTGTTGATTTAACTGACTGAGATTAATATCAGGTGGTATCAGAACTTGGTTAATCGCATGGATTACACCATTGCTGGCTTGAATGTCTGGCTGAATAACTCTGGCATCGTTCACCGCAACTTGATTGCTAGCGCTATCAATTTGAATATTTACAGGTCTATCTTCAAAGGTTTTCAGTTCCCCAGCCGAGAGTTGATTAGCTGTTACTGCACCAGGAACCACATGATATCTCAAAATCTTAATCAATGTTTCTCTGTTCTCTGGTTGCTGTAATTGCTCTAGTGTTGCAGCAGGTATGGCAGCAAATGCTTCATCGGTGGGAGCGAAGACTGTATAAGGGCCAGGTTGTTGTAGAATCTCCGCTAGACCTGCTGACTTTATTAAAGCAGTCAGGTTTGTAAAAGAACTACTGGATGCAGCAAGAGAAACGATATCGCTACCAGCTTGAGTACCGCCAGGAGTTCCTCCTACAATATACTGACTAGCTGGAAGATTGCTAGCAATGGGTTGTACCCGTCCCTGCCTAACTAAAGCTTGATACAAAAATGCCGCTGCTTCAGCACGAGTCAGCGGCACTTGTGGATTGAGTTGTTTTACATCTGGATAGTTGACTACAATATTGGCTTGTGTTGCTGCTGCTACATTATTAACAGCGTAGTTCGGGATAGCTGAGGCGTCGGTATAATAGGTACTGAGAACACCTGATGCATCACTGCTACTGCTCAAACCTAAGCCATTGGTTAAAGCAACGATCGCTTGTACTTTTGGAATTTCTTGATTTGGCAAAAATAAGTTATCAGGATAGCCTGCCATGAATCCAGTCTCGTAGGCATTCTGAATTGCAGAAGCAGCCCAGTAGTTAGCAGGAACGTCTCTAAAACCACCTGCACTCAATTGCCGAATTCGGTTTTGATTACTGAAGGCTTTTTGAATCATCGCCGCAAATTCAGCGCGAGTCACAGATTGATTCGGCTTAAATGTGCCATCAGGAAAGCCACTAATTACATTATTTGCAGCCAAAACTTGAATGAATGGAGTCGCCCAGTAATCTGAGGCAACATCAGACAAGTTAACTGTTGGAGTTGATGATGGTGTAACCGGAGTTGGAGTAGTCGGAGTAGTTGGCGTAGTTGGAGTAGTCGGAGTAGTTGGAACAGTATCTTGAGACGAAGCTGGGGCAGAAATCAGGATGGGAGCTACTGTAGCAGTTATCACTCCTAAAGCTAGCAAAGGAGCGCTTGCTGATGACCAACGAAAGAAACTAGACATGAAAATCTCCTCCAGAAAAAAGTAGAGCCATTTCTCAAATTTGTTGATTGATTATGGAAAAACACCACACGCAAGGTTAGGGAGGGGCACAAATATCAAGATGATTGTTTGGCTTGCCTCATCATCAAAACCAAGAATCCGAACTGTAACTCTTGAAAATCCCAATGTTTGACCTTCTAGTCATCTGCTCTTGCGTCTAATAAGATTTCTCCAACTATTTATTACATATAGTAATCCTAATTGAGTTGTGATAGTTTAGTTTTTTAAAGAACCCTAGATAAATTAGTACAAGTCCATAACTTTATCCATTTTGGATCTTGGTCTAGTAGTAAGTTTATTGGTATTTGAGCGGCGTCTCTCTGTAGTTGCCGATAAATGTTAATGCCTTTAAGTGGAGCTGCATAAGGTTTAATAATATTGTCAAAGAGAAATGTGTGTAATTCCAACACAGATAGTATTTTGAATCTATTACCCCAATTGCACAACTAGCTAATGACTATAGTTTTAGACTAGTTTTTCACTCTTTAGATAGTTGACTGTAATGAAAAACTGAGAATTGATAGACTGGAAATCAGCGATCGCACTTGAAAATTTAGAGCTTAATTAATCAAATATTTTAGAAGTTATAGGCTGTACGAATCAACATAACTTGAATTCTCAAATTTAGTTGTTTTAAACCGGGAACATTTCATCATTTCTTCAGTCAAATCACGCGAATGTCAGATCTGTGCGAACAACTCCGGCACGCTCATGACGAGCTAAAAGTTTGACTGTACTACCTACGGGTGCACGCACTACCCATTCTACTTTTGCCCGATCATTAGTAGAATCGCCCTGCCGTCTGGCAGGAGCCGAGGGTTTGTAGGCACGTCCTTCCAATTGGCCTAACTCTTCAAGGGGCTTACCTGTTTCTAAAGTTGCACCAGGAGGCAGTGTAATTTCACAGATACAACCTCGCACCAGCTTTTTATCCAAAGCTTTTTGAGTGATGTAAGTGGGTAGCCAGCCTGTATTATGTATAACTAACTGCACCCGATAAGTATCATCACCCAACTTGGAGACGCTGGCTTCGTAAATCTCTAAGCAAGGAGAAATTAATAAATGCCACACCAGCCAGTCAGGAAAGCGGGCTATTTCCTTCTCTAAAAACTCTGGGGGTGGATTTGTCCAAGCATACATGGTATCCCAACCGCCCAGTTCAATTTGACCAAGTTGGGAATGATTGAAGGGATACCAATCTACGTAGCCCTTACCTGCGAGTTTTTCATCGTTCCAACGCAGCAACTTTAAGTCATCTTCTAGAGGATGTTCCCGCTGCCAATCGATATATTTGTACTCAGCAATTCCGGCTTGGCGTTGAGGACTCCAGACTTCTACTGTCCAAGCAAATAGACCTTGGTGCTCATAAGCCCAGTCGTCAAATGTGCCTGTAATTATATCTTTGGGGTCATAACGGAACTCATGAAAGGCGGAAATGGCTGGGTATTCTGTGAGTTCAGTGCCTTTTGCGCCAATACGTTGGTAAGTGCGGAGGTCATTGACAGGTAATTCTTCATCGCTGAGGTGAGTATATGGACGGATGAGAACACCGCTGAAGGTATGGAAAGCGATCGCTCCTGTAATGTTAGCATGAGTTGTAATAAACTGTACAAGCGATCGCACTTCTGTTTCAGATGTAGGATAGGGCCCAGCCCCCGGTTGCTCAGACTCTTGTCGCCACAAAGCTGGAAAATTTCGGTTTAAATCCAGCCCTTCCTTAGAACGCTGAATCTGGATTTGAACTCCGTCATAATTTTCTATCCGACCTTCTGGTAGTAGGCGATAATACTGACCACCTGTTTCTGTCGGCTCACGACGCACTAACAAACGTGGTTCTGTAGAGCAAATTTTCCAAGCACCATTAGCATCCGGGATTCGCATGAGTAAAATCCGACCATCGCCATCGATGTCTTCCATCACTAACCCGTTGCTATCATCATCATGGGGATAGGGACGGGTTCCAGAGCGAATAAATTTCGGTTTTTCAGCCAGCGCCAACTCAGCACCATCGGGGTTAACACGGGGGCAAATGTAGAAGGTGCGCGTATCCAAGCAACGGGTGATGTTTGAGTTAGTGCCGTAGGCTGTGACTAATGTTTGCAGTAAGTATAAGCAAACACTCGACGGTGCTAGTTCAGTGGCGTGGATGTTGCCATCAACCCAAAGTGCTGGTTTTTCTGTATCTGCACCATTGGCAAAGTTGGTAACTGTTAATAGCCAGATGTCACGTCCTTCGTAACTCTTACCTATGCTTTCTATGCGTACTAGCTGGGGAAATTCTTCAGCGTAACCATGCAGAATGCGTGTCAGGTCTTCGTAACGGTAGTATTTATCAAACCGAACGTCTGGCATAACAAACCTCATCATGCACCCGTTGATTATTATTTAACATACCACTATCGGTTATTAGCTTTGAGAAGCAACATTCAAGGACGTTGCATATTTTTGCGGCATAATTTCTCAACTCACACAACAACGTCGATGGATTCTGCGCTTTTCACTTATGATAAAATTTATCATTTAGTAGTATCGTTAATAGAGAAGCGAATCATAGATAAAACAAGGGTAGCGCTTCAAAGTAAATCAACTCGTATGGCGATCGCACAATGGCTCTTAAAAGCTTTCGCACAAAGTTTCGGCATTCTCTTTATCGTCACACTTGTCGGTCTTTCTTTCCCTGTAATTGTTGCGTCAGAAGAAAAATCTAATCCTAACAATGAACCTGAACCCCTTCAAACTGAGATTACACAGCAAGATATCAGAGTTATTGAGCGATTAGTAACCATTGCTGAACGCAACTCAGCCCAAGTGCTAGAAGCAAAATCTGCAATGGGATTGAATACCTTTAGAGATGTTGTAGCTATTGAATTATCACCATCTTCAAGCACTACCTCAATATCACCAGATTCCTCATCTGAACGCGAAAACAGTTTTTCGTTCACCATCACAATTGATCCAATTAAATTCATCAGTACTTTTGGGCAACTACCTGTTTTGCAGGCTCGTTGGAATGAAGCTAAGCAGCAAAAACGAGTCGCTGTGGTACAATACTATGTCGCTTATGTTCAATCCCGCGAAGCTGCGAAAGTTGCTGCTTATCGGATGCAAAAGTTTACTGGGGGTTCCCGCATTGCGAGTCTTCGTTCGTCTAGGAACGTTAATCACTTCGCTAATCCTGATTATGTTGCAGCTGCAACTGAAATGCTAAATACAAACACGCGTGAACGATTAGCACTGGAAGAATTAGCAGCTTGTGTCGGTTTATCTTTGCAAGCAATAACTAATGTCATTAATGGGCAATAGGTGTTTTGATATCATGTCCAGTTAATCAAGCTGAATAAAAATGTTCGTTTGTAGTCAGGACTTTAGTCCTAGCTTTGGGGACTGAAGTCCCCACTAAAAACTACATTTTAAGCAATGAAAAAAGTACAAGGAGGAAACGCCACTGTTTCCCAGTTTGATTTAGCTTTACTTCAAATAAAACAATAATCCAATCCCTGCGATCGCAATTATCACACCAGATATTGCTCTCCAACTCACTTTTTCACCCATACAGATAGCGATGGGGATGACAAATAGTGGACTAGTCTGCATTAAGGTTGAGGCAATTCCAGCAGCTGTGAATTTAATTGCTGTCTGTTGCAACCAAATTCCTAGGAAGGTTCCACAAAAGGCAGCAAAGAAACTTGCGAAAATTACTCGCCGCGATCGCCAGTAGGGATACGATAATGTCACATCTCTGCGGTTAGGAATCCACGCCCATACTAGGATAATCAATACACCTGCACTCAATCGTAACAAGGCAGCCCACAACGGGTTAATGCTTGCCGTCGCATACGCTACGCGGGAAATCACAGTTCCGGCGGCATTTGTCATTGCTGCTAATAAACCAAAGCCGATTCCCTGCCATAGTTGCGTTGAGGAAACATCGCTTGTACCAGCAACTCGTTCTGTCACCACCCAAGCAACTCCCAAAATGGTGAGCAAAATGCCGCACCAAGCATTGATATTTAACCGTTCCTGGAGAAGAATTGTAGCAGCGATCGCTGTCATTGGCGGGGAAAGAGTTCCCAAAAGTAAAACCCGACGCGCCCCCAAGCAATTTATAGCTGTCAGGAAGGCTGTATCGCCTAAGCCTATACCTACAATGCCACTCAGAAAAAGTAGAAATACAGGTAAAGGGGCCAAGGTTGGCAAAAAATCCCCAGTCAGCAAGATAGTTAATAAAAGTAGGGTAATGGCAATTATCCCTTTAATCAGATTTAGTTGCAGTGGCGGAATACGTTGCCCCAAAAGTCCATACACCACTGATGCTATAGCCCAAAAACAGGCAGCAAATAAAGCCGCCACTTCGCCTTTCCAAGCTGTGATCGAAATAATTAAAGAATTATTAAAAATAATATACACACCTGAATTAATGCCTGAAACTCTTTAATACTACATCAAATAATTGAATAAATATTAGCACTCACAGGCAGCAAGTGCTAATTATTGGCTAAAGTTTAATACCTTGGATATAAACGGGAACTCTACTTTTTCTAGATGGAATGTAGTGATTTTGCAAGGATAATTCTCTATCAAAGAAGAAATTTGTACAACTAATTAGTGAGGGTGAAGACCAAAATGAAATATACTTTTGATATTGTAGGCGTATCTCAAGTTTTGTATTTTTTTAATCACCAACAGCAAAGTTGGCAAAAATCACCACAACAAGGCGTAGAATATCTGGGAACGCACACATGTACTTTAGATGCATTTCTAGAATCTGTGGAATCGGTTCCGGCAAAGTGGGGCTGGAATTTTGATCAAGTAGTAGATACAGTAATTCAATTTTGGTTAAATAACTCAGAGAGCGTTAGCTACTGGAAAGCGCGTTTAAGTGATGCAGGTAGAGATAATTTACTAGTAGCTAGAGTGGCAGATATTACGGCTTTACAAGCTGAATTTGAATCTCTATTAGGTAAGGATTATTAATTTGCAACAGACATAGCAACTGCTAAAATTTATAAGTATATTTATATAGTGGTTGCTATGTTTTCACAATAATTTGGTGCTTTGCCTGTTCTCAAGTGCTTTAAGAACTTTAAGATATAAACTTTCTACTCTCTTAGTTTGAATCTCACCAGTTGAGGCATAGTGAGTTAAGCCAGGAGAGGCATTTACTTCAATAGTTGTATAATTTAACATTGGCAGTGTTATATCATTAGTAATAATATCCACACCTGCTAATCTTAGACCCATATCTTTTGTAATATTTACTGCTAATTTATGAAAATCTGGATGGATATTTTCAGTTAAATCTACCGCCTCGCCTCCGCTTGATAAATTTGCATTGTCTAAAAGGTAAACAATACTATCTTCGGATATTACACTATCAAAATTTAGTCTCTGTCTTTGCAACTTTAGTTTGATTCTGTAATCTTCGTAATCTATAATTTTTTTTCTACCACTTTTGAGAAAGTTTTCTTGTTTTTGGCGCATCAATTCTACAACACTAGATTTCCCATCTCCTTTAATAAATAAGGGAATTCTTTGATATGCCGAAAGAACTTCGTCATCCAATACCACAATTCTATAGTCATTACCATTATAGAATCGCTCGACGATTAATCCTGAGTTGTTTTTCAATATTTTTTTGGCTACTTGATAGTATTCTTGTTTATTATAAACCTTCGTCACAAACATTCCTTGACTGAGGTTAATCGGCTTGACAATTACAGGAAATCCCAATTCTTTCGCATAATCAAATCCAGCATCAATATTCTTAGCATTAGATAGTTTTTCACAAACTTTATAACTAAAAAATCTTTGGCCTTCAGTAACCTGATAGCCAAATTTCTTGAGAAAAAAGTTTGAGACACCTTTATCTTTTGCTATTGCTGCTGAGCCAAAATAATTAATATCAAATGTAGCTGTATGAAAAAATGTTTTATTTCCGTTTTTAAACGTAATGTGTCCAACAAAGCTATATTCAGGATCAGTTACAATTACTGCTCCTATTTCTTCTGCTAGTTTTTTAATTGTTGAAGTTGTGAATGGTATTTTCATTATAAAAGGTTTAATTTGTACGAAAAAATTTTATCTAATTTATAGTAATAGGTCAATATACTCTGAGTTCGTAGTGAGCGATTCATCGCTTAAAACAAGGATGATCAGGACTAAAGTCCTTACTACAAACTTTAATTTATTTACACTTAGCTACTTAATAATAGGAAAGTTAAGAGTGTGATGTTTATTGATTTGCTGCTTCGGAAATTTTGTACATCGAAAACTGAGCTACTTTGACGGTAAGCCACCGAAATTTAAAATATGAATGTATTATTTGAGACTCACTTTATCATTTGATCACTGCTACTAGCTTTAGTTCTGTTTATTTATCTAAATCGCACAGACGGAATACTTGTCATACCTTCAACTTTATCGTTATTTCTTCTTAGTTTTCCTTGGATCAGTTGCAAATCAAGGCTTTGAGGTTGATAGCTGAGGGGGTATTGCAATTTAATTGGTCTAAAATGTAGCCCTAAGTGTTGACAATTTATAAATAATCGAATACTAAGGTGGCAGCATCATTAAATAAAAAGCGTTAGTGCATTCCTACCTAGAAACTAATTAACGCCCTCTACTAAACTTCATACGGATAACATAATCATGCCAGAAAATACGGATAACAAAGCTTCCAAGTCAGACAATCAAGCGATCGCTTACAAAGAGCGTCTTAACTCTTGGGCGATCGCTCGTTTACTTCCTGACACACAACGGGAGATTGTCGCTCGATTCCGCAGTCGTTCTGATGCAGATGGTTATATGCAGCACCTACGCCAAGAGAAACCAAACACTTCTTTTATGGTTGTCTTTGATTGTCAACGCGAAGAAGTTGTAGTTTAAATTTCAGATAGAGGCGAGTCAAGAAACATCGCCTCTGTGTATCTACGCAGTTGGAGCGGCATAACTTAACAGCTTAGTTGTATTTTCTTCTAACCACTCTTCCAACAAACTTGTGTTTGTTACCGCATCAACCACACTTTGGTGAGTTGCTTTACCCTCACGAAGCCAACCTGTCCAGTAAATAATACAACTTGCTCGCTGCAAGCGCCAAACTAACGTCAACGCTTCTGCTTCTGAGTATGTCAGAGAATTATATTTGGCATATCCTGTGCTGAAAGCTTCCACAAACTCCAAATTGGGTGCATCTTTCCAAGAAAATCGAGTGAAATGATCGAGTGCTGCAACATAATCCATTAAGCGCAAATCTGAAGTAGCAAACTCAAAGTCTAAAACCCCAACTACACGATTATCTATCAGTAAAACGTTAGGACAAAGGAAATCTGCATGAGTTGTTTGAACTGAAAGCGTTCTATATAAATTGGGCGCAGCTTCAGTAATTTCTGTCAGTGTTTTCACAATGTACTGCTGCTGCGTTAGAGGTAATTCAAGTAATTGTGGTACTTCTAATGGATCTGTTACTAACGGATGAATATGATAAATATCTCCCCAGGCGGGTAATTGAGCCATTTCCCCTGTTGAATCGAATCCAGCCAAAGCGTGATGTAGTTCTCCAAGTGTTTGACCGACAGCATGAGTATGAGCGATATTTTTGCGATCGCTAGGCTCACCTAAGATGAAAGGAAGCAAAGCAACGCGCAGTAATGAGTTATTTTTATTAACTAAAATCAATGTTTCGCCCAACTGAGTTTGTATAGGAGTTGGAACTGCGAACGATAAATCATACGATTGCAGATATGTCAGTAATGAGTGTTCATATTGAATTTGTGCAGTGGCTATAGAGTCGTTGTATAGCTTTAAGATAAAATTGCCTGCTTGCGTTTCTACAAAAAAGGTTGTGTTGACTGTACCTTGGTTTGTTGGTTTAACTGTTAAATTACCAAGGAATGACCATGTTTCAAGTAGTTCAACAACATCTTGTTTGGATAACTGTGAGTTTTTGGGCTTATTCATAACCGAGTAATAAGTTTGAGATCATACAGCACAATATTAAATTGGGCGTTGCTGATTACAAGTATGAATTTACCGGGCTACGCCCCGCTTCTCTACGAGACGCTTCGCGAACGCTAACACGCAGAGGCGCAGCGAAAAGTTCTGTAGGCGGGTTTCCCGCCGTAGGAAACTTTTCAAGACAAAGGCGCAGAGAGTAAGAGATTAGAATAAAGGCGTTGTTAGATTGCTTTGCCTTTGCAACCCACGATTCGTAATCAGGTAAACAGCAAAAGTTCCTAACCAGTGACTAGCTGCATAATATTCACTCACAACATTTGCTAGTCCGCTTTGACGATGCTGAACAGCAGCAGAACGGAGTGTTTCTATGCGCTGGTCATCATTGGGCAATCCAGAAATGATGCCCTCCAGCATCCAAGCACGGCTCAGATTAAGACCGTGGAAGTGAGATTCCATATAGTCTTGAGGATTATTTACCTTCACAGGTTCTAACCAATTTACTGTATTTTCAATCGGTATTTGTGGTAGAAAATTAGTGAGCCATTCAGTAAAAACTGTTGTTGGGAGTACGCGCCGCATCAAGTCTGCTTGGGCAAGGCTAGGAGAAGAAAAATCGTAGCCGAGTGGTTCAAATTGTAGGGAATAGTTGCGATCGCTTAGATAGAATTGTTGTGCCTTGTTCTCCACTAACCGAGTGAAATCAGCATTTTCGGTAATCCTTGCCCAATCAAGGATCAAACCAAGTGCAAAAGCTGTCTGGTTATGCGTCCCTGTACGATTTGGCAGTTGTAGTGCGTCAATCCAGCGGTGTAAGTTACCTGCAATCAACTTCTCTAACGGTTCCAATGCAACCCGCCATTCTCTGGCTTGAGGATGATTCCACTCGTGAAGTTCCGCAGCCAGTTGCAGAAGCCATGCTACACCATAAGGACATTCAAAAAATGGCAACCGCTGGAAATGGGCAATTTCTCCTTGAATCTTTTCAGGCGTTAAACTCTGCTCAAGTGCTTGCTTTGCCGCAACACTAAAGGAGGCTTCTGGGAAGTGACGCATGAGACGTACCAGCAACCAGTGACCATGTACGGCTGAATGCCAATCTAAGCAGCCATAAAAAGCGGGTGTCAATTCACGCGGCGGTTTTATATCTTGGTCGCTATCAGCCCAACATATATTACTGTGAGGATATTCCCGCTCGATACAATTCAGCACTAACTGAGTAAATTGTGCCGCAGTCGTTTCATTAATCTCTAAATTATCGGCTGGCATGATCATTCAATTTTAGATTGCTCCTACGAATTAATTCGCTATTTACTTTGTGTCTTTGTGTCTTGGTGGTTAATAAAATTTATTTTTGAACCACAAAGGCACTAAGACACAGAGAGAATTCAATTTAAATATCTTGCTTGTATTCTTGTAGTAATTTAGGAATGTGATCATACCCATCTACACCAATAATCGAAATAATTTTGGAGCGATGTTGCTGTAATAAATTATGAAAATCTTCTGTCCCTATTTGTCCCTGCAAAATTGTTAGTAAGCCTGCTGATTGACGCCATTCACTAGAAGCAATTTGTTCTAAGAGATACATTCCTAAACAGCCAGTATAAACGGTTTTTTCAGCATTTTGCAGATGATAATAAGCTTGGGCTAAACAAGCTAAGTTGCGTCCTTGGAGATATAAATCACCGGAAACTTGGGCTGTTTTAAAACCATCTTCAAGATATTTAATTGCAGCTTGATGTTGGCCAATTACTAGATAGGCAATTCCTAGGCTGCTAACACATAAAGCTTTACTTTGAATATCACCTAATTTTTCTGATAACTTTAAACCTTGTTCCAAATAGTTAATTGCGGCTTCGTACGTTTCTGGTTCGATGTTTTCCAGTTCTTGGGCCTGCATAACTTCGCTGTAACCTAAATTTACCAGTGCGTTGGCCTCTCCTGTACGATCGCCTGCTTGCCGACTCAAAATTAATGCTCGTTGACTGTAGTTAATCGCCTCGGCGTAATCTTGCTCTTGCACGTAGGTGCGGCTGAGGTGGTTGAGGTTAGCAATTTCACAGGGGCGATCGCCTGCACTCCTAGCTATCTCCAATGCTTCCTGATGAAAATCAAGCGCACGTTGGTATTGTCCTAAAGCACGCTGCGAATAGCCTAAAAGTGTTAATATCCGAGCTTTTTCTTGGGTTCCCTCGACTTGTTGCAGCGGCTCATCTAAATAATCTAGGGCATCTCGCAAATAAGTCCCAGAAAAGGAGGCAAAAATCCCCCCGTAGAAAGGAAAATATGGACGCTGGGCAAAGGTTCGCAGAATTTGGAGCATAATTTGCGAACAGGCATCACTGTAAACTGTGCCGATGCTCCGAAAACCACTCGCTAACTGACTCCAAATCACTGCAAAGGTCAAGAAAGTCGAAATAGACAACTTTGGCCCTGCCTTAACATCGTAAGCTTGTTGGTCAAACCAGTTAACTAATCCTCGCTGTAAGTACTGTAAAGTTATTGCCATTTCCACCCAATCTCTGAGGGTGACACCGCGCTGCTGTTCGGCAAATTGAATTAGAGATTCTTCCATCGCTAAGGTGCGAAATAGTCTTTGGGGTAACTCGCTATGAACTTGCTTAGCCCAACTTGCCCAAGGGCCACGTTCTCCAGGTACGCCACCAAATCCTAATCCCTGGTTTTGCTCGTACATCCAACTGATCAAGTTATCTTGCAATCGTTGCCAAGAAGTCAAACCACGGGTGATACCTTCGGAGAATTGCTGTAAATCAGAATCAGCCTGGGCAAATTGCTGTAAAGATTTTGATAACTGCTGTAATTGTGCCAGATTCAGCGGGTTCTTCTGATTTGGGTCAGTAACACGTAAAAATATAGCCAAACGCTCATCTGCTTCGGCTGTGGTGATTTCTTTGACTGCGGAGGCGATCGCTTCTGTGGTTTTGTTTTGCTCTTGCCAACGTTGCCATTGACTTTGGATAGTTTTAATCGCTCTTAAACTCCGGGTAGCCTTGGCTTTTTTGAGTTCATCCTTTTCGCTGTCTACTTGACTTTGAATGGTATTCAAGCGATCGCTTAAAGCTAGCTCAAACACTTCTCCCGTACCGGAAGTTATACCTTTAAGCAGCATTTGGTACACCATCTCTACAGAGCTAATCTTGCCCTTGAGGGTGGTTTCAACAATTTCATCGATTAAAGCGAGATAGCGATCGCGCAATGGCAATTCTGACACTTGAGCCACTAGAAAACGTCACATCAATTCTAATTCTAGACCTGGTAGCAGAAGTGCGGCAGAGAATTGGAGGTATTGAATTAGCAAACTAATCGGCTTTGAGGCAGACAGATTAGCTATAATACTGCTCCCAAGCGTAAAGAATGCAGTTTGCTTACATTTATAGTATATTTGTACTATAAATTAAATTAGGGAAAACAGATGCTTAAGTTTAAATAAACTTCACAACCTTCTTAAATCTCTTGTCCAATAAGATTTACAATTAAAATATCAGCGATTCACCCCAAGCCTGAAGTAAGCCATTATATAATGCAGCATCCAGTGCATTTACCTTGGGGGGAGCTTTGCGCTTTCAGTTCAAGAAAAAGAAAATCGAAGCACTCTACACAGAAGAAAAAAATGCTCACAAGTACCCACCTGCTGTAGTTGATAACTTCTTTGAGGTCATGGCAAGTATTGATGCTGCTGTAGATGAGCAGGACTTATATGCTCAAAAGGGATTGAGATTTGAGAAGCTATCAGGAAAACGAGGAAAATATGGACAACGTTCTCTACGTTTAAATAACCAGTGGCGTCTGATTGTCGTATTAGATGAGGATGAACAGGGACATTACCTCACAATTATCGATATCGAAGACTATCACTAACTGAGGGGGCAGGGGAAGACAGTAATATGAACCGTACACTAACAGCAGCGAGAGTTCCAGCACCAGGAAGAATTTTAAGTCGAGAACTAGAAGCCCGTGGCTGGACACAGAAGGATCTTGCAGAAATTATGGGTCGTCCAATCCAAACTATCAACGAGATTATCCGGGGAAGCAAGCAGATAACTCCTGAAACAGCTATAGAACTGTCGCAAGCTTTAGGCACTTCTCCTGAGTTCTGGACGAACCTAGAAGCTAAATATCGACTTCATTTAGCTAAACAAGAAAAAAAGGAGCAAGATATTGCTCGTAAAAGCCGTTTGTATACCATTGCTCCTGTTTCTGAACTAATCAAAAATCAATGGATTCAAAAAACCGATTCCATTGATGACTTAGAACAACAAGTTTGTAAGTTTCTCGGAATCCCTAGCTTAGATGAATCACCCCAACTAGCGGTTAACTTTCGTTGCTCCCAGCATCAAGAGCCAGAAATAATCTCTCAAATAGCTTGGGTCAAACGGGTTGATAATCTAGCTAAACAAAAAACAATTGGCAGCTTTGACCATAGGAAACTAGAAGCTGCTATCCCAGAAATTCTTGCCTGTGCTGAGCAAGCAGAAAGTATAGTACGTATTCCTAAATTACTAACAGATTTAGGTGTACATTTTGTCATCGTGCCTCATTTGAGCAAAACTTATCTAGATGGTGCAGCCTTTTATTTAAATAAAAATCCTCTTGTTGCTTTGACATTAAGATATGACCGTATTGACTCCTTTTGGTTCACCCTCATGCATGAACTAGCACACATTGTTGCAGGGCATCAAGGCATTTATCTAGACAATTTGGATGCTTTAGAAGACAATGACGAGGAGCGAGAAGCCAATCAAAAAGCGGCTAACTGGTTGATAAAACCGCAGGCATTGCAGGACTTTGTTTGCACGACTCAAAAATACTTTTCCCGTCAAGTAATTGAAGAATTTGCTCATACTCAGCGCAGACATCCAGGCATAATTCTCGGTCGCTTACAGCATAACGAACTAGTTCCCCATAAAAATCTGAGAGCATTACTCGTCAAAGTCAGCCCATTGCTAAAAAATTGGATTGATACTTAGCTGTGAAGTTGAAACAAACAGTACAGTCCGCGCCTGGAATGGTAGTGGTTTTAGCAGGAAGTACTGTCCTTGTCGTCTGTAAAATTCAGTGAGCCTTTAGTTTGCTAATTGGGACATTCCTTGATTAATGAACGCATCTAATTGTATTTTGTCTGAGTTACTCAGATGAATCATGCACTTTTTGCGTTATTAGTAATCAAGGGACTAGGTACTGAAGAAGCAGAGGGGCAGAGGGGAAAAATTGTAATTGTCCTCTTACCTCCCCCTACTCCCTTGCTCCCCTGCCCCCCTGCTCCCTTGCTTGTTCCCTAGTCCCCAGTCCCTATAAATGGCTCGCACTCCCACATTAACTTTTGATCGCGGTACATTAGTTTTGCATCCACCACCACGCGGCAAGGCTTGGATGGACTATGCCACATGGGATGATAGAGTTGAAAAATTCCGCATTCCAGCAATTAGATATCGCTCTTTGGTGGAAGCACTACAGGCGGAAGAAACTAACTTTATCGACGAGGCAAAGGAATTTCATCCCATAGATTTAGTTGCCACTTTGGAAATGGAACCTTATCCCCACCAGAGTGAGGCGTTAGCAGCTTGGAAACTGGCGGGGAGGCAGGGGGTAGTAGTGCTTCCTACCGCTGCGGGAAAGACTTATTTGGCACAAATGGCAATGCAAGCGACGCCGCGCACAACGCTGATTGTTGTGCCAACGTTGGATTTAATGCATCAGTGGTATGCACACTTGGTGGCGGCGTTTCCTGATGCTGAGGTGGGATTGCTGGGGGGTGGTTCGCGGGATAGGACACCCATCCTAGTGGCAACTTATGACAGTGCAGCAATTCACGCCGAGGCGCTGGGGAATAAATATGCTTTGGTTGTTTTTGATGAATGTCATCATTTACCGACGGATTTTAATCGCGTTATCGCGGAGTATGCGATCGCACCCTATCGTTTAGGACTTTCTGCTACACCAGAACGTACTGATGGCAAACACGCTGACTTAAATATCCTCATTGGTCAAGAAGTATATCGTAAACGGGCTGAAGATTTGGCGGGGAAGGCGTTAGCAGAGCACGAAATTGTCCAAATTAAGGTGAAGTTATCGCAAGTTGAGCGAGAAAGATACAACCAGTTAATTCAAACCCGCAACGACTTTTTAAAGCAATCTCGAATTTCTTTAGGAAGTCTGCAAGGCTGGCAAATGTTCGTACAAATGAGTGCGCGATCGCAAGCTGGACGTAGAGCTATGTTAGCGCATCGAGAAGCTAAAGATATTGCTTTGGGTACTGATGGTAAATTGCGAATTCTTATCGATTTACTGGCAGAACATTACCCCGCACGAATTTTAATTTTCACTGCTGATAATGCCACGGTTTATCGCATTTCTCAAGAGTTGTTGATTCCGGCAATTACTCATCAAACACCTGTAAAAGAACGACATGAGATATTAACTAAATTTCGGGAGGGTGAATATAACACTTTGGTTGCTTCTCATGTGTTGAATGAGGGGGTTGATGTGCCGGCGGCTTCTGTGGCAATTATTTTATCGGGAACTGGTTCGGCTAGGGAGTATATTCAGCGTTTGGGGAGGGTTTTACGGAAGGGGAATATTGAGAATAAGCAGGCGATTTTGTATGAGGTGGTGGCGGAGGATACGAGTGAGGAGGGGACTTCGGCAAGGCGGAAAGGGGAGAGGAAAAACGAACCGCAGAGGCGCGGAGGAAGCAGAAAAGAGGAGGAGAAGAAAGGGAATTTGCAGGTTGTGTATGGGAGTGGGAAGGAAAGGAGTGTTAAGGCGGCGGAACAGTTAGAAATTAATTATTCAATCCAAAATCCAAAATCTAAAATCCAAAATTCAGATGTTACCGACAGACTTACTGATGCATCGCCAAAATGGGGAGGAGATCATCCCGAAGAGACTGAAGATTGATCAGAAAACTTCGGAGTTGGCGATTGAGTTAATTAATTATTTTCAGGCAGCGGTGGGGAAGACTCAAGGTGTGCTTGAGCGTCAACTGGCTGATTTTGAAGGAGATACGACAGATTATCGTGTGAAGCGAGGATTAGCTTATATTCTTAAAAGTAGTTTTTGCACGTTTGAGGTGGTTAGTCCGCTGGAACCACAAATGTTAAGAGAACGGGTATTTTCGCTATCGGCAAAATCAGTTTCTAGTCGGGAATCAACACAAGTTACTCTTGGTAAAATTGCTGATGAGTTAACTCAAGAACTTGAGCGCGAAGTTTTATTAGAACAGGTTCGTAATGGGTTGTATGCTGACTTAGCTGAGAATAAAATTTTGACGGCTTTTGATGCACCAACAGCGCCAGATTTGTTAAATCGATATAACTTATCTCAGGTGCAGGGTGTGTTTTATAAAGCTAGTCAACTTGTGTTGAATGCTCATCGCAATGTTCCGGGAGAATATAAGCTGTTATTTCGCTATTTGAAGTTGTTTCAATTGATGGCTTATATTGAGGGCGATGCTGACCACGGGTTTACAATTACGATTGATGGGCCGACGAGTTTGTTTAATTCTAGTACGCGATATGGCTTGGCGATCGCTAAACTTATTCCCGCTTTACTTCACGTTACTAGATGGAGTCTTTCCTCTATTCTCCAAACCCGCGATGCTTACACCAATGCTTGGAAAACTGGACGTTTCACCCTCAACTCTGAATGTGGTTTGGTATCTCACTATCCACCAGGCAAGCCCTACGATAGTATGCTAGAAGCATCTTTTGCTGATAAATGGGATGCTCTCAAAAGTGACTGGGCATTAGAGCGGGAAGTTGATTTAATTCCGATTCCTGGTAGTGTGATGATTCCCGATTTTCGCTTAGTGCATCGTGATGGCCGCACCTTCTTATTAGAAATTGTCGGTTATTGGCGGCCAGAATACTTACAAAAAAAGTTTTCTCAGGTGCGGCGTGCAGGACGCGACGATTTAATCTTGGCAATTTCCGAGCGACTTAATTTAGAAAAGGCGGGAGTAAAATTAAACGATGTCCCCGCGAGAATTGTTTGGTTTAAAGATAAGTTATTGCCAAAGGCTGTATTAGGCGTGATGGAGTAATAAGTAAGTGAGTGTAATTAAAATGAGAATATTTTTTAGCTTGTAGTTAGTGCTTTAGCGCTAAAGCGCCAACTACGAACTTTAATTTATTAATTTCTAGGTACTTCCAGGATAAATGATATGAAAAGTATAGAAACAATTGCCACAGTTACAAAAGATGGTAAGATTACAGCCCAATTACCACTTGATATCCCAGAGGGTGAACATCAGGTAGTAATAGTGATTGATGAAAAGCCTTTGCTAGAGAAAGCACAGAGAAAAGAAAAGCGTCCTCCTCTAAACTTTCCGGTAGATAATTATGGTTCCTGGCCTGAGAATCTTTCTTTAAGACGTGAGGATATGTATGGTGATTGGGGTCGCTAACTCTATATTTATAGACACAAATATCTTAGTGTATGCAAATGTGTCCGAATCTCCCTTTCACCAAGCAGCAATACAGGCTATTGCAAATCAATATGATGCAGGAAGTGAATTATGGATTAGTCGTCAGGTGTTGCGGGAATTCTTGATGACTCTCAGTCGTTCACAAGTATTCGTAAATCCTCGACCTGTTGCGGTAATAATTGAGCGTACCCGATTTTTTCAAACTCAATTTCGAGTAGCTGACGATATTGCTCAAGTGACAGAAAGACTTTTGTCTTTAATGGAAGAAATTCCTATTGGTGGTAAGCAAGTTCATGATGCAAATATTGTTGCTACGATGCTAGTTTATGATATTCCTCAGTTACTCACTCACAACATAAGTGATTTTGCAAGATTTTCTGGATTAATTACTGTTTTACCATTGCAAAATTAGACTGCTTGCTGTTATTGTTCGTAAAAATTTAGCATTACGTTACTAAATCGATTTTATGAAAGTTCAACCACAGATGTAGACGCGCAGCGGTGAGGCAGCGCTGCGGGAGGGTTTCCCTCCGCAGGCGACTGCTGAACCCGAAGGGCTTCCCGCAGGGTACACAAATGAACACAGATGAACACCTATAAAATATCTCTGTTCATCTGTGGTTCTAAATAAAAAACTAGGATTTTTACAAGATGTCTAATGGAGGCTTTATGCAATTATGTAATCTCACTCATTAACCCCAAACATTTCTGCGTTGCCAATATTCAGCAACTCTTTTTTCCCACTGTTCCCAATAATCTTTGATAACTGCTGGTTCAAACCAAAAGACTTCAGCTGGCATTTCTGGAAGTGCTACTACCAACAGAGCATGATTTAGTTGAATATCATAATCTCGATAATACTCGTTGGCCGCTCCTATATATGCCGTGAGTTGCAGTGGATGTTCATATAAATGTTCAATTGAGCCTTTAGGTTTGTCTGCTGTTTTCCACTCGCAAATACAAGGAATGCCTTGATAGGTAGCAATACAATCAACTTTGCCAGAATAGCTCAAATCATAATGAAAAACCGATCCTTCGACGAGTCTAACTGTGTCGATTTCTTGTAAAACTGGCTTGATACTTTCCCAATAAGGAAGACTTGCTTCTGGACAAACAGGGTTTTGACCGAGGAGATAACGCTCAATTTGTTTGTGTGTTTGGGTTCCCCGACGACTGGCATTTGTAGATATGCGGGTAGCCTCTTCTGTACCAATACGGGCTTTCCAGTTTAATAATCTATCACGGTCTGCTTGTAGTTTGGTGGCATTAAGAATTGTCGTAACGCTAGGGAAGCGATTTCCCTTGGCATCTACATAATATTGTTTACCATTTTCTCGACGAGATGTGGCATTAATACGAGGTAGCAGTTGAGTATCAAATTGCATTAGAGGTGATTTATAAACTAAAAATAAAATTACTGTAGTAGCCTTGCCACGCTACTACTTAAACGACTTCAAACAAAAGACTTTCAAATCTATTCCCTATTTTCTACTATAATGTTATTTTTACCTCTAATTAAATTCTGCTTAAACTCAGGATATTAGTTTTGCCTTGAGGATAGTTTACAGAAATTTAAATTGAGGAAAATTAATATGAAATTGGTTTCACGATTAGCGATCGCAGCTACTAGTTTTGGTCTAATTTTTGCTAACTTTGGTGAAAAATCTGCAACTGCCGCAATTATTTATTACGATTTTACTGTAGATAGTCCTATAACTAAAGGAACTGGTTCTTTTAGCTTTGATGACGCAACTTTCAGTAATGATAATATTCCAGTGGCACAAATTAAGTCACTAAATTTTCAATTCGACGGTGAATCTAAGATTTACACTGAACGTGACGATACGGAATACCCTACTTTCCCCCTCGTATTTCCAACCACATTCTTGACAGGAACAAAATCTGTGGGATTGGAATATAAGTTTCAGGGTAAAGCTAACCCTGCTATCGATTACGAAGTTAATGGTTACGATTTCACCATTACTTCTGCAAATAACCAAATAGGCTTAGGTAAAGTTTCTTATCAGATAGTTCCTGAGCCGATTACCCTAGGTGGCAGTCTCATTGCTGGCGGCATTGGCTGGCTGATGAAGCGAAAAGGAAAATCAGTTAAAAAGATTGAAGCTTAAGCACTGCATTGAGAGAGAGTAATGTGGTTGTATTACTAACCACAACTTTCATTAGACTTCTTGCAAAAATTTGAATCAGCGAAAAGAAACCACAGATGAACACAGCGAAAAGTAAGCGAAGCTCCGGGTAACAGGAGCGCAAAACTTTTCAAGACAGCGAAAAGTTCTGTAGGCACAGAGAAGTCTGAGCGGAGCGCAAAGTCTGAGCGGAAGTTTCCTCCGCTCAGAACTTTGTAAGAGAGGTTTCCGACGCTCGTTCGCTCTTAGCGTCTCGTAGAGAAGGGGAGACGCAATCATGCGAACGGGGTTTCCCAACCTAGGAACGCCACTTGCTACAAGCCGGGAAACCCGTCCAACGCAGTGGCTCAACTTTTCAAGACAGCGAAAAGTAAGCACCGATAAATTATCTGTGTTCATCGGTGTACCCTGCGGGAAGCCCTTCGGGTTCAGCAGTCGCCTGCGGAGGGAAACCCTCCCGCAGCGCTGCCTCACCGCTGCGCGTCTACATCTGTGGTTTAATTTACCAAAAATTGACTCTTGCAAGAGACTTCATGATCTGCACTCACAAAGATCAATAAAGCATGAGGAAAATTATCAATTCCTCATTCCCCATGCTCAAAAACTAATTAGTCTGCTTGAGCAGTCAGGTAATCTGAACTAAAACGCCATTTTTCGAGCAGTTGCGCGCGATTTTGGCTGAGATTTACATGGCTGCGTTCATTTGGATAAGGCGCAGTGTCGCCTTTAATACCAGCCCAAAGTACGCGGTTGAATTTATCAGCGTCAAGCTTATCTTCGACTTCAAAGTAAAAGTCTTTGGTTGCTTGTGCCCACCATTGTTTGTTATGCAGGGAAGGAACAATCGCGCTCTTTTCTACATTCTTGTCTTGACAAGCTGGCACTAGCTTAGAATCTACAGGTTCAGCACACAAGTTACCTGGCACAACAGCTGTGTAAGGAGTAAAATCCGGTTCTCTAGTGAAAGCATCTGACATCGGTTTAGCATTGGCATCATTCATTCCCAGGTAGCCAATGTTTAACAAATCCTCCATTGTCCGCAGCACACTTACAGTATTGTAGTTAGTGCTAATAACAGCATTTCGCTTGGTGTAAGGCGAAATGACATAAGCTATGGAGCGATGACTATCTACGTGGTCAGGGCCGTTTTGGCAATCATCTTCCAGCACAACGATAGCAGTCTCTTTCCATAGAGGAGATTTGGAGATTTTTTCCACTAGCAAGCCGACGGCATAATCATTATCAGCCATTTGCAGTGGGGCAGTATTCAAACCAGCTAGAGCATTGCTGAAATCACCAAAGTGGTCGTGAGGCAAACGTACTAGCGACAAGTTAGGCAGTTCATTCTTCGCCAGATAGCTATCGATGTCACGTTCCCACTCATTATATAAATAAATGTCCGGTTCCTTCTGGTCATATCCCCGGAAATAGATGTCAGTTTTATCTGACAACACAGTTTTAGCAGCTACAGCTTGAGGAATATTATCGGCAGCAGGATTTGCAGAGATAGGGATGTAAAGTGGATTGTTGGGATCGGGTTGTGTGGGATCTTCTTGAGCTGTGCCGTAATTGCCATCAACGTAGAAACCGTAATTACGTACAGTCTTACCAGCACGCAATGCTGCATCCCAAAGATAGCCACCAATTATATTTGATGTCAATTCACCATCGCCTGCGGGGGCGTTCACATCTATGTTTCCAGGCAAAATAGCAGATTGACCAGAAGGATCTAAAACTCCCGTGACGCGTGTATTAAATTGGGAAGGATTAGAGGAAGTTTGCGGTAGAACAATGTTGATGTTACGATTAGTCCCTTCATAATCGTAAGTCAGACCGCTAAACCCTGCGTTGCCATAAAGTACCGACTGAGTTTTCTCAGTATAATCGGTGGTGCGTCCATAAGTAGACCAGTTCCAGCCCACACCACTTGACTCACCAGAATCGTAGAAGTTATCAAAGGTTACAAAGTCAAGGGCTAGCTTGTGATGGTTGGGTGAAACGGGTTGGGGAAATAAAGCCAATGCAGGATCGCCGTTACCAACAGGTAAATCACCGAGTACCTGGTCATAGGTGCGATTTTCTTTCAATACGTAGATAACGTGCTTAATCTTACCTTGCAAAAACTTCATCGTCCGGTCAGGGCGACGATTCAAGAAACCGTTGTTTTTATTTACCTGCTCTGAAAGCATAGCCAACGTTCCACCCTTGGGAACCGGAATAATGGAGATTCCAGCTTTTTCCAAAGCCCAGTTGTACTCGTTTCTAAAAGTGGTATTGCGTGCTAATCCCGCCTCTGTTGTCCGGTTATTTGAAGGGTTAGGGCCAGAATTGCTCTTAGCATTGACAACGTATAGCTTTTGACCATCTTGGCTAACGCTGACAGAATTGGGATACCAGCCTGTGGGAATACGTCCAGTCACTTTACCAGGTTGCAAGTCTACGACAGCAACAGCGTTCTCACCGCCAAGGGTAGCGTAAAGTGTGTGTTCATCTGGACTCAGAGCCAGTGAGTTAGGATTTGCCCCTTTGTATCTGTCACTTGGTCGAGACAGAGAGATAGTCTGGACGACGCTGTTGTTATTGGTATCGATGACTGAAATCGAGTCACTATTACCATTAGCTACATACAGTCGGTTTTGGTCGGGTGAGAGCAGTACTTTGTTAGGTTGGCTACCCACGGGGATACGGGTAATTTCCCCAGAAGTAATGTCAACAGCAAGTACCTCATGATCGCGCTGACTACTAATGAAGGCTTTAGTAGCTGCACCACTATTGGTATTCTTGAGGGCGACATCAAAAGGGAATTCCCCTGTTGCTTCTTTACCGCCTGGTACAAAGAATTTAATTTCCTTGATTACTTGACGGTTAGTAGTATTAACAATTGAGATTGAGTCGTTCTCAAAATTAGCAGCTACTAAAGTCTTGCCATCTTTACTAACAGCAAGACCCGCTACAACTGCTCCTGTGGCGACATTCTTCGCTGGTGTGTCTTTCAACAAACCACCATCGTAATCAGGGAAGGGTGCGTTTTGGTTAGAGTTGTGACCTAGTAGAATAAAGGGGGCTTCTGGTAAATATTTGTTACCGTTTAAGGCGTAAACATAAACGCGATCGTCTATCCCGCCTGATACATAGAAGCGTTTACCATCTTTTGCCCAAGCTAAACCATTATATGTGTTTGGAATATTGAGTTGCTGCCGTTTAACTAACTTACCGTTGCTGACATCATAGACAAAAACCCATTCGGCTTTTCGGGTTGTCTCACTACTTGGTTTGCCAGTTAATGGGTCTAGCACAGGATAAGTGAGATCAGCGCCAGTATTTTGATCTTTGAAATTTTGATTGTAACCACTAGTCAGCACCAGTAGAGTTTTACCATCGGGGCTGAGGGTTGTGGTTACGGCTTCGGCTGCATCAGCATTATTATCTGCACGCAAACCAGTTGCCAAAGGTGCAAAAGTCGAGCCTGGTGCTGCTGCGGGTGTAATTATCTGACCTGTGGGTAGTAATGCCCCACCTTCAGGAAGTTCGCCAACCGGGCTAGTAGCAAGCACAGCGTTGACTACTTGGATACCACTTACTACTATTACTGCTGCTACGAGCAGGCTGAGTAGGAGATATCGCTTACGCTTGAAATTTAGCATTTGCTGTTCTCAAACATTCAATTTATTGCCTACGCAGCAGATAATCCTATTTTTGGGTTAAGGAAAAGGTAAGGTGAGGTTACTTTAAAATTCACATATTTTATCTAAGCAATGATTATGCGATCGCATTGATCCATTTAAGTGTTAGACGATGCTGCTAAATTGAATACCTTACTGCCATCCGCTTCCAAAGATGTCTCTGTCCCAATACGGTTCGGAACCGAAGCGAGAAGTTATTCACCAAATATTAGTATAAATAAATACATCTCAAATTGATTCAAACTCATTCCATAGGTAGCTACGTCTTTTTCTCTATAGCAGTAACTTAAGAGCACCACCTTGATCATGCTACTAACAGCAAAATGCCATGATAAAAAACAATTTTGAAGCGGCAAATTCTGAAGAAAATAAAACAGACATAGATGCTGTTAAAGCGACAGTTCTTGCAGTAGATGATAATAATGATGTTCTTTTATTAACTACTCATACTCTTGAAAGCTATGGAATTCAAGTAATAACAGCATCCAATGCAGTAGCAGCATTAGACGTTATTCAACAACGTCAACTGCATCTTTTAATTAGCGACATTGCTATGCCAGAAAAAGATGGGTATTGGTTAATACAACAAGTTCGTTCACTAACGAATCCCTCAACTAGAAAAATTCCTGCAATTGCTTTTAGTGGCTGTACTGAAGAGAAGGCGCAATCAAAAGCTCTGGCGTCGGGATTTCAAACTTATCTTCAAAAGCCTTCCACACCCAAGGAGCTAATTACAGAAGTAGCAAAACTTCTGGGATTTGCTTGTAAAAACAGTCTCGCTAAAGTTGGCAATTATTACTAGGAATTTAGTCGCTCAAACCTCTAGAATTGTCTCGCTGCAAATTGCAGCTCTCGTTGATTCGGTCAGCGACTCTATGCTACTAGCCGAAAGTCAAATAAGCTGTTGACAATTCACCAGCAAAACTAAAAAATTTGGTTGAGCATTGTTTCAAAGCCATTAAAATAAGCACTTATGGGTGGTACAATCTAGAGCCACTGTTGGGAATTTGGCTAAGGAAAAGTTGCAGATTGCGCGTACTTTGCATATCTCCTAGTAGATTACTGTGGTGGAAGCAATTGCGTCCTGTTGCTTTTGCCTGATATAGCGTTTGCGCCATTTTTTGCTAACGCTACTCGATATCCTTCCCGCTCTAAGAAAGGTCGAAGTTGTTTTTGGTTAAACGCTTCATCATCAACAATAAGAACTAAAGGTTGGTTTTCTTGAAGAGTACTTTTCACTGAAGTACTTGCTAAATTATGATGGGCTGCTTTTACTAGAACGTTTAAGGAGTTTTGCTATTTTTGCTATTGACTACTGTAGGTCTATAAGGCAAAGTCATATAAGTTTGAAATCAAGACATAAGAATCTGTTTACATGTTTTGCACCGTTTGTTGCTTGATTAGGCTGGTCAAACTTAATTTATTACTGTAGATAAAGATACACAACTGTTTACGGGATGAGTTGAAGTAAATTGTATAAGTATTTACCTATACAATTGTAATCAAACAGTGCCAAGCAAGGAAGATGAGCGATCGCACCTTGCTACAACCTTGATAAATACGGCGCTTCCTTGCAAATCAGAAATTTTATTACTGACTTTTTCTTCGATTTGCCAAAAAGCCAGGATTTTTGCTGGATAAAGCAACCTAGTTCTTAATTTTGGATAAAGTAAAGTTTAGAATGTATCAACGCCCTAGCAGTTAAAGTTTTTACAGAAATACTATTAAAGAATTTTATATATTAATTTATACCAATCTTTACTGAAACTTTAAATTTAAATAGTAGCTCTGTGCTGAAGTATATTTTTTAACTAATAAATTAAAGCTTTCGTAAAAAGTGCTTATTTAGGCTTGTCTATTACCTAATTTTTATATTAACTATCATTAGCAATCAAATAAACAGCAAATACCACGACAATGTTGACAATTCCAAAATCAACTAAAGATATCGTAAAGGAAGTGCTTAGAAATGTTTATGACAAAGTGCGTCCATCCTATTTTTCAATATTTAATTCCAGGAAATTTACTGTAATAATACACAACAATTATAGCGGTTTTTTTGCTCAACTAAATTGGTGTCTTTATATCTTCTCTTTTTGTGAAGACAAAGATTTAATTCCCGATATTTACCTGACTGGAGAAAACTATTTAGCTCCTGAATTAGGCGAAAATTGGTTTCGATACTTTTTTGAAGTTCCTGAGTTGGCTGGAGACAATATATATAAACATTCACAAAATAAATTGATAAAAAATATCACGATTACGCATATTTTACAACTACTCTTGCTAAGCGAACACTTCGATAAAATGACTGTATTATATGCATCACAACTTATGAAAAAATATATGCATATCAACCAATATATACAGACAAAAGTAGATACATACTTCCAAAAATATCTTCAGAATAAGTTTGTACTGGGGATACACTATAGAGGTACTGATAAAATAGTTGAGTCTCCTAGAGTTTGTTGGGAATATGTTAAGCAAGTGATAAATAACTATCTAAAAAAACATCCTAAAGTAGATTGTCTTTTTGTAGCCAGTGATGAAGGTGATTTTATTGATTATATAAAAAATGAATTTCAATTTATACCAGTTTTTAACCATGAAGATCAGCTAAAAGCAATTAATAATGAAGCTTTTCATCACATCAATTTAGGTAAAGATAATTTTAAAAAAGGTGAAGAAGCGCTAATAAACGCTCTGTTACTGTCTCGATGCAACGTATTAATTAGGACAAGTTCATTCTTGTCAGCATGGGCATCTATTTTTAACCCAAACTTACCAATAATTTTGTTAAACAGTCCAAATAAAGATACACTTTGGTTCCCAGACAAAGAATTGATATCAAAATCTATGAACCAATATCTTATCGAATAGCACAAAATCAGCCCCTTTTCTGCGGGACGCTACGCGAACGGAAAATTAAAAATTAAGAATTAACATACCTATAAATAAATTTAACTTAGTGTCTTTGTGATGAAAAAATTTGACTTTTGAAACACTAAGACAATAAGAAAAATACATATTTTTAATTTAGACCTTGAAAGGGCTAGTTCTATTCAAATAAGATATCCAAAACTAGAGTTGTCGGCAACCGCTGACCAGGAACGTTATGGCAATATTTGAAGAGTCAAGAATAGATGATTGAAATTGTTGAAGCAGATCTTAGTATGCCTGCTCATGCGGACGCTGTGGTTAAGTTAATGGATGAGTATGCGCTCGACCCAATGGGTGGTGGTAAAGGTCTGTCTGACTATGTTAAAGCAAATCTCTCAGCAGAGCTTGCAAAGAGAAAATCGGCTCATGTCATTCTCGCGCTTGTCGATGCTGAACCCGCAGGGCTTGTTGTCTGCTTAGAAGGATTTTCAACGTTTGCGTGCAAGCCATTACTGAATATTCACGATGTCATCGTTGCTTTACCCCATCGTGGTCAAGGCTTGTCCAAACTGCTGCTACAGAAAGCGGAGGAAATTGCGTTAGATTTGGGCTGCTGCAAACTCACGCTAGAGGTACTAGAAGGAAACCATGTTGCCCAGTTAGCATACAAGGCGTGCGGATTCAGTGGCTATCAGCTAAATCCTCAGATGGGTAAGGCATTATTTTGGGAGAAGAAACTAAACAGTAAACAGTAAACAGTAAGCAGTAAGTGGTGAGCAGTAATCAGTAATCAGCGATCGCTGATTACTGATTGAAATTACACTTCAGCGGGGAGATATTCTTGTTGTCTCTCCACAAATGACTGGACACGGGCGCGGTAATCTCTGACGGTATCATCTACCCAATCGCGATCGTTGCTATTTGCATACAAATGTACCAGTGGTTCGCTGGCATCTGGTAGAACTAACAACCAACTGTCATCGTAGGGCTGGCAAATTTTTACTCCATCGATTAATTCTAGGTTTTGGGCTGGGTGAGTTTCGACCAAGTAACGCATCAGTGCGCCTTTAGCTGTCCAGGGGCAACGTATTGTATAAGATTTGTGAATTACACGAGGCAATTCTGAGCGGACAGTAGCGAGCGATCGCTCTTGAATGGTCAGCATCTCAATCAGTTTGGCAATGCAGAACATGGAATCAAATCCCGGATGCAGTTGCGGGAAAATAAAACCAACTTCTCCACTACCTCCTACCACCACATTCGGATTTTTCTGACAAGCTTCCATCAATGCTGCGGGATTGGCTTTAGTGCGAATCACCTTACCATCGTGGCGACGGGCGACTTGTTCCACGGCACTAGAAGCATGAACTGGCACAACTACTGTGCCTCTGGGGTGAGCTGTTAACATCATGTCCACCATCAGCGCTGTTAACATTTCCCCACGAATCAGGCTTCCCGATTCATCAACTAAAATCAGTTGTTCCCCATTCGCCGTTACCTGGACGCCGAAGTTAGCTTTTAACGCCTCGACTACATGACCCAACTGAGTCAGCAATGCTTCGCGGTCGGTTGTAGTTACAGCATTTTTATTCAGGCTGGCATTTAGCACCACCGCATCAGCGCCAAATTTATCTAACATTTGGGGTAAGACTGCCCCAGATACGGCATAAACATAGTCAATCACCACTTTGGCGCGACTGTTGCAAAGAGTAGCAACATGTAACAGCTTCTCAAACGCAGTACAGTAACGGTCAATGACTTGGCTAGGGTATGCTACATCGCCAATTTCATGAATTAGCGCCCGCCGCATATCTTCTTTAAAGTAAGCCCCCTCAATTTTCTTTTCTAGAGCCTTGGAGATATTAATCCCCTTGGCATCCATAAATTCAATGAGAATGTAGTCAGGGCGATCGGGGTGTACTCGTACATGGATACCGCCATTAACCGACATTGTGGGTATAACTGTACGAGCTATGGGAATGGCTGTAGCATCGAGATTTTGAATGTCAACACCTACTGACATTAAACCAGCAATTAGCGATCGCGTCACCATCCGAGAAATATTACGCTGATCACGGGAAACCGTTACTTTAGAACCGGGTTTTAAAGTAGAACCGTAAGCAGCTCCTAACTTGACGGCAAATTCTGGGGTGATGTCGATATTAGCTAATCCTTGCACACCACGTTGCCCAAATAAATTTCGTTGAGCGATGTTACCCCAAATCAAGTTAATGTTTAAAATTGCACCTGACTCGATTTTCTTACTGGGCCAAACACGCACACCAGGGCTAATTTGAGCTTCTTCTCCCACCGTAGAAAGCGAACCCACTACAGCAGCTTCTAATACTTGAGCGCGGCGGTCTACACGAGTCCCACGAGAAATCACGCAGGCGCTCAGTTGTGCTTCATCTCCAATAATTGCCCCATTCCACACAATTGGACGCTTAAGATTGGCATCAGCGCCAATGGTGACATTATCGCCAATGATAGTTCCGTCTTCAATCTGTACTCTCGCCCCGATGCGGCAATTGTCGCCAATTACTGCTGGAGTTTCAATAATTGCCGTTGGGTCAATAAAGGTATTTTGACCCACCCACAACCCAGTTGAAACTTCTTTGTAGGCAAAATCGAGTTGTACCCTCCGAGCTAATGCATCATACTGAGCTTCACGATAAGCATCTAAATGACCAACATCGCACCAATAACCTTCAGCAATGTAACCATACATTGGCTCATCTTTAGCTAGAAGCAAGGGAAACAAGTCTTTAGAAAAGTCGGATTCAGTGTTTGCTGGCAGATATTCCAAAACTTCTGGCTCAAGAATATAAGTGCCAGTGTTGACTGTATCGGAAAAAATTTCACTCGTAGAGGGTTTTTCTAAAAATCGGCGAATTCGTCTTTGCTCATCGGTAATCACTACCCCAAACTCAATCGGGTTAGGAACCCTAGTTAAAATCAAAGTTGCTCTTGACTGCTTTTGTTTGTGAAATTCAATTGCTGCTGTGAGGTCAAAATCTGTTACACTATCGCCGCTAATGACTAAAAAAGTTTCATCAAGAAGTTCGGCAATATTTTTCACACAGCCTGCTGTACCAAGGGGCTGGTCTTCTTCTACAGCGTAGGTCATCTGTACGCCAAAATCGCCACCATCTTGAAAGTAGTCTCGCAAGACATCAGGTAAATAATGCAATGTCGCAATTACTTCTGTAATTTGATGTCGTTTGAGAAGATTAATAATGTGTTCGGCAATTGGTCGATTTAAGATAGGCACCATCGGTTTAGGCAGGTCGCAAGTTAACGGGCGAAGCCGCGTTCCCGAACCGCCTGCCATAAGTACTGCACGCATAAATCCTCCTTAGCTATTTGCAGCATTCCCTGCGTCAAAACCCGTAAGATACGTTTCTTTCAGCGTTACTAAGTCAAAGTATGATTTGTCCTTGTGTTCGCGCAGCGTTCCCGCAGGGTACATAACGTTGGCGGAGCCTTTCGCGCAGAAGTGAACAGTTCGCGTAGCGTTCCGTAGGAAAGAATCTCACTAGACGCTCCGTTTTGCTTTGCTGTACTCAGCATGACAAATTTCATTTCACACCCCAATTCAGTAACGCCTGTTCTTCTTTCTTTAGTCTCCTATGGATCTTGATATTTGAGGAACTTCCGCAAGATGCATCTGATGAGGAATAAGTATATCTACTTATCAAACTCACCTATTTGTCCAAATGAAATCAATAAAGGAAATTGCCTATGAGTAAAGAATATTTCTAGTGCTCAGAAATTACTTACTGTAGTTCCCAGAAACATTAAAGCCAAGATAGATGATCGCAAACTATCACATTTTTATTTATTGGAATATTATTTTTTACTGCCCAAAATCATCAAGTTAGAGTAGTTTGATTCAAAATATCTGCTATATCTTTATTTTCTAGTAAGTAATCGGGAAAAAATAGGGAAGACTGGGAGAAAGTAGTTTTGTGTTTTAGTAAGAGGTGTTTTTATCACATTAATTGCCGGACTACCAAAGATAATATTGCGTTCCTTTTACTGAGTATTTAATTTTGCTTCTATAAAAGGTTGCACACTCAGTAAGCGTGTAATTTATCAATGCCCGTAAGGCTGAATATTACGTGTTTATAGGTGTCAGTTTACACTTAAAACACTATTAGGCAATGCAAGATGTAGTTTCAAAATTGTGGACAAATCGAATCTTTAATGTAGAATCAAAACCAACTTCAAACCTTGACAATTATGTATTTATTTTTTTGGAGGTAGGTTTATTAATCCTTCTAGCAGCTTACCAGATGCCAAATTTACTCCAGAAGCAGACTCCTCAGTCTTGCAAATTTGGGGTGGGCATCCTTTGCGAGGTCACGTAAAAATTAGTGGAGCAAAAAATTCAGCACTGGTGATCATGGCTGGAACTTTGCTATGTTCAGGAGATTGTCGCATCCGCAATGTTCCCTTATTAGCTGATGTAGACCGGATGGGTCAGGTTTTATCAGCTTTGGGCATTCGCTTAACACGACACGGCGATATCTTAGATATTAATGCCAGCGAAATTACTACATCAAAAGCTCCCTACGAACTAGTCACCCAATTGCGGGCAAGTTTTTTCGCCATTGGGCCGATTCTTGCACGATTAGGAGTAGCGCAGATGCCTTTACCAGGCGGTTGTGCAATTGGGGCCAGACCAGTTGATTTGCATGTCCGGGGATTGCAAGCAATGGGAGCCGAAGTCCAGATTGAACATGGTATTTGTAATGCCTATGTTCCTGGTAGCAGCGGCAGGTTAAAAGGAGCCAAGATTTATTTGGACACTCCCAGTGTGGGAGCCACAGAGACTTTGATGATGGCGGCTACTTTAGCAGATGGCGAAACGATCATCGAAAATGCCGCACGGGAACCAGAGGTAGTCGATCTGGCAAATTTCTGTAATGCGATGGGAGCGAAAATTCAGGGTGCAGGGACAAGTACGATTACAATCGTTGGCGTCCCCAAGTTGCATTCTGTAGAGTACACAATTATTCCCGATCGCATTGAAATAGGAACATTTTTGGTTGCTGGTGCTATCACTCGCTCAGAGCTTACTTTGTCGCCAGTGCTACCAGATCATTTGATTCCCGTAATTGCCAAGCTACGGGAAATTGGAGTGACAATACTTGAGGAATCACCCAACTGCTTACGCATCCTACCTGCGGAAACTTTCAAGGCAACGGATATTGAAACCTTGCCCCATCCAGGCTTTCCCACAGATATGCAAGCACCGTTTATGGCTTTGCTGACATTGGCGGAAGGTGACAGCCTAATTAACGAATCTGTGTTTGAAAACCGCTTGCGTCATGCTTCAGAGTTAAATCGTTTGGGGGCAGATATTCGCGTTAAAGGCAACGCTGCCTTTGTTCGGGGAGTGCCGATGTTGTCTGGCGCACCAGTATTGGGTACAGACTTACGGGCATCAGCAGCGTTAGTTTTAGCAGGACTAGCAGCCGAAGGACAAACGACAATTCAGGGATTGCACCACCTTGATCGTGGCTATGATCGATTCGACATGAAGTTGCAGCAGTTAGGAGCTAGAATCCTGCGCGTGGGAGATGTACCAGCAGATGCAGAATTAGCTGCCAATGGCAGTACTCCCCCAGCATCGATTTCAACTTAGTAGTGAGGTGGGCAATGCATACGTGTCAACTTAACGTGAAATCCATATCCCGCAATGAACTGAAGTTCCTTGCTCATAGCAAAAGTCATCTTTAGATGACTATAAAATCGCTCAAAATCCTGAGTCTACTTGAGTAGACTTTCGCTCATCCGCCAGAGAATGAATTCTCTGGCGGGTGAGGGGGCCAACAGGAAAGCTATTTTTAGCTGAAGTTGATACCAATGTGGGCAATGCCCACCCTACTTAATCGTTATACTAGCTGTGGAAGGCTGTTTTAGATAAACAGCCAGATGCCACAGTTGCGTTTTTTATAGCTTGCTGCACCATGTCTTTTTTTAAAACTCCGCTGATTGGTTTAAAAGCTGACTCATTTCGTCACCCATTAGATCTGGAAGCTACCAAAACTCTCAAGCAGATACCAGGCATAGACATGATGGTACGGAACTGGCTTGGGCCAATGGCAGAGCAGATTTTTTATGTGGAAAATATTGCCTCTAGCATTTTGGTAGGTGAAAAACAACTGCCCGATTTACACAAGCTGTTGTTAGACGCCTGCAAAATCCTAGATATAGAGCCTCCCCAGTTGTATGTCCGGCAACATCCGGCTCCCAATGCCTACACTTTTGCTGTCAGAGGTAAGCAGCCTTTTATTGTGCTGCACACCTCGTTGATTGATATTCTGACACCAGAAGAAATACAGGCAGTAATTGCCCATGAATTGGGGCATCTCAAATGTGACCACAGCGTTTACTTGACGCCTGTAAATTTACTAATATTGGCGGCAGCAATTGTGCCCAATGTTGGAACCTTCCTGGCACAGGCGATACAAGCACAACTTTTAGAATGGGTACGCTGTGCTGAGTTTACCTGCGATCGCGCCGCTTTGTTGGCAACCCAAGACCCCAAAGTTGTCATGTCAGTGTTGATGAAGTTGGCTGGTGGCTCCCCAATCTTGGCTCCACAACTTAATCTTGATGCCTTTGTTGCCCAAGCTCGCGCTTACGATGATATCAGCAAGACTGAACTGGGCGAAATGGTCAAAGCCGCCCGCACAGCCCAATTAACCCATCCAGTACCAGTGCTGCGAGCACGAGAAATTGACCGCTGGGCCAGCAGCACAGAATATCAATCTTTATTGCAAGGTCAAGCAACAAAGTATACTGATGAAATCTCACCTAAGGGCGGGTGGCGCAACTGGTAGGCTCACTAAAACTTTGTGTCTTTGTGTCTTAGTGGTTAATTAATTGTCACCACAGAGGCACTAAGGCACAAAGAATATTAAACTTTGATTTATTTACAAAGTAGATGTGAAAATAACAAGAGATTTAGCCTGTAGGCTTATCTGAACCATATTTGGACAACAGTTGAGCGATTTGCTGATTAATAGTTGTTACATCAAAACGCTGACTAGCGATCGCCTGAGCATTATGAGCTATAGTTGCAGTTGTTTCTATCTCCTGAAGACAGGTGGTAATTACTTGTGCAAGTTCTTGGGGTTTTCCTGGCGTCACCAAAAAACCATTGATCCGGTGTTCTACTAACTCGATTGCACCCCCAGCTTTTGCTGCTACCACAGGCCGTCCGCATAGCATCGCCTCAACAATGACTCTACCAAACGGTTCTGGGGAAGTTGAGGTATGTGCTACCAGTTCACAAGCAGCCATTAACTGGGGGATATCTGAACGAAATCCTAAAAATTTAACACGGTTTTCTAACCCCATTTCAGCAATTTGTTGATGCAACTGTTGGACATAATCTTGTTCGCCAAATAGTGCATCACCAACAAAAAGTGCTGTCACCTGTGGCGGACATTCAGCAAGTGCAGCAATTAAAATATGTTGCCCTTTCCAAGGCGCAAGACGGCTAAAGTGTCCAACTACAAATTGTCTTTCTAGTCCTAAGTTTTGTTTTAATTGCTTAATATCGGATTTGCTAGTTTGATAGATTTTTGGTTCAAAGCCGTTATAAACAACTTTGATAATATTTGGGTTGCCTCCCGCTTGCACAAAGGCTGTTTTACTGGCTTGGGAATTGGCAATTACTAATGATGCAAAACGATTAGCTAGATTAATAGCAATGCGAAGGTTTGTTTGGCTAAAATGCTCTTTGGAAAGAATATCATGCAAATGATAAACCAAAGGGCGACGGCTGAATAAACTAGCTAATGCCCCAACAACTAATGCTTTTTGGGTGTTGGCATAAATTAAATCGTATTCACTAGCTGTTTTTACTACTTTAGTAATTAGTGGTGCAAGTTGTCCCAAACTCTTTAATCCTTGAGCCAAACTGCTTTCTTTGCGAACTTGGATTGTTTTATTAGCGAGAACTTCTACCGGGATATTATTTTGCTGTAGTAAATTTTTAAATGATCCATCTGTAAATAGTCCTACAAGAGCGCGATCACGATATGGTTTAGCAATATCTATTAAACATAATTCTGCACCACCTGGTTTACCACTTTGGTCTAAAAAAAGAATTTTCATAAAATCTCCTTGTAATACCCCATTCTCGAATGACTGTCTCTTAGGGGTAGTTAAATTAAATTTATTTAAGCTAATAGAATATTCCGTACTTGCTGAGCAATTTTATTCCAGTCGTAGTGTGTAGTGGCATACTGACGACAGGCTTCTCTTGAAGGTATGGGTATGTTTTTGAAAAACACATTCTCTAGTTTTTCAGTAATACTAGAAACTTCGATAGAACTAGTAATTAAATCGGGTGAAAAGTTCTCTAAAATTTCTGGCATTCCCCCAACTGGAGTACACATAACTGGAGTACCACAGGCTAAAGATTCGACTATTGCTAATCCAAATCCTTCAAAAGATTGACTGGGCATAACTGTTAAATCGGCAGCTTGGTAAGCTATAGGTAATTGCTCATCAGGTATAAAACCTAAAAACTTAACGTTGTCATCTAGTCCTAATTCTGTCGCTTGTTGTTGTAGTGTAGCTTGGATGTGACCACGACCTGCGATCGCCAGCCAAACATCTGGAATTTTTGGTTTAATTATCGCCACAGCTTGCAATAATTTATCAAGCCCGACTCGATGTACTAAACGACGGGATGTAAATAAAATACGGCGATTACTAGGCCAACCTAACTGTGTTCGAGCCTCTTGAGGTGATAAGTTTGTTTGAAATTTGGTAATATCCACTCCACCAGGAATAACATGAATTTTACTCCACGGAATTTGATATTGTTGATGTAGAATATTGCCAAATGCTTTACTAAGAACAATAAAGCGATCGCAACGATTGTAAGTGCTTTGTTCTATCAGCCAATGCTTGAGAAAAATACTCAGTTTTTTATTAACAACCTCCTGCTGACTCTCAAAAGCCCAAGGCCCATGAAAGTTAAAGGTAATTGGTACTCTCTTCGGTAAAATATCTAAAATAGGAAAACTGTATAATGCAAAATGCAGATTAATAGCATCTGGTTTACTAACTCTAGTTTTCTTGAAGTTCGTGCGAATTGACCATAGCCTTTGCCAAATAGCACTATCTGGAGAAGCCAAGTTAGTTAGCTTAATTGGCAAATTTTGTTCACCTTCTGGTAGACCAACTCCACATAATTCAACCTGGTCTTGATTTGCTGCTAATTTATGAGTTAGTTCATAAATATACCTTTCTAAACCTCCAGGTGTTTTGGGAAACCATCCTAATCCCAGAGTGAGGATTGATGCAGATGTTGAATTAAAATTTTCTTTGTAACTTTTCAAAAATGTGTCTCCCAGAATTTATTGAGTGTGAGTTTATTAATCACATCAACTCAAGCGTTTTACTTTAATTCAGCAGCAAATTAATGATGCTAGTAATTATATATATCCTGCTATTCTATGCATTATCCGCACTTTTCAAGTAATCTTGCATACAAATTTGACTTTAAATTTTAAATATATAGAAATTTAAACTATTAAAGTTAGGATTTACGCATACATTATAAATGATAGTTTTTAAATAACACTATCTTATAACCTATTTAGATTTTTCTGTCAACGAGTAAATTGAAACGTATTTTTTGTTAATTAGATAACACTAAATTTGATAAATATGATACTTGATTAATAACTATATATCTAAGTTTTTTACAGTGTTGCCAGGCGCTCAGTTCATAAAGAATAACCATAATGATCAAAAACTATTTGCATGAGACTAAATAATTTATAATTATTTTTGTATTACTTTTTACTTGCTAATTAATAAGTAAAGATTAATACCTTAAACTAATTTAATTAAAGCTACTAACTTAAATTTTAAAAGTTGATGTTGTTTTTATAAAATTTTAGTAAAAGCTAAATTATTAATATCAATTGTTTGTTATCTATATATATGTACTGCTAAACGAAGAAACAGTAATTAAGTATCAATTGTTTTCTTGGTTTAGATAGTTTAAGGTAAACAAACGCAAATAAATACAACAACACAAGATAGTCAAAATTCTATACCTCAACGTCGATATTATCAGGGTTTTGAGTGTTGATAATTGATATTTGTTTGCAGCAGTATACTTGATAATCTACATTGTCAGTTCATATACATATAATGCAGGTATAGCAGAATACCATGCATTCAATTTGTGATATTTAGGTGTTAATTACTGAGCTGTATGGCGTGATGTATACACAGTCAATTTAGAACTATGTTTTTTTTGGAATTCCAGAAAGAATGAGCATTAAAAAGGAATTACAAGCTTAGGAATTTTATGAAAAATAAATTACCACTACAGTTGGGTAAGTTTTGTCAAAGGCTTAATCGGCATATCAAGAAGCTATCTCAAACTAGACGTTGGCATAAAAGCAAAATTTTCAATTTTTTACTGAGTTTGACTGTCGGAGTAATTGTTACTTCTATTGGAATTACAACAGATTGGGCTACAACTGGAACGCCTGCACTCACATACAAAACATCTTGGATAGGTAATACTTTCGGTAGTGGAAATCTGCGGGTACAAAACAATATAGAAGCAATGTATGTTGCTGCCGATGGCAAAGTTTATACTAACAGCCATTGGGATGAAGCTGGAGCAGAAGCACAAATATATAAAGATGGCAAAGTAATTAGTGCTATTGGTGATACTCACGGCTGGAGTCGTAGCGGTGGCAAAGCCGTGGCTGTAAATAGTAAATATATTTACATTGCTATGAGCCAAGGTGCAATGGGTAAGTCAAAAGAAGATTATCCTGCGGAAGGAACAACTTGGTACTGCGTCAGACGTTACGACTTATCTGGAAAACCTGCACCATTTCCTGAAGGACGTGGTTGGGATAAAAGTATGTTAATCACCAGCACCAAAAGTGAAGTCACTGGATTAGCAACTGTGGGAAGCGAGTTGTATGTAAGTGATTTTGCTAGCGATCGCATTCGTGTCTACAATACTGACACAATGAAAGAACTTCGCAGCTTTAGCCTTGCTCGTCCGGGAACGATAACCGTTGATAGACAAGGAAATCTGTGGATTATTCAAAGCAAAAATGGTAGTAACCCGGCCAAGATTTTGCATTATTCCCAAGCTGGAAAGCAATTGCCTCAACAGATTGCAGATGTTGTTGAACCAACAGCGATCGCAATTGATCATCAAGGTAGGCTGTTAGTGGCAGAAAATGGGCCGCGTCAGCAAATGTTGACTTATGACATCAAAGATAAACCAGTACAGGTGAGTAGTTTCGGTTGCAAAGGCGGTATTTATGCAGGTATTCCGGGTGAAGTCCGAGATTTAAAACTTTATGGTATTACCGGAGTTGGTACAGATAGCGCAGGCAATATCTATATAAATAGTAATGGTTTCAACAAATCCGGGACTGATTTACGGAAATTCTCGCCATCAGGAAAACAATTATGGCAATTACTAGGATTGATATTTGTCGATAATGCGGATGCTGATCCCAAAACTGATGGTGTAGACGTATTCACCAAGCAGGAACACTATTTGATGGATTACAGCCAGCCTGCTGGCAAGCAATGGACTTACAAGGGTTATACTTTAAACGCTTTCAAATATCCTCAAGATCCCCGCTTGCATACATCGCCAGATGGAACCTTTGTTCGACGTATCAAAGGTAAGCCTTTCTTGTTCCTGACAAATATGTATGGCAGCTTTCTGCAAATATATCGTTTCAATTCAGCTACAGATGGCAACATTGCCATACCAGCGGGAATGTTTGTCGGTACTAATGGCAAAGATAAAAAATCTATCTCAGGAAACTGGCCACCGCAGCAACCGGAAAAAGGCGAGTGGATATGGCGCGATAGTAACGGTAATGGGGCGTTTGAAAAAAATGAGTATGATAGCAGTAAAGATTATCCCTTTATTGGTGGCTGGTGGGTAGACAGCAAAGGAGATGTTTGGAAAACTTTACGAACAGAAGATGGCATCCGGCACTATCCTTTACAAGGAATAGATGCAAAGGGTAATCCCATTTATTCTTATAGTTCGATGCAAAAGCAAACCACTCCGAAGATATTTACAGATTTGCGGCGGATCGAATATTTCCCAGAAACAGATACTATGTATTTGTCAGGTTTCACAGGAGATCATCCTGCGATCGGTGACGATAACGGAATCGTTGGTTCTGAAATTGCACGTTTTGACAATTGGAGCCAAGGAAATCGCACTCCCCGTTATCGGATTGTGATTCCACACGACACCACCGGCAAACGTGAAGTATCTACAGCTGCGATGAGTATAGCTGGAGAATATGTATTTGCTGTGACAATGAAAACGGCAGAGGTATACGTCTACAACACAGCAACGGGAACGCAAGTACAAAAGTTAAAACCCGGCCCAGAAGTTGGAAGTGAAAGCGGCTGGATTGATATACCCTACGGTATCCGCGCTTTTCGGCGTTCAAATGGTGAGTACTTAGTGTTTGTAGAAGAAGATTGGAAAGGAAAAGTGATTATATACAGATTGATGGGGTAAGTAGAGACATTGCAATGCAACGTCTTTACAATGGTCTATCTGTCAACATAATTCATAATTGCAATCAGCGAAAAATCTAGTACCGATTCAATTAATGATTGCAACAACCCTTTAGTAGAGGGCATTGCATAATAGAGGGATGAATTGAGGTCATCTACTGTGCAATGTCCATACTGTGGGTCTACGGAAATTAGAAAGAATGGAAAGCGGAGAGGTAAACAAAATCACATCTGTACTAACTGCGAT
>JAHHHK010000036.1 GCA_019359395.1 Komarekiella atlantica HA4396-MV6
CTGCTGAGCGGCGAACGGGTAGCTCTCAACTTGGCTATGCGGTTAAGTGGTATCTCAACCCTCACTAACATATATGTTGATAAAATTGCTGATTTCCCTGCTCTACTGGTTGATACCCGCAAAACTACTCCAGGACTGAGAATTTTGGAAAAGTACGCGACTGCTTTGGGTGGGGCGATTAATCACCGCATGGGATTGGATGATGCGGTGATGATTAAGGACAACCATATTGCGGCGGCTGGAGGTATTAGAGAAGCAATTACTCGCATTCGTTCTCGGATACCTTATCCTCTGACAATAGAAGTAGAGACTGAAAATATAGAGCAGGTGAAAGAAGCTTTACAGTACAAAGCCAACATTATTATGTTAGATAATATGCCTCTGGAAATGATGCATCAGGCTGTACAGTTAATTCGTCAAGAGGATAGCCACGTGAAAATTGAAGCTTCAGGGAATGTAACTTTGGACACGATTCGCGCTGTAGCAGAGACGGGAGTGGACTATATTTCTAGTAGTGCGCCGATTACTCAGTCGAAGTGGTTGGATTTGAGTATGAAGATTTCACTTTAAATAATAGCGATCTGTAAAATTCTAAAATCTTAGATGGGTCAAGAAAACTTTTAACGAATTCGGCGGAATTTCACTTCCTCAGGGTAGCAGGAAAGGATGAATAGCCGGGTGACGACGAAAGGAAAGCACCTCCAACCAATATCAAACGTTGTACTAACGATTGAGGCGTGAATACTTAAAACATCACCCTTATTCTGAAAATATTTTTTGGCTGATTGAATATTCAGATTCCAGCTTAGACAAGGATTTAGAGACTAAAACCAAAATCTATGCAGAGGTCAACATTCTTGAATATTGGGTAGTTAACCTTAAAAGAAAACAGCTTGTGGTGTTTCAAGACCCCCAAGATGGGGAATATAGATCAAAGTCTACATTAACGGTTGGGATTATTTATCCAGTTGCATTTCCGAATGTAGCTGTGTCAGTAGATGCCATTGTCGGTAGGTGAGTGTAAGGTGTGCGATCGCTTTACCAATTCCCTAAATCTTGTTTAGATAAAAGTGGTTCTCAGTTAGGTGCAATTTTATAGCAATAGTAGTGGATGAACCATCCATTCAAAAATTCCTTGGGTTGGTTGCTTCACTCAAAGCATCCGGTAACAGTAAAAAAAAGAAAAGTTACAAGCGGCTCAGACTTATGCGGTAAAGCCTTTTGGTAGTAGGTTTATACTAGTATTGAGCCAAAATAAGCACGCCTAAAAAATGACATTGGTCAAAGACTTAGAAAATTGGATAGTGATAAAGCAGCGGGCCGCGCACTCAAGCTGGTTGAGAATCGAATTACAGCACACGCAGCACGGCTGTGTTCAGATAATTGGTCAAAGTCTACAGTCCAATGGAAACTAAAAAATGCCTAGAGTGAAACGAAATGCGTTACACCAATCACTGATGGTTTTCCGCTACAGTGGAAGGGCTGTAAGCTTGGTATGGACTACTAGTCACTCTCTTACCATTATTCTGGCTACTTTAACTTTAGTGGCTGGGCTTTTACCAGCTGCGATCGCTTACATCAGTAAATTAATTGTTGATGCAGTAGTTTTTTCTCAGGGTAATGCACAGAGCAATGGTTTTGTCAATATTTCTCAACCTCTGTTATACGTAGGATTAGAAGCATTCGCTGTAGTTTTATTAGCAGGTAGTCAAAGAGGACTCGGTGTTTGTCAATCATTGTTGCGAGCGTTACTTGGTCAGCGAGTGAATGTACTTATTCTAGAAAAGGCGCTGACACTCGATCTATGGCAGTTTGAAGACTCAGAATTCTATGATAAATTGAGTAATGCACGGCGAGAAGCATCAGTTCGTCCTCTCTCCCTAATCAACCGCACCTTTGGACTAGTGCAAAGTGCTGTTTCTCTTGTTACCTATGGCGTTTTACTAATAAGATTTTCACTTTGGGCAGTAGTGGCGCTGATTTTGGCAGCTATGCCTGCGTTCATTGCAGAAACGAAGTTTGCTGGAGAAGCCTTTCGCCTGTTTAGTTGGCGTACGCCAGAAACCCGCCAACAGCACTACTTAGAAAATCTACTGGCGAGAGAAGACTTTGTTACAGAAGTCAAACTTTACCAGTTGGGTCAGATGCTACTAGGACGTTATCGCAACCTTTTTCATCAACTCTATGGTGAAGATCGAGATTTGACTTTGCGACGGGGACTGTGGGGATATCTTCTAAGTTTAGTGAGTACTGCCGCTTTTTACATGGCATATGCTTGGATCGTACTGGAAACAGCGGTAGGTAGGGTTTCCTTGGGAGATATGACAATGTATCTGATTGTATTCCGTCAAGGACAGTCTACTTTCTCTGGTATCCTCACGAATATTGGAGGGATGTACGAAGACAACCTATATTTATCAAATCTTTACAACTTTTTAGAAGAAAAAGTACCAAAATCTTGGGGTAAAGCTATCAAAGGTTTAAATCCTCAAGATGGTATCCGCTTTGAGAATGTATCGTTTACTTATCCGGGAAGTTCAAAGCCTGCTTTAAGAAACATCTCGCTACAATTGAAACCCGGAGAGAAACTTGCAATTGTAGGTGAAAACGGTTCCGGTAAAACTACCTTAATCAAACTACTTACTCGACTTTACACCCCTGATTCTGGACGTATCTTACTAGAAGGTTTGGATTTGCAGGAATGGGATGTAGATGTGCTACGGCGTCGCATTGGTGTAATTTTCCAAAACTTTGTTCGCTACCAGTTTACTGTGGGGGAAAATATTGGCGTGGGTGATGTAGAGTATCTAGAAGATAAAACACGCTGGCAAATTGCTGCCCAAAAAGGCATGGCGCAACCTTTTATTCAACAATTGCCCCAAAGCTTCCAAACCCAGCTTGGCCGGTGGTTCAAGGGAGGACAGGAACTCTCTGGGGGACAGTGGCAGAAAATAGCTTTGGCACGTGCTTTTATGCGAACTCAAGCAGATATTTTGGTGTTGGATGAACCGACATCGGCAATGGATGCCCAAGCTGAGTTTGATATTTTTAATCATTTTCGCAGCCTTACTCAAAGTCAGATGGTATTCTTGATTTCCCATCGTTTTTCGACAGTACGTATGGCCGATAAAATTTTGGTTATAGAAGATGGCAAAGTTGTGGAACAGGGAACTCACGAGGAATTATTGCAGGTTAAAGGGCGCTATGCCAGATTGTTTTCGTTACAAGCAGCAGGTTATCAGTAGAAAAGGAGATGGAATTGACGGTAATAAACTTAACCCACCCTCTGACTAGATGAAGCATTGTCAATACCCATATAGTTGGATGAAATATTTTTGCACGTCTCTTATGCTGTGATCAAAGCTTAGAGTTGCCGCTACCATAAACTCAAGAATCGAAAAACCATTAGGAGGATAACTTGAGTCCTACTATTGATTTCAATACTTTATTCAATCTCAATACATTTATCGAATTCTTACTGGGTATCAGTTTAAGTGCGGCGGCTGGCTTTAGAGTTTTTGTACCACTGCTGGCATTAAGTGTAGCTTCAGTTGTTGGGCATTTAGATTTGCCGACTGACTTTGATTGGGTAGAAACACCTCAAGCTTTAATTGTATTTGCGATCGCTTGTTTACTTGAAATCAGCGGTTATTATGTTCCTTGGTTGGATCATCTGCTGGATATTGTTTCCACACCTGCGGCAATTATCGCTGGGACGATTGTAACGGCATCTCTTGCTCCTGAGATGAATCCACTGGTGCAATGGACGTTAGCTTTAATCGCAGGTGGTGGAACCGCCGGGTTAACTAAGGGATTAATGAATATCTTGCGGCTTGGGTCTACTGGCGTCTCAGGCGGATTAACTAATCCAGTCTTGTCAACTACTGAACTGATTATCGCTATTGTACTGTCTGTATTAGCGATCGCTCTACCAGTGGTAGCAGGAATTATTGTAATTGGTGTTCTAATAATAGCTATTCAAAGAATCTGGAAGTTCTTGAGTAGCAAGTCATCTTCTCAAACTAATGAAACTATCTCTCCATAAAGATATTTGCTAACGCGAACAGCATGACAATAAAGTTGCACATCGCGTTACTTACTATGTTGACAAGCCGACAAAAGCTTGTGGCAAACGTCCAATAAGCATAATGTATTTTTAATCACATTGTTTTGTAATATTTACTTCCTACTTTTGGTAGAGGTGCAGATGAAACACCAACCGTTAAGTTCTTGAAGGGTGTTAAGCTGAGCTTGTGAGGATTTCCAGACACTTGAACGATTAGCCCTCGTGTTTATAACCAAGTCTGGCAATCCTCTCGGGTTTCCTATATTGTCTGTTATTGGTCTGAGTAATATCTTCACTAACCCAGGTAACGTATAAGCCTCATAAAAAGTCATTTGTCATTGGTTATTTGTTTAAGAGTTAAGTGTTAAAAGTCATTTGTCCTGCTTTTCCTACTGCTGCACATCTGGTCATCTTCCCTTCATCTCCTGCCGTTCTTTGAGTTTTAGCATTATTTCTGCGTGCATCTCGCGGGTAATAGGGTAAAAGTACGTTAAAAATAAGCCACAAATTAAACAAATAGTAGGCAAAGGGCCAATGGCTATGCGAATGGCTAATAGTGCAGAATCAGGTTGGATGGGTAGTGTACTCTGTCCTGGTACAGATTCTTTGAAACCATATATTTGCAAAGCATTACCTACCAAAAATAGTCCGAAAGCTAAACCAAATTTTTGCAGCAAAACCATGAAGCCATAAAAAATTCCTTCTCGGCGTTGTCCGGTTTGGAGTTCATCTAATTCAATTACATCTGGAATCATCGACCAGGGAACTAGATAAGCTGTGGAAACTCCAAAACCTGCCATCACAGCCATCAGATACATCAAACCTATTTGACCAGGCTGTAAGAAAAATAGTCCGGCTGCTGCTATTATCCATAAACTCATTCCCATAAAATAAACAAGTTTTTTCCCGACTTTTTTACTCAACGCACCCCAGACAAATAGCATCACAAGGGCGGTTCCTTGGACTGCAATCATAACTGTAGGTACGTCTGATTCTTGGAGGCGCATACAGTTAACTGCAAAGTAGGGAATAATGCTGGCTGTTATCTGCACGCCTAACCAAGAAAAAAGATATATACCGATAACAAATAGAAAAGGTCGATTTTTGAAGACGATTCTTAGCTGTTCGCCGATGGGAATGGATGGAGGTTCTTCAAGTTGAATGCGTTTTGCCTCAAAAGCTAAAATGCGATCGCGTGTTCCAAAAACGCACCAATACAACGACAATACAGAAATTACAGTGCAAATTGCTGCTAAAACTATATATTGTTGCTGGCGATCGGCAATCTGAGAAAAAACAATTTTCGATAAAATCAGCGATAAAATACTGCCACCAATGGAAAACGTAAAGCGAAAGCTGTTGAGGCTTGTACGTTCGTCATAATCCTGAGTTAGTTCTGGAGTCATTGCCGTATAAGGCAAATTTACAACGGTGTAAAAAACCTGAGATATCAACCCAATTGCTACGTAATACCAGAACAACGGCCAAATATTATTACTCTGTTCTGCACTAAATCGCGGTACAATCCACTGCAAGAAAAAGAAAATCCCAAAGGGAATTGCCCCATATAATAGCCAAGGAAGACGGCGGCCCCAGCGGCGAGATTTTGTTTTATCAGTCAGTAACCCGACCATTGGATCGTTTACCGCATCCCAGATTTTACCAATCATCAAAATACTGCCAGCTAAACCTGCTGGAATACCGGCAACATTGGTAAAGAAAACCAACAGAAAAAAGATAGAGATATTTGCAGTAATTGCTGGCCCTAAATCGCCTGCACCATAAGCCAGTTTTGTTTTAAAAGGCAGTTTTTCACTTTCAAGAGTTCGTTGGGCATCGCTATCAGCGGTTGAATCGTTCATAATATCTTGCGCTCATAATAAAATAAAAAGTTTGCGTTGTCTTACTAACGATTAATCACTTCCTTTAACCTTATGCCAGACATTTACGTTTCTTGGTCAGATTATCACCAAAAAATCGAACAACTGGCTATTCAGATTTATCAATCAGGTTGGGAATTCAACCAGATTATCTGTCTTGCCAGAGGGGGACTGCGAGTTGGAGATATTTTGTCTCGTATATACCAGCAACCGCTGGCAATTTTAGCAGCATCATCTTATAGTGGCCCTGGCAAGCAAGAAAGAAGTAATTTAATCTTCTCGCACCACTTGACGATGACCAGCGAAAAGTTAGGTTCACGCATTCTTCTTGTGGATGACTTGGTAGACTCTGGGATCACACTCCAGCAGACTATACCTTGGCTTAAGGAAAATAGCGATTTCCCTATTGAGGAAATTCGCACCGCCGTACTTTGGTATAAAGCTTGTTCGGTTATAGCACCCAATTACTACGTCGATTACTTACCTGACAACCCCTGGATTCACCAACCCTTTGAACACTACGAGCAGATGAACCCCGCAGAACTTGCAGCCAAGGTGATGAGGTGAGAGGTGGGGGGTAGGGGAGCAGGGGTAGAAATTTTTGACTGTTAATAATTCTTACAAGCAAATATTCAATGTTAAATGTTTCATAGCTTATTTGCATCGCGGGCTATCTCAACGCAACCTCTGACAATTCGATTGCATCGGCCGACAATGCCAATTTATCGACCTGCAAAAATAACGTATGCTTTCTTTAACCTTGTTTGATCTGAAAACCTTACCCCAGTCCTAAACACAGATGTGTTCGATAGGATGGGGTGATTTTGTCTTTAATGCGAATAAGAACCGCTATAAATACTGTCTCCTATCTCCTGTCTCAAAATAGCCACAGCCAAACTGGGAGAGTAATCAGCAATGCCATAACCCCAGCTGCTAAGGCAGTCACAGCAAGATCGCGATCAAGATTGAATGTTTCAGCAATTACCAGTGTGGCGAACGCTGGAGGCATTGCCATTTGTAACACAATTACCTGTGCTGCGGAACCAGTTACACCAAACAGTGGTAGGATGCTGCCTAAAATCAAGGGAACTAGTAGCATTTTGATTACTAAGCTGATCCCTGCCTGTGGTAGGCTATGCCAAGAATTGAGCCGCGAGAGTCGCATTCCAATTAACACCAGAGACAAAGCAACGGTACTCCAACCAAGTTTTTCTAGGCATAATTCTATTACTGTGGGGATTTTTACCTGTCGAAATAGCAAGCCAAAGCCGAAACTCCACAGAGCAGGATTAATTAAAATTGCTTTAGCAATTTGCCAATAACTCCTGACATTGCTGCCAAAATGAGATGCAAGCACTACACCCAAGGCATAAGCTCCAAAGAGTGACCCCAGTAAATCGTAGAATAGTGCCCAGGCAAAGTACTCTTGTCCTACCATTGCTAAGGTGACAGGAAAGCCAAGATAACCTGTGTTACCGACCATTGCCGCCAAAATTAAACTACCCTGTGTTGATTGTTGAGGAATGGAATTTGTGAAATGGGCTTGCGCTTTAATTCCCAACCAAGCTAAAAATGCTCCTAGTAAAATAGCTAAATAGGCGATCGCAGGTGCAATCCAAATTTGCCCTGACAAGTCAGCTTGGCGTAAAAACGCTACTATGCTTATAGGTACTCCCACCCAGAAAAGTGTCTGCCCCAAAAGATTGGGCACTGTGTTAGGTAGTTTACGTCCCAAAATAAATCCTACTAGGACTAATCCCACCAGCTTGACGTATAGTTCTAGGAGATTTGTCAAGATTACGCCTAGGAATACAGATGTAAAATGTTACCCAATATGTTTATTTCTGTCCAGTCTACAATCTGTTATAAATCAAAAGCAGGAGTTGACCTTTGAATAAAGTTGGGTTTTCTGGAAAACCGCAAAGCTCATCGGGTGAACCTGGTGATGATATTCCAGCGGCTTTACGCGATACTCCTGATTTAGGAACCAAGGTACGTGTACGCACCCAGGTTTTGCTGATTGGGGGAGTAGTGGGATTTGTCATACTGGCTTTGATTAGTGGTTTTTTGTTTTTCGTCACTGCACCCAAAAGAACCGCTGATTCTCAAACTTCACCAGCACCTACACCATCAGAATCTAGTAATTCTGTCAACCCCCAAGGTAATAGTGGCGATGCTCTATTGGGACATTTGATATACCCGGAAGCACCTGAGTCCGAGCTAGCACCGATTAACGCCAATGGGCGGATCAAAATGCGAAAAGCTGCTGCTGAAAAGTTTCAGGCAATGGCACAAGTAGCGCGGAGTGCGGGTGTAATTTTAGTGCCAATTTCTGGCTTTCGCTCGGTGAAAGAGCAGGAACAGTTATTTTTTAATGTTAGCGCTCAGCGAAATCAAACCCCAGCCCAAAGAGCTGCCCTCAGCGCTCCTCCTGGTCATAGCGAACATCACACAGGTTATGCTGTGGACATTGGAGATGGGGCAGTACCAGCAACTAATCTCCAAACCAACTTTGACAATACCAAAGCTTATCAGTGGCTACAAGCGAATGCAGCACGCTTCAGCTTTGAGATATCATTTCCTAAAGACAATGTTCAAGGTGTGAGTTATGAGCCTTGGCACTGGCGTTATGTGGGCGATCGCAACAGCTTAGAAACGTTTTACAAAGCCAGAAATTTGAAACCCGCTCAGATACCCTAATCAAAGCGATCGCACAGTCTAATAAAATCATCTGACTTTGTTTGTTGCGATACACCTGAAGTGTTTCAGCTTCGTGTCACCGCACCCTCTTGGAGATTTTTTGTTAGAAAATAATGAATATATTGCCGAAAATTCAGACAAATCTCAATAAATCTCAAGTTGGGAGCTTATGCGATGTCAACTAACATTACTCAAAACCAAAGTTTCCCAATGCCTCCTGTCCCAGACTGGGAACCTCCTTTGCCACCGACAGATTTAATATTTGATGACGCAGAACCATTGGAAAGTAACCGCCACCGTATTGCCATGAACGTTTTGATCCGGTCTTTACAACAAGCTTGGTCAGACCGCAATGATTACTTCGTCGGTGGTAATATGTTTGTTTACTATAGTCGTACCCAGGCGCGAAACCAGGATTCCAGGGGGCCAGATTTTTTTGTAGCTCTCAACGTCGAAGGAAATCGTTCTCGTCAAGGTTGGGTTGTGTGGGACGAGGACGGACGCTATCCTGATGTAATTGTCGAATTAATGTCCCCCTCAACAAGAAATGTGGATATAGGGGAGAAAAAGAATCTTTATGAAAAAGTTTTTAAAACTAGAGACTGTTTCGTTTTTGACCCTTTTGATGCCAACTCCTTACAAGGATGGCGATTAGATGTAAATTTTCGCTATCAGCCTTTAGTTGCCAATGAGCAAGGTTGCTTGTGGTGTGAAACATTAGGATTTTGGTTGGGAACTTGGGAAGGAACAATAGACCGAGAAACTGCCACTTGGTTACGATTTTATGACCGCGAAGGAAATTTAGTTTTCTTACCAGAGGAAGCAGCACACCAACGCGCACAAGCCGAAAGTCAGCGTGCAGAAGCAGCATACCAACGTGCGGAAGCCGAACATCAACGCGCAGAAGCAGCATACCAACGTGCGGAAGCCGAACATCAACGCGCAGAACGTTTAGCTGCAAGGTTAAGGGAGTTAGGAGAAAATCTATAGAACATTTGATATATTAATAGCTTCTTTATATTGGGATCATCCGAATAAAGGAGGCAGAAGTCATGTCTATCAAAACTGCTTTCAGTTTTTCCCTTATCCTTAATAGTTTTGACGGGTGTTATCTTGGGATTGAAGTCTCTGGTTTCTGAAACTTACCTGGATACTTTCGCTGGAAATAGTCCTCCATAATTTGTAAGATCATCGGAGCAGCAACACTACCGCCACCGCCGCCGGAATGTTCGGCAAATGCCACGATGAGAATTTCTGGCTTTTCAGCGGGTGCATAAGCACCAAACCAAGCGTGATTTTGCTTGATACGACCCTTCCATGCTTCAGCAGTGCCACTTTTACCAGCCACAGGGGGAATTGTTGGCTGGTTCAAAACTTTGCCTGTACCTTCAGCCACGACTTTCCGCAGTCCTTCGCGGAGAATATTTATAGTTGTCGGTTTCATATTTAAAGATTCTCGCCAGCTTTTTGCTTCTTCATTGTCCTTAAGTAAGTGCGGCTGGACTCGATAACCACCATTCGCTGGCACAGCAAACATGATGGCAACTTGCAAAGGTGTGGTTTGTAAAGCACCTTGACCAATTGACATATTGATGCTGTCGCCTACAGTCCAAGGCATCTTCCAAACTTTCTGTTTCCAGATCTCATCTGGAACCAAGCCTTTTGATTCTTCGTTGACGAACTCAAGTCCAGTTTTTTTGCCAAATCCATACTTACGAGTCCATTCAATCAGAGTTGGGCCGCCGACTCCCCGACCAATTTGGTAGAAGAAGGTATCACTACTCCACTGTAATGCCCCAACAAAACCCAACGGCCCGAATCCGGCGTGATTCCACTCCCCAAAGCGAGTTCCACCAATGTTTAGAGAACCATAGGTTTGTAGAACTGTCTTAGGAGAAAATTTACCCGATTCTAGCCCAGCAGTCGTGGTGACGATTTTGAAGGTACTGGCGGGTGGAAAAGCGCTGAGGGCACGATTAACTAAGGGATGATCTGCACCTTGTACAGTCTCCCAATCTTTTTGGGTAAGTTTCTGCTTAGAGAAAATATTTGGGTCAAAGGTGGGGTGAGATACCATTGCTAAAACAGCGCCGTTTTTAGGGTCAAGGGCCACGATCGCACCATCGCGATCGCCTAGAGCTTTTTCTGCTGCCTTTTGCACATCTAAATTGATGGTCAAGTGTAAATCATTACCGGCTTTTGCCTGTTTCTCGCCCAAAACTCGCAGCGGCCGACCAGCACCATCTACTTCCACCTGCTGACCGCCCCATTCACCCCGCAGCGTTTTCTCATAAGCCTTTTCGATTGCCATCTGACCAATGACATCGCCCAATCGGTAGCCTTCCTTTCGCTTTTCTTTTAACTGCTCGGCGGTCAATTCGCGTGTATAACCTAGTACATGTGCCAATTCCTTGCCGTGAGGATAATAGCGAACAGCTTCCGTATGAATTTCTACATTTTGGAGTTCGTTTGCATACTCTTTCAATGCCGTGATTTGGGCTTCATTTAAGTCACGAGCAATTCTAATGAGTGAAGAAGAGTTAACACCTGCTTCTTCTAGCTTCTTTTCCATCTCTTCTTGAGAGATGTCGAGAATTTGGGATAGACGCGATCCTACAACCGACCACGCGGGCTTAGTATGTGCCATCGGCCATAAGTACACAGACCGAGGGTAGCGAGTGCTGGCTAAAAGTTTGCCATTACGATCAAAAATGTTGCCGCGTTCCGGGTGTTTGGGAATCAACCGAATCCGGTTCGCCTCTGCTCGCTTTCGATGATGTACTCCTTCAACAATTTGCAAATATGCTAGACGAGTGCTGATTCCAGCTACCATTAATAAGGTAAATATGATTAAAAATGTTGGCTGAAAACTGCGTCCGACTGTACGTGTATTTTTTTTGATGCTCAGTGGAGATGGTTGCAATAGAGCCATAAGATAAAAAGGATTTTAGAATTAACATTATTTATATACAATTTTGCTAAATTCTTGACGAGCACTTAGCAGCAAAATAATTGGAACAGCCTCATGTTCATTATTTATTTTTAATTAATACGATAAACTAAAATTTTATATTTAGTATGCTTAATATATGACAGGATTTATACCAGCATAATTAAAATTATGGCTTTATCGCTTAAAATCTTTAATGCAGAATCAGTTTTGCTAGGCTATTAGATCCCCAGCTTCTTAAAGAAGTCGGGGAGCTGATCACGTTCAAGATCAATTGGATGTGAGGCGAACTCACGTTGATTTAGTCTCCAGTAACATTCCCTGAATTCTGAGTTTTAGCTGCTGATTCTTCAGATTGAGGTTTTTCATATTTGCCTGGATACTTATGCTGAAAATAAGCTTCCAGCACTTGTAAAACCATCGGCCCACAAACAGTACCGCCATGCTCACCGGAGTTTTCACCAAACGCCACAACTACAATTTCTGGTTTATTGCTGGGGGCATAAGCACCAAACCAAGTATGATTTGGGCGACCAGCACCAGCTTCAGCAGTACCACTCTTTCCAGATGCAGGGGCAATTGATGGCACATTCAAGCGTTTACCTGTACCCTCAGTTATTACCTTCCGCAGTCCGTCGCGCAGAACTTTAATAGTTATCGGCTTCATATTCATAGATTCTCGCCAGCTTTCTTGAAAAGTTTGCTCTTGGGGGAAACCCCCAAGCCGCAACTTTTCGCTTTTTGCTTGTTTATGCTCTTTGAGCAAATGTGGCTTAACTCGATATCCGCCATTAGCTGGAACAGAAAACATAATTGCCGCTTGCAAGGGTGTCACTTGTAGAGCGCCCTGACCAATTGACATATTAATAGTGTCGCCTATAGTCCAGGGTGTCTTCAAAGCTTTCAGTTTCCATATTTCATCTGGAACCAAACCTTTTAATTCTTCATTGACAAACTCAATGCCAGTTTTTTGACCAAATCCATATTTGCGACTCCATTCGATTAAAGTTGGGCCACCGACTTGTCTACCAACTTGATAGAAGAAAGTATCACTACTCATAGCCATCGCCCCTGGAAATCCCAACGGGCCAAATCCGGCGTGGTTCCACTCACCAAAAGTTACTCCACCAATAGTCAAGGAAGCAAAGGTCTGTAGTACTGTATCAGGAGAAAATTGACCTGATTCCAGCCCCGCTGTTGTGGTGACAATTTTGAAGGTACTGGCGGGTGGAAAGGCACTCAGGGCACGATTAACCAAGGGATGGTCTTTACCTTGTACGCTTTCCCAATCTTTTTGGGAGAGTTTTTGCTTGGAGAAAATGTTTGGGTCAAATGTAGGATAAGACACCATTGCTAAAATAGCACCGTTATTTGGGTCAAGTGCGACGATCGCACCTTGGTATTTTCCCAAAGCTTTTTCTGCTGCTCTTTGCACATCTAAGTCTATGTTCAAGTGCAAGTCATTGCCAGCTTTTGCTTGTTTCTCTCCCAAAACCCGGATTGGCCTTCCAGCACCATCCACTTCCACTTGCTGACCACCCCATTCGCCCCGCAGCATTTTTTCATAAGCTTTTTCCACTCCCATCTGACCAATCACATCTCCCAGTCGATAACCTTCCTGCTTCTTCTCTATTAACTGTTCGGCGGTTAGTTCACGCGTATAACCTAGTACATGCGCCAAATCTTGAGCATGAGGATAATAGCGTACGGCATCTGTATTAATTTCAACATCTTTGAGTTCGTTTTTATATTCCTTCACTGCTGTGATTTGTGCCTCATTCAGATCACGAGCAATCCGAATTAGTGAAGAAGAATTCGCACCTGCTTCTTCTAATTTCTTCTCCATCTCTGCTTGCGGAATATTAAGAATTTTCTCTAAACGCGGCCCTACAACTGACCAGGATGGCTTGGTATGAGCCATAGGCCACAAATATACAGAGCTAGGATAGCGAGTACTGGCTAAAAGTTTGCCATTACGGTCAAAAATATTCCCCCGTTCGGGTTGTTTAAGAATCAATCGAACCCGGTTTGCCTCTGCTCGTTGCCGAAGTTTTGGGCCTTCAACAATTTGCAAATATGCTAGACGGGCCTCGATGCCACCAACCATCAATAATGTAAATATGATTAAAAATATTGGTTGAAAACCACGTCCTACTGTACGTGTATCTTTCTTATTGCCTAGTGATGGGAATAAAGACATAATACCAATTCGTGGGGCTACGCCCCGCTACGCTAAACGTAATTGAGAACAGGAAGATGTAATTTGGGTTTTCAGGTTGATATCTGTAGTCTTCCTTCCTTCTAGAGAATTGGTACAAGATAAAAAGTGATTTTGCCATCAGTGCTAAGTGTATATATTTTTCTAAATATCTCCGTATTTATTGTGAAACAATGGGGCGAGTATATTAAGCAATTGTTTTTGCCGGATACAATAAACCAAAGTGTGGTAATTTAGTTTGCTTAATAGGCTACATCAACTATCAAAATCGCGTAATATCACTGCATTCTACTGAAGATTATGGCTCAACCTGTCATGCAGAATCAAAGGGGGGTAACGACCTTTCAACCACTAGATGTTGAATTACGTAATGTCTTCAAGTTTTTTAACCAAGAACCAGCTGTACACGGAATAGATTTGGATGTCAGACAGGGGGAATTTTTTAGTGTTTTAGGCCCTTCTGGTTGTGGCAAAACCACTACACTACGTTTAATTGCTGGGTTTGAAAAAGCTGACGCCGGTAAAGTTTTGATACAGGGTCAGTCAATGACTAATGTGCCGCCTTACCGCCGACCCGTCAACACTGTATTTCAAAGTTATGCTCTGTTTAACCATCTGAATGTGTGGGATAACATTGCTTTTGGGTTACAGCTAAAAAAACTACATAAATCAGAAATTGCTAGTAGAGTCCAAGAAGCTTTAAAGCTAGTGAAAATGGAAAGTCTGCGATCGCGCTTTCCCAATCAACTTTCTGGTGGTCAACAGCAACGGGTTGCTTTAGCAAGGGCCCTGGTTAATCGTCCCGCAGTCGTACTACTGGATGAACCTTTGGGAGCGTTAGATTTAAAACTCCGTAAAGAAATGCAGGTTGAGTTATCCAATTTACACAAAGACCTAGGATTAACCTTTGTCATGGTGACACACGACCAAGAGGAGGCACTTTCGTTGAGCGATCGCATTGCCGTGATGAATCATGGCAAAATTGAGCAAATTGGTACTCCTAAGCAAATTTACGAGCGTCCCCAGACATCTTTTGTCGCCGATTTTATTGGTGATACTAATTTATTCAGTGGTGAAATCGTTACGGTAGACTCTTCCAACATCCAAATTTTGACGAAAACAGGACTCTCAATTATCATCAGTCGTGCTGAAGATACACCAACCGAATTATCTCAAGCGGTGGTAGTGAGTGTGCGCCCAGAAAAAATAGAGCTTTCGCTTTATCCACCCAATTTGCCCGCTAACTGTTTTGAAGGACGGTTAGTCAACGTTATGTATTTGGGTACTCACATCAATTACGTTGTGGAGTTAATCAATGGCATAAGCATCAACGTTTTACAACCCAATACTTTTGGTAGTTTGCCAGACCGCGATACACCCATTTACGCTTGGTGGGCGGAAACTGATTGTTTAGCTATTGGCCAGTAGTCATGAGTCAAGGGTAGAGACGCGATTAATCGCGTCTCTACAAGAGCCACGCGATTAATCGCGTCTGTACAAGAGCCAAGAGTCAAAATTCAAGGGTTAAAGGTTTATACTCCATAGATGTCTAGTAGTTATTTTCAAGAATTACGAGTTTATAAATTGGCAAAGAAATTAGCTGATGAAATTTGGAAAATAGTTGACTCCTGACAAATGACTAACAGACGACAATTCTTAAAAAAGTTAGCAGCACTTTCTAGCCTCTCTTTAACTAGTTGTGGCTGGAGGCTGGCTGATGTGCGAGCTAATTCTACTATTTCTGAGCAACGTGACCAACTTTATATCTATACCTGGACACAATACACTGATCAACAATTATTAAAAACTTTTAGCACCCAAACTGGCATGAAAGTGCTTGCAGATGTGTATGATTCTAATGATGTCATGCTGGCTAAATTCCAGGCTGGAGGTGGTAGCAGTTATAGCATTATCTACCCATCTGATTACATGGTACAGAAGATGGTAGATAAAGGTTTATTAACAGAAATAAATCATGATCGCTTAATTGGTTTAGAGAATTTATTCCCACGGTTTAGTAATCCTAGTTATGACCCCAATAATCGCTACAGTATCCCTTTTAACTGGGGAACAACAGGTTTACTTTACAACTCCGAAAAAATTAAAGATGCACCAGAAGATTGGGAGTATCTTTGGCAAAATCAGGAAAAACTTAGTAAGCGGATGACCTTGCTCAATGATGTCCGTGAGGTAATGGGTGCGGTGTTGCGGATGCTGGGTTATTCTTACAACTCACAAAATGAAGTGGAAATTAGACAAGCTTATGAAAAATTGAAGGCATTAAAACCTGCGATCGCAGCTTTTGACACAGATGCTTGGCAAAATCAAATTCTAGCAGGAGATTTATTATTGGCAATGTGTTATTCAGCAGATGCGGTGAGAATTTCTCAAGAAAATCCTCAACTAAAATATGTAATTCCTCGCAGTGGTTCTTCACTGTGGACTGACACTATTGTAATTCCGAAAACAGCCCCTAATACCTCTGGAGCCTATGCCTGGATTAACTTAATTCTGCAACCAGAAGTAGCAGCCCAAATTAGCCAACGTCTGAGCATTGCTACGCCTAATAGTGCTGGATTCGAGCAATTACCAAAGCAAGTAAAAGATAATATTAATTTATTTCCTCCAGACTCGCTTTTAGAAAATTGCGAACGTATAAGTCCTTTAGAAGAATTTAACGAGGTTTATGAGCGTTATTGGACTGAATTAACTAGTAGTTAAAAAGTCAGGATCAAGAGTATTAATTTATAACTTATAAATAATAAATTAGGATTGTGTCTAATCAAATTGGTCAATCTCAACTCAATTCACCAGATGATATTGCTGAAGTAGCTAAATTGCATCGTTCACAAGAAAACTGGCTACAGCCATTAGCATTACTTGCACCATCTGGAATTTGGTTATTGCTTTTGTTGGTGCTACCAACATTGATAATTTTTGAGTTGAGTTTAGTACCCGACATTCGACCTGGGGATGTAGTCAACCCCAGCGGGTTCAAAAACTATGTTCGCATATTTGACCCTCTTTACTTACAAGTAATTTGGCGATCGCTATTTTTAGCCTTTGGCACTACCGTAATTTGTTTAATCTTGGGCTTTCCCGTTGCTTATTGGATTGCTCAGATAGCACCGAAGCGTTGGCGAAACTTGCTAATAATCGGCTTTGTCTTACCTTTGTGGACTTCTTCATTACTACGCTCTTATGCTTGGATAACAATTCTGCGTCCTACTGGTTTATTAAACACTTTACTAACTAATTTAGGCTTGCCTACTTTGGAATTACTTAACCGAATTCCAGCCGTATTAATTGGTATGAGCTACGGCTTATTACCTTACATGGTTTTAATTTTATATGCTTCTCTTGAAAAACTAGACAAGCGATTGCTAGAAGCGGCTGCGGATTTAGGTGCAAATCCATTGCAAGCTTTTTGGCAAGTAACCGTACCTCAAATTTTGCCTGGAATTGCTGCTGGTTCCATGCTTGTATTCATCACAGGCTTAGGGGATTTTATCGACCCAGAATTACTTGGTGGTGCTTCTAGTATGACGGCGGCGCGGTTAGTTTATAACCAGTTTTTGGGAGCTACCCAAAATTGGGGATTTGGTTCAGCTTTGAGTATGACGTTAATTCTAGTTGTTAGTATTGCGATCGCCTTTTTAATTAAGTTGGGTGAGGCTACACCCAAACAGTAAATAGCCTTCAGGCTGTCGCAATTTTGGGTGTTTCAATAGTCAGATCAACCAGCTTTGGTGGTGTTTGTTCATCAAAGACAGTTAAGTCGAACCAAAAAGTAGTACCAACACCGACTTCACTCACCAAATGGACTTTACTACGATGTCTGTCGATGATATTTCTCACAATCGATAAACCCAAACCTGTGCCTTCTAAGGTGTGAACTCGGTTTTCTACGCGAAAGAAGCGCTCAAAAATTGAGTGTTGGTCTTCTGTGGCGATGCCAATTCCAGTATCGGAGATTTCAATCCGCACCTGAGAAGGCTGACTGTGTTCGCGTAGCGTTCCAGAAGAAGAGTTTGGTTTGGCATCTAGTTGGTAGGCACGGATTGCAACTTTACCACCTACTGTAGTGAATTTGAGGGCATTACCGATCAGATTACCAAACACTTGTACCAACAAATCATAATTACCTATTACTAAAGGCAAATTCGGGGCTACTTCCTGAATTAGTTCGACACCTTTATCTTTAGCATTGAGTTGGTAAGTACGTAGTGTTTGCTCGATCGCTTGCGTTAAATCCACCCCATCGAAGCTGTAGCTACGACCAGATTCGAGTTTTGACAAATCCAAAACATCGTTAACTAAGCGAGTTAGGCGATCGGTTTCATGATTCACAGTTTGCAGAAATTCTTGCCGTTCTTCTAAACCTAAGTCTTCACCGTAGTCGTGCAGAGTTTCTATATAAGTTTTGATGTTAAATAAAGGCGTTCGCAGTTCGTGAGAAACGTTGCTGATAAACTGACTTTTTGCTTCGTTAAGTTCTACCTCGCGGGTAATATCTTGCACAGTAATAGCAATGCCTTTGATGCTTTCTCGTTGTAGGTTGAGTACTGTAGTTAAGAGAATACGGATTGTGCGCTTGGTGGGTTGGTTGAGACAAATACGGAATTCAGCACTTTCACACTCACCTGCTGCCATTTCGTACAAAGTACGGGTAATTTCCATTTGTACTGCTGAGGGTAAGTGATGCAAAACATTGCTACCTACTACTTCAGCGGCTTCCCAACCAAAAATTCGCTCTGCTGTAGGATTGACTAAAATCACCTGCATATTGTTGTCAATCAGCACAGCACCATCGGCAATTGTTGAAACCAGGGTTTCTAGCTTGGCTTTTTCTGCCGTAATTTCCTCAATATTTTGCTCGTCATAACTCTCCAAGCGCTCCGCCATGTCATTAAAGCTTAAAATTAGCTCTCCTAGTTCGCCCCCTAGAGGTAAATCAATACGTTGCTTGAAATTCCCGCTAGCGATTTGTTTTACTCCTACTAGCAGTTCTTTAATTGGCTTAGTGATGGTTAAAGCGTTAATTACTCCTGCCAAAATTACCATTACCCAAATCGTGATAAAAACGGCAATAGTAACATCGCGGGTGAAATTGGTGGATATGACAGCGGTCTGATTAGGATTGATGCCGATCGCCAATACACCTAAGTATTTTTGATTGACAATTAGAGGAACAAACACATCGGTGACTGCCCCATCTGGAGTCATGTGTTGCCGCACCATCGGCTTTTCCCCATCACCAGGGTAATCTTCTGGCAGCTGTATTCGTCGCTCAATGGTGAGGGAGTTTTCTACCTGTGCGTCCCAAAAAGGAATCCCAAGAAAGATTTCCCCACTTTCGTCAGCGTAGAGCATGTAACGCACGCTAGAGGTGCTGCTATAGAAGCGTTGGGAAAATTGGGCAACCTCGCTGAGATTATGGTCAGCAATTAGGGGGGCAACATTGGCAGCAAGCAGCAGTCCTAGGTCACGACCGAAACGGGTATCATTCAGACGCGCATCCTGCTGAATTGTGTTTACCGCCCAGAAGGTAAGACCACTCATCACCAACGAAACCACCATTGTGGCGACAGCCAACAGCTTGGTTTGGAGGGTGAATTCTGACCACCAATTGGCGATCGCTTCTCGGATTGTTTTTAACAGAACTATCATCTTAAATAAAGTTGTTAGCAGTTTTTGCTGTAAACCCCAACAACTAAAAAATTAACAGTTATTTTGATAAACATGTTAGAGGGAGATGGGGAAATGAGGAAGTGCAGGAGGTATCCATGTTAAAGTAGTCTTAACGAATTTACCTTATTTCAGCGATCAGAGTTAAGATCTAGTTGAGATTAACGCGTTAAACCCTATTTTTACGACTAGTGGATTACACGTAGAAGTGTATTAGTGTTATAAAAATCCAACTTGTCGAAATTTTGAGCTAGTTGTCCGCTTCAGATAAATAGTGGCTAGTAAACTTGAACTCAGCCCTAAAATATTCGTACCGTCCGCTGCACAGCATTTTAAGAGTTCGTAGATGGGGCTTGCTTCCCTTGCTTCGCACTCATTATTCGATGACCGATATCTCTGCGGTAGTATATTCCCTCAAACTGAATATGTTTAATTCCGGCGTATGCTTGGGCGATCGCTTGCTCAAAATTTTTTCCTATGCCAGTTACATTTAATACTCTTCCCCCATCGGTTACTACTTGTTGCTGCTGGTTCAACTTCGTACCTGCATGAAACACAGTTGCGCCTGCTACCTCTGCTGCTGGAATGCCAGTAATCACTCGGCCTTTCTCATATTCGCCTGGATAGCCGCCTGATGCGGCGACGACAGTTGCAGATGCCCCCTCTTTCCAAGCTATGGGCGGCAATTCGGCTAACCGCTGTTCTACACAGGCTAGGATCAATTCTTCTAGGGGTGTTGCTAACAGTGGCAAAATTACCTGGGTTTCTGGATCGCCAAAGCGACAGTTAAATTCTAGAACTTTAAAATTGCCATCGGGTGTAATCATTAACCCAGCGTACAGCACGCCTCGGTAATCAATGCCTTTAGCTCGTAAGGTGGCGATCGCCCTTTCTAACACTTCTGTTTGAACGCGTGCCATCAACTCTGGCGTGGCAATGGGTGCTGGAGCGTAAGCTCCCATCCCACCAGTATTCTCCCCCGTATCGCCCTCACCAATCCGCTTATGATCTTGAGCTGGCAACAAAGGCCGGATCGTTAACCCATCAGTTAAAGCTAAAACTGATACCTCTTGTCCAATCAAACATTCTTCAATGATGACAAATTTACCAGCACTGCCAAACTGTCCCTGGAAAATAGCATCAATTGCACTCTGAGCCTGTTCAATGGTTTCGGCAACTATTACACCTTTGCCAGCCGCCAAGCCATCAGCTTTGACGACAATCGGTGTCCCCTGAGTTTTCACGTAAGATTTTGCTGCTGCCGTCTCTGTAAAAACCGCAGCCTGTGCTGTCGGAATTCCCGCCTCCTGCATTAAGGCTTTTGCCCAAGCTTTACTCGCCTCAATCTGCGCTCCTGCTCTGGCTGGGCCAAATACCATCAGCCTTTTGTCTTGGAGGTAGTCGGTGATTCCCTTAGCCAAAGGCACTTCTGGCCCAACTACCACCAGAGAAATACCATTTTGCAAAGCATATTGGCTGATGCCTTCAAAATCATCTACCGCCATAGGCAAGTTCTGACAACGTTCCATGCTTGCTGTGCCTCCATTCCCTGGCACACAGACAACCTGCTCAACTTGCTTGGATTGCAACAGTTTCCATGCCAGAGCGTGTTCGCGCCCCCCATTACCGACAACTAAAACTTTCACTGATTTCCTCGTACATCCCTTGCAAAACGAGAATACCTTAAAGCTACTCGCGGATCAATTTTTCACTAATTCTTATACTTATGCAAGCCCCATCTGACTGAGCATAGAAGCACAAACTAATATAACCGGGTTTAATTGCTCATATCTACTAACCTGCCTTAATTATTTAATTTATGCTGTATTTACTCTTAAGATTTAACTTAGCAAACTAGTAATTTGATAATTTTTATTAATAATAAAAAATCAATAAATATACTGAATATTCTGAACAGGAAATTAGAAAAATTAAGGATCATCATGAGTTGCTTGTCGGTTAACATGAACGCTTACTAATCGTCAAGTAATGACGATATTGATGACAAGTATTAACCTGTTAGTATTGTGATTAATAAAACATCAAAAAAGTAGGGGACATGGTTAAAGTTATCGTCACTGGAGCCGCAGGGTTTATCGGTTCTCAACTTATAGAAACATTGTTGCAACAAGACCAAGAAGTCATTGGGATTGATGAATTTAATGATTACTACGATCCGATGTTAAAGCGTAAGAATGTTGCACACTTACACTGGCAACCTGGCTTTACATTAATCGAAGGAGATGTGCAATTTTTAGATTGGCAGACACTTCTAAAAGATGTTGATGTAGTTTACCATCAAGCTGCACAGGCAGGTGTAAGAGCGAGTTGGGGTAAATCTTTCCGGGATTACACCGAACGCAATATTAACGCTACACAAGTTTTGCTAGAAGCAGCAAAGGATGCTAAAAATTTAAAAAGGTTAGTATTTGCCTCTTCGTCGAGTGTATATGGTGACGCAGAAACATTACCCACTCACGAGGGAATTTGTCCCCAACCAGTTTCTCCTTACGGCATCACTAAGCTAGCGGCTGAGTTGTTGTGCGGACAATATTACAAAAACTTTGGTGTGCCTTGTGTGTCATTGCGCTATTTCACAGTTTATGGCCCCAGACAGCGCCCAGATATGGCATTTCATAAATTTTTTAAATCCATTTTGCAGAATGAGGCAATTCCTATTTACGGCGATGGGCAGCAAACACGGGAGTTTACGTTTGTGAGTGATGTTATTGCCGCCAATTTAGCCGCGGCTACTGTACCTCAAGCAGTAGGAGAAATCTTTAACATTGGTGGTGGTAGTAGGGTAGTTTTAGCGGAAGTCTTGGACACAATTGAAGAAATTGTTGGAAAACCAATCAAAAGAAATCATATAGAAAAGGCGATGGGAGACGCCCGTCATACAGCAGCCGATGTATCTAAAGCTCAGACAATTCTGGGGTATCAGCCGCAAGTCTCACTCAGAGACGGACTAACTCAGGAATGGCAATGGATTAAGTCGTTGTATTAAGGTTGTAAAAAACTCCATCCCCAAGGGGGTGGAGTTTTTGGGCATGAGGTGTAGCAAATGTTTACTCTGCTTGCTTCCTTATCTCTCCTTAGCTTCTTGGACTAAGTTAGCAATCGTTGCAATTAACTGGGCTGGGTCTATTGGCTTTGAAATATGCGCTTGAAAGCCTGCTGAAATTGCTTGCTGCTCGTTTCCTTCTCCAGCATAGGCTGTAAGAGCGATCGCTAAAATTTGCCCTCCTTGTTCTGGAGGCAGTAACCTGACTTGTCTAAGCAGCATATAACCATCCATTTCTGGCATCCCGATATCGCTTACTAGTAAATCTGGTTTTGACTGAGCCAAGGCTGCTAATACCTCTGCTGCTGATGATACAGCCCTGACTGTTGCTCCACAACCTTCAAGGATGAAGGTAACTAACTCTAAAGAATCAGGATCATCATCTACAGCTAAAATTTGAATACTATCAAAAGCTGAAAGACAGGCATCTGTAGTATTATTTTCTTCACTACTGACTAGTGAATCGGTAACTATCATAGGTAAATTTACAATAAAGGTTGCTCCCTGGCCTTCTCCTAAACTTTCTGCAAAAACAGTTCCACCATGCATTTCTACTAAATAACGGACAATTGCTAACCCCAATCCCAAGCCGCCAAATTTTCTAGTTGTTGCGCTATCGGCTTGACGGAAGGTGTCAAATACATAGGGGAGAAAATCTCGGCTGATTCCTTTACCTGTGTCTGTAATCCGAATCTGAGCCTGAGAACCAACTGGCTCTAAATAAACTTCAACTTGTCCGCCTTCTGGAGTGAACTTAATCGCGTTGGAGAGTAAATTCCAGACGACTTGCTGCAAACGCCCCGAATCCCCAAATACTTGACCAACAGTAGAATCAAGCTCAGAGTGAATTTGAATCGATTTTACCTCAGCCGACAGTCGCACTGTTTCCATCGCGGCTCTAACAATGGTTGCCAAATCAACAGGGCAAACATTGAGGCTTAGTTTACCTCGCAAGATACGGGAAATATCTAGTAGATCTTCAATGAGTTTAGTTTGTAACTGAGCATTACGTTCAATGGTTTCAAGAGCAAAAGCAGTCTTTTTTTGATCAAGCTTGTTACTACGCAAAAGTTTTGCCCAACCCAAAATGGGATTTAATGGAGTTCTGATTTCGTGAGATAGAACAGCGAGAAACTCATCTTTAATTCGATTGGCGTCTATTGCTTGCTGGTAAAGGCGAGCGTTATCAATTGCGATAGCTGCTCTTTGAGCCAGTGCTTTAGCCATTGCCAAATTGCTTTTACTGTAGCGGCGGTTCGGTTGGTTTGTCAGAAAAGTAATTGTACCTAGCTTGCGATCGCGAGCTACTAGCGGCACAATCATATAAGATTGAATGTTTATCTGGCGCATCAGTCGTAGATGTTCTACATCCTGTCTCATTGCCAAGAAAAACGCATCTGACGCATCACTGACTAACTGCGGTTTACCTGTTGTGAACACATTACGCACGCCAAAATCACCATCAATTGAGTTGGAATAAAGCCGTCTTAATACAAGCGCTATCGCTTCTATTTCAGGGGTTGCGGCAGCAATAACTGGTTCTTCAAATACTGTCAGATTACTTTCGACAACATCAATAAAACAGCAATCAGCTAAAGTGGGAACCACTAAGGTGGCTAACTTTGTCAGAGTTGTGTGGTAATCAAGCGAAGATGCTAATAGTCGGCTGGCTTCAGACAGTAAACTATAATTTTGCTTCTCAGCTTCAGCTTCCATCCTGGCAGCTTGTTCACGGATCAGTAGTTGCTCTCGTTCTAACTGTGCGTGTTTGCGATCGCTAATATCCTCTATTAAACCGTCAATGATGCCGTTACCGCTCATTTGTGTGAAAGTTTGACTGACACGCACCCAAATCAAATTACCATCTGCTCGTCGCAGTTGCATCTCGCGATCGCGCACCTCATCAATTTGTCGCAATTGGCTGATTAACTGAGCATGGTCTTCTAATTGAAAATAAGGCTCTATAAACTGACTCGTCTGTTCTTGGGGCAGTGTTCCTAGCCCAATCAAACGCAGGAATGCTGGGTTACACTCTAATAAAGCACCATCCAAACTTGCCCGATAAATCCCAACATTTAACCGATTGAGCAGAGTTTGGAAACGCGCTTCTAAATTCGCTGCTTTTTGACGAGTTTCAACTCGTTCTAAGGCAGAGCGAACTGCGGCACTCAAACGTATCTGATGCTGAGGTGACTTAACAACATAGTCATCCAATCCAGACTTCATTGCCTCTACTGCAATCTCCTGAGTACCGCTATTGGTGAACATAATCACTGGACAGTCAGGATAACGTGCCTTAATTACCCGTAGCACTTCTAAACCATTGCTCCAGCGCAATTGATAATCGGTGACAACCAAGTCAAACTGTCCCCTTTCTAATGCCTGAGCTAGTTCTTCTGCCATAGCAACTTGTTCTACTTGGAGGTCAATAAACTCTCGTTCCAGTTGTCGAATTGCTAATAAGCGATCGTTTGGGTTGTCATCAATCAGGAGAATGCGTAACATTTGGCTGTAAGTCAGAATCGCATTAATATCATAAGTGTAAATAGAGGCTAAAAGGCTAGAAACTACGAGACCTTTGCATCAGATGCCAGAAAGTTTCGTGTGCTGTTGCCCAGTTTTGATGCTTTACCAGAATGTAGTAAAAATACTCCCACAGTGCCGCTTTAAACAAAACATTTGAGGAAAATTTTGAGATTTTTGTAACCTATGATACTTTTTATCTCAATGCCTTTTGATATTTGTAATCTTGAGTATAAAAAACTAAGCACCAAAAACAACTACTAGCAATTGGGTAAAAATTAATAGCTTCTAGGGTTCCGGTTTAACACTTTTGTAGTTAAATGACTGGTCCAAGAGAAGCACCCAGTTTAGAAAAAACTGGTCACACGGCGGGAAAAAAGCCCGGGAGATACATAGCAGAATATTATCTGTTATGGCTTGCCCGGGCTGTGGTTTTGCATTGCAAATCTTAAAATTTAAATTTCCCGAAACATGACTGAACAATCTTTTTCTGATTCCAATTCTCCTTTCCAACCACCTTCTACGCAAGCGGGTCGGGCGTTGGAAAAAGAAGCACATTTACCGCTAACAGGCTGGCAGCAGGAAGTTTCCAAAGGGCTAGAATATGGGTTAGAAGCAGCAGAAAGTATACGCGATCGCTCGATTCCTACCTTTTCCCGTGGGGAACTGCCGCACTTCGCCGGGATAAATACTTTCTTAAAAGCACCTTATTTAGAAGATGTGCGGAAAGTTGGTGAATATGACGTTGCGATCGTTGGTGTACCACACGATTCTGGAACTACTTATCGACCCGGAACACGTTTTGGCCCCCAAGGAATCCGCCGAATCTCTGCATTATACACCCCTTATAACTTTGAATTGGGTGTAGACTTGCGCGAGCAGATTACCCTATGTGATGTCGGTGATATTTTCACCATTCCAGCCAATAATGAAAAGTCTTTTGACCAGATTTCTAAAGGTATTGCACATATCTTTAGTTCTGGTGCATTCCCCATAATTATGGGAGGTGATCACTCAATTGGCTTTCCCACAGTTCGTGGTGTTTGTCGTCATTTAGGTGATAAAAAAGTGGGTATCATTCACTTTGATCGCCATGTGGATACCCAGGAAACAGACCTGGATGAAAGAATGCATACTTGTCCCTGGTTTCATGCCACAAATATTAAAAATGCACCAGCAAAAAACCTAGTTCAATTAGGAATTGGTGGATGGCAAGTACCGCGTCAAGGTGTAAAAGTTTGTCGAGAAAGAGCCACGAATATTTTAACAGTCACAGACATCACTGAAATGGGGCTAGATGCAGCCGTCAACTTTGCTTTGGAAAGAGCATTAGACGGTACAGATTGCGTTTATGTCAGTTTCGATATTGACTGCATTGATGCCGGATTTGTCCCCGGAACTGGATGGCCGGAACCCGGTGGATTATTACCGCGTGAGGCGCTGTATTTGCTGGGTAAAATTATCCAAAAAGCACCTGTTTGTGGACTGGAAGTCGTAGAAGTTTCACCGCCTTATGACATTAGTGATATGACATCATTAATGGCAGCGCGAGTAATTTGTGATACGATGGCGCATTTAGTTGTCTCAGGACAATTACCGCGCAAAGAAAAACCTGCATATATTCATCCCGCAGCAGAACCAGAGTTAGTTGAGGAATGGAGGTAAATTTTGCACGAAACTGACATGACAAAGGCACTAATTTTAACAGTAAAAGATTGGTGGGAATCCCAACCTGAGCAACCAGAAATTTCTCAAGTTCACTTAATTGTTGGAAAGTTCACTTGCGTTGAACCTGTAAGTTTGCAATTTGCTTTTGAAGTACAAACGCGCAACACCTTTTTAGAAAAAGCAAAACTGATAATTCAGGAAACACCACTAATTGCCTTTTGTCATCGTTGCCAACAAGAATATTCACCACAAATTGGTTTACAGTACGCTTGTCCTGAGTGTAATTCTCCAATGGACGATATTCGCTCAGGTAGAGAGTTAAAAATTGACAGGATTGAGTACGCTTATGCATCAAACGTTTGACGCGGTATTAGGAATTAACTTGCTCCATGCTAATCAGCAAGGCGCTGACCACAACCGAGCGCATTTTGATGAATGGGGAATTACTTGTTTTAACATCATGAGTAGTCCCGGTGCTGGAAAAACAGCACTACTAGAGCGTACCCTTGCGGCTTTAACTAATGAGTTAAAAATCGCTGTCATTGAAGGCGATATGACAACAGATTTAGATGCAGAACGCCTGCGGAAATATAATGTTCCTGTAATTGCAATTAATACAGGTCGTTCCTGCCATTTAGATTCCAGAATGGTAGCAGGCGGGATTCATCAACTGGAGCATGAATACAATCCTTCAGACTTCGATTTAGTGCTAGTAGAGAATGTTGGTAATTTAGTTTGTCCTGCTGAATTTGAAGTAGGAGAACACGGCAAAGTTGCTTTATTAAGCATCACTGAAGGTGAAGATAAACCACTGAAATACCCAATTATGTTTCAAGAAGCAGATTGCTTGCTGATTACGAAAACAGATTTGGCTCCCTATCTAGATGTTGATATTAGCCGCATTGAGGCAAACGTCCGTCAGATAAATCCTGATGTTGAGATTATTCCTGTTTCTACTAAAGCAGATGAGGGGTTAGAAGTTTGGTTTAATTGGGTGCGTACGCAAGTTTTGAATCAACACCAAACCTCTCTATCTACAGCAACAATTCCCAATATTGTACATATTCATTAGCAATTCCTAGCACATACACATTTCATAATTAGGTCGCTGTGTGTATAAACAAAAAATATTTGGAACACTGTTTATTAAGCCTCCGACCTATTATGAAAGCGGTTTGCTAAAATATTCTATTTCTATTTCCATAGCTTTCCTAAATGATTCGTGAAATGCTCTCTCCCCTTTCTTGGCGTGCTTGGCGTGCTTGGCGGTTCGTTATAAAGGAAAATAATTTATGCCTACGGCAGGCTACGCCAACCAACTCAAACACAATTGCTATATCTTCTACCTACCTAGGTCAATTTTACTTAAATTCATAACAACGTAGACGTAAATATCTCCCAGCATAAATCAGAGTAAAATACAATGAATATTCGCAAGTTCTCATCTCTATTCACAGTCTTTTTACTCAGTCTTGTTATCGCAGTCAGTTGTACTCCCAACCAGCAAAATCCTACGCAGAGTAATTCTACTACCTCAGTTAACACTGCACCAATTCAAGTTGGTTTTAGTGCTTGGCCAGGTTGGTTTCCCTGGCAAGTTTCTCAAGAGCAAAAGTTATTTGAAGCAAACAAAGTTAATGTAGATTTGAAGTGGTTTGATGGCTATTTAGATTCTATTAATGCCCTGCGAGCAGGTCAACTTAACGCCAACACCCAAACCTTAAATGATACGATTAGCTCAGTAGCAGCAGGTTCAGATCAAGTAATTGTTTTGGTCAACGATAATTCAACTGGTAACGACAAAATTATTGTTAGAGAAGGAATCAATAACATTGCTGACCTTAAAGGTAAAAAAGTTGCTGCTGAAGAAGGAACAGTTGACCATTTTCTGTTATTGCTGGGTTTGAAAAAAGCAGGTTTAACCCAAGCTGATATTCAGTTTCAACCATTAGAAACAGGTGCAGCAGCAGCAGCTTTTGTGGCTGGTCAAGTTGATGCAGTCGGAGTTTTTGCACCTTTTACAACAAAAGCTTTATCACGTTCTGGTAGCAAAGAATTATTTAGTTCTAAAGACTTTCCTGGTGCAATTCCCGACCATTTAGTTGTCAACCGCAGACTGATTAACGAACGTCCGCAAGATGTACAAGCTTTAGTAAATACTTGGTTTGCTACTTTAGATTTCATCAAAGCCAACCCAGACAAAGCTTACGAAATTATGGCGAAACGCGCTGGCGTCTCAGTTTCAGAATATAAGGCATACGACGCAGGCACAAAAATCTTTTCACTAGAAGACAATTTGCAAGCTTTTAGTCCCGGTAAGGATATGAAATCCTTGAGTTACGCTGCTGGGGAAATTAGTAAATTTCTTGTTGAAGCTGGTTTGACCAAACAAGCACCTAATCTTAACCAAATCCTTGACGATCGCTTTGTCAAAGCCTACGCAGCGCAGCAGAAATCATGAACCCATACGCTGAAGACTTACAAGAAATAAATTCTAAGCGTTCTCAGAAAATATTACCACAAACCGTGTTTTGGCGCATTGCTGAGGATATTCCTAAAAACTTGGCTTGGACTTTAATGTTCTTGTCCATTACTGTCCCAGTACTTGTCTGGTGGATTGTTTCTAATACTGGATTAATCCCGGCTTTATTTCTTCCTACTCCCGGTCAAGTTTGGAGTGCATTTCAAAGACTTTTAGCAAGTGGCGATTTACAAAAAGATATTGCTTTTAGCTTATTTCGGGTCGTGGCTGGTTTTTCTCTGGCGGCAATGGTTTCCATTCCTTTAGGCACTTTAATGGGGACTTTTGCTAGCTTCCGAGCATTACTAGAACCAATCATTGGTATTGTCCGCTATATGCCAGCCCCAGCTTTTATTCCTTTACTAATTCTATATCTTGGGCTGGGAGAAACTCCAAAAATAATGCTGATTTTTATCGGCACTCTGTTTTTTAACACCTTAATGGTGATGGATGCAGTCAAATTTGTCCCTAAACACTTATTGGAAACTACTTATACTTTAGGAGGTCAAAGAAAACAAGTTTTACTACAAGTTATTTTCCCATTTATTCTGCCTAATATTATTGATGCTTGTCGGGTTAACATGGCAGCATCTTGGAACTTAGTGATTGTTTCGGAATTAGTAGCAGCGACAGAAGGTTTAGGTAGGAGGATTAGCGTTGCTCAAAGATATCTCAAAACTGATGAAATCTTTGCTGGATTGATTGTTATTGGCTTGATTGGTTTAGCAATTGACCTTTTGTTTCGATTGTTACTGCGCGTTTCTTGTAAGTGGGCTAAAGATTAGACAATTTGTAATTTAAAAACGCTTTATGCATTTAGAAGTTAATCAACTCCACAAACAATTTAAAACTAGACACGGTTTGTTGGCTGCACTTAAAAACATCAATTTGCACGTAGAAGAGGGCGAGTTTGTCTGTGCAGTAGGAGAAAGTGGTTCTGGTAAGTCAACATTGCTGCGGTTAATTGCAGGGTTAGAGACTCCAACCGCAGGGGAGATCCTGGTTGATGGGATGCGCGTGACAGGGCCAGGGTGCGATCGCGGTATGGTATTTCAAAGCTACACTCTCTATCCGTGGATGAGTGTGATGGAAAACGTCGAATTTGGCTTAAAGCTACAAGGCGTGTCTAAACTAAAGCGACGACAACAAGCCGCTTATTATTTAGAAGTGGTGGGGTTGTCGGGATTTGCTAAAGCGCTACCACAGGAACTTTCTGGTGGGATGAAGCAACGAGTAGCGATCGCTCGTGCTTTAGCATCAAGACCCAAAATCTTACTCATGGATGAACCCTTTGGTGCGTTAGATGTCCAGACGAAAGAAGTTATGCAGCAATTTCTACTAGAAATTTGGCGTAGCACAAACACTACAATTTTGATGATTACTCACGATGTTGAGGAAGCAATTTTTCTATCTCAACGCATCTACGTGTTAAGCGCCCGGCCAGGCACAATTAAGCAAGAATTGCAAATCGAATTGCCAAGCAAATCTGATCCTCAAGTCAAGCGTTATCCCATATTTCAGAAATATAAGGATAAAGTAATGAGTTTATTACACAATAATGAGGAGCAGTTAAGTGACAGCACAGAAGCGCTACCTTTAATAAACTAAACGCCACTGCTGAATTTCAACTCTTACTCTCTGCGACTCTGTCTTGAAAAGTTTCCTGCGGTTCGCGTTAGCGTCTCGTAAGAGAGGGAAACCCTCCTTCTCCTGACGGAGACGCTATGCGAACAGAACTTTTCGCTGTCTTGAAAAGTTTCCTACGGCGGGAAACCCGCCTACAGAACTTTTCGCTGCGCCTCTGCGTGATACAAATTCATATTTCTACTCAGCAACGCCAATTAAACTATTTAGCACTTTTAACACCGCTAATTTTTAAAACATCACTCATAGTTGCACAGTAATTTGGTAGATTAAAACTCCCAGGATTAATCGCCTTTTCATAAGTAAAATGGCGATCGCTCATGCAGAATCTATCCCAAGCAGCCATCTGAATGCGGAACACAGCAATAATTAAATTAGCTAACCCTAAAGATAGGGGAATGCGAAAGTAAATCTTTTTGCCCAGATAAGCACAAACTTCTTTCACTGCTTGATTAGCAGTTAACGGCGCTTGACCTAAAACAAAGGAGCGTGGTTGATTTATTTGGGGAGGATGATCAATCAAATATTGCACTATAGTAGCAATATCTCGCCCATGGATAAAGTGGAAACTGCCATCTACCTTTAAAAAACGAATTAAGTTAACATATTTCGTAATTTCTGGAATGCCAGATGTGACAGGAGAATAGGGTTTATTGGCATCGCCGCCCACAACTAAAGTAGGAAAAACAGTAGTAATTTTGGGTGCGATCGCTAACTTAGATTTTTGATGCAAGCATTCATATTTAGAACGGATATAATCTGTACCAATTTCCCCAGCTTCTTTTAATGGTTGATTATGGCGATTCAAAACACTAGCTGTTGAAAAATAAATTACCTGTTCACATCTATCTGCATTAAGCAGCTTCAGCAACTCTAAAGTTTTAGTTACATTAATATCAAATGTCTCATCACCACCCCAGGCTGTGGCTGTGAGTACTGCTATATCAATTGTTTGTAGCAAATCAGCAAAATCGCTAATTTTTTGCATATCGCCCTGCAAGACGTTGATACCTGGACGTGCTTGAATATCAACTTGCAGTTTATTGGGATTTCTAACTAGTAGAAATAACTCGTAATTTGTATTTTGAATTAAAGCTTCTGAGATATAGTGACCAACACAGCCGCTTGCTCCGGTGACTAAAATCCGTTTCTGGCTCATTGTGGATGTTTTAAAAGTTAGGAGTTAAGAATAACCCTGTTAAGGTAGTGAAAATCTGCTTTATCGGTGCGATTAATAAATGATTTTACTTAGTGTCTTTATGTCTTTGTGGTTAATTTTAATTTTTGTCACCACAGAGGCACAGCGAAAAGTCTGAGCGGCGGCTTCCGCCGTTGGCGTAGCCCGCCGCAGCGAAAAGTTCTGTAGGCGGGTTTCCCGCCGTAGGAAACTTTTCAAGACAGGCATCTGAACTTTTCAAGACAAAGGCACAAAGAACATTAAATAAGCTAGATTTTCATCATCTAGCAGCATCTCAATTACTTCACGTAGATTCTCGTGTAACTCATCCCAGGTTTCACCTTGAGAATGCGCTCCGGGAAAACCAGGAACGTAACCGACATATAGATTTGTATCAGAGTCGCATTCGATGATCGCACTAAAAGTTCTCATAAAAAATTAACTGTAAATATTAAGAAAAGCAGGGGGCAGAAGGGCAGGGGGAGAAAATGACCCTTTGACCCTTGTACAGACGCGATTAATCGCGTCTCTACTCTTGACCCTTGACCCTTGACTCTTGACCCCTTGCCTCCTAACCCCTAACTCCTGCCGCATCAAGTTGCTTTGCCGTTTCAAAGAAGAAAGCGACATTTTCCTCTGGAGTTTCTGGGAGTACACCGTGACCAAGATTGAGAATGTGACCCCAATTACCAGCTTTGCGAACCGTATCAAGGATGCGATCGCGGATAAACTGTTTGGAACCAAATAGCACTCCTGGGTCAAGATTTCCTTGCACTTTGACGTGCTTGCCTAATCTGGCTCTTGCTTCTGCCATATCTACCGCCCAATCTACGGTGACGACATCTGCACCAGATATTGCCATTCTTTCCAACACACCCGCGCTACCGCTAACCAGCAAAATCAAAGGTGTATCAGGATGGGTTTGCTTGACTTGTTGGAAAACTCTTTGCTGATAGGGGAGAGCAAAGGTGTCATAATCTTGAGGACTCAGTTGTCCTGCCCAAGAATCGAACATTTGCACAACTTGAGCACCGCAGTCAATTTGGTAGCGCATGTAAACAGCGATCGCATCTGCTAATTTAGCTAACAATTGATGCAGTGTTGTTGGGTCTGAGAATGCCATGTTTTTGATAACGGAGTAGGTTTTAGAACCTTTTCCTTCCACTGCATAAGCCGCTAATGTCCACGGCGCACCCACAAAGCCCAATACAGTTGATTTGTTGCCCACTTCTTGACGCAACGCCTGCAAAATTGTTTTGATAAATGGGACAGATTCTTCTGGTTCTAACGGACGCAATCGATCAATTTGTTCTTGAGTGCGGATGGGCGAGAAAATAACTGGCCCTTTACCTTCTGCAATGTCCATTTCAATGCCCAAACCGGGCAATGGAGTTACAATGTCGGAAAATAAAATTACTCCATCTGGCTGGAAAGCTCTCCAAGGTTGCAAAGAAACTTCAATCGCTACTTCGGGGATTTCCGAGCGATCGCGAAATGAAGGATACTTTTCTCTTAAATCTCGATAAGCTTTCATATATCGTCCCGCTTGTCGCATCATCCATACGGGGGGACGATCTACTACTTCACCACGAGCAGCCCGTAAGAGATGAGGAGTCGTTGAGGAAACACCCATTTATCACTTCATCCTAAGTCACTTTTTTATGCCACTGTTTAGCTTATCATTCTGGGATTACGCTTTTTCAGCAGGTTCGCCGCAAAAGTACTATTCGCTTCTTTACTAAACTTTATATGCAATCTGACTCTAACAGTCCTTACCAAGTTGCATCTACTAACAGCGATTCCAACCCAGGAAAATTTTTGATTCCACGCTCCCAGAGACGAAAGTTCTTTATCCAGTTTACCTTGATGAGCGTCATTGGATGGGTTGTGGGTGGCATTGCCAGTATAGCATTAGAAAAAATTATTCTAGAAAGCTTGCCTACAGTAGCTCAACAGTCAACATTGAGCGTTTTGGTCAGATTTCTTAGCAATGTTGTATTTGCAGTGATTTTCGCCGCCGACCAAGCGTTAATCATTTACAGTTATTTATCGGGTTGGCTGTGGATACTTGCTACCAGCGCCGGCTGGCTGATTACCAACAGCGTTTCTACAAACTGGATTAACTACATTTCATCCATTGCCTCATCGTTAAATGAAACTTTATCTCCTGAGAAATTGCTTATTTATGGATTTTTGTCAACCATTGCATACATTATTTCGGGAATTTGGTTAGGTCTTTGCCAATGGTTGGTATTAAGAAGATACACAGCAGGCGTTTGGTGGTGGAGTTTTCTCCCCTCAATGTCTTTCTTATTTATCAGTATATTGATTTGGTTGCTTTCGCTCATACAAGATTTGATTCCAGAAGCAAGTCGTACTAACGTACTGCATTGGAGTGGACAAGGATTTGCAGCAGTAATTCTGGGAGTTATACCAGCAATTGGCTTGTGTACTTTAAAAAGAAACTCTCATCGCTAGACAAGAATTTCTCAGGAGTAAAAAATCATGTGAGTCGTCTGAACCATGATACGAATCATCGCTATATAGATAAAAGTCTCGGAAGCTTGAGGTAGTCTTTCATATAAAACGAATCTGGAAACAATACGTTAGTATCTGGATAATCTGAAGTTTTTGTTGGACGAAGGCGGATTCATGTTCCAAAAGATTGCTGCTCAGATTGCTTTTTCTGACTCATTTCCATATTTAGTTACCGTCTCAGGCGTTACTAGCATAGCGGTCATACTTGGCTTGCGCTGGCGGAAACAAAAGAATACTTACAAATCTCTAAACTCGCTCCCCTCTCCTCCTAGACACTGGCTGTTAGGAAATATCCCTCAAGTATTAGCAGCAGTAAAACAGAAGAAATACTTCCAATTATTGTTTGATTGGAGCCAGCAGCTAGGGCCAATGTATGTCATCTGGACTGGCTATCCAGTTCTGGTTTTGAGTAAGCCAAAAGTTATTGAAGACACTATCGTAAATGGAATGAGAGACGGTAGCCTAGTTAGAACCCAGCGAACGAGCAAAGCTTGGAACGATATTAGTGGGCCGATTCTTTTAGGGCAAAACGGGGCTGAGTGGCAGTGGCGACGCAAGGCTTGGAACCCCGAATTTAGTTCTAGCGGTCTTTCCAAATATGTTGAGATGATTAGCCAAGCTTGCGAACAAGTAATCGAGACACTTAAAGAAACTGCTCCACCAAAGGAAGTTCAGGTAGATCCTCTGTTTGTAGAACTGACGATGAGGGTAATTTCCTGTTTAGTATTGGGGATTCCTATAGATAAAAAGAGCGCTAGTCATGAAGGGCCACCCCTCGAAGTTCTCAAGGTGTACGAGGCAATGGCTATTGTAGGCTATCGATTCCTACGGGTAGCTACTGGCGAGAAGAGATGGATGAAATATCTGCCGACTAAAAATTCACGAGATTATTGGGCAGCAAGGCGATATTTGGAGGAGTTTCTTACTCCCAGAGTAGATTTAGCTTTACAGATGAGAGAACAAAACAAGACCGACCTAGCACAGGTAAGTCCTTTGTTCCAAGAATCAATGCTAGTGAAAATAGCTGCTAAAGAACCGAAATACAATCGGGAAACACTCATAGCAGAAACTATTGAACTATTAATAGCTGGTACTGACACTACAGCTCATACCTTATCCTTTGCAGTCGCAGAGTTGACTTTAAATCAACGGGTTTTTCAGCAGGCACAGGCTGTGGTTGACCAAGTTTGGCATCAAGGCGGCATTAATACAGAAACCTTAAAGGAATTGACTTACCTCCGCGCTATTGTCAAGGAGACTTTGCGCCTTTATTCAGTCGCCTCCGGCTCGACTTCATTGGAGGCACAACGCGACATTGTTATTGAGGGTAAGCTTATTCCTCGTGGTACAAAAGTATTCTGGTCAATGCTTGCTGCTGGACGAGATCCAGAAATTTATCCTCATCCTGAAGAATTTCTGCCGGAGCGTTGGTTAGACAAGAATAAGGAAAGTAGTTCACTTCCAATGATAGACTTTGGCTCAGGTTCTCATCGTTGCTTGGGAGAACATCTGTCAATGCTGGAAGCAACGGTGATGCTGGCACTACTGCTGCGCTACTTCGACTGGGAGTTAGTCAATGGCCGTTCATCTGTGCAACAGTTACAGCAGAATCTTTTGATTTATCCATCCGACAGAATGCCGATGCGTTTTCGGTTGAGAAAGTAGGAGTTAAGCTTTCTACAAAGTGTAATTTCTCCTTAAGCCAATTTAATCAAGGTATTGAGTTCTGACATCCAATATTCCCTGATCTGCATCTAAAGTTACTTCTACGCCTACTGGTAAAACTCCATTTGGCCCGTCATGACCAAAAGGCAGGTTAGAGACAACAGGAATCCCTAAATCGCTTAAGCGATCGCGCAAAACTTCTTCTATGCTAAAGCTAGGTATGTTAGGTGGTGCTTCACAGCGACTAAAACCACCTAAAGCAATCCCCCGGACTTTTGATAAAGCGCCACTCAAACGCCACTGGGTCAACATGCGGTCGATGCGGTAAGGTGCTTCTGTGACATCCTCAATTGCCAAAATTACACCGTCGAAATTGGGTTGCAGTGGTGTACTTAAAAGATGAGTCGCCACCGTGAGATTACCTGGTAGTAAAACGCCAGTAGCAATACCGCCACCCCAACCACAACCTTTAAGCGGGGCGAGAGCACGCCCTTCTAGCCAATTAAATAATCGCTCAATTGACCAATCTGGCTCATCGGCAAGAGTTGTCAGCACAGGGCCGTGAACGCTGGAAATCCCTACGTTGTAAAGGCTCCACAAGAGGGCGGTAATATCAGAAAAGCCAATTAACCACTTTGGGAATGTACAGTCGCTTGAGTGCCAATGCCAATTTTCTAAGATGCGGGTACTGCCGAAACCACCTCTGGCGCACAGAATACCGCGACAATCTGGATCTGTCCAGGCTGCTGCTAGCTGGTTACGGCGATTTTCGTCTGTTCCAGCTAAGTAACCCCATTTGTCATCTATCTTTGGGATGATTTTGACTTGGTAGCCGCGCGATCGCCAAATTTCTAAACCCTGCTCAAATGCCTCCAATTCTCGTAAAGCACCACTAGGGGCAATAACTCGTAGCAAGTCACCAGGCTTGAGAGGCTGTGGTAGGATTTTAGACTGCATAGATAGAATTTAAAATCTCAAATAAATTGTGGCAAGTGTCAAAATAATTCGTAATTGATAATAAGGCTTGATGACTCACTAACATAATTCGTAGTTGCACTTCTAAGGGGCTTGTACCCATTTAATTACGAACAGGACTTACGCAAAAACTCTCTGAAACTCTTATTTCTCCCTTCGGGTTTACAGTCGCCTGCGGAGGGAAACCCTCCCGCAGCGCTGTTTCACCGTGCCCTCCGTGTCGCGCCAGTTGCTTCTCCCAGGGGGAGACGCTGCGCGAACAAGTCGGGGAACCCGCCCAACGCACTGGCTTCTCTGTGGTAGCCTGTCTTGAAAAGTTTCCTACGGCGGGAAACCCGCCTACAGAACTTTTCGCTACGGCAAGCCGCTCCGCGTCTACGATTTTCCGTTACCTGTGCGTAAGTCCTGACGAATTAAGAATTACGAATTAGTAATTATTTAGTTAATCCCACATTAAATCTAGGTTTGTTTGGGCTTGTTTCAATGCTGTTTCTGGAGATGCACCTAACATAGTAGCTTCGATGGCTCGACCCAAACTTTCAGACAGGCGGCTATACTTACGTATAATCGGTCGAGAACCTGATACAGACATTTGGTCAAGAAAGACTTTCAAGACAGGTTTTTGCTTCAGAAATTCTTGGTAAGCTTGACTTTGGACAGATTTCAAATTTACGGGCAAAAAACCTGAGCCAATACTCCATTCGGTTTGGAATTTTTCACTAACAACGTATTCTAAAAACTTCAAGGCTGCCTGTTCTCTTTTATCTGTGGTTTTCATTACAAACATATTGCCACTAGCTAGCACACTTGCTGCCTGAAGTTTGCCAGGAATAGGAAGTACATCATAATCAACTTTACTTTTCATAATGAATGTCCAAGGCCCCGTTATTTGCATAGCAACACGACCGGCAATGAAGTCATCTTCTTCGTATCCCCGTTCTGGTGCAGAGAATTTAGTAGAGCCGTCTTTAATCAAGTCTTGCCAAAATTGTAAGGCCGCGATCGCTTTTGGATTCACCAAATTGGGATGATTATTTTCTACTACTGTTCCACCACTACTTAATAAAAAAGGAAACCAACTGAAGACTGTCCATTCTCCTTTACCCAAGGGCATTGATAAACCATACTGATCTGGAGTGCGATCGCCATTACGGTCTATTGTGAGTTTTTTGGCAACATATCGCAATTCATCCCAGGTTTTTGGCAAATCAGTAATTCCTGCTGCTTTAAACAGATCCGGTCTGTAAAAAAGGCTCATATTACCTGCAAATAGAGGGACTGACCAAATATGTCCATCTAACTGCATTTCGCCAAAGCAATTCTGAATAATTTCTGACTTGAGTGGCGATTTGTCCAGCCAATTTTCCAAGGGTCGAATCGCCCCAAGTTCCACAAGCTGACCTGTAATTTGGGGATTGAAAAACAAGATATCTGGTGGAACATTACCAACAACTGCGGCTAACACTTTGGGCATCTGTTGGTCAAGTTGACCCGCATAAATAGATTCCAACTGAATATCAGGGTGAGTCTGATTAAATTGGTCTACCAGTTTTTGGAATACATCCCGATTTGCAGGGGGATTAATTCCTTGCCACAAGGTCAGATGAATTACTCCGTTGTCCTTTTGTGGTGGACTTTGACAGCCAGATAAAAATATTAGAAACACACTCAAGACAGTAGCCAGCAGTGAAGTCCGGCAAAGATAGCCGATAAACTGGCGAAGGTAGTTTCTGATTTTCGGAGTAAAAAGGGTAATGGTCATTTACATAATAATTAATGTTGTTAAAGCTTTAAAAGCAAAAACACGTACTTTCTAAAAACCATTTTTTAGAGAAAATTATAACATCCTTAACATAGTATCATAAGAGAGTTCAGATTTATTTTGGTGCTCCACTAATGCTGACCTCCCTTAATCAGCCTTTCTTAGAAAATTATTGGCAAGATTCATTTAATTTAAAGCAGCATCTACAAGAGTTTTTGCAATTAGATTCAGAAACACTAGAGACAAAATTAAAGGCTGGTCAACAACAGATGGCTGAGTTAGGCCATAAAGATTTTGACTGGGAAAAAGCAAGTACTTTTTATCGTGACAAGGTAGGACAAGCTTACTTATTTGAACTGGGTGCGTGGCATTTAACAAGTCATGACTATATTGGAGATACACTACGACTAATTTCCGATCATGCCCAAGGTCGAGTGTTAGATTTTGGCGGTGGTATTGGGACTCATACAATTGGTGCTGCTCTTTGTCCTCAAGTTGAACAAGTAATCTATTGCGATATTAATCCTGTTAATCACGAATTTGTTCATTCACGAGTAAAACAGATGGGGTTGAATGAAAAAATATTTTTTTGTCATGAAATACCTACAAAAGAGACTTTTGATACAATCATTTCCTTTGACGTTTTAGAACATTTGCCAGACCCCAGCCAACAGATGCTAAACTTCCATCAAGCTCTAGCACCTGAAGGTAAGATTATTCTCAACTGGTATTTCTTTAAAGGTTTTAAGCAAGAGTATCCCTTTCATAATGACGACCCTAAAGTAGTAGACACTTTCTTCCGCACAATTCAGACTAACTTCTTAGAGGTTTTTCACCCTCACTACCTTACAGCTCGTTGCTATCGCAAATGGGGATGAGTTTAACTATTTCCTGAATCGCATCTAAGATTTAAAATCTTGTGGAACCAGTTTTCAAAGCGATCGCCAACTGCTTGAAGAGAAAATTCTGTCTCTGCTTGCTGGCGACAGGTGTATCGGTTGATTTCATCAAGGCGGGCGATCGCATTTATCAAACCAGGAACACTATCAGGTTCTACCAAAAAGCCAGTTTTGCCATCTTGGATAATTTCCGCAGGCCCACCCCGACGATAAGAAATCACTGGGACACCACAGGCTAGACTCTCAATTGTGACATTTCCAAATGCTTCCACCCAATGCGGCGTCATCAATAATGCGCGACATTCACGCATTACCTGCTGCATTTGATTTGTTGATAAAAACCCCAGATATTCCAAAGGTGCATTTAGGTAATTATGACAAATTTTTTGCCAGTACAATTCATCCTGGATTTTACCCATCACCTTTAGAGGAATATTCGTACTTTGCGACGCTGCTACCGCATCCTCCAAACCTTTTTCTGGTGCAATTCTACCTACCCAAGCTAACTGCTGCTTTGGTTCGCTGCAAAAATCATACAGTGATAAATCAATACCGTTACTTAAATAAGGACACTCCTGCTCAAGCGCAAAAGTAGCAGCTTGCGTTTGAGTATGGAAGCCAATTGTACCGGGAAACTGGTTGACTAATTGTTTGATAATTTGGTCTAAAGCATTACTCAATGAACCCATGCTGACTAAATGAGCGATCGCACAGCCAAAAAAAGGTGTAAGGTAAAACGGCAACCAATCGTAAGCAAAATTCACAATCAAGTCATAATCACCTTGAACCTGACGAGCATAATCCCACATATTCGCCAGCACAGAATTTTCCGGCATAGTAATAGAGGCTGTGCGTTCCTGGCTTTGAGCAATGATTTGTAAATTACCAGGAATTTGCACCAATGGTAGATCATTCCAAGTCGAACCAGCGGGGGCGACGATTTGCAGTTGATGTCCTCGCCGAATCATTTCTTGGGCAATATTATATAAACTCAATTCCACACCGCCACCCATACCACTACCCAGAGGCCCAACAGGAGTAGAGACAAAAAGTAATTTCATTTTGGCAGAAACAGTCATCCGCAGAGAGTATGAACAGTAGAGTTATACTCTTATTCTCTGTGCCTCTGCGTCTCTGCGTGACACTAATTCATACTTTCACTCAGCAACACCCAATTTTAATTCCTTTTATTTGTCAACTAGCCCCTCAGACTCAACCACTGAAATGTAAACTTGCTTTGAAGTAACTTGTTGAACAGCCACAGATAATGTCTCAAGTGGTTCTTCACAGGAACAACTTGCAACCCCATCCCTTGGTTTAACAGCCAAAGTTATTAGAGGCTCCTTAGTAAACAAGGGACATGAGGGCAATTGCCATTTTACAGTTGATATATTCAAGTCTTTGATTAATCCAGTGCCGATATCCAGCAGCCAGCCGTGAACCATAGGTGCTTTTTGATCGTGGAGTGCTTTACGCATAATAGAAGTTTGGTACAGATTTTTAACCTGTGCCAAAACATTGATTTCCGCCAAGCGATTCAGACGTTCTTTTCTGGTTGGTAAAATATCAATTTCGTCTTGTTTTTGTAAATAAAGTTCTCGAATTGGATTCACCCAGTTATCAATAATTCCAGTTGTTCTCCCTTCTAACGCCGCCTTAATTCCGCCACAATCATAGTGCCCGCAAATAATAATATGTTCAACTTCTAAATGGAGAATTGCGTATTCTAAAACAGCTAAAAAGTTAATATCCGTCAAAGAAACTTGATTAGCAATATTACGATGTACAAAAAATTCTCCGGGTTCGGTGCGGGTAAAATTTGTTAAAGGTAGACGACTATCAGAACACCCAATGTAGAGAAAGGGTGGTTTTTGTCCACTACTCAATTTTTCAAAGTAGATTGGGTCTATAGCTAGTTTTTCTGCAACCCAAGCCTGATTATTTTCCAGGACTTCGTTGATGTTGTGATATTTCATCAATATTTCCGGGAGTCGTCTATAATCAATATTTTATATTATTCATATTTATAGATAGTTGATAAATTTAACGTAATCTTAAGCTATAAAAATTTGCCTTTTGAAAATAAAGTCAATAAACTTACAGTTAGTGCAGATTAAACACTATTAAAAGCGATACCACTGAAAATTGTATGGTCAAAAGATTGAGATTTAGTATACTGCTGTTAGCAGTTATGGGATTGGCATTGCCATTCAGTGCCAAGGCAAGTTTTAACGGTAAACTTGCGGTAGAAATTGATGGATTAAAGAACAAACAAGGACAAGTCTGCGTTAGCATCTTTGCCAGTAGTCAAGGGTTTCCTAATAACCGCGATCGCGTCTTACAAAAACAGTGTACTAAAATTACCGACACTCCCTTACTAGTTAACTTTGAGAACTTAAAAGCAGGTAACTACGCTGTTGCTGTCATCCACGATCAAAATAATGACCGTACCCTCAATCGTAATGGCCTTGGTATGCCCATCGAAGGCTTTGGGTTTTCCAGAAATCCAGAAGTTCGCACAAGTGCGCCCAAGTTCGGCGAAGCAGCATTTTTAGTAGCAGGGCCAAACACCAATATTCAAATCCAGTTGAAATATTTTTAGGCTTATTAGACCTCTTGCATAAATGCTTCAATTGTCATGTTGAGCGGAGCGAAACATCTCGGAGATTCTTTCCTACGGAACGCTACGCGAACCCTCCACTACGTTCTGGTCAGAATGACACTAATAGTTTTCGGACTTTTGCAAGAGGTCTATTGTCGTGAATCTTGGTGTGAATCTTCTGGTAAACTCTTTTGTTCGGACAAGTTACGTATTCGATTGATCTGATTCAAAGCATACCTTGCTGTTGCCCGCACTTCAGCATCGGGATCTTCCAGTGCATGACGTAACACCTGACTCATTTGACTTACCATGTCATAAATACGAGTCAGGTCACGGATTGCATTTTGGCGCACTTGTGGACTTGCATCTTGCATTGAAATTGCTAAAGCACGGTTCATCGGTTTGAGTGTACGGACGCCAATTTCTGCTAAAGCTGCCAAAACTAAACTAGTTTGTTGAGAATCTGCATCAACCATCAACTCCATCAATGGCTGAATTGCTCGCGAGTCTCCCTGCTGACCTAATTCCCAAATAGCTTTGCGCCGCTTTGTTGAGTCATGACTACCTAAGTCTTTCATCAATTCATCAACAATATTGACTTTCGCAAGACGAGAAGTTTTTTCTGGTAGCAGCAGTTTTGTAGCTGGTGGTGTTTGTGAACTAGTTACAGATGTATCTTGATGCTGATTTGGCGTTGTCTCTAATGGTAACGGTGGTACAACTGGGTCTTTGTTAGCTTTACTGAAAGTTTTGCTATCTAAAGTTTTGAAATTTTGGGCTAATCTAACCTGACGCACCCATTTCATCAGATAAAGCATTGCGCCAATAGCCCCCAAAGACCCAAGCCCCAATAATAACCACCAAACTAAGCCTCGCTGAGTTTGCTTGGGCTTAGCAGTTGATTGGGAAGTGGAGATAGGAGCAGCAAAAATTGGAGAATCAATAATCGAAGAAGTAACAATTGGATTTTTTACTATCAAAGCTGCTTGCAGACTCCGCTGAGTTGTCACATCAGCAATACCATCTACTCTTTTTAAACCCTTTGCTTTCTGGAATTTAGCTACAGCAGTTCGCGTACTAGTGTTGTAGCGTCCATTTACCCCACGATTGTAGTATCCTAACTTTTTTAATTGGGTTTGCAATACCTGCACATCAGACCCGCTACTACCAGGTCTGAGAACAGTTTGCTCAGGTGATGTAGAACTGGCTTGTGCAAGTTCTATGATTTTAGGTGCTAGGTTAGGTGCAGCTGTACTTGCCCGTGGGTACAGGCAAGAGAAACAGGTAAATATTAAGATTGAGGAACGGCGCAGCCTCATAATTTTGGAAGTCTTAGCCTGAACGTGCTTTTGAAGTCATGGATATAACAATAACTTCCAGTGGTCTAAATGTTAACTAATAACGTGACACAAAAAATCTTGTCAGTATTTAGTTGTTATTAGTTACTCCTTTCCCCATCTCTTTGTCTGTCGTTAGTTAAGGCAAGATTTCTGGTTCAGATTCTCTCACAGTTAGGGTTACAGGGTTTAGCTTATTAGCCGATGCTTCTAAAAGCTGTTGCTGTTGTGTAGTAGTTTTTTCGTTAACAGTAACCGTATTATTTTGCCCAGATAAGGTATCGCGTTGGTTGATGAGATAGATGCTGATTAAAGTCAAACCTACTCCTACCCACTGCAACGGACTGAGAACTTCGCAGAGGAAGAGATTACCAAAAAGCAGAGCAAAGATAGGTGTGAGGAAGGTGAGGGAACTGAGACTAGTGAGACTACCACTAGAGGCGAAGTAGAAAAACAATCCGTAGGCGATCGCACTGCCAAATATGGTAGCGTAACCTAAAGCCGCCCACTCAGATACTCCAAGATTCTGCCACTGTTGGGATTCAACAACTGATGAAACTCCCCATAACGGTAATCCACCTAAAATCATGTGCCATCCTGTAGCAGATACCGGGTCAGCATATCTACACACAAATCGGATCATCACCGTTCCCACAGCCATTGATAGCGCGGCTAACAGCATTAACCACTCACCACTAGCAAATAAATCTTGCCAGTTGCCTAGTGTAATATTTGCACTGGAGTTAAGAAAATTTAAAATCCACTCATCCGGCAAACCAATTAAACTAATGCCTGTGACTCCCAATCCTAACCCTAGCCATCCCCAAAAACCGATGTGTTCCTGAAATAGCCACAACGACAGCAAAGCGACAGCCAGAGGTTGCGAGTCAATCATCACAGACCCTAACCCAGCACTAGTTCTGACCAATCCCTCTGCCAAAAAGCCTTGAAATAGCGTCCCATCCACCAAGGCAAATAAGGTAATCCACAGCCATGCTGACCACCCTTTAGGCTGTGGTCTACCCATGAATGCTGCTGCGATTAAAATTAACATCCCAGCTGGTAGCAAACGCACTCCCGCCATGAATAACGGTGTCGTGTGGGGTATTACTCCTTTCATCGCTACCATTGCCGTTCCCCATAGGAAAAACGGGGCGATTAACAATAGAGAAGCAAAGGGAAGTCGAGACTCACTGAGTTTCAGCTGCATGGGTTTGCTGATGCCTTTATTTAACAAGCGCAAAAATTGCTTTACCCAATTTTACCGAATTATGTAGTTTTGTGTTCTCTTTAGCGTAGCCTCTGTCTACGACACGCTCCGCGAACGCAGAGAAGGAAAGAATATTCAGAGATTAGACTTCTTGCAAAAATCGGAATAAGACCAAAATAAACCACAGCGAAAAGTTTGCGCGTCCGGGTTTCCCGGCGCAAAACTTTTCAAGACAGCGAAAAGTTCTGCAGGAGGGTTTCCCTCCGCAGGAAACTTTTCAAGACAGATGAACATAGATAAACACAGATAAATATCGGTGTTTATCTATGGTTCAATTTAACAAATCTCGACTTATGCAAGAGACTCCATGAACAGAGTGAGCGCAAAGCGCACGCTATGCGAGCACAAAGAAGGAATGAAAATATTTCTTCCCCAGTCCCCATTCCCCAGTCCCCATTCCCCAATCCCCAATCCCCATTCCCCATTCCCCAACCTTCGAGGGAGAATATTATGACCGAGAAAATCCAAAATAATAAAGATACCTCTTTACTCGCCAAGAGGGATTCTGTGGAAATTAGCGGTAACTGAGTGGACATGATATGACATAATTTTTTGTTTAACCTTTGTAGACTGCGATTAATCGCGTGGCAAATAACAATACAGGAAGAAAAACTTATGGGACTTTTCGATCAAATTCTTGGTGCCGTTGCTAATCCCAATCAACAAGGCAGTTTGGGGCAGTTGGGGAGTATCATCAACACTGTGGATCAGTTGAGCAGTAGCACAGGAGCAGACTCTTCTACTATCCAATCAGTTTTATCAGTTGTAGGTGGTCAAGTGCGTTCTGCTTTACAACAAAAGCAAGCCACAGAGGGTAATCAAGCAGCGCAAAATCTGGTGAATCAATATGCTGGGAATTCTCCTAACCCCCAAGCTGTTAATTCGCTATTTTCTCCTAACATCCAACAACAGGTAGCTGAATTTGCTGCCCAGCGCACGGGGTTGAATGCTGGCACTATTCAACAATTGCTACCTCTACTTGTGCCTGTTGTGCTGAATTTCTTGAAATCTGGTGCGAATGCTCAGAATCCCCAAAGTGGCGGAAATCCCGTACTCAATTCTTTCTTGGATGCAGACGGAGATGGCGATGTCGATATTGCTGACGCCATCCAGTTAGCTAGTCGCCATATCAGACGGTAATAGGGTATTGTAGCAGTTCTGAATTTTGTGCAATACACTCTCGTTTGAGAAGTCAAAGAAAAATCTGAGTGGCTCGCGAATTTCGGTGACTCAGGACTAAGTAAAGTCAATGAAAATGAAAAGGGTAGGTTCCAGAAATCAATAAAGGAAAGACAAGGAGCAAGTCAAATTTATTGCCCAAGTTTTTGGAATCGCTGCATATAGAAGTTCTGATTTGCATGAAATACAAAAAACCTCATTCCATCCTATTGAACACTCCTGTGTTTAAGGTTGGGGTGAGGTTTTAGAGCAAAGATAAAGTGTGCCGATGCATTGGCAATGTAAGTCGATGCATTATCAATTTTATGTACATTCTTTTTTGCATTAGTACTTATGAATAAATTAATCAATGAAACACGAGTGATTTTAATTGGCGGCTCCTCTCATGTAGGCAAATCGACCCTTGGCCAATCTTTGGCGGCGAAGCTTGGTTGGAGTTATCGTTCTACAGACAAACTCGCTCGGCATCCTGGCCGTCCTTGGGTAGGTACAAATGGAAAGGCTATTCCAGAACACGTAGCAGAACATTATGGGACTTCATCTGTCGGCGCTCTTTTTTTAGATGTATTGTCGCATTATGAGAAAAATGTGTTGCCGCAGGTCGAGGCTATTGTTCATTCTCATGCGTCTGATTTATCAACGGAATGCCTTATCCTTGAAGGATCTGCGTTATGGCCCGGATTTGTTGCGAATTTAGTTGGCGAAAATGGTGTTAAAGCGATTTGGCTTACGGCTAGCGACCAACTCTTCTGTTACCGAATCTTTAGTGAAAGTAATTTTTATAATGTAGGTGAGGATAAAAAGCACCTAATTCAAAAGTTTCTGGGCCGTACCCTATTCTACAATAAACGCATGAGAGAGAAGGTTGAGCGTCTCGGATTTATATGTATTGATGTAGAATCTTTGTCAATAGCAGACGAACTTTCAAAAAAATGTATGGAATTGATGCAGGTTTCGTAAATGGGGGCGATTAGACACACATCGTTAATAAGAGTGGAAAGTCGTTTTTCAATTTTGGAAAGTTAGTTTTTGAACGTAAGTAAACTGATTTATAAACCTGAATAGCCAGAGAGTTTTAACTAACAATCATCAGGAGCAACAGTCAGTGTATCGGTTGTGTTGCAATTTGCTATAAATGGAAAGCCTGAGTGTTATTTAATGTAAACGCGATCGCCTTTCATAATTTAGATGAATCCTCATTCTGATTCTTGACCAAACAATTCCCAATTAAAAATAATTATGATCCACTAACCTCTATGTAGTGATATCCTCAGCGATGAACGTCACATCTCGCAGTCTAAACAGAGAGATTAAAGATGTCACTTAAAAACTCACCGCCCCAACTGAAACGAGAGTTAGGGGTTGCTGGTGCAACTCTGATGGGACTGGGTTCGATTGTTGGTACGGGTGTATTTGTTAGTATCGGGATTGCAGCGGGGATTGCTGGGCCTGCGGTAATTCTGGCGGTAGCAATAGGGGCAATTGTCGCCACTTGCAATGGACTCAACAGCGCTCAGTTGGCGGCTAATCAACCTGTCAGTGGTGGCACTTATGAATATGGCTACAAGTATCTCACTCCCGCCTTGGGTTTCACAGCCGGCTGGATGTTTTTGGTAGCAAAAACTGCTTCAGCTGCAACCGCAGCCTTGGGTTTTGCTGGTTACTTGCTAAACGCCGTAGGTTGGAGTTCCACTTGGACTGTTCCTATAGCCCTTTTATCTGTAGTAATTGTCACGCTAGTTGTTTTAAGTGGTATCCGGCGATCTAATGTTGCTAATACTGTAATTGTGTCGGTAACATTACTATCTTTAGGGTTCTTTGTTCTGGTTTGCTTACCAAGGGCCGCAGAGGTAGGGATTGATAATTTGACACCCTTTTTTACAAGTTCACCAGGGGCGATACTCCATGCTAGTGCCTTGATGTTTGTCGCCTACACAGGTTATGGTCGCATTGCCACAATGGGGGAAGAAGCACGTTCCCCAAGGGAAACTATTCCGAAAGCCATGATTGTCTGTTTACTGCTGACAATGGTGCTTTACATAGCAGTAGCAGCAGTTGGGATTGGGGCTGTGGGAGCAGATGTCTTAGGCAATGCCACTTTACAGACAAAAGCCGCTCCCCTAGAGGTAGCAGTCCGTAGTGTTGCTGGTTCGGGTGCTGCCTTTGTCTTAGCTATTGGGGCAATGACAGCGATGTTGGGTGTGCTACTGAACTTAATTTTGGGTTTATCCCGCGTGTTACTGGCAATGGGACGCCGCTCTGATGCTCCAAGATTTTTAGCGCGTCTTAACCAACAACAGACAACGCCATACTGGGCTGTGTTATTTGTGGGAATAGCGATCGCTCTATTAGTACTGTTAGGCAATGTGAAAACAACTTGGTCGTTTAGTGCCTTCAGTGTCTTAATTTACTACGCAGTTACCAATTTAGCAGCTTTACGCCTGAGTGCATCAGAGCGACTCTATCCTGTATGGGTGGGTTGGATAGGTCTTTTATCTTGCCTTTTCTTAGCTTTCTGGGTGGAATCTTCGATTTGGCAAGTGGGTTTAGGATTGATTGTTGCTGGGTTAATTTGGCATAAAGTTAGGCAGGCGATCGCGCGATCGGCGTAGGATTATTTTTAAATCTCCAAATATCTCTCATCAGGATGAAATTAATTACTAACTATAGATAGTGGCGTTAGTAATTTAGGATAGCTAAAGTTATTTAATAGTCCAGCATTCACTGTTGTTGAGTCACAATACTAATCTTGATGTTGCTTGCGCTGCTGGCGATTTTTTGCCTATCTGGGTAGTCTGGATTGCCTTAACTAGACGTTTCATTAGCACAGCGACAGACACTAGCAAAACAGATATGACAGATATGAAAGCAGATGAACTCCTGAAAAACTATGCAGCAGGCGTAAGAGACTTCACCGCTGCCGATTTGAGTGAAGCAAATTTAAGAGAAGCTAATCTTAGTGGAGCAATTTTAGATAGAGCCACATTAGACGGAGCTAATCTGAGCTATGCTAACTTAGCGCAAACCAGTTTGATTGAGGCAGATCTCAACGGAGCAAATTTGAGCCATGCCAACCTCAGTGGGAGCAACTTAGGTGGAGCCATCTTGGATGGAGCCATTCTAGATGGAGCATTTTTAGATGGAGCTAACTTAAGTCAGGCTGATTTGACTGTTGCCAAACTCATTCAAGCAAACCTCAGCGAGGCGGAGTTACAAGAGGCAAACTTGAACGCTGCAAATTTAGATGGAGCCGATTTGAGTGGCGCAGATTTAACCATAGCCGACTTGACTCAAGCGAATCTCACCCAAGCCGACTTGAACCAGACAAATTTGAGCGGAGCCAACTTAGATGGCGCCAATATAGAAGGAACAATCCTGGATGAAAACTCTTGATTACACTCAATTTCAGATTAAAGCCATTCTATAAGCTAATACAGTTCAGTTAAGAATTTCTTCCTCTTCTTTGCGCTCTTTCTCTTGGAAAGTCTGAGCGGAGGAAACCTCTGCTCAGACTTTCCGCTGCGTCCTTCTCTACGAGACCAAGGCGTTGGCGGAAGCCTCTGTCTACGACACCAAGGCGAACGCAGAGAAGGCAGTTCGTTAAAAAATTGAATTTGACAAAGAGTTTTAGCCTTAACTGAACCGTATTGTTATATAAGCAGCTTTTAGAGATTGTCTGATTTCCAGTCTCTAACTAGAATGCCTATTAGGAGGGCTACCGCCTCCTGACTTGCGTTAGAGCCGCATTAGACTACATTTCCAAAGTAGAAGCTGAATTATCTACTACTCACGTATCATCACGATTTGACTCCCGTTGTGTCGTCTTCCGTGCCAAGCCCAGAAATGCTCTGACTGCTGGAGAGGAATCATGCTGCCGCCAAGCAAGATAAAGTTCGGTCTTAGGTGTCTGCTCTTGTAAGGGTTTGTAAATGACTCCGCTTCTATGGAAATTTTGCAAGGAGGCGGGAACGAAAGCGATGCCCAGTCCTGCTGCAACCAAGCCGATGATAGTTTGCATCTGAACTGCCTCCTGAACGACTTTCGGACGAAATCCAGCTTGTTGACAAATGCTAATAATCTGCTCGTAAAAGATGGGCCCCATTTTGGCAGGAAATAGGATAAATAATTCATCTGCCAAAGTGGAGAGAGACACTTTGGCCTGGGCAGAGAGCGGATGGGTTTGTGGCAACGCCAATACCAATGATTCTTGCAAAACGCATTCCATACTTAGACCTGGCTCGACGATCACAGAACGAACAATGCCAACATCAACCTGTTTATGATGCAAGGCTTGAATTTGCTCTTGCGTCGTCAGTTCATGCAATCGCAATTCTACAGCCGGAAACTGTTCTCGAAAGACACTTAAAATATCTGGCAGCACGGTATACGTTGCCGAGCCGACAAACCCGATAGCCAACCGTCCAACCTCACCCCGCCCTATCTGTTGTGTCACTTTAATCGCCTGTTCGAGTTGCGCTAACACTCCATAGGAGCGCTCTAAAAACACCTTGCCTGCTTCAGTCAGATGCACGTGTCGCTTCGTTCTCTCAAACAACTTGACGCCTAGTTCATCTTCCAAACTGCGAATCTGCTGACTGAGCGGGGGTTGGGAAATGTGCAACCGCTCTGCTGCTCGGCTAAAATGCAGCTCCTCAGCCACCGCGATGAAGTAGTGCAGATGCCGTAGTTCTATCACATTTATATGTCTAACCTATTAATCTTAGTCAAATATATATTGGACAGTCACATGACTGTCTCCTATCGTAAGAAATATGAGGCGCGTCTCATCATTTTTGTATTGGAGAAAACAAATGAATTCAGACAAAAATCCTGTCGCTCCTAAAGTTTGGTTGATTACAGGATGTTCAACAGGGTTCGGACGTGCCCTAGCGGAAGCTGTTTTGAAGAAGGGTGACGAAGTGCTTGCTACTGCTCGCGAACCAGAGCAACTTCGCCCTTTGATTGAGGACTATCCAGAAACCGCAAAGGCTGTATATCTGGATGTAACGTTGTCCCAAGACATACAAGCAGCCGTTGATACAGCGATCGCCACATTTGGTCGAATTGATGTACTGGTCAACAATGCTGGCTATGGATTAATTGGAGCACTTGAAGAAGTCAATGATACTGATATTCGCCAACAGTTTGAAACCAACTTCTTTGGGGCGCTCCGTCTAATGCGAGCTGTCTTGCCCTTGATGCGTCAGCAAGGCAGCGGTCACATTGTGAATATGTCATCCACAGCAGGATTAGTGGGATTTGGTGGAAGCAGTATCTACTGTGGCACTAAATTTGCCCTGGAAGGCACATCTGAAGCCCTGGCTAAAGAAGTCGAATCCTTTGGAATTAAAGTGACTTTAATTGAACCTGGGGCATTTCGCACAAACTTTAACGGGCGCTCTCTGGCAGCAGCCGAACAATCCATTGATGCTTATGCGACCGTGAGCGGTGCTTCATTGCAGTGGTTTAAAGAGATGGATGGTAAGCAACCTGGCAATCCAGCGAAAGCAGCGCAAGCCATCATTCAAGCCGTGGAAAGTCATCATCCACCGATGCGACTGGCGTTAGGCACAGATGCCATGAGTCTGATTCAGGAAAAACTGGAATCGGTCAAAACGAATTTGGATGCTTGGCAGCAGGTGACTGTAAGTACGGATTATCCAAATAGGAACAGTGAGGTAATCGTTGGATAGCTAATACCAGTTCTCTTTGAAGGCGCACAGTATCTACAGCTATATGCAAGTCTAAAGAGACTTTCAACTCAACTAGATGCGATCGCCCCAACGGTTCGGAAGATAGCCAGTCCACCCTCTACCATGAGAGGATGTTATGCAGAAACTTTCAACCTATTCACCTCTACGGAGCGTCTTATGCGGAAAGATTCGGCTTAAACAGCGGCTTTGGAGTATTACACAGAAACTTTCTGGCTATCCGCCTACTACGGGATCTTAGACAGAAACTTCAGTCTAATAATAGTTATACAGCCAAGATTAAGTATTCTGGTACGTGGCAAGCGACATGATCAAAGATGTAAAATCGCATCAAGAAGTGCTGGAGTTAGCTCAAGAAAATAATTTGAGAATCGAGGAAGGTTCAATTCAGTTCAATGAATCGGGTCTTGATTTTCAAGTAGTGCTAGCAAAAGATGCAGATGGAGTTCAGTGGATTCTACGTCTTCCTCGACGAGAAGATGTTCTGCAATCGATAGCTAAGGAAAAACAAACGCTGGAACTGATTGCTCCGCTGCTCAGCGTAGATGTGCCACGATGGACAGTCTGCACTGATGAACTGATTGCTTATCGGGCATTGAAAGGTGTACCAGCGGGAACGATCGATCCACAGGCAAAAGCTTATGTGTGGGAGATTAACCCAGCGAATGTGCCCGATCTATTTCATGAATCGTTGGCAAAGGGAATTGCTTCCTTGCATCGAGTTAGCCTTGAGAAGATACGAGTGGTGGGGCTTCCTGTTAAAACCACCGAAGAAGTCCGTGTTGAGATGAAGCATAGGATGGATGCAGTCAAGAGCGAATTTGGTGTGGGTCATACGTTATGGGAACGCTGGCAATCCTGGCTTCATGACGATGAAATTTGGATGGGAGAAACAGTTTTAACTCACGGTGATCTACATGCTGGGCATATCCTGATTGACTCACAGGCACAAGTGACTGGATTCATCGATTGGACTGAAGCATCTGTCGCAAACCCGGCGACAGATTTTGTCGCCCACTACCGCACATTCGGTCAAGACGCTCTTACTAAGCTGATCTCGGCATACGCAGAGGCAGGTGGGCACACGTGGTCAAGGATGGCAGAGCATGTGATTGAACTGAGCGCTACTTCTGGTATATACCTTGCGGAATTTGCGCTGAGGTCGGGTTTGGAGGAGTACAAACAAATGGCTGTGCAGTCGCTTTGTATGAACGAATCAGAGTAATAGATGTCTAAATACAGATGGAACACAATTTGTTGGTAGATGATGAGATCATCGCATTGCTGTATAACAATCCCATTGCACGCCGACCGCATCAAGTTGATCGGTGAGTTCACAAGGTTGCTAGCGGCGGGTGAACGGGGTCGTTAGACTGATCAAAAACCGTTGCATAAGTGCTTGGAGACAAATATCAATCACTGCAAAGAGACAAATATCAATCACTGCAAAGTTCTCATATCACGCTACGCCCACTAAAATTCAGAATTTAAGTCAGGAGAAAGTTAAGTGATTCGACTTGACGATAAAGTAGCTATTATTACTGGAAGTGGGCGAGGTTTGGGGGCAGCCTATGCTCGTTTGTTGGCAGAAAGAGGGGCGCGAGTCGTGGTTCACGACGCAGGCGTTAACAAAGAAGGGACTGGCTCCGATCCAATGGTAGCGGCTGATGTCGCCAGCAGCATTCAAGAAGCTGGTGGGGTGGCGATCGCCAGTGATGTACTCCTGGATAATCGAGGCAACTGTCAAAGCCTGGTAGAAACGACACTAGAAAAGTTTGGTCGCCTCGACATCTTGATCCACAATGCTGGATGGGTTGCTTACCAATCCATTCAAGATTTGACACCTGATTTTCTACAGCGGGCGATCGCCGTTCATGTAGAAGCGCCAACGTGGTTAGCTCAAGCCGCCTTGACAACGATGAAGCAACAACACTACGGACGAATTGTGTTGACAACTTCGGATCGAGCAATTTACCCGCAATATGCACTCAACGGTCTTGCTGCTTACGCGATCGGAAAAATGGCACAGATTGGTCTGATGAATGTGCTTGCAGTGGAAGGCAAAGAACATGGAATTCTGGTGAATGCAATTTCACCAGTCGCCAAAACACGAATGTGGAATGTCCAGGATGAGCCAGAAGATTTACGACCAGAGCAAGTGGCTCCAGGGGTTTTATACCTCGCCTCTGGTGAATGCCGAGAGTCTGGATTTATATTAAGGGCAAGCAATGGTCAATTCACAGCCGTGCGCTGGATCGAGCGAGACAACGTGGACTATCCATTAAACCTTGCCGCTGTTGAAAGTTCTACTGCGGAAGATTTGGCTACTCGCTGGCAGGAGATTGCCGCTCCTGTTGCGTTTTAAGGACTGGGCTTGTACTTCGAGATGGTCTTTCGGGAAACAACCCTTGATTATTGGTGGCAGCGTAGTTGAAAGGATGTGGGTAAGGGGCGATCGCTTCTCTCCTCAAAGCCTTCGGTGAATGAGAGCAATTGCTCAATAGACCTCTTGCATAAGTCGAGATTTGTTAAATCGAACCACCGATGTAGACGCGCAGCGGCTTCCCGCAGGGTACACTGATGAACACCGATATTTATCTGTGTTTATCTATGTTTATCTGTCTTGAAAAGTTTCCTGCCCAGGGAAACCCTTCCGCAGAACTTTTCGCTGTCTTGAAACGTTTTGCGCCGGGAAACCCGGACGCGCAAACTTTTCGCTGTGTTTTATTTAGTCTTATTCCGATTTTTAGAAGAAGTCTAATCTAGAATCATTCATGGTCGAAACCTGAAAGTGAGAATAACGAAAATACTATTAATTAGTAGGGGGCACATTATATTGTGCCCCCTAGTGTAATCAATTCAATTGAAAACTGCTATATCTACCTTAACTGTTTTCGCTAGTTTTCTTTCCTACTATCCAAACAGGATCACCTGTTTTAATAGCACCGAAGTTAACTGTTTTACTGCCACTGTTAGGCATATAGTATGGTGAAGGTAAAGCTCCTGAAAGCTTGAATTTAGGGTCAAGCTTTATCGCTTGAGATCCCGCTGGTTTGATGTTGAAAAAGATGTTATTCGCTACACCAGCCGACGCTCCCAGCGAATTGTTGATTTCGTCAGATGAGTTATAGAAAATGTTATTACGAATCTCTTGATTATCACCATCCCCTTTAAAAAGACGGAAGAAAGGATCTTTTGAGTTTTTAGCATACACTGTGTTGTTAGTAAACTTGAAATTGTCCCTTTTTTCCCTAAAATGACCAACTACAGTAGGCCCACCTGTTTTTTCAAAGATGTTGTGATGGACATTCAAGCCTTGAAATTTAATTCCAAATGAAGCAAGGGGGTAAGCGCCTCCACGAATATAGTTATGGTCAAATTCGATATTGTTGCTAGACACTTCACAAGCATATAAGGGATTATCTGGCCCATACCACAGATTATGATGTGCGTGGATGCTAGTTGGCTGTTTATTTGCAGGGGATGCTAATGACAGCGTACTGTTAAAGGTAGAGTTATAAATCTCGCAGTTGTAACAGTTTTGATGCCAAAGCTCCAAAGCCATTTGTGGAGTGTAACCGCTTCCCCAAGCATTCCACTTATCGACTTTTATATCCAAGTTATAAAATTTGACATTCCTTAAGTACCCCTCTTTAAACTTGGAACCGCTGGGTTTCCCTACCCAATCCTCGCTAATTGTTCTCATTCCTCCGCCACCACGTGTTCTGGTGTCGATATTCATGTCATGCAAATTAACGTTTGTTAGATTTCCAACACCAAAAGCGTGTGATTGTTTGCCACCTCCACCAGCGATTCGATTGTTATAGGAACTATCTGTAATGTTAATATTGTAGATATTACTACCAGATACTCTGTCCATATCGATCGCTGTATTGGCATAGCCATTAAATGCCAAATCGTGAATCGTCAATTTATTGGCATCTAGAATATACATACCCAATTCATAGGCACGATTTTTACCATCAAATTTCATGCGACTAATGGATATGTTTTTAACTCCAGCCAGCCGCAATTCTCCCGTGAGAGTAGTCGAATTAACTCCTGAACCGACAAGGTTTACTCCTGATGGTACTGAAACCTTTTTGCCTACATCAAAAGTCCCGGCTCCCATTTGAATAGTATATCCCTGGTCAGGAGGAACAGATGCGAAAGCTTTGTTCAGGGTACGCCAAGGTGAAGACTGTGTGCCTTTAGCATTATCTGACCCTTTGGCATCTATATAATAGTATTTAGATTTGGAGCTAGTACGACCTGCAATATACTGCTCAGGAATACCCGAAGCTTGCTTAGAATCAGCTAAAGCTTGACATAAGAAAGCTGACACTTCAGCGCGACTGGCTAACTTATTGGGTTTGAGGGACTTAACATCGGGATAATTGACGACAAGGCTTTTTTCGGTTGCTGCTGCTATTCCAGCATAGGCATAGCCAGGAATTGTTTTTGCATCAGTAAAGTTAGTATTTAACGTTGTAGTAGCAAACTGAGTTGGAGAGTAGTTCAAGCCGCTAGTCAAAGCTACTAAAGCTTGAGCGCGAGAAATGTTTTGGCTGGGATTGAATACCTTACCGGGATAGCCTGACAAGAATCCTGTTTGAGCAGCTGTTTGAATCGCATTGTAGGCCCAGTAATTTGAGGGGACATCGACAAACTCAACTGAATTACGAGTCTTTTTGGCGTTGGGGAAAGCCTTATTAACCATTGCTGCAAACTCACCTCGAGTTACAGAGGAATTTGGTCGGAAAGTACCTTCTGGATAACCACTGATAATACCTTTGTTAGCCAGTTGTGTGATACATGATTGAGACCAGTTGCCTTGAATATCTGTAAATTTAGATTGAGCTAGTTTAGGAGCTGCTATTACCAAATGCGTAACAGCACTAATCACTATTCCCAATCCAACTAGTAAAGCAAAGCCAGATTGCCATTTGCGGATTCTAATCATTAAAATTATTACCTCAATTCATATTTTTCTGGTTTAAGCAGATACTAGTGCCACTAAAACATTCTAGAATTTTTTTTCCAATCCCTTGGGGAATGTGTTCAAAGATATTCCTTTAAGCAATCACCGCAGATGGTGCGTATATGTGATACATAGTAACAAAATCAAGGCTTAGGAAGTTTGGAAGTTGGACTGAAGCCGATATTGAGGCATTAAAACAGTTTTTCAGTAAAGCACGCAACGATAAAACTATGCAGTTATTGAAGAAATTAGCAACTACCACAAAGGTACATTTAGGAACAAAGTAATTGAGCCACATTGAAGATGAATTGTTCCACATTAAGGGTAATTACTTAGCTGTTTTGGTATTTAATAATATATAAAATTTAGCGATCGCACTGCTCAACGCAATTAAAGCTAGTAAGTAAGTCAGTGCAAATAAACGAAGGTTCGTAGTTAGGGTTTCAGCCCTTAAAATTCCCTATCTCAAAGCTAAAGCCTGACTATAAATCAAGAGTATATTTAGTTTTATCGATTCAACTTTGCTCGGAGTTTATCATCGATGTCGCGCACATGCACATCTCTATTCCTAGCGATCGCTTGATCACCGCTATTAAAAATTAGTTCAACATCTCCTACTAAAGTGCAACTTCAATGCCTAACGACTGAACAAGTTGAAACAATTTAAATCTCATAGTACCAAATATCTTCTTCTCGCAGCACAATTCGATGCAGAGAGAGACGATCAATCAAGCCTTCATGCTCAAACTGCCCCAGAATACGAGTAATTGTCACACGAGTTGAACCCAACATTTCCGCAAGGTCTTCATGAGTTAGACGCATATCTATTAAACGTCCCTTCTCAACTTCAGAACCAAACTTTTTGGATAACCATGCCAACAGCTTGATTAGCATAGTATCCACTTTTTTATAGCTACGAATAACCATCAATTCTTCAGCCTGTTGGATGTGAGCAAGTAGAGTTTCTGTTAGTTGCGGCCACTCTTCTAAAGGTAAGATGATCGCTTCAACTTTAGTCAGACATTCTATCTGATGGGGTTCTAATTTTGACAAAGCTTTACCGACGATATCTCCGGGGCCCCACAATCCCAGCGCAACGGTTGTACCATCTTCTAAATAGGTAAAAGTCCGAACAAAACCCGCTTCAATTTTCCAAAGATTATTTTCATGTTCTGGCAAGAACGACCGACGTGTAAAAAGCTGCTTGGGATTTTTGCTGAACGGCTCAGCAAAGGTTGAGTATAAAGACACCATAATATATAAAACTATTTCTCGATAAACTAACCGTAGTATATATATATCAGGTTATGGCATATTGTCTCCTTTCCGAGATGCTTCTCTACGTTCGCGTAGCGTAGACAGAGGCTCCGCCCAACGTATAGCTTGCTTAAGAGTAGGGGTAGGCTATTAGGAATTAGTAATTGGACTTCTTGCAAAAATCCGAATCAAAGCAAAAATAAACCACAGCGAAAAGTAAGCGAAGCTCCGGGTAACAGGAGCGTAAAACTTTTCAAGACAGCGAAAAGTTCTGCAGGAGGGTTTCCCTCTCTTACGAGACGCTAACGCGAACCGCAGGAAACTTTTCAAGACAGATGAACACTGATAAACACTGATATTTATCTGTGTTCACACCGAAGTTCAGAGCGGCGGAAGCCGCCGCACCCTGCGGGTTCGCGTAGCGTTCCGTAGGAAAGCAAGCTACCGACACTTCTCTCTGTGGTTCGATTTAATAAATCTCGACTTATGCAAAAAACTCCATGAACAGAGTGAGCGCAAAGCGCACGCTATGCGAGCACAATGAGGGAATGAAAACATTTTTTTCCCAGTCCCATTCCCCAGTCCCTATTAATTATTCGGTTACACCCCTGAAAATGCTTAGATTCCCGCACCATCTAGAAAATCTTCAATCATCCCATCAGAATTATTGCTTTTAGCTTTGTCGGCATGTCCATTACCAACTTCTGTTAAGGACATTGCTGGAGATGCCATCTGCTCGAACTGTTTTTCTAGAGCTTTGACTCTTTCAAATAAAGCTCGAATCACTTCAGCTTCTACATCGCGGACTTTATCATGATCCAGAACATTGTTACTCAAATTGTTCTGACGAGTCACGCGTCCTGGAATCCCAACTACTGTGGTATTACTAGGCACATCTCGCAACACTACCGAACCTGCTCCGATACGGACGCGATCGCCAATTTGAATGTTACCTAATACTTTTGCACCCGCTCCCACAACTACATGAGAGCCTAGAGTTGGATGGCGTTTACCACTTTCTTTACCAGTACCGCCGAGGGTAACACCTTGATATATTAGGGCGTAATCACCCACAATTGCTGTTTCACCAATCACTACCCCCATACCATGGTCAATAAATACTCCCTGACCAATTAACGCCCCAGGATGGATTTCAATTCCAGTTAAAAACCGACTAATGTGGGAAATCAATCGAGGTATGAAGGGAACTCCCACTTTATATAGCCAGTGTGCCGTTCGATGGCACAGTAAAGCTTGGAGTCCAGGATAGCAGAACAATACCTCCAGCCAATTACGGGCTGCGGGGTCACGCTCAAAAATAGTCCGTAAATCATTTATTAGCATACTTTCTAGTTGAGATCATCATTGCTAGGCGAAGCTCTGAAAAGAAATTCAAATAATTTCCAAAAAGATTAGGCCATTATTGGGAATTTTATAAGATAATCTACGGTAAGACGATAGATTTATAGTTTATTTTTGGATGGTGGGATGCTATCACATCCGAATACTTTGAAAAAAATTAATTTAGCACAAAACCCGATAAACCAGTTGACTAACCGTAGTATATTGAGTACAGACTTGAATAGCCAAAACTACGCTCTTTTGGATCTGTCTTCCAAGGTTGAGTACGCGCTCCTGGCGCTTCTAGAACTGGCAAGCCATCACGGCAAAAAAGTTCCTCTGACCATGAGCGAGATCACTGCCAAGCAACCCATACCCGAACGTTATTTGGAACAAATTTTGACCAACCTCCGGCGTACTGGTGTGGTGCAGAGTCAACGCGGCTCTAAAGGAGGTTTTATTTTAGTTCGTGAACCTTGGCAAATTACCTTGTTGGAGATTGTCACTTTAGTCGAAGGTGAGCGCAAAGAGAAAGAAAGCTCTGAACCTCCCACTCTCGAAAGGTCTCTAGTTTATGAAATCTGGGAGCAAGCCAATGCTGCTGCGATTGAGGTTTTGAGAAGCCATACGCTACAGGACTTGTGCCAAGAAAGAGAGGCTCGTGCTCAACAGAGTCCAATGTATTACATTTAGTCAAATAAGGAGTACCGAATATGGGGATAGCGAAAAATATTACAGAGTTAGTCGGAAGAACTCCTTTAGTTCAATTAAACAAGATTCCCCAAACGTCGGGAGCTGTGGCTCAGATTGTTGTGAAGCTAGAAAGCATGAACCCAGCGGCTTCTGTCAAAGACCGGATTGGGGTGAGCATGGTGGAAACAGCAGAGGAAGCAGGCTTGATTTACGCTGGAAAAACCACTTTAGTGGAGCCAACTTCTGGTAATACGGGAATTGCCTTGGCAATGGTGGCAGCGGCCAAGGGGTACCGTCTTATTCTAACAATGCCTGACACAATGAGCCAAGAACGGCGAGCTATGCTCAGAGCTTATGGCGCTCAACTAGAGTTAACACCAGGTGTGGAAGGGATGCGAGGGGCGATCGCTCGTGCAGAGCAAATTGTAGCTCAAACGCCCAATGCCTATATGTTACAGCAGTTCCGCAACCCTGCTAACCCCAAAGTTCACGCCCAAACTACGGCAGAAGAAATCTGGAAAGACACCGAAGGAAAGGTAGATATCCTTGTGGCGGGAGTGGGTACTGGAGGGACTGTTACGGGAGTTGCAGAAATTATAAAAGAGCGTAAGCCTAGTTTCCAAGCGATCGCAGTTGAGCCAAGCAGCAGTCCAGTACTAGTTGGTGGTCAATCAGGGCCTCATAAAATTCAAGGTATCGGCGCGGGTTTTATTCCAGCAATTTACCGTGCGGAATTAATAGATGAGGTGATTCAGGTAACAGATGAACAGGCGATCGCCTACAGTCGCAGATTAGCAAAAGAAGAAGGATTACTATCGGGCATTTCTTCTGGAGCTGCTTTATACGCTGCTATTCAAGTAGCACAGCGACCTGAAAATGCAGGCCGCCTAATTGTGATGATACAGCCTAGCTTTGGTGAACGCTACCTCAGTACCTCACTGTTTAAAGACCCAGAAGAGAGTGAGTGGTTAAACAGAGTTTGATAAAAAGGAGTTAAGAGAACTTCATTTTGAATTTTCTCCAAGCCGTTGCAAGTCTCATTATTTTTCACCAAAATCATTAGACTTTTCAAACACCCTCTTGGAGTTGATTTTCAAATAATTAACTCTGAAATTGAGTTAATAACCAAGCACCAACTTGACCTTGATTCATTTGCCGAGTCCGCCTTAATGCATCATTTAGCAGGGAAATTGCCAAACCAGGTAATACTTGAGATTCAGTAATCCGTCTGCTACCTAAATTTTCTACTGCAAAAGCCATAACTTGGACATTTCGCACATCCACAATCCAGTATTCTTGTACTCCTAAATCTTCATACATTAGCCGTTTCTCACCTTGGTCATCAGCAAGTGAAGTATTAGCAACTTCTATTACTAAAGCTGGTGGTGGGTAAATATCTAAGTTAATAATAGAAGTGCCGTAAGGAATGACATCAGCGTTTTCTCCAATATAGTAAGACGCATCAGGTTGAACTTCTTGAAATCCTGTTTTCCGATACGTACAATTATCCTTACCATTTAGAGCAATGCCTTTAATGCTGGCAAACAGGTTAACAGCAAACATAACTACTGTGTGGTCACTGGCATGGTCATTTCCTACTGGTGGCATCTCAACCCTCATTTGTCCATTATGGTAGTAGCACTTAGCTTTTTCGTAGGCAGGGCTTTCAACTGCTTGGATATATTCATCCCAAGTAGCTACTATCCAGGTATCAGTTGGTAATTTTGTTTGGATTTCGCTCATAAATTACCTCTAATAATTATAATTATTCTAGCTATAAATCATTGGAAATCTTTAAGTTGGAAAATATTAATAAATTTAGAAGCGATCGCTCTGTTGAAAATGCCATTAATATAGCGATCGCTTCTAATGCAATTTATAGTTAAAAAAGGGCAATCGCTTGACCCAATAAACTCAGAGTGGTTACGCCTTTCATTTACTAACGTAAATCTGGTTATAGGGGTAGAGATCGCTAGGTTTTAAATTGATCGCTTTTTTAAGCTTGATAGGATGTGTGATGATAGTGAATATTATGTGATTATTATTTAATTATTTAGCTTAGTTAAGCATCTCTCCAAGAACCATTGATAGAGTAGCGGCTGCCTCTAGGCTCTCGACCAATAATATTAAGAGTATAACAAAAGTTAGAGTCTACTCCTTCATTTAAATAGAATGTTCCAGTCCCATATTCACGTGACAATGAAGGTATGTTCTCCCTCTGTCCTGAAGCTAATATTCGTATAATATTAATGCGAATACGACCACTTTCTACTTTAATTGTTGCTTTAACTTGACTCTGCCCACACACAGGTCTAGTATCAGGGTTAAGAGTTTCGCCTTCGCTAATGTCTTGATCTATTCTGAAATTGAAGATAGATGGCGACTCAATATCTTGTATTTTAGTCAATTCTATGGATACTTCAATTTCTTTATTTGATGCTTGCTCTACATCAACCTCTGGAAATGAAGGTTCTTCAGTATCTTCTTCATTCATATGATTTTCTGACTTTAAAGTTTGTCTTAATTCCCCTGAAACTACCTCGAAATTGGCACGTAAATTTTTGGTATATTTGTTTACTACTGCTTTATCATAACCATTAACTTTAACAATAAATTGCTGTTCCTTGTCATTCTCAAACGTAGCAATTCTTTCATAACGAGCTTTTATATCTGAAAATTTTAGCCAATTCAATTCAGTCATTTTTTTATTTCCTTAATTTTTTCCTTACTTAGCACAACGTATGCCAACTGCTGAATCATGATACGACCCTAAAAGATCTACCCGAACTGTAATCGGCTGCATACTATTTTTCCAGTTACCTCCGCGTACAATCAATGGATGATCAGAAATTAATGGTTTTTGCGGGTATGTCCACACTTTCTCGTGCTCATAATTCTGATAATTTTGTAAATAAGATGAAGTCCATTCCTCAACGTTACCAACTAAATTGTAAATACCTTCTCTAGCACCTGTAGGATAACTTTTTACAGGTTTAGTTCCTTGTCCTGCGATATTTGCAGGTGGTGGTTTTGGGGTATCGTTTCCCCAAGGCCATAGTTCTCCATTAGGGCCTCGTGCTGCCCGCTCCCACTCAAGTTCAGTCGGTAAGCGTCTACCCAGCCAGTGACAGTAAGTAGCTGCTTGAAATACTGTAACCTCAACAACTGGATGGTTTAGTTTGTTGGTGTTATTAAATTCAGTGGGATCTAACGGTTCACTGCAACGTCTAGCTCGGACGCACAGGCGATACTGCAAATTTGAAGTTTCAAATTTTTCGATTTGAAAAGCCGGAAGGTGAGTATGCCACTTAGGTTTCTCTCTTAAAGTAGCTAGAGGTAGAGAGTCATCTGTGCCAATAGTGGCATCGCCCTCTAAGATATGTGCCATAGGCCCAAGATAATCTGCCTGCCACCGCAGAAACTCAGGATAAACAAGTACACTTGTAGTACCAAGAGCGATCGCACCCAAAACAGCAACTAGCGATCGCAACCTGGTTCGTGATTGTCGCATCAGTAAAAGTTCACGCTGTTGGATCTGTTCCCGTTCTTGCTTCTCCCTATCCCGTAGTGCCAGACTCAACTGGATAAAAACTCGCTCCTCTGAACTCAGTTCCTCTAACCGCTTTTGCTGCCAACCTTCCGCCTTCGCCAGTGAGACACCTCGCAGCAACGCCCCGTCGTCTTTTTTACTAGATTCCCATTGCCGCATTGCTGCCCGTAATCTTTCTTGCCAGGTGCGGAAACTACGATCCTCCTCCATCCACTGACGCAACTGCTGCCATTCTCGAATCAGGGCTTCGTGGATCACCTCGACTGTTTCTTTCTCAGATGTCTCATTACGCCCTGTGACTACCAGACGTTGATTAGCCAGATGCGTCACCAAATCCCAATTCTCTTCTCCCACCTCTGCACGAGTTGCCAGCCTTCGGGTGTCCTCGGTTCCTTCCCCAGGACGCATCAACTGGATAAAAATCCGCTTTGCCCTTTCTTTGTCTGCTTCAGAAAGCTCGTTATACTCCTTTTGGGCGTACTCAGCTAGCGCCTTCTCGACACCACCAATCGCATCATAAGCCTGATGAGTCAGCTGGTGATTGTGTTGTTTCGCCCATAACTGCGTTAGAGCAAACTCTAGCAAAGGTAGATTTCCCGGTTGTTTCTCTACTGCGTCTAAAATGCGATCGCTCAGTCCCTCTTTCAGTTGCACTAAATCCGAGGCTGGTTTTTCAATCACATCTTGCAGTTCTTGGCGGTTCATCGGGCCGAGTAGGCAAATTGCTCCTCCTCTGTTGCGGGGGATGGGGTTAGATAATAGAAGTTCTCCTTGCAAGGCATCAGCTAAGGGACGGTTTGACAAGGCGTATCCGAGAAAGTCAGCTCGGAGGGTGAGGACTAGGGTAAAGTTTGGGGTGTGGTTAACTGCTGTCAGTATTTGCTCTATAAAACAGCGTTGTTCTTCCACATCTCGGCAAAGGGTGAACAGTTCCTCAAACTGATCGGCAACCAGCAATAGGCGAGTACCGATTTTTTTTTCTAGAATACGTCCCGCGACATCCTGCAAGGTTAAGTCAAATTGTCGGAGTGCCGTAGCTAGTTTATTAACTTCAACTAGGCGATCAGTTTCACTCAACTGTGTTGACAATAACAGAACCAGCTTCGCTGCCAAATTATGCAAAGGGCGATCGCCTGGGCGGAAAGACTCAACTATCCAAGTCGGCTGAGTACGCAGTTGGGGAATCAAACCAGCAAATACCACTGATGATTTACCGCTTCCAGAAGACCCAATCACTGCTACTAGGGCCTGTTTTTCCACAGACGCCACTAGCTTGGTGGTAAATTCCTCCCGCCCAAAAAAGAACTTGGCATCCTCTTCACGGAAAGCAAACAAGCCTCGATACGGACAGGGAGAAATGGCTTGCTCATCTAATTGAGGGAAAGCTTTCACCAGTTGAATGGTAGGAATAATGAAAGCAGCTTTGACATCTTGCCTATCTCGTGACTTCTCGGCTGTAACGGTCATACCAACAACGCCATTAAGCTGTTTATCCCAGACAGGTGCGCCACTAAAACCAGACTCAACCCGATAAGCAGTTTGTTGTACCACCTCCATCTGTATCCGACCCCCACTTACAGGCTGACGTAGTTCGCCAGCAGTCCACACACCACTGTCGCGTCCCACCGGAAAGCCCAAAACTTGGAATTCATGCCCCCATAAATCTTCTGATGTCACCAATTGCACTGGTCTAGCTTTATCACTCGGATTGTCTAACAACTCCAATGCTGCAATATCCGAGAACTCTGAGGTGGATGTGCTAGGTTGCACTGGTATCCAGCAAATTATTCGCGCTTTTTTTATTTGGCCAGGTTCGACTAAGGGAAAATCAAGATAGACTTCGCTAGTAGGATTTTCGGTTGAGTTTAGCGATCGCAAGAGTGCGGCATTAACCACATGAGCACAGGTGAGGACATGCTTTTGAGAAACTAAAAAGCCTGCACCAACTACTTCACCATTAGCTTTGCAAATTCGCACAATAGCAGGGGTGAGTTGTGCATTCATCTAGGGTGAATTCTTCCACTTTAAAGTGATTTCATAGTTAGCTTCTGCACCCGCAGCAGCAATAATTGCACCCGCAGCAGCGCTCATTTTCACTCCGAATTTGACTTCCACTTCATTAGGTGGATCGCTGATACCGCGCAGTTTAGTGATAATCGTCGTAGCAACAGGTTTGATTTTTTCTACTGCGTCTGCAAAGGATTGTTTAGTTCTATCAATCAATTCTCCAGGACGAGCAACTAAATCTAGATCGTTGTCACTTACTTCTGGTTCTTCTACTTCCACCAAGATTGATTCACCGCCGTCTAAGGAAAATTCAACTAAACGCTTCACAGTAAACCTCTGCTCAAAACGAAAATGCGGTATTTGTTGAAGCCATATTGCCTACACAGCTTTTGTAAACTCTGCGTAGGTGAAGGATAGTTCGTTTTACCCCTAAGACTGTAAACTCTGGGCAATTTACCAATATTGAGGGAGTAACCAAAACTACAACTTGTTTACCACCCTTAGTATTCATTTTACTAGTGGTTGATTCCAGATTTTTCTCAATTTCTTAAGATTCAGCCATAAAAACACAAAAGCGCCCCCCATCTCTGGAGAGCGCCTTTGTTTGTAGAGACGCGACTCATCGCGTCTGATTCAAAAATTAACCATTAATCGCAGGAGCACTCAGAGCCACAGGAGCAGAATCAAGCGCA
>JAHHHK010000037.1 GCA_019359395.1 Komarekiella atlantica HA4396-MV6
ACAAGTCTTAGTAAAGCGTTGTAATATTCTCAGTGAAATGAAAGAAGAAATTAGAAATCTAACTAATTATCATTGGCTAAATGTTATTTAATTTATTAGGGGTTTATGGAAACCGGATTTAGTATAAAAATCTGCTCAAGTGCTTGGGGTTGACTAAAGTACACAATATGGTTATCGCCGCGACTACTCCTGATGGCAAAGGTGTCACCATAGAGTTTGGCAAAATCATCCACATATTTCACTGGCTGACCAATAAACTTGAGCAGCCGCAGAAAACGCGGCATTTTTGGCCCATTGGGTAAATTAGAAGTTACTGTCATAGAAGTTTGTAGAATTGACGGCTTCTGAATTTTATTGTTACGAGTTTTCATGTTCTTGAGGGTTACACAAAGCGGTATATTCTTGTAAGGCAGCATCGGAAGCAAGCAGTGCCAAAAATCATCGCTATTCTTAACGGTAAAGGAGGAGTCGGTAAAACGACTACCGCAGTCAATCTGGCTGCAAACTTTGCAAAGAAAAAAAAGGTGATTCTGATTGACGCAGATATTCAAGGTTCTGCAAGTTGGTGGATTGGACGCAATCAACAGGAAATAGGATTTGATCTATCTCAAGAGACTGATCCTACACTTTTAGGTGATTTAGGAAAGATAAAAGGTTACGATTTAGTAGTGGTGGATACACCTCCGGCACTGCGCTCTGAAGCATTGGCGGCGGTAGTTGCGATCGCAGATTATCTAGTTTTGCCTACACCCCCAGCAGCAATGGATTTAGCCGTGCTCGTGGAGACAGTAAAGGCAGCCATTATCCCTGTGGGAACCCCCCATCGGGTACTGCTAACTAAAGTTGATACGCGGAGTATGGGAGAAGCACTAGAAGCTAAAAACACCCTCACAAAGCTAGGTATTCCAGCTTTTAATACTTTTATCCGTGCCTATAAAGCTCATGAACGAGCCGCCCTTGAGGGTGTAGCGATTACTCAATGGCGAGGAGGAAATGCCCGCGAGGCGGAGTTAGACTACCGCCGCGTGGCTGACGAATTACAGCGTGAATGGAGGAAATAATGGTTAAGAAACGTCTCACCGACTTAATACAAGAGGAGGCACAAAAATTTACACCTCCCGAAGGTGAAGATGCAATTGAAATCGCATCTGAGGTAGTTGTGGAAGAAAATGCTTCTGCAACTGAAGAAACACCAGCACAGGAAACTGAACCAACTTCTACTAGGCGCACAAATCCAACCAAGGCTGATTTAGAAGCAACTGTCAAAGAATTGACAGAAACCCTAGAAAAACACCATAAAAAAGAAGCTGAGCTTCAACAGCAAATTACTGATTTGCAATCAAAGTTATCTGAACAAGAAGCATCAGCAGAACGGCTAACAAAAGAATTGTACGAAGCTAAAAAAACAGCACTACAACTTGCAGAAGCTAATTCTAAGCTGATAGAAGAAAAAAATGCTGCAAAACCCGCAGAAAAACCTAATTCTAAGCTAATAGAAGAAACGAGTACTGCAAAACCCGCAGAAAAATCTAATTCTAAGCTAATAGAAAAAACAAGTGCTATAAAACCAGTAAAGGAAAGTTATAACCCACTGAACTACAAAAAGTCACACCGCTCATCTGAAAATCTGGCTCAGTATCAACCAGACAATCAACATCAAGCAGACTATCAACCAAACGATTCTGCTGATGCTTCTAATGAAATGTGGTTACTTGATTAAACTTTAATCCAGCTTTTACTGAAAAAGCTCTTATGTTGGGAGTTAACCCCGAAACTCTAAAATATGCTGGGCAGTGATTTGTGGTTGTTCCAAGTGAGGGAGATGACCACAATCTTGTATCCAGGTTAAAGTACTGTGTGGAATTGCCCTTTTAAATCTTATGGCATCCCCAGTACCCAAAATCTTATCAGAATCGCCCCATAAAATCAGCGTTGGTTGTACAATTTCTACTAATTTCTTAAATCTAAAAGCACTATAGCCACCACTTTTAGTAAAAGCAATCAAAGCTTGATGCCAACTTGGCATTTGTAGATGTAATGCTCCACAATATAGAGCATCTATAGAGGCAAGACTTTGATTTTTATATCCTATACGGGAAACGCGATCGCGCACTTTCAGATTACTCAAAAACTGAGTTGCTAAATAATCCAACGGGGGAAACATTAATTTGCTCAATGGCGAACCACCCGCCAAACCAGCACTATCAATTAACACTAGTTTTTTTACCACTTCTGGATAAGTCAGCGTGAAATCAATTGCCGTTGCACCCCCCATCGAAGCGCCCACCAAAATTACAGGTTGATTAATTAAGCTTTTCCAGAAATAATAAAGATGGGTTTTAATCGCAGTTGGGCTATAGGTAATTCCTGCGGGTCTGTCTGTAAATCCAAAACCTAACAAATCCACTGCCCAAGTTTCATTACCTTCAGAAAGCAGTGGTAAAAGCCGACGAAATTCCAATACAGAACTATCAAAACCGTGAATTAATAATATAGGAGTCCCACCAATTCCTAAATGCACATAGGTTGTGGTAATTGGTTGATTACTTAGGGGAGTAGCGATCGCTGACGATTGAATACTCTGCGCTAATGCGATCGAGGCAGGTTCAGTAAGTTGACTGACTGCTGTAGGAATAAAATTAGGAAACATAAGTTTTAGTCTACCGTATTAACCGCTTCCTGCATAACGCCACTTGCAAAAGCAGTCACTCTCTGAGCTCTTGGTATCAAAAAAAGTTTGCCAAAATGTCAAAATTGGGACTAAAGCCACGTACAATTGATATCGCCTATTCCTTGATTTGGGAGTTGATGCCATGCCAATGGCGGTTGGCGTAATTGAAACTTTAGGTTTTCCTAGTGTGTTAGCCGCAGCAGATGCAATGGTCAAATCTGCCGCAGTCACAATTGTGTATTATGGTCAAGCTGAAAGCGCTCGTTTGTTAGTCGCCGTCAGAGGACATGTTGCTGAAGTCAAAAGAGCAGTTGAAGCAGGGATTGACGCCGGAGAGAAAGTAAAGGTTGGTACAGTCATCACCCACTATATTGTTCCTAATCCCCCGGAAAATGTAGAAAGTATTCTACCAATCCACTTTACTGAAGAATCAGAACCTTTCCGTATGTTCTAAGCAATTTCGCCATCAAAATCTGTAGCGAAGCTTCGTACAATTAACTTATAGCGCCACATACAGTTTATTCCTAAAGGAGATTACTAATGTCACTACAGGCAGTTGGAGCACTGGAAACTAAGGGTTTTCCTGCTGTACTAGCAGCAGCCGATGCTATGGTAAAAGCTGGTCGAGTCACCCTCGTTGGTTATATCAGAGTAGGTAGCGCTCGCTTTACAGTTAATATTCGTGGCGATGTTTCTGAGGTTAAAACAGCTATGGCTGCTGGTGTTGAAGCCGCAGAAAATGTTTATGGCGGTACGCTAGAATCATGGGTGATTATTCCCCGTCCTCATGAAAATGTCGAAGCTGTTCTGCCAATAGCTTACACAGAAGCAGTCCAACAGTATCGAGAATCTGTGGAAAATCCCATCGTCAGATCTAACGGACGATAAAATCAAGATCAATAGTCAATAGTCAAAATCAACATTGACTATTGATTTTTGCGAATATCAGGTTTTAAAACAAACTTTCTAATACAGAGCCGAAATTCTCAGCGAAACTAGTTTGGCTATTTATCTCTATTATTTAAAATAGCGATCGCAATTAAGCACAGTAGAGTACATTTTATACTTCTATCTAAATCGTAGTTTCTTTTCATAACATCTTAATAAGTTTTATAAAAATATTTGCCTTTTTCTGAATCACTCGTAGAGGTAAGGGACTGGGGACTGGGGACTGGGAAGAAAGAATAAAGGTGTACTGAGTTTTGTTCAAAAATCAAATATGAGTCCTATATATTAAGTTGTTTATGAGTTTTTATATGAGGTTTCTATGAGTTCTATAGGTTTAATTAACATTAAATTTAAGCTAATATCTTTTAGTTAATTAAAAGGAATAAAAACAAGTGTTTTACTCTTTAAAAATTACATAGCAACCAATAACAATCAAAGCTAGTTTCAAATAGGGCTTTATCCACAAGATTAAATTTTTGTCAATACATTAAGTCCTGAACAATCAACACCATATCAATATTTTTAGTTATTTTATACTAACTACCAATAACTATACAGACACTATCTCATATAGAAGATAAAGTATAAAATAATACTAAATTTTTCACTTTTTCAGTGAGGTTTCGTAGAAATGAAACTTATACTGTTAAAACAACGTCTGAACATTGAGTTAAATTATATTCGTTCCTTAGAATTGGGTGCGAAATGTTCAGATTTTTCAAACCCATATCCAGCAAAAGTCTATCCCTTTCCTGACTTTGGGAAGATTGCTATTCTTAGTTCACAAAACATAACTTTACAAAAACTCGAAATTAACAGAATTGACGAAAATGCCTTAGAGACAGTGATTTACGGTACTTGAAAATTAAAAGCAAAATGCAATGCAAAAATTTCTGCATAAATCTAGTAACTCAAGACGTAATAAAAGTGGAATCACTGAGATGTTTTCATGAAATTCATGAAATCGGGGGCAACTGCCAGTTAAAAAATTAAGTGGGAGAAATGGGGGTTGTGATGCAAACTTTAAAATCGAGTTTCGAGGAGCGCAATCTCGCTATGGCAACGGATGTGGAAAAACTGGCGTTATATTGGCGAAAGCGGCTAGCTGCTGAATGTCCAGAACAAAGTGAGGCTGCTAGGCAAACTATTCTTCTATGGTTGTTGGGAGCAGACTCCAAGCGGTTTGATCTGCTCAATCCCAAGGAACTCGATATCGCCAAGCAAGCGATGGAATATCGCTGGAGGATCTTATGTCAACGCTACTTAGGGATGGGCCGAGAACGCGCTTATCGCAACTTGATAACTCGGTTGGGAAGTATAGTGACGTTACGCAATAAGATCCAGACTTGGATTGCTCTCAGTCGCGATCGCCAACGTAGTGTCATGGATGTGTTACAAGAAGTACTCCAAGAATTGCTGCAAAGCGATACATACATGCAGCAGCAAATGGCTGACATTGCAAAATTCACCACCGATAAACGATTGCGGGATACTCTACTATTCGCCAGTGTAGAAGAGTATTGTTTACGACCAGTACGCAATCAACCCCTATTAGTTTACCGCTTTGTCAATTACTTGCGTCGCACACAGCGTGGCGGTTTAACCCAAGTGCCAAGCCGGGACTTGATTAGGTTAGTATCAGAAGAAATTTTAACAGACGACGCTGACAACCGAGTTAACCTCGTGGATAGTCAGGCGATCGCAGAATATCAAGAAGCACAACACCTAGAAGAACAGCAAGTACTGCGTCAGGGAGTACAAAAAGAATTTGAAAATTATTTACAAGAAAACTTGGGAACAGAGGCAGTAGAGTGGCTACGACTCTATCTGCAAGGTAAGTCTCAAGAAGAAATCGCTAAAAGGCTGAACAAGCCTATTAAGGACGTATACCGACTGCGAGAAAAAATTAGTTACCACGCCGTCCGTGTTTTTGCTCTAAAAAGTAAACCAGAACTCGTGGATAGTTGGCTTTCAATTTCTTTGCAAGAAAATAACTTGGGGCTAACACAAAACCAATGGCAGCAACTTTATGAACAATTAACTCATCTTGGGCGACAGATCCTAGATTTACGCAGAGCAGGTAACTCAATAGAAGCAACCGCTCAACACTTAAAGCTCAAAACCCATCAAGTAATGGGCGAATGGACAAAAGTCTATCTCACAGCCCAAACTTTAAGAACCCAGGAATAACCAGATTCATCAAAAGTTGGCAGGAAAATCCACAGAGCAAGTGGCGTAGAGAAGTTATGCCGTTAACGTTGGAGTAGCCTCTCTTAGAGAAGAGAAGGCTTTGCACTGCGCTATCCGTTGTAGCGATTAGCGTCGAACTGGCGTCATTGGTAATTTTTTTCATTGAAGATTTTTGAATTTAGGTTGACCCACATCTAAAATTCATCTTCTACTCACCTCTACTTATGTGTAGTTTTATGTGTACTTATGGCAGTACTCGTTTAAATAAAATACAACGAGGTGATAGGAAGTGTATTCTGTAGCTCATACTTATCAGTATTCAAGTTTTTGATACGGATAGACTTGTGTATTTATCCCCATCATGAATGAAAATAGTTTAATTTTTAACAACTCAACAAAGTATCTTTATTAACAGCCTACTAAATTAAAGGCAAGATATATAGTATAAGAGCAAACACCAAGTAATCATACTTATGTTGTCTTCAGAGGGCAAACCAACTCATACCGCAGCAACTATGAAGCAAGTACTAACCACAACTCAAACTAAGTGGGAACAAGGAGACAATACTCCAAGAGAGTTACTAAGGGATCGCCAGCAAATATTCCAGCTAATTGATAGTCTCCTGTCATTTGAAGCTTGCCTATACCACCAAATTTTGCCCTTTGGATTAAAAGACAACAGCCTCTTGCTGGGCATGGTTCATCCACAAGACAGTGAGGCCTTAGATTATGTTGGGCGCATTTTGTCTTATATCAATTGCTCAATGGTAGCTAAGGCGATCGCATCTGACACTCACCGCACAATACTATCAGCCTACCTCAACCACAAAAACACATCCGTACCAGCCAAACCAGCTGAATTTTCCTTAAAAAATAGCGCAGCTACAATTGCTGACAAACCTATTGCCTCCAAAAATACGGACTCTGAATCACATCAGCCACCGATACTGATGATGCCTCAGACACAAAATCCTAAACATTCTTGGCAACGGGTAGATTTACCCCCAATCCCAGCCTCTCCAATCTCAGACTTAAATAACTTGTCTAAAATTACCAACTTCTTGATTCCTGGCAATAGTGAGCAAGAGAAGAATACTTTTGAGACAGCACTGCCAGATAATTTACCTATCTTACCAGCACAAGTTCCCGATTTATTTAGTCCTATTGCAGTACTTCCAACACTACCACCCAAGAAATTACTAGAAGAATTATTAGGACGCATTTTAGCTGGCGGAATTGGTCGGCTGTATTTAGAAAGACAACCTTACGAAGGCAAAATACTGTGGAGTGACAATGGAGTTTTGCAGTCTGTTTTAGACAAACTGCCGCTCTCTGTTTTCCAAGGAGTACTCAATGAATTAAAGCGGTTTGCTTCTCTACCTGTTACCACGGTTGCAGAACCAAAGCAAGTAGAAAAAGAATGCGTATATCAGCAAAATCGCCTGTTATTACGCTTGCGAATCATGCCGGGAATTTACGGCGAAGAGGCTACACTACAAGTATTGCGGGGAGCAGCATTAAAGTTTTATCAACAACAACAGTTGACGCGTCTGGGCCGCGATGCCTTGGGAATTGCTCAGCAACTAAGCTTCAAATTGCATGAACTACAAGAACGGCTTCTCTTGAATCCTAGCCTTGACTTTCAGCAATTAGAGGCTTTAGTTGCACTGAATCAACTAGTAGAAAATTTAGACCAACAAATCAAAATACTCTCACTAGATAGCGACTCAATAACAATCAGCAAATCGTAGCTCTGTCAGTGAAACCGCTGATTTCGATCCTATACATAGTTGTTATTTTGTAATGGAACCCTAGAGCGACTGACCTTAGAGGTTCAGATCAAATATGTGCAAATTTTGCGACCGTATTTTACACAAGATTACGGTTTAAACAAACTTATAGTAGCAAAGTTAGTTTTCCGCTCTTGAATCCATTTCTTGCTAATATTTCATGCAGACTGAGGTTTTTAGTGAACTTTTCCCCTTAATGAGTACAGCGAATCCACAGACGTTGGAATGGCTACTCAATGTTGCAATTGAACACGAATATCCGGCTGGGCGAGCCGTTGTAATGGAAGATGCCTGGGGTAACGCCGTTTACTTAGTGGTTTCTGGTTGGGTCAAAGTCCGGCGCACCTCCGGGGAAGATTCAGTAGCTCTGGCAATTTTCGGTCGGGGCGATTTTTTTGGCGAAATGGCGATTTTAGATGAATCTCCTCGTTCAACTGATGTCATTGCCCTTTCACCCGTAAATTTGCTGAGTATTTCCAGAGAGCGTTTTATTCAAATATTGTTTAAAGACCCACAGTTACATCACCGGATGCTGCAATTAATGGTGCGGCGATTGCGGCAAATTAACCTGCGCTTGCAAATGCGGTCTTCACCACCAGCGGTCAAACTTGCCCATACCCTAGTCACTTTAAGTGAAAGCTATGGTCAAGAATCAAATTTAGGAAAAGAAATTTTTAACATTCCCTTCAAAGATTTAGCAGAGGTTACAGAAATTGGTGTTGAAGAAACCACGAAAATCATGGAAAAGCTCCACGAAAAAGGGTGGATCAAAATTGACAACGCCAACAACATTATTTATCTTGTAAATTTCAAACAGTTGATGAATTTGGCTGGGAAAGTCTAATTAGTGCTGTTAGCTTTTTTTCTACGTTCGCTTTGGTGTCGTAGATAGAGGCTGCACCAACAGAGCGTTTAGCCCGTGCTGAGTATTGAGTGTTGCGTCAACAGTCCACAGTTTTTGACTATTGACTAATGACTGTTGACTCATGACTATTAACTAATAACTCAGAACTCAGCACCAAGATGACTGAAGTAACAGCACCTCGTTTTAACACCCACATCCAGCAAACTGGGCCGACGATTCATTACCAGGTAGCAATGCCCTCACCAGAAACTCATCTGTTTGAGGTGACTTTAAACCTTGGGGATTACTCCTCACCAATTCTTGATTTAAAATTGCCAGTATGGACACCCGGCTCCTATTTAGTCCGGGAATACGCCAAGAACTTACAGGAATTTACAGCTTTTAGAGGGAATGAGCCTTTACCTTGGCAGAAGATTAGTAAGAATCACTGGCAGGTAGAGACAATTGGTGTTTCAAAATTAACTGTGCGTTACCGCATTTTCGCAAATGAGTTATCGGTACGGACAAATCATTTGGATACCACTCATGCCTATTTCAACGGTGCAGCACTATTTTTGTGGATACCTGGTTGGGAGAAACAACCTATTCGCGTTACTATTGTGCCACCACACCCAGAATGGCAAATAACTACTCCTCTACCACCGCTTGATCAAGAGGCGAATACTTTTCTGGCTGACGATTTTGATACTCTTGTCGATAGTCCGTTTGAGATTGGTCGCCATCAATTGTATCAATTTGAAGTGTTGGGAAAACCCCACGAACTTGCAATCTGGGGACAGGGTAACTTCTACGCCCAGCGGATGATTGCTGATATCCAGAAAATTATCCAAGCAGAAGCGCAGATGTTTGGCGGTTTGCCATATAAACGATATGTATTTCTACTACATTTATTTAGCCAAGCTTTTGGCGGTTTGGAGCATAAAAACTCCTGCTCCTTAATTTACCAGCGTTTTGGGTTTCGCGCTCAAGATAAGTATGATCGCTTTCTCCAATTAGTGGCGCACGAGTTCTTTCACTTGTGGAATGTCAAGCGAATTCGTCCAAAAGCACTAGAGGTTTTTGATTACGACCAGGAAAATTACACACCCTCTTTATGGTTTTGTGAGGGGACTACCAGTTACTACGACTTGCTAATTCCTTTGCGGGCTGGGATTTATGATGCTAAGTCGTATTTGAATAATCTGGGTAAGGAAATTACTAGATATGAAACTACACCAGGGCGTAAGGTACAACCCGTTGCTGAGTCGAGTTTTGATGCTTGGATTAAACTCTATCGCCCAGATGCTAATAGCGGCAATTCTCAGATTTCCTACTATTTGAAAGGAGAAATGGTATCGCTGTTGCTGGATTTACTTATTCGCTCTACTCATGACAATCAGCGTTCCCTTGATGATGTTATGCGGAAAATGTGGCAGCAATTTGGGCAAGCTGAAATTGGCTATACCCCTGAACAGTTGCAGGAAGTCATAGAATCGGTAGCGGGAATCGATTTGACTGATTTCTTTAAACGCTACATTCATGGCACTGATGATTTACCCTTCAATCATTATCTGGAACCGTTTGGGTTGCAGTTAGTAGCTGAACAAGAGGAAGAACCTTACTTGGGTGTGAAAACAAATGCCGAGAATGGGCGGGAGATAATTAAGTTTGTCGAGGCGGGTTCACCTGCACAAGCAGCAGGAATTGACGCAGGTGATGAGCTGCTAGCAATTAATGGGATTAAGGTGACAGTAAGTAGCTTAAGCGATCGCCTCAAAGATTATCAACCAAGCGATACGATCCAAGTCGCAGTTTTCCATCAAGATGAACTGCGTACCTACTCTATCACCCTAGTCCCACCACGTCCCGCTCGGTATCAGGTAAAACCTGTTGATCATCCTAACTCTACCCAGCAGCAAAAGTTTGCTGGATGGCTTGGCGTAACGCTCACAACTCTCTAATTAAATAATTCGTAATTCGCTCTGGGGCTACGCCCCGCTGCGAAGCGCGTAATTAAGTTTTGTAATGGAGATTTAGCGCAAAGTCGAGCCAGCGCTGCGAAGAGAAGTTGGAGCGGAGGCTTCCTCCGATCCAAACTTCGGGGAGGGTTTCCCCGACCCAGGCGACTGGCGTTCCTTGCGGAGGTTTCCTCCGTTGGCGCAGCCCGCCGTTCGCGCAGCGTTCCGCAGGAAAGGCATCTGAACTTTAGTAAGACAGACGCCAACACAAAACTTGCCGATTATAGAACCGGGGGACTTAAACCCACAGAACTAGTGAAAGGGATTGGGAATCAGCTATTGGGTATTGGGTATTGATTATTTATTCACCTAGTCCCTAGTCCCCAATCCCCATTGCCCCTTATCCCCAAAGGGGGCCCCGAGTTCCCCAGTCCCCAACCTTAAGGCGTTCCCACTGCTCCAGAGTAAACTAAACCCCGTTGCAAATCCAGCGTCAGAATAGCTCCATCTCGAATCACTTGCGTCGCTTGTTTTACACCAACAATCACTGGCACACCCAGACGCAAACCAATCACTGCTGCGTGACTTGTGAGACTCTCATCTTCGGTAATAATCCCGGCAGCTTTACGAATCACCTCTACAAAATCGGCATTAGTGCGAGAGGCAACCAAAATATCTCCAGGATTAAAGTTACTCACATCCATGCTAGTTTGAGCCACCCGTGCGCGACCGCTCACCGAACCTTGCCCCAGACCAATTCCGTGACCTAGTATCGCCGTTACCACTTCAACCTTAATCAAATCTGTTGAGCCGGAAATTCCTTGCAGTGTACCAGCAGTCATTACCACTAAATCGCCCTCAGATAGTAACTGATTCTCCTGAGCTACATTGATAGCAGCTTGAAAGGTCTGACCTGTGGAAGGTAATCCTAGTACTAACAAGGGTTTCACTCCCCACACCATCTGTAGCTGCCGTGCCACATTCACATGTGGTGTCACAGCCAAAATCGGTGTTTGAGGACGGAACTTGGAAACATTGCGAGCTGTTGCGCCTGTTTGCGTTAAGGTCATAATTGCTGCTGCGCCCAGTTGCTCGGCAATTTGACCTACAGCTTGACTGATAGCATTAGGAATGGAACGCCTGGTATCTTTTAAAGAACGTAATTTTGAGTTTTGGGATTCCTCCTGCTCCATACGTTCGGCAATACGTGCCATCGTTGCCACTGCTTCCACTGGGTAGCTACCAACAGCGGTTTCATTAGAGAGCATCACCGCATCTGTGCCATCTAAAATCGCATTTGCCACATCCGACACCTCAGCGCGAGTAGGACGCGGGTTGCTCACCATACTGTCTAACATTTGGGTAGCTGTGATAATCGGAATCCCTAAGCGATTTGCAGTAGCAATCAATCGCTTTTGCAATACGGGGACATCCTCGGCTGGCAGTTCCACGCCCAAGTCACCTCTGGCAACCATCACACCATCACACAAAGCCAGAACTGCTTCCATTTGTTCAATGGCTTCGTGCTTTTCAATTTTGGCAATCACTGGTACTTGTTTGCCTGTGCTAGAAATTAGCTCTTTAATTTCTATCATATCCAGCGGATTACGGACAAAAGACAGTGCTACCCAATCTACACCCTGGTCTAGACCAAACATTAGATCTTCGCGGTCTTTGTCGGTCATTGCCTTAATCGATAAGTAAACTCCGGGGAAATTTACACCTTTGTTGTTAGAAAGTTTACCGGGCACGGTAATACGACAATGCAAATCACCTTTGTCGCGGTTAATTTCTTCTACCAACATTTCTACTCGTCCATCATCGAGGAGAATTTTCGCGCCAACTGGTACTTCTTCGGCTAAATAATCGTAGGTAACGCAGCTAATTTCCTGCGTGCCGATAATCGGGCGATTGGTCAAGGTGAAGCGATCGCCTTTTGCTACGACTATATACCCGTTTTCAAACTTCCCCAAGCGAATTTTTGGCCCTTGCAAGTCTTGGAGAATAGCTACTGGCTGATTTAGTTCAAAAGCGGTTTGCCGAATTAAGCGAATATTACGTTGATGGTCAGCATGAGTTCCGTGGGAAAAGTTTAGCCGCAGTGTCGTTGCTCCCGCTTCGATGATCGCCTTGAGCATTTCTGAGCTGCTGGTGGCGGGGCCAATAGTAGCGACAATTTTTGTCCTGCGTAGAGAATCTTTTAATTGCATATTATATTGCATAGGGGCTGAAGTTAGGGAGCTATCTAGGAAGTCATCGTAACTTTAAGTGGCATCTCCTTTTCAGTCACAGCTATATCAATGATTTAAACAGTTAGAGAGGAGAGTGGGGGAGTAGGGGACTGTGGGTAAATGAACAATTACTTTTGTCCCCTTCTTCCCCTGCTGTTGTCTATCCCTTTTCTCTGGCGGTTGTAAGTATAGACTAGATATTGTAAACAGATCCTAGTAAAGGGAGGTTTCTCCCATTAACTCTTTGGCACTGGTCATACCCCACTCATCAGCAAAGACTTAGGTCTCGTCTGGAATCATAACGTTATTCATCTGCTGATTATGCAAACCAGAGATAAATATTGCTATACAAAACTTTATTATTCCCTAGTCTTTATCGTATATTCGTAATGCATTGATAAAAAAGGAGTTAAGAATGCTCACGTCGGAGGCAAAAAAGCCACTGACTATCCCGCCCAAAGAATTTTTAGCGCCTCCCGGTGATTTTAATCCAACACTGCTGCTATTTTTAGCAGCCGTAGCGATGCTGGTGTTATCTAACTTTGGTTACTGGCTTTGGCAGTGGCCACACTGGTTATGCTTTAGCGTTAATACTCTTGCCTTGCATTGTAGTGGGACGGTAATTCATGATGCTTGTCACCAATCTGCCCATCGCAACCGAGTGATAAACGCGATGTTAGGGCATGGCAGTGCGTTGATGTTAGCTTTTGCCTTTCCGGTGTTTACACGGGTACATTTACAGCATCATGCCCATGTCAACCATCCTAAAGACGACCCAGATCATTATGTCTCTACGGGTGGGCCGCTATGGCTGATTGCGGTCAGGTTTTTGTATCACGAGGTGTTTTTCTTTCAAAGGCAACTGTGGCGTAAATATGAGCTACTCGAATGGTTCATTAGCCGCTTGATAGTGGTTTTAATTTTTTATATCTCAGTGCAGTACCACTTTTTAGGTTACATTCTCAATTTTTGGTTCATACCAACATTTGTAGTAGGGATAACACTGGGGTTATTTTTTGATTATTTACCTCATCGTCCCTTTGGGGAGCGCGATCGCTGGAAAAATGCTCGTGTCTATCCCCACCCAATTCTGAATATTCTGATTTTAGGGCAGAACTACCACTTAATTCACCATTTATGGCCTTCCGTTCCGTGGTATAATTACCAGCCTACCTATTACCTGATGAAACCCCTTTTAGATGAAAAAGGCTGTTATCAAACTTCAGGATTACTACAAAGAAAAGACTTTTTTGAGTTTGTTTATGACATCTTTTTAGGAATTCGATTTCATCATCATAAAGAATAAATAACGGTATTCAGCGGCGGTAGATAATCTTGATGTACCGCCTGAATCCGAAAGTAAGCAGGCTAATGACCAAGCTCACTAGATGTAGATAAGTTTTGGGAATCAGCCAATTATATTGGTACGTTCCGGTGTTGCGAATTGTTTAGCTGACTGTCAAGATTGGGATAACAACGCCACAAATTCAGTTGCTTTGATAATTTTAATATCTCGATACTTCGCCAGAGCTAAAAGATGTTTGTCACCTGTAACAATATGGGTTGCACTGCTAACTACAGCACACTCAACAACCATATCATCGTCTGGACTTTTGGCACTGCTTCTAATGTTGCAGTAATCTCAACTAAACGAGAGCAGCTACGTATCTCTTCAACCGCCGCTTGCACCATATCTTAGGAAAACTTGAATTTGAGTACTAACTTCTCAGCAAACTCATCTAGGATTTCTTGACAAGTTACAGACTCAACTTGTCTAATCTTTGCTAGTAACAAACACAGGAACGGATTGCCGCTTACAGACAACAAAGCAGAGATCAAAATATTGGTATCAAAAACCGCAACGTATCGCACTAATCTTCATGCACCACTTCATCAATGAACGCTTCGCGCTCCTTCTCAGTCATTGTATCCCAATTACAGTCATGCTCTTGGGCAACAAGTCTAGCTCTATCGGCTCCATAAAGCGATAGTGATTCCCACTGCCTCCACTGTTGGAGAAGTAGGAATTTAAATACCTCTACTTGCTGTTCTGTGGGTAGCTGTTTGACTAACTCAACGACTTGCTCATTGGTCAGATTTAATGTGGGCATCTTGCATCTTTTGAAAGTTGTGCATCTACCTCTATTTTAGGCAGAATTAGATTTAGCAGACCTGTCTAGTGCCAGCTGAATTTTATGCTATTTTTTACATTCAATTTAATGAAGCATTTTACACTTTTGACCTAATTGCTTGTTGTGATTGTAATGACTGAGGTAAACTCCAGTCGGGGCGCAAGCTGGCTGCGTTACGCAAATAGATATGGTGAACTGGAGCGGAGGCTGGCAGGTAGGCGTGGACTAACAACCGGATGCAAAACTCTAAGCTGCCTTTGACGTGCATTTGCTGTACATCTAACATAGCCACATTATCCCAGTTAGGACGCGTTCTGGCGATCGCAGCTGGAAAAATAGCATCTAAATCGCGTGTTACTGAGAAAGTAACACTAATAATCTCCGTTGGCTGAAGTTGATTCCGGTTTTCTAGTTCATCTAGTAGTTCTGTAACCACCTCTCGGATTGCTTCATCGGTATTTTCTGAAACAGTTGTTGCTCCACGAATAGCCCGCATTTGCCACTCCACGCCAAAATCCTCCATATATTTAGTCATTGGTCATTGGTCATTAGTCATTGGTCATTAATCAAAGGACAAATGACAAACGACAAATGACAAACAAACATTTATGGTCTATACAACCATAGAGGTAAACCACTGGTAGACATTTCAAATTCCAGCCAATCAATACCAGCCCCAATTCCTGATGAAATCTGACGATTTCCAGGTAAAACTCGACTCAACAGGGGTTTTCGTTCTTCTAGGGTGTAGCAGAGGGTTTTCTCAGGGTCAAGACCCACGAGTTCTGCTGTCCAGCGACGAGCATCTTCTTCTGTTCCCAGACGGTCTATAACACCCAACTCTAAGGCTTGCTGTCCTGTAAAAATCCGACCATCTGCGAAACTTTTGACAGTTTCTACTCCCAAAGAACGCGCCTCGGCTACAGTTTGGACAAACTGCTGATAACTTACGTCAATCAACTCTTGGAGGATATTTTCTTCTGGTGCAGTCAGTTCCCGGTCGAAAGCTAAAATGTCTTTGTAAGGGCCAGACTTAATCACCTTGAAAGAAACACCGATTTTTTCTAACAAGCGTTCTAAGTTATTTCCACGCAGAATCACCCCAATACTACCTGTAATCGTACCGGGGTTAGCGATGATGTGTTCGGCTCCCATACCTATGTAGACGCCTCCAGAAGCCGAAATATTGCCAAAGCTGGCAACGATTTTAATTTTTTCGCGCAAACGCTTCAGGGCGCTGTAGATTTCTTGGGAATCTCCCACTGTACCGCCAGGACTATCGATGCGTAGCAGTAATGCGGGAAATTTTTTTTCCTCTACAGTTTTTAGGGCTTCTAACACGCGTTTGCGAGTAGCACTGGCGATCGCACCAGTAATTTCAATCCGCGCAATTTGTTTACGAAACTTGGGCTTAAACGGCCAAACCATGAGTGTTAAAATACCTCGTAATAAACTCAATATAAAATGCTCAGCGGTCAGACTACCTGCTTTGCTTTGTTAAGAAACATGAGCAGGCATTAGACCAATCTGCATTTTAATGAAATTTTTATGTTTTGCGATCTTCGTAAATGTCAATTTAGTCATAGAAGATGTTAGCTAGAACAAAATGCTCCGCTAGAGCTTATTGTCCAGCGCTATAGTTTAACACACTTGACTTTGGCTATTACAGTTTAATAAATGTATCAGCCTGAGTAAATTCCTTCGTTATTAGTAACTAATAACTAATGATTTATAGTTAATAAGTATTTAATTAATTCGGCACTCAATTTAATCAATAAAAATTTATTCAGCAGTACTAATCCTTAACTGGATTAGAACTAGTAACACTTAGTACTTTCTGGAATATCACTTTTTCATCTATATATGCAGTCCATGAGTACCTCACAAAACTGATTTTAATACTTAGGAATCTATGCGTAAAATTTGACAGCGATAATAAGCATACATATCGAACAGTGCTCCGACGAAACTACAAGTCAAACTAATCACAAATAGTCCCCGTAGAGAAGTTCCACTGCCAAAGGTGGCAAGAAAATGTAATATCTGAGTTGCGATCGCCTCAGTCAATTCTTCTAGACCAGGAAAGTAACCCATCAGGGATAGAAACAGCAATACAGCCCCAATTAAGAACATAGGAGCAACAAAACTGAAAATAATCGTTAGCAGCAGGGAGCGAAGAAAATTAGTAAAAATGGTCATCTAGGACAAGCTCCGTGAGTAAAGATGACAATAGCTGGATAGCTTGATGTCATTTTCTACAATACGTGCGATCGCTTCGGAGCAAACAAACTGTCAAAAATCTTAAGTTTTCATTAAAAGAAATGGCAAGCTGTGACACCAGATGCAGGGGGCATCAAAAAGACCTGGAATCTATAAAAACCTTGATTTTTCAAGGTTAGAACCAGAAGTGGTCATTATTTATTGCGTCAAAGCCTGCTTGAAAATAGTTTAATTTTCTGAGAAAAGCTTTAAACTAAGTTAATGTTTCACCCTGCAATAAAAAAACTTCTTTTCAGTCAACAGTCAACAGTCAACAGTCAACAGTCAACAGTAATTTAGTTATTTTCTCCCCAGTCCTCAATCCCCAGTCCCCAATCCCCAATCCCCAATCCCCAGTCCCCAGTCCCCAGTCCCCAGTCCCCAATCCCCAATCCCCAGTCCCCAGTCCCCAATCCCCAATCCCCAGTCCCCAGTCCCCAATCCCCAATACCCTATTCCCTATTCTCAACGACTTTCGCTATTCTTAAGGCAGTTACCGAGTTAGCTATAGAACATTGAGCGAGACTACATCCAAATCCGGTTTAGGAGAATGGAGTCAGCGGTTGCTGGCGGCGATTTTTTTGGGTGGACAAGTACTAGTTCACCTCCTGAGAGGCAAAATCCACAAGCGCAATACTTTAGAGCAAATGGCAGCAGTTGGACCAGATTCTCTGTTTATTGCCCTCTTAACAGCTATTTTTGTCGGGGCAGTGTTTACTATTCAGGTAGCACGGGAATTTATCAACTTTGGCGCTGGAAACATCGTTGGTGGCGTGCTATCGGTAGCATTAACACGAGAATTGACGCCTGTACTGACAGCAGTGATTTTGGCGGGGCGAGTTGGTTCAGCTTTTGCAGCAGAAATCGGCACAATGCGGGTAACAGAACAAATTGATGCCATGTTGATGTTAAAAACCGACCCCATTGATTACCTAGTTATTCCCCGCGTTCTAGCTTGCTGCTTAATGCTGCCAATTTTAACCCTCCTGTCTTTGGTAACGGGGATGTTAGGAGGATTAATAATTGCGACGAATATCTATAACCTCTCCGACACAGTATTTCTAGACTCAGCCCGTAATTTTCTCGATACCTGGGATATTTTGAGCGCCATAATTAAAGCGTGTTGCTTCGGCATTTTAATTGCCGTAATTGGTTGCAGTTGGGGCTTGACGACAACAGGGGGAGCGAAAGGAGTCGGACAATCAACTACAACGGCTGTTGTTACCGCCTTGCTAATTATATTTATTAGCAACTTCTTCCTTTCTTGGTTAATGTTTCAAGGGGCTGGTAGTGCATTTATACCAGAATTCTAGTTATTACACGACAGTTATGAATCATCTTGATCAATAACTTCGCGCCTCCTAACCCTTGAAATCCTAAAATAGGAGAAATGTATAGTAACAAAGCAGGATTTAAAACTGTGACCAGTTCATTTGCTCCTGACTCCACATCAACTGTGGAACTTAAGCCTAGTTACAATATACCTGTAGTGTTGGCGATCGCCGCTATTCCAATGCTGATATTACAACCTTGGGTAGGCGTCGCTTTAGCACTGTTTGGTTTGTTCCTCATGTTTCAAGCATTAACACTGCGTTTGCAATTTACTACCACTGACTTAGATATTTACAGAGGCGAAAAATTAATTCGGCGCTTTCCCTACCAGGAATGGCAAAACTGGCGTATCTTCTGGAATGGAGTCCCCATATTGCTTTATTTTAAAGAAACTAAAAGCATTCACTTTTTGCCGATTTTATTTGATCCCAACGCTCTGAAAACTTGTCTGGAACAACGTTGTCCACGTATTTAGTGCTGAGTGCTGAGACTAGATTGGAACTACTCAGCACTCATGCACTCAAGACTCTTGTAATATTTCTGAAAGCTATTTATTCGCGTTATAGGAATTACACTATTATTTATGAACCCAGAGGAATCTCAAACCCCAGAACCAATTGATGAATGGTTGCCAGAAAAACAAGAACAGAGCAATGCTATTGAACATCCAGAAAATCTACCTGCTGAGTCGGTGGTGGAAACAGAAACCCTGAGTTTATTAGTTGACAATAAAAATGACGCAACTTTTGAGCAGCCCAGATCCAATGCAGAAGTTACAAAATCTACGACTGAGTTAACAGAAGACTCAACTGACGAGCTTGTGGCGCAGTTAGAAGCAGAAACTACCGCGCTGGAGTCAGAAATAGCATCAGAATCACAAGATAATTTACTATACGCACAAGCAGAGCAACGACTGGTAGAGTTGCAACGTACTGAAGCAGCTCTCAAAGAAGAAATAGCCACACTGCAAGTATCCTACAAAACACTTCAGACACAGATCGGTGAAACTCAAACTACACTAGGACGGCTTGTGCAAGAATCGTTGGCGCAGTTAGAACAGCGCAAACAAGCACTACAAATTTCTGTAGAACAGCTAGAACGCCGTCAAGACCGTATCCGTAACGAGATGCGAACCACTTTTGCAGGAGCATCCCAAGATTTGGCAATTCGGGTGCAGGGTTTTAAAGACTATCTCACGGGTAGTTTACAGGATTTGGCAGCAGCAGCAGAGCAGTTGCAGTTAGTGCCTGCTGTCACAGAACGAGAAAAACCAACTGTGAGAGAAGCTAAACCAGTTGAATCCCAGCCTGGTACACCACAATTTGCTCAACAGCAGTTTCAAGACACTACCAAGCAAATTCGTCGCTTAATTGATCAATATCGGACTAAACCAGATTACTACGGCCCGGCATGGCAACTGCGCCGTACGTTTGAACCAGTCCACGCTGAACGAGTCTCTAACTGGTTTTTCAGCCAAGGGGGACGGGGTGCTTTACGAACAATGGGTAGCCGCTTGCAGAATATCCTGATTGCCTCAGCAGCGATTTCGATATTACACAAGCTGTATGGCGATCGCGTCCGCACGTTAGTATTAGCAAATACACCGGAACGTTTGGGTGAATGGCGGCGCGGCTTGCAAGACTGTCTGGGAATTGGTCGCCCAGATTTTGGCCCCGACCGAGGATTGGTATTATTTGAAGCACCTGAAGCCGCAGCTCAAAAAGCAGACCGATTGGTAAAAGCAAATCAACTCCCCTTGATTATCATTGATGATTCAGAGGAGCAAATTAGTCTGTCGCTGCTGCAATTTCCTTTATGGTTAGCCTTTGCTCCTGACCCCAAAACAGTGAGAAACTATGATGATGACTTTTAATTAGTCATTAGTCACTTGTACTGAGTTTCGACTTCGCGGCAGTTGAGCGAAGTCGAAACTCAACTGCCGCGAAGTCGTAAAGCCTGCGGCACAGCTACGCTTAGGGCGCAGCCTCAAGGTAGAGAAGTATCAGTCATTAGTCCACAGGTAAGACTCTGGACTTTTGACTTTTTTGAATTTTGAATCTTGAATTAATTATGACTATTTGGTTAACCGGATGTGCGGCAATTGTGGTTATAGCTTACCTATTGGGTTCTTTTCCCACTGGGTACATTGCTGTGAAGCAGTTAAAAGGTATTGATATTCGAGAAGTTGGTTCAGGTTCTACTGGAGCGACTAACGTGCTCAGAACTTTAGGGAAAGGGCCTGGAGCATTCGTTTTAGTTCTTGATTCCTTAAAGGGAGTATTAGCGATCGCCTTAGTTTACTGGTTGTTCAACTTTGCTGCAAATCAAAATTTTATCCCCCCAACGGTAGATGCGAAACTGTGGCAACCGTGGGCTGTAACTTTAACTGGGTTAGCCGCCATCCTTGGACACAGTAAATCAATTTTTTTGGGCTTTACTGGCGGTAAATCCGTTGCTATCAGCTTAGGAATTTTGTTGGCAATGAATTGGCAAGTAGGTTTAGCAACAGCGGGTGTTTTTGCCGTTTGTGCAGCGATATCGCGGATTGTATCATTGAGTTCGATTATGGGTGCGATCGCAGTTCCAATTTTCATGCTACTTCTACATCAACCGTTGCCTTATATTCTGTTTGGTATTGCTGGTGGATTATATGTAATTTTGCGCCATCGTAGTAATATTGAACGGCTGCTTGCAGGTACAGAGCCAAAAATTGGACAGAAGTTAACCACTGAACCAGAACAACCTGCATAATTGTGTTAGTTCCAGCTAATCAGTAAGTATATTAATAGCTTAAAATATTGGCATCAGGTAATTGGGTTGCTTTCTCATGGTTAAGGTAAACACAGGAAACAAACTCACCCTAGAAGAATTTTTGGCGCTGCCAGAAGGCGATGTAAACTATGAATTTGTAGATGGTTATGCAGTACCTAAAGTGTCGCCAAAATTTTTCCATTCAACTTTACAGCTAACCCTAGGACTGCTCCTTCGTGCATGGGCTAAAGGAAAAGGTAGAGTTGGTTCTGAGTGGGCAATTATCTTAAAACGTAAAGGTAAAGATTGGGCACCAGTACCGGATTTGAGTTTTATTTCCTATGAACGCCTACCTAAAAGTTGGCAACGCAATGAAGCTTGTCCTGTTCCTTCAGAATTGGTAATTGAAATTATTTCTCCAGATCAAACAATCAAGGAATTTGAAGACAAAGCTAAAGATTATTTTGCGGCTGGAGTATCACGAGTTTGGGTAGTAGATCCAGAAGCAATCAGCATCAGGGTATTTTTATCGGCTGATGCAAGTCAAGTTTATACAGATACTATGGTTATTGTAGATATATTATTGCCTGGTTTGGAATTAACAGTTAGGCAAATTTTTGAAGAGGCAGAGTTGATTTGATTTTGGTTAAACTTAATTATTTAAAGTTGGATATTGAGGATGCGATCGCTATAGTATTTTAAGATTTTGCCAAGTGTATCCTATCGGCTTCATAATAAATTCTAAGCTCGACTTTATCCATTTTCTAGCAACGCTCAAGCTAAGTGAGAGCTTACAGCAATCTTAATTACTAACTCTTACCCGTCCCGAACTCAAGTTATAAGCTAATAGTCTAACTCCACGATTAGTAGACTAAAACGCTTTTGCAATATTTTAAAGAAGACTTTGGCTATTGGCCTGAGAATGAATTCTCAGGCGGGCGAGGTTACTAATTGAGAATACTGCTCACGCTTTCTCTCGACAATGCGTTTAACGTTTATTAGGTGCAACCAAGTTAAACACGGTAATCTCAGGACGAGCCGCAAATCGTAAATGCATATCAGTCATCCCTACACCTCGATTAGTGTATTGGATCATATCTCCTACCTGATAGCGTCCAGAGTAATACTTTCTACCAAATCGGGGTAGAACCATTGCTGTGAGGAAAGGTAGATGTACTTGTCCACCGTGGGAATGTCCTGATAACTGCAAGTCAAACCGTCCTGTAGCAGCACTGGTATCAGCAAAGTCTGGCTCGTGTGCTAATAAAATTGCAGCACCCTCACTAGGTAATTGCTTCAGAACTAAATCTAAACGGGGTTTACCAAGCCAGATATCGTCTACCCCAGCGATATGCAGCATTGCACTGCCCCGGTGTAGTGTGTAAATAGCATTATCAAGGCAGGTTATACCGCTTTCTTCTATTGCTTGGGTAATTTTCTTTGAGTTGTTGAGGTAATCATGATTACCCAATACTGCCACAGTCTGATCTTTGGCAGTGAATTTATCCAAGACCAACTTGAGAGTGGGGACGACTGAGGGCGAAAAATGGGTTACTAAATCTCCTGTAATCGCTACTAAGTCCGGTTTTTGTTGGTTGACTAAACTGATGATTTTTTTGAACCGTTCTTGAGTCATCCACTTATCTCGGTGAATATCGCTGATTTGGACAATGCGATAGCCGTTAAATTCTGACGAAAGATGTGGCAAAGTCAGTTGTAAAGAATTAATCTCAATCCAATTCGGTTCGATATATTTGGCGTAGGATAACGCACAAATTCCCAACATTAAGCACAATACCAAAAATCTCAAAGCTAATATCCTAGCTTTTTTGCGCCGCTTACGACTTCTCAAAGCAAAATCTCCATCGACGTGACTACTAGTGCAAGAAGGCAGGAGGTAGAGAGAACTGTCTTTTGCGGAAGCTGCCGCTCAGAAGTTCAGTAACGTAGAAGGTTGTAATGGTCATAAAATAGCTTTTTGTTTGGTTTATAGCTGTCTAGTTAATTATGCTGTGCTGAACTAGATTAGACCTCTTGCATAAATGCTTAAATTGTCATGTTGAGCGGAGCGAAACATCTCGGAGATTCCTCCCTCCACTACGTTCTGGTCAGAATGACACTAATAATTTTCGGACTTTTGCAAGAAGTCTATTGTCTGTCCTATGGTTTCTTTAAATTTGACTGGCAATTCTCTAAGTGGTCGGAAAATTAAATAAAGACTTAAAGTGGCTAAAATGTAGAGACGTGATATATTATGTCTCTCTATCACCCTGGTTTTATGGGACTGCCAATTGTTGCTATTATCGGACGCCCAAATGTGGGCAAATCCACCCTGGTTAATCGTTTCGCCGGGGAACAAACGGCGATTGTCCATGATGAACCGGGTGTGACACGCGATCGCACTTACATGCCGGCTTACTGGCGCGATCGCGAATTTTTGGTGGTAGACACTGGCGGCTTAGTCTTTAACGATGATACCGAATTTTTACCGCTGATTCGTCAACAGGCAATGACGGCGCTCACAGAAGCAAGTGCTGCGATTTTTGTTGTCGATGGTCAGACTGGGCCCTCATCAGCTGATGAAGAAATTGCTGAGTGGTTGCGCCAACAACCCGTACCTGTCCTACTGGCTGTCAATAAATGTGAATCACCAGAACAAGGCTTAATGCAAGCATCTGAATTTTGGGAATTGGGATTGGGTGAACCTTTCCCTGTCTCTGCAATTCATGGCAGCGGTACAGGTGAGTTACTTGATGAGTTAATTAATCACATTCCTGCCGTCGGTGAAGTACCGGAAACTAATGAGATTAAAGTCGCAATTGTCGGACGCCCAAATGTGGGCAAATCAAGTTTGTTGAATGCTTTTGTCGGAGAAGCCAGGGCAATTGTCAGCCCGATTTCTGGGACAACCCGCGATGCAATTGATACTGTGGTTGAACGTGATGGGCAAACCTACCGTTTGATTGACACAGCAGGAATTCGCAAAAAGAAAAACGTGGAATACGGCCCGGAATTCTTCAGCATTAACCGTGCCTTCAAAGCGATTCGCCGCGCCGATGTGGTTTTATTAGTATTAGATGCCCTAGATGGAGTTACCGAGCAAGACCAAAAATTAGCTGGGCGGATTATTGAAGAAGGTCGAGCTTGCATCATCGTTGTGAATAAGTGGGATGCTGTCGAAAAAGACTCCTACACCATCTACGACTACGAAAAAGCTCTGCAAGAACGGCTACATTTTACCGAATGGGCAGAAACCATTTTTGTGAGTGCCTTAACAGGACAACGAGTAGAAAAGATTTTAGAGTTAGTAAATCAGGCGGCTGAGTCACACAAGCGCCGTGTTAGCACATCAGTAATTAATGAAGTCTTGACAGATGCCGTTAGCTGGCATTCGCCGCCAGCATCACGCGGTGGACGCCAAGGCAAGATTTATTATGGTACACAAGTAAGTACACAACCACCTACGATCGCCTTATTTGTCAACGAGGCAAAACGCTTTAACGATAACTACCGTCGCTACATCGAACGACAATTCCGCCAACAATTAGGATTTAAAGGCACTCCCATTCGTCTACTCTGGCGGAGTAAAAAAGTCCGTGATGTCGAAAGTGGTAATGTTAATCGTGCTACCCGCGTGTAATAATCGTCGTTTATCATTTGTCCTTTGACTAATGACCAATGACCAATGACTAATGACTAAAAAATGGATTTACTGCGATCGCTGCCACTTGGACTTTACTTAGAACAACCCCAAACTTGGCTACATAAAATCGATCCGCGAGTCAAATTTGCCTGGTTGATGAGCTTTTTAACAAGCTACAGTTTTGCTAATATTTTTTGGCGTGTCCTGCTAGTGGCACTGTTGATTATCGCCACCATAGTTGCTAGGATTCCCCGACGAGTATGGCGACAGCAAATGGGTTGGCTATTGATGCTGTCGTTTTTTGTCTTAGCGATCGCAGCTATTAGTCCTGATGGACTAGGTGTAAACTATCAGCCACGCCTACCAGCTAACGAACAAATATTAACCCAGCCATCAACTTCTAACACTTCCGATATTGTCAAATCAGCAGCTAATCAAAAAGAATATAGTTATGTGCTATTTCACAAAGGCCCAGTCAAAGTAACTCGTCACTCTTTAGATTTGGCGGTGCGACTGAGTACGATTTTGTTTACCGTAATTTACAGCACTAACTTGTATCTACTAACAACCGCACCAGAAGAAATCACTTCTGGGATGGAAAGCTTAATGCAACCCCTGCGAAAACTAAAGTTGCCTGTCACGGAAATTACTTTAACTTTAACTTTGTCCTTGCGGTTTATTCCCCTAGTTTTAGAAGAAGTACAGAATTTATTTCGCTCTGTGATGACAAGAGCAATTAATTGGAAAAAGCTGGGATTAAAAGGAGCAGTCAAGGTTTGGATAACAGTCGCAGAAAGACTTTTAGAAAATCTCCTTTTACGAGCCGAGCAAATGGCTAATGCAATGATGGTGCGCGGTTTTACCAGTCCCAACGAACATCGAGTGCAATGGCAAGACTTAAAATTAAGAGCGCGAGACTGGCTGGCTATTGCAACTTTAATCTTATTTTGGGGAGTACGCCTGATTATCGGAACCGAGGTTTAATAATGTATTTTTCTTGGTGTCTTAGTGCCTTAGTGAACCAGCGCTGTATGCGGGTTTCCCAACCTAGGCGACTGGTGTTAGCGCAGCGTTAGCGACGTTCGCAAAGCGTCTCCCCTTGGGAGAAGGAGCGTCACCCGGAGGGTGGTTAAAAAACTGACTTTTGAACCACTAAGGCACGTTCGCGGAGCGTCTCGCAGAGAAGACACGAAGTGAAAAGCTTAAAATTAGCGAAATTTTTTTGGAATTTTTACCAACTCTCAAAGGGCTAACGGTTAAGACTTGCAGGCGGGGATCGCTGCTAGTGTTTTGTATACACCCTTGTTCAACATCAATCTGTCAAGCAAATAGCTAGACGCTGGGTAACTAGAACAAATCGCTTCATAAATTTACCGTTAGCTATTTTGTGCCATCAAGCGACAATTGTGGCACTATGGAGAGAAGACGATTGGCTCTTGTCTTTGGTATCATGGGGCGTTTTCTCTGCCACCCTAAACTTTCAAGACTTACTCCGCTCCGTGAAGTCAAAAGTCAACAATCCAAAGTCAATAAATTGGGTCGAGATTCTCACCCCAGCCATAGGTTTTGGACTCTTCTGAACTCTCGAAAGGCGCTTCTAGTTACCCGCCTCTTTTGTACCACTTTCCCTTGCTACCACTAGCTTCATCTGCCGATTAGCAACTAGATCAAGGTCTTCATCACCGCAGTTTCGCATTTTAAACAAATATTCTGGCGAAAGGAAGGTATTATCGTCTGAATGTTTGTAATTGACTGCGAAAAGATATATATACTCCTACCTTGACTATTAAATGAATCCAGAGAACTCAGAAACTTACATAAATCATCCAACTTGGGGTTTGCTATATAGGATCTGTATGGTTGATGAGAACCAGGATCTTTTCACTACACTTTATGCCCAACGTTTATTTTTCTTGGTAGCAAATGACGTTAATGACATTAAAGGGATTAAATTTCAGCCCATAGGACGTACCGAGGCTAGAATGATGCTGGAAAATCGCTTACGTACTCTGCGGCGCACTGGGCAATCTCAGGAGTACGATCAGCTTCAGAGTGTTTTCCAACGCACATTCCAATGAGTAGTTCGCTAATCGAACGTATTGCTACAATTCGCTCCTCACTTCCACCTTCAGTCAGATTGATTGCTGTTAGCAAGCAAGTTTCTGCTGAGGCTATTCGGTCTGCATATGCTGCCGGAATTCGTGATTTTGGTGAAAGTCGTATCCAAGAGGCTGCCAGTAAACAAGCTGAGTTACACGACTTATCGGATATTACTTGGCACTTTATTGGACATTTGCAAAGCAATAAAGCCAAAAAAGTCCTTGAACATTTTCCTTGGATTCACTCCGTAGATAATTTGAAGCTGGCACAGCGCTTAAATCAATTGGCGCAACAGCTAGGAGTTAGTCCCCAAGTCTGTCTGCAAGTGAAAATTCTCCCTGATCCCAACAAGTCGGGTTGGAGTGTACCAGAACTGCTAGCTGACTTACCCGCACTAAATCAATGCAAAACTTTACAAATTCAGGGTTTGATGACAATTCCCCCTTTAGGGTTGGATGATGCCCAAATTCTGAATGTGTTTACTCGAAATCGTGAACTGGCCAAGGAAATCCAGGAGCAAAACTGGTCGCACATTAATATGCAGCACTTGTCGATGGGGATGTCAGGTGATTATCAATTGGCAGTACAAGCAGGTGCAACGATGGTACGACTAGGTACTATCTTGTTTGGCGATCGCTACTAGTTATATTGTACATCCACCTTTCGGTAGAGCATTAAGTGCTAACAGGTGTAACGATAGTACGATTAAAAACTATCTTATTTAGCGATTAGCCCCTAAATACTGGACATTTCTTTTTTGGTTGAGTATCAATAGTAAAGATTTGATGGACAAAATTTTTTTATCAGACTGGTGCAATAGGAGACAAAGGCTATAGTATTGACAAGAGCAATCACCAAGGAAAAATGAGGTAAAAAGAACTTTCTTTCGGGCAATCCTTAGGATATAATCTTTACTCATTATTCCGTCCCCAATTGAACAGACTTCTCATGAGTACCTGTTCATCACTATAAGATGTAATAGAAGCTACAAACAGCAGTAGAATTGCTGAATAGATCCACCCATGTAGCGATCGCAGCTGGCTCAATTAATTTACAGCCATAAAAATGAAGGATTTCTGCACCAGGAGAGTACACAATGAACAATATTTTTTCTAAACTTCGAGATTTTGTGGGTCTAAATGAACAAGTAGAATACGAGTATTACGAAGAAGAAGCAGATACAGATAGCTACCAAAATCTGTATCAGCAAGAGAATCCCCAGCCAGCACCACAAGAAAGCACAGCTCAAAATCGACGCTGGCGCGAACCAGTGCCTACAATGGGTGATGAGATAGCAGCAGGTTCAACAAAGCCAATGGGGAATGTTATTGGTATGCCAGGAGCAATTAACGGGATTTCAGAAGTTTTAGTACTTGAACCGCGCACTTTTGAAGAAATGCCCCAAGCAATTCAAGCGTTGCGAGAACGCAAGTCAGTAGTATTAAATCTGACAATTATGGATCCAGATCAAGCCCAGCGGGCAGTAGATTTTGTAGCAGGTGGTACTTACGCATTAGATGGACATCAAGAGCGCATCGGTGAGAGCATCTTTTTGTTTACGCCAAGCTGTGTGCAAGTTAGCACCCAAGGTGGAGTTCTTCATGAAGTACCACAACCACCAGTACGCCCCTCTCGTCCTGCAAGTCCCAATCAAACTTGGGGCAACGAATCTAACCGGATGGCACAATAAAATTAAATTAGTCCAGAGTCAAGAGTCCAGAGTCAAGAATCAAAAACTTTTGACTCTGGACTTTTGACTTTAGATTCTTGACTGTTAAACAATGACTATTAAATTTGGTTTAATTGGTGGTGGGGTAATGGGAGAATCGCTGTTATCCCGCCTTACTGCGCGTGGAATTTATCAAACATCAGAAGTCATAGTCAGCGAACCGCAACCCTCGCGCCAGGCTTTTTTAAAGCAGCAATATGATGTTGCTGTAACGGCAGATAATCGCTTAGTTTTCACGCAAGCAAAAGAAGTTGTTTTTTTGGCAGTGAAACCGCAAATCTTGAGTGCGATCGCCCAAGAATTAGCAGATATAATCACCATAGAACACTCACCACTAATTATTTCGATCTTAGCGGGTGTGCCTTTAAGTCAGCTAGAAGCTGCGTTTGAGCAATTGCCAGTGATTAGAGCAATGCCCAACACCCCAGCAACCATAGGCGCAGGAATTACCGCCGTTTGTTTCGGTGCTTACACCAACATCAAGCACCACCAAATAGCACAGCAAATTTTTTCAGCTGTGGGCGAAGTTGTAGAAGTTTCAGAAACGTTGATGGATGCGGTAACAGGACTATCTGGTAGTGGCCCGGCTTATGTGGCGTTGTTGATAGAAGCACTCGCCGATGGCGGAGTAGCCGCAGGTTTACCTAGAACAGTTGCCAATCAATTAGCCTTGCAAACTGTATTGGGAACAGCAAGGCTATTGCAAGAAACCAAAATGCACCCAGCAGAACTCAAAGATCGTGTTACCAGCCCTGGCGGTACAACCATTGCGGGTATTGTCAAGCTAGAAAAAGCAGGATTTCGCTCAGCTTTAATTGAAGCAGTCAAAGCAGCCACAGAGCGATCGCAAGATCTGGGAAAATGAGATATTGGGGACTGGGAAAGAGTTTCCCAATACTTAAATACTTAACAACCAATCTTTAATCCCCAGTCCCTAATCCCTAGTACCCAATCCCCAATCCCCCTGACGAAGTTGACAAAATAGCCGTTAATATAGTAAACAATCCGGTTGCAAATTTGATTGAGTGAATTATCCTGCGCCTTCTCCAGAACTTAACCTAGGGTCAATATTTCCCTTTGAATTGGATCAATTCCAGCAGGATGCGATCGCGTCCATCAACGCCGGACGTTCCGTAGTCGTGTGTGCGCCCACAGGTTCGGGCAAAACATTAGTAGGGGAATACGCCATTTATCGCGCCTTGTCGCGGGGAAAACGTGTATTCTACACTACTCCTTTGAAGGCGCTGTCAAATCAAAAATTACGTGACTTCCGAGAAAAATTTGGGACTGATCTTGTCGGACTGTTAACTGGAGATGCTTCCATTAACAGAGATGCACCGATTTTGGTGATGACTACAGAAATTTTTCGGAATATGCTTTATGGGACACCCATTGGGCAAATTGGCATTTCGTTAGTAGACGTGGAAGCGGTAGTGTTGGATGAGTGCCACTACATGAATGATCGCCAACGGGGGACAGTTTGGGAAGAATCAATTATTTATTGTCCCCGTGAAGTTCAACTGGCAGCCCTTTCAGCAACGGTTGCCAATAGCGATCAACTCACTGACTGGCTAAATCGCGTTCACGGCCCAACTGACCTGATTTACTCCGATTTCCGCCCAGTACCCTTAGAATTTCACTATTGCAATCCTAAAGGGCTATTTCCTTTACTGAATGATAGCAAAACTAAAATCAATCCCCGCCTTCAAAAGAAGAGGGCGAGAGGGGGAGAAAGGGAGAGGGGGAGAGCTGGAAGACCAGAGGCTCCTGGAATAATTTACACCCTCAGCCAGCTACAGCAAAGGGATATGCTACCAGCGATTTACTTTATCTTCAGCCGCCGGGGATGCGATAAAGCAGTGGCAGAAGTAGGTGATTTATGGCTGGTAAATAATGACGAGTCCCAGATTTTGCGGCAACAAATTGATGACTTTTTAGCTCGCAATCCCGAAGCCGGACGTTCTGGACAAATTGCACCCCTATATCGGGGAATTGCCGCACATCACGCCGGAATCTTGCCTGCTTGGAAAGTGTTAGTAGAGGAATTATTTCAGCAAGGGCTGATTAAGGTTGTATTCGCTACCGAGACACTGGCAGCGGGAATTAATATGCCCGCCCGGACAACAGTTATTTCTACACTTTCCAAACGTACTGACACTGGACACCGCTTGTTAAACGCTTCTGAATTTCTGCAAATGGCAGGCCGGGCTGGCCGCCGGGGAATGGATAAACAAGGTCATGTGGTGACAGTCCAAACACCCTTTGAAGGCGCGAAAGAAGCGGCGTATTTAGCCACATCTAAACCAGACCCCTTAGTTAGCCAGTTTACGCCCAGCTACGGTATGGTGTTGAACTTACTGCAAACTCATACTCTGGAGCAAGCTAGAGAACTGATAGAACGCAGTTTTGGGCAGTACATGGCGACTTTACATTTAAGACCAGATTACGAGGAAATTGCCGAACTGCAAAATCAGTTAGTCCAATTACAGGAGCAAATCGCAGCGGTTGATGAAAATGAAGTGGCTGTGTATGAGAAATTACGGCAACGCTTGAAAGTTGAACGTCAGATATTAAAAACCCTACAAGAGCAAGCACAGGAAGACCGACAAGAACAATTAGGAATGATGTTGGACTTTGCAGTGTCGGGAACTCTATTGAGTCTCAAAGGGAAACATATCACAGTGCCTTCGCCTGTAACAGCAGTGTTAGTAGGAAAAACACCGGGTTCTGGTCAAGCTCCTTACTTGGTATGCTTAGGACTCGATAACCGCTGGTATGTAGCTACCACGGCGGATGTAGTTGATTTGTATGCTGAATTACCACGAGTTGACATCCCACCCGAAGTACTACCACCGCCAGAAATGCCTTTTAAACCGGGACAGTCACGACGTGGTAATGAAGAAACATTTGCGATCGCCCAGCGTATCCCTGAGCCAGAGGAGTCTCTGCATCTAGCTCCAGAAGTAGCAGAACAACTCAGTCGAGTAACCGCACTCCAAGAACAATTAGAATCTCATCCTTTACATCAATCAGGCAATGCTGCCACTATTTTTAAACGCAGGGCGCGTTATGTTGAATTAGAAGCTGAACTTCAAGTGATGCAAGCTCAAGTAGAGCAACAATCTCAACGTTATTGGGAAGAATTTACTAATTTAATTGAAATTCTTCAACACTTTGGTTGTTTAGATAACTTAGTGCCCACAGAATTAGGGCGTATCGCTGCTGCAATTCGGGGAGAAAATGAATTGTGGCTAGGTTTAGCATTCGCTAGTGGTGAATTGGACAACTTAGATCCGCAACATTTAGCAGCTGCCATAGCGGCTTTGGTGACAGAAACTCCACGTCCAGACAGTAGGGTTAATTTTGAGCTGAGTAATGAAGTGGCTGAAGCTTTGGCAAAATTGCGCGGAATTCGTCGCCAAATGTTCCAACTACAACGGCGATATAATGTAGCGCTACCGATATGGTTGGAGTTTGAATTAATTGCCTTAGTAGAACAGTGGGCTTTGGGAATGGAGTGGACAGAAGTCTGCGAAAATACCAGCTTAGATGAAGGCGATGTAGTGAGAATTTTACGCCGGACTTTGGATTTATTATCGCAGATCCCCCATGTCCCACATTTACCGACATCTTTTCAACGCAATGCCTATCGGGCGATGCAGTTAATTGATAGATTCCCAGTCAATGAGGTAGTTGAATAAAGAGGATTGGGGACTGAATACCTAATACCTGATAATAATATTCTCAAAATTAGTAGTCTGTCTCATTAATTTTGATGGTCATAAATGTTTGTAGTAAGGACTAAAGTCCTTGTTTTTCTAAGCACTAAAGTGCTTACTACGAACATCTTATTATGTTTGAAAAAATATAGTGGTGGTACTTGGTTAAAAATAAAAATGCTTTTTTTGGTTTCTTATAGATTAATCACGTCTATCTAGCAGAACTTATAGCGATCGCTACAAGAGCTAATAAATTTTAGTAAACTAAGTTTCCTGTACCACGCAACTGACGCAAAGAATTTATACAGTATGGACAGTCACATTGAAATAGCTTAATTGCAGCATCGCTTTCCTCGTCGGTAAAGTTCAACATGGCAATATTCTCATCTGACACTGATGTGGCAATGGTTGAGGAACGTGTAGAGGAATACGCTTGCTTTCTCTCTGAATCTCGTATACATACAAAATCTGTTCCACCATGTGGGTTGGTGATACAGGTACGACCATCTTGTGTGTGCATCAATCGCTGAGTAATATTAGCGTGAGCAGGATTAAATACTGCCAAAGTAGACATCAGCGACACAAAAATTGAGGAACTGGAAAGTAAATTAAGTATTAATTTTCTGTTCATTGGTTTCCTTGAATAATGTACCTAAACGCTAAGATTATCCGATTAAATGTTATAGGTCAAGTAAGTTTTAAAATAGATATCCACAACAACCAGATTCCGAACTTTTTTAAGAAATCGGGAATCTTAGATTACTTGTAAAAGCTTATTATTTTTATTAACTTTGAACAAAAGCTCATATATCCAAATTCTACAAAAATGAAGCAAAGAATACATTCAGAGTCTTCCGGTTGTTGCGGATGTGAACATGACGATGATGAGAATCGTAACCATGTCCATAATCATAGTCACGATGAGAATCATAATCACAACCATAGTGGAGAATTCAATCTGAAGAATGAGGTATTTCCTCTAGTTGTGATTTTGAGTTTGTATATACCTGGTGTAATTTTTGAAGACCAATTACACAATACACTTTATTCTCTAGGTGAATATTTGCTTTTCATCCCTGCCTATTTATTGAGTGGATGGAGTGTTTTAAAAACGGCTGGACGTAATATACTTCGAGGCAGAGTATTTGATGAAACATTTTTGATGACCGTAGCGACATTAGGGGCGATCGCAATTCATAAATTACCCGAAGCTGTGGGAGTAATGCTATTTTATAAAATTGGCGAATTATTCCAGGATATTGCCGTCAGTCGTTCCCGTAATTCCATCAAAGCACTTTTAGAAGTACGCCCAGATTATGCCAATATTCAGATAGAGGGAGAACTGAAAAAAGTATCGCCGGAAACAATCAATATTGGAGATATTATCATCGTCAAACCAGGGGAAAAAATTCCCTTAGATGGTGAAATTATAGAAGGTAAGTCACAAGTTGATACATCTGCATTAACTGGAGAATCTGTACCGCGAACGGTAAGGTTAGGAGAAACGGTATTAGCTGGAATGCTCAATAAAATGGGTGTCTTGACAATCAAAGTAACAAAACTTTTTGATGAGTCTTCCATTGCCAAGATTCTTGACTTGGTACAAAATGCTAGAAGCAAAAAAGCAGAAACAGAGAAGTTTATTACTAAGTTTGCCCGATACTATACACCAATAGTAGTTTTTGCATCTCTAGCAGTTGCAATCTTACCTCCTTTATTCATTCCTGGAGCAACCTCTTCAGAATGGGTTTATCGTGCCTTGATTTTATTAGTTATTTCCTGCCCATGTGGATTAGTGATTAGTATCCCGTTGGGTTACTTTGGTGGTATTGGAGGTGCAGCTAAACATGGGATTTTTGTGAAAGGCTCTACTTTCTTAGATGCTTTAAATATAGTTAAAACAGTTGTTTTTGACAAAACTGGAACATTGACAAAAGGAGTATTTAAAGTAGTAAAGATTATGCCAATCAATGGTTTTAGTGAGCCAGAATTACTAGAATTAGCTGCCAAAGTTGAGTCACACTCAAATCATCCCATTGCTCAATCTATTCGTGATGCTTATGGTGAAAATATCGAAGTATCTCAAGTGAGAGATTATGAGGAAATTGCAGGTTATGGAATCAGAGCTAAAGTAGGAAATCAGATAGTGATAGCGGGAAGCGATCGCCTATTACACAAAGAGAAGATTGCTCATGATAACTGCCAGATAGAAGGAACAGTTGTTCATTTAGCAGTTGATCATATTTATGCTGGATATATTGTGATTGCTGATGAATTGAAGGAAGACGCTAAGCAAGCTATTCAAGCATTAAAGCAAATGGGTGTAGAGAAAACAGTAATGTTAACTGGAGATAATCAGGCGATCGCTTCCCATATTGCTCAACAAATTGGCATAGATTCCTACCAAGCAGAGTTATTACCAGAAGAAAAAGTCAACGCCATTGAGAAAATACTCAGCACAACCGGAAAGCATGGTAAAGTCGCTTTTATTGGAGATGGCATTAATGATGCGCCAGTGATTGCTAGAGCCGATATAGGTATGGCAATGGGTGGTTTAGGCTCAGATGCGGCAATAGAAACTGCTGATATTGTGATCATGACTGATGCACCGTCAAAAGTGGCGGAGGCAATACAAATTGCTAGAAAAACACATAAAATTGTTTGGCAAAATATTGGTTTTGCTTTAGCAATTAAAGCTGTATTTATTGGATTAGGTATTTTAGGTGTGGCGACAATGTGGGAAGCTGTTTTTGCCGATGTTGGCGTAGCTTTGCTAGCAATTTTTAACGCAACTAGGGTAATGAAATAATTAGAGATGTTGGATTGCAATCTGTAGAGACGTTGCAATGCAACGTCTCTACTTGATATTGGTTACATAAATTGCAACAATACCAGCTTTAAGTTTTCCGTCGGCGATACTTAGGTTAACTTCATCCATCTAAGGGTAGATTATGCACGCCTCAACTCAATTACCAGGCAAATCAGCTTTATTTGTGAGTGCGCTACTGGGAGGGATAATTTTTACTAGTTGTGCTTCTGCTCGCCAACCGTCAAATCAGGCATTATCTCCAATTGCAGCTGAGCAAGCTGCATCAACTACTGGGAATACCGCTCAAAAGCTTGAAGCACCGATACCTCGTGCGCGTCCCCAACTGATCAAAAAGGCAGCGATGACTTTGGTTGTGAACTCTGTAGATAAGAGTATCGATGCTGTTTCGCAAATTATTAATAAGCAACAAGGGGACTTAATCGGGTTAAAAGAACAACAGCCAACAAAGGAAAGCACGCGCCACACTGCATTAATACAGATACGCGTACCGCAAAACTTGCTAGAACCGTCTCTAGATGAATTGGCTAAATTAGGCACATTGAAAAATCGTAATATAACTGCCGAAGATGTAGGCGATCGCTTAGTGGATTTACAAGCCAGGTTAAGCAACCTGCAAAAAACTGAAGCCAATTTGCAAAAAATTATGGATCGATCCGGTTCTGTAAGAGACGTGTTAAATGTCGCTCAAGAACTTAGTAATGTCCGGCAATCCATAGAGCAAATTAATGCCCAATTGAAAAACTTACAAAATCAAGTTACTTATTCAACTATTACGCTGAACCTAGAAGCAGCAATTTCTAGCACTAGTCCACAGCGTGCATTAGGCGAGCAAATTCAGGAAACTTGGAATAACTCTACCCACTCCTTAAGTGTGTTTACAGTTCGCTTACTCAAATTGGGTATTTGGTTAATGGTATACAGTCCCTATCTGTTGATTTTAGCTGCTGGTGTCTATGGCTTTACCCGTTGGCGGCGTCATTCACCACGTTTGACACAAACATCAGAATCAGCTAATTCTGATTAGATTTCTTGTAGAAGCGCTAATTTTAGGCTCTTTCTCTGCGTCTTTGTTTTGAAAAGGGGAGCAACGTGAAAAAGTTAGATGTTTGCGTCGCTCCCTCATACAAGTTAGTTGACCCCACAAAGCATAAAAAGCGTAATAGTTGAAAACCTTGTGTCTTCTATTTTTTGATGTTTCTGGTATAGGACTTACGCACAGGTAACGGAAAATCGAACCACAGAGGACACAGCGAGAAGTCTGAGCGGAGGTTTCCGACGCTCGTTCGCAAAGCGTGCCGTAGGCAAGACTCGCTCTAAGCGTAGCCATGCCGCAGGCTTTACGCTGCGCTATCCGTTGGCGCAGCCCGCCGCAGCGAAAAGTTCTGTAGGCGGGTTTCCCGCCGTAGGAAACTTTTCAAGACAGGCATCAGAACTTCTCAAGACAGAGAGCACGGTGAAATAAGAGTTTCAGAAAGTTTTTGCGTAAGTCCTATGGTAGTGTGATTGTGTTTTGTGAGTGGATCTGTACAGTTTGTAGAATTCATGTTTCCTTGTCGGCGATCGCCCTAAAAAAGTCGTGACATGGCAAATCGTCGAGTTAAATTGCAGCAGAACGTGCCTCATCCACCTTGAGAGTTGTACCTGTGATGAACTTAGCATCCTCTGAAATCAGGAAAGCAACCGTTTTAGCAAGCTCTGAGTAAGTCGCTGGACGACCCCACATCAAGTCAGATGGCACATCCCAACCTTCTAACTCTTCCATGCTGTCTGCTACAAAAAAGGGAGCCACTGAGTTCATGCGAATTTTATCGGCTCTGTAACGCTTGGCGTACAGCTTGGTGAATCCTTCCATTGCAGCCCGGAGTGTGCCGCTGAAGGGCGTTCCTAACTCCGGCTCCTGTGAATCACAAGCAGAAATATTGACGATCGCGCCTCCGCCTTGTTGACGTATTGGCTCTGTTACCAGTTTGGCAATGCGGACAACGCTTAAAAATAACATCTTAAAATTCTCTATCCACATTTCATCAGAAATATCGAGTAAATCGGGACGGGGCGGGTCGCCAAAACTATTGACGACCGCATCAATTCGACCAAATTTATCCAACGTGGTTTGAACCAATCGTTCTAAATCTTGAAAGTTGGACATTGAACCTTGCACAGCAATTCCACCTAACTCTTGCGCTAAACCCAAAACACTTTCGCTTCGGGCTAACAAGGAAACTGTATATCCCTGTGCTGCCAACTCTCGCGCACAGCCTGCCCCAATTCCACGACTCGCCGCTGTAACAATCACAACCTTGTTTGAATTCATTTTCTCGCCTCAATGCATTGACCTAAAATCAGACTAGCCTTTGCTCATTAGTCTCTATCCTGGCAAACATCTGTGCTTGACACGAACCAACTCCCCGAACTGATTGCCTTCGTTGAAGGTATAGAGTCCAACAGTTTTAGTGCAGTTTCTTTGTTCTACGAGAAACATATATCTTACTCTACGCAATAAGATTGCCAAGTCTTGAGGCGTTTATACAGCTTGCGATCGCCTACGGCGGGCAGGTATGCGATCGCCAGAAAATTATACTTGCTTTTTACCACCTACACTATATAGATAGACTTGCTGTCAAGAAAGCACAATAACATGGCTAAGTCTCATCAATTCCAGCTTGATAGGAAAGATAAACCAACAGAACTACTCTTTTGTCTGTTTACTTCCATCCTCCTGCATTTTTTTCTGTTTATTGCAGCCAATTATTGGCTAAGGTCTGTTGCATCTGAGCAAAGGCAAGCGTCTTCTCAAGCAATTCCCATTGAGTACGTTGAAGTTCCTCCTGATGAAACTAAGACACCGAAAAAAACCTTAAAACGGGCTGCCAATAATTCTGTTGGAAAAGGGCAAGTTTCAAGACCCAATAACTTAAGTGCTCCCACAGTAAAGGCATTGCCACCAAAATTGACCCGCTCTACACCACCAGCATCAAGTTCTACACCAACGGTAGTTACTCCTGCACCAGCCAAAATTCAACCTCGAAAACTCGCGGCTGCTCCCACTACCACACCACCAGCACCAAGTCCTGCACCAACGGTAGTTACCCCTGCACCAGCCAAAATTCAACCTCGAAAACTCGCGGTTGCTCCTACCACCACACCAACAGCACCAAGTCCTACGACTACACCAGCCAAAATTCAACCTCGAAAACTCGCGGTTGCTCCTACCACCACACCAACAGCACCAAGTCCTACGACTACACCAGCCAAAATTCAACCTCGAAAACTCGCGGTTGCTCCTACCAGCGCACCACAAGCACCAAGTCCTGCGACTACACCAGCCAAAATTCAACCTCGAAAACTCGCGGTTGCTCCTACCACCACACCAACAGCACCAAATCCTGCGACTACACCAGCCAAAATTCAACCTCGAAAACTCGCGGTTGCTCCTACCACCACACCAACAGCACCAAGTCCTACGACTACACCAGCCAAAATTCAACCTCGAAAACTCGCGGTTGCTCCTACCACCACACCACAAGCACCAAGTCCCACATCTGAGCAGTTGGAGAATAGCGCTACCCCGCGTAAACCATCTCAAGTCCAGCCAGCTTTAAAATCGGGCGCAGCAAGCCGCTTGGGTGGGCCAGTTAGTTTATCTAATCGTGATTTTGGGGGCAATTATTTTGCAGCCTCACCTAATTCCAACCGCTTCAATCCAGATTTTAATGGCGTTGATGCTCGTCAAGATACAGACTTAGGCCCTTACCTAAAAGAATTACAACGACAAGTGAGGCAGCAATGGATACCTGAACTCACTCAATCTTCTCGGCGGTCAGTGCTTCACTTCACTGTTAATCGCTCAGGTCAGGTGAGCAATCTCCGAATTGCGCGAACTTCTGGATTTGGCGTTACCGATGAAGCAGCAGTCAGCGCTGTTAAGCGAGCTGCACCCTTCATACCTTTGCCAACAAGCTATAGAGGGAATAACATCTCTATTGAATTTACGTTTGTTATCAACGTTTATGGCGAATTAGATCTACAAGGTAGTGGGCAAAACTAATGTTATGCCGATTCGATTAATGATTTAAACAAATCGTTTGGTAGAGACGTTGCATTGCAACGTCTCTACTACGATGATCTATCTCTCACTAATAAACAACCATCTTCGAGATGAATGATGCGAAGGGCGATATCTAGAATCCGGTTGTCATGAGTAACGAGTAGGATAGTGCAGCCTTGTTCTTTGGCAAGGCTTTGCATCAGTTCCACTACATCCCGCCCTGATTTCTTGTCAAGTGATGCTGTTGGTTCGTCAGCAAGAACAATTTTCGGATTCGCCACCAAGGCGCGAGCGATCGCAACTCTTTGCTTTTGACCATTAGATAAATTTTCTGGGTAGTAGTTAACGCGATTTCCTAATCCTACTGCTTCTAACATTCGCACAGCTTTTGCCCGTTTTGCTTTCCAAGATAAGCGGTCGTGCAATTCTAAAGACATTTCGACATTTTGCCGCGCTGTCAAGCTTTCCAAGAGGTTATGTGCTTGAAAAATATACCCAATCTGCCGCCGTGTTTTGATTAATTGGTTTTGCTCGGCGTTGCAGAGTTCCTGACCAATGACTTTTAAACTACCGTGCTGACAAGAGCGCAATCCACCAATCAACGACAATAAAGTGGTTTTTCCTGACCCAGACGGCCCAGTCATAATTACTATTTCACCTGGGTTAATGTCTAAGTTGATATTAAATAGAATTTGTTTACGTAAGCTGCCTTTACCAAAAAAGTGATTAATATTTTGAATAGAGATAATAGATTTGTTATTCATAACAAACTTGATGAATCATGAGCCAGATGACGAATTTTAAAAGATATCTGCCGGGTCTGCTGAGTCTAACTTTCGCATTGCGATCGCCCCAGAGATTAAACACATAATAATCGTCAATATCAAAACTTGAATTACGCGCTCAGAAGTCATAAACAGCGGTAACTTTGTAGCATTTCGTGTCAAGCCATACATACCAAAAGAAATCAAACAACCAGGAATATAACCAAGTACAGCCAATATCAATGCTTGTTGAAATACAACAGACAATAAGTAGACATTACGAAACCCCATTGCTTTAAGTGTGGCGTATTCAGCAATGTGATCCATAACATCACTATAAATAATTTGATAAACAATAATCACACCAACTAAAAATCCGATTGTGACACCCAAAGAGAAAATAAAACCGATCGCGCCATTCTCTTGCCAATATTTCTTCTCAAAATCAATAAACTCTTGACGGGTAAGAACTCTCACATCGTCAGGTAGATAAGACTGCAACTCTTTAACTACTGTATTCTGCTCACTACCAGGTTTTAGCTTAATTAAACCAAGATTAACTTTACCCGCTTGCTGTGTCGAAAAAATTCGCAAGAAGTTTTGGTCACTAGTAATCACACTGGCATTAGCAACAAAAGATGCACCAACCTCATACAATCCGCGAATTGTAACTTTACGTCCTTGCAGTTCAGTTGTTACAGGTTTGCCTTCAGCGACTTGAGCGATCGCAGCTTGATATTTACCGTTAGCGTTACGGTCAAATAATAGCGTGTTTGGATATTTGATCAGATCCAAACTTTGATTAACTTCTGGCAAGTTGAATGCAGGTTGTTCTGGGTTAAAGCCTATAATTAGAATTGATTCATCAAGCTTAGTTTCAAGACTCTTCCAAACTCCTAAGCGGATATAAAGGGGATTGACTGATTCGACCTCTGACAAGTTAGCAGCTTGAAACAAACGACGCCGAGGGAAAGAACTAAGAAGTCCCAAGTTTTGAGCTTGGCGACTAATTACTACCAAATCTGTTTGTAGAAGTACATGAAAGCGGGTGTTACTGTCATATAAAGCCGACTGAAAGCCTAACTGCATCAACATGAGAAAGTTAGCAAAAGTAATTCCACAAAGAGCAATAATAAAACGCCCCTTTTGCTTCATTAGTTGTAGCCAAGCTAATGGAATATTGCGTTTAAACATATTGAAGGTTATAAGAGTTGTTCTTTGTCATTAGTCATTTGTGTTTACACAAGACAAAGGAAAAATGACAATTACAAATCAATCTCGACGTTGACTTGAAGGTTTGTAAAACGAGCTACTTGATTACTAGCAGCTTTATCCAAACGAATTTTGACCTCAATTACTCTGGCATCTGTCGCCGCTGTTGGGTCGCTATCCAGCACATCTTTTTTAGCCACTGTTAAGCCAATTTGATCAACTGTGCCTCTTAACTGACTAGGAAAGGCATTGCTAGAACTGGTAATACTGGCAGTTTGACCTGGACGAATCTTGGCAATATCACTTTCGTAAATCTCTGCAATAGCATACATTTGGTCAGTTTGACCAAGTTCTACAATTCCTTCACTACCGATTGTTTCTCCAGGATGAGCTTGAACCCGTAGAATTTGACCGGCTTTTGGTGCGCGGATGTATGCCAATTCGAGTTCGGCGCGAATCTTCTCAACTGTTGCAACAGCGCTATCTACCTCTGCTTGTGCGGTTGCGATATCTGTAGGACGCACTTCGGCTGTTTTATTTAAGGTAGCTTTGGCTTCTTGAATCTGTGCAGTGAGTGTGCGTTTAGTTCGCTCTAAGCCTGCTTTGGCACTATTTAGCTGCTCTTGGGCGGTTGTGAGAGCTAATCTGCGAGTATCTAGTGCTGAAGCTGCGATCGCTCCCTCATTATACAGAGTTTGATTGCGGCGAAGTTCTATCTCTGCATTCTCCAACTCTGCTTTCAGACGAGCGATGGTGGCTTGCTGGCTTTGGATTTCACCATCTAAATTTGCTTGTACATTTCTAACAGTTGCTTGTATGGCTGCTAGTTCACCTTGTTTTGCGCCTGCCTTTACTTGAGCAAGACGAAATTGAGCAACTTGAACTTGCTTTTGCGATTCTACCAAGTTAGCTTGCAGGCGATCGCGATTATCCAAGATAGCAATGATTTGTTGCGCTCTTACCTTTTTGCCTTCATCAACCAACAATTCAGCCACACGGCTACCACTACCAAAGCTAGGATTAGTAGGAGCAGAAATCTTAATCACATCACCTGCTGGCTCCAACCTTCCTAGTGCATTAACTTTTGGTGCAACAGGCTGACTAACTTGTGAAATGACTGCTGGACGTTTAGCCGTAGCTGATAGACGGGCTAAATAGAACACGCCTACCCCTATCCCTACCATACAAGCAATACCCAAAATGACTAACCAATGAAAATTGGCTGGAAATAAAGACCGTTTACTAATTTCCTCAGAATCTTGCAACATTCTCTAATACCTTATATGGCACTCCTAAGTAATTCGTGAAACAACAGATAAGTTTCTCATTACTCTCTGCGCCTCTGTCTTGGAAAGTTCTGTTCGCCGGAAACCGGCGCACCCTGCGGGAAGCAAGCTACAGACTTTCCGCTGCGTCTCTGCGTGATAAAATTCCAATTTTCAAACATTAGTGCAAAAAATCTAACATGATTGAATATAAGCCTTGTTCATATTTTCCTCTACCACCTGCTCATACTTAAAAAAGCCAGGATTAAGTATCCCACGCGGGTCATATTTCCTCTTAATTTCATTAACTTTAGACCAGTAATCACCAAATTGGAGTCTCCATTGTGGAAGCTCAAAATCTACCCAAGTCGCCATATATCTTTTGCCACCCATTTGGAAGCCAAGGTTAGTTAGTAAATTTAATTGCTCTAGAACAGGTTTAACTTGAGCTTTAGGGACAGTGGGATACATTCCAAACCCAATAATCAAATCTTCATCGGGTAAAGGAAACATAGGCATTTTATTATTGTGTGAAAGTAGACAAAACGAGCCTATAGGTATAGTCCGAAAGTCTATGAAAGAAGGTATGCGTTGCAGAGCAATATCGATGTATTCTTTTGCTTTTGATGCTGGCAAAAGAACGTCTATCCAAGAGTTAGCTTTATCTACAGGATGAGATACTTGTGCTATTGGTTGAATGAACTTATCAAAAGTAAGGTCTTCAGTATAGATGTGACGGTAAAAACTTAAATTAGATAGTAACTTATCTGCATTTATATCCTTCTCAGAATCTACTTCAAGAGTAATCTGCATCCTATAAAACCACTGAACTATAGGCTTTATCCTATTTTCGCTTGCCCTAGATAATCCTAATAGACATGGAGAAAACAAAGATACCAATCCATCTACAAGTCCTTCTGATATTAGGAAACGTTCATCATTTAATAGCGAATCTAAATCGTCATAACAAAGAAAATAGCTGCGAGTGAAGGAACGGTATTTTCTAAGTTTATTTTGAACCTTGGTTATAATACCAAACTGACCATAACCACAAAGAACATGATAGAAAAGTTCGCTATTTGTTTCTGGCGTACACCAAACAATATCTCCTGTTCCCGTTACGACTTCTAGACCAAGACAATTATCAGCTTGAGAGCCATAACGAAAAGAACTTAAACCTAAACCACCAGCAGAGAGAGTTCCCCCTAATGTAACCTCAAAGTTATTTGTAAGAACAGGAGGAATCACGCCGTGTGGTATTGAAGTATCAACAATTTGCTTCCAAGTAACACCAGCATCAGATGTGAAACAAAGCTCATCCGGGCAGAAATCATAAATTTGATTGAGATTCCTCATATCTAAGAGGATTCCACCTTGGTTCAAAGATTGACCACTTAAAGAATGTCCCGCAGCCCTTGACGAAATAGTTAACTCTTGCTCAACAGCATATTTAATGGCTTTAGCAACATCATGAGAATTTTGAGGACGAACAACAATTAAAGGTTGTTTTTGAATAATGCCGCCAAAATCTTGAGAAACCGCCTCTAATTCTTCTTTTATATTACTAACATCACCGTCAATAAGATGTTTTAAATCTGAGATAATATTCTTCATATAAATAATCCTGAAAATTATGATTTAAAAATTATGTGAAATATTTAATTCTTGACTAATGAATTTAATGGCGATCGCCTTAAACTTACGAGTTTAAAAAACTGTAAACTTAATTTAATTAACGCATTTTTAGCATCTTTATACCAATACTGATCAAACTAGGAACTAGTCCCAATAAATCTATGACACGGTTTAATAATTGAGCAAAAACGCTTTGCGTTGGTGTAGTTGACGCTATCGTTTTCTTTATAGGTCTTTCATACTTAAATACACAAACACAATCACCTTCTGCTTGTTTACTAAGAATCACCGCTTTGATACCAGGAAAAGCTCTTTTAGTTGCTTCTTGTTCCATCTCACAGAATACACGACATGGCTGAGCGAAACCATATTCTTTAGCGATAGATAAAACTGGACAAACCCTTTGAATTTCCAATGCTGCGTCTGTTCCATTTTGAGAAATATCTACTATTTCCATAACAAACCCCATCAGCCCTAGCAACGGAGCTGCTTTCTTAAAACCTTGAGCTAGGGTATTGTTATCAATGAAAGTACCCATCAACGCTTTTTGTTGTTGAGGATATTTTTCCATCATCTTTTCAAAAGCGGCTTTGTCTCCTATTTCTTCTACCAGTTTTTTGTATCTTATAAATCTATTTCTGAACAATTTTATAGCTTTAGATTCATCAATATTGATGATATCTTCCATTCTCAGGTTGCCTGTAACTAAATCATTTTCCATGTTGATTACTCTCTTTAATTACATTCATTATCATCATAAAATCGTCTTGGATAGTAAACTTTACCTGCTGGCATAAAAGCACAGCCAAATTATCCAAACAAGCATATATCTACAAACATTAAGGCAGGATAACGCAATGTCTATTTCGAGTTCGCTTGTTATATCTCTGTGCCATCTTGCCTTTTCAATAAGAAAGTTTTTTGCTGTTTTTTGTAAAGGCTGTTTGTAATTCTCAGAGCGATTACTCAACGCAATCTTAGCTTTTGATTGCCTCACATCCACCAATTTTGTTTTTCTCATCTCAGCAATGACTATTTATTTTCTTTGCATAAGGTGACTATAAATCCCGAATAACTATCAGTATCGAGAAATTTATAACCAATCTCTAGGATTTTTCAGTACTTCTCTCAGCATTGCTTCCTTACTACCAGGGACAGGTTGGTCGTCGTATTCCCAACTAGCAGCAGGAGGCATACAATTAAATACACTTTGCTGCTTAACCATACCGCTTGCTAGACCGAAACGGATACCGCGATCGCATGATAAGATAAATTCCACATAGCGCCCACGCACAAGGCGCTGCCAGTACTTGTTCTCTTCTGTAAAGGTCATATCCTTGCGTCTTTCAACAATTGGCATATAGGCAGGAAGAAAAGCCTCTGCACAATTTGTAACCAAAGAAAGAAGTTCTTGTGAATTGCCCTCATTTAAATGGTCGAAGAAAATTCCACCTATGCCTCTACTTTCACCACGATGGGGTATGTGGAAGTATTCATCACACCATTTTTTAAAACGGGGGTAATAAGAATAATCATGCTGATCGCAAACCTCTTTATGCACCTTATGAAAGTGAACTGCATCTTCTTCAAAAAAGTAAGACGGTGTTAGGTCTGCTCCGCCGCCAAACCACCAATAAATAGGTTGGTTGTCATTATTAATCTGGAAATAACGATAGTTGACATGAGCAGTAGGTACCATCGGGTTATGAGGATGGATAACAAAGCTAGAACCTGTAGCGAAAAAGCGGCTCCCTTTATCACTAGTTATTCTATCTGCTACTGCTGTAGCAACCGCACCTGATTGCTGAAAAGAGGTTCCAGGAGGTAATTCACCCTCTATTGCTACATAGTTGACTCCCACTTTTTCAAAGACATTACCATTGTGCAAAGCACGGTCAATATATATAGCATCCTCACTACTTTCGCCAACAGTCCAAATGCCGTTTTTGTCACGGTTCCAAGACTGTTCGAGCAGATCTTTACCATCAACAGCCTCAAGAGCTTGACAAGTATTCTCAAACATCTGTCTGAAAATTTTATCGGCTACCCCGCGTATTATTGGCTGTTGTTTCACTGATTTTTCTAGGACATTGGTCATACTTATCTCCTCACATTAATTAAGTCTTGTTCTGCTATTGATTGTCGAGTTAAGAACCGTCCAAGAAGAAATCTTTTATAATTAGCGATCGCTTCTGCAATATATTAGTAGTTTAGAGAGTATCCGCAATGCCATTTGAATAAAATACTAGATGATTTACGTTAGTTAATAGCCTCATTTGTAAGTTGGTTCATGCAGGGTTAAAAATTCTGAATATTCTTCATCAGGATAGTTGCTACCGGCGTTTGACGTAGATAATTGTGTTAATTCTTTTTGGAGAAACTTACGAAAAGTAATATCTAAAGCATCAGCAGCAACGTGAAGTTCTTCCGATATTTTTGGCATTGTTTGAGAGTTTAAAGTTGTAACTACTACTGTATCTTCTTGAGCAAGTTTGTGGTCAATCTTTCTAAAAAAACCATCTAACCAAGAAAAGGGTAAAACGTTGCGATACAAAACGCGTTTGACAATAGTAGTATTGTCATCAATAGGAAGATGAGCAACTAAAATACCGAACTTGATATCAAAACTGTCATCTCTACCTATACTAATTTCCGCTAGGGTAACATTAGGTAGATATAAACTCAATCTCGTCTTCAATTCTGGGCGTCCACCTAATAAAAAATTCAAAAAACTTTTGGAGCTACCTAATGATTCATAATTCACCTTGGCAACTGCGCCCCAATCGTATTTATCGACTTTATACTTAATAGTTTTATTGATAGGAATCCTTTGACCAAAAGATTTCCTATGAACTGCAATAACATGGGTAAAGTCAAGATTAGCCTCCATAAGACGAGCATAGTTAGCATTATCTATACCCTCGTCATAAACAGGACGCATAGTCGAAACCATGTATTCTGGAAAAATAGGCAAAGCAGGCCGTTTTTCTTCTGGTAAATCACCATAAAACAACCAAATAAAACCATATTTTTCCTGCACTGGGTAGCTGTCTACACTAGCTCTTTTAGGAACAGGCGTTCCAGGTGCATTAGAAGGGATTTCAACACATTGTCCATCAGCTTGAAATTTCCATCCATGATAGGGACAGCGGATACAGTCATTTTCAATCCAGCCCAGAGAAAAAGCCGCGCCGCGATGAGGACACTGGTCTTTCATAGCTACGACTTGTCCTTGAGAATTACGGTAGAGGACAAATCTTTGATTTAACATCACAATTTGCTTGGGCTTGTTGTTAACTGCAAAGCTAAATTCACAAGCATACCAAAAGTTTTTCAACAGACTTAGCTCCTATTCTTTTTTGAGAGAAAAATAACAGGTGAAGCAAAAGATATAGAACTCACAAACGGATCATGAAATCCTTCGCTATATTTGCCTTGGATACAAAAATTATGTTTACAAAAACGATTTTGTATCAAATTTGAATTTATTTTCTCAAAGAGGCGTAAGAAAGTCGTGTTTGCTCTTGGTTAGAGTTATCTGATTTGCTCTGATTAAGTTTCAAACCCCAGCCCAGAGATAAATATTTGTGGCGAAGCCTGCGATAAGCAAGGGTTAAAGCATCAGCCGGAACGTGAACTTCTGTTAACAAAGTATCAGGTAATAATTTAGGGTACTGGGACTCGGTTACTACCCTATCTTCCAAACCAACTTTGTGGTGAAACTTCACGAATAAACTATCTGCCCAAGAATAAGTAAAAAAATTGCGAAACTGAATTCGCTTACTAATGGTTGTGTTTTCATCGACAGGAATATGGACAGCATAATTGATCATTTTGCCACGACCAAAATCACTCTCAATTTTAGTTATGTTAGGCAGGTAGAAGCTAGTTTTTGCATTTAACTGTGTACGAGCTGGACGAAAGAGGGATCTAAATAGACCATTTTTAGGCTTAGTGTAATTTTTGTATGTGATTTTGGTACTGAAACCCCAATCCTCATCTTGAACAATATAGTCTTCTACTCTTGGATCTTGTGCAAATCCCGCTCCAAAAGAATTAGCATGAACTGCATACAAATGGGCTGGGTCAAGAGCATTTTCTATGACTCGATTGTAATTAGCTTTCATCTCATATTCTAAGTAAATGGGATGCATAGTCGAGTCTTCATCTTCTGGCAAAGGAGGAATTGGCGGGCGTTCTTCTTCTAGCAAATCTCCATAAAATAGCCAGACAAAACCATATTTTTCTTGCACTGGATAGCTGTTTATATTAGCTTTTTTAGGTATGGGTTTTTCGGGTTCATTAGAAGGGATTTCAATGCATTGTCCATCAGATTGAAATTTCCATCCATGATAGGGGCAACGGATACAATCGTCTTCTAACCAGCCCATAGACAATGCAGCACCACGATGAGAACATTGATTTTTCAACGCTACGACTTGCCCTTGAGAATTGCGGTAAAGGACAAATCTTTGATTTAACATTACAATTTGCTTGGGCTTATTAGTAACAGCTGCGCTGAATTCACATGCATACCAGAAGTTTTTTAGCACACCTAAGCTCCTACTATCCTAGATAAATTGATGAATTTAAAGTAACTGTTTCCAGTGTGTTGCTTAGTTCAACCGTTACATTCATCCCAGTCATCACAAAAAACTACCATGAGCCATAATCTGGTTTCATGTTTGTCTAGAAGTATGATTTTTAGGCGAATTCAGCCAACATAAGCCAAAATTGACTTTGTTCGCTCATTGGATATTTAATTTCCCAAGTTGACACTTTCTGGCGTCTATTGCCTTTGTTGTGTGTCTTTCTTTAGGCATAGGTGATAGCATACCAGTGTACTAATGCATTAGTCAACTAATGTATAATTTTGCTCTATTAACCATTGCACCAATAAACTAGTGAATAGGTTCATTAGTTGGGGTATAGTGTGGCACAAGGAGAAGCTTCAATTAGGGTTTATCTGTCACCTGAAACAAAAGACAGGTTTAAAACAGTTTGCTTTTTCAAGGGATTGAATATGTCTGACGTTACAGCTGAATTGATTGAAGATTGGTTGGCTAAAAATGATCTAGACCTGCCGACTTCACAGAAAAATGTCCCTTCATCCAAAAGTAAAAACAGTGAAGGTTAGCATAACTGGTGAACAATTAAACCGCCCAGATGCAAGCCAACAGCACAGTATCCCAATTACGGCAGCAATGGGAGGAATAAAGTATAATTAATTCTAATAACTATGTGATTCTAGTAACAGCTATGTTTATAGACTTGAAAGTAACAATCAAAATTAATAGACTTCGTGCGATTCTCCCGAAACCCAATAGCAGGGGGGGACTGGGGACTGGGGACTGGGAGCAGCGAGAATTTGCAGCAAGTCTTTCCCCTCTGCTTCCTAACTCTTGACACACGCGATGAATCGCGTCTCTACTCTTGACACACGCGATGAATCGCGTCTCTACTCTTGACACACGCGATGAATCGCGTCTCTACTCCCTTCCTCAAACAGATGTGGTTGCTGCACCCAGCTGGAGAGCATAGAGATTCGCGTAGACACCCTGTTTACTGATAAGTTCTGTGTGGGTTCCCTGTTCGATGATTTGTCCCTGTTGAATTACCAATACTTGATTTGCTTGGGTAACGGTGCTGAGGCGGTGGGCAATCACGAAGCTGGTTCGACCTTGGAGTAAGCGGGCGATCGCACTTTGCACTAGTGCTTCTGTACGGGTATCGATGCTGCTAGTTGCTTCATCGAGAATGAGAATTCGGGGATTGATTAACACCGCACGGGCAATGCTAATCAGTTGGCGCTGTCCCTGACTCAGAGGTGATCCCCGTTCACCTAATTTAGTTGTGTAACCCTGTGGTAATGAAGTAACAAACTCATGTACATTAGCCATCTGAGCCGCTGCTTCGATATCGGCTTGGGTGGCGTATGGAGAGCCAAAAGCAATATTTTCAGCTACAGTACCGCTGAACAAAATATTATCCTGTAGAACGATGCCAATCTGACGCCGGAGACTTGCTTGAGTGACGCTACGTACATCAATTCCATCAATTTTCACTGCACCGCCAGACACATCATAAAAGCGCAAAATCAGGTTAATAATCGTAGTTTTGCCAGATCCAGTTGCTCCCACCAATGCAATCATCTCTCCTGGTTGGGCGTGCAAATTCACCCCTTTGAGGACTAATTGATTTGAGTTATAGCCAAATTTGACATTTTCAAATGTCACCTCACCCTGAATTGGCGGCATTTCGGTAGCATCAGGTGCATCTTTGAGTTGCGACGGTTCATCTAGTAGTAAGAATATTCGCTCTAATCCGGCAAAAGCAGACTGAGCCTGGGTGTAAAACTGGCTGAGAATCTGGATAGGACGGAAGAACAGCTGAACATAAAGCAAGAAAGATGTCACAACACCTACTGTTGCTCCTCCTGTGACGGCAAGATAGCCACCATACGCCAGCACACCCGCGGTTGCTAGGGTGTTGAGAAAATCGATTGATGGCAAAAATGCAGCTGTAATTGCCACTGCTTGAACGTTAGCATCACGATTTGCGGCGTTGAGAATTTTAAATTCTTCGATGTTGAGATGTACCCGATTAAATGCTTGTGCTTCTCGGACACTGCCAATATCTTCTTCTAACTTGGCGGAAAGTTCACCAATTGTCTGTCGGGTGACGCGAAATCTAGCTCTTGCCCAACGCGCAAACAAGCCTGTGGTAAAAATCATCAGTGGCACAACCAAGTTGCTCAACAAACCAAGTTGCAGGTTAATTGCGAGCATAGCAATGACAATGCCCACCAAACTGAAAGTGTTGCCCAGCATTTGAGCAACAGTTTGTCCAAAAGCCTGATTCACAGTACTAACATCATTCAGCAAGCGGCTCATTAAATCACCCGCTTCGCTGCGATCAAAAAAGCTCAGCGGTAGACTCTGAATTTTAGTAAAAATGTCTTGCCTCAATTGAGCCAGCAATCGCTGCATAATCCAGCCAACTCGAATAATCTGACCCCGGATTGCCCAAATACCGAATCCGTAGATTAGTGCCAGTAGCCCTAATAGCTGGAGTAGTCCCGACAAGTTTCCCTGTGCAATCAAGTGATCAATCGACCAGCCGAGTAAGAACGGCCCAATTGCCTGGGTTGCAGCACCGGTCAATACTAATGTAAGGGCGATGGGAATTTCTTTGCGATAGGGACGCAGGTATTGCAAAAAGCGCCGCAGTGTGGAAAGTTGCTGACTCGGCTTTTGCTCGGATGCAACAACAGGAACAGTACCTCTCATATTAATTCGTAATTCGTAATGACGCTCGTTCGCTCTTAGCGTCGCCCCTTGGGCGAAGACTCGCTAGCGCTTCTCTACGAGAGGCTACGCCAACGCTAACGTAATTCGTAATTTGTGATGGGCTACGCCCTGCTGTGGTAACGTAATTCGTAATTAAGATACGTGGAAAAAGGTTTGTTATAGTTGGTTTGCCATTTGTTAGTCTCATTGCGAAACAATAGATCTCTGGATAATTTGGGATCATTTTTTCACCTTCTGCTTTACCTGAGATTCCAAAATCACACCGTAGAGCGGGCTTGTTTGCATTAATTCCTCATGAGTACCTTGCGCTACCAGTTGTCCTTTATCCATGAGAAAAATGCGATCGGCGTTTTGCACAGTACTAATGCGCTGAGCTACTACAAAGGTCGTGCAAGCTTTTTGGCCTATTAAGCGATCTAGCGCCGCTTGAATTTGAGCAGCAGTTTTGGCATCTACAGCAGAAGTGCTGTCATCCAAAATCAGAATACCGTAATCGGTTAGTAAGGTGCGAGCGATCGCAATCCGTTGCTTTTGTCCACCAGATAAACCAATGCCGCGTTCACCCACAATCGTCTCGTAGCCATCAGGTAAACTGATGATGAAATCGTGAATTTGTGCAGTTTTGGCAACCTCAATCACTTCTTCTAGGGTTGCATTGGGTTTTGCATAGACAATATTCTCGCGGATCGTGCCAGAGAACAGTGTGGTTTCTTGAAACACAATGCCAATGCAAGACCTCAGACTTTTCAAGGTGAAATCTCGGACATCGCAGCCGTCAATACGAACCGCTCCCTTGGTGACATCGTAAAAGCGGGGAATTAGGTTCATAATTGTGCTTTTTCCAGAACCGGTCATTCCCAGGACGGCGATTAGCTCATTAGGCTTCGTTTCAAAGGAAACTTCTTTGAGAGTTTCAGTTGTTGAGCCAGGATAGCGAAAGGAAACGTTCTCAAAGGTGATTCGACCTCCGCAACTTGTAAACGGGACAGCATCAGGGCGATCGCGAATTTCGACTTCTGCATCCACCACTTCGTAGACTCGTTCAGCAGAAGCAGCCGCCTGAGCGATCGCCGGTGCAGCAAATCCAATCAACAAAATTGGTTGGAGAATCAACGCTAGGTAGGAGTTAAACGCCACCAGTTCACCAATAGAGAACCTATTCCCAATTACCTGCGCCCCCCCGTAGGCGAAAACTGCCAGCGTCACCAAATTACTCATTAAAAAGATAAACGGGAATGTATTGCGAATGGCGCTAATCGTCTTCATATTTGCCTTGACTAAGGCATCATTCATAGTGGTGTAGCGGCTCGTTTCGGCTGACTCCCGCACAAAGGCTTTCACCACCCGTATCCCCAGCAAGTTTTCTTGTAATACGGCATTCAAGTCACTTAGTTGCTCTTGGACTTGCCGGAACAATGCATTATTTTGGCTAATGAATCGCGCCATCAACCATCCTGATAGGGGCACTACCGTCAGCGTAATCAGCGCTAGTTCCCAATTCATCACCAGCAAAATCACCGCAATGCTTACCAATGTTACAATTGCACCGATTACTTGAATCAGGCTAGTACCAACAAAAGTGCGGATCTGCTCAATGTCGCTGGTAACGCGGGTTAGCAGTTGGGAGGTTTGTGCTTGGTCATGATAGCTAAAACTCAGATTTTGAATCTTGCTGAAAATCTTGTTTCGCAGGTTATAGGCAACACCTTGAGACGCTGCTTCTGCCCAATAGCTTTGTCCAAAATTAAATAGACCACGGGCGATCGCCGCGACTACCATCCAGCCAGCGCTATAAAGTACAATTTGTAAATTTTGTTTGACAATGCCTTGATCAATTCCCCACCGGAAGAGTTGGGGGGTAGCCGCGTTAGCAACCGTCAAGAGTAACAAGCTAACCAATGCTCCCAGCGAAGTCCATCGGTAAGTATTCAAACTCCCCAATACACGCTGGATTGCCTGCATCGGTGAATTTTCCTGGAATTCTGGTTGTGGAACCAATGAAATTCCCCCTGTGTTTTCGCAAAATCCCCTACTTTAAGATTAATGCTGAATGGCTCATTGAAGTTTTTGTTTCCAACACTCAAGCCATTATTTAGCTAGAAGCCAAAACATCACCCTGCGTAATAGTCTGTTGCAAAAGTTTTGAGATGTTCGTAGTAAGCACTTTAGTGCTTAAAAAATCAAGGACTAAAGTCCTTACTACAAACACGTGTTATCAGCAAAATTAATGAGACAAACCCGTATACCCGTAGGGGCACGGCAATGCCGTGCCCCTACACCTGACGATGTAATGTTGTACCGCATCAGGACTTACGCACAGGTAACGGAGAATCGAACCACAGAGGACACAGCGAGAAGTCTGAGCGGAGGTTTCCGACGCTCGTTCGCAAAGCGTGCCGTAGGCAAGACTCGCTCTAAGCGTAGCCATGCCGCAGGCTTTACGCTGCGCTATCCGTTGGCGCAGCCCGCCGCAGCGAAAAGTTCTGTAGGCGGGTTTCCCGCCGTAGGAAACTTTTCAAGACAGGCATCAGAACTTTTCAAGACAGAGAGCACGGAGAAATAAGAGTTTCAGAGAGTTTTTGCGTAAGTCCTACGCATCTGAATTGAATGAAAACCGCTATAGCGCTTCTAGCTTAATTTGCTGGGTAGTTAATCCCAGTTTGAAACTTTGTAAAAAACTTTTAAAAATCTCTAGACTCTCTAGTCGGATAGAGAGTCTAGGATAAATTCAAGGGAGCTCTCAGGCAGAAACCAGAAGTCGCGGGGAAAACTGTCCCTGCTCCTTTAGCTTTTTCAAAGATGCGCCCCAGTCATATAGCTTGCTTTGGCAAAGTTGTTCATTTTATCCCGTAAATCTATGACTCTTAAACTTACAGTTCCCAACATGGCTTGTTCTGCATGTGCAAACACCATTACCAAAGCACTTCAGGCAGTCGATGCCAACGCTGACGTTCAAGCCGATCCGACAACCAAGCTTGTCAGTGTAGAAACTCAAGCATCAGAAACAGTAATTAAGGAAGCGTTGATTGCTGCTGGCTATCCAGCCGCCTAATACCGTTTCTCTTAAATATTGCTACAGATGGCAGGAGGCAGAGAGAGGTGCAGGAGGCGGGATTCATCCAGTTCCGAGGTGGATTTATCCAGTTCCGAGATGGATTCATCCAGTTCAAAGATGGATTCATCCAGTTCAAAGATGGATTCATCCAGTTCAAAGATGGATTCATCCAGTTCAAAGGTGGATTCATCCAGTTCAAAGGCGGATTCATCCAGTTCCGAGGTGGATTCATCCAGTTCAAAGGTGGATTCATCCAGTTCAAAGCTTCATTTACAAGTATCAAATACCCATTGTTGCATTCCAAAATACATCTCCCCTGCCCCCCTACCCCCTTCATCCACACCAGTTACAGCGGTTCATCTAGTTATGGATACTCTTACACTCAAACTTCGAGGCATGAGTTGTGCCTCTTGCGCCAACAACATCGAAAAGGCGATTCGCTCGGTTTCTGGCGTGATTGACTGCAATGTTAACTTTGGAGCAGAGCAAGCCACCATCAATTACGATCGCAAGCGAACCAATTTAGAGAAAATCCAAGCTGCTATCGATGCTGCGGGATACTCGTCTTATTCACTCCAAGAAGAAATGCTTTCTGGAGAAGATGATGTTGAAAAAGCGAGTAGGCAAGCCGAACAACGTCAACTCACTCTTAAGGTAGTGGTGGGAGGTGTAATCAGTATTCTCTTGTTTGTGGGATCACTACCCATGATGACTGGGCTACACTTACCTCTGATTCCCGGATTTCTGCATGATCCTTGGGTGCAGTTGTTGTTGACAACACCCATCCAGTTCTGGTGTGGTGGCTCTTTTTACCGAAATGGCTGGAAAGCTTTTAAGCGTCATACGGCGACGATGGACACGCTGATTGCTTTAGGGACGAGTGCAGCATATCTATATTCTTTAGTTGTTACTTTTTTCCCTGGATTTTTTATTGCTCAGGGTTTGATGCCTCATGTATATTATGAAGTTGCTGCTATTGTCATTACTTTAATTTTGGTGGGGCGGTTGTTAGAAAATCGCGCCAAGGGACAGACTTCTGAAGCTATCCGCAAACTCATTGGACTGCAAGCCAGAGATGCCAGAGTGATTCGTGATGGTGTAGAAATGGATGTTCCCATCGCCGAAGTCAGAATTAATGATGTGATTTTGGTACGTCCTGGTGAAAAAATCCCCGTAGATGGGGAAGTGATTGCAGGCGCTTCGACGGTAGATGAAGCAATGGTGACGGGTGAAAGCCTGCCAGTTATCAAACAGCCAGGGGATGAGGTGATTGGTGCAACGATTAACAAAACTGGTAGTTTTCAGTTTCGGGTAACACGAGTTGGCAAAGATACGTTTTTGGCTCAAATTGTCAAACTAGTGCAACAAGCACAAGGTTCTAAAGCCCCAATTCAACGTTTGGCAGATCAAGTGACGGGATGGTTTGTACCAGCTGTAATTGCGATCGCGATCGCCACTTTTGTGATTTGGTTTATCTTCATGGGCAACGTCACCCTAGCGACAATCACAACGGTGGGTGTACTGATTATCGCTTGTCCCTGTGCTTTAGGTTTAGCAACTCCTACTTCTGTAATGGTGGGTACAGGTAAAGGTGCAGAAAATGGCATCTTGATTAAGGGCGCTCAAAGTTTAGAACTGGCGCACAAAATTCAAACTATCGTCCTAGATAAAACTGGTACATTAACTCAGGGCAAACCCACAGTTACAGACTTTGTAACAGTCAACGGCACAGCCCATAATAATGAAATCCAGCTTTTACAGTTGGCAGCAACAGTAGAACGCAATTCTGAGCATCCTTTGGCGGAAGCGGTGGTGAAATATGCTCAGACTCAACAGGTGAGTTTAACAGCAATGCCAGCTGTAACTGATTTTCAGGCTTATGCAGGCAGTGGTGTCCGAGGAATTGTTGCTAACCGCATTGTACAAATTGGCACACATCGCTGGCTAACAGAATTGGGAATTAATACAGTTGCACTTCAGGAGTATAAAGATACCTGGGAGGCTGCTGGTAAAACAGTCATTTTGATTGCTGTAGATGGTCAAACACAAGGGATAATGGCTATTGCCGACGCTCTCAAACCTTCTTCGGTAACAGCAGTAAAAGCACTACAAAAGTTAGGTTTAGAAGTAGTGATGCTCACCGGAGATAATCGAAAAACAGCGGAAGCGATCGCTCAACAAGTTGGTATCAAACAAGTCTTTGCCGAAGTGCGACCAGATCAAAAAGCGGCGATTATTCAATCTTTGCAACAAGGGGGACTGGGGACTAGGGACTGGGGACTGGGGACTGGGGACTGGGGACTGGGGACTAGGAAAAATTCTTTCCAATACCCAATACCCAATACCCAATCCGTTGTAGCGATGGTGGGTGATGGGATTAATGATGCGCCAGCACTAGCACAGGCTGATGTGGGGATTGCCATTGGTACAGGAACAGATGTAGCGATCGCTGCTAGCGACATTACCCTAATTTCTGGAGACTTGCAAGCGATCGTCACAGCAATTCAACTTAGCCGCGCCACTATCAACAATATTAAGCAAAATCTCTTTTTTGCTTTTATTTACAACGTTATTGGCATTCCCATTGCGGCGGGAATTCTATTCCCCATTTTTGGCTGGTTGCTTAATCCAATTATCGCCGGAGCCGCGATGGCTCTTTCCTCGCTCTCTGTAGTCACCAATGCCCTAAGATTGCGTAACTTTCGACCAAAAGCCACTTCATAATTGCAGAGGATAACAAATGTTCAGCAAAAAAACACTCTGGGGAAGCCTAGCGGCTTTAGTGCTACTCACTGGAGCATCAAGCGTAGCATTCGCAGAAATGTCAGCTTCGTCGTCAGAGCATACCAGCCAATTTCGTCGCATCGAGCAGCCTTTGGGGTTGAAAGTCGGTGTTGCAATGCTTGGCTTTGCCTTAATTGGACTAGAGTTATGGTGGTTTCTCCTCCCTCAAAGTCCTAAGTCATAATTTCTGAATGAATAATAGCGGGATAAAATCTTGAGCAGCTTGGTATTGCTTTAGCTTTCGAGCAATGGAACTTTAACGTTAAAAGTTTCTAGTATAAGACTTACGCACAGGTGACGAAAAAACGAACCGCAGAGGACGCAGGGGTCACGGAGGAATGAGAGTTTGAGAGGGTTTTTGCGTAAGTTCTATAGTAGTTTGTACAGCCATGTTTCAATGTCAGCAGCAGCTTGTGCTGCCACCTCCAGCCCTTCATTTAGTTATTGATAATTCAAATATTTCATGCGACTAATCAACTAGTTGGCTTGAGTGCTGTTAGGAACATACCATCAGAGCTAGGGAATTTATTATCATAGTGCCGCTTGATGTATTTAAAGCCAGCCTCACCTATTGCTGTTGGCAAATTGAGTTGCATGTACTCTTCAAGGAATGGTTCAGCAGTGCGGCTACGACTCACCCGTGCCTCACGTTCCTCTGCTGTTTGGTCGTACATGACTTCCATCGCACTGAAAGTTCCCCCTAGTTTTAGCAGTCGGTACATTTCGTGCAAAATCTTACGAGCATTATTTTGTGGCATTTCATGGACTAAGTATGTAAAGTGTACAATGTCAAAGCTGTTATCTGCCCAGTGTGTCGCTTCAGCATTCTCTTGATAAAATGAGACATTGTCAGCAGCACGCTGAGCTTTCCAGTCTCTACAAAAGCGGATGAGAGGAGCGCTTAAATCAATACCAATCACGTCAGCATTAGGGAAGAGTTCGCCATAGACAAAAGTTGTAGTGCCAGTACCACAGCCCATATCAAGTATGCGCTTTGGAGATTTTGCACCGTGAACTTTCCACAACCATTCCGTCAGATTTTGTTCTTGACAGAAGAAATACTGGTTTCGAGCAACATATATAATGCGCGGAGCTTTGGGATTGGCAAAACCATTAGGAATGAAGTGGACTGGTTTCTCAATCCAGTGACGAGGAATATCGATGGGTGCTTTAACATTAGGTAACACTACATCTGAACCATCTACCGGCCCGTCGTAAGATGGCAGTGTTTCAATCCATTGATTTAACAATTTGATTGCCTGTTCTGGTTGTTGATGCGCTAAGGCAAACAGAGAGTTTTCAAAAGCTGTGTTTTCTTGAAAAATTGTCTGTTTCGTTAAAAGGACAGGTTCAATTTCAGCTTCCGATAGGTTGGTAAAGCCAGATAACATTATTCTTGCGGTGGCGTTCATAATAGCCTCCTAAATTTTTGTCAAGCTTATGCATTCACATACAAACAAAAGTATGGAATTAGCAGTCTAGTTTCTCTATGTTATCTTTTTTAACTTCGCTGCTAACTTCAACATGGGTTTTAGGAATTGGCCCGGTCTCACAGATTTGGATAATGGGACAAATTGTGCCTTCATGCTGCTGGCTATCCGTATTTTGCCAGCCTGAAAGTAACCCTTTTATTTCAGACCGTAAGGTTAACAATTGATCAATTTGATGATCAATCTGCAAAACCTTATCTTCTAGCTTTTCTTTGATGTCACCACAAGGAAGCTCTCCTTGATCATAGACCTGAAGAATCGCTTTAATCTCTTCTAGGCTCAGACCAAGGTTTTGCGCTCTTTTAATGAAGGCTAGACGAGTAAGTACATCAAATGAAAATTGCCGAAAGCCTCCCTCTGTTCGTCCTGATGACTTGAGTAAACCTAAACTCTCGTAATAGCGAATTGTTCTAATGGGAACTCCGCTTAGATCTGTTACCTGACCAATTAAAAGTAGTTTTTTATCTTGAGTTAACACAGCAGATTATTCCAACTCTTGTAATGATTATTACATATTTTATCAGTTCATTACTTTTCAAAGATATTCGCCAAGTATTAATATCAATAACTGCAATCTTTATCTAATTAGCAATTTTACTAAGTTTTAATTGTTCAAATATCCATTAGGAGCACATATCAGCTTCTATTTGCTTTGATGAAGCTAGCAACATTTTGACGGTGGTTTCAGTATGTATTCAATATTTCATATTTTAAATGTTCTCAATTATTTGAGCGATCACCATTCACAGTAATGAAACTAACTGTTTATTTGAAATTGATATGCTACTTCTAGATCAACCGCTTCAGTTTATGCGAAATCCTAAAAATGAATGTAAACTCGCAGAATGTTAGCTCAAATCGTAAACCTAAAACTTTTAATAATCCAGAGCGTTTTATTGAAGGATGGTATTGGGTAATACCATCCAAAAATCTGCGGGTAGGTGAGGTAAAACCTGTCACAATTTTAGGTAGAGAATTGGTGATTTACCGTGGTGAGGATAGAAGAGTAATTATTTTTGATGCTTACTGTCCGCACATGGGCGCACACCTTGCAGAAGGTCAAGTAGAAGGTAATGAACTACGCTGTTTTTTTCACCACTGGAAGTTTGATGCTGAAGGAGTTTGCGTTGATATTCCTTGTTTGGATGAGCCGCTTTCTACGAAGTTAAAAGTTTGGCCTACCGCAGAGAAATACGAGACGATTTGGATTTGGACTGGGGAAATTCCACAACTACCCTTACCCTATATTCCAGAGTTGGAACAAAAGGAGTGTGATGTCACTTTTGCTTCTCGCTTAGTGACAAACTGCCATCCCAATGTTGTGATGATTAATGTAATCGATGCTCAACACTTCAATACAGTTCACAAACTGCCATTAAAAATTGACTTTGAAAAACACGAACTAAATCAGAATGCTATTATCTTCAACAACATTGCACCCATCAGCGGAAATTCATTTTTGCTCAAGCTGATCAGTCGGTTTTACAAAAATGCTATTACCTACAGTATTTGTTATTGGTATGGTAGCACTGGTATGGTAACATTTGGCCCTGATTTCCTGCATTTACATTTTATGATTTCCCTACGCCTTATAGAAGGGGGGAAATCTGAAATTATGACATTGTTGATGATTAAAAAACGTCGAGGAATTCTTGGTCGTTTATACAATCGTTTTGTGCTGTGGTTAGCTAAAATTTTAGGTAAAAAATTTATTAAGGGTGATACCAAGCTTTTCCAAACAATTCAGTTTGATTTGAAAACCCCTATTAAGGCAGATAGGTCAATAATACAGTTTGTCAACCATCTTGAAAGACAAAAACCCCTAATGTGGAAAACCTGGCAGTTAGCGCGATCGCAAGATGTGGAGAGTATGCAAAACCGAGACAGATGGCGAGATGAAAGGACTAATGACTAATAATTAATAAAAGTTAAAAGTCAAACCATACCACTTTAACTTTTAACTTATTTGTTGCCAACCTACCATTCTTATAAAAAGAAGTGGCAAAGCCACTTCTTAATTCCCAGGTAGAACCTAAGAAAGAGTATAACTACTATACAAACTGAAAATAGTATAAATTGACACGAATTATTTTGAGATCTCAGTTTTCCTAGTCTTCTAGATGAGGAAATCTTAACTATTATCCTGCAAATAACTGTATATTTACTAAATATTATGATTGCAATTTTGACTGCCTCAACCACTAAATCCGCCCTATTCGGTTTACTTTCTAGCTGCTGATATTCTATTGTGCCTGAGGTGCATCTGGTTGATGCTGCGATCGCTACGATTAATACTTAACTAATACTAGGATATACTTATACAAAGAATACTGAATAATTTCTGTTCTCTCAGTGAGCAGGGGGTTGACTAGTGATAAACCCTAAAACCAACACTAAGTAAGCCAATAATAATCATTTCTCTGCTACATCTAAACGATTCATCCAACGCGCCATCAATTTTGGTATAAAATTATTAATCATTAGTAAAATTTTGGTAGCACTTTTTCGTATAGTGCTTTTATATTGCAATGCGTAATAAACAGAATGCTGTGCTAACGTAGTAGATGAGAATAAAATTCGGTGGCAGCGTTTGTTTTTAGTATTGACAGGCTTTTACCTTTTGGTATTTACAGACTTTTCTCCGAAATCTAAATCTCTACACACTTCTGACTTTGGAGACAATGTATGTCAATTTATGTAGGTAATCTATCCTACGAGGTTACACAAGATGACCTCACCTCTGTTTTTGCAGAACATGGTTCTGTAAAGCGAGTTCAGCTACCTACTGATCGTGAGACAGGGCGTCCTCGTGGGTTTGCTTTTGTAGAAATGGGTACGGAAGCTGAAGAAACAGCTGCCATTGAAGCTCTTGATGGTGCAGAGTGGATGGGTCGTGACCTCAAAGTGAATAAAGCTAAACCCAAGGAAGACAGAGGTTCCTTTGGTGGTAATCGAGGTGGTGGTAGCAACTTCCGTAACCGCTACTAAACTAAATAGACTAAATCTGAATGGCACTAAGATAAAAGCAAGCCCGTTGAAGTGAGTAACTTACGGGTTATCTTAGTGCCATTTTTCTATAAGGTAGATTTTTAACAGTAAACAGTAAACAGCAAACAGTTATCAGTCAAGATAATTGGAGTCATCTAAACAGGACTCAATTGAAAATTCAGTCCGCGCTGAGTGGACTTGAGCTATCAGTCCTGAACTTCGGTTCTGGGCGGGATATCGCAGATTGTGACGGTTTCATTTTTATTGGTGAAAAAAGAATTCTCAGCGCCAAGATGTACCTTGGAACCAGTACATCAAACATTGTGATCTAAATTACATTTTATCTACGTCAGGACTTACGCAAAAGTTACCAAAAACCTTAATTTATCGTTTGCAAAGTGCCGGAGGCATACTACCTTCTCTGCGTTCGCCTTGGTGTCGTAGACAGAGGCTTTGCTAACGCCTTGGTCTTGTAGAGAAGAACGCCGAGAATTCGTAGAGTGTGCGTAAGTCCTATACGTTTATTGGTGTCACTCGTGTTTTTCTGAAAGGGTTAGTCAATAACTTAAGTTTTCAGTTATTGGTTTGCTCATACCATTTCACGAAATTTTTGATACAAATCACTTTTCTTACTTCCCCTGCCTTCCCTGCTTGGCATCTGTATCAATACCTAAGGTAAAACGGTATAACCTCTGATGGTAACTAATATTTTCTGTAAAGCTGCTTGGGTTGCGCTAAATGCTGATTCTCTTTCCAAAGTAGCAGAATCAATCATCTTGTGGATTACTCCAAGCCTCTTTGTCGCCGCAAGATTGCTGAAAAAGGTCTAGTCTTGTCAAGTAAATAACTGCATTGTAAAGGGTTAGTAAAGTAAAACCTATACCAATAGCTATCAATGCTCATCTGGAATAATTGGTCTTGTTGATAAAGAATTTTAGGAAAGTGTAAAGATAGGAGTAAAATTAAAGTTTCCAATAAAATTTTACACAATCTAATAAGAAAATTTTACACAATCCAACAAGAAAATTTTACACAATCCAACAGAAACATCATATATTTTGTTGCTTGCATGTGATATCTGCATCATAAGTGTTAAAAAAATAGCGTATAATTACTGTAAAAGGTATTGCTTTATCAGCGAAATTTATGTATTGTTAAAATTGACTTTTATAAAAAATACAAGGGTGCAAGTTTGCATCTAAACTAAGTACAGCCAAGGAAGTAAAAAATTAAGTTTGCATCTAACCGAACGTACTTTGCTTAGTTAAAGAGCGCTTTAAATTCAGCGCCTTAAAATTTATATTGTTGCACCGAAAATGCTACATCATCTATCTGATTGGTAAGGAGGTAGGTAGCTGTATAGCTGCCTTTCAGCTGATCCAATGTACATCTATAGGGAATAGATGTGTGTCCTTATGTAGACTCTTGAATGGGGCAAACTTTGTGAATGATATTTGGGTATTTAACCCAAAGATAGGATTCGCTTTGTCAATCTAATCTCCAATATCTATCAAATTATTCAATAACAATTAGTACTAACCTGTACTTAATTACAATGACAAACAGTGTATATTTGCACGACCAAATTTCTAAGCAAATGGTGAAAACCAATTCACCAGGGAACAAACCGATAGCCAGTCTTTCTATGGATTTGGATAATCTCTGGTCTTATATGAAAGATCATGGCGATCCTGGTTGGGAGACTTTGCCCTCTTACCTAGATATCGTAGTGCCTCGGTTCCTGGATATTTTCAAGCAATTAAATTTGACAATTACAGTATTCGTTGTGGGGCAGGATGCAGCTCTTAAAAAGAACCATCAGGCATTACAAGCGATCGCTGCTGATGGTCATGAAATTGCCAACCACTCCTTTCACCATAATATCTGGCTAAATAGGTACTCAGAGGATGAAGTTGAACAAGAGCTAGCACTGGCCGAAAAGCACATCCAGCAAGCCACTGGTCAACGCCCCATTGGCTTCCGAAGCCCTGGATACAGTCTGTCTCCCACGGTATTGCAAGTCTTAGCACAACAGGAATACCAATACGATGCTTCTATTTTTCCGACATTTTTGGGGCCGATAGCACGGGCTTACTTCATGATGACCTGTAAGCTGAGCAAGGAAGAACGCGCTAAACGCAAAGCTTTATTTGGCAGCTTCAAAGACGGCTTACAAACCCTCAAACCTTACCAATGGTGCATGGGTCAATATAAACTGACTGAGATTCCTGTCACCACAATGCCGATTTTTAAGATGCCAATTCACTTCAGCTACTTAATGTATCTGGGTGTATTTTCTCCAGGTTTGGCGTTGCTTTACTTCCGAATTGCCCTCTGGCTATGCAAATTTACAGGCACTCAGCCATCTTTACTACTGCATCCTACAGACTTTTTGACTCAAGAGGATGTGCCAGAACTAGCATTTTTCCCTAGTATGAACCTCCCTACTTATAAGAAGCTAGCAATGTTACGCAAAGCACTAAAGCTTCTATCCAATCAGTTCAATGTTTTGACTGTTGGACAACACGCCGCATCCCTAACTAGAGTTCGTCAGCCTGTGTAGATACCTGACAACGCGCCTATTCGACGCGTTGATACAAAGTGTGTATATCCCTATTAAGTATTGAATAATCTTCTCAGAACTCAAGCAGATGATATTAATCAGACCAATATATAGTGCAACCACTAGAGGTCTTAAATCATGCAAGCTTAGTTCTAAAAATAACTAACGTCATTACTCAAATATTGAAATTTGAGTAACAGGTTTCAAAATTTAAACGAGGAACTTATGGGACTTTTTATTCTCTTACCTGCCTACAATGAGCAAGAATCCATTGCTCCTTTATTCAAAAGGTTTCAGTTATTGCAAAGTATCTGCAACATAGACATAAAATTGATTCTTGTCGATGATGGCAGTACTGATGCAACTGCTAAAACCGCTTTGGATGAATCTCAGTCACTTGGTATATCACTTAAATTAGTACAGCATGTAAAAAATGCTGGTTTAGGTCAAGCTATAAAAACAGGTTTCACAACCTTTTTAGAAGTATCTGAAGAAGGCGATTTTCTAGCCGCTATGGACTGTGACAACACCCAACCACCAGAACTATTAATGAAAATGTATGACATCATGGTGGGTGGTGGCTATGATATTGCAATAGCATCCAGATATCAAAAAGGTGCTAAAGTTATAGGCTTATCGCCATTGAGAATTTTGACAAGTTATGGAGCTAGTTGGTTGTTTAGAATTGCGGCTCCTATATCTGGTGTAAAGGATTACACTTGTGGCTATCGGATGTACAACCGTTCTTTACTCATTGGTCTTTTTGACTATTATGGCAACAATTTATTCACGGAGAAAGGGTTTGCCTGTATGGTAGATTTGCTGTTAAAAGCAAAAGTACTTAAACCCAAAGTTGCTGAGGTTCCAATGGTTTTGAGATATGACCAAAAGCCGACTGCTAGTAAAATGAAAGTACTTAAAACCATTGCTCAAACCCTAAGACTATTATCAAAAAATCTCCTGTTTACATGGAAGACCTACAATTTACGGTCGGTTCGTCCATTGAGATAATTCAAGTTACACAGGAAAATCGCATCCTGTAAATACCTGCAAATCATAGCAGAATAATTAACCCAAATTCCCACATACCGGGAAAATGGGTTTTTTGTTTTAAATTGTTAAGTATAATTAAACACATAATAAACTCATAGTTTGTAATGAGCGATTTATCGCTCAAAATAAGGACTAAAGTCCTTACTACAAACTTTAATTGATTTACGCTTAGCTACTTGGCTACTTGACATACCAAGTTTAATAGTAATTAATGATGATTAACTATGATTTAATGTAAATATACCAAGACCAATCAACAATAAGGCAATAACTTGTTTAACTCCAAAAGGTTCTCCCCAAAGTAAGTGAGCTAAGAAAGACACAATAGCATAGCTGATAGCAACAGTGGGATAAGCTACAGAAATTGGGATTTTTTTAAGAGCATATATATAAAACAAAGCAGCAACAAAATAGGAAACTAGTCCAACTAAAACATAGGGCTGTAAGAATAAGTTTACTTTGCTGCCAAAACTTTGCAAAGCCCCTGCTTTAAGACTTAGTTGTCCTCCAATACCAATAACAATTGAGGTCAGTAATGCAAAATAAGAATTCACTTTATTATTCCTTTATTTAATTTAAGATTGATTATTTTTAGAAATATCTATGTTATCAAAACAGTAAAATTGCTAAATACAATTTTAGCTTGTTGCATTTTACAACATCCTAAATAAAAGATGCAAGTAAGTGCTTTGGAAAACTAACAAAATCATGCTCTACTTCAAGAAACATGACATGATTAATAAATGTAAGAGGATGTTTGAAAAGCCCTTGGTGATGTATCAAATACTTTTAGATCCCCCTAAATCCCCTTTAAAAAGGGGGACTTTGATTGCGTTTCCCCCTTAAAAAGGGGAGCCAGCGCGGTCTTCTCCCTTCGCGTAGCGTCTCGTAGAGAAGGGGAGACGCCCGCCGTAGGATGCCCAAAGGGCTGTGCAGCGAAGCGGGAGTCCGCGAACGTCTGGGGTCTCCCCGGAGCGACTGGCGTGGGGTAGTGGGGGGATCAATAAGTGGCTAATATCACAGCCGACCACTTTTCAAACAACCTCTAAGAGGCTGTTTGAAAAGTTTTAAGGGGTGAAAATTTATGCCAATCTCCTCACCATGATACGGATCATGGCAAGGTAGATAAACGTCTCTGAGGTTTGAGGTAGTAACTCATAATCTCTGACTA
>JAHHHK010000038.1 GCA_019359395.1 Komarekiella atlantica HA4396-MV6
CCTTTTCGCGCGGGACGTTTTGGACTCATGATGTATCACTAATCACATCAATCAAGATGTGATTAGATTACATCCTATGGTTCCTTTTTGCTTAAGTTGACACCAATGGGCATTGCCGTGCCCCTACCAACGTATTTGTATTATTTTTAAAGTTAAATAGTATCAGTATTCAAGATGGGGGCGAAAAAACCGATTATTTCGTAGAGACGTTGCATTGCAACGTCTTTACAGTTAACGAAAATTGGTCGTTTTACCGAAAAGAAATTGGGTTTTTGCGATTACTGAATTGATGCTCTAGTCCCCATTGCCCTTTATCCCCAAAGGGAGCCCCGAATTCCCCAGCCCCTCCTACCGCAAAAACAACTCCCGAATTCCCACACTACCAATTTCCACCGCCAGCGCCGCTAATATAAAACCCAAAAGCTGGGTAATAATCACTTCACCTTCTGCACCAATCCACTTGTCGATGTAGTTGCAGAAGCGTAAAATCAACCAGGTGACGAGCATAGCCCCCACAATGCCTACCAATACGCTAATATGCGGACTTTGAGTTTTTGACATTAATAACATCACTGTCGTGAGCGTACCTGGCCCCGCTAGCAGGGGCAAAGCTAGTGGAGTAATTGCGACATCGCGTCCTTCCTCGATAATGGGTGTATCTAATTCTCCCCGGAGCATTTGTAAAGCAATTAACAGTAACAAAAGTCCCCCAGCTACTCGCAAAGACCCCATGCTGATTTCCAAATAATTCAAAATTATTTGACCAGTAAAGGCAAAAAGTAATAGAACTGCGATCGCTACAATAATCGCTTTATCTATGACTTTATTTCTTTCCTCTGGCGTTTTACCTTTAGTCAAAATTAAAACAATTGGTATATTGCCCACAGCATCCGCCAAGACAAACACCGCAATAAACGTTTGAATCAGAACAGAAGTATCCACAACAGACAGCTTTTATCAGGGTTTGATAACAACCTAATCTGAATCTGGTTGAGTTTTCCAGAATCCATAGGAATATTAAAATAGACTAATAAGGATAGCTAACCCTGAAATCAGTAAACAGTCAACAGTTACTAAGTTTTCCGGCGGTAATTTAGTCCCCATCTACACCGCTCACTTCGATTCGTCGCAGATTCTCACTTGCTACTAAACTGATAACTGCTAACTGATAACTGATAACTGTTAAAGAAAAGCAACGTTTAGATATTTCTAATTAAGCCTACCGGGGTTGAACTAGCGATATATTTTGAGAATCTATCTTGCTTAAATCGACTGCTCCTTATTGAATCTATGAAGTCTTATTTAGCCGCCGCTATTCAATTGACCAGTGTGCCTGATCTCCAAAAAAATTTGGCACAGGCAGAAGAATTAATAGATCTTGCCGTGCGTCAAGGTGCTGAGTTAGTAAGTTTACCAGAAAACTTTTCTTTTATGGGAGAAGAAAACGACAAACTCGGCCAAGCCGAAGCAATCGCCCGTGAAACGGAAAACTTTCTCAAAAAAATGGCTCAGCGCTTTCAAATCACGATCCTGGGCGGCAGTTTTCCCATTCCTGTAGAAAATACAGGCAAAGTTTACAACACCAGCATCCTCATTGACCCCAACGGTCAAGAACTTGCCCGCTACTACAAAGTACATCTATTTGATGTCAACGTCCCCGACGGTAACACCTATCGAGAATCCAGTACTGTCGTGGCTGGTAAGCAACTACCTCCCGTTTATTTCTCAGAAACACTCGGTAATTTAGGACTTTCTGTTTGCTACGATGTCCGCTTCCCCGAACTCTACCGTCATCTAGCAGATAAAGGAGCCGATGTTGTATTTATTCCCGCCGCCTTCACCGCCTTCACAGGCAAAGATCATTGGCAAGTACTATTACAAGCAAGAGCCATTGAGAATACCTGCTATATCATTGCTGCTGCCCAAACCGGCACCAACTACGCCCGCCGCCAAACCCACGGACACGCCATGATCATCGACCCTTGGGGCGTAATTTTAGCTGATGCTGGCGAACAACCGGGAATTGCGATCGCTGAAATCAAACCTACCAGGCTCGAACAAGTCCGCCGTCAAATGCCCTCGCTGCAACATCGAGTATTTTAGGGACTGGGGAAGAGAGGATAAAGGGTAAAAGAATGATTTTTCCCTTTTGCTCTACCCTTTCCCCAAAATTTAATACTCAATATCTCATCAACAAAAAACCGGGTAGATAAAATGTTACCCGGTTTATTTATTCCAATATTTAAAATATTCAGTCTTTTAGGGGCATAGCAATACTATGCCCCTATTTATTCACTGACAAAATTAAACATTAGCTGTTTTCTTGGTGACAACGTTGAGTTCGCCTTTTGCGTACTTAGCTGCAAAATCTTCCAGAGAAATCTGCTTAATCTTGCTGGCGTTACCAGCTGTACCAAATTGCTTATAGCGATCGGCACAAACCTTCTGCATGTATGTAATAGAAGGCTTGAGGAAGTGACGGGGGTCAAATTCCTTGGGATTTTTTGCTAAAGCTTCACGTACCGCAGCGGTAATAGCCAAACGGTTATCGGTGTCAATATTTACTTTACGTACACCGCTCTTGATGCCTTTTTGGATTTCTTCTACAGGTACGCCGTAGGTTTCAGGAATTGCGCCACCATATTGGTTAATTAGTGCTAGTAAATCTTCTGGCACAGAAGAAGAACCATGCATTACCAAGTGGGTGTTAGGCAGACGGCGGTGAATTTCTTCAATGCGGCTGATTGCCAAAATTTCTCCAGTCGGCTTGCGGGTAAACTTGTAAGCACCGTGGCTAGTGCCAATAGCAACAGCTAAAGCATCTACTTGAGTTTGTTCTACAAAGTCAACTGCTTGATCAGGGTCAGTCAGCAGTTGGGAGTGGTCGAGTGTACCCTCAAAACCATGACCATCTTCAGCTTCACCAGCACCAGTTTCTAGAGAACCCAAACAACCGAGTTCACCTTCAACGCTGACGCCCAGAGCATGAGCTACATTCACCACTTCGCGAGTGACGTTAACGTTGTACTCGAAGCTAGCGGGGGTCTTAGCATCAGCTTCTAAAGAACCATCCATCATCACACTGGTGAAGTTGTTCTTAATTGCTGAGTAGCAGGTAGCAGGCGCATTCCCATGATCTTGGTGCATCACAATGGGAATCTGAGGATAGGTTTCTACTGCTGCCAAAATCAGGTGGCGTAGGAAGTTTTCCCCTGCATAATTACGAGCGCCACGAGAAGCTTGCAAAATTACGGGGCTATCTGTCTCTACAGCAGCCTTCAGGATCGCCTGAATCTGCTCCAAATTATTAACATTGAAAGCTGGGATGCCGTAACCGTTTTCAGCCGCGTGATCCAACAGCAGCCGCAATGGTACAAGCGCCATAGATAGTCCTCCTAATGTGGTTATCAGCTAGTCTGTGTGAGAGAAGCGTAATATTTACGCTAAATCTTAAGAGTTTTTTCAACTTATAGGAAATTATAACTACTGTCGTGTGTCTATGTTGAAAAAGTTTATGCCATCGTTCATAAACATGCCCTACACTTGACCTATTCTACTGTAGGGTAAGCTACTCCACATTTAGAGGCTTTGGTAGCTTTGTATCCCAAATAGTTTAGAGCTATGATTTACTGGCTAATTTCTGAACAAATGCTGTGTGTTCAGGAGATTGCAAACCTGCCTGTAAAATAGTCAACACGGATTGCATGTTTCCCGCTAATAACTCTGTTACCCCTAACCACAACCCAGGAAAGACTAGACTTCGCCATTGTTAAATGGTGCGGGGGTGTTTTTACCATAACGATCGCATTTGGGATGAGCCTATGGCTATGCTACCGAATTGAGGATATTTATTGTAATGGGTAAATTATGCGATCGCATTTTGTGAATGATCAGCGATCGCTTTAGAGTGTTTTTTTCCAGGGCGATCGCATCCGCAAATTTTCTATTAAAAATTAACCTCGCCTCAACTTTCTATTTCTAAAGCATCAGCAAGGTTTTTTCTTTGATATGGGTCGCCCGGGATTCGAACCCGGAACTAATCGGTTAAAAGCCGAGTACTCTACCGTTGAGTTAGCGACCCTTTCGCTGTATTTCGCAACTTTGCCATCATAGCATAGACATCTGTAGATTTGTAAACAGGTTTAGAAAAAATTAGCAGTCAATCTTAAAGATGCTGTCTGGCTAGCTCCTGGTGCTAATACAGTCAGGTTATCGCCAGTATTAAGAGAGTTACGGGTGGCACTCCACGGTTCTAGGCAGTAGAATTCCTTGCCTTTGACTGTCCAAAATACCAGCCAGGTAGAGAAATCGTCATAATCCAAAGTGAGTTTTAACTTCCGGCTGCGATCTGTCGCAGTAGCCGATTTGCTCGTTAACTGTCCAAAAGCAAAATCAATTTCATCACGGCTAAAGTCAAAATTGCCATTAAAAGAGTGAATTTCCTTACTTTGATTATCTTGATACTGCTTAGAGGGAATTTCAAACTCTAACTGAGTTTTATCACCGCACAGAAAGTAGGGGTGGAAACCAGCCGAAAAAGGCATTGGTGTGGATGACAAGTTTTTATACTGCTGACGGACTTCTAAAGTATTACCTTGAAGTTCGTAGGTGAAAGCCAGCTGAAAATCAAAAGGATAAACTGCCTTGGTTTGCTCATTGCTATCAAGAACGACAGTCAGACTAGCTTTATCCTCAGTTTGTTGTTCTGTTGCTTTCCACGGCAATTCACGGGCAAAACCGTGTTGTTTAAGAGTATATTTTTGCCCGTTGTGAGTGTAGGTATTATCTGGTAGATTGCCACAAATAGGAAACAAAATTGGATTTCCACCCCTGACACTTAAATCAGGATGAGTGAAGCGTTCAGTATCCAGGTAGAAAATTTCTTGCCCTTGAATGCGCCAACAGGTGATAATACCACCGCGTTCTGGCACAACTTCTATTTGAGAGCCAGCAGTTTCATCAGAAAGAATGTAGGTCTTATACTGTTGTTTTTGAACTGTAATGGTAAACACAAATTTTAGTCCTAGGTGTAGGGTTTGGGGATTAGGGATTAGGAATTACGCCTGATGTGAATTATGAAAATCAACGACATATCAAAAATTCTGCGTACTGTAGAGACGTAGCAATGCTACGTCTCTACGAGAAATACAGGGTTTTAGCATCTAATCCACATTAAACGTGAATTAGGGCTGGAAAGATTTCCCAGTACCCAGTCCCCAATCCCTTGAATTTACTCGTCTTCTGCAAACACAAAGCGATATAACTCACTGGGGTCTGGTTCAGGGCTGCTTTCGGCGAACTTAACTGCCTCGTCGATTACATCCTGAATTTTACGATCAATGTCTTTGAGTTCTTGCTGGTCTGCCAAGTTTTGCTCAACTAAATAAGCTGCCAACTTCTTAATTGGGTCACGAGCAAACCAAAATTCTTTCTCAGCCTTGCTTCGCATTTCATCTGGGTCTGCCAGAGAGTGACCACGGAAGCGGTAGGTAAGTGCTTCAATTAATGTCGGGCCTTCACCTGCACGAGCGCGACTTACAGCTTCTTGTGCTACAGCTCGCACCGCTAACACATCCATACCATCTACTTCCACGCCGACCATATTAAAGACACTGGCTTTTTTATAAATCTCTGGCTGGGAAGTTGCTCGTTCGTGAGACATACCGATTGCCCACTTGTTATTTTCTACCACAAAAATAATTGGCAGTTTCCATAAGGCTGCCATGTTTAACGTCTCAAAAAATTGACCGTTGTTAGCAGCACCATCGCCAAAAAAGCAAGCTGTCACTTGGTCGGCGCTGTTATCTCCCAGCACTTCGCGGCGATATTTGCTTTGAAAAGCTGCTCCAGCTGCTACAGGAATTCCTTCAGCCACAAAAGCATAGCCACCTAGCAAGCGATGTTCAGCAGAAAACATGTGCATGGAACCACCACGCCCTTTGCTGCAACCTGTGGCTTTACCAAATAACTCTGCCATTACCTCTCTTGCTGGTACGCCTGCACTCAGAGCATGAACGTGGTCGCGGTATGTGCTAGAAACGAAATCTTCACCCGGTCGCATGGCTTGGATAACACCAGTGGAAACGGCTTCTTGACCGTTGTACAGGTGGACAAAGCCAAACATTTTACCTCTATAGTACATTTCGGCACACTTGTCTTCAAACAAGCGCCCCAGTACCATGTCTTCGTACAACCGCAACCCTTCTTCTTTGGTGATCTGGGTAGTAGCAGCATTAAATTTGGGTAATGTGCGTTCGTGAACCATGATTTTTGAGTGTTCCTGTTGTACAACTTAAAAGTTACAGTCTTAAATTAAGTGGAGATCATAACGCTTTAGCTTTATGACAAGCTAGCGTTTGTAAGAGTCAACAATCAAATTTATTTATGCACCAAAAAGGGTCGTATGGAATAGTTCATTAGTTCTGAGTTCTTAGTTTGACGTCATGAGGATTATTCTTAATTACTCAAGACTCAGCACGGGTTAAACCATAGCTATCCGCGCTTCAACACTCAGCACTCTCTGCTTACTCCCCTCATAGGCTAGCAATCAGGATAGACTGCTTTCTGCATATCCATTAACAATTTAGGAAAAATGGACTTCAAAATCATAATATCTACCTAGGTAATTGTAATTAAAATCTAACCATGATATGATATTTTTCTCCCGTATCGTTATCAGGTTCAACCCTCGAAAGTGGTATTTCAATTACCGCACACAGAGGGCGTACTTAAAGGAAAATAATATAGATTCTTGCAAGTACAACATCTATGCCGTCACTAAAAGTGGTAGTTTTACATTACGGTATCGAATGCAAATAGCAGTTGTGTTAAACGAAAAATACTAAGAATTAAGACAAAAAGCTGACGCTTTCTAGGCGAAGGCAGAAATTAATACTAGAATGTGACTCAAAATTTCGGGAAGGTACAAAACAAGTTGTTGCAATATACACTTGTAGTGTAAATTCTACACGGCATTATTATGGCACGGTTTTACATGCCTGGAACGCTCTAGGTAAATTACGCTGATCACGGTGCAGGGGAAGTAGGCTGTGCGAATTCCACTAGATTACTACCGAATTTTAGGACTACCGTTAGCGGCAAGTAATGAACAATTGCGGCAAGCATATAGCGATCGCATTGTACAATTGCCGCGACGCGAGTATTCTCAGGCAGCAATTTCTTCTCGCAAACAACTCATAGAAGAAGCTTACGTGGTTTTATCAGATCAAAAAGAACGTAGCACCTACGATCAGCTTTATCTGGCTCACGCCTATGACCCTGATAGCGCCGCCGCAGTGGAAAACCGCACGGAAAGCCACAGAAAGGGTCTTGACGCGCAAAGTCTTAGCATCGAAATTGTCCAAGACGAATTAGTTGGCGCTTTATTGATTCTGCAAGAGCTAGGAGAATACGAACTTGTACTGAAACTGGGTCGTCCGTACTTAGTAAAAAATAGTGCGAGCAAGGACAATAATTTCGGAAGTGAAGAAATCCACGAAAGTGCAGAACGTCCAGATGTTATTCTCACCGTTGCCCTTGCTTGCTTAGAACTAGGACGCGAGCAATGGCAGCAAGGCCACTACGAAAATGCTGCCATATCCTTAGAAACAGGTGAGGAGTTGCTATCACGCGAAAGCTTATTCCCCAGCGTACAGGTTGAAATTCAGGCGGATCTTTGCAAATTGCGACCATATCGAATTTTAGAGTTACTGGCACTACCTCTAGAGAAAACCACCGAACGGCGTCAAGGTTTAGGATTATTGCAAAATATCTTAGAAGACCGTGGTGGTATTGATGGCACTGGCAATGATCTATCTGGTTTAAACATAGATGACTTTCTGCGATTCATCCAGCAGTTACGCAACCACTTAACAGTTGCAGAACAGCACAAGTTATTTGAAGCTGAAAGTAAACGTCCCTCTGCTGTTGCTACTTACTTGGCTGTCTATGCCTTGATAGCACGAGGATTTGCTCAACGTCAACCAGCTTTAATTAGTCAAGCAAGGCAAATGCTGATACGTCTGGGCAAGCGCCAAGATGTACATTTAGAACAATCACTATGTGCATTACTACTGGGGCAAACCGAAGAAGCAACCCGTGTTTTAGAACTTAGTCAAGAGTATGAAGCTCTAGCTTTTATTCGAGAAAAATCTCAAGATTCTCCAGACTTACTACCAGGGTTGTGTCTATATGGAGAACAATGGTTGCAACATGAGGTGTTTCCGCACTTCCGAGATTTGGCAAAGCAGCAAGCTTCTTTAAAAAATTACTTTGCCGACCAACAGGTTCAAGCTTATTTAGAAGCACTACCAACGGATGCAGAAACAACTGATGAATGGGCTGTAATTAACCGCCAGCCCTTTCCCCAGACACAGACAAATAATTCCCGTCGCCACAGTAATTCAACTGAGTCTCGGCAATTCAATCACAACATCACACCTGACCCAGAGTTACCAGAAACACTAATCAGAGAAAGATCTGAATATGTAAACTTCTCGCCACCTACATGGAATACATCTGGGAGGTCAAAATCAGTAGAAGTACCTGGGGCACAGATTCCTACTGCTGAACGAATAGCCAGAGGCCCTAATAGCAACTTAAATGGTTCAGCTAAGGCTGCTACAACGGGTCAGAATCGAAAGCGAAGGAGGCGAAAGCCGACTCAAGTGCCGCCTCGTGAGCGTGTATTAGTAGATAATCATCCTTATCCTCGGCGGCGGCGGCGAACTTTTGCTAGCACCCTAGAAGGGAAAACGCGGCTTGTGTGGAGGGTATTTATTTCTCTAGTGGGTCTATTAGTTTTCTGGGTAGTAGTTACAACAGCTTTTGGATGGCTAAAAAATCTATTTTTCCCTACACCGTCTTTACAAGGTCAACAATTATTTGTCCAACTCAATCAACCACCAATACCGATTCCTGACAAAAACAGCAACCCACAACCGCCAGAAGGAACTCTCACAGATACAACGGCACAGGAAGTTATTCAGGCTTGGCTCTCTACCAAGGCCGCAGCTTTAGGGCCAAATCATGAGATTAGTAATTTAGACCAGATTTTAGTTGGTTCAGCTCTAACTCAATGGCGACTAGTTACCCAGCAGGATAGGTTAGATAACCGCTACCGTAAGTACAACCATAACCTCAAGGTAGAATCTGTAAATAACATTGAGTTTGACCCGGATCGTGCTGCTGTAGTAGCTACAGTGAAGGAAGTTACCCAGTTCTATGAAAATGGTCAGTTTAAAAAGTCTTCTGAGGAAAGTTTGCGAGTTCGGTATAATTTGATTCGGCTAAAAGGTGCGTGGCGAATCCAATATATGTCAGTTATTAGTTAGAACCTGTTTGTAATTGAAAGGCTTAGATTCCCGATTTGTCTAAAAAGTCGGGAATCTTATTGTTCATGAATAGACCTCTTGCATAAATGCTTAAATTGTCATGTTGAGCGGAGCGAAACATCTCGGAGATTCTTCCCTCCACTACGTTCTGGTCAGAATGACACTAATAGTTTTCTGACTTTTGCAAGAGGTCTAATGATTAAGTAGGGCTATATTACTGAGCAATAGACAAAACCCAATCACGTAAAAGTGGGTTGACTCTATCAGGTAGTTCGTCATGAGGGCAATGCCCCGCCGCTAGGAAATGTTCTGTGAGTTCAGGATAATATTGACGAAACTTCTGCGAACGTTCTCTAGCATTCATCCAAGGGTCAGCTTCTCCCCACAAAATTAATAGAGGACAAGTTAATTGCTTTAGTAGCACATCAACTTTTTCTCCTTGAGGAGTGCTAAAGACTGAAACAAACACTTCCATTGCACCTGAATCGTAAGCAGGGCGATAAATTTCCTCTACCAATTGGTCTGTAATCGCGCTCTTATCAAGATAAACTTTCTCTAAAGTTTGGCGAATTACCCAACGCTGTCGCACGTATTGAAATAATAAAAATTGGGCTAAAGGTTGCTGCAAAATCCACTTAACACTATCACCTAAGAGTTTTTGCAAAGGATCAGGTTGTTTGGGAGGCTGAATTTCTGATTGTAAAGCTTCAGGTTCAGGTATAAGCTGACTTTCACTAAAGGGCCCTGCACTATTGAGCAAAACTAAACCAGTTACACTGTCAGGATGTTGTGCTGCAACACACAAGCAAGCATAGCCACCAAGGGAGTTCCCTGCTAATACTGCTTTTTGACCAATGACTTCACTAATAAAATCGTTCAGCTGGTCGCGCCACAAGTCACCGCTATACTGCAATTTCGGTTTTGCTGAGCGTCCGAACCCCAAAAGGTCGATCGCAAATACTTCAAAATCTTGACACAATCCTGTGATATTCTTGCGCCAGTGGTCTGTGGAAGCACCAAACCCATGTACTAGTAGCAAAGGTGGACGTTGCGATTGTCTCTCTCCCGCACGCACATAATAGATGTTGTGTCCTCGCCACTGCCAATATTTGCCAGGAATTGGGCTTGTAGAGGAAGCTGTGGTTGCCTGCATGATATAAAGAAATATTAAGTCACTTCTAATAATTGTAAACTAGCCATCAAATTACCGACACGGAGTGAGGGAGTAGGGGCATGGCCATGCCCTGACAAGAAATCTATATGTATCAGGGTTTTCGTGAAATGGTATGACAAATGACAAATGAAATTACAGGCAAAACTAAACTTCTAGGAGTGATTGGACATCCGGTAGAACATTCGCTTTCACCAGTGATGCATAATGCTGCGATCGCTCAATTGGGATTAGATTATATTTATCTCCCCTTTCCGATAAAACCAGAGAATTTAGAGATAGCGATTGCTGGATTCGCCGCCATTGATGTTGTCGGCTTTAGTGTGACAATTCCTCACAAACAGACAATATTACCCTTGTTATCCGAAATTACGCCCATCGCTCAAGCCATAGGAGCAGTGAATACTGTCAGCCGTCAAAATCATCGATGGGTGGGTACAAATACAGATATAGAAGGATTTATTGCCCCTTTGCAAACAACGTATAAACAGGATTGGAGTCAGAAAGCGGCGGTAATTTTAGGTAATGGTGGTGCTGCGAGGGCTGTTGTTGCAGGTTGTCATCAACTAGGTTTTGCCAAAATTCATGTTGTTGGGCGCAACATCCAGAAATTACAAGAATTCCGCAATAGTTGGGGAAATTCACCAGTAGCCAAGAATTTGCAAGTCCATACATGGGATGCACTTATAAAATTGATTCCGCAAGCTAATTTGTTGGTCAATACAACTCCTATTGGGATGTATCCCAAGGTGGATGAGTCGCCTTTGAGTGGAGAGGAAATAGAGAAATTACCGCCAGGTGCGATCGCCTACGATTTGATATATATTCCTAAACCAACGCAATTTCTTCAACAAGCACAATCCCAAGGCGCAATTGCGATCGATGGATTAGAAATGCTCGTCCAACAAGGAGTAGCAGCATTAAAAATCTGGTTGCAGTCAGAAACTTTGCCTGTGGAAGTAATGCGCCAAGCATTACAAAATCACCTAGACTTAAAACAGTGAACAGTAAGCAGTAAACAGTAAACGGTGGTTAGAAAAAACTGATAACTGTTAAAATAATGGGGAATTAAGAAACAGGATATAGATGTGTCTGTTGAAGAAATGAGATGAGCAAAACTCAGTTGGAACTGAGTAATAGTTGTTTAGGCGTGAAGATATGCGATCGCCTCCGGCGGGGCGTAGCTCATTGCGTCCTCATCTCACAGAGCAATGTGTAAATACAAGCCACTCTGCTTTCATGCGCCTGCACGATTATTAAAAAAGAAAAAACCGTGAAACGCGGAGCTTCACGGCTTTCGATGTGGTGTGAGGAGCTTAACTAAATATCATCATAAAGTAACTATCCCACAGCAATACACTCGTAACAATTTTGGTAACAGAATTTTCTTAGTGATGATGCTGTCCTTTCCAAGGATAATTAAGGTTGCTCTCACATTGCAGACTATATTTCTTCTATCAAATCTATGTCAATTAACCTTATGTTTTAATATCCAGCCTATAGTTTAGCCTGTATAGCTAAGCCACCAGGCAAACCCCAATTCAAAATAACTTATAGTTGCTATAATCAAAACAGTATATATTCTCTTGAGCAAACTTATGTCCGCATAAGAATGTTTATTAATATCGGATTAAAATATTTTGATGGGTGGATATGCTAATTAATGAATTTATCTCAAATCAAAAAGTAAAAGCCGTGGAAACCTAGAAGATTCCGCGGCTTTTTGGTGTGGTGTGAGGAGACTTAACTACATATCATCATAAACCCATCTAACTATTAGTGATGTATACGTAACAGAACTTGTAACAAAATTTTCCTTTGATGACTTTAGAGCAAAGCACCAGCACAACTAGAACCACACCCAGCAGTACAACCATAGCAATAAGCGGCTGTTTGTATCTCACTAATCAAGTCTAAACTGCCAACTTCTAGCAATTTTGTAACTGTTAGGGGTTCACCATTGTGAGTTTTCGCAGGTAGATTCATCATCTGGTTAAAGTCACAATCATATACATTCCCCAGATAGTCAATTGAAAGTTCATCACGACACATTAAATGTTCAACTGTACTGTGATTAAAATGTGATTCTAAAAATTGTAAATAGCTAGCATACAGTTTTCTCCGCTCTAAATACATTTTAGTTCTACCAACTGGTAGGTTGGTAATGGTGAAGAGGTTGTTAAACACAATATTAAAATGTTCTTGTAAGAACATTTTGTAATCTCGTTCTAGGCTTATCTGTTCAGGAGCCAAGGAAAATTTTTCACTTGTGGGCAACTGGGGATTGTATACTAAATCTAAAATTAAATTTGGCTCTTTACCATAGCCCAGTTGGTTCAGCCATTGTAAAGCTTTGACTGAAGTATCAAAAACACCAGTACCGCGCATTCTATCAACATTATCTGCTAGGTAGCAAGGCAGAGATGCGACTATTCTCACTTGGTGTTTAGCACAGTATTCTGGTAAATCACCAAACTCATCTTCAAAATAAATGGTCAAGTTAGACCGGACAATTACCTGTTTACTTGTTAACTTTGCTGCTTCTACTAATGGCTTAAATCCATAATTCATTTCTGGTGCGCCACCAGTTAAATCAACTATTTTGATTTCGGGAAATCTGTGGATTACCTCAATCAACTGTTGGCAAATTTCTGAGGAAAGTTCTTCTGTTCGTTTAGGACTGGCTTCGACATGGCAATGTGTACAGGCAAGATTACAACGCTTACCCAGATTAATCTGTAAAACAGTGATTTCCTTTTTTGTCAAAGATGAACTAAGTTTGTGTTTGAATTGTGTAATAAATTTATCTAGTTGAGTCTGCATTAATTATTACTCCTTAAATATATGTTTCTAACCTTGCAATAATCTGTAGATTATTCCACTAATAATTGCAGTTATTGGTAAAGTTAAAATCCACGAAAGTAGTATTTGATAAAAAACACGTTTATGAGCTTTTTTTGCAATCAGTCCTGCTCCAAAGATGGAACCAACTGAAACGTAAGTGGTAGAAACAGGAAGCCCAAACTGAGTAGCTGCAATGACTAAAACTCCAGTTACCATATTGGCTGATAAGCCCTGAGTTTTGTTCATTGAAGTAATTTTTGTACTCATGGTTTCGGCAATTTTTTGGGAGTTAAGTAAACCGCCAAGTGCAATTGCGATCGCTATAGTGATCATTCCTCCCTGAATTGAGAAATATTCAATAATCAAAATCAGCGAAACAATCTTGGGAGTGTCATTGAATCCTCTGGCAAAACTGATTACCCCAGCGCTAATAAAATGACAAGTATCTACTATTCTCGGATTCGCTGGTAAGCACCATTTAGAATTGATATAGTTAGATAAACTATAAACTCCTGCTCCGAATGAGATAGCGATAATTGGACTAAGTAATAGAGGCAAAAAGAAAGAATTTCCTAAAGCTGTAAAATTAACTTTGAGTCCGATCGCTACTAATCCAGGGCCAATCAGCGCACCTGTTAAACTGTGAGTTGTAGAAATGGGAAATCCTGTAAGGGTAGCAATGAGCACTGTCAAACCAGCAGCGATCGCTACTGCAAGATGAAACTCTGATGTATTGGCGATCGCATCTGGTACTATTCCTTTGCCAGAGAAGTTTTTAATTAGTTTACTTACTAACAAAATCGAAGCGATCGCACCAGCCGAAGTTGTAAAAGTAGCCCACAAAATCGCTGTTTGGTAGCTAGTTGTTCCACTACCAAACAGCGTTGCTACACCTTTAAAGTTGTCATTTGCGCCATTTGAGTAAGCTAAAAAAAGCGTAGCCAGAAATAGACTGATACTGATTAACAGCATTTCATATATTCGGAGTTAACAGCAGCCACCGCCACTATAGTACCAGGTTGAATCCGTAATCATTATTTCTGCTGGCTTTAACATCCCAAGCTTAGCAGCAGTTTTGTCACACACAGCTGCGGGAATACCACGCTGAAGCAGATGACCTGCTGAATCATCGAAAAATGGTTCTGTACCAGCATAAATTGCTGTTTTTCCAGTGAAAATACAAGCACCGTCTTCGGGAATCGCAACTTTAAAAGAAACAGAATCGAGACTTTCTAAAAGTAAATTTTCTTCTAGGTTATAAGTCTGGGAATCAAGCAGACGGTAAGGACGACGAGCACGAATTTCAACTTGACCAAAGCCAGCATTTATAATAAGTTGAGTATACTCTTCATAAGTGAGAGCGCCTGATAAACACATGGCTCTTAGCCGCTCATCTTGTTGTAAATGTGCTGGAATTTGACGAGTAGCAATTGGATCACTCATCTGCAACCGTCCGCCTGGTTTTAATACTCGATATGCTTCTTTTAAAGCACGGGTCAAATCTTCTGGTTCAAAGATATTGAACAGGCAATTCTGTGCCACGATATCGACGGTAGCATCAGCAATAGGTAAATTAAAGGCATCACCATCGCAAATTTGGACAAAGCTGGTGTCAAACCAAGGATTTTCTTGAGCAGCAATTTCCAAGTTACGTGTAGCAGCTTCTCGCATGGCTGCAACTGGTTCAACGGCGATTACTGCACCTGGATAGCGGGAAAAATAAGCGAATTGCAATGCTTCTAAGCCACCGCCAACACCGACATACAGCACAGTAGGTTGGTTTCCTAGTTCGGTAGGGTGAACGGTAGTACCACAACCATAGTTCATTTCCTGCATCGGCACAGGAATTTTCAGTCCCGGTAGTTGCAAAGGTGTGCTTTGAACGCAACAAAGTCCAACTTGTGGTGTTTGGGCGACTTCGCCATAGAATTGCGCTGCTGTTTCTAAATAAGTCATTGCAGTTCTAACGTTGTGTGTTGTCGTAGAGAGTTAGCTTTGTGCATCCTAGTATAGTTAACTCTGAGTTAGATGAGTTTTCGCTGAAATTGCCAAAATCCCCAAACTCCATTTTTTAGCAGAGTTTGAGGATAGTACTTTTTGGATAAGTACTCCTTACTTTTCTTGTGGACTGGGAAAAGGTTAAGGGGTAAAGGGTAAATAATATATTCCAAACATGAATCCCTTTCCCTTTTACCCTTTAATCGAACCGTATTGGGTGGTAATGGGTGCATTCAAACTGTAGCCCCCTTAACCAAAAAATATTGGATTTGGGGGTTTTGCGTTAGTCCAAGGTTAATCACGTAGCACGTAGCCGACACCACGCACAGTTTGAATGAGGCGCTTTTCGTTATTAGTTTCGAGTTTCAGACGCAAATAGCGAATGTAAACTTCGATGATGTTGGAATCGCCCATGAAGTCGTAATTCCAGACTTGCTCTAAAATGCGATCGCGTGTAATTACCTGTCGTGGATGAGCAAGTAAATATTCTAGTAAGTCAAATTCTTTGGCGGTTAACTCGATGAACCGATTACACCGATATACTTCCCGCGTGCGACGATTTAAGCTCAGATCTTCAAATTCTAAGACATCTGCGGCGTCTGTTTCTTGGGTTCTTCGCAGATGGGCGCGGACTCTAGCTAATAATTCCTCAACGCTGAAGGGTTTAACTACATAATCATCAGCACCAGCGTCTAAACCCGCAACGCGATCGCTCACTTCATCTTTAGCAGTTAATAAGATGATCGGCACTTTATCACCAGTACTTCGCAGGCGGCGGCAAATTTCCAATCCCGACAAACCGGGCAACATCCAGTCTAAAATTACTAGATCTAGATTTAACTCCCGCGCTGCGGTAAGTGCAGTTAATCCATCGTAGGCAACGCTGACTTGATAGCCCTCATAAGTCAGCTCCAATTCGACAAAACGAGCCAGTTTGACTTCATCTTCAACCAGTAAGATGTGCGTCATGATAATGTTAATGATTTAAGCAGGGTGTGGTAAGCAAAAATACGGTCTGAGAATTTAGATTAATCCTAGCTACTAAATAGCCAGATATCTAATTAGGTGTACGTTAGCTTAGTATAAAGCTGAGTAAGTAACAACCGTAAATCCACAATTACTAATAGCTGCTTAGTTCACCAGGGATTCTAACTGGTTATTAACAGTAAGCTGTGACATCTTCACCGCATTCATCGGCAAGGTAACATAGAGCTTTAAAACGCAGACTAACTACTTGCTCATAAAGCGGATTCAATTTACACATTGGTGGAATATGAAATAGCTTCCGACTAAACAGTGTGATATCTCGTTCAAACGGACACTGAGCAGGAATGGCTTTGCACAACAAATGAGCTAGTTTGGAATTATGAATTTCTATTGCTTCCAACCACTCACGGACAGGGTGCAGTAGATCGTTGTGTAAGTATTGAATAAAGCTTGTCATAATTACTCACCTGATCATTCAAAAATTACAAAGTTTTTAAGTTTGTTGAGTTTGTATCTCTATAAATCTATACGGTTGGGTTCGGCATTTTTATGCAGTTCTTGCTTCTTTCTTAGTTGTAACTGCATCTTGAGTTTCTCTGAATAGGCTTAACTACACATTTAAGTACCGGAATTCCGAATAAATTCCCTGTTATTTTAGGTAAGACTTGAATAATACATAAACACTACAGGAATTTTAATCAGCTTTTTACCTAATTCAGGTAATCTAAACTTAGACTGGAGCGATCGCGGTAAGTCTTCAAAAGAAATTGGCACAAACCCAAAGCGACTATAAAACTCAGCTAGTCGTTCACCCAGACATTCAAGATACAATGGTTGAGTCGCCGTGTTAATCAAATGCTGCGTCAGAAAAGTACCCAAACCGCGGCCTCTCCATGCAGGTGCAACTACCAAACTACCAAGTTCTTGTGCGTTTGAGAAGTTACGTAGCTGCCCGCAAGCTACTATATCTCCATCGCATTCAATTACCCAGAATTGCTGCCAACGTAGTTGAGTCGGGTCAAGTTTCGCTGAAAACACTGACAATCGAATTGACCACTTATCCGCAGATGTTGCCTTGCGGAGAACACACCCAGTTGGTAATGATAAATTGTTCTGTTTCATTAATTACATTATTGTATTTAGTATTAAAAATTACAAAGTATTCTTTTTGCGGTAGTACTGAGAGTTTTTGACAGTCAATATCGGCTAGTAATCAAGCAATTACCAAGTAATCTTGGCATATAACCACTTCACTCACTTTCAAGCTCTCCGTTAACTGCTGGAAGTGTTCATACTTTAAAAACCTCTGTTTTGTGCATTCCCAAAAGCAGATATGAATAGTACTAAACAATACTTCCGATAGAGGGATAGATTAGCCATAACTAGATTCTAGATAGATGAACTCACCCTTCTATTTTCTTAGAATTATGTCAACGATAAATGACTAAATGATTTCTAGGAGAACACTAATGGCTGAAGAAAAAAAATCTGGTAATCAAGGTACTACACCCAGCGCTTCTGGTGGCTACCAAACCCCCATCGAAGAAGATATCCGCAAAACAGGCGATGCTGAAAAGAGTGATGCTAAACCCACTGCTACACCAGAAGCACCAGGAGAAGACTCTGTAGCAGGTAGCCCTAATCAAGGAACTGAGTCACGTTAATTAGTTTGAACTGTCCCAATTGCAAATAATCTAAATTGGGTCTTTTTTTGTGACTATATTCAGTAAATATAGAGTGGATTATTGTAGTTTATATTACAATGCTCTACTCTTTTTTGTTAGTGTTGTAACCATTTTTAGAAGTTTATTTGGCTATCGTAAGTGTAATAGTTATCGTATTGTATAATTATTATCGTAATATATTATACTTAACAAAAATCTATAAGAACACGAAAATAAAAATATTGCGTATTATTATATTTCCAATGATAGAGGAAAAATATTGAATTTTTCTTTGCCGTTAGACTCTACTATCAAAGGAAAACATATCCTTCAAGGAAGGTATAAAATATGGCGAACATAACAGATCATCGAAAAGAAGTTGCGGATGCAGAGATTCGAGAGAAGCAGAAGCAAGTTAATTACGACACAAAAGAGTATCCGGTAGAAATACTTGTTCAGAAATACATGGAAGGAAAAGATGAGGACACAAATGAATTATTCGTACCAGACTACCAGCGAGAGATGGCATGGGATGATGCAAGGCAATCTAAATTTATTGAGTCTGTGCTATTAGGATTACCCATACCTTATATTTTTGTCGCCGATGTACGTGATAGTGATGATGAAAGTGATTTAGGGCGTTTAGAGATTATAGATGGTACACAACGTATCCGTACACTGGCTAGGTATCTTAACAACGAACTTATGTTGAGTGGATTAAAGAAGTTGGAAAAACTGAATAACTTTACTTTTGCTGACTTACCACTTGCTCGTCAGAGACGCTTTAAGAGAAGTACGCTTCGGATGATCCAATTAACTGAAAATGCAGACTTAGCACATGGTATTTAAGTCATTTGAGGAAGTTGGACAGGAAAAGACTGTATATCAATTATTAGAAATTAAAGGGGAAGTAGTAGAGTATTTACGTCAGATTTTAGAAAATATTCAAGAGTATTTAAATAATAAAGAATATCTAGATTCTGCGATAGATAATATTTAATTATTTTATTGATCAATAATACATTTTTTATAACAACGTTTGTAAATTTTAAAATGGAGACAGAGGCGATCGCATCCATTACCCAACTGCAAATCTTCTCACAGGTGATCGCCATCACTACACTATATCTACTTGGGTGCGATCGCAATCCGAAATCCCAATGCATCTAGTAGCTCAACCAAACCGTAAATTTCTGCACCTTTTGTTTCTAACAAAACTTTCTCAAGTTTTTCATAATGCTGTTTGGCTTCTTCCGAAAGATTATTCATCTGCACACGTGCATCTACAACATCTTTCAGCGCTGCTATCAAAAGTTCAGCTGGTAGTGGTTCTTTTTCTTCTTCCAATTCCAAAAATGTCTCTATGTAAGCAGCCGCTTCTTGGGTGTCTTTGAGAGAAGAAATCAAGTACTCGTGATAACTTCTACTGGTTGGCGTTTTCACTTCTTTCATAATCTCTCCAATATTCCCTAGCTATTTGGATATCTTTTTCTTGAGTGCTTTTATCTCCGCCACAGAGCAAAATTACTATTGTTGACCCTGTTTGACCAAAATAGATGCGATAACCTGGGCCATAATCAATTTTCAGTTCACATACTCCTTCTCCAACTGAACGATAGTCTCCCAAGTTACCTGACTCGATTCGTTTGAATCTATTTCTAATTTTAGCTCTGGCTCTAGTATCCCGAAGAGAATTAAGCCATTCCTCGAAAGGACTTCTCCCGTTTGCCGTCAGATAGTTCTGAATTTCCCTTGGTTGTACTTCCAATATTGTGATTGTAAATGTGTTATGGCTTAATTTACTTGAAAGCGCTCTTTTGGGAAAATGTATTCCAGTAAAACAGGCACTCTCAGTTAAGAGTTAGCGGCTATTAACATGACTAAATATAAACACTACCTATAACTATTTAGCGATTCCTAAGTAATCATACTGTATTCTTTGATTCAAGAGTCGGCAGTAGCTTGCCATAAAGGCTAAAACTGAATTGGTTATTAGCTATACTTGTGCGAATATTCCATGAACAGACTGTCAGAAAAATTTGTTGCAGGCGGTTTTAGCTCAGCATTAATACTGCTGTGTGGCGTGGGAGCAGTCTCTTACTTGAGTATCGAAAGATTAATAGCAGAAAAGCGATGGGTAATTCACACACATCAAGTTATAGAAGGTTTAGATCGTGTGCGTATTGGTCTTAGCAATGCCGAGAACGCGCGAAGTAGTTATATTCTCACAGAAAAAGCAGCTTACCGAGAAACTTATCAAACACAGAAGCAGGAAGTTTACCAAGCGATCGCAGCCATGCGACAGTTAAGCAGTGATAATCCTGATCAACAACGCCGACTTGATACATTTGAACCCCTAGTTACACAGAAAATTGCCTTGCTTGAGCAGTCAATCAACCTATTCAATCAAAAAAGTTTAGACAAGCCAACTCAAATGGCTATTATCGATAGAGGCATAGAGGTACGCCGACAACTCCAGGCAATCAGCCAAGCGATGGAAAATGAAGAAAAAAGCTTATTGCAACAGCGCACAGCAGCAACAGATGCTCGTTTGTCTCAAATCATTATTGTCGTAAGTCTAGGGTATGGTTTGAGTGTTATCTTGCTGATTCTCGTGTACTCATTGCTACAAAAGCAAATTCGCATTAACAAGGCTTTATCTGAAGAAGCTATTTGTTTGCAACAGCAAGCCGCAAAAGCAGAACTGGCGAATATTTTAGAGAGTGTTACCGATGCCTTTATTGCCCTTGATCAAAATTGGTATTTCACTTACGTTAATCAAAGAGCAGGTCAAATTCTTGACCGTCGCCCCGAAGACTTGGTTGGCAAGAACATTTGGCAAGAACTCCCTGAAGCTGCTGAACACAAGTTTTATCATGCCTATCACCAGGCTGTGGCAGAACAGCGAGTCATTCAGATGGAAGAATATTATCCACCGTGGGAGCGCTGGTTTGAAAATCGCATCTACCCCTCTCAAGAAGGACTATCAATTTTCTTTCAAGATATCACTCGCCGCAAACTAGCAGAAATTGCCTTGGAAGAGAATGAAAGACGTTATCGCTCATTAGTGATTGCCACTTCTCAAGCCGTCTGGATAGCTGATACTAACGGGATGTCAAAAGACTTTTTATCTTGGGCAGATCTGACTGGTCAAAGTAATACAGAAGTTAATGGACGGGGATGGTTCAATGCAATTCATCCCGAAGACCGGAAGTTGACAGAGTTGTTGTGGACTCAGGCACTCGCAACTAAAAGTGTTTATAAAACAGAGCATCGCGTACGGGTTGCTGATGGTAGCTATCGATTTTTTGCTGCGCGTGCGGTTCCAGTTTTAAATGCCAACGAAGAGATTCAAGAGTGGGTGGGCACTCACACTGATATTAGTGAACGCAAACTTGCCGAAGCAGCACTACAGCAGGCGAATGAAGAACTAGAAAACAAAGTTCAGCAGCGGACAGTGGAATTACAAAGGCTGAATGAAGAACTTAAACGCTCGAACCAGGAGTTAGAGCAATTTGCTTATGTGGCTTCCCACGATTTACAAGAACCATTGCGAGCCGTGACGGGCTATAGCCAACTATTAGGACAGGAATATCAAGACCGTCTAGACGAGTCTGCTCAAGAATACTTTGCTTATATTGTAGATGGGGCAAAGCGGATGCAGCAGTTAATTCAGGACTTACTAGCTTATTCGCGTGTCGGAACTCGCGGTCAGAAATTTGCCTCTGTTGACTGCAATGCTGCCCTCAGTCTGGCTCTGAGTAATTTACATGTTGCGATCGCCGAAAGCAAAGCCATCATCACTCACGACCCTTTGCCAAAGTTAATCGCCGACAAAACCCAAATGGTGCAGTTATTTCAAAACCTGATCGGCAATGCGATCAAGTTTCGCCGACAGGAAGCACCCCAGATTCACATTGGTGCAGTCAGAAGAAGAGGGGGGGCAGGGGAGCAGGGAGGAGAATTTATAACTCATTCACTTAGCAACGCCAGTCCGCTCAAGTCGGGGAACCCGCCCACGCGGCTGGCTCCTCAGCACGGTCTAAACCATAGCTATCCGCTAACAGCACGGGCTAAACCAGAGCTATCCGCTCTCAGCGCAGCCATGCCCGCAGGGCTTTACAGCACTCAGCACTCCTCACGGGCTACGCCCCACGACGATAACAGCACTTCTGACTCAGTTTGGCTTTTCTGGGTACAGGATAATGGCATTGGTATTAAGTCTCAGTATCTTGAGCGGATTTTTGAGGTTTTCCGACGGCTTCACACCCGCCGTGAATTTACTGGTACGGGCATCGGTCTAGCTATCTGCAAAAAAATCGTTGAGCGGCACGGTGGTCAAATCTGGGCTGAGTCCGAGCCAGGTGTAGGAACAACCTTTTATTTTACCCTCAATGAAAATTAAGTTACCTTAATATATGTAATATACATACGCCTAATATACGCTTAATAGCTGCATGATTGACGATCAGGCATTCCGACACATTGAAATTTTGTTAGTTGAAGATTCTCCTAGCGATGCTAATCTCACCATCAAAGGCTTCTTAAACGCCAAAATTGCCAATAACTTGCACTGGGTTGAAGATGGTGAAACTGCTATGAACTACGTACGACAGCAAGGAGAGTTTGCTGATGCCCTTCGTCCTGACTTAATCTTGCTCGACTTGAATCTCCCAGGGATGGATGGGCGCGAAGTACTAACAGAAATCAAATCAGACCCAAATTTCAAATGCATTCCTGTTGTCATAATGACCACCTCAAACGATGAGCAGGACATACTACGTTCCTATAATCTCAATGCTAATTGCTATGTAACAAAACCCATTGATATCTACCAGTTTATTCAAGTTGTACATTTGATCAAAGATTTCTGGCTGGTAGCAGTGACACTACCACGATCATAGGTTTTAAAATTTCAATTTTGCTTGCAAACCAGAAGATTAAGCGCTTTTGAAAAATGGGAAATCAGGTGATTATCTTGCAAATTGGTATAATCCTGCACTATGGAAAAGATCAGAATTCACATTCTACTGGTAGAAGATAGTCCTAGTGATGCCCGTCTGCTACGCCAGATCTTTTTACATGCTTCTCAAGAAGAATGGCAGATGTCACATGTTGAACGGCTATCAGAGGCGATAGATGCTAGTAGGGAAAATTCTTTACCCACACTTGATAATTCTCAGATAGAGAGTCGAAGACAACGCAGATTCGATCTAGTTTTATTAGATCTTAGCCTCCCAGATTCTATTGGACTAGATACATTAAAAGAATTTCGGGTAGCAATACCTGATATCCCAGTGGTAGTGTTAACAGGGCTTGATGATGAAGATTTAGCACTGCAAGCTTTAGCAGAAGGCGCACAAGACTACCTTGTTAAAGACCAATTAACCATACAAAGGTTAGTGCGTGCTATTCGTTATGCCATTGAAAGGAGTGAAATCATTAACCAACTACGGGAAAGTGAAGAACGTACCCGTCAAGCACTGGCAAAGGAACAGGAACTCAATGAACTAAAGTCGAACTTTGTAGCAATGGTTTCTCACGAGTTCCGCACCCCAATGACCACTATTCAGACCTCTATAGATATCCTTGAATACAACAGTGATAAACTGACTGACGAGAGGAAAACAAAATATTTTGATCGGATTCAAAATGCTATTAACCAAATGCTTCAACTCTTAGATGAGGTATTATTTCTGAGTAAAACAGAAGCAGCTAAACTTGAATACAAACCTGCACCTCTAAATTTAGAAAATTTCTGTAGCGAACTCACAGATATTTTTCAACTCAGTGCAGGCAATCAGTACAATATTATTTTTAGCTCTCAAGGAGAACACACCCAAACTCAGATGGATGAAGATCTACTAAATTGTATCTTCACAAATTTGCTCTCTAATGCTATTAAGTACTCTCCTCAAAATAGCACCATTCGGTTTGATTTGATTTGTAAAGATGGACTTGCAACTTTCCAAGTAAAAGACCAAGGAATGGGTATCCCCCTCAAAGACCAAGCACGTCTATTTCAAACTTTTTATCGCGCTAGTAATGTAGGTGTAATTCAAGGAACAGGATTAGGACTTTCTATAGTTAAAAAGTGTGTGGATTTACATGGCGGTCATATTCAGTTAGAAAGTGAGCAGGATATTGGTACAACGGTGATAGTAACGCTGCCGTTACGCTCTTTTGCATCCCGCCAATAACAATTAGCTAGGTCAGGTTTAGAGTAGATTGTAATTAATGGAGCTAAGCGGATTCGAACCGCTGACTTCCTCAATGCCATTGAGGCGCTCTACCAACTGAGCTATAACCCCTTAAGGTGCGTTATATATACTGCATTAATTATTGGTAATTTGTCAAGTAGTCTCTAAAATTAAAGTGTAAAGTCTCTCATCTCCAAGGCGTTAAGTACTTGTTACGACACTTGCAACAAATACGTCATACAGTGGCCCATCAGGAAGTAAACTACTAACATGGCCGCAGCCGCAAGAGCAACTAATGTTCCAGCCAACATTAAAGAAAATTCTTTATTCTCGTAGGCTTTTTCCATTAAGTGCAGCGACCACGCCACCAGTGCCACATCAAAAACTAAAATAGGAATCAACATATTTCTTAATATTTGTTAATACTTGTAAAATAATATTAACACCCTTTTGGGGAAGTGTGTCTAACCTAGGGTAGATGTGATTAATGGAGGAATTACAGATCAGTAAACAGTTCGTACTGGTACGTTGCGATCGCCCAAATAATTTTTGATTTCTGCCACGCTTAATTGGCCGTAGTGTAACAAAGATGCCAGTAATGCTGCTTCAGCTTTGCCTTGAGTCAGAGCCGTATAAATATGTTCGCAATTACCTGCACCACCAGAAGCAATAACTGGAATTTCTACAGCTTCAGCGATTGACCGTGTTAACTCTAGGTCATACCCAGCTTGAGTTCCATCAGCATCCATACTTGTGATTAGCAGTTCTCCGGCCCCCCGTTTTTCAACTTCTTGTGCCCACAGTAAGGCATCTAAGCCTGTGTTTTCCCTGCCACCGCGTACATATACATCCCACCCAGGATTATTGGGTTCGACTCGTCGTCTAGCATCAATAGCAATAACTATGCACTGATTACCAAAGCGATCGCTTGCCCGATTAATCAAGTCTGGTTCACGTACTGCCGCAGAATTAATACTAACTTTATCTGCTCCAGCTCGTAACAAAGCTTTAACATTTTCTAAGGATTGAATGCCACCACCCACAGTTAACGGAATAAAGACTTGTTCAGCAGTGCGGTAGACCACATCCAGAATAATTCCCCGGTCTTCATGAGTCGCTGTAATATCCAGAAACACTAACTCATCTGCACCGGCTTGGTTGTAAACCTTTGCCAACTCTACTGGATCGCCTGCATCTTGCAGATTGACGAAGTTAACTCCTTTTACAACCCGTCCCGCCTTCACATCTAAGCAAGGTAAGATTCTTTTAGATAACATAGTAACTTTTGCACTTCTGGGTAATTAACCGGAATTTAAATTTTAAATTGGCGCGGGTATTCCCAAACGAAAATTTTTGCACCTGCGTTTATTCGCAAAGATTGCGGCGTAGATAACGCTCACACAGTTCCAAAGTCAACGTTGATAGCTGAATTATGGCGATAATATCCTCGAAAAAACAGCCTCCAGAACCCAACGGAGAACCAAAGCAGCGCCGGGAGTCGGCGAAAGCAGCCTCCACAGACAACATTTTGCAACCACAAGCTGCTATTGATGAACAAGATAAGCAAGAAGAGGGTATTCGACCGCAGCGATTTGCCGATTACATTGGTCAAAAAGACTTGAAAGATGTGCTAGATATTGCCATCAAAGCAGCCAAGTCTCGGAATGAGGTGCTAGATCACTTGCTGCTATATGGGCCACCGGGATTGGGTAAGACAACGATGGCAATGATTTTAGCATCAGAAATGGGCGTAAGCTGTAAAATTACTAGTGCGCCTGCATTGGAACGTCCACGCGATATTGTCGGTTTACTGGTAAACCTGAAACCAGGGGATATTTTATTTGTGGATGAAATTCATCGTCTCTCACGGATGACAGAGGAAATACTTTATCCGGCGATGGAGGATTATCGCTTAGATATCACTATCGGCAAGGGTTCAAGCGCCCGGATTAGAAGTGTGCCACTATCAAAGTTTACTTTAGTCGGAGCCACAACCCGTGTAGGTGCGCTAACTTCACCACTACGCGATCGCTTCGGTTTAGTTCAAAAGTTACGATTTTACGAAGTTGACGAATTGAGCAAAATTGTCCTGCGAACCGCTCAACTACTTAAAACCCCCGTTACAGAAGATGGTGCAACAGAAATTGCGCGGCGATCGCGAGGAACACCACGAATTGCTAATAGGCTACTAAAGCGAGTCCGTGATTATGCGGAAGTAAAATTGTCTGGGGAAATTACTGAAATAGTTGCATCAGAAGCATTGCAACTATTCCAAGTAGATCCTTGCGGCTTAGATTGGACAGACCGCAAGATGCTAAGTGTAATAATTGAACACTTTAACGGTGGCCCAGTCGGATTAGAAACAATTGCTGCCGCCACAGGTGAAGATACACAAACAATTGAAGAAGTATACGAACCGTATTTAATGCAAATTGGCTATTTAAGCCGGACTCCCCGTGGGAGAACAGCCACAAAAGCAGCATACAAGCATTTGGGGTTCACACCGCCTAATGAACAGTTGTCATTGTTGTAATGATGGGAATTGGGGAACACGTGGCACTCTCTGGGGATAAGGGGCAATGGGCATTGGGAATTAATTGTCTGTGATTTTTAGTGCCTACGCCCCACCTTAATAAATGCTTGCTGATTGCATAAGTTCCAGCGATGATAAATTGTGGAATTCAGACCACAGATGGACACAGGTAAAGCCAGATGATTAAGTTGATTACTATTTTTCTCAGTCTGTTGCTTGTGTTTGGCTGGGGTACACCAGTGATGGCACAATCTCAACAGCCCAGCATTACTCAAGAGCAATTAAAACAAGGAGATGAGTTAGCAAATCAAGCTTTTGCAGCTACAAATGCAGGCGATTTTGCTACAGCTGAAATGTACTGGACACAGATTATTGAGCAATTTCCTACTAATGCTGGGGCTTGGAGTAACCGAGGAAATTCGCGGGTAAGTCAAAATAAGTTGCAAGCAGCATTAAAAGATTACAACAAAGCTATAGAACTGGCTCCGAATGTCACTGATCCTTATTTAAATAGAGGTGCGGCGTTAGAGGGTTTGGGAAAATGGGAAGATGCGATCGCCGATTATAATCATGTTCTAGAACTTGATCCTAAAGATGCAATGGCCTACAACAATCGAGGAAATGCCAAAGCAGGTTTGGGAAAATGGGAAGATGCGATCGCTGATTACAAAAAATCTAATGATATAGCCCCGAATTTTGCTTTTGCTCGTGCTAACTACGCCCTCGCCCTTTATGAAACTGGTGAAATAGACCAAGCAATCCGCCAGATGCGGAATATTGTCCGCAAATATCCTAAGTTTGCTGATATGCGTGCGGCCCTCACCGCTGCTTATTGGGTCAAAGGAGAACAAGGTGAAGCCGAAAGTAACTGGGTAGCAGCTTACGGACTAGATCCCCGCTATAAAGACATCAACTGGGTAACAAATATCCGCCGTTGGCCTCCCAGTATGGTGGTAGCTTTAGATAAGTTCTTGAAACTCCAGTAAAGGCGATCGCTAAGCATACACAGCCAAATTGTGCAATAATTTTTTTTAATTTCACGTCAAGAAAATCTTTGTGACTTGGCGTGAATTTAGCCATTAATCAGCCTGTTTTACCTAAGCGACTCTAAAAAGACCATCTGCGAGCGCAAAACATTATTCCTACCCAATACAAAATTAAAGAAATTATTAAATTTTTAGGTTTTATTTAGATTTATACAAAGAGCCTGGGGTAAGAGTTTTCCATTTTCAAGATTGACTCTTCAATTTCTCAAAATTGTTGATTGGTATTTCATTTTACGAGTATCAAATTAGCAACTTAAATTCAGCGTGATTTTTCGTTAGAGGTTTGATAAATTACTATATAAATCCGCCAGTGTTTACTTAGTAGTAATTTTAGAACTGTGCAAATTCATCCTCACTCACAATTTGAACATAGCCCAAATCGCCATAGAGAAGAGGGTCTGCGAAGATTGCTTGACGGTCTGACCAAAACAATGCAGCGGGATGAGTTAGTCCGCCAAACCACGAATCAACTGAGAGAATCACTCCAGGTTGATCGCGTAGTTTTGTATTACTTTTACGGACAGTGGCAGGGGCAAGTAACATTTGAATCATTGAGTTCTCAGGAATTCTCAATACTTGGTTCCACTGGCCCAGATAATTGTTTTAACAACGAGTATGCCGCTCTGTATTTAGCAGGACGAGTAAGAGCGATCGCTGATATTGAATTAGAGCCAATTCAAGCTTGTCACCGAGATTTTCTCATTAATATGCAGGTTCGTGCCAACCTCGTAGTACCAATTTTGATCCCCAGAGGATTATGGGGATTGCTAGCAGTACATCACTGTCAAGGGCCGCGTTATTGGTCGTCATTAGATATAGAAATGATGCAAACAGGAGCAAAAACTCTGGCAACAGATCCCAATATCCTAGAGAGTTAACTTACGTGTATCTAAATCGCATACAGTTAAGTAGCTAGGATACTTACTAGCAGTAGTTTTTCTAAGAGGAAGAAGCACTGTGAAATTTGGTTATACAATCATCTGGGTAGACGATGTAGTTAAAACCGTTGAGTTTTACGAAAAAGCATTTGGTTTGCTTCGTCGCACTCTCCAGGATATGGGTCAGTTTGTTTGGGCTGAAATCGAAACCGGAGACACTGTATTAGCTTTCTCCTCCACTAGCGAAGCACAAATGTTATTTCCTGGCGGTTTCCATCCCAACGATCCCACGCAACCACCAGGATTAATTCAGATATCATTCATCACGCCTGATGTCGCCACCGCCTATATTAGAGCCATAGGAGCGGGAGCCAAAGCGTTAGATGCGCCGAAAAAACAACCTTGGGGACAGACAGTTGCTCGTGTCCGCGATCTTAATGGTGTGCTTGTTTCGTTGGTGAATGGCTAGTACCACTGCGTTGGAATTCGTAATAACGTTTGTTCCGACGCTCATGCTAGCTTGCTTCCCCGTAGGGGTACGCTACCGCTGCGCCAACGTAATTCCCATACCGCAAATGTTTTATTGATTAGAGCATCAAACAGGCAAAGTTATAATTAACGTAGCCTCTAGCAACTTTGCATAGTTCTATGACCCATCTTCTGACACTGGAACTGAACGATAAAATTTTCACCGCGATTCAGCGACAGGCTGAGGCAATTGGCATTCCTCCTGAACGGTTAGCTGCAACGTTGCTAGAGCAGCAGCTTAGACAAGTTTTTAAATTGTTGCTGTCTGAAGCAGAAAAGGAAGCAGCACGAGCCAGATTTGAACGCCATTTTGGGGCGCTTAATCTCGAACATCCCATTGATCTAAACAATGAGAGCATTGATGCAGATTTGGTGAGAGAGTATGCCAGTAACCATGAGGAGAGTTAGTGCTAATCGATACCTCTGGGTTACTTTGTCTGCACTATCAGACTGAGCCTTTCCATACTGAAGTTAGTGCTGCCTATAAGAGAGCAACAATCCGATTAACTCACAGCTATATCATTGCTGAGTACGTCGCGTTAGCCACTGCAAGGCGTTTTCCGCGTTCATTCGTCCTTGCTTTTGTGGTTGATTTGCTGGATAACCCAGACATAGAAACAGTTTGGGTGGATGAGCCATTGCACCGAACAGCAGTCGATCTCCTAATGAAGCGGGAGGATAAAACCTACTCTCTATGTGATGCGTTGAGCTTTGTGCTAATGCGCCAGCGCGGAATTACAGAGGCATTGTCTACTGATCGGCACTTCGAGCAAGAAGGGTTTATCCGCTTACTGCCACCAGCAATCTAACATAACAATGAAAAGTGAGTATGGCGCGTTAGTGAATGAAGTCCTAAAAAAAATAGGACGAAATATATTGATGTTTCAGCAAATCGAAAAAGGCTTGAAACTGCTTCTTCCATTTATTCACTCAGATGCTAGTGCAAAGGGTATCGATAGCTTTTGGAGGTACGGCGTCTGGCTTATTTGAAATTACTGAGAGTCAACATAGTGAGTTTATTTTATATAAAAGTAAACTTTTACATTAACAAATCGCTGCAAAAACCACAGGATCAAATTTTTACATTTCAGTTAAATTGATTGTGCCGCTGGTAAGCATTTATCTTCTCTAGTTACCAACCTAAAACCTCAAATTTTATGGATTCCAATCTGGCGCTATGTGCGGCGATCGCTCATCAAATTACCGCTAGCCCGCAACAGCGAATTACTTTCGCTGAATTCATGGACATGGCGCTATATTACCCTGAACACGGCTATTATTCCAGCGATGCAGTCAAAATTGGCTTTCAGGGTGGCGATTTTTTTACTTCTCCCAATCTTGGTGCTGACTTTGGCGAGTTACTAGCAGAACAATTTTTTCAGATGTGGGAGATTTTAGAGCAACCTGTGCCGTTTTCTCTGGTAGAAATGGGAGCAGGTCAAGGAGTGTTGGCATTACATATTCTCAAGTACTATCAGCTACACTACCCAGCTTTTTTGACCGCGTTGGAGTACGTCATTGTAGAAAAATCCCCAGCTTTAAAACAAGAACAGCAGCAACGCTTGCAAGAGTTCTCAGTGCGTTGGTGCAATCTAGAAGACATAACATCTAACTCGATTACTGGCTGCTTTTTTTCTAATGAGTTAGTTGATGCTTTACCAGTACATCAATTCAGCTTAGAGGCTGGGAAACTGCGAGAGATTTATGTGACAACACAGGGAGATAAGGGAGTCTTTTCTTCCCCTACAATGCCATCATTTGTGGAAGTCACAGGAGAACCTTCTACGCCCCAACTGGCTGAATATTTAGATTTTGTGGGAATTAATTTTGCTCAAAGTATTTATCTAGATGGCTACCGTAGCGAAATTAATTTAGCTGCTCTAGATTGGTTGAGTATAGTAGCCGACCGCTTGCAACGTGGTTATGTGTTAACAATTGATTATGGCTATCCTGCCAGTCGTTACTATAACCCCAGGCGATCGCAAGGTACGTTACAGTGCTACTATCACCATCGTTTCCATGACAACCCCTATATTAATATCGGGCGACAAGACATTACTGCCCACGTTGATTTTACAGCTTTGGAACGCTGGGGTGAGCGGTGTAGTTTAGATAAAGTTGGCTTTACCCAGCAGACTTTGTTTTTGATGGCGTTGGGTTTAGGCGATCGGATTGCTGCCATCTCCTACCAAAATCAACCTCTTTCAGAGTTATTACAACGGCGGGATGCACTACACCAGCTTCTAGATTCCACCGGACTAGGCGGCTTTGGAGTTTTAGTTCAGAGCAAAGGTCTACTAGAGATAGAAACTTCTCGACCACTCAAAGGATTGACTTTCCCAGAGCCAACGTAGAAAAAGCAGGGGAGCAGGGAGCAGGGGGAAAAGGAGCAGGGAGAAAGGGGAAGATGGAATTTCCCCTTCCCCCCTGTCTGTCAATAAATATGAAAAGTTAAAACTCTATTTAAGAATGCTGTATCAGTCTTATTTAGACTAGGATAACAATGATTACTGTAAAGTCAAACATAGACAAAAGTATTAATTATGTCTAGTCATGAATTGTTTTTGTTAGTAACACTACTTACCCCAGGTATCTTACTTTCAGTTTTAATTATGCTTACTTTTGCTGCTGGTGGTTAAAGTAGTCAGTCATTAGTTATCACTATTTACTGATAACTGATGACTGAATTAAGAGAAACTCAATGTTTACAACAGGCTGTTCGGTGACGCTGTATCAAAGGAACGTGAAAAATGAAGGTGGCATTTCTGGGAACTGGACTGATGGGACTACCAATGGCTCAAAGATTGTTAGCCGCAGATATACAGCTAGTTGCCTATAACCGCACCCCAGAAAAATTAGCACCACTACAAGCAGCTGGCGCTGAAGTGGTAACACACCCCCGCCATGCTATTAGTGCGGCTGAGTGCATCATTCTCATGCTCACTAATGCCCCAGCAATTTATCATGTTTTGCTTTCCGATACTGCTTGGCGCACTCTGGAAGGGCGCACTATCATCCAAATGGGAACAATTACGCCCACAGAAAGCCAAGAAATCAGAGATGCAGTGGTTGCAGGTGGTGGTGAATATTTAGAAGCGCCTGTATTAGGAAGCATCCCAGAGGCCAAAGCTGGCAAACTGATGGTGATGGTAGGTGCTGAGCCAGAACAATATCAAACTCACTTGAAATTACTGCAACATTTCGGAGCAGAACCTTTACTTATAGGGCCAGTGGGATCTGCTGCGGCGCTCAAATTAGCGCTAAATCAACTAATAGCTTCCTTAACAACTAGCTTTGCTTTAAGTCTCGCTTTCATTCAGCGTCAAGGTGTCGATGTAGATGTATTTATGCAGATATTGCGCGACAGTTCACTCTATGCGCCTACATTTGACAAAAAGCTGCAACGGATGTTGGCTGGCAATTATGCTAATCCTAATTTTCCGACAAAACATTTGCTAAAAGATACAGAGTTGTTTATCTCGGAAGCAAAATCACGTGGATTAGATCTCAGCAGTATTAAAGGTGTGCGACAAATCTTGCAAACAGCAGTGAAAATGTCATTTGCTGATGCTGATTACTCATCACTATTTTCTATTATTAAGGAATGGGGAGAATCGAGTGAGGAATAAGGTTTGTTCTGCCCTATTTTTTGGAACCTTTAAGTAAAGTATAAAAATTGATTAAATTTAACCTGGATTGTGGAAAAATCTGTGGAAAACTTTAGGGTTTTCGGGGAAAACTTCATTAAGTATAATTACCCTGTGGAAAAAATAGGGGGTTTTTCCACAAGTTTTCCACAGATAGTCATTTACTTAACTATCTGTTAAACAGACTTGTGGCAGGTTTTCCACAAATTCCACAGTCAATACTATGTAATGTAAATAGAAAATATCATTTTAGTAGTAGTTCAGTAACTAGTAAAGATACCGCTGGTAAACTGGACTTTCACCACTCGCGTATAAACAACAAGGGTGCTAGGATATCCTTCACTAGCTGAATCTGACTATGAAATTAGTTTGCGCCCAAAGCGATCTCAGTACAAATCTCTCACTCGTCAGCCGTGCTGTACCGTCACGACCGACTCATCCGGTACTTGCCAATGTGCTGCTACAAGCGGATGCTCAAACTAACCAAGTAAGCTTAACAGCCTTTGATCTCAGCTTGGGTATCCGCACCAGCTTTAACGCTGAGGTATGGCAAGGTGGAGCGATCGCCCTTCCTGCTAAACTGCTTGTAGACATCACCTCTCGTCTTCCAGAAGGAGAAATTACTCTAGATGATGAATCAGCCCTGACAGGTGCAACACCTGGTGGTGAAGGTTTAATTGTCACACTCACACCCAAGAGTGGGCATTATCAGGTGCGGGCAATGGGGCCTGAAGAATTTCCTGAACTACCTGTAATTGAAAATACTGAAGCATTACATATCCCTGCTGCTGCATTAATTGAGGGATTACGGGGTTCATTATTTTCTACGAGTGCAGATGAAACCAAGCAAGTACTCACTGGAGTGCATTTAACAGTTAAACAAGATACATTGGAATTTGCTGCTACTGATGGACATCGCTTAGCAGTGGTAGAAACTACTAACGAGCGTCCTCTGGACGGAAGTAGTCAACTAGAAGTCACAGTACCAGCTAGAGCATTACGTGAACTACAACGGATGTTAGCTCACATCTCCTCATCAGATGAGCCGATAGCTTTACATTTCGATCAAGGTCAAGTTGTGTTTTCATGGCAAAATCAACGCTTGACTAGTCGTACATTGGAAGGGCAATATCCTGCTTATCGGCAACTAATTCCACGTCAATTTGAGCGAGAAGTGACGATTGAGCGGCGACAATTCATCAGCACTTTGGAGCGAATTGCTGTGCTAGCTGATCAGAAGAATAATATTGTCAAACTCAGCATTGATAGTGACGCTCAGGAAATTACCTTATCTTGTGAAGCTCAAGATGTAGGTAGTGGTAGAGAGTCAATGCCGGCACAGATTTCTGGGGAGAATATAGAAATTGCTTTTAACATCAAGTATCTGATGGAAGGCTTGAAAGAGTTACCATCTTCTGAAATTCAAATGCATCTAAATCAAAGTCTGACTCCAGTTATTTTTACACCACTGGGTGGTTTGAAAATGACCTATTTAGCTATGCCAGTACAAATAAGATCCTGACATCAATAACGTTTATAGTGCAACTGGTTTCATAGTGAATTTTTCATGTTTCCAGTCTGTAGATAGTTGAGGATTTGAGCGTTTTTCTCCCAAAAAGCTATTAAGTTTCCATCCATATCACGGAACGCTGTAACCTTAGTACCCAGGTGAGGGAGGAAATTGCTCTCCCACATCAAATACACTCCTTTGGCCTTTAATTCAGCGTTCGCGGCTTCAATATCATCCACAAAAAAAACCAGGTTACGTAAGCCAGTGATTTGTAAGTGGAAGGGCGGATCTTTCCGTTCAAGCTCCAAATTGATTGGTTCAGGATAGTGAATCAGGTCTACGTAAAGTCCGTTTTTCTCCATCAGGGCAAGTTCAATCCCTTCAATAGCAGACGTACGATATTTAAGGTTGAAACCTAGTTTATCGGTGTACCAAGCGATCGCTTGGTTGAGGTTCATAACTGATAATGCCACATTGATTAGTTGTAAACTCTCAATACCTTTACTTTGCTGTTGGATCTGAGTCATTGCTTTTTCCTCACTTTTTCATGCTGGCGATAATCGAAAGGCCTTCAAGACCCATGTCATACGGCACATTTTCGTTGATGAGCCGCTTCATTTTCTTGGTCATCATCATGCGGGTGTAGCGTCTAGTCATCGGTGCAATTTTTAGGAGTTGTTCAGCTAATTCGTGAGCACGTTTTAGCAATTGATTAGACGGCAGAACTTCGTTGACCATGCCAATACTCAACGCTTCTTGAGCCGAAATCTTTTGCATCGTTAGTAGGAAATAATGTCCACGAATGCGTCCTAAAACCTCTGGGTAAATCACTTGAACTCCATCGGCAGGAACAACACCGCCACCAACTGGCAAATGCTGACTGTCTTGAAAATAAGCTGTTTCAGACGCCAAAATGATATCAGCCAGTAACGCGTATTCTCCATGAATCGGGGCTGAGCCATTCACGGCGGCAATCATGGGTACGCTAATATTACAAAGATTATCTAAGATTTCACGGGTCTCAGTTAGGATGTTGTACCAGCCTTCCGGCTTAGTAATGTCGCCCACTGTCTCAAAATCAATCTTGGTAATCCAATTCTCACCTGCTCCTGTAAGAATGACGATTTCGTTTTCCTTATCGTGGGCAATTTCTCCAAACGCTTCAGGAAATTCACGATGAGACTTGCCAGTCATGATATGCGACTCACCATTGGTGTGCATCGTAACTGTCAAGATGCCGGAATTGGTACGCTCCATGCGGAGATTTTCATATCTGTGTTTGTAAGTATCAAAACTAGCCATGAGCAGCGCTCCTTTGAAATCCAGTTGAAGTAAGCACTAGACGCTTCTCGTTATCTACTTCAACTGTAGGAAAACTCAGGCAGTGCGGTCTTGGACACTATTGCCAACCCATAGGACATTCTTGCTGTTCTGCTGAACCACCTTGGGAGAGACACCCACAATGCGCTTGAAATGACGGTTTAGGTGACTCTGGTCGTAAAAACCAACTTGCGTGGCAATGTCGGCAATCGGCATTTCACCTTGTTCCAGCAGTTCCTTAGCACGCTCGACTCGACAGCGAATTTGATACTGGTGTGGAGCTAAACCCATAGACTGCTTAAACAGTCGAGTAAAGTGATATACGCTCAGATTTACTTCAGCAGCAATTTCATTCAAACTTAAGTCTTGCTCCAAATGATCTTGAATGTATTCAACCACTCGCTTTAACTTAGATTTAGGCAGACCACTCGAATTGTATCGAACTACTGGCTTAACAGTGCAATAACTTCTAATCAGGTGAACCGCTAACGCATTTGCTAAAGATTCGCCATAAAATCGATTCCCTAATTGCTCAGATTCCAGTTCTGCTAATAACAACTGCCCAATTTGCTGAATTCTAGGGTCAGGAGTTGCGAAACTATTAAGAATTTCAATTTGAACCGAGTTTACTTCAAATACCTCTGTTACAACCTTGTTAATCAACTCAGGCTCAAGCAACAAATGCAAAACGTCAACTTCGCTATCCCAAGTCCACTCAGTTGGTTGACCTGCCGGAGTAAGGATAAGATTGCCTGGCTGAACCTGTTTCTCAAAAATATGTCCATCAAACCTTTGTATGAGGTGATAAGGCTTCCCACAATTTAGGGTAATGAGATGTTGTGCCAATCGGGGCGCAATCAATTCGTTAGCAATGTGGTGGTAATATTCAACCAGAATGCCATTCCAAGCTCTTGATTGACTTGAGAGTGCAGGTGCATCAGGAAGCTTGTCAAAAATGGCATCCATAAGTTAGAAACTATGCCCACCAATTGCTGATGTTGATGAGTTATTGATCACTCATAATCATAAACTTTTGTGGACAATGAAAATTAGCGCTTCAAAAACTTTAGTTTTGAGAGGTTTTCATCCCACATTGTGAGATCTGTGAATGGAGTCCATTGCAAAAGTGCTTTTTGCAAAGAGATTTTGTTACACATAATCTTACAACTTGAAACTAAACAAGAACAGTGATTTGTTTCATCGGAATTTCGATCCAAAATTCTGTGCCTAACCCTGGCTGTGAATCACATTTAAAGACACCACCGTGTTTCTCAACGATAATCTGGTAACTAATTGACAACCCCAAACCAGTACCTTTTCCCACTGGCTTAGTAGTGAAAAATGGGTCACAGATTCTTGTCCTAACAGTTTCGGGTATTCCTAAACCATTATCTGCAATGCGGATTATCACGCTCTTAACATTGCCTTCCAACTCTCCGATCGCAGTACGGATGATGATTTGACTATTGTGAGATTCTGATTTAGATTCTTTACTATCTTCTAAGGCATCGATCGCATTGCTCAAAACATTCATAAATACCTGATTAAGTGGCCCAGCATAGCACTCGACCAAGGGCAAGTCACCGTACTCTTTGACTAACTCAATAGCTGGACTTTCCGGTTTTGCTCTCAAGCGATGTTGCAAAATCAGCAAGGTGCTATCGATACCTTCATGAATATCAACTGGCTTCATTTCAGCCTGGTCAAGGCGCGAGAAATTCCGCAAACCCAAGACAATTTGACGAATGCGCTCAACTCCAATCTTCATAGAAGATAAGGTTTTGGGTAAATCCTCTGTGGCAAATTCCAAGTCGATCTCGAAGGCGCGATCGCGAATTTCGGGGCTGGGGTTAGGGCAGTGCTGCTGATAAAGCTCTAGTATACCGAGTAAATCTTCTGCGTATTCACTAACGTGGTTGATGTTGCCATAAATGAAGTTCACGGGGTTGTTAATTTCGTGAGCAACACCAGCGACCAGTTGACCTAGTGAAGACATTTTCTCACTCTGGATGAGTTGAGTTTGAGTTTGTTGTAAATCATGCAAAGCTTGAGCCAACTTTTCTGTCTGCTCTTTGGTCTGGTTAAGTAATTGGGTTTGTTGGAGTGCAACCCCAAGCTGATTAGCAATCTGAGCGATAAACTGAACTTCCGAAGCTTCCCAGTGACGGGGTGTAGAGTTTTGGTATGCTGCTAATAAGCCCCATAGCTGTTGCCCAATAAAAATTGGTGCGATCGCATACGCTTTGGTTTGAAATTGCTCTAAAATCTTAATGTGACACTCAGCATGACCAGCTTTATAAATGTCATCAACTGCAAAGGTTTGATTGTGACGATATCGTCCACCTTGAGTTTCCTGTAAATAGCTATCTTTCCAATCGGTCTTGATATTAGAACTTACTAATTTGACCCAGCCATCACCTGCAAACTCAGCGATATATTCACCACTCCAATCAGGGCCGAAGCGATAAACTGCAACTCGATCCGCTTGCAGCGATTTACAGACTTCTTGGGTAGTTGTCTGAAAAATTGCATTTAAATTAAGTGATTCCCGTATTTTAGCAACTACTTCAAATAAAACCCGCTGTTGTTCTGCTGCCTCATGCAAATCAGCTGCTTGCTGTTGTGTCTGAACTAGTAAGTCAGCTTGCTCTAGTGCTACACTTAACTGAGCTGCAATTTGGGTAGCAAATTGAATTTCTGAAGTTTGCCATTCGCGAGGCTGGTTACATTGTTGAATACACAATAAACCCCAAAGCTCATTACTTTTAGCTAGTGGTAAAACTAAATTAGCTTGAACCTGTAGTTGCTCCAGCATTTGGATGTAACAAGGGTTTAGTCCAGAGTTATGGATATCAGCGATCGCCTGAATACGTCCCTGGCAATATAGGGCATCATACTTCTTCTTAAAACAGTTATCTTGAATTTTTAAGGTTAAAGCAGAAGTAAACTCTGGCAGAACATTTTCTGAAACAATTTCACCTGCATCAAATTTGGAATTAGGGTCAAAGCGATATACTACCACTCGATCAGCATTCAAAGAGCAACGCACTTCACGTACAGTTGCAGCAAAAACTGTCTCCAAGTCAAGAGATTGCCGAATCTTCGCAACTACTTCAAATAATGCTTGTTGCTGTTCTGCTGCTTGTCGCAAACCTAACGCCTGCTGTTGTGTTTGCGTGAGTAACTCAGCTTGCTGGAGTGCTACTCCTATTTGAGCAGCAATCTGACTCAGAAAATTAATCTCAATAGCTTTCCATTGACGGGGCCCAGAGTGTTGATAAGTTGCAAGCAAACCCCAAAGTTTTTGTCCAACAAAGATTGGAGCCAGCACAAAAGCGTGAATTTGAAACTGCTCCAAATTGTCGATATGACAAGGATCAAATCCCATCTGATAAATGTTATCTACCGCAAATGTTTCATTGTTGCGGTAACGTCCTCCTTGGGTGTCTTGTAAGTAAGTGTCATTCCAAACTGTATTAATACCAAGTTTGTACTCATTTGACCAGTATGGACTAGCAGCCTCAAAATCACCGACAAATTCTCCACCCCAATCAGAAGTAAAGCGATATACAGAAACACGATCAGCTTTGATTAATTGACAAACTTCTTTAGTAGTTGTTTGAAAAATAGTATTAGTATCAAGAGACTCACGAATCTTGGCAATAACTCCAAACACAGCTTGTTGTTGTTCAGCTGTGCGTTGCAGTTCAAATGTGCGTCTTTTAACTTGTTTTTCTAAATTCTCATTGAAAGCTTGTACCTGTTGGTATAGTTCATACTGTTGAATTGCTGAAGCAAAATGTTTGCCCAGTTCTCTAGCTAGTTCAATCTCTTCATTCGTCCATTTGCCTGCTTGAGCTTTCTTAGATTCACGCCAAACTTCAAACGATTGACGAGGGTATAGTTGCCTTTGATCAAGGTCAAATTGACCGGCCCATAGGGTTTCTGTATCTATTTCGTTGCGAAAAATACTTAAATAGCCCAGCAATTGCTGACGATACTGGAGCGGAATCATCAACATGCTGCGAATTTTAGTTGGTTGAAAACTAGTTTGTAAACTTCGCAAACTGGGAGTTTGATATATGTCTGAAATTGCCCAAATGTCATATTTACCAGACTTGTAATGTTCTTGCCAGACGCTATATTGCTCTATCAATGGATAAATATTTTGTTCTGACATCACAGGCTGTTGTCCAGAGATATAGAGCTTGGCGCAATTATTTCCTGGGATCAAGCATTCTGCTAAACTCTGAACGCTGCCATTTTGGAAATTCAAGACTTCATTTCTGATGCAAAGCCTACCACCAACACCATCAAAAGCAGCTACAGCGGCTTCTAGAGCTGGTTGTAATATAATTGTGGGTAGTGAATGCAATAGGGTAGCAATGCGGTTAATGATAGCTTCGCGTTCAGCTTTTTGGCGGGCTTGAGTCAGGAGGGTACTTTGGGCGATCGCAACTGACAATTGATCAACTACCATTTGTACCGCTTCTAGTTCACATTCTGAAATCAAGCGAGTTTCGGAGTTATGAGATACTAGCAGCCCCCAAAGTTCATTTTGATAGAGAATAGGCGCTACTATAGTGGACTTTACCCCCATAGCTGTCAAATATTCAATATGGCAAGAATCTACAGGACGGTAATGTATGTCCTCTAATATAGTTTCTCCATTTTCCAAGTCACGCAAGTGACTTTGACCAATCTCCCCAGTATCCACATTCACAACAGAACGTACCCGTGATTTGATAAACAGTTCACGCGCGTGGAGGGGAATGTCATCAGCTGGAAAATTTAGCCCTAGCAGCGACGGTAATCGATTATTATAAATTGACTCAGCGATAACCTGGCCACTACCGTCAGCATGAAACTTGTAAATCATCACTCGGTCAGTTCCAAGAAGCGATCGCACTTCCGCCGTTGTCACTGTAATAATCTCTTCCAGCTCTAAGGTTCGTCGGATACGGTTTGTAATGCGGTGTAGTAAACTTTCTTCATAACGACTTACTTGTAAGTCTTTTTCATCGTTTAATGTCATTGTTTATAGTAAAATAAATTAACAATTTGTCAATAGACATAATCAAATCTAAAGACATTTTTAAATTTAATTAATCAACTTGTCTTCAGTAAAACTACTGGCAAGACACTATCAGTTAATTTATTTACTCAAAATTCATAAAAAGAGTAAGTTTATTAGTGAATTACATAGGTTTATAGCACATTAAATTTATTATTCATCTCAAAGTTATGCATTGATATTGATTGATTTTAAATAATATATTTACTGCATTGATACGTACAGTATTACTAAATAATTGCTAGAAAAACAAGATAAATTTGAGCAAGCAATTTTAAAAATTATATAATATATACTCTAGGTCATCAGTAGACTTCTTGCAAAAATCGGAAGAATATCAAAATAAACCACAAATAAATATCGGTGTTCATCTGTCTTGAAAAGTTGAGCCACTGCGTTGGACAGGTTTCCCGGCTTGTAGCAAGTGGCGTTCCTAGGTTGGGAAACCTCCGCTCAGACTTCTCTCCGCTTACAGAACTTTTCGCTGTGGTTCGATTTAACAAATTTAGACTTATGAAGAGACTTCATGAGTGATGTGAGCGCAAAGCGCACGCTACGCGAACATAAGGAACAATGAAAATTATGTTGTAACGATTTGCATTGTTTGAGCGTCTATTTTTACGGCAGGTCTAGGGTTAAAAATACACAAGAAGAATCATTGAAAGCAAAGAGTACAGACATAATATTCTTTACGTCTGTACAAGCTAAAATAAAAACTTTTTGCTTTTTAGTGTTGGCTTTTTGTCTAGATCTTACCGTTCCAGCAAAATTAAACTCTTACATTGTCGCTAAAACGAATTTTCAGATAGTCTTCTTCCATCTTTGCTCCTGATGGTTGGAGTGCTGCTAAGGCTTGCGGTAATACTAAGTTACGCCGATGATTGCCAATAGTAATGTTTAATTCATCTCCAGTTTTATTCAGTTGAATTTGGTCTTTAGGAATACCAGGTAAATAAAGTTCCAAACTGTATTGGTTTTGCTCTTGCACAACTCTAATAGTCGTTTCTTTGTAATAAACCTGAGTTGGATCTTCATCCTTATACAGAGTTTCCTTTAACCGTTCTAATGCTGGCAATCCACACAATTCCTCAGAGAATAGCGGAACTTCCTTTACAGGCAAAGGGTGAAAATTGTCATGGATTTCCTGACGGTATTGCTGTTGATTCTCTTTCCAACGTTGGAAAAAGGGGTCTTGTACTTCGCTAGGAATGATGCGATTAGCTACTACTAAATCTGTAGCAACATTGTACAAGCTTAGATAGGCATGAGCGCGGAGAGACTCTTTAATCACCATCTTTTCTGGATTAGTGATAAGACGCACTGAAGTTTGAGTATTGTCTGTTAATACTTTTTCCAGAGCTTCAATTTGTTCATAAAACTCGTAAGGTGCATCCATCACCTCTTTGTCTGGGAGGGAAAAACCAGCGATTGGTCTAAAAAGAGGTTCGACTAGAGGTCTAAGTGCTACCGAAATGTTTTGAAATGGTTTGTAAAAACGACGCATATACCAGCCACCGATTTCTGGTAAACTCAGTAGTCGCAATGCTGTACCAGTAGGGGCTGAGTCAATAATTAAGACATCAAACTCGCCTTCATCATAATGACGTTTCATCCTTACCAAGCCAAAAATTTCATCCATGCCTGGTAAAATTGCCAATTCTTCTGCCTGCACCCCTTCTAAACCCCTTGCCTGTAAAACTTGGGTAATATAACGCTTCACAGAACCCCAGTTTCCCTCTAGTTCTAGCAACGCATCCAATTCCGCACCCCATAAATTTGGGCGAATCTCTCGCGGCGCATGGCCCAAATCCAGGTCGAAACTGTCTGCCAAAGAATGAGCGGGGTCTGTACTCAAAACGAGTGTGCGATAGCCTAGTTCCGCGCAACGGAGTCCAGTTGCAGCAGCAACAGAGGTTTTACCCACGCCGCCTTTGCCAGTCATCAAAATTACACGCATGGATGATTCTATCCTGACTGAGAATTTTTTACATTTATTTACAATTATCGACTATTTAAGGAAAAGAAATGCTGTTTTACCACGTCGAAGCGCGAACAATTCCAATAATCAATATGAGAAATAATCAAACCAGCAGAATTAAGACTTAATTCACTCCAGCCAGGGATAGAAATTCGTGGTTTCCAAGGGAGGGGGGTATTCCAGCTCAGTGTCCAATCAGTTTTAATTGTGTCTCCATCTCTTTTAATATCGTGTAAGTCCATTTTGGGATTTAAAAAAAAAGTCTCAATGAATTTAATCATCCATTTGTAACGTTTAACACCATGAAATTTATTCAATGGGTCTTGGAAATAAACGTCTTGAGCGTAAATACTGTAAGTTTGATTAACTGGAAATCTTTGATAGTCTTCTTTGAGGATTTCAATGATATCCATAATGAATAACTTATTTTCAAATTGATGTAAATTCTGTAATCAGAGTAGGATATAAATTCCTATTATGAATTAAAATCAACCCTCATTCCATAAGCGTTCTAACTGACGCCGCCAAGCACCTAACACTTCTGCTTGCGCCTCTGGGGTTTGCTCTATTTCACCCAGTAAACCTTCTGCGTAAAAGCGTTCTAGGTTTTGCATAGTAGCTTGAAGAGATTGCCCTTGCTGTTTTGCTGCCTGAATAATTTGCCGAATGCGGCTTTCAACTAGTTGATTAAAGACGTTATTTAATCCAGTCTGATGCAAAGATACAAGTCTGTTAATTGCATTGAATAAATCTGCACCTCCCAAAGTTTCACTGTTGTGATGAAATACTCCCCAAATTACCCCTTCATACAAAGCGTAGCGTACTTCCTGAGTATCATCAAAGTTAGCTTCTAGTAACTGTCCTAAAAAAGGTTGGGCTTCTTGTGCGGGTACAATAGGTAGTAAAACTCGCAGCCAAGTATTATCTTCGGAAAGCAGTACCAACAGCCGAAAATTAGGAGTGTCTACTTGCCATGAGCCTGGTGCGATCGCAGCAATAGTTTCTGTGCTAAATAATTCTGTTAAGGTAGCCGCAATTTCTTCGTGTGTCATAGTTTTTTCTTAGCTCTAGCCTCTAGCTGACTGCTCTGAGGTTCATAGGGTGCATCAGTTTATCCATTGACATCTAAAACGTGATTGCACTTAATCCTTCAATTATTGGGTTTTTTATAAATCAAAAAAACTGAGCCAATTGGCCCAGAGTTTTCTACATATATTTTCTGATTGTAATACAATCCTGGAGACATACCTCCATCAAACAATATCCCTTCTTGAATTTTACCTAAACAGTTATTGCGGGCAATTCCTTCCAAGACTTCATCAAACATATCTGGTAGTAATTCTTGATTAACTTGAGATATTTCAATAGGTGAATTCGCTTTTGCGTCATTTACCAACAGAATTACATACCCTTGGTTGGTGATAGCTGCCATAGAACGATTAGTCGCATTTTTACAAGCAAATTCTCCTAAATCTTGACAAATATCTTTAAACTTACCTTGACGGTAGAATCTGCCATTACCTCCCACCAAATTGTAATTAAGAATATGATTTTTTCTTCTGCCAGCCTGGATGGTAGCTTGTCGCTGCTTTGGTACACCTCCTGATATACCAAAGGAAGAACGCTTATTTTTAAAAGCTCCCGAATACTCAATGCCGCGAGAAATATTTAAACCTTGTGGCCGATCATCAGTACCTATATAGTCAGCATTAATTGCAGCAATGGGTAGTTGTCTGTTTAATTTCGCATTCCCATCAGCGATGAGTTCGCGAAATTGTTTTGGTATATACTCTTGACGCAGTTTTTCCCTGGAATCCTTAGTATATATCTGATGAGAGAGACCAACATTAACTTTAAAATCTAATTTATCTGATTTGGGATTAAAAATAATTACATGGTTGATGCCTCTTTCAGATTTTTCACCGCGGTTATTGGTTTTGAAAAATTCAATACTGAATTTGCTATTACCAAGACAAGTTTTAGATGCTTTGGGTATTGAATTGGCTGCAATTTCTGTACAACCTGAGAATAAGCTTGCTGCAATGATCGAGATAAATAACAAAATTAATTTTTTTGTACGCATGTAATGTAAAAACCCGCTATGGGATTACTATAGCGGGGAAAGTTTAAAATTTCAGCTTGGGCTTCATCTAATAACTAATTAAGGGAGCCATTCTAGAACAGCTTCTTCTTTGGTGTTGGTATTCCGGGATGGTGTCTCACGATTAAACTTCATGTGAATTGATCGGGTTTGTTCACCATCAGCAGCTACAGCCAAAATTGGATAGTCAATTAAACCGTCCTGGAAGGACATCTGGAAGCGGAATGTACCATCTGGATTCAGCTTAATTGGACGACCACCAATCGTTACAGTAGCATCGGGTTCAGTTGCACCATAGACAATCAGTTCAGCATCGGCAATTAGCCAGAACTGGCGTGGACGTACTGGCACAGCAGAAGCCGAGAAGCCTATACCCGACATTCCTACGCCAGACATAGTCAAACCAGACACGGTAGGAACTGCCCACATACCCACACCAGATGGGAAAACGTAGGAACTGATAGCTTGTTCAGGACGCGCGGAACCTGGTACTTGTTGCATGGAACCGAAGATAGAACCAGCAACTCGTTGTGCTTCGGCGGACTCAGCCAAGCCAAAGATTTGGTCGTAGATAGGGTTGCCGTTAGTATTTACATTACCATTGGCACTTGTTGCCGCGATCTTCTTGGCAGGGGGAACTAGTTCGTACTGAGTCTGTCCACGCAAATCTTCTTCAAAATTCACAGTAATAAAGACATCCTCAATCCAATCGGAAGGATAGACGGGAGGAATGTGTACTTTTGTAGAACGGGCTAATACTAACCAGCGACCATCGGCAGCACGGTAGCCGACATCGATTACATAATCGCGATCGCTCACTGGAATTGGTAAATACCATTCTCTTGCTAGTTCATCAGCAGGATATTCTTGAATGCTGTGAGGGCTTTGGTACTCGATATCGATGTCGGTGACATCATAAATCCGTAGTGCTAGTTGTTGTCCTCCTTGGCGGCGTAGCTCCTCTTTATGTTCATTAGGAACATCCCAGTACGTATAAGCCCACTGGGGATCTCGTGGTAAAAGTACAATACGGCTATCACCGTAACCTGCTGGCAGATCCGCAATTCCTTCGTCAACATCAGCGAGGGAGCCACCAGTACGATCTTCTTGACCTAATTCAAATTTTGCTGCTTCCACGGTTTCCTGTGCCTCCAGTGAGCGAGATGGGATAAGCGAAGTTTTGCTGCGCTGGACTTCTTGAATTGATGCCAGCAGTTGTGATTTCCGCATTCGGCTATAGCGAGAGATGCTATATTCGCTGGCAACTCTACGTAGTTGCCGTAATGTCATTTCTTCTAACGGTGGGCGTTCTTTTGCCATTTGTTTGGCCTCCAGTAGTTTAAGCGGTAAATGATTTCCCCTGGTTAAAGAATGCTGTATAAAATGTCATCCACTCCAGATGAATTTCTTATTCCTGACTCCTGGTTTTGCCCAGTTTTTAAGTTTTTTAGTCTGTTTTTAAATTGAGAGTGACTCACTTTCAATTCTTATTTATGCCATAGTCAGCATTTCTTTGGGATCGGAGGAGTTGTTTCGATAAGTATATATAACCAGTAACCTTCTGTAGGGATCAAGGGGTCTCAAGACGTTTTTTTGCTTGTTTCACGAATTTATCAGTTCTTTCGGGATCAAAATGTCATGTTTTCATAACATTTAAGTCATGAGCACTGTTCACTCGTCAGACAAATGTCATGTTTTCATAACATGGCTGAGAGTTTCTAGACATGGGGAAGAATTACCAATGTCCGATAATGGCAGTTGTGAGGCATAGCGATCGCAATTAGCTTAGTAAGTTTCTATTGCTGTATTGATGTTTGTCTACAGAAAGTCGGAAGGTCGGTTGCCAAACATCAGAACTTTCTGAGACAGTGGTTAGATTTTTGTAAAAGGTTTATTTAAGAAAATACGATTCAATTTCTTGTTCTATTTGATTACTGATAATCTCAGTCCCCATACCAGGTTGATCTAGGTTAACTCTAATAAAATTTATCTTGTCTGCCTCTGTAAATTTTTTATTGTTATCAGAATCTTTGAGAATTTTAAGAAAAATTGCGTTTTGGCTGGGAATAACAACCCAATTGATAATTTGGGTGTTATTTGGAGTAATTTGCTGGAGATTCTTACCTGATAAATCAGAAAGATAGCCAATAACGGCATCTTCATTATTTAGTTTGTTATCCGCGTTTGTATCTTGGTCAAGGATTTTATATAACCAAAATCTAGTAGGTGGTCTGCCTGTTGTTTTTACTTCCAATAAATCGAAGGAAGTTATGATTGCTTTTTTATTTAATAGAAGATGAGTTTCGGCATTTTGTTTATGATAAAATATAATATTATAAAAATTGCTATTTCTTCCAGAGTAGCCTGAAGAATTTAAATAATTATCCCTTTCTTTATTTATATCTTTTCGACTAACTGGGATCATCAAATAATCTGACTGTTCTTTAATAATTAATTCACCATAGACAATATTTGGTTGCGATTTAGATTTTTCAGTGGTCTTTACTTGCTCTGTTTTTCTGCTAACAGTTGGTTTGCAGGCAAAAGAAAGACTAGCTATGATAATAACTGTAGTAATTTTCTTGAAAAAGCTACAAATTTTCATTAAACTCTCCCACCAGGAAATGTTGCTGTCCTATTGTATTCCCTGCTGGAAAATTACCCGCGAATAAATAATTTTATTCGTTTAATAATAAAAAACACCCTAAAAATCCAAAAACCTAGTCAGGATTGACCAGGTTTTCTCGGATTTAGGATTTTCAAGTGATTAAACTTTCTAAGCAATCGAGAGTTAACAACTAAGGTGGACATAAAACTAACAAATCTAGCATTCTTGCGTTTTTCCGCTTTGGGATTTGGCTTTGCCTTTTAAATCAGGCTTTTTGCCACTTACATATTATTGATATGCTGAGATTTGCTTGGGTTGCTGACGGGAGACACCAGGTCATTTACCCATTTAGTTTGGTTTTTCCTTATTTGGTGTCCTACTATTTAAGTTATCACTTAGTTGGTGAGTTGCAACCCTTAGTTTACTAAAGTTGACGTTTTGTTGGATTTTGCAATATGGATGTCTGATAGTGGGCAAAACAACAAGTCAATTTACCAATTCCACATGATTGGACTATCGTCAAAATGGTCTGTAACGATGCGTCCAATGGCATCAATTTCTGTCAGTTCAGCAGCAGAAAGTTTAACTTCAGCCGCTAGTGCGTTTGCTGCTGCTTGTTCGGGATAACGCGCCCCAGCGATGGCATTTGTTTGGGGTTGGGCAATTAACCACGCTAAAGCCAACTGTGCCAAGGTACAATTATGACGGTCAGCTATGGGACGCAGTTTTTCTAGAGCTTGTTGGGCACGTTCAAAGTTTTCGCCTTGAAATAGCTTATTTTTAGCACGGTTATCAGCTGGGTCAAATTTGTGACCTGAATTAAATTTCCCTGTCAGCAATCCCTGAGCTAAAGGCGAATAAGCCAGGATAGAAATATTGTTTTCTAGACAATAAGGCATTGCATCCTTTTCTATCTGTCTCCAAAACAAAGAATAGGGTGGTTGTAAACTATCAATACGTCCATACTTTGAAGCTTCTGCCAATTGAACGCGAGAAAAATTGGAAACACCAATTGCTCGAATTTTACCTTGCTCTTTGAGTGAAGTCAGAGCGCTCATAGTTTCTTCAATTGGTACTATTTGACTATTGAAAGCGCCAGAGGGCCAATGAATTTGGTAAAGGTCGATATAATCGGTTTTGAAGTTTGTTAGGGAACGCTCACAAGCTTCAATTACTTGATCATGCTTTAGATGGTTAGCGAAAACTTTTGTAGCATATTCCACGCGATCGCGCACATCAGATAAAGCTTCGGCTACAATGCGCTCAGAATGCCCTTCACCATAAACTTCAGCAGTATCAATTGTAGTGATCCCAGCCTCATAAGCTGCTCGGATAGTTTTAATTGAGTCAGCATCCTCAATTCCCACCCACATTTTTTTACCAGCTTGCCAAGTTCCCATCAGAATGGGTGTGATTTGCACATCCGATTTACCTAGCGATCGCTTTTCCATGCTTAAATCTTGAGTTGATAATTCCTTCTTCATCTTACGCAGCTGAAGTAGACAGCTGTAAATGAAGACACTACCTCAGCTATGGTTCTACAGTCACGGGTGTTCCTAAATCCACCTGATGGAATAATTCCTGAATATCCTGGTTGTACATCCGAATACAACCATGCGAGACAGCTTTGCCCACTGAGTCAGGATTAGGAGTACCATGAAAGCCAACCCAATTATTACCATCTGTCCAAAATCCAATCCAGTAGTTACCAAGAGGATTTTCAGCGTGTCCTCCAGGTATGGCTTTTTCTGTAAAAGGATTTATCCAAGTAGGTTTTCTCAACATATTAAGTACTTGGAAATTGCCTGTTGGAGTTTCCCAGCCTTGGCGTCCTACTGCTATTGGATAGCTTTTAATTTGGGCTTTTCCTCGATAGAGGGTTACTTGGCGATCGCTAAGACTAATCTTGAGATGAAGAGGTAAATTATTTGAATCATTAGCAACTAAATTTTTGGATGAAGTGTGAGAAGTAACTGATAGCTCAGAAGCTAATGGTGTCGCTGGATAAGAAGTTAATACAAATGTACAAGTTAAAATAACTAATTTGAATGATTGCTTTAACATTTGGATATGGCTGTATTTCAGTGGTAGAAACATTTTTGAGTTTCTCCTCATCGATATTTCCTGAGTTAAAAGCTAAAAGATTCTTACATGGATAAGCAATTTACTGTAAGCACAACTATTACTCTAATTTTGAACACAATTGAAGTTTTAAACTTGCATGTAGGCATTTATCTTAAAATTTAACTTTGTTAATTTCTCATTTCGTCTGTCTAGAGTATAGTTAATTTCAATAATTGGTAATTTTTAATACAGCTTTTTTTGATAAGTAGTTTATTTTTTAAACTACTTATACCGATTCAATTAATGATTGCAAAAAATCCTATAGTAGAGATGTCGCAGTGCAACGCCTCTACTATCTGTCGCCTTCTTTTTACCAAATGGCATTACATATTTTTTATAATAAAATTGCTATAGTATGAATTTAATCATTTTAGTTTTGATTAAATAATAGAGAAGTAGCAGAATTATTTATAGAGATAATTAAACTAAGGATATTGTTAATTTTCTATCATTAATTAGCAATAGTGTAGGCAATAGTCCACACACCAGATGTTAACCTATGATTAATACACTGCTAAGTGAATACCTATGCAAGCAACCACTATCCACGCTCTCAAAGAATGGGCAGTTGCCATAAATGCTCTAGAAAGTGGCAAAACAATTATGTTGCTCCGTAAAGGTGGTATCCACGAACGGAGTGGACGTTTCCAAGTTGCTCATGAGCAGATTTTGCTTTACCCTACTTATGAACATCAACAAGCTTTCATGCTCAAAGCTGAGTATGCTAATCTTGTTTATCCAGTAACATCAGGTTGGCATCCAGAAACAATTCGCATCGGCAGTTGGGCTGAAATTACTGATATTTTGCCAGTTAGTGACGAGTCTATTGTTGACGCCTTACTCCCTTTCCATATTTGGAATGAGCATTTTATTAGCGATCGCCTCAAATGGAAACCACGTCAACCTCTATATATTCTCCTCCTGCGGACTTACAAACTACCCCAAGAGCAAGAAATTCCTTATCGCTCTGAGTACGGTGGCTGCAAATCATGGATTGATTTGGAGCGATCGATTCAGATAGAAAATGCAAAACCTGTTTTGTCTGACTTTGCATACACCCAGTTAGTAGAGACAATTCGCGGGATTGTCGGCGACAAGTTGTATGCTCCATCCCTCTAACGCCAAGTGCAGATTTTGGATTTGACGCAACTGCATAAGTAACTTCTAAAATCTGCACTAATGTAACCAGAACAACAAATAGTTTGATTGCAAACCTCAGCTTAAATAGTAGTTGTTGATACATACAATTGCAAAAAGCGCGGATAACATTGAAGGAATCTTAGCCTAGGTAAAAGGTAAAGGCTGTTTATCTTTGCGTCCTACTATCCACTACCCTTGCGGGGTTTAGATATTAAGTAATTATCCATAAGTAGATAGTGCTTAATTTACTAACCTAATACTTCAGGTAAAAAAAGTCCCCCACAAGGGTGAGGTTAAGCTTGACAAAAGTCTGCCATTATGCTTTATCAGAGAAAAGCAAAGGAGTTTGCAATGCATCGACAAATGTGCTGGTTATCTAAGTTTGGCAGCGATGGAGAGAAAATCTTGCATTTGCAGATAGCACCCAATCAACCTTGGCGTCCCTACACAGCTTTTGGGCAATTTGCAGTACCAGATTATCAAATACCAGGCGGTTCTAAAGGCTGGGCAACTTACCAAAAACTTCTCAAAGCTGGCTGGACATTAGTACATAGCGCACGGGCAAATGAATTTGGCAGCAGCTTGGCAGAGTCAACAATCCAAAATCAGTAGAAACGCGATTAATCGCGTCTGTACAAGGGTCAAGAGTAGAAACGCGATTAATTGCGTCTGTCATTAATTATTCTCTTCCCCTGCCCCTCTTTCCCACTTCCCTCACCACCCTCTAGGGGAGCCTTCACCACGGGGATCGGCCGCTCCTTCTATTCCATCTGTTGTGACGGCGATCGCGTTAACATTACCCCAAGGAGTAGTTTCCTTGATATTGTGTCCTCGACGGCGTAAGTCTTGTAGAGTTAGAGCATCCAAACTCCAGGATTCTGAGCGCAACTCATCTGGAAGCCATTGATGATGTATGCGTGGAACAGAAATCGCCGCACCGACATCCATGTTGTATTCCAGCACATTCAGGATAACTTGCAAGACTTGGGTAATGATGGTGCTACCTCCAGGTGTACCCACTGCCATACGGAGGCGTCCATTTTCTGTGACAATTGTGGGAGTCATGCTAGATAAAGGAGTTTTGCGAGGTGCAATGCTGTTGGCATCGTTGCCAATCAAACCAAAAGCATTAGGTACTCCTGGTGCAGCCGCAAAATCATCCATCTCGTTGTTGAGCACAATCCCGGTTTTTGGTGTCACCACACCAGCACCAAATCCCAAGTTAATCGTGAAAGTCAAACTCACGGCATTACGTTGTTCGTCCACAACAGTAAGATGACTGGTTTGAGTGGATTCAGAAGATTTTGAATTGGGAATTGTATTGAGTCCTGGCTTGATCTCGGTCGAGGGTCTAGCCAGTTTGATATTAATTTCTTGACGGCGTTTTTTGGCGTATGCTGGACTGAGCAGTTCTTGTACAGGGACTTTAACAAAATCTGGATCGCCTAAATATTGCGAGCGATCGCTATAAGCAATTTTCATTGCTTCTACCATCAAATGTAAAGCATCGGGATGATGCCAACCTAAAGATTTTAAATCAGTGTCACCAATAATATTTAATATCTGCAATAGGTGAATGCCTCCTGATGATGGTGGTGGCATTGAACAAATTTTAGCTTTACGGAAATTCCCACAAACGGGAGTCCGCCAAATTGGTTTATAGGCTTTGAGGTCTGCTAGAGTTATCAAACCACCGTTTTTGGCCATATCGGAAGCGATCGCCTGAGCAATATTTCCGGTGTAAAAACTTTGGGGGTTCTGGGCAATTGTTGCTAATGTGCGTCCTAAGTCACGCTGCACCAGCTTTTCGCCTGGTTGATATAATTCGCCGTTACGAATGAAAATTTCCCGCGCCGCCGGATTGTCGAGAATTGCTTGCTTGCGGTTTTTGTACTCTGGGATCGAACGCCAAGTAACTTGAGGACTTAAAACAAAGCCATCTTTAGCAAGAGCGATCGCAGGTTTTACTGCCTCTTGCCAAGACAGCTTACCATAGCGACGATGGACTTCATAAAGTCCCGCCACTGTTCCTGGTGTCGCTACTGCTAAATAACCATTCACGCTTGCATTCGGACGCACCTTACCTTGTGCATCCAAATACATATTTCTTGTGGCTTTGAGGGGTGCGCGTTCCCGGAAATCTAAGGCTTTCATTTCCCCAGTTTTCTCTGAATGCATCAACAAAAAGCCGCCGCCGCCGATTCCGGCTGAAAAAGGCTCAACTACAGAAATAGCAAAGGTTGTGGCTACCGCTGCATCAACTGCATTTCCACCCCTACGCAACATCGAAATTCCCGCTTCACTAGCTAAGGGATGAGCCGAAACCACCATTCCCTTTTTGGTGCGTAATGGTAAAGTCAAGCCTGCTGATGCAACTTGACTGTAGAGGATAAAGCTAAAAGAAAAAAAAGCAATCGCCACTTGCATGGAGTTGGTTAGGGCGATCGTAGATGGGTGTAAACGTTTAATTTGAGTGGATGTAAAATTGTTGGACAAGTCTAATTACCTTCAGCCAAACTTAACTAACTTAAATTAAACAATTGACAGCACACTTATAATTACCGCTGTAACCTCCCAGTATGAAGACGCTGTGATATAACTTTTACATCTTTCAAATCCAGAAGCTCTGTTATAATTTCAATGCCTCTTTTTTTGAGCATGTTTGTAAATACACCCAAAAATCTTATTGTTATATTTTATAGATAACAAGAAATATAGTTTCAATGTCAACTATCTCAAGGGTTTGGATCATATTTTTATATACTTATTGATTATTTTTAACTTAAATAACTAATTATTTCGCATATATAGCGGTTCCCATTCAGATACATACAACATTACATCGTCAGGTATAGGGGCACGGCAGTACGCATTGGTGTCAACTTAACGTGAAATCCACATCCCGCAAGGAACTTCAGTTCCTTGCTCATAGCAAAAGTCATCTAAAGATTACTATAAAATCGCCCAAAATCCTGAGTCTACTTGAGTAGACTTTCGCTCATCCGCTAGAGAATTTATTCTCTGGCGGATGAGGAGGCCAACAGGAAAGCTATTTTTAGCTAAAGTTAACACCAATGGGCACTGCCGTGCCACTACGGATATACCTCACGTAAACGAGAACCGCTGTATGAGTCCTGAAGAACCATAATTTTCAGCTACTATCTGGTGCTCAAGCACAACAGTATGCCAAACAACTAATTTTTGGTTGGCAGAGAAAATTTAATTATAAAAATCAGTTCTAAGCTGCTTTTTATTTATTCTACATAATTAGCAAAGAGAAAGTTAACAGGTAGTTTAATCAATTAACCACTGTGATAACAAATAAACCATAAATGCAATCCACAAAAAACTAAATAACATCATCAATGTGACTATTATCAGGATAAAACGTAGCAATTTATTATTTTGGTTATACACGCCTTGTTGCCAACTAAAGAGCGTGATATTTGTAGAAAGTGAAAATGCTAATACATTAACTCCTGATAACCAATGCCCTTCTGTGACACCTTTCATCCAAGGTATTAATGAACCTCCATTTGCACTATTGGGTTGAAAAGTCGGATCTCTCAATGGTGAAACTTGGTACACAAAAATACCACTAGCTACTGTTAAAAATAGCAAGAACACTAAAGTAAAAATTAACAAACGTCGAAGAGGTTGAAAAATCATTTTCCGTATCGTCTACTCAATTTAGTCATGTTTACTTACTTGGAGCCAAACTTGTTCCTCGAATTTTGTCTGAGGTCAGGGTTTTGATAAAAAATATATCCCTCTTCTAAGAAACCAGATTTTCTGAGGGCTGAGGAATCAACTCAAAACCAAAAGCCTGGGCTTTTTTTGTGGAGATGATTAACCACATCAACCGCTTTTGTCACTCTCCGAAAACTTTTGCCATTTCTGAAATATAGAGCTTTTGTATAAGAAACGATGGCTCCACCCGCCGCAGGCATCGCAAAATTTTTTCCTAATAACAAATACAATAATCAATTTTTGTGATAGGTTAGCTTATAGTGGACTGATATAGCTTTATCAACTTTAACAATGCATATCCATCTCAGAAGTTGTGAACAGAATTTGATGCTTCTTTCATTATTAGTTTACCTAGATTGATTTATATATAAACACATAAAAATTGTAGAGTTGCATTGCAAAAATTGTAGAGTAGAGACGTTGCAATACAACGTCTCTACAAAGATTAAACAATTGACAGCGCACCTAAATTACCACCCAAAGACGTTTCTACATTACTACTCCAATAAGTAATCTCAATGATGGCATCAGTGGTGGCATTAAACCCATTTGTCGAATCGTTAAGAGCTAAAAAAGTTCGCTGATTATCACCTGTACCAACGCCAAATATTGCCGCTTTATTGGCAGCAAAAGTAGTTGTGTTTAATAAACTTTGAATTTTAGCCTCAGTCAAAGTGTTAATCTGGCCAAATTGGACAATATTAGCAGCATCCACGGCTAATGGTGCATCGATAGTATCCACACCAATTTTGAAGTCTTTAATCACATCAAAATTAGACAGTAACGAATCACTCAACGACTCAAACACAAATTTATCACGCCCCTTACCGCCAATTAGGATATCTGCGCCACCAGCACCAATGAGTGTATCATTACCGCTGTCACCCGATAGTTTATCATTGCCGTCAAATCCTGAGAGTTGATCATTTCCGTTACCACCATAAAGTAGGTCATTGCCATCAAATCCCACCACATCATCATTACCATTACCACCAGAGATATAGTCATCTCCCGCTAATCCCAAAAGTTCATCATTCCCGTCGCCACTATAAATTTGGTCACTGCCAGCATCACCAATCAGCTCATCATTATCGCTGCCACCTTTAAGGAACAAACCCTCTACTGGATTATCACTATCAATAATCTTTGATACGACTTGACTAATGCGAGTATCTAGCAAGTAGTAGCGCTCAACAATATTGCTGACTACAACTGTATCGTAGATATAGCTAGCAATAGTATCAGTGATGCCATCATTATTGTTATCAATCTTCTCAGATATCAGCTTGCCATCAGCATCGTAGTTATAGGTAGTAAGTGTGTCGATGATGCCGTCGTTTCCATTATCAAAATTCTTGGTTGTCAACTTGCCGTCAGCATCATAGCTGTAAATGGTGAGTGCGTCAGTGAAACCATCATTGTTATTATCAATCTCCTCAGATATCAGCTTGCCGTCAGCATCGTAATTATAGGTAGTGAGTGCGTCGATGATGCCATTATTGCCATTATCAAAATTCTTGGTTGTCAACTTGCCATCAGCATCATAGCTGTAAGTGGTGAGTGCGTCAGTAATACCATCATTGTTATTATCAGTCTGCTCAGATATCAGTCTGCCGTTGATACCATAGCTGTAAGTGGTGACTGAATCAGTAATGCCATCGCTATTGTTGTCATCTTTTTTGCTTGTACGACCAAAGGTAGTCGTTATATTAGGCACACCGTTAACACCGCTCAAGGATGCTAAGTTACCGTATGTATCATAGGTATAGCTGGCGCTACTGACAATAGTGCCGTCGCCATCCAAGTCATAGCCGACTGATGTTAACTGACCGTAAGCATTGTAAGTAAAAGTGTTGACGATATAGTCAGCTTTGCCGTCGCCATTGTTATCAGAGCCTACCGATGTTTGGTTGCCGTTAGTATCGTAAGTATAGATAGTAGTAAAGTCAACTTTACTGTCGCCATTGTAGTCAGAGCTTACCGATGTCTGGTTGCCGTTAGCATCGTAGGTATATGTATTGACTTGCTCAAGCTTGCCGTCGCCATTGCTGTCTTCGCTATAGAATATCTGGTTGCCATTGGTATCGTAGGCATAAATCTTGACTTGTTCAGGCTTGCTGTCACCATTGTTGTATTGCTTCTCAGATGTGCGATTGCCGTCGGCATCATAAGTATAAGTAGTGACGTTGACTTGATAAGGAATACCGTCGGCATCGTAGTATTTAGTACTTTTGGAGGTTTGATTGCCGTCGGCATCGTAAGTATAGATTGTGATATCATCACCTCTGCCATCCTCATAATCATTGGTTTCGGATGTCAGATTGCCGTTAATATCGTAAGTATAAGTGGTATTTTGCTCAAATTTGCTACCGTCTTTATAAAGATTACTTGTACGAGCGGATGTTAGTCTACCGTTGGCATCGTAAGCATAGGTGTTAGCATAATCAACTGTGTCGTTGCCACCGAGCCTGGATATTAATTTGCTTTTAGCATTGTAGGTATCGGTGTAGAATAAATCATCAGCTACACCGTCGCCATCGTTGTCTATACTTTCGGATGTGCGATTACCATTGGCATCATAGGTATAAATAGTAGTACTATTACCAATTGTTACGGTTGTGCGATTGCCGTCAGCATCATAGGTATAAGTGACAAATTCAGGCGTACTGTTGCGATCATAGACAGATGTCAGGTTGCCGTTGGCATCGTAAGTAACAGTATAAAATACTTCATTAGCTATATCGTCGTTATCTTCGCCATAGTTATAACTCCCAGATATACGATTACCTTTGGTATCGTAGGTATAATAAGTTAAGATAGCGTCCTCAAGGCTACTAAATATGACGTTGTAGGTGATGACCGAGTCTGCTATCCCATCACCATTATTGTCAATGCTTTCGGATATGAGAGTACCGTCAGCATTGTAAGTATAAGTTGTAGTTAATGCCATTACTTGTATTAAGTTTACTAGAGATAATTATTGATTGTAGCCAGTACTAAATTACTCTATTTACAAATTAATAAATAGCAATAAATTGAGCCGTTGATGTGAGCAAAGATAGTAAAACTATCGGGGAAAAAATTTTGCTTAACTACATCTATCTTGATAAATATACTTTTTAGTTAAAGATAAAAATAGATTTATTATTAGTAGTAGATGTAAAAAATATGGTACTATATATTTTGACACCGGATATAAAATCGAGAAGTGATCGCTTCTTTACTCAACTTCTATAAAGCGATTTATCAACTCTAACAATGCATATCCGTCTTAAAAATTTCAAACAGAATATAAAAATAGTAGAGACATTGCAATGCAACGTCTCTACTACATCAAATTTCCACCAACTCAAATTAAACAATAGATAACGCACCTAAATTGCTATCCAAAGACGTTGCTAGATTACTACTCCAACCAGTAATCTCAATGATGGCATCACTAGCGGCGTTAAATCCATTTGTCGAATCGTTGAGAGCCAAGAACGTCCGCACATTAGTACTTGTACCCAGACCTACACTAAATGTTGCCGCTTTATTGGCAGCAAAAGTAGTTGTGTTTAATAAACTTTGAATTTTAGCCTCAGTCAAAGTGTTAATCTTGCCAAATTGAACAATATTAGCAGCATTCACAGCTAATGGTGCATCAATGCTATCCACTCCAATTTTGAAGTCCTTAATCACATCAAAATTAGACAGTAACGAATCACTCAAAGACTCAAACACGAACGTATCGCGCCCATTACCCCCAACTAATATATCGCCACCAGCACCGCCAATCAGGGTATCATTACCACTGCCAGCGTAAAGTCTGTCATTGCCGTCAAATCCTAAAAGTTGATCATTTCCGTTACCACCATAAAGTATGTCATTGCCATCAAATCCCACTAAATCATCATTACCATTGCCACCGTAGAGAGAGTCAGACCCGGCTAATCCCAAAAGTTCATCGTTACCGTCGCCACCAGAAATTTTGTCATTGCCAGCATCACCAATTAGTTCGTCATTACCGTTGCTACCGTTGAGGAGCAAATCCGCCACTGGATTGTCGTTATTAATAATCTTCTCTACAAGTTGACTAACGCGAAAACTGATCACGTACTCGCGCTCAATAATTGTATTTTCAGCTGTATCGTAGATGTAGCTAACAATACTATCAGTTACACCATCATTGTTGTTGTCAATCTCTTCCGATATCAGCTTACCGTCAGTATCGTATTTGTAAGTAGTTAACGTATCAATGACGCCATCATTATTGTTGTCAGCCTGTCTAGAAATTAGCTTGCCGTCATCATCATACCTGTCAGTGAAGACTGCATCAGTCTGACTATCGTCGTTATGATCACCAGTCAGGCTTGTGCGATCGTATACTCTAATAAACTCCGCACCGGAGTCAAGAGAAGAAGATACTAGGTTGCCGTAAGTATCGTAAGCATAAGTACCAATGAGGTTGTAATAGTTTACTAGTGTTAAACGACCGTAGGCATCATAGGTATAAGTAAAGGCGAGTTCATCAGCTGTGCCGTCACCATCATAGTCGTTGCTTAAGGATGTCAGGTTGCCGTTGGCATTGCGGGTATAAACGTAACCTTCTCTAACCTGGCCATCATCTTCGTAATATACGGCGGAAGTCAGGTAGCCGTTGGCATCATACGTGTAGGATTCAGAACTGGTGGATGTGAGATTGCCGTTGGCATCGTAAGTTGAGGATGCAGATATGGGGTTGCCGTTGGCATCATAAATGTCGTAGCTGTAAGTAGTAACTTTGTCAATGATGCCATCGTTATTATTGTCAAAGCTCTTGGTTTTCAGATTGCTATCGGCATCATAGCTGTAAGTGATGATATCAGGCTTGCGATCGCCATCGTTGTCAATACTTTCGGATGTTAGGTTTCCCTTGGCATTATAAGTGTAGATGATGGTATCAGTCTTTCCATCGCCATCCTTGTCATAACTTTCAGATGTTAGGTTGGCCTTAGTATCGTAGGTGGCAGTGTAAACTATAGTTTCATCGATATCATCGTTGTTGTAATCAATACTTTTAGATGTGAGATTACCGTTGGCATCGTAGGTATATGTGGAAGCAGACTCAAACGTGCCATTGTTATCGGAGTCAATTCTTTCGGATGTAACGTTGCCCTCAGCATCATAAGTATAAGTAACAAACTCAGGCGTACTGTTGCGATCGTAGACGGATGTCCGGTTGCCGTTGGCATCGTAAGTAGCAGTATAGAATATATCTTCACCTATACCGTCGCCATCTCCGTCATAGCCTGCGGATGTCCGATTACCTTTGGCATCGTAGGTATAAATGATGGTGGGGAAGAAGCCATAGGTGTCAGATATGATGTTGTAGGTGATGACCGAATCTATTATCCCATCACTGTTTTTGTCAATCTTCTCGGTGATCAAGTTGCCGAAGTCATTGTATGTATAAGTTGTAGTTGAAGCCATTACTTGTATTAAATGTATTCAAGATAATTGTTGATTGTACTAGGTGTTAAATTATTCTATTGAGTAATTAATCTTTTGCAACAAATAAAGTGATTAATATAACTAAGTTTAATGGAGTAAAGTCATTTTCATACTTAGACTAAATTAACTTGATCTACCTTGAGGATAGTCTTATGAGCAATACAAATAAATAAGGTTCACTCTATAGATAGATGCACAAAATTTGTAATCTCTAAAATTACGGTATGTAAATTATGAAAGCGATCGCTTCCCTACACAACTTCTATGCAGTGATGAATCAGCTCTAGGTAAGTTATATCCATTCCCAACCTTTACACTTTTATAATTTTTACAAGTGAGTCTAATCACCTTAAAACTCACACTGCATTTTGCGCTTATTTTCTCGGAAAACTTTGAATGTAATAGGGCAATCTGGAGTTTGAAAAACTTTGTCTTCGCTCAAAGCCACCCATAGAACCAACTTTTTAGGATTTATGCCTAAACATACATAAGAGTATTTTCTATTTTCAATACACCAATGATAATTAATATCTTTAAGAAATTCGGTCTTTAATTGCTCAAATATAACTTCCCAATCAGGGCAAATATTTTGAAGCTTGTATTTAACCCAGTCTTTAACCTCAGAAGAATTTAACCACTCAGACAATTCATCAGCTGTTGGATGAAGGTTGTCATAGTGAGAATCTAAAAAGTTTTTAAGTTTTGATTTTAGCATAAGATTTTGATAAATAATTAAACTTGTTAACAGTGCAGAGATAAATACAATATAATTTCTGAATAGTTAATGTAGTAGTGGCTACTGAGGCAATCAATAATAGAATTAACAATATTTGAAACTGCTTTTATAATTAAAGTAGCAACAATCTAATTTTTGCAGATTCTCTGTGACACTATTTTGTTGTTTGTGTAAATTTTCTGTGTAAGTTTCTTTTTATTTTTTTTGTAACCGTCCATCTTCCATGTGAACAATGCGATCGGCAATATCTAAAATTCGGGCATCGTGAGTTACAAGTAAAACTGAACACCCTTCTTCTTTTGCAAGACGTTGAATAATGTCAACGACATCGCGACCAGTTTTACTGTCTAATGATGAAGTAGGTTCATCTGCTAGCACCAATTTGGGCTGACCAACCAACGCCCTAGCGATCGCAACTCTTTGCTTTTGTCCACCTGATAATTTGTCTGGGTAATTATCTACAAGTTCGCCTAATCCTACAGCTGCTAACATGGCTACAGCGCGGTGTCGATATTCCTGTTTGGGAATTTCTGGATGTAGCTTTATGGACATGCGGACGTTACCATAGGCAGAGAGGCACTTAAGTAAGTTGTGATGCTGAAAGATAAAGCCGATTTGGTTTCGTACTTGAGTTAACTGCTTTTTGTTAGAACCCCGTAGTTCTTGACCAAGAATTTTCAGACTTCCATCCTGCACCGATCGCAATCCGCCAATTAGTGTGAGTAATGTCGTCTTACCACCACCAGAAGGGCCTGTGAGGATGACAATTTCCCCCGGATAAATCACCAAATCCACATCACTCAGCACAGGCTTACGCAAAATCCCTTGACCGAAAGCATGATTGAGGTTGCTAACAGCGACAGTCGGTTCCATAAATTAATCCTAAAACACATCAGCCGGATCGGCAGAACGGAGTTTAGTGGTGGCGATCGCACCGGAAACGCCACACATTACAATAGTTAGGATGAACACTTGAATCGCCACACTCGCTTTCATCGCCAGGGGAATTCGCGTGAGTGTTACGAGTAATTGATAGATACCAACTGAGGCGATAAAGCCAGGGATGAATCCCATTACGCCCAAAATCACAGCTTCTTGTATTACTACTAATAATAAAGAGCGATCGCTATAACCCATAGCCTTGAGAGTGGCATACTCTGAGAGGTGATCGCTAACATCAGAATAGAGAACTTGATAAAGAATAATCACCCCTACAACAAAGCCGACAATCGTACCAAACTTGAGGATGATCCCCTCTGGCTGTGAACCGTAAAACTGTTGCTCGCGTTGAATTAATTCTTTGTGAGTAAATACCTCCACCTCTGGCGGAAGACGTTGACGCAGTTGTGCTTGGACTTTGCTCAAATTTGCACCTTTTTCGAGGGTAACTACCCCAAGCCGCGCTTGATTGAGGCTATCTTGACCATTCCGCTGAGCGTAATTCCAGTCACTCATAATCACGTTCCCTTTATCATTCATGGTGCTACCCATGCTGAAAAGTCCAACTACATGGGTGCGGCGATTTTCCATGAGAGTTGCTAACTCTGATTTCTTAGCAAGCGATTGCGAAATTTCGCCTAAAGAAGATTGGGATAAACGGTCAAATAATACCGCATCTGGTGCAGTCAATTTTGCTAGTTGCTGATTTACTTCTGGTAATTTAAACACAGAAGAATGGGCAGGATTGAAAGCAATAACCCTAACTTCGTTACCAAAGAAACCCCGTCTGCGAGGGATTTTTTGGTTAGAGTTATTCGGTTTAGATAATTGATTGGGATTTACCCAATTCGCCCTATTAATATAGACAGGGCTAACAGCAGAGACACCATCTACCGCAGTTGCTTGATAAATGTAAGCACGTGGAAAAGATATTCTAAACTGTAAACTAGGACTGTATGAGGATACTAATAATAAATCTCCTCCTAAACTTTCATGAAGCCTGGTTGTCCCTTCTGTCAACATTGCTAGAAGTCCTAGCTGTGTAAACATCAGAATATTGGCAAAGCACACGCCTGTAGTTGCTACAGCTAAGCGTACTTTTTGATGAGACAACTGCGACCAAGCTAGGGGAGTTTCTAATTGGAAATTGTTAAATTTGAGCGGGGGAAATTTCATAATTGCAGGTTCCTGATTTGGGTAACAAATTACCTTTTAACGAACCGCCAAGGACGCCAAGGACGCCAAGAGTAGAAAGAGAAGATTTTAGATGTTGCTGAATATGAGTATGAAATAGGCCTTACGCACAAGTGACAGAAGAATCAAACCGCAGAGGCAAGAGGACACAGAGGAATGAGAGTTTAAGAGGTATTTTGCGTAAGTCCTGTGAAAGTCCAAAATCAAGTCTTTAAAACTCTTATCTTTGCGTCTTTGCGCCTCTGCGTGACACTAATTCTATATTTCCACTCAACAACGCCACATTTTAATAATCGTTAAGAAGCCGCAACGTCAATCTTGACTCGCACTTGCATCCCAGTTAAAGCAGCTACTTTTGAACTATCTTCTGGGTGAATGCGGATTTTAACTTCGACTACACGGGCATTGACATCGTTAGTTGGATTATTTTGGTCTTGATTTAAGCGGGTTTTACCAATCTGCAAACCAATCTGATCGACCTTACCCCGGATATCGCCACTAAAGCCGCCGTACTCGCTGTTAATTATCGCTTGCTGTCCTAGACGCACCTTGACGATATCAATTTCGTAAACTTCTGCGATCGCATACATCTGTTTTGTTTGTCCTAATTCTGCAATTCCCTCTTGGGTGTTTACCTGTTCTCCAACACGGGTATTGAGCCGTAAAATCTGCCCAGCGACGGGAACTCGCACTTGTGAATCTTCTAATTGAGCTTTTTGCTGTTCTACCTGGATTTGGGCTTGCTCTAATTCAGCTTTCGCTATCTCAATATCAACTGGGCGCACCTCCTGCAATCGCTTGAGATTCGCCTTTTCTTTAGCAAGTTGTGCCTGTACGGTGGATGTGGTGTTGTCTAACTCGGCCTTATTTTGCGAAAGAACTGCTTTTGCTCGATCAAATTTCTCTTGGGCGTCGTCTAACTCAGAGCGCTTGATAGCTCCTTGGTGAGCTAAAGTCACATACCGTTGATATTGCAGCTGAGTATTGCGGATAGTTGCTTGGGCTTGGGCGATGGTTGCTTGTCGCTGTTGGGATTCAGTTCGCAGGCGGGCTTCTAATTCAGTAATAGCAGCGCGTTGGGCAGTAATTTCTCCCTGTTTAAAATCACCTTGCTGAATTTTAAGCAATTGCGATCGCTTAATTGTTACATTTGCTTGAGCATCCCTAAGTTGTTGTTCAGCTTTATTCTGTCCTTGGAGAATGGCAATTACCTGATTTGCCTTGACAAAATCACCTTCCTTTACCAAGATTTGGTTAACGCGGCTATCTTGAGCATTAACCACAGAAATTTTAATCACATCACCTTCTGGGACTAATTTTCCTAAAGCTACTACCCGACTAGAAGTAGCAACTTCAGTCTGTACCGGAGCATCACGAGGATTATTTTGTGCCTGTATGGAACCGCAAGCGACAGATAACATGGAAAGACTGATGATGGTTGTGTAACTCACACACTGCCGAAGTACGACAGATACACCTTGCTGAAACTGCATAGCTAGTGAGAGCATCATAGCTTTTGGCGGATGTTTTAATTTTTACGTCAAGCCACAAACATGCTAAAAGGCAACATCTACAAGAAAATACAGACTCCAGGTGTATTTATAAGGTTCCCCATGAGTAAAATTGTTGACTATCAACGATGATAATATCGATTCTTAAGTAAAAGGGATTGGGAGCAGGGGAGCAAAATAATTCCTTTCTCATACCCAATCCTCAATCCCCAGTTAGGATTATGCCGAAATTTGATAATCAACTAGAAACTCTTTATGCCGCAAATCGCCAAGAATGGCGGGAATGGTTGGAGAAAAACCATCAGACTTCTATTGGTATATGGCTCATCTACTACAAAGTTAAAAGTGGTCAGTCAAGCGTTCAATATAGCGAAGCTGTGAAAGAAGCTTTATGCTTTGGTTGGATTGACAGTAAAGTCAAATCGTTAGATGAAGAACGTTATATGCAAATATTTACACCCCGAAAACCGAAAAGCGTATGGTCAAAGTTAAACAAGAAATATATTGAAGAACTTATCGAACAAAATTTAATGACGGATGCTGGTTTGAAAAAAATTGAAGTTGCTAAACAAGATAGCTCCTGGAACAAATTAGACGCCATAGAAGAGTTAATCATTCCAGTAGATTTAAAGCAAGCATTAGAAGCGAACGAAACTGCTAACAAATATTTTCAGGCATTTAGTAACTCATCCAAAAAGAATATACTCTTTTGGATTGAAAGTGCCAAACGTCCAGAAACAAGGTTGAAAAGAATTGAGCAAACTATAAGCTCAGCCACGCAGAATAAAAATCCATTAGTATAATGACAAAATACGTTGGTAGGGGCACGGCATTGCCATTGGTGTCAACTTCAGCTAAAAATAGCTTTACTATTGACCTCCTCACCCGCCAGAGAATGAATTCTCTGGCTAATAGCTAAAGTCTACTAAAGTAGACTAAGGATTTTTGGGAATATTTTAGTCATCTTCAGATGATTTTTGCTATTAGCAAGGAACTTCAGTTCCTTGCGGGAAATAAGTTTCACGTTAAGTTGACACGTATGGGCAATGCCGTGCCCCTATGAGAAATTTATATATATCAAGATTTTCGTGAATTGGTATAACCTATACTTCGACTGCTATAAATAAGCAATAAGGATTAAAGCGATACGCTAACGCTCTACTCTTCCATAGCAGGCGATCGCCTCAATAAAATAAATCTAATTTCTTCCCGCCTAAAAGCTCGTTCCGAGTTTAAGATGCTCACTACTTAACCTGAGTTCGGGTTAAGGAAAAGGACAGGTAGTAAGCTGAAAATAACAACAAATCCAGCAGCCTGTCCTATGTTTAGTAAAGACAGCTTTGTTCTGTCATGTAGATGATTTCTGTAAAGCGTT
>JAHHHK010000039.1 GCA_019359395.1 Komarekiella atlantica HA4396-MV6
ACAAGTCTTAGTAAAGCGTTGTAATATTCTCAGTGAAATGAAAGAAGAAATTAGAAATCTAACTAATTATCATTGGCTAAATGTTATTTAATTTATTAGGGTTTTATGGAAACCGGATTTAGTATGATAAGTAAATCGATGACAGACTTTGATAATACCTTCGCAGTTGAGATTTTCTGTAGTTTTATATTCGTGCTTGAAGCGAGTAATCTGTTCAAGAGTGGGATACTCTGCCTTGAGAACTTTGAGCATGACAGGCTGCTGGTTTTTTTTTGCCTGAGCGCGGTAAACAATGGTATTAATGCCTTCATATATGATTTCCGTTAAGTCATAACCTGAAATTATCGGATTTAACGGCATAATCTCTCCTTTCCCTGTACTTGACCGCTCACTTCATATATTTCCCACTGGGAAAGGTAAAATTTAATTATGTAGTAACATATACTTTAATATTTATAAAATATACTTTTGTGTTATTGATATAAATCACCAGCAATTACCGTGATGAGCGAAATAGTACACGACCTAGAGATTCTTCTTGGTTAATTCGCGCATACACCCGAAGACAGGTAAAAACTTCCCCTGGAACTCCTCCACAATTCAGTTGCAGGTCATCTTTAGATAAAGCACAGATATCTGCATATAGTCCCGATAATTGACGAATCCGCACTTTATAACCTGCTGCATTTGCCTGGTCAGCAACTTTTTTCAAAATCCGCCGCGATTCTTGTTGTAGCTTACCCCACCAAGAATAACGCTCAGCAGGTGGTACAAATACTAGAGAATGTATTGCCTCATCCATGTCAATCCAAGCACGCAACGTTAACAGCGGCTCAACATTTTCCTCAGCTTTTTGGGTACGCTCGAAGCGATCGCCTAAAGCATCAATGTATTGATTTTGCTGTTCGGGATTGGAGTGCAAAGAAATAACATCAAAGCCAAAAACGCTTTTTAAGGCATGATGTAAATCTGGGTCTAGTTCGATAAATTTTATACAAACTAGCAGTAACCCAGCTAGTAAATACAAATTTCCAGATTGATTATTTTGGACAATATCCGAATTTAACAGTGCTTTTTGAGATAAACACAATCCTTTAGCTCTCACAGTACCGCTGAGTCCGGGGTAAATAATTTCATCTCGGAAAAAAGGCAGTTGATAGAGATCAGAATTATTCTCTATTGCACCAGCCTCTTGAGCCAGATTCAAGGCACGCTGTCGCCAAGATGTAGCCAAATCCTCTGGAACTCGCAGCAATTTGCGTTGAATTTCGTTCCACAAATCTGAGTCTGTTTGGCTTTGTAATGGAGAATCACCCAGATAATAACTAAGTTCTGGGTCAGAATCGAAAGCTTCTCGAAGATGACTTAGTTTTAAAGCATTTGGGAGCGGCATATCTTCCCAGCCAGAGTCTTGTTGTAGAGGTGCAGTTACAGCGGGTTGTAATAGGCTATGAAGTTCTTGCAGCACCTCATCGCATATTTCAGATCCAGGATCTAGTGGAAATTCTGTGCGAGCTTGATTTAGAGTGGCTTCTAGTCCGTACAGGCTAAACCGCAGTAACCGAGCTAACTCTGAGTTTTCTATTTCTAATAGCTGACGTAGATGCTGCATGAATGTCACTTTTTTTCTATCTCACGCAGAGGAGGACACTTGCGTGGGCGGGTTTCCCGACTTGAGCAAAGTGTCCGTCGCGCAGAGTCGCAGAGAAAACCTCTGTGTCTCTGTCTTGAAAAGTTTCCTGCGGTTCGCGTTAGCGTCTCGTAAGAGAGGGAAACCCTCCTCCAGAACTTTTCGCTGCGTCTCTGCGTGAGGCAAGCTTAATGTACACCGCAAAATGGATCACGTTCTTTATCGACTTCGTTGGGTTGCAAGTCTAATTCAGCGTAAAAAACACATCCCTCTTGCTTGAGGCATTCTTGATTTTTCGATGTCCAGTAAGGCACTTCACCAGCGTGCATCCGCAGAATGCCTTTATCATCGAGAGTCACACAATATTGGCAAGGGTAATCTGTGGTAATATCTGGTTTGCTGAGTGCGCCAATTCGTATCCATTTTTTGGTGTTGGTTTCGGCATCTGTTTGATAAACATAAAAAGTGTGTTGGCCAGTTTGTGGGAAATGAGGCAAGGAGTTACTGATTAACCCACTTCCTGGTTGCGGTGTGCCATCGCGCAGATAATGAAATTCTTGGAGTGATTTACTATTATCATTGCCTACTTCAAATACGAGATGATAGGCATGTGGTTGATCAACGGTTGCTGACTCAATCACATTGACGGCGATATCACCATCATTTAAGTCTTTGTAAGGGCGTTCAACTGCGATATTCCACTTCAATTTACCATCAGCAAACAACGCTGACGCTTCTTTCCCGGAACCTGCCATTATTGCTGAGCCTACATCAATGCCAGGAACGTCAATTAAATAATGGGGATTTCCTTGACAAAGCAGCACGCTAAACTGAAGTGTTTGGTCAATCTCAAATTGAACTTTAATTTTTTTGAGAAACTCAGACTCATTCATTGCCAGTTTCTCCATGAGGTTTCTGCCGTCAAAGCTTCCCCAAAGCCTTAAATCTCCATCTTCGTAGTCCTGACGATAGATGATATTGGTTAATTGTATCCCTTGCCAAGCAGTCCGAACTTTTGCTACCGTTTCCCAAGGTGCAAGTTGGTAAAGTTCTTGTCCTGCTTTGAATATTGACAGCAAATCGTTGGTTTGGGTTTTGCGTTTGAAGTTGCAGGGTAGGTAATAAAATAGGTTTTTGACATCAATTTCTAATTGGTTGGCTCCCTTACACAGTAATGCCTTGGATTCTTCTGGATCAAATCTTAGTCTTCGCAACTTCTCGGCATAGCAAGCACCAGCGGATGTGGCTAGCTTAGTAAATTCCAGCACAAAGGTAATCCGCTCTGGATTCCAGACAAAATATCGAGAGTTACTAAATTCTTGGTAGATTTGGCGCTGTACTAAATCGAGATTGCAAGTTTTGCCAGACAGAATTAACCAATCAACTTTTTGAGAGTTTCTAAAATCTTTGGTAGTATCTTGAGAACGCAAGCGACTTTCCATTAGTCCTTTAGCAATACCGATCGCTTCTTTAATTGCTGAAGAAGCAGCTCGTTCAAATTGCTGACTATCTAAGGTAAGACAAATGTTAGTTGGATCTTTGACCTGCAATTTAACAGCATTTTGGGTGAGCAGTTCAGAAATTTGCTGTTCGCAAAGAGTGAACGTCAACAGAGAATCATCTGCGGTTGTTTGCCCAAGTTTAAGTTTAGCTGCTTCTGCATGATCCCAGAGAGTATAAAAGGTTTGCAGGCGTTGGGGCGCTTGTTGCCAACGGGTGGGTAATACTTTCTCGGCAGTATCTAGGGCATCTTTGTAAGCAACGTCACCTTCTGGATTCTCTCTATCCAGACATTTTAAAAGGCTGCCGCTTTTAAATTTGCCTTGCTCTAAGAAACGCTCATTTAACTCTGAGTTAATTAAGTCTTCTAGCTTTTCGCTTTCAATATCACCTGTTGTTACTGCTGCTAATAAAAAATCAGCGATCGCAACTTTCAATAATCTAAAAATTCGCAGTGTAATTAACTCACCACCTAATTGTAAATGACCAGATGAACCTAACAGTTTCGGTGTAAGTTTATAATACCGTCCCCCCAAACCTCGGTCTTCATAATCGGTAAACGTCGGAGTTTTATCTTCTAAAGTAAGTTCAATCAAAGCTAAGTCTGTTGTTCCCCCACCAATATCTAAAACGAGAACATTTTGTGACCATTTATTCCCTTCTTGGCGACAACGGGTTTTAAATGACTCAATACCAATGTTGAGATTACCACCAAATTCTCGCCACAAAAAGAATATCGCTACAGAAACGGCTTCATCATAAGCAGTTTGCACATCGTCAATCCCTAGTTGCTCAATCAATTCCTTAATTTCTTTACGAACAACTGGTGGGGCAACAGTTGGGTAAGTGACAACTGCTGTTAAAAAATCTCCCTCAGAAAATCTGCGCCGTGCTCGTTGACGGTAGTCTTCAGTTAACTCGATGAGATGTCCCCAAGCTCCTTGAATTAGCTCGTTAACAGTAATTGTTTCTTCTGCACCATTCAAAATAACTGGAAAAGATCGTTCCTGTCCAAAGTAGCGCTTGGGTGAATGGTGAAATCTGCTGATAATTTCTTTTATGGAGCTGCTTGTACTTTGAGCGATCGCTTTTTTTCTATTGTCTCTAGCTTCTCTACCCATCCGCAGTTTTAAATCCGCCAACTTAAAAATTTCCAACTCGCTAGGAATTTCCGTATCGCGGCGATCAATATCCAAAACCATCGGAATCAAATTTTGAGACTCCAGTGTCGGGACGCGGAACACTTCATGATATATCTGGTAAAGTTTTTTGCTGACAGCGCGGCGGAATCGCTCGCTGTTACCCAAACACAGTTCTATTTGGCGAATCGTTTCCAAAAATCGCTCTTTGTTATCACTTTCAAAAACTTCACTCAAGCGATTGGGTTCTATATTGAGGTTTTTGCTAATATCAGCGATAAACTTTTCCCATTCGCTATCGCTAACATCTGGTAGAGCTAACGAAGCGGGAGAACTCAGCCATTGAGCTAAGCAGGAGCGCAACCGTATCTCTTGTTCTTTGGGTAAAATTTCTGCGATCGGTACTTCAATCGGATCGAAAAGTGTAACTGTAGAATTCGAGGTTCCAAAATCTAGAGCAAACCATCCTGGAAATCTTTTTTTTTGCTCGCTTGGTTGTTGATCATTATGATTGTTGAATTGAAAAGGGTTCATTGCAGTATCCGTAAGCGCAGAATTCATTAAGTGCTATGGGAAGAACAGGAAAGTTATTAGACTTATTGTAAAAAGCAGTAATTTATGATGGGGAACCACAGATGTACACAGATAAACACAAATGAATTAATTATCGGTGTTTATCCGTGTGTATCTGTGGTTTAATCTCAAAAACATCTGGTTTTATCAGATGTTTTTTAACAGTTTTTATCCAAAGCATAATTTTTGCAATTACATAGAAATATCTAAGTAAGAAATAGTGACAATTTCTGAGAGAATCTGCAACCAAGTAGGAATTGATATTTCATCTGGAGAGTTACCCGCCGCCAAATACCTCAACAATGCTTCTTCTTTTGAGATATTTTGCAAACTGGGAATAATTTGATCCAAGATACCTTCTAGTTCTAAATTAACTTGTTGATTAACTTCACTAACATACTGCACAAGGTGGAGACTAGCGCTAGCAGTAATCTCATCTCGCAGTCGCAGCACTAACAGTTGATGGTTGCTAGCTCTGGATAGACCTTGACTCCTTTCTGGTGCCCAGTCAAAGATTTGACCAATATTGTGTTTGTCGTTTTGACGCGCTAAGGGAAATATAATTTCGGATGTAATTGCTTTGTTTTTACTATTGATTTCGGAGATGATTGCTTCTTTCCATTGATTAGGATCGCAACCCAAAAACAATTTATAAAATAGATCAGCTGCTTCAAAACTAAATTTATCTTCAATATCTTGTTCCATTTCTGGATATAAAATTGCTTTGAGATATTCACGCTCTTGAGCTACATAACTTGATAATTTGTTCAACAAATCTAAAACTGCTTGACGAATGCGATCGCGGGCAAAATCTTCGACTTCTTTAACGGTTTTCTCAAACACAGGATAAAAATCATCACTCTTTGTTGGCAGAGAATTATTAACTCGGTTTCCTCTGTCAAATAACTTTCCAGCTGCACCTTTAGATTCTGTCAGAGTGATCGTACCATTATTAGCTTTGTTGAAAAGTAAAGTCCACTGGTTCCAATTTAGTATTCTAAAGGTTAATTCATCTTTCACTACATCACTGACAACAACACCACGTTGATCCTTAAGTGGTTCTTTGCCTAAATCTTTTTGAAAGTTCCTGTAGATTTTATCCAAGTTTTCTACTACTGCGGACAACTCAATAAAAGCTGGGCTGTCTGCTGTCGGTATACCTTGCTGGTGAATTTCTTCTATGATGTTTTTCAAGTTATCTTGTTGTTGTCGCACAGCATCAGCAGCTCTACAAGTATCTTCATACAGTTGCTTAAAACCGTGAGTAGCTACGTGGTTTTGAATCAATTCTCGTAGCTTACTAATACCTCCGTCTTGAGCAAAGTAACCTAGTTGTCTGCCAAGATGACTACGAGCATCAGATTCTAGCAAATATTCGCTTAAGCTTGCCCATTTTTGTTGTAACCGTTTAGACCGATCTAAGTAATCAGGATAGTCCAAGTTAGCCAAAAACTCTGGTGAGCCTGCTTTGACTGTACTAGAACGTTTTGCCAGATCAGCCAATCCTAACAGCGGCGACAGGAGAACGATGCGGTCTTTTTGGGTTGTAAATGCACTTGCACCATCAATAATAGTTTGCAAAACTTTCAGTTTTTGGAAAACAGTCTCTTCCTGTAAAGGATTCTTGACTAAGCTATCTTCAATGAGTTGATCTAGTTCTCGTTCACCACCCTCACTGTCTAAGGGTAGTTGATCAAAGCGACCTACACCAACCAGAATTAAATCTTTCAGGTCTTGTCCTGGTCGCTGTTGCTGCATCATGGTAAAAATTTTATTAGCGCGATCGCTTCCTGGAGATTTGCCATTCAGTAGCACCAAAATCGTCTGTACTTCTGCTAGTTCCCGCAGCGACAAAAAAGTGTCTCTAGCCCCCGAATTAGCAGCCCCCAATCCTGGAAAGTCTAAGAGAATAAATTTGTCAGCACCCGCAAAATCCCAAATTTCCCGCGATATTTTCACCTCAATGTCTACACGACGGATTAGTGGAAAGCTATTCTGTAATAACTTTGTTGGTAATCTCTGGGGTGGGCTTGGTAATCGAACATGAGTCGGAGGTAAATCCTCAAAGTTCAAAGTTTGGATTGCCATTGGCTGCTCAGCTAGCTGTAAACCTTCACGGGCTGTGGTAGCATCAATCTGGTAGCATCCACCACACATAGCTTCGCCATAGGAATGATAAGCGCGAATGAACAACACTAATTCCCTTAGCAAATAACGTAACTCCAAGTTGTTACTGCTATTCCATGATTCTTCACACCAACTCAAAATATCTTTCCAAGAGTTGAGTTTCGAGAGTAGTACAAGCGGAAGTCCTGCTGCTGTTGACCTTCTATTTGCCTCGGCTAGCATGAAGTGTAGGCACTCATTCACCCCTTCGTGAGAAAGATACTCTACAGTAAAGTTACTCGCCTGCGTTGTGATAAAACCATCTTGCGGGATGATGTGAATGGCGGTAACATTGCCTGTAGTAGGATTTTCACTCACTGGCAAGGCATCTGCATATCCGATCAGGCTACCTAAAAGCAGAGTTTTGCCGCTACTAAATTCCCCCATTACACCAATTTTCACTGGCGAAGTAGCAAGTTCTACAGTTTTCTCAGCAGCTTCCCGGAGATCTAAAAGACATTCATCGAGGCTAGTTGGAACCCAATCTTCTTGTTTAGAAGGGTGCTGGGGTATCGAGTCTAATTTACGGAGGATAAACTCGCCGTAATCTTTAAAACGATCCAGTTTTTCTGGTTCCATAGAATAATTTTTCGCCTAACATAAATTTCTGTGAGCTTTATAACACAAAAAACGTGATCAACAGCTATTCATATAATGTGTTGAAGCCATATTTTGCATTTATCAGAGTTAATTTGCTATTTTAGTGTGGGCTATTTTTATTAGCTCAGAGCATTGTGACAAATCTGGTTTAGACAACAACACTAAAAAGTAAATAAATATTTATCTTGGGGAAAATACTTGATCATCGTAAATATTGTCTTAAGACGTAACCACTTTATAAAAAATTTTACTTTTTTGATGAAGTTAAATTAAATCTTTGAGTAACATAAGAAAATATAAATATTTTAAGTTAGAGGTTGCGTTAATATTACTTCCTTTATCTTTAAATGTTTTTCACTTTATAAAAATTTTAAAATAACCTATTAAAAATTTTAAATAGATTAACTTTTCGTATGCTGAATTTTGCTTCATCTATATTTATTTGATCAGGATTTAGCTAGATTTGTATCGCAGACTACCTTTGAACAGCTTATTAAAGCAAGAAATTGAATCTCACAATCACAAATTTTTATTGTTTATTAAGATTTAACTTCATCTAGCTTTAGCAAGCAAACAGTTTAACAAAAAATCATATATTCGATAATTTATTCGGAATACTTAACTAAGTGATTTTACTATTTTTTATTAAAAAAATATAGCTTATTATTAATTAATAATATTTATTTTTTTGTTTATTTTTATCAAGTACAAAATTTAATTTTCGCAAAACAGGCAGGTAAAAGTGTTTCCTGAAAGGGTGCAAGACTCCATTAATCAAATCGACGAAACTGGAAAAACAGTACAGATAATAGATACCGTAATGGACATTAGCGATGTCGAACTACAAGCCGCTTCTGTATCTCTACGGGAAAGCAAGCTACGCACTGCGTCTACAGACTTCTCTTTGAGTTTCAGCAAATTACCAAAAGTAGCCTTAGACGCAACAAATCAAAACTTAGAAATTGGAGTTGAGGAATCAGCAACAGAATTAATCAAAGCACTGGAACAACTCCAATCTGAAACCGCGAAACGCCAAGAAGCTGAAGAAAAGTTACGTCAAAAAACATTAGAATTGAGAGCAATTCTACAAGTAATTCCCGATATATATTTACGCCTGAATAATGATGGGACTATCTTAGATTACAAGGCTGGAAAGACGCAGTGTTTGGATAATTTACCAGGATTTGTTTATGGTAAATCGCTGCTGGAATGTCTACCTATTGCTGTAGCAATACGCTTTCGGCAAGCAATAAATCAAGTGCTGGAGACTAAATCCTTAGTTAGTTTTGAATATACATTACCACTATCAACAGATAACAGTAATTTTGAAGTTAGGTTATTACCTCTACAAGAGCAGCAAATCATAGTTCTTGTCCGCCACGTCAGCGACAGAATGCAAATAGCATTGATAGAAAATGATATCAAGTTTCGCAGCATTGTAGAAAACGCTAATAACATTATTTTTGCACTAACACTTGAAGGAGTATTTTCCTATATTTCTCCTAATTGGACTGACATCTTAGGACATGAGGTTGCGGAGGTTGAAGGCAAATCCTTTATTCCCTTTGTGCATCCCGATGATGTGTCAATCTGTGCAGATTATTTTCAAAGAGTTTTGACAACAGGCGAAAAGCAAGACCCCATTGAATATCGGGTTAAACATAAAGATGGTGATTGGCGATGGCATACAAGCAACTCATCTACGATAAAAGATGCTAATGGCACTGCTTTGTACTTCGTTGGTATTTGTCATGACACTACTAATAGCAGACAAACGCAAGAGGCGCTAGCAGAGCGAGCACGATTAGCAGATTTTCGTGCTGATGTAGATGCTGCTCTTGCTCAGAGTCACACCTTGCAGTGCATGATGCGTCGTTGTACTGAAGCTTTAGTCAAACATATCGATGCCGCGTTTGCTCGCCTCTGGATACTCAACAAACAAGAGAATGTACTAGAGTTGCAAGTTAGTTCTGGAATGTACACCCATATTGACGGGCCTCATAGACGCGTGCCAGTCGGACAATTCAAAATTGGTTTGATTGCCCAGCAAGGCAAACCTCACTTAACCAACTCTGTGCTGACAGATCCGCGAGTGGGTAATAAAGAATGGGCACAGCGTGAGGGGATGGTTGCTTTTGCAGGCTATCCCTTAATTATTGAAGGTGAAATTGTAGGGGTTGTAGCTATGTTTTCCCGGCGAGCTGTAACAGAATCTACTTTCGTAGCCTTAGAATTTGCTGCTCAAGATATTGCCATTGGTATCAAACGCAAACAAGCCGAAGAAGCACTAATAGAAAGTGAGGAGCGCTTTCGCCATCTTGTGGAAACCACTAATGATGGAGTATGGGAGTTAAATCGCCAAGGCATTTACACTTACATTAGCCAAAAAATCCGTGACATTTTGGGGTACGAGCCAGAAGAATTACTAGGTAAAACTCCCTTTGACTTGATGCCACTAGCAGAAGCGAGCCGAGTACAAAAAATTTTTCAATATCTAAGCAATTCCAAACAACCTTTAATTAATCTCGAAAACAAAAATCTTCACAAGAATGGACAATTGGTTGTTCTGGAAACTAACGGAGTTCCTTTTTTTGATGCGTCCGGCAACTACCTGGGTTATCGCGGCGTTTATCGAGACATCACCGATCGCAAACAAGCAGAGGAAGCTTTGCAAGCTCTTGTAGCCGGGACAGCTGCGGTAACAGGCAAAGAATTTTTCTCTGCCTTAGTGCGTCATTTGGCAGATGCTCTGGGAGTCCGTTATGTCGTACTTGCAGAAAGAATCGACGAAGATTTGAGCAGAGCGAGAGTTTTATCATTCTGGGCTGATGACAAGCTCTTAGATACTTTCGAGTATGAGCTAGCTAACACGCCTTGCGAAGTTGTGTTGCAAGAGGGGATGTGTTTCTACTCCTCTGGTGTACAGCAATTATTTCCCCAAGACAAGGACTTACTAGCGCTAAACGTAGAAAGTTACCTAGGAGCGCCACTTGTGGATACATTCGGTATATCAATAGGTCATCTTTGCGTGTTGGATACGAAGCCGATATTGCAAGACGAGCGCTGCAAAGCTATTGTCAGTATTTTTGCTGCTAGAGCCACAGCAGAACTACAACGCCAGCGCACAGAAACCGCTTTACGAAAATCAGAAGCTAAATTTAGAGCGATCGCTCAGCGGGAAGCCCTACTTAACCGTCTGGCTAGTCAAATTCGAGCTTCTCTAGAACTCAATTACATTTTAGAAACCGCAGTGCAGGAAATCCGCAATTTATTCCAAATTGATCACTGCGCTTTCTTTTGGTATCGACAAAACACTGAACTACCTTACTGGGAATGTGTATATGAAGCGAAAAATTCTACCTTACCCAGTCTACTGAAAGCCCAACCAACTCATGCAGGAGTTGAACTGATAGCCACAAAAACCTTAAACAAAGAAATCATCCGCATTGATGATGTTAATCAAGAAGGCGATGGCGAAACGCCTACCTCCGGTGAACGCATCGCACGACAATTTTTGCATGATTTTGGTTTCACCGCCTTCATATCATTGCCTGTACACACTCAATCAGGTGAAATTGGAGCATTTAGCTGTGGTTACTGTAGTGGTTTACGACCTTGGCTGGATAGTGAAGTCGAATTACTACAAGCAGTTACAGATCAACTGGCGATCGCAATTGACCAAGCCAAACTTTATACACAAAGTCGCATTGCTGCTCAAACTGCTCAGGAAAAGGCACAGCAGCTAGAAGCGGCTTTGCTAGAACTTCAACAAACCCAAGCTCAACTAATTCAAACTGAAAAAATGTCTAGTTTGGGACAGTTAGTGGCAGGTATTGCCCACGAAATCAATAATCCAGTCAATTTCATCTACGGTAATATCAGCCACGCCAGTGAGCATGTCAGAGATTTGCTGTACTTGGTAGAACTTTATCAACGCTACTGCCCACCAGTACCAGAAATTAAACAAGAAATCCACACGATTGATTTAGATTTTCTCAGCCAAGATTTGCCTAAAATTCTAGATTCTATGAATATGGGAGCCGAACGTATTCGGCAGATTGTCATATCTTTACGCAATTTTTCTCGTTTAGATGAAGATGGCATGAAGCGAGTAGATATTCATGAAGGCATTGATAGCACTTTACTGTTGTTGCAAAATCGCTTGAAAGCCAAACCAGAACATCCCGAAATCCAAGTTATCCAAGAATACGGCAACCTGCCACAGATAGTGTGTCACGCCGGACAGATGAATCAAGTATTTATGAATCTGTTGACAAATGCGATCGATGCTTTGGAAGAGTCATTTGTCACTTGTACTGAGCGCAGCCTTTCGCAGAGAAGTATTGGTGATTTGTCATTAGAAAACAACTCTCAACAAGGGATGAAGGATATAGACACCCTTCAAGTAACTTCCCGCAGGTTAGGACAAATAACTCCTCCACAAATTCGTATTAGCACCCTCGTCCAACAAGAGTACGTAATAGTCCGCATTGCTGATAATGGTTTAGGGATGACCGAGGAAGTATGCAACCGCCTGTTTGACCCTTTCTTCACTACAAAACCTGTAGGCAAAGGCACTGGCATGGGGTTATCAGTTAGCTACCAAATTGTTGTCAAAAACCACCGTGGTCAACTCCAGTGTATTTCAGCACCCGGCGAGGGAGCAGAGTTTGTAATTACGATTCCACTACAGCAACAACTCTCTTAAACTTGCACCATTCTCAATAGACTCAAGTCTTCTTTAGAAGACTTTTGCTATTTAGCCTAGGAATTCATTCCTAGACAGTTGTTGGAACTTAGCTTTTTCAAAAAAACAATTTAAATCGTGCTAACTGGCTTTTGATTGCTCCTGTCAGCATTTTATTTAGTTCTTTACTGTCTTGGAATTGCAAAATTTGCTGCGTGGGTAAATCAAAAGGAAATTGCCCATCCAAGTTTGGGCGTTGCATTTGTGCTAGTAAAATTTGTTCCGAGCGTTTACTTTGGATGGCATAACCAATTTCAATACAAACATTCGGACTAGGAATCAGTTGCAGAGTTTCTTTGCCATCGATGCTAGTAATAGCTGTGGTGTCTGCAATAAATAACAAGCTCTTACGGATTTTTCGCATGATGGTGCGGTTAAGACGTAGAGGAGCATCACTAGGTCGAGAGGATTCTACTAATGCTAAAGGAAGACGCGATCGCAAGTTTAAAGTTGCCAAACCTTTTTGCAGTTCTTCTCTGAGGACATCACTAGCTGCGGCATACTCAGTTTGATAGCACAAAAAAATTGTTGGTTCTAACTGAGCTAATAGCGCTTGCTTGGTGAAATAAATTTCATGACTTATCAAGTCAATGTTAGCTACACAATAGCCACCACTACCCTCAATATAAAATTCAATATTTTCTCCTTCCAGATAATGCCTAAACCAAGTTGATTTTTTAACTTCGTCGCTTTCTTCCAAAAAGTCCGCTCGCAACCCTGTTTTCAGAAGACTTTTTTTACTTAGGCGAATATCTGGCGGACGTTTTTCCAGTTCTGGAATCGGCTCATAATCCTGAAGATACCATGCTCTGAGCGCAATAATTGACATAAGGCGCTATTTAAAATAAATACTATTTAACTTCTGTATAAGTTTACACCCAGAGAAGGTCTATTCTCAGATTTATCTTTAAACACAACAACACCCAACCTCTACTAGCTTAATTATTTCCTCCCCTTGTTTATTCTAGCCAGGGATGTACTACCTTTCATCACTGTTGTAAACAAGTAATGAAAACCAGTCACAGCGCCCCCTAATTTTCTACATTTGAGGAAATAACAGTGTTCGCGTTGGGTGTTGCTGGGTTTTGACGAGACAGATTTAAATTAAACAGCGTTTTTTACCTCTTACTACATTGCATCATGCAGCTGTTATATCTGCCAGGGAAGCTTTAGTTGCTTCAATTATTAAGTTAGCATCTGTAAATGGAATTGATTTTTTTCTGCAACTAAACTTTACTTTGACGGAATCAAATATAAAATCAATTTTCCAGATATTAGTTGCTTTGTATTATTATAAAACTCCTTGTTTTTCATTCAAGTTAATAGATAACAGTTTATAGATGACTGATAAATCTTTTTTTGCTCTACTATAGTCATTCTCACTTCAGTGAGGTACAAGAAGTAATTAACCACACAGATAAGTCGGTAGCTTGCTTTCCTACGGAACGCTAGGCGAACCCGCAGGGTGCGGCGGTTTCCGCCGCTCTGAACTTCGATGTGAACACGGGTAAACACAGATAAATTCGTACCTCAGCAGATTAGGAAACGCTATAAAAATTTTATTAACAATCTTTGGGATGAGTTGAACAAGTGCTCAGTAATTTTTAAGTTTTGAAACTTAAATCCTGTCCTCATCCTTAAGGTAGAGACACGATTAATTGCCTATCTGGTGTTGATTATTGACTTTGCTTAGAGGCTTGAGGGGAATCTCAATCCAGAACTCTGTACCTTTGCCGGGTTCTGTGATGCACTCCATTACTCCGCCATGCTTTTCTACAATAATCTGGTAGCTAATTGCTAATCCCAATCCTGTACCCCTACCCACAGGCTTAGTTGTGAAAAAAGGGTCAAAAATTAGCTTTTTTACCTCTTCAGTCATTCCGGGGCCATTATCAGCAATGCGAACCAAGATACGATTGTCTGCTGAAATTTTAGTAGAAATGCGAATGGTAGGGATTAGAGATGGTGAGGATTCCCTAGTTTTTTCTACTCTCACACTATCCAATTCTTCTCCTTCTTTATCTTGTATCAGAGCATCAATGGCATTACTGATAATGTTCATAAATACCTGATTCATCTGTCCGGCATAGCATTCTACTAGCGGCAAATCGCTATAGTCTTTAATTACTTCAACTCCAGAAAAATCAGCAGTTGTTTTCAGTCGATGTTGCAAAATTAGTAAAGTATTATCTATGCCTTCATGTAAATCAACAGGCTTGTATTCGGCTTCATCTAGGCGAGAAAAATTGCGTAACGATAGCACTATTGAGCGGATGCGATCGGCTCCTACTTGCATTGAATTCATGATTTTTGGTAAGTCTTGTACCAAAAATTCAAAATCGATCGCATCGATTGCTGAGCGGATTTCATCTTCAGGATGTGGATAGTGTAATTGGTAGAGGTATAAAATTTCTAGCAGTTGTTCGGTGTAGTCATTAGCGTGGCAAAGGTTGCCGTAAATAAAATTAACGGGGTTGTTGATTTCGTGGGCAATACCTGCCACTAACTGTCCTAAACTGGACATTTTTTCAGTATGAATTAACTTTGTCTGTGTTTCTTGGAGTTCAAACAAGGTACGCTCTAAATGTGTGGTTTGAGTTCTGGCTTCAGCTTCCGCTGCACAAGTTTGTTCATAAAGTTGTGCTTGCTGAATAGCGATCGCTGCTTGATCTGCTAGCTGTTGCAAAAAATCAATTTCTACATCTTGCCAATTTCTAGGAGCCTCACACTGATGGGCAATGAGTAATCCCCATGCTTGCACACCGATGTTAATGGGGACAATTAAATTGGCTTGCACTTGCATACTTTGCAAAAACTCTTGATGACAAGCACTCAAAGAAGCCGTTGACACGTTATTAATTGCCCGGACTCTGCCCTGAAAGTATAGACGAGTATACTCATTAGGAAAGCATTCTGGTAGCGCTTTCACCCCTAAAACAGACGGCCAGTTGCCCTTGATTTCTTCAACAATCACTGATGTACTTTCTAGTTGAAAAATCACTACCCGGTCTGAATTTAGTAATGGGCGGACTTGCTGCACAATGGTTTGCAGCGTAGTTTGTAAGTCTAATGTACTGCGGATCTGATCTGTGACTTGCTTGAGTACCTTGGTAAGCAGTAATGATTGTTCGAGTTCAGCAGTTTGCTCTTGCACCCGACGTTCTAAGTTGGTATTTAGCGCCTGTACCTGTTTGTACATTTGCTGCTGCTGAATTGTCATTGAGAATTGAAAGTATAAGGCTTGCGCCAGTGAGATTTCTGCTGGCTTCCATTCAGACGCTTGCCCCTTTTTTTGCTCTCGCCAAACCTCAAAAGAAAGCTTAGGTAGCATTTGTCGCCGATTCTCGTCACATTGTCCTGCCCAGAGGATTTCTGTGTCAAATTCAGAGCGGAAAATGCTTAACACACCAATAAATTTTTCGCGGTAATGTAGGGGAATCACCATGATTCCCCGAATTCGAGTCGGCTGGAATGCTAAAACCAAAACTCGCAAACGTGGGTCTTTATAAAGGTCAGCAATTGCCAAAACATTACCTGGTTTACACTCAGCTATCCAGTTTTGCCATACGGGATGTTGTTCGATAACACTGTTTTCTAATTCGTAGGGTAGTGTTGGCTGGATACCCGAAGTGTGCAGTTCTCCACTCTGTTCAATGTAAAGTCTGCCACTGACTCCGCTGAAGGCAGTAATGACTTCTTCTAACGCTTCTTGCAATTGGATTGTGGGCAATTTATGCAAAAGTGTAGTCACTCGGTTGATAGTGGCTTCTAGCTCTTGCTTGGTACGGGCCTCAGTAAGTAAGCTACTTTGAGCGATCGCGATCGCTACTTGATCGGCAACTTGCTGCAATGCATTCAGTTCCCGCTTTAAAATTGTTCGTGGTTGACTGTGGTGAGATACCAACAATCCCCACAATTCAGGCTTTGCCGATTGTCCTTTGGGGTCGCAATGTAAAATTGGTACTACTACCGAAGACTGTACGCCCATTGTCTTCAAGTATTGAATATGACACGGGTCTACTTGCCGATATAGGACATTCTCAGTTTGTAAGCTTTCGCCAGTTTCTTGTGACTGTAGAGGTGATAGTCCGATCTTTGCGTTAGCTACATCCACAATTACACGTTGCCGCGCTGATACAAACATCTCTCTTGCTTCTTGGGGAATATCATGAGCGGGGAAGTTCAACCCTAATAGAGATGGTAGACGTTGCTCATGGATAGATTCGGCAATAACTTCACCGCTACCATCAGCAGCAAACCGATATACCTTCACTCGATCTGTACCCAAAAATGTCCGAACTTCAGCAACAGTAGTTGTTAATATATCTTGTAGTTCGAGCGATCGCCTTATCTGTTTTGTCATCTGGTGCAGCAAACTTTCTTGGTCTGAGCTTTGCTGCAACTGTTTTGGTTTATCAGTATATGTCATTGTTTATGTACACTACAACTGAAGTGTAATTTTTTTTATAATTGTCTTTGATCAGAATTTCTTATTTAGAATCCATTAATTTTCGAGCCTAAAGTTAAGAAAATCTTTATTTGTTGACTTATTAATCTTATATTCTCAATTTTGAAAACATTTCAGTGATATTACTCAAATTATTGTCTTCATTCTTGCCTTATATTAAAAATATTTTTTCTATTTTTATTTCTCACTTACTTCATATAAATTAAGATTTATTGTGGTGAAATAAGCAATTATTTTTAATTTATTTAAAGCTTGTTGTCTGGGGGAATGTTGTTATTCCCCACTTACGACTCATTGATAAATAGATGTAACTATTCAAACCCATCTATTCAGAAAAAAGTGGTAAAAATACTAACTTGCGAATTTCTTCACGCACACTCATGAGAATTTTACCGAGATGGTTATTACCAGTTTTACTAGCACCACAGCCCCAAAAATAGTCAGTTGGCGAGTTTTCCACCAAAATTTCATCTTCTGTAGTCAACAGAATTTCTCTAATCTCAGCATGAGTGAGAAATTTTTTAAGTACAGCTTCTCGCATAACTTGAGTTTTGACCAAATCCCAGTCTCGACGGCATTTGCGGGTACTACAACGACCCAAAGCAGCAGCTTCTTCTGGGGTCGCAGCGGCATGTATGAGGGGTATAATCACCTCATCGACACTGCCCACAAACTTTTGCGCTTGATAATAATGCTCAACTGTTGACCAGTAAGTCCCCTGGATATGGATTCCGTGGGGAGAAAAGTTAGAAAAACAGCCATAAGGCTGCCAAACCTTATAAAAGTAAATGGTCATTTGAAAATTGCTCTTTATATATCAACTTCTATAATGCCCGTAGATGCTGACAGGAAATTCTCTACTTGAGATTGAATGATTGTACTTGCCTCAAGATAGAAGATATTTCTCCTAAAAGAGTTCTATTGTGATAGAAAAGCCTATCTATGAGGTTAATGATGGAGGCCAAGAGTGAAACTCTTAACGGAAACACGCCGCTAATTGCTGCTGGAATTGTTCTTGGTCTGGGCTTGGGAGGGTTTGTTGATGGTATTCTCCTGCATCAACTACTCCAATGGCATCACATGCTGAGCAATGTTAGACCTCTGACAACCACCGCAAATATAGATTTAAACATGTTGTGGGATGGGTTATTTCATGCCTTTGACTTGGTAATGGTTGTAGTAGGAGTAGTCTTGCTATGGCGAGCTGGAGGGCGTAATGATGTTGTTTGGTCATCACAGACCTTTGTTGGCTCGTTGCTAATTGGTTGGGGGTTGTTTAATTTGGTCGAAGGTGTAATTGACCACCAGATTCTTGGCATCCACCATGTGAAACCAGGGCCGAATCAGTTATCTTGGGATTTAGGATTTCTTTTATTCGGTGCGTTGCTGGTTGCGATCGGCTGGATAATGATCAAAAAAGATTCAGGAGTTAGGAGACGGGAGTTAGGAGACGGGAGTCATTAATTATTCTCTTCTTTGCCTCCCTACTGCCTCTACGTCTCCACTCCTCTTCTCATTAAAGTAGAGGTTTATGGCAATGAAGGCTATCAGTCAAATGTAACTCTGACTTGCGGTGAAATTAACCCCTTGGTATTTGCTAATATTGCGGTTTCAATTGAGCGGTTACTAAACCTAACTGTGCCAGCATATCTAAAAGTCCCTGACTGGATAAATCTTCATGAAAATAGATTTTCCAGATAGTTGTGTACATAGCGATATCAGACGCAGTTAACACAATCTGTTTGGGAACTTCGATACCAGGGGTTGGCGTAGCTGAGGCAGTACCACTACCAACAGCATAAGTTGCGATGCGATCGCTAAAACGGCTTCTAATCTTCTTTTGCCCAGACTACTCACGTTTTTATCTTCTGTAACTTTTCTTTTGCAGAGGCAATATTTACTTGCAAGGTTTACCAAACTCAGCACTCTTCATAGTTTATTATCACAAGCACATTAGCTTAGTTACTTACCCGATTAGGCGATGTCGCTTGAATATTCTCCGCGATATCTTAAAAGTATCAGGAGTTAATGAACTCTGGAGACTATAATTATGAAAAAAATTATTACAGTTAGTCTAATAGCTTTAGCCACCACTACTGGATTTCTACTTAACAATCAACCTGCTCAAGCTCACAAGCGTTACTATCACTATCGCCCATATTATACACGTCCATTAAACTACTGCTATCCCATTACTGAATGGCTTGTTGACGAAGATCCTGCATATCATCCTCAAGCTTATGCTGATGGCTATCGCCAAGGGAAAAATAGCGCTAAAAAAGGACAGGCTTATAAACCGCGTACTGCTGGCGGTGAATTTAGTCGTGGTTTTGATGATGGTTATTATGGCAGAGAATTTGCAGGGCAAAAACAAATAGTTCCTAACATAGTTAAGCCATACGCCACAACACAATGCGGTTGGTTTTAATTCTTTACCAATTCATCTCACGTCTGACCTAGAGAGAAAATCGCCCAAAATCCTGAGTCTACTTGAGTAGACTTTTGCTATTAGCCAGAGAATGAATTCTTTAGCGGGTGAGGAGGCCAACACTAAAGCTATTTTTAGCTGAAGTTGACACCAATGGGCAATGCCATGCCCTTACGAGAAATTTATATGTATCACGATTTTCGTGAATTGGTATGAGAGGATGTCTGAAAAGCTAGGTAATGGTATATTTTGTCATTCTGACTGGAGCAGAGCGGAAGGAAGAATCTCTATTGTCCGTTAATTTCTAAGATGCTTCTCTACGAGACGCTCCGCGTAGCTTGGCTTTTGCGTAGGGGTACATTACGCTATCGCTTCATTCAGCATGACAATTTTGACTTCTCAGACATCCTCTGAGTGCTGAGCGATGTAAAATGGCTGCGCTTAGAGCGGATAGCTATGGTTTAGCCCGTGCTAAGCCTGGTTTAGTGTTGACAGGTGCTAATTTTTCGCGTATATGACGTATATTCAGCCGCAATTGTCCAAAATAACCTTGAGATGAACATTTAGCGAATGCTACCGTCTACAAGGTGACACAGGATTTGAGGGATTTCTCTAACCATGAAGCGTAAACACAAAGTAGCTGAGCGTCAGACGTCGCTGATTAGTCTCAGCTTAATATCTACTTTAATTGCACCTTATTTTGCTTTTATCTTTGCTGCTCGTGCAAATGCCGCACCCAGAACCCCAGACAAAAGCGTTAATTGCGAGATTTTAGTTGTGGGTGGTGGACTATCCGGCGTGGCGACGGCTTACGAAGGATTACTAGCAGGGCAAACAGTTTGTATAACGGAAATTACCGACTGGCTGGGAGGACAAATTTCGGCTCAAGGGACATCTGCATTAGATGAACGACCAACCCAGCGAGCTCGCCAGTTTTATTCTCGCGGCTATCTGGAATTGCGAAACCGGATTGAGCGCAAATATGGAGAACTTAACCCCGGTGATTGCTGGGTAAGTGATTCCTGTTTTCTTCCCCGTGATGCTCACAATATTCTCAATCAGATGCTCAAAGATGCTGAAAAGCGTGGCAGAGGTAAGTTGCAATGGTTTCCAAATACGGTAATAAAGGATTTAGATATTAGTAGTAATGGCAAAATAATTGATAGTGCGATCGCAATTCAACATCAACCAGTAAAAGGTTCACCACCCCTCAATACCTTTACTTTATCTCAAAGCATTGAAGATGCATATCGCTACCAAGACTCATCTCGGTTTACCAAAACTATTATCCGTTTTATTCCCAAGCAATCAAAAACCAACGCCCCTAAATGGTATGTCGTAGACGCCAGCGAAACCGGAGAAATTATCGCCCTGGCTGATGTTCCCTATCGATTAGGTATTGATGCTCGTTCTTATCTAGAGCCTTCTTCTTCCAGTACTACAAACGATCCTTATTGTACGCAAGGTTTTACCTACACCTTTGCAATGGAGGCAACCAAGGAACCGCAACAACAGAAAATGCCCCCATTCTATTTACAATATTCACCATATTTCAGCTATGAATTAACACGACTGGCAAACTTTGATTTAGTTTTTACCTACCGTCGGATTTGGAGTCCTAGGAAAGGGAAACCAGCAACATTCGGTGGTGTCAAGTTTACTACTCCAACGCCAGGAGATATCTCCATGCAAAACTGGACTTGGGGTAACGACTACCGCCCAGGAACCGCCAGAGACAACCTAGTTTACACTCGCCAACAGTTGCAAGGCACTGGACAGTTAAAGCCAGGGGGATGGATGGGGGGACTGCGAACAGAAAGCCTCCGCAAAGCCGAGGAAAACGCTCTTTCATTCTTTTATTGGCTCTACGCTGGAACAACAGATTCCCAACTTGGCAATGGTGTCAAGCAGCCGCGAACGAATAACCGCTTATTATCAGGTATAAATTCTCCAATGGGGACAGCGCATGGTTTATCGAAATATCCCTATATGCGAGAAGGACGCCGCGTTATTGGACGCCCTAGCTGGGGACAACCAGGCGGCTTTGGTATTTGGGAAATTGATATTTCTCGGCGTGATTACAATGATGAGTATTATCGTAAGACTCTACCAGCAGATATGTATCGCAGGTTAAGAGCAGCACTTTCCGGTTTAGAAGCAGTATCAGTAATTGAGGGTAGAGTTTCCCCAGATAAAGCAATGCGGCGGACTCGTTCTACCATCTTCCCGGATTCTGTGGGTATTGGTCACTACGCCATAGATTTCCATCCTTGCATGGTGAACAGCCCACCTGAAGCCCCTGGTAACAAAGAACGTCCAGGTGAACGGCGGGGGGCTGGCCAAGCTTATCCCTTCCAAATTGCCTTGAGGGCGATGATTCCTCAAAAAATTGACAATTTGCTCGTCGGCGGTAAAAGCATCGCTACTAGTCACATCGCCGCCGCTGCCTATCGTGTACACTCCTTTGAATGGTCTGCTGGCGCAGCTGCGGGAACTGTTGCAGCTTTTGCTATCAAAAATGCTATTGCACCTTACCAACTAGTGGATGATTTACCCAAATCAGAACCACAACTAGAAGCCCTCAAACGCCTGTTGAAGCAAAATGGCAACCCCACTGCTTTCCCCGACACATCCATTTTTAACGAAAACTGGGATAATTGGCGGTAGGCGCTGGGATTGGGGACTGGGTACTGGGTATTGGGGAACTCGGGGCCCCCTCTGGGGATAAGGGGCAATAGGGACTGGGAAAACTCTTTCTTTCTTAATTCCTAATCCCTAATCCCTAATCCTCAGTCCCCAGACAATGAACTAAACTAGTTATCTATTAGTGTAGTTTTGTAAAACCCTATTGACTATATTGTTCTATGGTTACGACACTTTCAGCAGCGGTTTACGGGATGGCCACAGCACCAACTGTAGCTCCTGAACGGTCTAATCAAGTCACCCGTAAAACTTATCCGAATTACAAGGTGATTGTATTAAACGATGATTTTAATACATTTCAACACGTGTCTGAATGTTTGATGAAGTATATTCCAAACATGACTAGCGATCGCGCCTGGGATCTCACTAATCAGGTACACTTTGAAGGTCAGGCAATCGTCTGGGTTGGGCCTCAAGAAGCTGCGGAACTGTATCACCAGCAGTTGCGTCGAGCTGGTCTAACAATGGCTCCTCTGGAAGCAGCTTAAATTATCATGGGCAAACCTACTGCTAAATCCCTCCGAGCGGCTTCTCAAAAAGTTGGCAGACTAGTTTGGAATCACTCGACTCATATTTCAGGTCTTATCCCAATTTTAGAACGTCTGTGTCAACAAGATGGCATTCAAACCGTCACGCCAGGAGTCATTGGACGGGTAAAAGGTCATTGTCCTAAAATGCAACTCCGTGTATCTGTACCGATTCGCGGAGGCTATAAAGCGATTGCCCGACAGGGTAAAACTGTGCAAGAAGTATTTATTCTTACACCCTTGGCTCAGGATCAACTCGAAACGGCGATCGCGATCGCTATGAAAATTTAATCAATTTGAATTTGATAGTCAAAAGCCAAAAATTTAAAGTCAAAAATTTTGTGAATATTGACTCTTGACTATTAGACCTCCTGCAAAAGTCAGAAAACTATTAGTGTCATTCTGACCAGAACGTAGTGGAGGGTTCGCGTAGCGTTCCGCAGGAAAGAATCTCCGAGATGTTTCGCTCCGCTCAACATGACAATTTAAGCATTTATGCAAGAGGTCTATTGTACAGACGCGATTAATCGCTACCCTTAACCATTGTACAGACACGATTAATCGCTACCCTTAACCATTGTACAGACACGATTAATCGCTCCCTTAACCATTGTACAGACACGATTAATCGCTACCCTTAACCATTGTACAGACACGATTAATCGCTACCCTTAACCATTGTACAGACGCGATTAATCGCGTCTCTACTTTTAACTATTCCTCAACCCGATGTACTGCGAATTTATGTAGTGGCAGACTGAGGATGCAAGAAAAAGTTAAAAAATATGACAAAGCGGTAGTTATTTTTAAAGTCGTGATTACAGTTTCCCAGTCAGGTAAAACTAACTTCTCAACGCCAAAAGCAACACAGTAAACTAGCCAGTAAGTAAAGCTCATTCTAAACAAAATTAGCTCTGTTTCTTCTACATCATCTTTTTGCTGCTTGTTGTTCCACAGTAACATTAGCCCAACAATACAAGCTACAAAAGAAACAGCAACAGCAACTTCGTGACAAAATAAGTTTACCGAATGCATTTGTGTTGATCCCAAGATTTTTTATATTGAAATTCAGTCTAAAGGAATATTCCTTACAGATCCAAAAACTATTTACAAACTGCAATAGAACAGTGCAACCTATGTAAACAATTGCAACAAAGATATAGACTTGTCATTTGTCATTAGTGAAAACTAAGAACAAATGACTGTAACATCTGATGGCACTCATTGGCTTTTCGTAACTAGTTATCCAACGACAACAGACAGCAGGATGCTCGCAAAAGCTCAATAAGTTGTGCTGCTCGCTGAAAGTTTCTGCCAAACTTAAGCCTGATTGTTGTGACAGCAATTGAATCAGTTGTGCCAAGAAAAGATGAATTGCGGGAGCGTAGCGGAGACTACGCCAAATCACAAACTTAAACTCATCCTTAATCTGCTCTGCCAGCTTAACAGAAAGCCAAGTTTTACCAATTTCACCCATGCCGCAGAGTGCAACCAAGCGGCAGCAGTTTTCCAGAATCCATTGCCTCAGCTTCAGCAATTCTGAAGAGTGCCCATAAAAACCCTAGACATCGGGAGCTTTACTCCAGTCAACATAATTTTGCTTTTTGAATTGTCCTGCACCTGCTGCTAGAGAATTTTGGCTTGGAGAAACAGAAATAGGTAACAAGTTGCTCGTCATGACGGCTGTCTGATTCTCTGCTTGCTGTTCATAGTCTTCCCGCTTTAGTACCAGATTAAATGCCCAAAGCAGCGACTAAGGGTGTGTTTATCCACTCCCACATCACCAGCCAATACTTTCATCAACGTATTTGGAGTTAGTTCAGTGCGGAAGCTTAAGGCTGCTAGGGTATAACGTTTACTTGCGTTTTCTCGAATTTCTGCCTGAGATTTTGCAGTCTTAAGCTTTTGTAAACCGTAGGAACTTAAGACCACACCTCTTTTACGTGAATGCTTGGGTAGATACATTTGGCTGGAGGCAAAATACGAAAACTTTTGTCTTAAATAATCTCTTAAAATCCTGGCTAGCAAAAGCTTTGGGGAATTGATATTAAAAAACTGTAAATATTTGTTTGATCTTTCTAAACTTTCGTAGTTAAATTCAGATTGAGGTCAAATATTCTACAACAGACTATTCAATTGCAATCTATTCATCAAGAAGGCTCAGGGGAAAAGGGGAAGGTGGGGCCCCCTCTGGGGATAAGGGGCGGGGGAAAAGGTAAAAACCGAACTTCTCTACCAGACGCTTGGGCGAACGTCCCGCTACGCGCTAACACCTGCTTTTTTGCCGAAATAATCCTTCTATTATGTGGGAGGTAAAACAAGCGTGGAATTGTGGACGACCTGTTTACCCCTTTTCTCTTTAACCTTTTCCCCTCTTTAGTTTTTATTTACCCATCGTGACAACGATAAGTTCACTATCAAGAAAAGTGTTTTTTTAGGAGAAAAGTATGCCAAAAGTTAATATTTCTGCTTATCAAAAGGTTGAGAAAATTAGATGGACAAAGGAGTACATGGATGAAAATCTAAACAACCTAAAAATAATTAAAATTGATGATTTAACAATTGCTGACGCAAGGAGTGGGATAATTTTGGAAGGATTAGATCTTGGCACAGATGGAACAGCACATATCAATTTAACCGTTCCTGATGGAATTGAATACCTTCATTTGAGCATTTTTGATAAGAAAAATACTGGTCAAACTAAAGCAGCTATCTATTATCAGATTGCAAGTTGGGATAAAGATATAAAATTAACAAAAGTGGAGAAGACTTACATAGACGGAAAAATGACAAAGATTACGAATTCGCAATACAATCAAGAACCTCTACTGAAGCAGGATCTTGAGAAAATTTTGACTGTGTTATTTGAAGGCTGCAAGAGCAATTGAGTGTGACACCATGACAAATTTTAAACTGTGAGCAACGCTCAATTTAACTGTCCTATCTTGAATTACCCAGAAGCAAACCTTCTTTTATAGAACACTAGCACACTATAGTAGACAAAATTCCGAGATAAGCAATTAGTTATTTTGATACATTTTAGTAATTAAGATTTTTGCTTCTGGCGTATGTTCCTGGGCAATTGCATAACGCAATTCACCTATTTTTTAACAATTTCAGCCGAAGCCTAAGCTAACACAATTAATAACCTGCGGTCTAAGCTCGCCATCTACAATACAGTGCGATCGCTTATGAGATTCTGACCTTGAATGGTAACAGCGATCGCAGTGTCATGTTTACCAAAATACTCTACAAAATCGTTTCACATTGAATTTTATCAAACTAATCATCACCAACTAGCAACTAAATGGTGATTGTTCAAATTCAAACGCTAGTTGTCAAAATTTAAACGTTTGTAGCTAATGCTGCATCATGTATAAGTAATGCTTAAGTGTTTGCAACTCAGCTATAATTAATTACAGCAAATGCTTCATACTTCGCAACAAATGCTGCATTATGTATAAGTAATGCTTAAGCTTTTACAACCTAGGTATAATTAATTGCAACAAATGCTATTTTATTTATAAGTATCGCTTAAATCATTGCAGCAATCGTTGCATTGAGATTATGTATGCATTGAATAGAATAATTGAAAAATTATCTAAGTAAAATTAACTAATCTTTTTGAGATGCGATCGCAACTTATTTGCTAGATTTTTCTCAGGTCAATCAAACAGACTCCTGTATAAAACAGTACTAGCAACCTAGTAACAGGAATGTATTATGGCGCGTCGTAAAAGAAATTCCAGCGTTTTAGAACGAGCTGAGCGGCGTATTGAAAGCTTGCAATCCCTTAACGTAGAACTCGACTTTGGCCAAGGAGTGACTGTAGAAGCCTACACCGCCAATATTAACGATTTGCGGTCTAAGCTTGCTACCTACAATACTGCTTTATCCTCCATCGACAAACTCACAGATGACGTAAGAAACGCAGAACAGGTTGTGCTAGCAATGTCAGAAAAGATGTTAATGGGAGTTGGCAGTCGATATGGTAAAACCAGTCAGGAATACGAGATGGCAGGTGGTGTGCGACGCCGCAAGAATAGCCGACGCGCAACGGGCAATTCAAGACGCTCTGCCCAGGCTGCTTCTGTAAATGGGGCATTGCTGAAGAGAGCAGAGAGAGAAGGAGAGTAGGAGGGCTGGAGAAATAGGGAGAGTAGCAGGCTTAGCCTGCTACATCTTCAAGAGTTTTCAGCATTTTTCCTATAAATAAAGAATTGCTGAGAATTTGGCAATATTGTTAGAACAAAGGTAGATAAAAGTTAAGTAACAGGATAAATCATGAACGCTTGGATAAGGTAGTTATTGTGCGCGTGGTGAGTGGTTATCGAGATTTATAGCGGTTCTTGCTTACGTGAGGTATACCCGTAGGCGCATAGCAGTGCCAATTGGTGTCAACTTTAGCTAAAAATAGCTTTACTGTTGGCCTCCTCATCCGCCAGAGAATAAATTCTCTGGCGGATGAGCGAAAGTCTACTTTAGTAGACTCAGAATTTGGGGCGATTTTATAGTTATCTAAAGATGACTTTTGCTATGAGCAAGGAACTTGAGTTCCTTGCGGGATATGGATTTCACGTTAAGTTGACATCAATGGGCAGTGCCATGCCCCTACACCTGGTGATGTAATGTTATACCGTATCTGAATGGGAACCGCTATAAAATCTTTATTTACAGATAATTGAGTGACCAAATAATTACGAATTACCCTCCAGGTGACGCTCGTTCCGACGCTCGTTCGCAAAGCGTGCCGTAGGCAAGACTCGCTACCGCTTCGCTAACGCTAACGCTGCGCTAACGGCAGTTCCTCTTTGGGGGAACCACCAAGACCGGACTGCCTCACGAATTACGAATTATTTGGTCAGTAGTCTCAGGGAAATTTAACAATTTTCTCCCGACTGTTCACAAGCACCAATACTTACCCAGGTACTAGAACCATCTTCCCAATGTTCTTTTTTCCAAATGGGTGCATTGTGTTTGAGGTTATCAATCGCATAACGGCAAGCTTCAAACGCCTCACTGCGATGAGGACAACCTACAGCCACTAAAACGCTGATTTCTCCAACTTGTAAACGTCCAACGCGATGATGAATCACTACTCGATTGACATCAGACCAAGATGAGCGAATATCAGCAGCAATTTGATAAAATACTCGTAATGCCATCGGTTCGTAAGCTTGATACTCTAAAGCAACCACAGGTTTACCATCAGTTTGATTGCGAACCATGCCACTCATTACAACCACAGCACCGTCGGCGGGATCGTCGGCTTTGGCGTAAATTTCGGCAATAGACAATGGTGCAAAGTTAATAGCAAAGCTATCTTCAGTTCTTGGTTTAATCGGACTAAGTAGGGTTGTCATAACTGGATTGGGATTAACTAGGATCAGTTTTGGTTAGCACTTAATATATTGTCCTTGAATTAAGTACTGTTAGCTCTGTTTACATGCTCTGGTATATGTTGTTTAACAAATACCAAATGCGGTTTCCAATACTTTCCCCTATAAGCACCCTAACTCTCCTTTGTAGTCTGAAAAAAGCGTAAAGGGTAAATTTCAGCCTTTCCCGTTTTCTCCCGGAATCGGAAAGTATTGATGGGTTTCCCTTTAACTTGTTAGCTTGCACAAATAGACGAGTGTTTGTGAAAATTTGTAAATAAATGAGAAATACTGAATAGATACAAAATCATTTCGCTCTGAAATCAATGCTTGAGAGCCTTTTCCTCCCGTGGCAGTAATTTATTTTATGAGCTAGAGCTTTTAATGATAACGTAAACTTGGTAGATTTTACGTAAACTTACTTAAGTAACTCAAATTTGTGGTCATCCATCTTAAGACGTATTACTGTACTATACAAAGTATCAAGCTACTTGCTTGTTACTTTATTAGATAATCTCAGATGAATTTATTAAGCTATCAAGTGCAATGACAGCTGAGTTAAGCAGCAAATTTCTAATTTGAGCTACCACTTAGCAAATAGACCTCTTGCATAAATGCTTAAATTGTCATGTTGAGCGGAGCGAAACATCTGAGTGAGATTCTTCCCTCCACTACGTTCTGGTCAGAATGACACTCATAATTTTCGGACTTTTGCAAGAAGTCTAATGTATATGGCACTTGAAACCAAACTTTTAATGGCAGCATTTTAGCGCCGCCAAGCTTACATTTCCCTGCTTCATGAACTTAGAGGATTGCTAGTAATACAACGGCTAGTTGTAATTCAGTAACAGTAGGAAAAATTGAATGAAATCTTTAGTGTGTAATAACGAAGCAACGAGGCTAGAGGCTCTTTATCAGTACCAGATTCTCGATACTGCACCAGAACAAGCATTTGACGATCTGGTGTTTTTAGCGGCGCAGATTTGTGATACACCGATCGCTTTGATTAATTTAATTGACGTTAATCGTCAATGGTTTAAAGCTAAGATGGGATTAGATATACAGGAAATGCCTCTAGAGCAAGGCTTTTGTCCGACTTGTATCCAACGCGATATTTTAATTATTCCTGACACACTAGCAGATGAGCGCTTTGCCAAAGATGTAATTGTCACCTGTAAACCTTATGTGAGATTTTATGCAGGCGTACCTTTGTTTACACCAGGAGGAAAAGCGATCGGTACTCTGTGTGTAATAGATTGCGTACCACACCAAATTAGTTCAAAACAGGTGGAAGCACTACAAACTCTTAGCCGCCTGGTAGTTAGACAACTGGAGATTCGGCGGAATCTAGCGGAACTGACAAGTATTAAAAAGGAGTACAAACAAGCACAAGAAGCATTATCTCAAAGTAGATGTGCTCTTGAGAGTTTCTTTGACAGTGCGCCGATGATGATGGGAATTGTGGAGCTGGTAGATAATGACATTGTGCATATTTCAGATAACCCGATCACAGCAAAATTCTTTGGACTTGCCCCAGAAGCTATTCAAAATCGCCTAGCACGCGAGATTGGTAGTGTACACAAATATTTATCCCAGTGGATTCATCACTACCGTCAAGCAGAACGCACTCAATTGCCAGTTAGGTTTGAATATTCTCACGATACTCCCCAAGGTAAAAAATGGCTGTCAGCAACAGTTAGTGCGATCGCAGTGAGTTCTAGTAGCTATCCGCAATTTACCTATATAGTTGAGGATATCACTTCACGCAAACATATAGAAAACCAACTACGTGAACAAGCGATATTGCTGGATATTGCTACAGATGCAATTGTCGTGCGAGATTTGTCCAACCAAATTTTATTATGGAATAAAAGTGCTGAGAACCTTTACGGCTGGAAGGCAGAAGAAGCTGTTGGTCAGAATGCTAGTGAACTTTTAGATACTGAATCTTTGCCGCAACAACTGGAAATTTACCAAGCTGTCTGGAAACATGGCTCTTGGCAAGGTGAGTTACATAAAACCAGCAAATCTGGCAAGGAAATCATAGTTGAAAGTCGCTGGACGCTGGTAAATGATGAACATTCTCAAGCCAAATTAATCTTTGTCGTTGATACTGACATCACCCAGAGAAAACAACTAGAAAAACAATTTTTACGTGCTCAACGCATAGATAGTATTGGCACTCTTGCTAGTGGCATTGCTCACGATTTAAACAATGTGTTATCACCAATTTTGATGTCAGTGCAACTGCTGAAAAGTAAAAACCGCGATCGCAGCACTTACCAAATACTATCAATAGTTGAAAGTAACGCCAAACGTGGTGCTAATCTAGTCAAACAAATGTTGTCCTTTGCTAGAGGAATTGAAGGCGATCGTACCGTGCTTCAAGTCAAGCACTTACTTTTAGAAATCAAACAAATCATCGCTCAAACATTTCCTAAATCAATCCAAGTTTACACTGAGATCCAGCCAGACTTATTGCCTGTTTGTGCCGATAGTATCCAACTGCATCAGGTACTAATTAATTTGTGCCTCAATGCGCGTGATGCCATGCCCAAAGGTGGAACTTTGACAATATCTGCCGAGAATATTTTCATTGATGAAAACTATACCAGTATGCATCTAGAGGCTCGTGTTGGTTCTTATATTCTCTTGACCGTTGCTGATACAGGGGTTGGCATCAAAAGCGCAATATTAGATAAAATATTTGAACCATTTTTTACAACAAAAGAATCTGGCAAAGGAGCTGGACTTGGACTGTCAACAGTAATCGAAATTATTAAAAGACATGGTGGTTTTATCACCGTCTCAAGTCGTGTAGGCAGCACAAAATTTAAGGTATACTTGCCAGCAGTTAATACATTTGCAACTCAGTCGTTAGAAGATACAGAAATGCCGACTGGATGTGGAGAATGCATTTTGATTGTAGATGACGAAGCTGCCATTCAGAAGATTACCAAAATCTCTTTAGAAAGTTATAATTATACAGCAATGACTGCTAGTGATGGCATCGAAGCAGTAGCACTGTACGCCGAGCACAAAGACCAAATTAGTGCAGCGATTATTGATATGATGATGCCCAATATGGATGGAGCAACTACCATTCGCACATTACAAAAAATAAATCCACAATTACGGATTATTGCTATCAGCGGACTATCGACAAGCGAACATATACCAATTGATAAAACAGCTAAACACAAAGCATTTTTACCCAAGCCCTATACAACACAGGAATTATTGAAAACTTTGCATACAGTTATTAGTCATTAGTCATTAGTCACTTGTACTGAGTTTTGACTTTGCGGCTTGCCTTGACTTATGCTGAGTTTCGACTACGCGGCAGTTGAGTTTCGACTTCGCTCAACTGCCGCGTAGTCGAAGTAGCGGAGCCGACTTGTACTGAGCGTAGCTGTAAAGCCTGCGGCATAGCTACGCTTAGGGCGCAGCCTCAAAATAGAGAAGTATTTGTCATTAGTCATTTGTCAGGGATGAAGGATTAAGGATCAAAATGCTTTGAGCTAGACTTGGGTAATTTTGATTATTAATTGGCTAAATTTGATACCAACATTCTTTAGATGATTAGTGATTGATATCACAGTAAAAATGTGACTAAGAACACTGACTAAGAAGTTACTCAACCATATTATCCTCATCATCCTCTACTTCGGTGCAGCAAAAATACACGTACTAACCTCACGCAAGTTTAAAAAATACTTATCAGCCAAGACAAGCTAGTCTTGATTTTAAGAACTCTTGACTCTTGAATCTTGACTCATGATTAAGAAAAATTTTCCCCTGATTCTGGTTGTAGACGATGACGATTTAACTCGAATACATCTGTGTGAGCTAATAGCAGAAGCAGGGTATCAAGTAGCACAGGCAAGTAACGGTTTAGAAGCGCTAGCTATTTATACTAGCCTACATCCCGATATAGTACTGCTAGATGCCATAATGCCCGTAATGGACGGTTTTAGTTGTTGCTCTCAATTGCAAGAACTTCCCAATGGCAAAGACACACCTGTGTTAATGATTACTGCTCTTTATGATCAAGCATCCGTGGAGCAAGCTTTTGCTGTGGGTGCAACTGATTTTATTAGCAAGCCGATTCAATGGCCGATTTTACGTCAAAGATTGCGTCGTCTGTTGGAAGCTCATCAGGCTATAAAGGAATTGCGACAGCAAAGTGCACAAGCACAACTGCGTGAAACACAACTTAGGATGGCGTTAGACGCTGCTCGCATGAGCATTTGGAATTGGGATCTCCTAACTCAAAAAATTACTTGGTCAGATAATCTAGAAACACTTTTTGGCTTGGAAAAAGGTGTTTTCATTGACACATACGAAGCTTTCATTAACTTAATTCATCCCCAAGATCGCGATCTTGTTAGCCGATCGCATCAGCGAGCTATTCGAGATGGGGTAGAATATGACATCGAATTTCGAGTTGTTTTGCCTGGTGCTCGGATTCGGACTTTAGCAAGCAAAGGAGTAGTTTTTCGAGACGCATCCGGGGTAGCTGTGCGGTTGTCTGGGGTAGACATAGATATCACCAAGCGCAAGCAAGCAGAGGAGGCGCTGGAAGTTCATGCCAATCAGCAGGCAATTGTAGCAGAACTTAGTCAAATAGCATTAGCTGGTACAGATTTGACCAGACTGATGAACTCGTGCGTGACAATTGTTGCTCAATGCCTGAAAGTTGAGTCTTGCAAAGTTTTGGAACTACTAGATGGTAATGGATTACTGCTGCGTGCTGGCATAGGTTGTCAACAAGACCTAACGGAACAAGAAATCACAAGTGAGATGCATTTGCCAATCGGCTATACAGTTCTTTCTCCTGAGCCAGTTATTGTTGGTCATCACAGCCAAGTGGTTAGCGGTATGAGTGTAGTGATTCATGGCAAAGAGCGCCCTTTTGGAGTCTTAGGAGCACACACAATCAAGCAGCGCACCTTCACCAGAGATGATATTTATTTTCTCCAAGCCGTTGCCAATGTTTTAGCTACAGCAATTGAACGTCAACGTGTAGAAGATGCCCTGAAAAAAAGTGAAGAACGCTGGCAGTTAGCAGTGCAGGGTAGTAATGATGGCATTTTGGACTGGAACGTCACAAATAAGGAAGTGTTTTTCTCAACTCGCTGGAAAGAAATGCTTGGTTACGAAGACCATGAGATTTCTAATCAATTAGATGAATGGGCAGCACGAATACATCCAAATGATATCGGCTCGGTGACACAAGCGATCGCTGACCACTTTGCTAAAAAAAACCCGTTTTACATCAACGAACATCGAGTCTGGTGTAAGGACGGTACTTACAAATGGATTTTACATCGCGGTCAGGCGGTATGGAATGAAGATGGTAATGTAGTGCGGATGGCAAGTTCCCATACGGATATCACTGAACGTAAACTGGCAGAAGAACAACTGCGTCAAAGTGAAGAACGTTTCCAAATAGCTGCTCGTGCTACCAATGATGCCTTATGGGATTGGGATTTGCTCAAAGATGAAGTGTGGTGGAATGACTCTGTACAGGCGCTCTTTGGATACTCAAGAGAGCAAATAAGTTTTGATAACGCTTGGTGGACTGAACGTATACATCCAGACGATAGGCAAAAAATTGTTTCTGGTGTAGGTGCTGTGATTAATAGCGGTAAACAATTTTGGTCAAGTGAATACCGCTTTCGCCGCAGCAATGGTTCTTATGCCTACATTTTTGATCGCGGTTATGTTGTCCATGACGAAACAGGCAAGCCAGTACGGATGATTGGTGCAATGATGGATATAACCGATCGCAAGCGCACCCAAGCAGAATTAGAACGTCAAAACTTGCGATCGCAATTACTTGCCGATATTACCCTGAAAATTCGTCAGTCTTTACAAATTGATGAAATTCTCCAAACCAGTGTAATAGAAGTGCAAAAGCTGCTGCACGCAGACCGTGTATTAATCTTGCGCTTACGGTCAAATGGCGCTTTCATCGCGGTTCAAGAAGCAGTAGTTCCCGGTTTGCCTGTTATTTTAGGGCAGCAGATTACCGATCCTTGTTTTAAGCAAGATTACATCCAGCAATACTACCAAGGGCGAATTAGTGCCATTAACGACATAGAACAAGCTAATATTCAACCTTGCCACGTTGAATTTTTACAACAATTTGCAGTCAAAGCCAACCTTGTCGTCCCAATTTTGCTGAAAAATCAACTCTGGGGGCTGCTAATTGCCCATCAGTGCGCTCACCCCCGCCAGTGGACTAACTGGGAAATTGAACTTTTGCAGCAGTTGGCAAATCAAATAGGCATTGCTGTAGCTCAAAGTCTGATCCTAGAACAAGAAACTCGTCAGCGACAAGAACTTACCCGTTCTAATGAAGAACTGCAACAATTTGCATTTATCGCCTCTCATGATTTACAAGAGCCACTACGTAAAATTAAGACCTTTAGCGAACGACTCAAAGCTAGCTGTGGTGAAAATTTAACCGAGCAGGGGCATGACTATCTGGAGCGGATGCAGAATGCAGCCTTGAGAATGCAGACATTGATTGAAGATTTGTTGAGACTATCACGAGTTACCACTAGGGCAAAACCTTTTGTGTCTGTGAATCTAACACATGTAGCACAAGAAGTACTGTCTGATTTAGAAGTGCTTATCCAGCAAACCGGGGCACAGGTGCATCTAGAAGACTTACCCACCATTGCAGCCGATCCCCTACAAATGCGCCAATTATTGCAAAACTTAATCGGCAACGCCCTCAAATTTCATCGCCCACAAGTACCACCTGTGATCAAAATCTTTAGTCAATCATCAAAAAATCCATTAGATAAAGCCTGCAATTGTTGTGAACTCTGTCAAATTATTGTTGAAGATAACGGCATTGGCTTTGAAGAAAAGTATCTTGACCGCATTTTTAATGTTTTTCAACGCCTACATAGTCGCAGAGAATACGAAGGTACTGGTATGGGCTTAGCTATCTGTCGAAAAATTACTGAACGTCATCATGGTAATATCACAGCACAAAGTAAACCAGGACAAGGGGCGAGATTTATTGTAACATTACCGATTATTTACCAGTCTTGATTTTTATTCCTAGAGGAGGATTACTAACAGACCACAAAAAAAGGTTAATTGTAAAATTGCATTTGGTTAATTATAAAATATTAAAAATTAGTTCACATTAATAAAAATTATAAAGGAGATAAACCAGAGTGAAAGGTCGGCAAAAAACCGTCACTATCTTAATGGCTGATGATGATGAAGACGACAGTATGTTGGTTCGTGAAGCATTGGCAGAAAGTCAATTGTCAATCGAACCATACATCGTCAGAAATGGTGAGGAGTTGATGGATTATCTCTATAATCGTGGTCGATACACCAACAAAAGCAGTGCGCCGCGTCCAGATTTAATTTTATTAGATTTAAATATGCCCAAAAAAGACGGTCTTGAAGCGCTCAAAGACATTAAAAGTGACCCACAATTGCGACGAATTCCCGTTATAGTCCTGACAACTTCTGGGGCAGAGGAAGATATAGATAATACGTACGATTTAGGTGCAAACTCCTTCATAATTAAGCCTGTGACTTTTGCTTCCTTAGTAGAAGTTATGAAAACTTTAGGAAAATACTGGTTTGAAATTGTCAAGCTGCCGCTAGAAGCAGTGGGAGAAAACAATGGACAACAGCCCAATCAAAGTTCTTTTAATTGATGATGATGAAGATGATTATATTTTAACTCGTGATTGGTTCTGTGAGTTTCAAGTAACCGGCTGTGAGTTGGAATGGGTTGATAATTATGAAGCGGCAAGAAATGCGATCGCTCAGTCCCAACATGATATTTATCTTGTAGACTACCGCTTGGGCAAACACAACGGACTAGAACTATTGCGCGAAGCAATTGCTCAAGGCTGTTCTTCTCCGATGATTTTACTGACAGGTCAGGGAGATCGAGAAATAGATTTGGAGGCGATGAAAGCCGGAGCAGCCGATTATTTAGAAAAAAGCCAGCTGACAGCACCTTTACTAGAGCGTTCTATTCGTTACGCCATAGAACGCAAACAAACAGAACAGAAAATTCGCGAACAAGCTGCTTTGCTAGATATTGCCACCGATGCAATTTTTGTACATGATTTAGACAACAAAATTTTATTTTGGAACAAAGCCGCCGAGCATCTGTACGGTTGGAAAAATGAAGAGGCGATCGCAAAATATAAACAGAAGCTCTGGCAAGAAAAAAATTTATCTCAGTTACAAGAAGCACTCGTCATTTTAACAAAAAATGGCTCTTGGGAAGGCGAGTTACATCAGATCACAAAATCCGGTAAAGAAATTATTGTCGAAAGCCGTTGGACACTAGTGCGTGAATTCAGTCACAAAGCCCAATCAATCCTCGTTGTTAACACTGATATCACGCAAAAAAAACAACTAGAAGCGCAATTTCTCCGCGCTCAGCGATTAGAGAGTATTGGTACTCTAGCAAGTGGTATTGCCCATGATCTCAATAATGTTCTTGCTCCTATTTTGATGACAGCACAACTTTTGGAAGAACAAGTACATGATGAGCGTTCTCAACAATTCCTACTAATGTTGGTCAGAAACGCTAAACGTGGAGCAGATTTAGTCAAGCAAGTACTGTCTTTCACTAGAGGAGTTGAAGGCGAACGTACCCTTCTGCAACTAAAGCATTTAATAGTCGAAATTAAACAAATTATTAAGGAAACTTTTCCTAAATCAATTGAAGTTTCCACTCAAATTCCGCATAATCTTTATACTGTATTTGGTGATGTCACTCAACTGCATCAAGTACTGATGAATCTTTGTGTCAATGCTCGTGATGCTATGCCTAATGGTGGAACTTTAAAAATATCTGCGGAAAATATTTTAATCGATGAAAATTATGCCAAAATGCATATTGATGCTAAAGTTGGTTTCTACGTTGCCATAGCTATTACTGATAGTGGGATTGGTATTAAACCGGAAATATTAGAGCGGATATTTGAGCCATTTTTTACTACCAAAGAACTCGGTAAAGGTACAGGTCTAGGTCTTTCTACAGTACTTGGTATTATTCAAAGCCACGGTGGTTTTATCAACGTATACACCGAACAGCGTAGAGGCAGCCAATTTAAGATATATTTGCCAGCACAAGAAGCAACCGAAACCATCGCAGAACAAGAACAAGAATTACCTTTAGGTAACGGAGAACTGATTTTAGTTGTGGATGACGAAGCCGCCATTCGAGATGTTACTAAAACATCCCTAGAAAGCCATAACTACAAAGCAATTACAGCCAGTGACGGCATTGAGGCAATAGCTTTATATGCAGAACACTGGGATAAAATATTTCTTGTGTTAACTGATATGGGAATGCCGTCTATGGATGGATTAACTACCATTCGTACCCTTCAAAAAATGAACGCAGATGTCAAAATTATTGCTGTCAGCGGATTAGCTTCGAGCGATAAAATTAACATAGCTTATGATATGGGTATTAAAGCCTTTCTTGCCAAACCTTACACAGCTAGCCAACTATTACAAACCATTAGCACAGTTAAAAGATGTTAAAAGATAAAAGTCATTAGTCATTAGTCATTAATTATTCTTTTCCCCTGCCCCTCCACTCCCTCATTCCCCATGACATTTGAAGTTTTAGCAGCTAACGAAGCTTTTTATCGAGCTTTTGAAAAAAAAGATATTGAGGCAATGAGTACAGTATGGTCACAAGGAACTGGGAGCTTCTGTATTCATCCTGGAGGTAATATATTGCGAGGTTGGAAGGAAATTCGTAACTCTTGGGCACAGATATTTAAAAACACTGCATACATTGAAATTAACACCGAAATAATCGCTACCGAAGTTAATGATAATATCGCCTATGTTGTGCTGATAGAAAATGTCTTTCAAGTCGTTGGTGGAAGAAGACTCGAAGCACAATCAATGGCTACAAATGTATTTCAGCATTTCGGAGGAAAATGGTATTTAGTACATCATCACGGTAGTCCAATTATGCGGTAGGGGCAGAGGGGCAGTGCTTCTCTACTTTGAGGCTGCGCCCTAAGCGTAGCTATGCCGCAGGCTTTACGGCTACGCTCAGTACAAGTCGGCTGCGCTACTTCGACTACGCGGCAGTTGAGTTTCGACTTCGCTCAACTGCCGCGTAGTCGAAACTCAGCACAAGTCAAGGCCAAGCTACGGCAGTCGAAACTCAGTAAAAGTGACAAATGAAAAATGACTAACAACTAATCAAATCTTGAAAGCGGCTATCTTGCCTAATTTTGTCAAAATCAGAGTCAGATTTTGCCATTTCTCGACATTCTTGAGGATTTAGCTTGATAGCTTGTTGTAAATTTTTGATCGCCAACTCTACATTCCCTAGAAATCCATAGCAGCAAGCCTTGTTGTACCAAGCACAGTCATCATTAGGTTTAATTAAGAGTGCTTGCTCATAGGATGCGATCGCATCGTTATATTTTACTAAAGATGTTAGCGCTAATCCCCGATTGTTCCAAGCTTCGTGTTTATCAGGTTTGATTATGAGTGCTTGGTCATAAGATGCGATGGCATCATCATATTTTCCTAAATTAAACAGAGCATTACCTCGGTTGTACCAGGCTTCATGTTTATCAGGTTTGATTATGAGTGCTTGATCGTAAGATGCGATGGCATCATCATATTTTCCTAATTTAAATAGGGCATTGCCTCGGTTTTTCCAAGCTTTATGTTTGTCAGGTTGAAGGTCAAGTGCTCGGTCGTAAGATACTATGGCATCATCATATTTTTCTAAATTAAATAGAGCATTGCCTCGATTATTCCAGGCTTCATGTTTATCAGGCTGAAGGTCAAGTGCTCGGTCGTAAGATGCGATCGCTTCTGGATATTTTGCCAAATTAAACAGGATATTGCCCCGATTGTACCAAGCTTCGTGTTTGTCGGCTTTGATTATGAGTGCTTGGTCGTAAGAGGCGATCGCTTCAATATAATTTCCCAAATCGCCCAAAGCATGACCCCGATTATACCAGGCTTCATCGTCTTCCGGTTTGATGGCGAGGGCTTGGTCGTAAGAAGCAACAGCATCTTCAAATCGACCCAAGTTCTTGAGCACATTACCCCGACTGTACCAGGTATAATAGTCTTCGCGTTTGATTAGAACTGCTTGATCGTAGGAAGTAACTGCCTCTGCAAATCGACCTAAGTTTTTGAGTGCATTACCGCGATTAATCCAAGCGTGGTGTAAATTGGGTTTGATAGCAATTGCTTGGTCATAGCATGCGAACGCCTCTTCATGTCGCCCCAAATTTCGCAGCGCAATACCTCGGTTGTTCCAAGCTTGGTGTAAATCGGGTTTGATGGCAATTGCTTTGTCATAAGATGCGATCGCCTCGGCACTTTGTCCTGTTTCATCTAGGGCATTACCCCGGTAATACCAGGCTAAATAGTCATCGGGTTTGAATTCTAATACTTTGTCATAAGATGCGATCGCCTCTGTCCACAGTCCTAAGTTACCCAGTGCAATACCCCGGTTCCCCCAAGCTTGGTAGTAGTCGGGTTGGATTTGTATCGCTTTATCCCAACAGATAATAGCTTGCTGATAGTAACTTGATTGCGCCACCTGTACACCAAAATTTAGTAGTATACGGTGTATTTCTTGGGGATGTTGATCTGCCAGTTGTAAAATCAGTTGGGTGAAAGGTAAGACGTATTCCCCAACTTCTACATGGCTACCCTTGGCTTCAATTTGCCCATCACGGGGTTCGAGGATGCGTTCAGTGTGAATTAAAAAGTTGGTAGCTGTGCTAACTTGCCAGCGATACCACAACCGCTGCCAACAATTTCCCCCCGCCAACATTCGTGCTGTTGCCTCCACACTGAAGCGGTAAAGTGGGATGTCAAATTGCTGCAACAAGTCCACCGCATCATAAATGTAGCGACTAACGGGATATCTTTCAACTGACTCTTGATAGCGCTTTTTCCAAGTTTTGCCAAGACTTTCGCGGTAATTTTTGGCATTCAAAGCTAAACCATCATTTCGCAGATGTTGGAGATTCTCTACCACATTTCTAAAGGTGGCATCGTTACGCCTTGCCAGTTCGGGATACTGTTCTGGCTGTGCGGAAATATTAGTTTTGGGAACGGTTACTGTTAGTACTTGAATAATTGCTCGATCTTCGGGTTCCGGCAATTCATAAATTTGGAATTTTTGCCATAACTTGAAGTATTTTTCCCATTGCAGTTTCTCCCAAGCGCTGGCTTCTCCAGGAAAATCTGGTTGTCGTTCATTGCGTGCTGTAGCAATCACGCGGATTTCCGCTTTGCCACAGAAGGACTCATACCTTGTTAAAGCATCCAGTAGGCGCTGTTGCAACGGGACTGTAAACCGTTCTACTTGACTTTTTTCGGCTTCTGGAGATATTTCTTGATGACTGCGGTGCATTTTCTGGTTGAGGTCATCTAAGAAAAATAGCAATTTGCGATCGCCACCTATCTGCGTTGGCATTCGTGCTGGAATATCTAACCATTCATTCGGCTTGAGGTAAAGCACTGTCCAGCCTGCTTGGTTAAGATGCTGGGCTAATTCAGCTGCCTCCCGCGTTTTCCCCAGTCCATTACGTCCCACAATTAATAACCAGCGGTATTCTTCTAGCTGTTGCTGGAGTTCTTGGCGGATACTGCGATTCACTACTCGATTTTGGTAAGCAATATTGCGGTCTGCCAAAGGGTCTTTGTCATTCCCGCCAAGAATTCGTTGCATCAAAACTGGACTTTGAGGTTTAATCACCTCAAAAGCAAAAGTTGGATGGGGAATGCGCCGCTGGCGATCGCGCCATGCCAGCCACCAAAAAAAGCTGACAATGGCAGGCAAAATAGCAGGCAACCCACCAGAGAGCAGGTTGTCAATAAATTCCTTGTTATCTCTATAAAATGTGGGAATTAACTGAAGAATGTTGAACACAAGGTTTACTCGGAGTTACTACGGCCTCCTAACTTGAGAGTGCTGAATACTGAGTACTGAGTCTTGAGTGCTGTTAGCGGTAGCAGGGCGTTTAGCCCGTGCTGAGTAGGGAGTGGGGGAGCAAGCCTTTCCCCTCTGACAGACGCGATTAATCGCGTCTCTACTCTTGACCCTTGTACAGACGCGATTAATCGCGTCTCTACTCTTGATTCCCCATCACTTAATCCCCAATCAACTCCACAGCATCTCGTCCATCCGAATCTTGTAAGTAAACCTTGACAATTTCTTCTTTAGCAGTAGGTAACTTCTTACCAATAAAATCTGGGTGAATTGGTAATTCACGATGTCCTCTATCTACTAATACAGCTAAACGAATTAACTCTGGTCTACCGTAGTCGTTGACTGCATTTAAAGCAGCGCGAATCGTTCGTCCTTTAAAAATTACATCATCTACGAGCACAACCGTTTTCCCCGTGAGGTCAAAAGGAATATCGCTTTTTGCGGGAGTTCGCAAACCAATTTTGTCGAGGTCGTCTCGATAAAATGTAATATCCAAAGCGCCGACTGATACACGTACACCTTCTAGTATCTCAATCTGACGCGCCAACAATTCGGCTAATAGCGCACCTCTGGTATAAACACCAAGAAGCACCAGTTGGGATAAATCACGCGTCCTTTCCACAATTTGAGAAGCAAGGCGAGTCAAAGTACGACGGATTTCTTCGGATGAGAGAATTTCAACTACTTTGGTAGACATAGTTATAGACACGGATACCCCTGAATGGACTGGGGACTGGGGACTGGGGACTGGGTATTGGGGACTGGGTATTGGGAAAACTCTTTCTTAACCCCTATTCCCTATATTTATCATTACCTGTTTAGCAGTATTAAAAATATAGCGATCGCTACCACTAACCACAGCAAAAAACTATATCGAGTCAGTTGCAAAGCATTATAAATAGAAGTTGGGGTAATGGGATAAATTGCATCTCCTAGCAGTGGTTTTTGCTTAGTCATCCCGCGATACCAATTTGTACCTCCCATCTGCACACCTAAAATAGCAGCATAGGCGCACTCACTCCAACCAGAATTAGGACTAGGATCGGTAACTGCATCCCGGCGACAAATTCGCCAAACATGCATAGGCTTACCTGATAAAAGTGCCAGAGTCATAACTGTTAATCGACAAGGTAGCCAAGTCAAATAATCTTCTAACCGTGCACTAAACCATCCCAAATAAGTATAAGGTGCTTCCCGGTAGCCAACCATTGAATCTAAAGTACTGCTAGCTTTATATGCTAAAGCCAAAGGAACTGGCCCAACACCTGGGACAAAGACACCAACAATTGCATAAAAAAGCGGAGCCATTACTCCATCAGTAGCATTTTCTGTAACTGTTTCTAAAACGGCTCGCAAAACTTCTGCTTCTGAGAGGTTTTGTGTATCTCGTCCAACATAATTACTTAAGATATTACGAGCCTCCTCCAGATGATTTGCTGATAAAGGTTCTAAAACAGTAATTGCTGCTGTTCGCAAACTTCTACCAGCAAAACAACTAGCTAAGAGAATGCTTTCTAAAGTGATTCCCAATAACGGATGCAACCATCTGGCACTTTGAATTATAAAATAGCCAAAAATGCCGCTCCCAATTATTAGGACAATACCTAGTACAACTCCAGCTATGCGTTGTGTTAGAGAATTCTGACACAATTGCCCAGATAATTTGCTCAAGCGAGAAATTCCCCATCCCATAAATTGCACTGGATGAGGCCAACCCCAAGGATCACCAATTAAGTAATCTAAAAATGCGGCAATGATTAAAATATAAATGTTGTTAGTCATGAGTCAAGAGTAGAGACACGATTAATCGCGTCTGTACAAGGGTCAAGTGTCAATATTTGGACTCTGGACTCTGGACTATTGACCAACGATTAAACAACAAAACTAGCTTCTTCCCCTAGAGAAGCTTGCCAACTGCGAGCATCGTAATAAAGGTCAGCCAGAGTAATACTGTATAAAGCTTCTTTAAGTTTTTGGTTGAGCCGCTGCCAAAGGGTAAATGTTACCCAATCTTCAGCTTGTGCTGGTGCTGGTGTGTGATGGGGTAAATGGGTAATAGTTTCACCGACTGCTTCTAAAATTTGACCTATAGATATTTGTGCAGGCTGTTGTGCCAATTGGTATCCACCAATGCTACCGCGAATTGATTTTACTAGCCCAGCACGACGCATTTCTATTAGCAGTTTTTCTAAGTAGGGAGCAGGGATATCTTGACGTTTGGCGATCGCTTTGACAGATACAGGGCCATATTCTGGCTGTAAACTCAAATCTAGCAATGCCTTCACACTATAGTGTCCCCTGGTAGTTAGTTTCATTTTGGTAAGCTTTGTTATTTAGTCAAGAGTCAATACTCAATGGACAAAAACTCTTTGACTTTTGACTCTAGACTCTTGACTAAGGATCAGTTTTGCTTATCATTCTGTATTCCAATTATCATGTTCAGCGAGTAGACTACCTTTTTAGGGTTAGTTTAAAAAACTTAAACAAATATAGTCTAGCAGTGATTCACAAACTATATATAGTTATCAGCATGCCAGAATTATATAAAATAGATTGTCTTAACAATATTAGTAATCAGACAACAATTCTGTCTATGAGTGTAATATACTTGGCTAGGCTGAGATAAAAACTAAAAGACTCTGTTCTTGTTAGCTTAACGTCAGCTAAAATAAAATCGATTCCAACACTTCAAACATTCGTTTTCATCCTAAGTTGATGCCTAAACAGAAAAAAATTGAACCCCTCGTCGGTGAAGAACTGCTCAAAAAAGTCAAAGAGCTAGAGAACGAGAGCAAAGAAGACAAAGCCAAGAAGTGCGGCTACTATACCGTTACCAAAAATGGTATAGAGCGCGTTAATATGATGAAGTTCTTAAATGCCCTAATTGATGCCGAAGGCATTCAGTTAGACAGTGCGCCCAATGCCAACGGGCGTGGTGGACGCAGTGCTAGCTATAGAATTAGTGTGCAATCAAATGGGAACTTACTAATAGGTTCAGCTTATACAAAACAGATGAATCTCAAACCAGGAGATGAGTTTCTCATTACTTTAGGGAAAAAACATATTCGTCTGAGGCAAGTAGATCCAGAAGATCAAGAAGGTATAGAAGCTATAGAAGCTACAGCTTAATAAATAGTTAAGAGTCTAAAGTCCAAAGTCAACAATCAAAGATTTTTTGACTCTTGACTTTTGAACGGCAGTTGCTCTAATTGGGGAGACCCTAAAACTGCACTGCCTCCTCTTGACTCTTGACTTTTTACTACATCTGTTGTGGGTAAAATCGGTAAATAGTAACGAAGCGCCTTACGCGTAACTGCTAAATTGCAAGTTAATGCAATTTGCTCTTTTTCTAGTAAACCTAAAATGCAATCAGGATTGTCTCGTGATACTACTGGTAATTGATGCAAACCTCTAAGAGCCATGCGGTCTAAAGCTTCAGACAAGAGTTCATCTTGCCAAGCATAAAGGATTTCAGTGGTACAAATATCTATGAGAGTCTGACGGGATAAATTATCCTGAATTTCTGTTGATGTTGAGTAAGTTTGCCACAGAGAAAGAGCACGGTTAATATCTTCCAGAGAAAGGATACCAACTAATTGATCGGCTTCATCAATTACTAAAGCACTCCGCGTGCGATCGCGTGTCATTTCCACAGCCGCATCTAACACCCCCAACGTTGCAGACAACTTTTTTGGACAAGAATGCATGGCATCTTCTACCAAAATTTGCTGCACAATTTCCGCCTGTTCATCTTTTAACTCAGAAAGACCAATTTGCTGTAAATTAGAGTTAGAATTAATATTAGGCTTAATCCGCTCCACTAGCCAAACACTCAAACCCACAGCTGCCATCAACGGTAAAACAATCCGGTAGTCACGAGTTAATTCAAACAGCATTAAAATTGCTGTTAATGGTGCTCTAACACTGGCAGCTAGTACTGCTGCCATTCCCACCATTGCATAAGCTGGGGGAGCCGCCATTTGCTCACCAATTACCGGAAAGACTAAAGCCAAAATTTTTGCGTAAGCCGATCCAAAAGAAGCACCCAGAAACATAGCTGGTGCAAACAAACCGCCAACAAAACCACTACCTGCACTAATAGCAGTCATTAACAGTTTTAGTACCAACAATTCAATCAACAATAAAAGCGAGAACTGTACATCTTGAAGCATTGCTTCCACAGTTTCATAACCGACACCCAAAATTTGCGGAAAAAGTAAAGCAACTGCACCCACGATGACGCCGCCAATAATTGGATGAATCGGCTGAGGAATTCGTCCCAAAAAGTCAAAACCCGGAACCTTCCCACCAAAGCAGGCTTTTGCCAAACGAATTGATTGTGTATAAGCTAGAGAAACTAGACTAGCCCCTAAACCCAAGCCAAGATAAAGGGGTAATTCCAAAGGACTACGAACTTGGTAAACAGGTAAAGCAAAAGCAGGTTGTGCTCCCAAACCAATTTGAGCAATTAATGCCGCCACCACAGCCGCTAGTAGCACTACACTCACAGCAGAAGTAGCGAAGGATGTAGCTCCCATTACGACCTCTAGTGCAAAGAATACTCCTGCAATGGGAGCATTAAATCCAGCAGCTAATCCAGCAGCAGCACCAGCACCCAAAAGCAGTCGCCGTCGTTCTTGAGATACTTGTAGTATTAGAGACAATAGCATCCCCAAATTGGCACCAATTTCTACACTCGGCCCCTCTGGCCCTAAAGAAGCACCGCTTCCTAAAGAAACAGATGCAGCCAGCATCTTCGTCACTGGTCGTAGTGGTCGCTTGATTTCTGTTCCTTGAGAGGCGGCGATGAGAGACGAAAGTCCAGGCCCAAAGTCTTGAGTGCGCCAGCGCATCAAGCCAACGATGAGTCCGCCAAGGGTAGGAACGCAGGCTAAAGTCCAAGCACCCCAACCACCAATCTGGCCCATCAAAGTTTCCAGCATCAGGTGATGAATCAGCTCGATTAAATAGTGAAAAGTAACTATACCCATACCAGTACCACCGCCAATTAGCATGGCTAAAAACAGTACTACGGTTTCTGGTGATGGTTGAAAACGGTTAATTAGCTGAGCTAAACGCGCAGAAGGTGTAGGAAAGGCAGGTTGTTCCGTTACCTTCCTCAGTTCAGTGGGAGGCAAGAGAGTCATCGAGAGGTGGGTAAATGTAAGAAAAAATTTAAGTTTTTATCTGTTACTTCTCATTGTGAGCCATTATTTAGCAACCAGACAAGTAGACTTTATTTGCTTGATTTACAAAGCTTTAGCAAAAAATGTCATTGTGCAAAATTTTTGTGGTGAGAACGGTTAAATGGGAGAGAATTAATAGTTAAGGGTTAGCGATCGCTTTCCTAGATGCAAGTGAGCTTCGACTCATTCTCTGTAAACAAAATACAATATTTGCGAGTTAAATGGATGCACGATAGACAAGCATTAAAGGGGAGTCATCCTTACCTAAATCTAGCTATACTCGTGTTGTGACTATTGAGCTATCCTTAATTAGGAATGCAAATTTACGTGTGATTTATGGCTCATATCAAACCATACTTAGCAATTTACTAAATATTGATTGGAATTCAATATAGCTATTGTTATAGAGCGAATAAATGGACTAGGCGGACAAGGTAAATGAATACACACACCTTTGATAATCATTATGTTACTTGCCCAATTTGCCAGAGAAATGCTACGCCCAAACCCGTCAAGACGTGCATTGGCTTGTTTACCTGTCCGTATTGCCAGGAACGTCTAGTAGTTTGTCAAAGCGGTCATTACGTCCGTGATCCATTTACCTGGAGACAGATGATGATTGCTTCGGCGCTACGTCGTCAAAGCCGACCCCTAGCTAGGATTATAAGAGATTTTGTCTTACTCAAGCGCCCTATGGTAGCTCTCGCTGTTGGAAGTGCGATTTTCTTTAGTATGATTGCTATTACCCAGGAAAGCACAAGCTACGATCGCCAAGTTTTTCCTATAGAGCAGATTAAAGAAGTAGAGGAAAAATCTCCATAAGTTTACACGCTGTTATAACTAAATCCTACACTACTGTCAGTATTATTATAACAAAACATACTTATATTTCACCGTGTTCTATTTGCCTCAAACAAATAGAACACGATTTGAGATAAATATGTATTGCTGTATTCTCTGAATAGAGTTTTTCTTTCGTACACATAGACCACAGTAGGGTGAGCATTATAATGCCCACCCTACGAGTTTAGCTATTTTTTAAAAGTCTCATGCAATTTGAAGGTCGGTACACAAGGGAATTTATAATTCACTATCTGGGAATACTTGGGGTGAAAACATGCTCCACAAGGACTCATAGTAAGGAACAAAATAAGCAGCCTGTTGTGGTTCTAGACGAGAGCGGATTTCAGTGCCAAGCAAGTGAATCAATTGCCGCACCAATTCCCAACGTACCTTCAATCGAGGGTATAGCATCACACACAGCGGAAATAGTTCTTGTTGTATGGCACTAATGTTGTTTTCCAAAACACAAACCCATAGATAGACTTGAAACATCTCAGTGTCACGGATACTTGAAATTTTAATATTAATGTCACTTAAACGACCTGTATGGCATTGATAGGCAGGATATAGCTCCATTACCCGTTCTACAATCTTGGTTGCAATTTCAGTGCATAACGGCAAGAGTTGCTGGACTGCTTTTAACGGTGGCGCGTTGTAAGCATGTTCTCCTGCTGCGTGATAAGCACGCTGAAGCGGCATGTAAAGATGATCATCAATCACTTTGAAGTAAGCACTCAGCAATGGTTGCTGCGCTGGTGGTGTCAAGTTGAGCAGCATTTGTCCGCTGTAGTGGAATTGCATACTAATAAATCCAATGACTCTAGGATCATCTGCTATGTATTTCTGCCGAATATGACCTAAATCCGATGCAATCCATGTAGAAAACTTAGGTAGGGGAATCTGTTGAGCATAAGCTGATAGCGCAGTTTGATAAATCTGGTGAGCATCTTTTGTTACTGCCCACGGATCAATGAATTGAGGATCAATTTGATGCCGAATTACTTCTTGAGATAGAAGTGCTTCCGTTTTTGCCCACGCTTGAAGACTTGTAGTTCGGAGTGTCTGGGTTAACGTTTTTGCAATCTCAGTTGCCATTTCACTTCGGTTAAGGGCTTCGGTCAGATCATCCTGTTCAGCTAGCTTTCGCAAATACTTCTTCGCCCACGCTTCTGAAAATTTTTGATTTCCCCCTACTTCAACAAGTTCTTCTGGTTTCTCTGAAAATGATGCACTATTTTGTAAATTTATTAACACCTGATTTTTCTATCCAATGAAATACTTCTTAATCTTTTCCAGCATAGAAAAATCAGTTATGCTACAAAAACCGCAAGATTACGGGGTTTATCATCTCTTTAAGCTAAAATACTTGAGCTTTTACAAACCCGCGAAAAAGCATCAAACTTTGTAAAGAAAGGCGATCGCTACCAAAACATCTAATATTCGGATAAGTTTAACTGGGAAAAGGTTAAAGCGCAAAGTCTGAGCGGAGGCTTCCTCCGATGGTCTGTTCACTGCCGAGAGGCGCAAAGCCTTGCGCCTCTCCCTTGTGTCCTCTGGACACAAGGCAACCGTTCTTTTAGAACGGTTGGGCAGTAAGACCCGCATAGCGATGGCTCCGCCAACGCCAAGGCGAACAGAACTTTGTAAGAGAGGGTAAGGGGTAAATTCCAGAATTTACCCCTTAACCGCAAGGTATTGCCAAAACAATGCTCAAATTTAGGCAACTTGACTTTCTACAGTCGATTAGTATCTTTTGTAACTAGTTTCCAACCTTCAGCTTGGTCAATTAGCTTCATTGACTCTAGTTGGAGATTGTTTGCAGTAGATGCATTTAGCAGGAAGTAGGGTTGTCCGCTGTAGTGCCAATAATATTTCAGTTCACCTGGAGAGGCAGGGATGATGGTGCGATCGCTATAAAAATCCAATGAGGGACGATGATAGGGAAAAGATGTGTAAATCTTCTTCACAGCCGGATTTGCCTGCACTATCATAGCGGCGACTGGTTTAACTGGATAGGCTTTGCTTAATTCCCAAACCCAGTAGTTGGATTTCATCAACAGCAGTAGCGAAAGATAACTTCCCCAAAACAAAATCTTCAGAAATTGTCCATCACCTCGCTCTGCCAAAATAGCTGCTAAGGTCATAGTTAAAGCTATTGCTGCAAAAATCAACTGTAAGTCGGTTTTTGGTGCTGTACCCCAACTGAAATACATGCTACCAGCAGAAGCAGCCACAGCAAGTATTGCTAAACCGGCTACCCAAGTTCGAGGGTACGATGACAGTAAAGGTGAATTTTCCGTCTCTGTTAATTGGATACCAAAAGCTAAAGCTAAGCTAGGGTAAATCGGGAATATGTACCAGGCAAATTTGGCACTCATAAAGGAAATTGCCAGCAGATAAACACCACTCCACACTAGTACGAGTTTTGCCCAGCTCAGGTTGCGATTTTCCCAGGTTAAACGTACAGTTTGCGGTAAAAACACTAGCCAGGGCCATGTCCATTTCAGAAGTTCGATGACATAGTACCAGGGTGGTTGAGGGTTCTTCTCGATAACTGTGCCGATTCTATTTAGAGATTGATTTACAATGCCGTCTTCGACAAAAGTGTAACCATAATGGATCAGTTGGGCGCTATACCAAGAAGCCACAGGCAGAATGCCGATGAAGATTGCTAGCCAAAAATAGTAACTGGTAAGTAGTCGTGGTGTGTCCCAAAACAAAAATACGATCGCAATTGCGCCTAGCAATCCGCCTAACAGTCCTTGAGTCAAGCAAATCAACCCAAAACTGACACCAACACCAAGACAATAACGTAAATCCCGGCGCGATCGTAATACACACAACATCATCAACATCAAAAAACTTACCACCGCCCCATCTAACATTGCCAAACGCCCATGACGCACGACGGGTAGCATTGTTAGGTAAATCAAGGCGCTATAAATAGCCGCCCAGCGTTGGCGAAATATCTCTCGACCAATACAATACAGTAAAGGTACTGATATAGCTGTTAAAATTGCTCCAGGTAAGCGTGTTGTTCCTTCATTCATGCCTCCTAGAGAATAAGCCCAAGCAATTAGCAAATGCATCAGGGGCGGCTTGTTATGATATGGTTCGCCTCCTAGGGTTGGGTAAAGCCAACGCATTGAGCCTTCTGGAGCACGCCAAATTTCACGAGCAACCTGTGCCACAGTGCCTTCATCCCAATCTCGCAGCGGTAATCCTCCAAGATTGATGCTAAATAGCAACACTGCCGCTAAAAGCAGTACTACCAGCCATACCCAATCAATCCATTTATCAACCGTGCGATGTTGTCTCTCTAGATGACCCCAAACAAAGCTTCCTTCTTGCATATTCTATGATAATCATTTTGCTTGCTGGTTTAATTACAAGAGACTAGAACGAATCTCCTATGTTGCTACCCAATAACAACTTGTGTTCTGAACAATTGCTAGTTTCCAAGGTTAACTCAGTTTTGTCTAATTGGTGCTAAATTCTTGAGAAATTTATCTTAGTTATTTTTTTATTTATTTAACAAGCTTTTTGGCAGCTATCTGATAAAAACAATACAAATAAACCAATATTTTGTCACCTGTCAATTAGTTCGTAACTTAACCTACATTTTATTCTAAATACAATGCCCGTTCTAATTAGGCAATAACCTCTGTATAAACTTTGCATTGTTCTGTGGAGACGTGGAGACGTTGCATTGCAACGTCTCCATATCAAATTTTTACTGTATTAATTATTCCGAAAGTCGGATGATGTATCGCATACAAAGAACATAAAAACATTTTTTTGATAACAGCTCCAGTATTTTCTATTACAGTTTCATTGAACGTTTTGCTACAGCTATTAAAGAACAATACAAATACCGACGGTAGCGCAAAAGTTAAATAAATCACGACAATTAAAATTTAAATAGCCAAAATTAACTAAAATCTAATAATTGTTAAATAAATAGCAGAATTAGGAAGTTTATCAGATATTTACTAAATTAGTAGCCAATTAGGCATTAAAAAATAAAAATTACTTGCAAATCCCACTTTTTGTCCTGACGAATAATGTCAATTTGCCTGATGAATTCTCGAAAGTAAAATCGTCGTTCTGCTTCCGACAGGTCTAACCAAAATTGTGGGATAGAAACAGCTTGAGCAACAGAACGCAAGTTTACAGGTGGGAGAGTTGCCAGCTTCGCTTGCATTGCAGAAATTTCTGTGCGGAGTTTGTAAGCCCTTAACTTTGCTGTTTCGGTATCTAAAATTCCAGTTTCGATTAGAGTGGGTAACTGAGCAAGGATTTCTTGCTGACGGGCGATCGCTTCACTTAAACTATTCTTGACTGCATCCAGTTGGGGAAAATTCATTCCTGCCACTGCTAACGGTAAGTCACGGCAAACCGTTTCAATTGTGTGTTCTAAAACTTCCTGGTAAGGAATGGCACAACACTTAGGATGTTTCGGACAGCTAATTGAACGTAAATAAAGATACTCTTTGTCTTGGTTTCGTTGAGTGACGCTGGTAACTACCAAATGTGACTGACATTCATCACAGACAACCAACCCAGCTAGAGAACGTGGCGCACTAGCAGTGCGAGATGGTAAACGGCTGTTACGGCGCAAAAGTCGGTCAATTTGGGCAGCTTCTTCCTTAGAAATTATTGGTACATGGGTATTGGAGAGAATTTCACCATTATGATAAGCTGTGTCGCCCCGATAGACTGGATTCGTCAGCCAACGTCGCCCAGTGGTTACAGAAATTTTCTTGCCATATTTTTTCGCTAGATAACGGACTGAACCCCGCAGAGAACCATATAGTAAAAAATGTTCAAAAAAATCTTTAACCACTGGCGAAGTACTGCGGTCAATAGTATACTTTCCTTTACCTCTGCGGTAGCCGTAGGGAACTTTACCAGGTGGGGGTGCAGCATCAAGACGACTGCGGGCGTGTCCTTGGCGGATACGGCGACTGCGTTGCTGACGTTGAACTTCGTGTAGTAAATTCAGTAATTCGCTACGGATATCCGAGTTTTCAGATGTGTATGGTTGTTCTGTGGCAATTATTATGACTCCCATCGCTTCGAGTTCATTTAAGCGATCGCTCACTTCATCTACAGTATCCCCCAATTCCTCCAAGCGACGGATCAGGAGATAATCTACTGGTTCAGTTTGGCAGTCCGTGAATAATTGTTGTAATTGCGATCTATTGCCCAAATCTTGATAAACAAAATCCACTTCCCATCCCCAATTAGCTTCATCGGGAGAAGATTCTAGTAAAGGGTCTGTGTAAGTGTAGGCAATGATTTTCATTTGTCAAGAGACGCGATTAATCGCTCAAGAGTAAAGACACGATTAATCGCTCAAGAGTAGAGACGCGATTCATCGCTCAAGAGTAGAGACGCGATTCATCGCGTCTGTACAAGGGTCAAGAGTCAATTGTAGTTTTTCTTCCTCTGCTCTTCTGCCCCCTGCTCCGGTTGTTGAGCGGCTTGTGCCGAGCGAAGTCGAGGTAAGTCGAAACACTCCCCCACTCCCCCTCACTGCTGACTCAGCTCGATAATATTCCCATCAGGATCTTGAGTGAAGAGGGCGGCGCGACCGGAGGCGCTGGCTTGGATGCGATAATTATGATTGAGTAACTCTAATTTGGCGGTGTCTAAATCAGCAACAGAGAAAGCGATGTGGGGGTTGCGTCCCCATTTTTCATTTGGGTTTTTGGTGGGTACGGTAGTTGCGACAATCAAGTGAATTTGATAGTTGTCAACTTGATACCATGCACCAGAGTATTTTAAGGAGCGATCTATTTTGGATAATCCCAATACTTTGCCATAAAAGTGTTCGGAGCGTTTTAAGTCAGTAACGAGAATGGCTGTATGAAGGCTCTGGGTAATCTGCATTGTCAGTAAGATGCGATCAAATTTATTTAGATTTTGACCTATTTGAACCACTAAGGAGAGAGTTTTGACTTTTTTAAATGTTAACGTCTGAAAATGAAGTCTATTTTGGCTTTGCCAACTAAGAATGAGTAAAAATTATGGATGCTCAATTAAATTTTACAGAAATTAATGTCTCACGCGAAATTCTGCAAGATTACGAGCCGGCAATACACGCATTGGATAATTTGGCAAGGCATAATGGCAACCTAGAACGCTCTTTTCAGGATTTATGGACAGAAAAAAATGGGCAACCGCTTATGCAATCAGGTAAATCTCTCTGGCAAGTAACGCTAAAGGTACTGCGTCAGGAACTCTGCGGCGATGATGGCTTTCGCGGTCAACTTCAAGACTATACGAGAAATCCAGGAAGTGCGCCCTTGCTAACAGGGTTGATTGTCTCCCTTGTGGGTTTAGCGACGGCGAACGGTTTGCCGATTGATCCGGCGATCGCTACTGTTATTGTTTTGTATATCCTTAAAATCGGATTGAATATCTTTTGTGAATATACCGAACCATCTACCGATAATTCGGGAATACCAGTAGCAAAATAAATCATCGATAGGTTGGTAAAATTTAAGTAAAGTATTAAATATTATTTTTAACTAGTTGTCTGTTGCAAAAGTTTTGAGAGGTTCGTAGTAAGCACTTTAGTTGGCGATGGCTGGATCCTCAACTTCTTTAAGAAGTCGGGGATCTAATAGCCCAGGAACAACCTAGTCAATTGTCAACAATTAATAACAAATATAAAACACTGATTGGATTATATTAATCTATTGAATTTATATCATCAAATAGACCTTTGAAATTGCTTATAGTACTTTTTAATTAAACATACTGATTTGATCATACTTAAAATGGCACACCTAATAATCAATATTAACTTCAGTAATCAAACTGAGTATTAGCAAATTATCTAAATTCTGCCCAAACAGGCTTGTATATTGATCAAATATTTGAAAGAATCATCAAAAGCGCTAAATTTTTAATTGTCAGTCCTGACTCCTGAATCCTGAGTTTTTAGCGGAGTAATGGCGTCATGGGGCAACAGGTTGAATTTTTCTTCTTTTATATATACCCTCTGTTCATTATTTTCCAGCAAAGTCTAAAGCTTATTCTCACATCACAATGAAATACCAAGTACTAGATCGGATTTTTAATAAACCTTCCTTTCCACGTAAATTTGAACGCTTGGAACTGGATGATAATTTCTGCATCGTAGATACATCCGAGCAAGTACAACGGTTTGCTGATCGCCCCAAAGAAGTGATGCTAGGAAAAGATGTTCGACTAAGTTTTCCTGAGTTTATTGGACTTGAAGATATTCTAAAATCTATTCTACAAGGAAAACAGGAACTATTTGAATTACAAGGTATTGGACGATGTAATGATGAATTCAATGTATATATGGATATATATATCATCGGCGAACAGGATGCAAAGGAATTTGATAATAGATTAATCATCCTAATTGAGGATGTTACTGACAGAATGGCTTTACAACAAAAGTTAGCACAACGAGCCAATGAAGCACGTATGCTATCAAGTGCTTTAATGTCATATAAAAATTATATGGATAAAGTTATCCTTTCAATGGCAGATGCTTTATTGGTAACAAATAGTTTAGGAAAAATAAAAAAAGTAAATCATGCGGCCCAAAAGTTATTTGGTTTTCATGAAGAAGAATTAATTAATCAACCAATATCGCTGATAATTGATGATGAGCAAGGATTAATAAAAGTAATTCAACAATATGCTTCTTTTAAAAAATACTCTCAAAATTTAGAGCTAGTTTGTAGAACAAAAGCTAAAGAAAAATTATTAGTTGCTTTTTCCTGTTCAGTGATTCAAAAAAAAATAGAAGGCTTAGAAGATATTGTTTACATTGGTCGAGATATTACTACTCGTTTAAATCGTGAACAGCGTACTTATGCTCAGTACAGCATAACTCGTATATTATCAGAATCCCAAAGCATAAAACAGGCTATTACGCAAATTATACAATCAATTTGTCAAAGTTTAGGATGGGATTTAGGTGAACTTTGGACACCGAATCAATACATCAGTAAATCAGTTCCAGAGCACAGTATTAATGCAATACTCAGGTGTGTAGAAATCTGGTCAAGTCGAATAATTTCTGTTCGAGAGTTCAAAGCAATTACCTGGCAAACTACCTATACTCCTGGTATTGGTTTGCCTGGTCGGATTTGGACACGGCGTTCTCCCCTTTGGATTAGCGATATCACAGAAGATGGTGACTTACAGCGATCGCAATCCGCCGCCGAAGCTGGATTGCACGCAGCATTTGGCTTCCCCATCCTAGATGATCATGAAATCTTAGGGGTGATGGTTTTCTTTAGTCGAGAGATACAACGAAAAGATACAGACTTATTACAAATGATGGGTTCTATTGGTAGCCAAATTGCCCAGTTTATCAAGCGCAAACAAGCAGAAGATGCCCTTGTAGAAAGTGAAGAAAGATATCGAGATTTATTTGAAAATGCCAATGACTTAATTCAATGTGTTAATGCATCTGGTCATTTTTTATATGTCAATCGTGCATGGCGAGAAACTTTGGGATATAGCGAAGCTGAAATTAGTCAAATGAATCTCTTTGATATCATACATCCCCATTTTCAACAGCGTTGTCGTCAAAAATTTTATCGTTTGCTTGCAGGTGAAAAACTGGAACAAGTTCAAACTGCATTCCTTACCAAAGATGGCCAAACAATTTTTCTAGAAGGTAACATGAACTGTAAATTTATAGAAGGTCATCCAGTTGTTACTCGTGGCATTTTTCGCAACATTACCCAGCGACTAGCAGCAAAGGAAGTACTACATTATCAACAACAACAAACTGAACGCTTGTTGTTGAATATTTTGCCACCGCAAATCGACCATCGCTTGAAAGAACAACCAGGTAGTATTGCTGAAGATTTTGCTGATGTCACAGTTTTGTTTGCAGATATCATTGGCTTGACTGATATTGCTGCTTCTATGAGTGCGATTCAACTGGTAAACTTACTCAATTCAATTTTCTCAGCCTTTGATCGCCTTACTGAACAGTATGGTTTAGAGAAAATCAAGACTATTGAGGATGGTTATATGGTAGTAAGTGAGCATACCCAAGCGATCGCCCAAATAGCGCTACACATGCAACAAGCGATCGCTCTATTCAATGCCGAGAATCACCAAAGCTTCAGCATCCGCATTGGTATCCATCGCGGTATCGTCGCAGATAGAGTAATTAAACCAGTAAATAATACTAATAGTACACGTGAAAACCTTATGGAAATTGCTAAATACGTAGAATCTCAAGGAATTGCCAACAAAATTCAGGTAACAGAAAGTACTTATAGACGCTTGCGTGACGGATTTTTCTTTGAAAAGCAAGGCGAAATTGAAGTTAAAGGTAAAGGAAAAATCACAACTTATCTGTTGGTTGAACAGAAGTGAATAGGGCAGGGGAACAGAGGGGCAGAGGGGACAATAAGAAAACTATTGACTTTTAACCCTTGACTCTTGTAAAGACGCGATTAATCGCGTCTCTTGACTCAGCACTTAGCTCTATAAACTTTTGCCAAAGGCATACCCGACAAAAATAGTCGGGTATGTTTGACTAGTATTTTGGCTCATGTTACTATCAGGCGACAGCCGACGGACAAACAGGGAAAGCTAGTTTATGACTCAAGCAGTAACGACCCAAAACCAAACGACCACTGCTACCTTTCAAGCCTTGAAGTGTAAGGAATGTGGCGCGGAATATGAACTCAAAGCCAGCAATGTTTGTGAGTTATGCTTTGGGCCGTTAGAAGTTAAGTATGACTACAATGCTCTACGTCTGACCGTCACTCGTGAAACAATCCAAGCCGGGCCGAATTCTATTTGGCGCTATCGTCCCTTTTTGCCTGTTGCAACTGATAATGTTATAGATGTGGGAACAGGTATGACTCCCTTGGTTCGTTCCCACCGCCTCGCCCGTCGCCTGGGTTTAAACAAGCTTTATATAAAAAATGATGCCGTCAACATGCCCACCCTCAGCTTTAAGGATCGAGTGGTGTCAGTCGCCCTCACCCGTGCGCGAGAGTTGGGTTTTTCCACGGTTTCTTGTGCTAGCACAGGTAACTTGGCAAATTCTACAGCTGCCATTGCCGCTCACGCCGGTTTAGACTGCTGTGTTTTTATCCCCGCAGATTTGGAAGCTGGTAAAGTTTTAGGTAGCTTGATATATAGTCCTACTCTCATGTCTGTGAAGGGCAACTATGATCAAGTAAATCGCCTCTGTTCCGAAGTTGCCAATACATACGGATGGGGTTTTGTCAATATTAATCTGCGTCCTTACTACTCTGAAGGTTCTAAGACACTGGGCTTTGAAGTTGCAGAACAACTGGGTTGGCAGCTACCTGACCATATTGTTGCTCCTTTAGCTTCCGGTTCGCTCTTTACCAAAATTTACAAGGGTTTCCAAGAGTTTGTCGAAGTTGGTTTGGTAGAAGGTAAAAATGTCCGTTTCAGCGGTGCTCAAGCCGAAGGCTGTTCCCCCATCGCCCAAGCATTTAAAGAAAATAGCGACTTTATCAAACCAGTAAAACCGAATACAATTGCTAAGTCGATCGCGATCGGTAATCCAGCAGATGGTATTTATGCTGTAGAGATAGCGAAGAAAACTAACGGTAATATTGAATCAGTCAATGATGCAGAAATTATTGAAGGCATCAAGCTGCTGGCAGAAACCGAAGGCATCTTTACAGAAACGGCTGGTGGTACAACTGTTGCTGTGCTGAAAAAATTGGTAGAAGCTGGCAAGATTGATCCAGATGAAACTACCGTGGTTTACATCACTGGCAATGGTTTGAAAACCCAAGAAGCAGTCCAAGGCTATATTGGCGAACCTTTGACAATTGACGCCAAACTCGATAGTTTTGAACGTGCCCTAGAGCGATCGCGTACACTAGATCGCTTGGAATGGCAACAAGTCCTTGTTTAGTCTTTTGTCACTTGTCCCCGTTCGCGCAGCGTCTCCTTTAGGAGAAGTTCTGATGCCTGTCTTGAAAAGTTTCCTACGGCGGGAAACCCCGAAGTTCTGATCGCCGGACGCCGGCGCTCAGACTTCTCTCCGCCTACAGAACTTTTCGCTGCGGCGGGCTGCGCCAACGGATAGCGCAGCGTAAAGCCTGCGGCATGGCTACGCTTAGAGCGAATCTTCGCCCAAGGGGCGACGCTAAGAGCGAACGAGCGTCGGAAGCCTCCGCTCAGACTTCTCTCTTTGTCAAAACCAAGGACAGAAGACAAGTTTCTACTCATCACTCTTAAATTTCCACTTCTATGGCTATAACAGTTTTAGTTCCTACTGCACTTCAAAATTTTACTAATAATCAAGCTACCCTAGAATGTAGTGGTAGCAACATTGCTGAATTGTTGGACTCATTAGAACAAAGCTTTCCTGGAATTAAATCGCGGTTGTGCGATGAAGCCGGAAAGCCCCGCCGATTTCTAAATTTGTACCTTAATAGCGAAGATATCCGCTTTTTGGAAGGGACAGATACACCTCTAAAAGATGGCGATGAAGTAAGTATTGTCCCTGCTGTTGCAGGTGGTTAATACAAAGAAAATTTAATTTAGAAAATAAAATTTATTAGCTTGCCGTTAGGGGAACGACAATTACTTGCCGTGCCCCTATCTTGTTATTATGGGGACAAAAATAGAGATTATGAGTAGCCTCTCAGAACAGTTTGCAAGTGATAATTCTTCTGGTATTTGTCCTGAAGCATTGGAATACATGATTATAGCTAATCAAGGCAGTGTTCTGGCCTATGGCAATGATGAATGGACTCAAAAAACAACAGATTATTTTCGAGAACTATTTGAAATTGATTGCGAAGTATTTTTTGCCTTTAACGGTACAGCAGCAAATTCTTTATCTTTAGCGGCACTCTGTCAGTCTTATCACAGCGTTATTTGTCATGAAACAGCGCACATAGAAACAGATGAATGTGGCGCACCCGAATTTGCTTCTAATGGTTCTAAACTCCTACTTGCTCAGGGTAAAAATGGCAAGTTAACATCACAAAATATAGAGGCAATTGTAACTAAACGTACTGATATTCATTATCCAAAACCTAAAGTTATTAGTATTACTCAATCAACTGAATTAGGAACTTTATATTCTATTGAAGAACTTGTTGGTATTAAAGAAGTTGCAAAAAAGCATAACTTAAAAATTCACATGGATGGTGCTCGTTTTGCAAATGCAGTTGCAGCTATGAATAAAAGTCCTGCTGAAATTACTTGGAAAACTGGGATTGATGTATTGTGTTTCTGCGGGACAAAGAATGGAATGGCATTAGGTGAAGCTATTATTTTCTTTAACAAAGCCTTAGCAGAAGATTTTGATTATCGGTGTAAACAAGCAGGTCAATTAGCCTCAAAAATGCGGTTTATCTCCGCTCCGTGGTTGGGTTTGTTGGAAACTGGCGCGTGGTTAAAAAATGCTAGACATGCCAATCAATGCGCTGAATATCTAGAAAATCAACTATTAAATATAGAAGGCATTGAAATCATGTTTCCTAGAGAAGCAAATGCGGTATTTGTTAAGTTACCTGAGCCTGTAATTCACAGTTTAAAAGCAAAGAATTGGCAATTTTATACTTTTATTGGTGTGGGAGGAGTGCGTTTTATGTGTTCTTGGAACACAACTCAATCTAGAATTGATGAATTGATTGGTGATATTAAGAACGCAATTATTGACAGCGATACAATAAAATTTGATGATTTTTGAGAACAGCAATGGTTCAAGTAACGGAATATCTTCACAACGTTGAAGAACAACGGGTAGTCTTGCCTAACGTTACCTGGCGGCAGTACGAAAACTTATTAGCAACTCTTGGGGATTATCCTGGATTACGGCTCATCTACCTTGAGGGAACTTTAGAAATCTTTATGCCCTCTGCTGAACATAAAATGCTCAAAAAGCTCATTGCGAGGCTCGTAGAACGTTATGCAGAGGAGATTGATATTTCTTTACATGGCTATGGCTCAACCACTTTTCGACGTGAAGCTAAGGCGCGAGGACTAGAACCTGACGAATGTTATTGTGTGGATACTCTCAAAGAACTACCAGATTTTGCTATTGAAGTTAATTTGACGAGTAAAGGAGTGGATAAATGAGCTGTCTACAAAGGGCTTGGTATTCCAGAAGTTTTGATTTGGCAGAATAACCAGCTAACCCTTTATGATCTGCGTGAAGCTAACTATCGGGAAGTTGTTCGTAGCCAGTTCTTTCCATAGCACAATACATTAGACCACAAGAAAAACCACAAGCAATCAAAGAATTTCTTCGCGCTATTCACTCAGAGAAAAACTAATGTCTTTCTCGAAGCTTCAAAGGTGTCGGATTTCTTTTGGTGAATTTTCCCAATCGTTATTGCATCCGTCGGCATATCTAATCGGAGCGGAAATAAGTTCCTGCGGCTCTACGTTGTCCAACGAAGCAAGCTGAACCGCTACATAATAACCGCCAATCTCCTCAACGTATCCACGTGCGAATGACCGCACGCCGCAGTGGCGACAAAATAGGTGATGCCCAATCTTCGGGCCAAACTGGTAGTCATTCAACTCGCTTTCTCCCGCAAGTAACCGAAACTCGTCCGGCTTGATAATTGCGTTCCAGTTCCGGGTTTTGGTGCAAATGGAACAATTACACTTGTTAGTTCCAGTACTTAAATCGATGTCGGTCTCAAAGCTAACCGCACTGCAGTGGCAGCTGCCTGTGTATGTTTTCTTCATTTAAAACCTCCAATTTTATAACCACCACGATTGGAACAGTGGTGCCTAATTAGTTATTAGACGGAAATTCTCTAAATATGCGCTTTAGCAAGTGAGGCTGAATCAGGCTTGCAGGCATTGGCTTTCATAATAGATAATATTCAATATTCAATATTCAGACATTGTACAGAAATTCTTCGTATATTTTTCCTGTATTAAGTAAATATACGGTTTTTTTTAATGAGGATTTATGGCGAGCAAATGATAAATATAATTCGCTAGCATTCGCCATACTCTAGTATGTCAAAATGAAAATACCCGATACTCAAGGTGAGCGATCGCGCTTAAAGCTAGACAAAGGATTAACCTGAGCAATGGCAGAAGCAAAAAATCATAATGAAGCTGGTGAAGTGGCTCCCAGCACTGTTGACAAGCAGGCTCCCAGTGTTGCTGAAGAACACGCTCCTAGTACAGACTCACCCGAAGCGACAGACCTTCCTACTGCCAACGCGCCAGACCCGGAAGCCGCGAACCCAGAAACTAACCCCAATGCTGCAAAACCCGCTGCACCCCCCAAACGAGAAAAACCCGCAGCCGCAGCTAAAGATGCAGCAGGCGAAAAACCCGCCGCGAAAGCTGCAAAAAAAGAAAAAGCCCCAACTGTTGAAGATAAGCCTTTTGTGGAGTTTATCCAGCAAGACTACTTGCCAGCTTTACAAAAAGCGATCGCTCAGCAAGGTGTGCAAGACTTAGAAGTATCTTTTGCTAAGCAAAAAGTACCGATCACTGGTTTTGAATCAGCTGAAGAATACTGGCAAATTATCGGCAGTTGGGAAAAGGGTCTGCGTCAGTTTAACCTGTATTTCCCCGACGAAGATATTCAGGGCAAAAAGGGATTTTCCTGTAATGAAGGCAAAAAACCTAGCACTCTTGAGTCGTTCTTAATCGATGAGCGAAAAATTACACTTGACCTGCTGGTATTTGGTTTAGTACAGCGCTTGAACGGTCAAAAGTGGCTAGGTAGAAATTAGTCAATAGCTATTAAAGTTCGTGGAAGTGGTAGGTGACGGCTCCAGTGATGGGGTCGTTGTCTATTTTTACATAGCCTGATTTCAGCATCTCCTTAAGAGCACTCTCCACTTCTGCAAAACTTACCCCCGTTGCCTTTACACCTTGAGTAACAGTGAGAAAACCACCCTTGCTTTCTGCTGCTTCGAGCAATTTAATCATGAGTTGGCTATCGGTTAGATGGTGGACTTGAGAAGCAACAGCAGATTGATTTAGAGGTGTACCCAAAGGAGATAAACCTGCTTTTAGCCTGAGTTTTAGTTCATACTCGTCTACCATACTAGGTACAAGGAATATATCCACCAACTGCCCTATGTATAAAAAACCAAAAGTACATAGCCACAGCAAACCCGTAAATACCTTGCCATTATATAAACGGTGCAGCCCTCCTACCCCGAAAAAACCAACTGCACAGAAAATATAAGTGATCAGAAGTCGGTCTTTACGCTGATTGTTTTCAAGATTCATCTTGTTTTCAACCCCTTGGATTCGCTCTTGTAATCTAAAGATGGTTTTCCCCTACTGTTTTGTTTCATCTCAGCATGGCCAGCTAGAGTAATTAAAAGTTTTCAGAAATCATGCTAATCATAGAATAGTTATTAATTCCAAGACGCTCAACTTATGATATGATGTCGCACTTTATTTATTGTAGTAACAACGCCAAAAAATTACTGAGTTAGTAGTGTTTCAAGAGTGTGACGGGCTTATGCTACTCCACTTGACCTATGCGAAGATGACTACTAATTACCGATTCTCGATTCCGTAAAAATTGAAGGATGTTGCAACTCTTAACGTTTAATTTAGAGTTTCTAACCTTCACCTTGGTAGACTAATTTTTATACAAATGAATTATTGTCAACTGTTGCGCCTTGCCAGAACATTACCTTTGGCTTTCGGGTTCGGCAGTCCGGTCTTCTCCCAAAGGGAGAGGCTAGCGCCAAGGGGGTTTCCCCCATAAGAAACTGCCGTTCGCCCTACAGCCCGAAGCGGGCATCCGGCGGCGGGCGTGCCGGAGGCATCACCCGAAGGGTGAACTCAAGATAATAAAGACAAAAGAGCAATCAAGACATGGTAGATTCCCTTAAAAAACCAGGCTTTGAAGAAATGCGGCCAGGGATTAAAGTCCCAGCAAAAGAAACCCTGTTAACACCTCGGTTTTATACTACCGATTTTGATGAAATGGCGCGGATGGACATCTCCGTCAATGAAGACGAGTTAAGAGCCATTTTGGAAGAGTTTCGCGCTGATTACAACCGCCATCACTTTGTTCGGGATGCAGAGTTTGAACAATCTTGGGATCACATTGATGGGGAAACTCGCCAATTATTCGTTGAATTTCTAGAACGTTCTTGTACTGCTGAGTTTTCCGGCTTTTTGCTGTACAAAGAACTCGGTCGTCGCCTGAAGGACAAAAGCCCCGTCTTAGCAGAGTGCTTTAACTTAATGTCACGAGATGAAGCTCGTCATGCTGGCTTTTTGAACAAAGCCATGTCGGACTTTAACCTGTCTCTAGATTTAGGGTTTTTGACTAAGAGCCGCGATTATACATTCTTTAAGCCGAAATTTATCTTTTACGCTACTTATCTTTCTGAAAAGATTGGTTATTGGCGGTATATCACCATTTATCGGCATTTAGAAGCACATCCTGAAGACCGAATTTATCCAATCTTTCGGTTCTTTGAAAACTGGTGTCAGGATGAAAACCGTCACGGCGATTTCTTCGATGCCATCATGAAGTCTCAGCCACAGATGTTAAATGATTGGAAAGCACGGCTGTGGAGTCGGTTTTTCCTCTTGTCGGTGTTCGTAACAATGTATCTCAATGACATCCAACGCAAGGACTTTTATGCCTCAATTGGATTGGATGCACGAGAATACGACATCTACGTAATTAAAAAGACCAACGAAACCGCAGGTAGAGTTTTTCCAGTCATGCTGGACGTAGAGAATCCTGAATTTTATCAACGGTTGGATCTTTGTATAAAGAATAACGAAAAGCTGAGCGCGATCGCTAATTCCAATACTCCCAAATTCCTGCAATTTTTCCAGAAATTACCGCTTTACATTTCTAGTGGCTGGCAATTCTTGCGGCTTTATCTGATGAAACCGATTGATGCTGTTCCTGCTCAGGGAGCAGCTCGCTAAGTAACAAAATATTGTGAAAGCTTTAATGGTTTTGTTTAAGGCAGAACCATTTTTTTTATTATCTAGAAGGCACTGTCCAATTTAATTTGATGGACATTCCAGCCTCATATTATTTACGGGCAAGACAGCTAGAGTCACAACAATTATTTAAAAAATGTGATGTATCATCTAGCCTTTACCATATTTCCGTATTTAGAGATAAATCGTTAATATAACTTTTTATAACAGTTTTTCGATTCAATTCCCCAGATAGTTTGTTGTTATGTTAACCTAGGTGATGAAATGAGAATTAATTCGGCGATAGCGTTTGTGTTTAGTATTGACAGGTTTTTCCCTTTTGGTATTTACAGACTTCTCTCCGAAATCTAAATCTCTACACTCTTATGGTTTTGGAGACATTTTATGTCGATTTACGTAGGCAACCTCTCTTATGAAGTTACCCAAGATGCTTTGAGCGCTGTTTTTGCAGAATATGGTTCTGTAAAACGGGTTCAACTACCCACTGATCGTGAAACAGGCCGCCTGCGCGGCTTTGCTTTTGTGGAAATGGGTACAGAAGCCGAAGAAACAGCAGCGATCGAAGCTCTTGATGGTGCTGAGTGGATGGGACGTGACCTTAAAGTTAATAAGGCTAAGCCCAAGGAAGATAGAGGAGGTTCATTTGGTGGTAATCGCGGCGGTGGCGGTGGTTACAACCGCAACAACCGTTACTAATCGAAATAGACTAAACCCTTTTAGATCTAAAAGTCTCCTACTTCAAGTTTTAGCAGGCTAAAAACTTTCTAAAACAGCGGTCATCTTTGTAGCCGCATTTTTATGATGTAGAATTTGATATAAGCTCAGGCATTAGTGCCTGGGCTTTTTATATGGAAAACTTAATAGTGTTTTGATATTAAGAATACGTGAGTTATACCAATTCACGAAAAATTTGATGCAAATAAAGCATCAAGAATAAAATCCCAACCAGTAATAGAAGCAACGATTGATGTGTTTAATTTTTCCAAACGCTGCCAGATAAATTGTCTTAATTCATC
>JAHHHK010000040.1 GCA_019359395.1 Komarekiella atlantica HA4396-MV6
AATCTCTCTGTTCACACTACGCGCAAATCTACTCCCCTCATGCCTTTGCTTCAAAAATCGTCTTAAGCATTACCCCTCAAGGCATTAATTCCTTTCAGTCTTTCAAAATCAGCGAACGGACAGTCATTAGTCATTAGTCATTCAATTTAAAACCACTCTATTTTTGGTAAGTGCCTAAGTATCACTTACCATTTTTTTGCTATTGTGATGATATCACTTTGATAACAAAATAATCAAATTATCGGAGCAAATAATGAAACAGCAAATTGCAGAATTTTCTGCCTTTAAAGTCAACGGCTTCCTAGCTTTGAGCATAATCCTAGCTTTAGCAATTTTTGGCAGTTGGCAGGTTTGGGCCACAGTACAGGGATTAATAGAAGTATTAGGCAGAAGCCTTAAGGTGGAAGATTTTGCCGATTTAGCAGAAATAGGAGCATGGTTGGGGGCGACATTGCTCATAGTGGTGATTCCTTCGTGGTCTGGTTTCTTTACGGTTGAACCAAATCAAGCAGTAGTACTAGTCTTTTTAGGGCGTTACGTTGGTACTGTAGAGGAAGCAGGCTTTTGGTGGACTAACCCTTTTACCAATAAACGCCAGGTATCTCTGAGGGTTCGCAACTTTAACAGCAAAATATTAAAAGTAAACGATGCTCAAGGCAGCCCAATAGAGATAGCAGCCGTAGTAGTGTGGCAAGTAGTAGAATCAGCTAAATCTAGATTTGCAGTTGATGACTACGAGGAATTTGTCGGCATCCAAAGCGAGACAGCAATTCGTGCCCTAGCAATCCGTTATCCTTATGATGCACCTGATGAGCAATCAATCCCTTCGTTGCGTGCAGTACCCGATGAAATTGCGCTTTTCCTTCAAAAAGAATTGCAAGCGAGACTGGAAGTTGCGGGAGTTGAAGTATTAGAAGCAAGACTTTCTCATCTTGCGTATGCCCCAGAAATTGCTCAAATGATGCTGCGTCGTCAACAAGCCAAAGCAATGATTGATGCACGGCGACAAATTGTTGACAGTGCAGTGGGGATGGTTGATGAAGCACTAAAACGAATTAGCGAACGACAAATTATTGACTTGGATGATGAACGTAAAGCAGCTATGATTAACAATCTGCTGGTTGTCTTAACCTCAGAACAGAACATTCAACCAGTGGTTAACGCTGGCAGCCTTTATACCTAAGACATGAGCCAGAAAAAACGGTTTTTACTGCGTTTAGACCTTAAGTTATACGAAGTGCTGGAGAAATGGTCTTCTGACGAACTAAGGAGCGTTAACGCTCAAATTGAGTATCTTCTGACTGAAGCTGCACGCAAAACAGGAAGATGGAAAGAAGATAAGCGCCAAAAAGATACTAAACAGCACAAGGTAGATACACAGACGCAAGATACATCAGAATAGTCGTGAATTATGGAATGGCCGAGGAAGTTGAAAAAGTGCTGACTAGAGACGCGATTAATCGCGTCTGTACAAAACCTGATTAATTGCGTCTGTACAAAAGTCAGTATTTATTCTCCCCCTGCTCCTCTGCCCCTCTGCCCCTCTGCCCCCTAACTCCTACAGATAGAGTTTTTTGGTAAAAAATTCAGCCTTCCGGTGCTAGCCAAAAGTATGGCAGACCAACCATTATGCTATCTGGCGTGTTTGTAAACAGTTTGCAATGTATCGCATTTACAGTCATGCCACAGTTCGGCACAACACATGATTCTGATGGGAGGATAGGGCGTGAAAATTGGTGCTCACTACTTGGGTAATAAAGAGTGCGAGTTTACAGTTTGGTCTCCAACGTTAAATAGTGTAGCGGTGCAAATTTTGACGCCAGAGCAACAGGTAATTCCGCTTAAACCTCAAGCAGAGGGATACTGGCAGACAAAAGTGAACGATGTGTATCCGGGCACGCTTTATCGGTATATCTTGGATGACCAGGATGCTTTCCCTGATCCAGCATCACAGTATCAACCTGAAGGGGTTCATGGCCCGTCTCAAATTGTTGATCAACAGTTTGAGTGGACAGATGAAGCATGGGGTGGGATTCCATTGGAGTCGATGATTTTCTATGAACTCCACGTTGGTACATTCACGCCTGAAGGAACCTTTACCGCCATTATTTCTCGTCTGCCGGATTTGAAGGAACTGGGAATTAACGCCATTGAAATCATGCCGATCGCTCAGTTTCCAGGAGACACTCATATTGAAGCTGCTTTAGCATACCGCAACTGGGGTTATGACGGCGTTTACTCCTATGCTGTGCAAAATTCCTACGGTAGCCCAGCCGATCTCAAACAACTGGTGAATGCTTGTCATCAACACGGCATTGCTGTAGTGCTGGATGTGGTTTATAACCACTTTGGCCCAGAAGGTAACTATATGGGTCAGTTTGCGCCCTACTTTACTAAAACCTATAAGACACCTTGGGGCAACGCGATGAATTTCGACGATGCTCTTAGTCAGGGTGTGCGAAACTATTTCATTCAAAATGCCTTGTACTGGTTGCGAGAATTCCACATTGATGCATTGCGGCTTGATGCTATTCAGGCAATTTATGACTTGGGAGCCAAGCACTTTTTGTGGGAACTAGCTGAAGCAGTTCATAACTTCTCACAAGAGCAAAAATGGAAACGCCATCTGATTGCCGAAAGTGACCTGAATAATCCGCAAATCATTCGTCCGCCAGAAATGGGTGGATACGGAATCGATGCTCAATGGAGCGATGACTTTCACCATGCATTGCACGCACTTTTAACGGGCGATCGCCAAGGGTATTATCAAGACTTCGGGCAATGCGCCGATTTAGCAAAAGCTTATACAGATACTTTTATCTACGATTGGAAATACGCTCCCCATCGCCTGCGATTTCATGGTATACCTTGCCGCGATCGCTCTCCATCACAATTTGCAGTCTGCATCCAGAATCACGATCAAATCGGCAACCAAATGAAGGGAGAACGCCTTACCCAGCGGATCTCATTTGAAGGATTAAAATTAGCAGCCGGAGCTGTACTGCTGTCACCCTACTTACCGCTGTTGTTCATGGGAGAAGAATACGGGGAAACTGCACCCTTCATGTACTTTGTCAGTCATTCCGATCCAGATTTGATTCAAGCCGTTCGAGCTGGACGTAGAGAAGAATTTGAAGCATTTCATTATGAAGACGATCCACCAGATCCCGAATCTGCGGAAACCTTCCTGCGTTGTAAACTCAACTGGCAATTACACAACGAAGGCAAACACAAAGTTTTGTGGGATTGGTATCGCCAATTAATTCATTTACGTCAGACGCATCCAGCACTGCTCAAGCAAGACCGTAACTTCATGCAAGCAACTAGCGATGAAGATCAGCAATTGGTTGTGGTACGTCGTTGGTGTGAATCTAGCGAATTAGTATTTGCAATGAATTTTAATTCTTCTCCAGTGTCAACAATCCTACCAAGTCAGCAAAATGCCCGCAAACTATTAGACTCAGCAGATACGTCATGGTCTGGGCCTGGTTCGCAAGCACCTGAACATCTGTCTGTGGAACAAGAGGTGAGACTACAAGCTACCAGCATAGTCCTATATGAAGGAGGATAAGGGGAGGAGTTTGAAGCTTCAAGGTTCAAGCTGAAAGGCTCAATGTTCACCCTAATAGCCAAAAATTTGGGTCAAGAAATTCCTTTTTAACCTCTTTACTCTGTGTTCTCTACGCCTCTGTGGTTAAATAAATTACTTTTAAACCGCAGAGACACAGAGAACACAGAGAGAAAAAATGAGATTTTACGAGTCACCTTAAAGGGCTAATTTCAAAAACCTACACTTGTCAGCCTCCCCACATCCCACCAGAAACAACAAATCTATGCGAATTCCCACCGCAACCTATCGAATTCAGTTTACACCTCAGTTTGGCTTTGAAAACGCTAGAGCGATCGCCGCTTATTTAGCAGATCTAGGCATTTCCGATCTATATGCTTCTCCTATTTTCAAGGCAAGAACTGGCAGTACGCATGGTTACGATGTAGTAGATGCCACTCAACTCAATCCAGAATTAGGAACTACCGAGTCGTTTGATGCCCTAGTTGGCGAACTACAATCTTTTGGTATGGGCTGGTTACAAGATATTGTGCCCAATCACATGGCATATACTAGCGAAAACCATTATTTGGTGGACGTGTTGGAACACGGCCCAGATTCCAGCTATACCGACTACTTTGATTTAAGTTGGAATGCACCATTTGGCGATCGCCAGGAGCGAGTTCTGGCTCCCCTGCTGGGAGACTTCTATGGTGTATCCCTAGAAAAGGGAGACATTCAGCTGCAATACGAACAAAACGGTTTAACCGTGAATTATTACAGCTTAAAACTGCCACTGCGATTAGAGTCGTACACAAAATTTCTCACCCACAATTTAGGTAAACTTACGCGCACACTGGGACGTAATCATCCTGATTTCATTAAGTTATTAGGGATTCTCTACATTCTCAAAAATGTGCCCTCAGAGGTTGCCGGCAAACAACGACAAGACCAGATTGCATTTATTAAAGGATTAGTTTGGGAACTCTACACTACAAACGATGCCATCCGCGAGTTTGTTGATGAAAACCTCGAAATTTTTAACGGAGAAAAAGGCAATTCAGATAGCTTTAACCTGCTAGATGAATTACTGAATGATCAGTTTTATCGTCTCGCCTTCTGGAAGGTGGGCGCGGAAGAAATGAACTATCGCCGTTTCTTTACTGTCAACGAACTAATTTCTGTGAAAGTTGAAGAACTGCGGGTATTTAATAACACTCATAGCTTGATTCAAAAACTAGTTGAAGAAGGAAAATTCACTGGGTTACGAATTGACCATATTGATGGACTCTATAACCCATTCCAGTATTTAGAACGTCTTCAAGAAAAGATGGGAGATGTGTATATTACTGTTGAAAAAATTTTGGAACTCACCGAAGACTTACCAGATAACTGGTTAATTCAAGGCACATCTGGATATGACTTTTTAAATTATGTAAATGGTGTGTTTTGCCAATGTGAAAATGAATCAAGGTTCGATAGAATCTACCATAACTTTATTGGTTCAAGAGTAGATTATCCATCGCTGGTGAAAGAGAAAAAGCACCTGATTTTAGAAAAGAACTTAGCAGGTGACATTGATAATCTGGCTCTGTTGTTGAAAAATATTTCTAGCAAATATCGCTATGGCAATGACTTTACACTAAATGGACTCAAACGAGCGATCGCCGAAGTCCTAACTCTGTTTCCGATTTACCGCACCTATATTACTCCCGATGGCATTCATGATAGCGATCGCGACTGCATTCAAGAAGTAATTCGCCAAGCCAAAGAACAAACGCCCCTGTTGCAGCATGAGTTGACCTTTATCGAAAAGCTGATGCTACTGGAGTTTGATAACTCTCTGACTCAGACAGAACGTGAGCAGTGGATATATTTTGTACTACGGATGCAGCAATACAGCGGCCCACTAATGGCGAAAGGTGTAGAAGACACCACGCTATATGTTTACAACCGTTTGCTGTCGCTCAATGAAGTGGGCGGTAATCCTAGTCATTTTGGCATCGACTTAGCCCACTTTCACAGCTTTAATCAAAAGCACCAAGCAAGGTGGCCCCACACGATGAACACCACAGCCACCCACGATACCAAACGCGGTGAAGATGTGCGGGCTAGGTTAAATGTGCTATCAGAGATTCCCGATGAATGGGAACAGCAGGTAAATACCTGGAGCGCAATTAATCGAGGACATCGCAGCGAGCGCCAAGGCTTCGCCATACCAGATCGTAACGATGAGTATTTTCTGTATCAAACGCTGGTGGGCGCGTTTCCTTTTAGCGAACAAGAACATGAGTCTTTTGTAGAACGAGTTAAAGACTACATAATTAAGGCAATTCGAGAAGCAAAAGTCCATACCGCATGGTTGCGACCTGACAGCGAATACGAAGATGCATGTACCTCTTTTATCGAGAAGGTACTAGACCCCTCGCTCTCGGCAGAATTTCTAGAAGCCTTTAGCCCCTTTCAACAACGGATTGCGGACTATGGTATTTTCAATTCCCTTTCCCAAACTTTACTAAAGATGACTGCACCCGGTGTGCCCGACTTATACCAAGGAACGGAACTTTGGGAGTTAAGTTTGGTTGATCCAGACAATCGCCGTCCCGTGGATTTTGAGCAGCGACGGGCTTATTTGAAAACCATTCAAGAGCAAGCGAAGACAGATATTCTCGGCTTAATCCAGGAGTTGCTGATCCACAAAATAGATGGCAGAATCAAACTGTTTTTAACGACTCAATTACTGAAAGCGAGAACAGAGTATCTCTCATTATTTCAAGATGGCGACTATTTGCCGCTAGAAATTCAGGGAACTTACGCCAATCATATTGTGGCATTTGCGCGGCGACAGGGGAATCAAATAGCGATCGCGATCGCGCCTCGCTTTTTAACTAGCCTCATCCAACCTGGAGAATATCCGTTGGGCGAGTCGATATGGCAAGATACGCACCTGCAATTACCCGTTGGAAGTTCCTTATCTTGGAAAAATGTCCTGACTCAGCAAGCTTTAGAGGCTAAAGAAACGCTATCCATTGGAGCAGCTCTTGCCCATTTTCCGGTTGCTTTGTTGGTTAGTAGTGTTGAGTGAAAAGATGAATCTGTCTCACGCAGAGGAGCCAGTCGCGTGGGCGGGTTTCCCGACTTGAGCGAACTGGCATCGCGCAGAGGCGCAGAGAGAAGCTGCAAAAACTCTGCGTTCCTTTGCGATTTCCTTCCCTACGGGACGCTCCGCGAACGCGTTCCCACCGAAGTTCAGATCGGCGGAAGCCGCCGCTCCGACTTCTCTCTGCGTTTAAAAAAATTCTGAAACACCCCGTAAGCTTGAAAATGATTTTATGACCACTCCACCAGCACTTGCAACCGCGCAGATTGACGCGGTGCGAACTCACATAAAAAAAACTTGGAAAACTTTGACGCGATCGCACGAACACTTATTGCAATCTGCAAAGGATACCAAACTAGACCACAAAACAGAGACTCCCTGGATTGTCTATATTTCGCCCCAAGAAGACTGTCCTAATGTTCAAACTGTGTTGGAGCGATCGCTGTCTCCCAAAGAGATGGAACAAATGCAAATTCGCACTCTACCAACTGAAGTTGAGGCGATTCGAGATCACGGATTGCTGTATCTACCAGGGCCTTATGTCGTACCAGGTGGGCGCTTTAACGAAATGTATGGCTGGGACAGCTACTTTATTTTGTTGGGGCTATTGCGAGATGAGGAATGGGATCTAGCAAAAAGTCAAGTCGATCAACTGCTGTACCAAGTGCAGCATTACGGCACTATTCTCAATTCCAACCGGACTTACATGCTGTCGCGATCGCAGCCTCCTGTCCTCAGTATGATGGTTCTAGCGCTATTCCAGCATACCCAGGATGAAGAGTGGCTGAGGTCAGCTGTACCACTACTTGAGCAATTTTACTACTATTGGGTAGTACCGCCTCACCTAAATCCCGCCACAGGTTTGTCCCGATTCTACGCCTTTGGGGAAGGCCCCGCGCCGGAAGTTTTATTTTCTGAGCAGGATGATCAAGGACGAAGCCACTATGATCGCGTCAAGGAATACTATAAAACGTTTGAGGTTGACGATTATGATGTCAGTCTTTACTATGACCGGGAAAATGACGAACTAACCAACCTGTTTTACAAAGGCGATCGCACTATGCGTGAGTCTGGTTTTGATATCACTAACCGATTTGGCCCTTTCAGTGTTGATATCCTCCATTACGCTCCCGTGTGTCTCAACAGTTTGCTGTATCAGATGGAGCAAGATCTGGCGGAAATTCACACTGTGCTAGGTAACGAAGAACTAGTGCAGCAATGGCACGAGCGTGCAGATATCCGCCGCGATCGCATTGATCAGTGTCTCTGGGATGAAGAACAGGGGCTATATCTGGATTATCACTTCCAAAGCGGAGAACGCCGCCGTTACGAGTTTGCCACCACATTCTATCCTTTATGGATAGGACTAGCCTCAGATGCACAAGCCAAACGCGTCGCTGAAAACCTCTCTTTGTTTGAAGCACCAGGAGGAATCTTTACTAGTACTCGCGTCACAGGTAATCAATGGGATGCTCCCTTCGGTTGGGCTCCGCTGACGCTAATTGCAGTTTTGGGACTCCACCGCTATGGATATCATAAAGAGGGCGATCGCATTGCTCAAAAGTTCCTTGTCATGGTAATTGAGGAATTTAAGCGTCACAAAACCTTAGTCGAAAAATACGATGTTGAACACTGTTCTGCCAACGTCTCCGATGAAATCTGTTTTGGCTACAGCTCTAACGAAGTTGGTTTTGGCTGGACTAATGGAGTTATTTTAGAACTTCTAGCAGCATTGAATTTATAACACAACACAATTTAGTAGAGACGTTGCATTGCTGTAGAGACGTTGCATTGCAACGTCTCTACATAATGTCGTCAAGTTTGAGTTGCAAATTTGGAAACAAATAGGATGTAATTGCATCTCCTAAGCGATATTGTCGCTGCTGATACGTATTGTTAATTAATTGGCAGACTGTAAAAGTAGGTTGTTTGGGATTACCAATAAATTGCAAGCCTCCTAAACCACGAAAGTCTATAATCCAGTATTCTGGAATATTTAGAAAAGCATATTCTTCGACTTTTCTAGCATAATCATCTTGCCAATTTGTGCTAACAACTTCGGCAACAAGCTTAATTGTATTGCCATTACAAATAATCGGCTCTTTTTGCCAAAGCGGTTCGTTGTTAAGTTCTGCTTTATCTAAAACAATGACATCAGGACGTAGTGCTGTAGCTTCCGCAGCCGGTGGCTTAATTAAACAATTTTTTGGAATCAGACAATTTAAATTAGAACGAAGAATTTCGACATAGATTCTACCAGCAATACTTCCTGAAACTTCTTCATGAGGGCCTGTAGGCTCTATGTCGCGTAGTTCTCCGTCAATGAGTTCGTAGCGGGGATTGTTCCCATATTCGGTTATGAATTGCTCGAAAGTTAACAGTTTAGGTGGAGTGTAAGTCATCGGTCATGTTTTCAGATCAGACCTTAATCTGTTATTGGTTTATTTTAACGCCGTTATGGTGGAGCGATCGGACTTAGAGACTTACAATTACAGCAATTTTCAAATGAATAGACTACATTTTTACCTCACGCAGAGAGAAGTTTGAGCGGCGGCTTCCGCCGTTGGCGTAGCCCGCCGTAGCGAAAAGTTCTGTAGGCGGGTTTCCCGCCGTAGGAAACTTTTCAAGACAGGCATCAAAACTTTGGTGGACGCGGAGACGCAGAGAAAGAAGAATGCTCTGGTGCTGTGGTTTAAATAAATGAAAACTGCTGTAAATACACATAATTAATGCGAAAGCTCCCAATCGCGGAGCATCGAAATAGCATCTTTGTACAAAGACAGATCCACCTGATGAACTTCCATTCCCTGGCCGATTCCTTCTAGCAGGGTGATTGTCAAATTTCCACCTAAGTGTTCACGAAACTCCGTGAGTCCTCTAAATAAACAATGAGGATGATCTGGTTGATGTAATTGCTCTGCCAATTCAGATACGTACAAAGTAAATCCTAAGTTCTTGAGTGTGCCTAAAATCCTCTTCCATTCTGATTGCAACAGTAGCCCTGTCAAATATGAATAGGTGCTATCTAAAGCAATGCCGATCGCTACAGCTTCACCATGACGTAAACTGTAATTTGTTAAATGTTCCAGTTTGTGAGCAGCCCAGTGTCCAAAATCCAAAGGACGCGATGAACCCATTTCAAAAGGATCACCACTACCAGCAATATGCTCTAAATGCAACTGGGAACACCGATAGATTAGCTTTTCCATGATGTCCATGTCTCGGTTAGCCAATTTATCGGCATAAGTCATAATGAAATCAAAGAAATCTGCATCTTTAATCAGCGCCACTTTCACCGCTTCGGCAATACCCGATCGCCAATCTCGATCATCAAGAGTAGTTAGAAAATCTAAGTCATTTAATACAGCATAAGGTGGCATAAATGTGCCAAGAAAGTTTTTCTTGCCGAAGGCATTGATTCCGTTTTTTACCCCTACACCTGAATCATTTTGCCCTAACACTGTAGTCGGTACTCGCAACAACCGAATTCCTCGGTGAGCAGTCGTTGCTGCATATCCTGCCATATCTAGTACAGCTCCACCTCCAATTGCTAAAACATAGGAGTGGCGACACAATCCAGCTACATTGATGCTCTGATGAATTTGCTCAATGAATTTTGGTTCATTTTTAACTGTTTCTCCCCCCGCAACTATTATCGGCTCACTACTCAAAGTGAATACGTCTCCATAACTCTGGGCGTAAACTGATAATTTTTTAAGCAATTCATCTTGATGTTTTAATAGTCCCCCATCTACTACTGCTACCACTTTCTTGGGAGCTGTCTCTCCATTTGCAGCAATCACCTGTGCTAATAAAGGATTGTCTAACTGAAACAAACCTCTAGTAAAGTGAACATCATAGTTAAAGGTGACGCGGACACATTGGTTTAGTGGTTTTAGGCTAAGATTAGTTTTTTGTTTAGTGTACATTTTCATAGTATTAATTTTTAAATAACTGTGACTGTGCAATTAAAATCGCAAGTTTACACGCAGAAAAATATTCCAGAATTTGAATCTGGAAATGATTTAGAAGTAGTAAATTATGGGTTATAAATGTTTTCTACCCAGCGAATAAAGTTAAAAAATAACATTTATTCGCAAATTTATTTGACGCCTAAATTTTTACCACGATGGTTGTAACAGATATCATTATTGCATAAAGTCCAAAGTTTATTATTAAGCTAACTCTAGATTTACTATAGTTAAAATGACATCTTTACAGTATCTTATTTAAAGTGGGTAGATTTTTATAGATTCAGTAAATATATTATCTTAATAATATATTCTGTAACTCGTATAATAAGAAGGTATCAATTTTGATGGCAAGTTTTATACTTGTATTCTTAGGGAAAACCGTTGAAAAACTTCTCCTGAATTAATCATGAGTAGGGTAAACAAGTTACTGCATCACTGGCTGTTACAGTCTGCTTCGGAGAAAGCTATTGCCTGGTTAGAACAGAAACAGGCGCAGATTGCTAGCGGCGCTGCTGAGCGAGTGTTTTTCACGGCTTTTAGTGCTGTGCCGCGTTATCTAGGTAAAGAGGATTTGCAGCTAACATCCCAAGACTTGAAAGCAGCGCAGGAAGAACTCCCCGGTTGGTTTCCTGGTCATTGGAGTGTAGATCAAGCAGGTCGTACACTCTTGCTTTTAGCTTTGCCCCATGAGAATGCACAGGAGTACGTGCGATCGCTTGATAAAGTCTTCACTACTGCCGATATGGGGGAGTTAGTTGTCCTTTATCAAAGTTTGCCTTTGTTGCCACATCCAGAGTTACATCGCCAACGCGCTGCTGAGGGAATTCGCAGCAATATGAGTAATGTTTTCCAATCTATAGCACTACGAAATCCTTACCCTGCGGATTATTTAGACGATGCTGCTTGGAATCAGATGGTGCTGAAGGCGGTATTTGTAGGCAGTCCTTTGCATCTAATCTGGGGTCTAGATCGCCGTGCTAACCCAGAATTAGCAAAAATGTTGACAAACTATGCTCATGAACGTTGGGCAGCCAAACGCTCAGTTACGCCAGAACTTTGGCGATCTGTAGGGCGGTTTGCCGATACTGCAATAATTGCTGATCTAGAAAAAGTGCTAGCTGATGGGGACATAGCCGAGCAAGAAGCAGCAGCACTAGCTTGTGCTCAATCGCCTTTACCCGAAGCGCAAGCATTACTCTCCCGTTACCCAGATTTACAGTCATCTGTTCAAAAAGGTCATCTGACTTGGAGCAGTTTCAGCCGCGATCGCCTCTTTGTCCATAAGTGAAAGGGCTGGGGAAGGAGCACAGGAGCACGGGAACAGAGGGGAAAAATGGAAAAATTTCTTCCCAATCCCCAGTCCCCATTGCCCCTTATCCCCAGAGGGGGCCCCGAGTTCCCCAGTCCCCAGTCCCCAGTCCCCAATCCCTAATCTCCAATCATAAAACTACATCATGATGTACATCGATCCTCACATTCACATGTGTTCCCGTACTACCTACGATTACCTAGTAATGCGAGAATATGGTATTGTCGCCGTCATTGAACCAGCCTTTTGGTTAGGACAACCCCGAACTAACGCCGGCACATTCAAAGATTACTTCAGCAGTCTTGTAGGATGGGAACGGTTTCGTGCCAGTCAGTTTGGCATCCAACACTACTGCACAATCGGCTTAAACCCAAAAGAAGCTAACAACGAGGCGCTAGCAGCAGAAGTTATAGAACTGCTACCACTTTATGCTTGTAAAGAGGGAGTTGTTGCCATTGGCGAAATTGGCTATGACGACATGACAGAAGCAGAGGATAAATACTTTTGTCAACAATTAGAATTAGCCAAAGAATTAGATATGCTGGTGCTAATTCATACTCCTCATCGCAATAAGAAAGAGGGAGCCAGCCGCAGTATGGATCGCTGCATCGAATATGGCTTAGATCCCTCACAAGTAGTTATTGACCACAACAACGAGGAAACCGTAGAGGAAGTACTAGAACGCGGTTTTTGGGCAGCTTTCACAATTTACCCAAAGACGAAAATGGGTAACGCCAGAATGGTGGAGATTGTCCGTCAATATGGACGAGAACGCATCATTGTAGATAGTAGTGCTGATTGGGGTATTAGCGATCCTTTAGCAGTCCCGAAAACGGCTCAGTTGATGTTAGAAAGGGGCATTCCTGAAGAACATGTACGAGCAGTTTGTTATGAAAATGCCCTAGCTGCTTATAGTCAAACTGGGCAAATGCAAGCATCAGATTGGCTTAATTCTGCATCCGTTGATCAACGTCAGCAGTTCAATGGCAATTCTGTATTACGGGGACAGGAACCAGGAATCAACTCGACTTCAGATTATGTGCTCATTGAGTAGAAAATCATATATGCACATCAATTCAAATAAGTAGCTAAGTAGGAGAAAATTTTTCATCAATACTTAGTGTTTTTTTGCCTTGGTGAACCAGCGCTCTCCGGCGGGTTTCCCAACCTAGGCGACTGGTGTTCGCCTTACAGCCCTTTGGGCATCCTACGGCAGGCGTGCCGGAGGCATCACCCGGAGGGTGGTTCAAGATTTTTTAAACACTAAGACACTAAGACACGAAGAAAAAGGTTTTTATTGGAAGGAGGTAAATGAATGAATGTTGCAAGCTTTAATCTTCAAAGCTGGCGGGGTTATTTAGAATTGATGCGTCCTGCTAATATTGTTACCGCTTGGGCGGATATTCTTGTTGGCTTTGCTGCCTCTGGCGGGATTCTTTTTGATAAATTAATCAATGGACAGGCAATTACAACTCTAATTCCATTAGCTTGGTTGTTATTAGCCACAACTGGTTTATATGGTGGTGGTATAGTTTTTAATGATGTTTTCGATGCTGAATTAGATGAAAAAGAGCGACCAAGTAGAGCAATTCCTAGTGGTCGCGTGTCTCGACAAAGTGCCACTTTCTTGGGAAGTATGCTGTTTGCAATTGGGATTGTGGCGGCTTTTCAAGTCTCTTTGTTGAGTGGTGCGATCGCTATCATCATAACTTTTTCAGCACTACTGTATGACTCACTTGCTAAACATCATCCTTTTTTTGGCCCTTTGAATATGGGTTTGTGCCGTGGTAGTAACTTACTCTTAGGTGTAAGTGCTGTACCAGCAATAGTATGGGAACGTTGGTATTTAGCTTTAATTCCTGTTCTTTACATTGCTGGTATCACTGCAATTAGTCAAGGAGAAGTTCACGGAGGCAAGAAAATTACAGGAGTATTAGCACTACTCTTAATTGCAATAGTCTTGACGGCAGTTTTAGCCTTGGGATTGTTAGAAAATTATGCAGTTCTAGCTGCATTACCATTTGCTATTTTATTAGCCATTCGAGTAGTTCCTAATTTTATCCAAGCTGCACGTGAACCAGTACCCGACAAAATCCGAACTGCTGTAAAAGTAGGCGTGTTATCCCTAATCGTATTAGATGCAACTGTTGCATCTGGTTTTGCTGGTTTGTATTACGGCTTATTAGTGCTAATCTTGCTCCCAATTTCGATGAAACTAGCACAACTATTTGCCGTTACCTAAAATCAGACCAAGAGATTATCTATACAAACTCTAAAAACTCTCTGCGTCTTTGCGCCCACCAAAGTTTTGATGCCTGTCTTGAAAAGTTTCCTACGGCGGGAAACCCGCCTACAGAACTTTTCGCTACGGCGGGCTACGCCAACGGCGGAAGCCGCCGCTCAAACTTCTCTCTGCGTGAGATTTAACCATGAAGATTACAACAGATAGCAACCTTCACTTAACTTATTGCACTAATATTCATCCTGGCGAAAGTTGGTTAGAAGTTTTCGCCAATTTAGAAAAACATATTCCCGAATTAAAGTCACGTTTATCGCCTAAAGTACCGTTCGGAATTGGTTTGAGGTTAGCAGATGTAGCCGCAAAACAGCTTTTAGAAGGTAATAACTTGATTCAATTCCAAACGTGGCTAACTCAACAAGATTTATATGTTTTTACCTTAAATGGATTTCCTTACGGGGGATTTCATCGACAGGTGGTAAAAGACCATGTTTATGCACCAGATTGGTCAACTCAGGAACGACTGAATTATACGTTAAGCTTGACAAAAATTTTAGCAACTCTTCTACCACAAGGTCTTGATGGTGGAATTTCTACACTACCTTTATCTTATAAACCTTGGTGGGAAAAAGACCAAGCGAGTTGTGAAACAGTTCTGAAAAATAGCTGTTTTAACATAGCATCAGTTGTAGCAGAAATGATTCGGATCCACGAAACAACAGGAAAATTGCTGCATATCGATTTAGAGCCTGAGCCTGATGGATTAATTGAAAATACTTCAGAAGTAATTGATTTCTTCCAAAATTGGTTATTACCGATTAGCGGTAATTATTTATCAGAGCAATTAAATATTGAACAGAATTTAGCAGAAACTAAATTGCTAGAACATGTTCGCATTTGCTATGATACCTGTCATTTTTCAGTTGAATATGAAGAACCAAAGTCTGTATTTACTCGTTTGCAATCAGTTGGAATTAAGATTGGCAAGATTCAAATCAGTGCGGCGATTAAAGTAAAAATACCTGCTGAGGTTGAGAAGCGTAGCTTAATAGTTGCTCGTCTACGTCCTTTTGCTGAATCTACTTATCTTCACCAAGTAATAGAACGTCGCAGTGACGGTACGCTATATCATTATTCTGACTTAATAAATGCGCTACCACATTTAGAGCAATCTTTAGCTGAAGAATGGCGCACTCACTTCCATGTGCCAATTTTTATTCATGATTATCAAATTTTACAGTCTACGCAAGATGATATTGCAACTGTTTTACAGTTAATTAAAGCAAATAATGCTTGTCAACATTTAGAAATTGAGACTTACACTTGGGATGTATTGCCATCAGAAATGAAAATAGATTTGCTGACTTCTATTCAGCGGGAATATGAGTGGGTGATAAAGTTAATTCGTAATTCGTAATACTCGCGCCTGGCGCGAGAAGCAAGCTACGTAGTTCGTAATCAAGAAAGTCAGATTTGAACTGGGTTTTTGGTTTGAATTTGTAGGGTCGCAAGGTCTTGCGTCTTACTTTTGGAAAATTGGCATAAGAGAGGATTAAGTTTATGCAGAAAACGGTTGTTCTAAATGTCGTGGGGTTAACGCCTAGTTTACTAGGAGAAAACACGCCGTTTTTATCTTCTTGGGTTGCTAAAGGGCAAGTTGTGAACATTGCACCAGTATTACCTGCTGTGACTTGTTCTGTTCAGGCTACTTATTTAACAGGAAAATTGCCTGATGAGCATGGGATTGTCGCTAATGGCTGGTATTTCCGCGATGAGTGTGAAGTGAAGTTTTGGCGACAGTCTAATAAATTAGTGCAAGCTCCCAAAGTTTGGGATATAGCTAAATCCATAGATCCAAACTTTACTTGTGCCAACCTTTTTTGGTGGTACAATATGTATTCTTCAGTAGATTATGCCATTACACCACGCCCAATGTACCCTGCGGATGGGAGAAAATTACCTGATATTTATACTCATCCGGCAGATGTGCGATCGCAAATTCAATCTGATTTAGGTCAGTTCCCTCTATTTGATTTTTGGGGGCCAAAAACTTCTATTAGTTCTAGTCAATGGATTGCCAATTCAGCAAAATGGATTGAGGAGCGCTACAGCCCCACACTATCACTAGTTTACTTACCACATTTAGATTACTGTCTGCAACGATTTGGTAATGATCAAAAACAGACCCAAACAGATTTGCGAGAAATTGATGCTGTTTGTGGTGATCTAATTGAATATTATCAAACACGTAATACTCAGATAATTATTCTTTCTGAATATGGAATTACTCCAGTCTCCAAAGCAGTAGATTTGAACCGCATATTACGGGAAAATGGTTTAATTGTCGTGCGGGAAGAGTTGGGGCGAGAACTGCTCGATTTTGGTGCTAGTATTGCCTTTGCCGTAGCTGATCACCAAATTGCTCACGTATATGTGAATGATCCAGCTTATATCTCTAAAGTTCGCTCTATTTTAGAAGCAACTCAAGGTGTAGCGCAAGTATTAGATGAAGAGGGTAAGCAAACCTACCACCTTGATCATTATAGATCGGGAGAGTTAATTGCGATCGCTCAATCAGATGCTTGGTTTACCTATTATTATTGGCTCAATGATCATAAAGCGCCTGATTTTGCCAGAACTGTGGACATCCACCGTAAACCTGGTTACGACCCTGTAGAACTTTTCCTTGACCCACAGCTCAAATTTCCTCAAGGAAAAATTGCTCTCAAATTACTTAAGAAACAACTGGGTTTTCGCTATCTAATGGATGTGATTCCTCTGGATTCTTCTTTAGTACTTGGTTCTCACGGTTGCATTACTACTTCTCCAGCCGAAGGGCCTATATTTATTACTCATCAAAATCACTTAGTTGAGACAAACCGAATTGAAGCAACAGATGTTTGCTCATTGATTCTCAGACATTTAAATAGGTGAAATGGAGCAAAAATACCCACTTTAAAGAAGAAGTCAGAATTCAGAATGCTTGAAGCAGACCTTACGATATCCTCACACAGTATTCCTAATAATTACTGATGTTTAAATATACATCTAGAAAGGAAACTAGAGAAAGTAAGTTCTTTGTGCATTTATGAAATTAATCCAAATACTAAAAGTAACTGTAATTCCTGTTTTGACTTTATTTAGCTTTTTGGGAGCATCAAATATAGCATTAGCTGACTATTTAAAGAGCCAAGGGACAGGAGGTAATTACCGTTATGAATTATGGTCTACCGATGATAACAACTATTACTACTTGAAAATTTGGTTACATGAAGCAAGTTCAAAAAGTGATCCATACTCTACAACTATAAAATTTACCTCTAGTAGAGAAGCTCTAATTTATTTTGATTGCAATTACACTGGTAAAAATTTACCAGAATGTTCTCGATGAAAGTTTTGAAACTCTCTCAAAGCATCCTGAAAGTTAGCAGTAATATTTAGGAGCGGTTCTATATAATGACTTTAACAAAACCAGTGGCACAGAATTCAATTATAAATTCTGGCTGATTCCTGAATTCTTTTTTGTTAAAGTATTTCACCTCAATTATCCTACTATTTAAAAAATATCTGCTACATATTCATTGTAGGGGCGCATAGCTAGCTGTGCGCCACTACTGCTGCTTGTTCCAAAAATACAAAACAAATTTGTTGCAATTCATAGTCATACCGATTATGATTTATATATGAACTCGGTATGACTATGATTTATTTAGCTCCAGCTAATGATTATTCGTCTATTTGCTAACTAAAATGTACTTTGGGCAATCTGAGTAACTCAATGGAGAACTTTTTTACCCATGACTGAACCCCATAATTTGACCACTGCTGACGGTATCCCTGTTGCTGATAATCAGAACTCGCTCACTGCTGGGCCGCGTGGCCCTGTGTTGATGCAGGATTTCCACCTAATGGAAAAGCTGGCTCATTTTAACAGAGAACGTATTCCTGAGCGGGTTGTACACGCTAAGGGTGCAGCTGCTTTCGGTACTTTTACTGTAACCAACGATATCACCCGCTACAGTAAAGCCAAGCTTTTTTCTGAAATTGGCAAAAAAACCGAAGTTATCCTGCGCTTTTCGACAGTTGGGGGAGAAAAAGGTTCAGCAGATGCCGAGCGTGACCCTAGAGGCTTTGCCGTCAAATTCTACACTGAAGAAGGCAACTGGGACATCACAGGCAACAATACGCCTATTTTCTTCATCCGCGATCCGCTGAAGTTTCCTGATTTCATCCATACCCAAAAGCGCAATCCCCAAACCAATTGCAAAGACCAAAACGCCAAGTGGGATTTTTGGTCACTCAGTCCAGAATCACTCCACCAGGTGACGATCCTGTTTTCTGATCGGGGAATTCCGAAAACCTATCGACACATGGACGGGTTTGGTAGTCACACCTTCAGCTTGATTAATGATCAGGGTGAACGCGTTTGGTGCAAATTTCACTTTAAGACGCTGCAAGGACATCAAACCTTGACAGAGGAAGAATCGGCCAAGATCAAAGGAGAAGATCCTGATCATGCAACTCATGATTTGTTTGAAGCGATCGCTCAAGGGGACTATCCCAAGTGGCGGATGTGTATTCAGGTGATGACAGAGGAGCAAGCCGCAAAACATCAAGACAATCCCTTTGATTTGACAAAAGTTTGGAAACACTCTGAATATCCCTTAATCGAAGTCGGGATACTAGAGCTAAATCGTAACCCTGAGAATTATTTTGCTGAAGTTGAGCAAGCCGCTTTTAGCCCTAGTGCAGTAGTTCCTGGCGTTAGTTTCTCTCCAGACAAAATGCTGCAAGCTCGCATTATGTCTTACCCAGACGCTCAACGGTATCGCCTGGGTAGTAACTATCAGCAACTACCCGTCAACCAGCCCAAATGTCCAGTAATGCATTACCAGCGAGATGGCTTCATGGCTTTGGGAAACAACGGCGGTAGCACTCCTAACTATGAACCGAATAGTGCTGAGGGTACGCCCAAACAAAATTCAGCTTACGCAGAGCCACCAATGCATCTGGGTGATGTTGCAGCTGATCGTTACGATCATCGTCAAGGAAATGACGATTACACCCAAGCAGGTAATCTCTATCGGTTAATGACTCCTGAGCAGCAAGAGCGTCTTGCTCACAACATTGTCGGTAGTCTTAGTCAGGCAAGGCAGGACATCCAAATGCGTCAACTTTGCCACTTCTTCCGGGCAGATGTTTCTTATGGTCGTCGTGTAGCTGAGGGATTGGGCATTTCAATCGATCCCTCAATGTTTTCTGCTACTGCTCAACCTGTAGGCATCTAACACAGTTTAGAGACGTTGCATTGCAACGTCTCTACATGGATGAAATTTGTATAAACTTCAATGACTGGCTTGATTAAACACCTCTAAAATGTGGCGGCAAATCTGTTTTAGCTTTTCCCCAACTTCACTAGAAGGCAAAGATTCGCCAACAAAACCCCAGTTTTCTACCGTAGAAAGTCGCCATGCTTCGCCACGATGGTCAAATCCAGCGACCTCAACGCCGATCGCACGACGTGAGTCGTTGATAGGGTCTTGGTAAAATCGGATTTGAATCAAAATACTGCGACTTCGCCAAGATTTGCTAATACCAGGAAAGTGAAAGCCAATATCTATAGAATCTGGATCAACCAACTCCCTGGTTTCTGGGTCATTTTTCCAGGGTTTGAGGTCAGATTTGGCATCAGGGAATTCCAATTTGAACAAGTTAACTACCGTAGCAATCTTGCTGGCGAGTTCAAGGTTGGTTGCCTGTTCAGCTGCGTTCACTAAAAAACACTCCTATATTGCGTCGGCGTCTGGGGATGTGAAAACAGAAAAACCGCCAGAAGGCTTACACTATTGGTGTTTCAGCTTATCAATACCTTTGAAATTTAGCAACTCTAAATCTCATTTTCCTCACAATCATTATTTACCAACAGATGCAAAAAATTGCTTCTTGTTGTGACTGAGTAACACCTATTAAGTAATTGTACTTAAAATTTCTAAAATTGCAGATGAAACTCCGCCGTTTGTGGAAAATATGGGATTTTCTACAAAATCCTTTGTTAGCAGGAAGGATAAACTGCGCCAGCGATCTAAAATTACACTGTTAATAGGTAAACAAAAAGCAAATAAATTCAGTGTATGGTGCGTCAACGCTCGATTTTGTCATTGATTTTGGTATTATTGGCTACATTTCTCATTAGTTGTGGCGGCCCTGGTGTTGCAGTAGCACCTCCAACCTACACAGCATCTCAACTTGAGAAAATTCAGACTTATGTTCCTAAAATTCAGGCTGTGCGCGATCGCTCAGAGGAATTGAAAACCCTGATCCAAAGAAAAGATTGGATTGACGTAAGTAACTTTATACATGGCCCCATAACAGAAGCAAGGCTGAGTATGACTTATATCACTCCCAACCTTTTACCCAAAGACCAACCTACAGCACGTCAAGTAACGCGAGATTTGTTTAACCACCTGGTTAAAGTCAATCAAGCCGCGCTTGATAGGAACTCTCAACAAGCTTTGAGTAATTCCCAAGCGGCTTTCGTAGATATTGACAAATTCCTCCAGCTGCTTCCTCAAACGAGTAATCAGATTGAGTAAGGAGTGAGGAGTGAGGAGTCAAGGATCAAGGGTCAGTATTTATTACCCCTCTGCCCATTGGTGTCAACTTCAGCTAAAAATAGCTTTACTGTTGGCCTCCTCGCCCGCCAGAGAATGAATTCTCTGGCGGATGAGCGAAAGTCTACTTTAGTAGACTCAGGATTTTGGGCGATTTTATAGTCATCTAAAGATGACTTTTGCTATGAGCAAGGAACTTGAGTTCCTCGCGGAATATGGATTTCACGTTAAGTTGACACGTGTGCCCTCTGCCTCCTGCCTCCTACTCCCTACCTATACCCCAAAAAAGTTATGAATGTAGTCATCATCGGTTGTGGCGTAGTTGGGGCTGCGATCGCCTATGAGCTGAGTCAAGTTAAAGGGAGCAAAATCACAGTTTTCGACCGACAACCACCTGCCCAAGCTGCCACGGGCGCTGCTCTTGGCGTTTTGATGGGTGTGATTAGCCATAAAATCAAGGGTAAGGCTTGGCAGATGCGACAAACTAGCATCCAACGCTATGAAACCTTGGTTCCAGAACTAGAAGCCATAACCGACCGCAAAATCCCTTTCAACCGCCAGGGAATTCTCAGTCTTTGCTTGGAAGAAGAGAATTTAGCAGCGTGGGAAAAACTAGTAGAAATTCGCCATTCTCAAGGCTGGCAGTTGGAAATTTGGGACACTGTTAAACTCAAAAATATCTGTCCTCAAATCAATAATCCCAAAATTACTGGCGCTGTCTATTCTCCCCAAGACTGCCAACTTGATCCAACTGCCCTGACTTTAGCTTTAGTTGAGGCTGCCCAACATAACGGCGTTACTTTCAAATTTGGCGTGACTGTTTTGGATGCGCCAGCGTCACCCTCTGAGTCTTCCCCTGAATTTTGCGTAGGCGCAGCCCGTCGTAGACATCAACTAGAGACTACAGAAGGAAAAATATCAGCGGATTGGTTTGTAATTGCATCTGGACTAGGTTCAACGCCATTAACGGCAAAATTTAACCAAATGGTTGATATCCGCCCTGTGCTGGGGCAAGCATTGCAAGTACGTTTAGGTTATTCATTGGGAAATCCCGACTTTCAGCCAGTAATCACTGGTAATGATGTCCATATTGTGCCTGTGGGCGATGGAGATTACTGGGTAGGTGCAACAGTGGAGTTTCCTAGCAATGGCAATGAGATACCGCCAAATCAACAACTGCTGGAGTCTGTTCGAGAACAAGCGATCGCTTTTTGCCCAGAGTTAGCAACAGCAAGTATAATCCGCACTTGGTCAGGGTTACGTCCCCGTCCCGAAGGACGCCCAGCACCCGTTATCGGTAAGCTACCAGGATTTAATAATGTACTTCTTGCTACCGGACACTATCGCAACGGCGTTTTACTAGCACCCGCCACAGCTCATACAATTCGTGAGATGATTATTTCTCAGGGGACTGTTGACTGTTAACTGTTAACTGTTAACTGTTAACTGTTAACTGTTAACTGTTAACTGTTGACTGTTGACATCCCCATCCCTTTTATAAAAAAGTATTTTTTATCTTTGTGCCTTTTTTTATATTTAAGGCGCGAAACTTTTGCACTCCAAATTCATAGGAAAATAGCGTGTCAATAACAGAACATAAAATCAATGTAGATTCACTGGAATGGTTTTATCGCGAATCTTCACCAATTGGTAGAACTGACTTGCTACCTGTGTTGTTACTGCATGGCATCGTATCACAAAGTTACAGTTGGCGTCATATTATACCTGCTTTAGCCAGCCAGGGTACAAGAGCGATCGCTCCAGATTGGATTGGTTATGGCTTTTCTGCAAAACCGGAAAAACGAGATTTTGCTTACACTCCTGATGCTTTTATCAAAGCTTTAGAAGGATTTATTAAAGCGTTAGAAATTGAACGTTTTTCTTTAGTTGTGCAAGGCTTTTTAGGTTCTGTAGGACTACAATATGCATTGCGTCACCCTGAACAAATTGCTAACTTAGCTATTTTAAATACACCGATTTCAACTGCTGCTAAATTGCCCTGGAAAATTAAACAAATGGGTTTACCTTTAGCTGGTGAAGTGATCACCCAAGACCCCCTGTTAGTTGACCGGACGCTAGAAGGTGGTTGCCGTTACCGAATAGAAGATCAAGATTTAGATATTTATCGCAAACCATTTTTGAAAACTTCTGCTTCTGGGCGAAGTTTATTAGGAACTATTCGCAATTTGCAACTTGAACCAGCAATGACAGAAATCGAATCTGGTTTTAAAGAATGGCAGCAACCAGTTCTAATTCAATGGGGTATGATTGACCCTTGGTTGCCCATAGACATAGCACAAAGTTTTGTCGATTCTGTACCGAATACCGAATTAATCAAACTTAATAACGTCGGGCATTATCCTCAAGAACACTACCACGAGGTGATTTTGCAAGACCTTTTACCCTTTGTGCGTCGTAAAGATTCCTAATGAGAATAGAAATCGGGCAAAAATCGATATTATAAAAATGAAACCACTGTCTTGGAAAATTCTGAGCATTGAAAACTGACACTTAGACTTTCCACCAATAAACACAGATAAACATCGATAATTTATCTGTCTTGAAAAGTTATGTTCGCCGGAAGCCGGCGCTCATACTTTTCGCTGTGTTTATTGGTGTTCATCGTGGTTAAAAAAATAAGTTAGAGGTTTTGCTAGCAATGGCTTATTCCTGGTATAAAGCATTTCATATTGTCGGATTTGTAGTTTGGTTTGCCGGTTTGTTCTACCTGGTACGTCTTTTTATCTATCACGTTGAAGCTAACCAAGAACCTGAACCAGCACGCACGATACTGAAGAATCAGTATCAAATTATGGAAAAACGCCTCTATAGTATCATCACCACTCCAGGAATGTTCTTAACGGTAGCAATGGCAATTGGTTTATTAAGCACTGAACCAGATGTTTTAAAAGAGGGTTGGTTACATATCAAACTACTGTTTGTTGCCATTTTAATTGGCTATCATCATTACTGCGCTCGTCTGATGAAGCAATTAGCAGCAGATGAGTGTCGCTGGAGTGGTCAGCAGTTGCGTGCTTTAAACGAAGCACCTACAGTCATGTTAGTTGTGATTGTATTGCTGGCTGTGTTTAAGAATAATCTACCTACAGATATCACAGCCTGGGGCATTTTCGGCTTGATTATTTTTATGGCGGTTACAATTCAACTTTACGCCAAAAAACGTAAACGGGATAAAGAGAAGCTGATGCCACAAATACCACAAGTTCCTCAAGAACAAAGTTAGACAAAATTGCCTGAGATACTTTAAATTAAGAAATTTTAAAACCTAGTGATATCTCAGGCGTAAATATTTCAGCTACGGCAGTTTGCAATGCAATTAGGTGAGGTACAGAACTAGATTCTAAAGCTAGATATTAAAAAATATTTTACTCTTGCGTCCTAAATTCTGCTATATAATGCACCTTTGCTTGCAATGGCGAAAGAGGTAAACCCACTATGGAAAATCAGTCATTATTTAATAATCGAGTGGGCATACTAGCTACAATGCACCAAAAAGAGAGAGTAATTGCCCCACTATTGGAACAAGAATTAGGAATTAAAGTTAAAGTACCGCCAAATTTTAATACTGATATCTTTGGAACATTTACAAGAGAGGTGAAACGTTCAGGTACTCAAATTATAGCAGCAAGATTAAAAGCCGAAAAAGCATTAGATGTTACAGGAGAAACTTTAGCGATCGCCAGCGAAGGTAGTTTTATACTTGATCCCAGCTTACCTTATATTTACTCTAACAGAGAAATTGTCATTTTGTTAGATAAAGAAAATGATTTAGAGATTATTGGCGAGGAATTTTCTTTAGAAACTAATTTTAATTATCAAGTAGTGGACAACCTTGAAGAAGCAGAAAATTTTGCGAGAAAAATTGGTTTTCCCGAACATGGAATAGTTGTCAGGTTTGAGTTATCAGCCACAAATGATATTAAAATTATCAAAGGTATTACTACAGCAGAAAAACTTTTAGAAACTGTTAATTTTGCCCTAACTAATTCACCAGATGGTCAAATACACATGGAAACAGATATGCGGGCACTTTATAATCCCACGCGGATGAAAAATATCAACAAAGCTACCCATGACTTAGTAAGAAAAGTTAACAGCCATTGCCCAAACTGTTCTGCACCTGGTTTTTCAATAACTAAAAGCATTAAAGGATTACCCTGTGCAATTTGTTATATGCCTACTCCTTTAACTCGTGCGGTAATTTATCAATGTAAAAAATGCGGTTTTAGTCAAGAAAACTTATTTACTGATGGTCAAGAGTTAGCTGATCCGTCCCAATGTTCTTACTGTAATCCATAGGCTTTAAAGTGAATGCTAATATTTAGATAAAACCCCCCTCTGTTAGGTAAAAACATGAGGGGAGTTAGAGTTAAAGTCCGGTAGGGTAATCGGGCTATCTAAGTATTTAATATTTATGCCTTCTTTCTTTGCTCCTCCTGAAGACAGATAAAAATTTTATTGAAATTATGTGTTGGTATCTTTTGAAAAAAATCCCCCTTTGCTAGGTAGTAAAGGGGGATGTAGGGTTAAAGTTCTTCAGGTGATCGGAATATATATTTTTATAATTTATGATGTTTATATTTATTCCTTCATTAGATAGAGAAACATATTGTCAAAATCCTCAAGAATGTATCTTTTATGACAGAAAGTGAATATTATCCAAAAGTCAAAAAGCGATTTAAACTTATAAAAAGCGATCGCGTGTTAAATCTGATTTATTATGCTTATAAATATTTAAAGACTAAACTTTAGGAATTAATAAAAAAGCTCTCTTGCAATTGACTAGCAAGAGAGCAGCAATATGGTTATGGTGTGAGGAGCAAACTGAATATTTGCTTTCGTTCATAACCTAACAAATCAATGTGACATGTTCGTAACAATTATATGAACATCATGCGATCGCTTTATCCCTGAACTAGAGCATTTTTTCCAAAAACTGCTTGGCGCGATCGCACTGAGGACTCTGAAAAAACTCCTTGGGTGTGGTATCCTCTGCTAAAGTTCCTTGATCGAGAAACATAATCCGGCTAGCAACTTCTCTAGCAAAGCCCATTTCGTGGGTGACGATTGCCATTGTGATTCCGGTTAGTGCCAAAGCTTTCATCACTTCCAGCACATCTTTAACCATTTCTGGATCTAAAGCAGAGGTGGGTTCATCAAACAATATCATCTCTGGTTCCATCGCCAACGCCCGCGCGATCGCAACTCGTTGTTTTTGTCCACCGGATAATTTGGATGGGTAGACATCGGCTTTTGGCTCTAAACCTACTTTACCGAGCAATTCTAGACCCTTCTGTTGCGCTTGCTGTTTGTTAATTCCTTTTACCTTAATGGGTGCGTAAGTGACATTTTGCAGCACTGTCATGTGAGGAAACAAATTAAAGTGTTGAAACACCATCACCAAACGTTGGCGAATCTTGCCGATATTTATTTTAGGATTAGTAATTTCTTGCTCGTGAAAGTAGATTCGTCCTCTGGTGGGATATTCTAGCAAGTTCATGCATCGTAAAAAAGTAGACTTGCCCGAACCAGAAGGCCCTAAGATAGCAACTACTTCTCCCTGGTAAATCTCCGTATAAATATCTTTGAGTACATCAAGTTTACCAAAGGATTTACACAAAAATTCTGTGCGAATTACGGCATTACTCACTTTGCCTTAACCTCCTTTCTAAAGCGGATGCACCAAACGTCAATCCCATCACCAGAACGTAGTAAATTAACCCGGCAAACAGCAAGGGTTCAAAATAAATATACTTATTTGCCCCCACAATTTGGGCACTGCGTAAGATTTCCACCACACCAATTGTTGACACTAGTGCGGAATCTTTCAAGAGTCCGATAGTTTCATTCACCAACGCCGGTAGAATGTTCTTCAATGCTTGAGGCAAAATCACATCCCACATCATCAACCAATAGGGTACACCCATAGACAGCGCCGCTTCACTCTGTCCTTTATCTACCGCCTGAATCCCGCCTCGAATGGTTTCCGACATATATGCACCTGAATTCAGGGTAAAAGTTAGTACCCCTGCCTCCAATGCCGAAATATCGTAGCCTGTAAGTTGAGGTGTGGCGTAGTAAACCAAAGCCAACTGTAACAGCAGAGGTGTGCCCCGAAATACAGAGGTATAAGCGTTAGCAAGCCAGGTAAGCGGCTTGATACCAGTAATCTTCAATAACGAGAGTACTGTCCCCCAAATTAACCCCAAGGATACAGATAATAGCGTGAACAATAAAGTTAAAGGGATTCCCTGAAGAATAAAGGGAATATCTGGAAGAATTCTGCTGAAGTCTAGATTTAGTCCGCTTTTAGTTGAGGATGCCGTATCAACGGTAGTTTTTTGCGAAAACCACTTGGTTGCAAGTTTTGCCAATTCGCCTTTATCCTTCATTTGTTGAAGGACTTTGTTAAACGGTTCAACCAGAGAGGAACCTTTAGGAAAAGCGATCGCCGATCCGCTAGCTTCCTCTGAAGGAATAACGTTAAACTCTAAATCTGGGTTAGCTTGGGCAAATCCCTTAGCAACGGTATCTTCAACAATTGCTGCATCAATTCGCCCAGATTTGATTTCTTGAACTACTTCTGGTACTTTGTTGAGTTGTTTTAGCTGAATACCCGCAACTTTTTGGGCAATTTTTTGAGCATTTTGCTCTTGGATAGTCCCTAGTTGTACTCCAACCTTTTTCCCTGATAAATCTTTTGGCTGCTTCAGGTTACTATTTTTAGGAGCGACAATTGTATCTTTTGCTTCGTAATAAATAATTGAGAAATCAACATTTTTTTGACGTTCTGGCGTCGGAGTCATCCCAGCCATCACAAAATCAGCCCGATTTGCTTGGAGTGCGGGAATTAAACCATTAAAATCGGACTCCATTACCTTGAGTTTGAACCCTAGTTCTTTGGCAAGGGTATTAGCAATATCAATATCAAAGCCAACAATTTGCCGATCGCCCCCTTTTGTGTCATAAAACTCATAAGGTGGGTAATCTGGTGAGGTAATTAACGTCAGCGTGTCTTTGCCAACAGATGAAACTGCTTGTAAGGGATTGCTATGGCCCGCGATGCTGATTACCAGCATCACTGCAAACATCGTCAAGAGCCATGCTTTTCTGTTCTTCATAGGCTTGCTGATTATATAGATACACCTGATATGAGCAGAATATCAGGGAATTATATAACTGTACCTTTTGAATAAACAGTAGAGACGTTGCAATGCAACGTCTCTACGAAATAATCGGTTTTTTTGCTTGAATACTGAATCGGTATTCTAGTGGCAGAAAACGCATACAGTACTATGTTGGTTATCTTTAAGGCAGCGATCGCTTACTTGCAGAAATATCTACATTGACTAAAATACCTTAAGTAAATTCTGAATTTTTATTAACAATCAAATGCTGGACTTGCTCGTAACAACAATCAATAAAATAACTAAACCAAGTAACTATTCCTAGAAATTTCGAGCCTTCTTCGATTGTGGAATGCAAAAACATTTTTTCTGGAGTAGCAACATCAACAATAGTTGATATAACAAAAAAGAAAAGTGATAGTAGTAGAATTGTATAATTAGTCTTTTGAAATAGCGATTTAAATTTGAATAAATAAACTAAGATTATAATAGCATACATACCAAAGAAAATTGATTCAAAAAGGTTTTTAATCGGACTAGGATTGGTAAAAGTACTCAAGTCGATAAAAGAGCGATAATAATATTCATGAATTTGAAATAAGTCATCCAAAAGAATAACTAATGTAATGCACCCAGAAAATAGTAAAAATTTCGACCATTTTTTAGATTTTAATCCCCCCTTTTTTTGTAAAAGGAAGGAACTAAATATAGAAGTTGCTGCTGACGCACACCAAAACAATATACCAAGCATAGAAATCATGCCTGTGTAAGGAGGTAATTTCCCCATTTCGTTAGGATCTACAACTAATATATAGAACGGAATGCCCTGAATTTTAACTATAATTTGCGTCACTATAAGAAAAATTGTTGTCGGCAAAACCACTCTAACCACGATGGCAGGTAGATTTTTAAATAATCGAGAGTTGAACGAATTTGATTGCATGTCCATTTTATAATCATTCCTTAAATAAAAATTCGCGCTTTTAAAAAACAGAGGCGCATATAAATTTGCAATTTTTACCTGTAATGAATTGCGACATGAAAGGCATAAGTGCCATGTCAGATGAAGTATGCATCTGATAAGCGCTTTAGAACCATATACATCGACTTTGCCAAAGTGCCTAATCTATATGGGTATTAAAGTTAAGTAAAGATTAAGCTACTACTAAGGATATCTTAAACTAAAAAGTCACTGAAGTTTTTTTACTTACAAAATTTTTAAATAAAAAAGTCTACTCACTCTTTTATGTAGTTTTTTGTACATGAAGGATGAGTAATAGGACGTGGGACATTAGCCTGCATCTAGCACTCCGCTACGCCGTCCAATCTTCCCCAGTTGTTGGATTTGCCGTGGAGGCAAAAAAGAGCATGACAAATTTACCCAAGTAATCCTTCGGCGTAAACATCACCTGCTGTTGGCGACTCTAAAGTATAAAAACGTAAGTGTTATTAAGCATCAAAAAGTCATTAAGACAGCAAAAAGTGTATCGTGTTGTTTTCTGCCTTAGACTTCTACAGGGATTGTAGTTGGCATTGCCTCTCGTAGAGAAGAAATCTGTTAGCGCAGCGTTTTGTAGAGAGGAACAATCGTCACTTTTCAAGACAAGACTTCATTGCCTAAATCCTCTAGCTGTTTTCTATGGGCTACAACCCACTGCGCTTAAAGCATTAAGCACTACTGAACTACTTACAGTTGCCATCTACACAGTATGCTGATTGATAGGTACTAGGACGCTTACCAAAAATTGTATAACGATTATCGCGGACTTGTTCGTAGAAGCGATCGCCTACCCACTTAACTCCAGGTAAAGCTCGATAAGCATCTACAAATATACTTCCTAGCGGTAATAACCGCCCAATTTCTTCAGCGGCGTCACTACCTTGCCAACGTCTTTGAGGCGCATTGCCATCAATTAAAATCATGCCTTGTTCGCAATCTTGGGCTGTGATTCCCCATCGTGAAAGTGTGTCCTCCTCTTGCATAGGGGCGTAGCGAAACAGCTTTCCTTGGTCTAGAGTTTCTAACAATTGCACTAAAGTAACGCAGAGATGACAATTTCCGTCGTAGATCACGTAGTAATTCATTTTTTCTGTTGTATCACTACATCTAGTGTAATTATTTTACAGGTTTATTTTCGTCTTATTCCGATTTTTGCAAGAAGTCTATTGAAATCTTTTGCACTTGTTTAGGAGCTTTAATCTCAGCAAATAGCTGAATTGCTCGGTTAAAGTTTACTTTACTTTCATCAGTCTTGATCATTTTGGAATAAGTTAAACCTAATTGAAAATAAGCTTCAGCTAAGTCACACTTAGCACCTATTTTATCCAAAAGTTCAATTGCTTCTAGATGATTAGTAAGGGCTAACTTAAAATCAGCTTGTTGCCGATGGATTTCTGCTAAACCATTAAGTGTTTTTGCTTTTACCTGCATATAATGACTCTCCTCAGCAAAATTCAAAGCTTTGCAGAACATTTCATTTGCCTTGGCGAAATCTCCTAAATTGACGTATGTTTGACCTAAAATCTGAATAAAATAGGCAAATCTTCCGGTTTGTTCTACTTTTTCGTTCGTGATAGCATGATAAGCTACATTTGCTAGTGAGTAGGAAGCATCACACAAACCTAAGTAGGAATTTACCAAAGCTAAACACACCGAAGCTTTTTCTGCCCAGCGATGATGATCAGTATTTTGAGCTAGGTAAATGACTTGTTGAAATAACTTTGCAGATGCTTCTAATTCCCACAAGTCGATTTTGTAAAGACCAATGCTCAATAGAGAATCTACTTCTAGCATTCTGAGATAGTAGACTGTATGTTTATTTTCTGGCTGAGGTACGAGTGATTTGAGTGCTTGCGTTGCCAGCGTAATAGTTTTTTTCTGACAGGCGATCGCCTGATTAATTTTACCAGTTATCCAATACAAATCACCTAAAATATTGTATAATTCAATTAAATATTGTTCATCTTGAATATTGCTGATAATTTGATTAATCGCAGTCAGTATAGGCTGAATTAAACCCATACGATATAGGGTGCTACCAAGAGTTAAAAACTGTCGCCATTGATTATCTCTACTTTTTAAAATGACTTTACCTGCTAACCCAAATTCATTAATTTCCACATAGTGATAATAGGCTTCTAAAGCTTGCAAAGCATCTTTAAAGATGGCAATTTTTTCAACACTAGCTGTCCAAAACTCTGCGGTTTTGTGGTTGGTAATTTCCCACTCATCGCTATTACGTAAACGAGCGATCGCCTCGGCTCGAATCACCGGATGCAACCAGTATTCACCTTTATGGCACTCTACCAAAGAACGATTTTTCAAAGAGGTTATGATTTGGCGATGCTCAGAAGATGGGACATCCCACAGTAAACAGAACAGCCCTTGAGATGGAATAGTGGGTACGTCCTGATAACGATAACATCCCAATCGGCAAAGCAAGCGATATGCTTGCAAATCGAGGGTTTGCAGACGGTTAATTTGACTAACCGCTAAATTTTTTAAGTCGGTTGCTGCTAACGGATCAGCATTATTTTCTCGCCAATAGGCAGCCATATCACCCTCAAAATCCTCTTGAATCGAACCACAGAGAATACCCATTGCTTTAGCATTACCTCCATAGGTGCGATGCATGGTTTGTATAGTTGGTTGGTCGATGGGTATTCCACGGTTATTAAAAAACTGTTGCCATGCAATTTGATTCAAGCCAGGAAGCCGATAATGCTCAACATTTACCGCCGATTCACAGAGGCGATCGCGACTTGTAATTAGAGTCACAGACTGCACCCTCGCATCAGCTAAAACCCGCAATAATTCTACATAGCTGCGATGAGGAGAAATCAAGCGTCCTTGCTGATCTAACGCTGGTTCTAGGTTGTCAATTAACACCCCAATGCGCCGGGTGTGGAGTTGGCGCTTCAGTCGTCCCAGTGTAACCCCAAATTCTACTCCAGGTTCTTCCTGAAAGTCCTGTTTTAGCCATTCTTCTACTACACGTTCCGCAGATGTAATATTTTGCGTTTCCTTCGCCATCAGTAATTCTAAAACCAACTCAAATTCCTGATGAAGATATTGCTGAGCTAAGGTAGTTTTGCCTAAACCTCCCTCCCCTTGAATGACAATCACCTTAGACCCTTGATTTACCAAAGTATTGAGGTGAGCGATCGCTTCTGTGCGTCCAATAAAATTGGTATCATCTGATTTTGGGGTGGAGTGCTGAGGCGATCGCGAGTAATCAAGCAAGCTTGATATTACACTTGTTTTCCTTAAACACCGCTCTAAAGTGCTTCGACAATTACTTTTGGTAATCTTCTCCCGCAGAGCTTTAGAAAGCAACTTCCACAACTGCGAGCCAACATCCTTGGCGTGTCCTTCAGTACAACCGTAACAATTGGCGATATCTAAGTATTTTCTACCCAACCAAACTTGCCCAAGAATAACTTTTTGCAGATCGCTCAACCGTTCCCCGGTCTGAGCAGGAATTATGGTATCCAACCATGCTAATGCTGCTTCAGCGTCCATTGCGTAACGACAAGGGTAGTTTATTTCAAATTTTAGAGTCAACTATAGTTACTCTACAGTTCCCCTTCCAAATTTTCGGATAATTTTCTGTAAATCCGACTTTTTTCCCGACTTTTCAAACTTCATTGAAAATTCATCAGCAAGTTCTCAAAAGGATGGTTGTTATTCCATCGGTAGGTGCTAAAGTATCGTTGATCAACCGTCAAAATTCGTCCATGTCCAAGATATTCTGCTAGAACAACCAGAGAAGCATCTGCCATATCCATTGGCAAATCTGCATATTTTTCCATAAGTTCAACCATGCGTCCAACATGGCTACTTCGTAAGTCGAACACCTCGAATGCTTCCTCAGCAACCTCTCTCAGAAAAATACATTGAGCATTGTTACCACCGCCTCTAGCCAGAAGGTAACAAGTTTCAGTAATAACTGGGTAAGTAGTAATTAGTGGTTCCTTGAGGTCATTTAAAACTTGTATCGCTAATTGATGCTTTTGATCATTTTGATTACCAAGGGCCACAAAAAAGCCAGTATCAGCGATGATCATATTTTTCTGGCAACATGGAGCGCAGAATACTTTGAGAATTAGCAGCTAAGTCAGCTTCTCCTTTGAAACAGCCAATAAATTTACTTTGCTTAAGCTTAGCTAACGGATCTGTTTTCTGTTGCTGAAGTTGTTGATAGTGCAGGTCAATCGAAGACTTAATTACCTCTACTGTATCTTGGTCAGTCTCTTGTTGAATGTAGGCAAGCTTTTGAATATATTCTTCATCTAGCTGGATATCAAAATTCTTCATCGTTACTACCTTGGACTGTTTATCTAGAGTATATCGCCCGCGTCGAATCGCTTAGAATAAAAGCCATAGGTCAGTCATCCTAACACCATCACTAATTATGGTGAAATCCGACCCGCGCCAATCTTTGCCTAGCAGCGCTGAACTTCCCTGTTCAGACGATACCCCTGTGGATAACGAAGACCAGAACTTTATTCCGAACTTGCTCCTCTTTTTGCTGCAATATATTTGGGAAAATCGCAATGACTGGTTTTTCAGTGTAGATATGGGCGTTTATCATACTACAGGGGTTAGTCCACTCGTGCCGATTGTTCCAGATGGATTCTTAAGCTTGGGTGTAGAACGCCGTAAAGCAGGTAAATCGCGTACAAGCTATGTTGTTTGGGAAGAAAACGAAATTGTACCCATCCTGACTTTAGAAATTGTTTCCTTAACTCCGGGTGGAGAATATGAAACTAAATTCAATAATTATGCCAAGTTAGGTGTACTGTACTACATTATTTACAATCCAGAATATTGGAAAAGAGACCGTCACCAACCTTTTGAAGTTTATCGTCTAGTAAATGGCAGCTATCAACTGCAAATTGGTGAACCTTTTTGGATGCCAGAAATTGGTTTAGGAATTGGCAGAGGACAGTATATATCTGGTGATGTCCAGCGTCAGGTATTGTATTGGTATGACGAACAAGGAAAGCGATATCAGACTCCAGAAGAACAACTGGAATTAGCGCAACAGCAACTTAAGCGTTATCGTCAGCAATTTGGGGAACTACCGGAAGGTTAAGCAGTGAGGTAATTCGTAATTTTTTTAGTCTTTTAAAGACTAGAAAAAACTGCAATCTGCTTTATTTTAGTACTACTTTTTATCAGACTCTTCAAACTACATCACATAAAACTGCCGACTTTCGCCGACTGACAAAAGAAAGTGCGATCGCTTAGGCTATTGGACATAAAGCAAAAATTTAATGTAAAAAAAGATGCTTAGCCCTCTCGCAGAAGATTTGGCAGGTAAAAACTATCCCCATCCTGATTATTTTCATAACCAGCGTCGTATTCTTTCTCTTATAGATAGTTATCTCGCCGCAGAAAAGCTACACTATCGCTTGCGGGATTTACAGTTACAGTTGCAAAATCCTCAATCGCGTCCCTGGAAACCCATTGATTGGCAGACAATTAATCGTGACCAAATCATTGGTATTGACCCAGAAATATTTTTGTCCATCCTTATAGGTGCAATGGATACAGAAGCTCCCATCCGAGGTTATACCCAAACCAGTCGGCAATATTTGGAAAAATTACATCCTCAGATGGCCCGCTTTGTTGGCGGAACAGTCGATGAAAATGGCGAACTACTAGAACTAGGCTTGTGGGAAAAGGAGGAGCGTCAGCACACACCTGCATTAATCAAGGTCTACACCCAATTAACAGGCGAGAAAATTACCCCAAAACCTCGCACTGTTAGAGGCTATCTACCTTCTGATGACCCCTACGAAGATTTATATCGCCACGGCTTACACCGCGTTGCTACTGAATACGGTGCTACCTGTCTCTATTTGTGGCTGATGGCTCATACCACTGGCGCACTCCAGGATGTTTTAGAAGAACTGGCACAGGACGAAATCAACCACATGACAAAGTTCTGGGGATTTGGGGTTTGGGCTTTCCCTGATACCTCCCTGACGCGAATTGGACGCACATTAATCAAAACGCGATCGCACAACTATCAACGCAACAACCTGCTGCGTACCCTACGCCGCATGATGAACACACTCAACTGGAATTCCTGGACTTTGAGCAACAAGACGACTCTCATTTTCACCTTCATCTATGCAATGCGTCGTCTGTGGGTTTGGAACAACAGCCTAACACCAGAATATTTACAAGACCTGTTTGGAACTAATCATTAAACTCTCTGCGCCTCCGCGTCCACCGTTCGCCTTTGGCGTCTCCCCTTGGGAGAAGTTTTGATGCCTGCGGCGGGCTGCGCCAACGGCGGAAGCCGCCGCTCAAACTTCTCTCTGCGTGAGCTTTTCATACTGCTATTCTACAACGCCCAAAATCCCATGAATTCAAAATTACCTCCCGATTTAGATCCTCACAAGCTACCCCAGCACGTAGCTATCATCATGGATGGCAATGGTCGATGGGCGACCAGTCGAGGACTACCGCGCATTGCCGGACATCGCCAAGGGGCAAAGACGCTCAAAGAACTGTTACGATGCTGCAAGGATTGGGGAATCAGCGCCCTAACAGCCTACGCTTTCTCTACTGAGAATTGGCGGCGGCCAGCTGAAGAAGTGGACTTTCTGATGCTTTTGTTTGAACGACTGCTGCGCCGCGAATTAGCTCAAATGCATCAAGAAGGGGTGCGAATCTCGTTTATTGGAGATTTGTCGGTTTTACCCAAGTCTTTACAAGCAGAAATAGAGCGTTCCAGTGCAGAGACACTGAACAATCAGGCAATTCACTTTACTATTGCAGTTAACTACGGTAGCCGCAACGAAATTATGAGAGCCTGCCGTCAAGTAGCGGAAATGGTGCAACGGGGAGAACTCACCGCCGAAGAAATAAACGAGAGTTGTGTGGAAAAATACCTTTACACAGCAGACACCCCAGAACCAGATCTACTGATTCGCACTAGTGGGGAGATGCGGCTGAGCAATTTTTTGCTGTGGCAAATGGCGTATACAGAGATGTACTTTACCGATATTCTCTGGCCAGCTTTTGATAGAGAAGCATTTCATCAAGCTTTATTGAGTTACCAAGGACGCGATCGCCGTTTCGGTCAAGTTAAAGCTTCACTGTCAGCTTAAGTTTAGTTTGACTAAATCTTAACACGGCAGCTTTCATAATAATTTTTTTATGCTGCTGATTGCACTCATACAATTTCTTACAGATGATTTGGTCGATGTCCCCCAAACACAGCAAAGCTAAAATTTTTGTACCAGCAATCCACATCTTCAAAACCTGCGGCTTCTAGCCAACTTAGTTGAATATCCAGGGTTGCCATGCGATCGTATTCCATACGTTTTTGTGCAGCTTTAAGATCTTCCTCTGAGATACCCAAAGCGCGAACAGAATCCAGCCAGTTTTGACGATAGAGTTTTTCTAAATTAGGAGTTTTACCCAAAACCTGATCAGCGTTGACAAACATCCCTCCCGGATTGAGGACATTGTAAATCCGCTGAGCAAGACGTTCCTTATCAGCATTAGACAAATGGTGAATCGATAAGGCAGAAATTACAAGGTCATAAGAACCACCCAAATCAGCCTCAACGTAGTTACCAATCAAAATTTTGGGAGATTTACCCATTTTGCTAAATCGAGACTTAGCTTTCTCCAACATCTCAACAGCTAAGTCTACCAAGGTGAACTCTGCATTGGGAAATATTGCCTGAACCATACCTGAGAAAAGTCCAGTACCAGCGCCCAAATCTAAAACCTTCAGCGGTGCATTGCGATCGCCTGGTATAATTCCAACAGCCGTTTTGTAAAAGTCATCAAAACACGGAATTAGAGTACGACGTAGATTGTCGTAATCTGCTGCGGCAGTATTAAAAGCTTCTTGAATATTCATGTTTTAATTTTTAATAGAGGTAGTACCTTCTGCTTTAATAAGTCAATTAAAGCTGCTTCCATAAATTCATATTCATCTGGTATATCCAAACATATAATTTTCTTACCTTTTAGAAAGGGTTGAAAATTGTTTGATAGCTTATTTTTATGTGACTTTTCCATCACAAAAATAATATCAGCCCATTCAATTACTTCTGTGGATATTGGTACTTCGGCATAGCGATCTAAACCTGCCGAGTCTGCCTCAAGTCCTTCGTATTCAGAAAACACAGCCTCAGCAGTAGGACTTCGCAATTTATTCCGGCTACAGATAAATAAAAGCTTTTTCATTAACTAATAACAAATTTTCCCTGAGACTCTCTAGCTGGCTGAGCAAATCTTTAAGTCACTGCGATGCCTGCGGCGGGCTACGCCTACGCATCCTGTTCAGCTTCAAAAAGTTGCGTTGGGGTATAGTGTTAGACAAAGAGAATTTTATTGCTGTACGTGTAATCCATGAACTATACCACCTTCAGAATCAAATCTAGACTTAATGATAGAGAAAAACCTGCTATCTCCTTTTTCAAAATGTCTGAAAATTGCGTAAGCGAGTATATCAGCAAGTTGAATTAGTCTCGAAGCTTTTGAGTCTAAAAATAAAGGCACTTCAGAAAAGTTTCTGATAACACCCCAACTATATCCAATAGTTCTAAAGTCAGTTGCTAAAGATTGAATTGTTGTCTCATAAGTAGATTTGTCAAAAATTATGATGCCTCTTTGTGTCTTATCATTTTTGTGCAGCCTTATCAAATACCTATCAAACCTACTAGCCAGTTGTTCAAATGCAACTTCAACAGGATCTTTTGGTGATACTACAGTCTTTTTGATAACACTTGCGAATAGTCGGTTACTTGGGTGTGACTGTAGGAAAACCTGCAAAATATCTTCAATAGCTTTCTCTCTATTGCTCTTAGGATAGCTCCTCCACTTTCCTCTACCACTGAGCATAGGACTACCGTGCAATTCGACTGTTACTGGATCAGCAGGATCAAATCTAGCAGCAATTTAATCAAGCTGATCAGAAATCCAATATCCTTGGCGCTCAAATACACAAAATCCAGCCAGTACAAAATATTGTTGGTTTGAGTCGTAAGTTGTGCCAGACTCATCTGCATACAGCAAGTACATGGCTGTTTTATATCTTTAGACAATAAAAATCAGTCAAGGGGAGACCTAGCTCCCGCGATCTGAAAAGGTCAGACCTCTTGACTGCTATTTATATTGTATCAGCTACTTTATAGGCTAGCTTGTTTCTAGCTGCCTAGTGATTAAATGTAGAATAGCTTACTCTGCGATCGCCTCACAGACAACCCGAAAACTATGCCAAGTAGAAGCGATCGCTTACAATACACTCAGATAAGTTTGCTCAGAATTCATCGGCAAAACCCGCAACTTCCGGTTTTTCAGGTCTGGTTCTAATCCTAAAACTTCCATTGGCGTGACACCTAAAAGAGCATAGGGTACTTCCGTAAGTTCCAGACAATCAAAGGTTCCTTGGCGTTCTCCAATAGCAAGTTCAACATCTCGAAAAATTCGCCCCTGCTGCACTCCAGCAGCCGTCTCAACCTGAGCTTCTCCACCTTGAACTAAACCTAGTTGATTAATAATCCTAGCAGGCAAGCACAGCAACGTTGCACCTGTATCAACTAAGACATCATCCAAAGTGTAAGAGCGAACTTCCTCTGGAGAAATGAAGCCTCGTTGAGCCAGAACTTGATCAATTCGATTCGTGACAGTAAGGGTAATTATTACTTGCCCCATTTGCTTACCCTGAAGATTTGGCAGTACCAGTTTACCCATTTCAGCGAACTCCTGAAAATTCAGTATTTTTGAATAATGCACCAATATGCAAAAACGCTAAGAAAACTTTCGCCCCGCCCTCTTAAAGAGACTACTCAACTAATTGTCCTAAACACTGCCTGTAAAGCATTAAGACGATTGATAGCAGCGAAGTTAATCAAAGGCGTAGCGTTGCAAATAACTGTCACAACTACCAAGAACCTGTTTGAATTGACTCAATATCATCTGTTAAATCCATTTCAGTATAATGGCGTGGAATTTTTTGTTGCGCTAAAAGTTGCTGAAATTCCCATACAGATAGATTAGCCAAGCGGCGTGCTTGACCAAAAGTAAAAATATTTTGGTCGTATAACTGCAAGGCAATTTCCTGACGAATAGCCTGCTCACCTTGATTTATGGAATCTGGAGATAATTGCAGGTTAATTGAACTCACAAATTGACTCATACCCAAAAACCAACATTTTACCTTTAGCATAAAACATACGACTGTTTACAATACACTCAGATAAGTTTCCTCAGTATTCATCGGCCTAAATATATGCCTCGAAATAAACGACGAAGCATCGATAAATCCAAACTAACAACTTCGGGATTTTTGCCTATACGTGCAGAATAATATTGCCGATTAACCATATTACTTTTTGGAATCTCAAAGGGACTAATTGCATAAAACAAAGACGCAGAAAAAACTCTCTGCGCCTCTGTCTTGGAAAGTTCTGTTCGCCGAAAACCGGCGCACCCTGCGGGAAGCAAGCTACAGACTTTCCGCTGCGTCTCTGCGTGAAATCTTCTTCTTTACACCATTTCAGACGAAGCTTGCACCATCGGCTGAGGCTGCGGCTGGAACATGAACAACGAGTACACCACATCTCGGCGGATGTTGACCATCATATCCAAGAACAATTCATACCCCTCGCTCTTATACTCAATCAGCGGGTCTTTTTGACCATAGCCACGTAATCCCACCGATTCGCGTAAGGCATCCATTTGTTGCAAGTGTTCTCGCCACAGAGTATCAATGCGTTGCAAAATAAAAAAGCGTTCAGCTTGGCGCATGAGTCCTGGCTGAATTTGGTCAATCTGTGCTTCTTTGAGGTCGTAAGCAATCCGCACTTGTTCGTGGAGAAAGAATTTAATCTCACTAACAGACATATCCTCTAATTGACTAGCTTGTAAGTCTGCTAGCAAATAGACAAATTCTTTGACTTTCTCAACCAACTTTTCTAACTCCCACTCTTCGGAAGGTAAGTCTGGGTTGATGTAGTAGTCAACGATGTCATCCATCGTTTTTTCGGCGTACTTAATTACCTGTTCCTTTAAATCTTGACCTTCTAACACCCGGCGGCGTTCGGCGTAGATGGCGCGACGTTGGTTGTTCATGACCTCGTCGTACTCAAATACCTGCTTACGGATGTCGTAGTAATAGGTTTCGACTTTTTTCTGAGCGCCTTCCAAACTGCGGGTAAGCATCCCAGATTCGATGGGCATATCTTCTTCTACTTGGAAAGCATTCATTAATCCAGCAACGCGATCGCCACCAAAAATCCGCAGCAAGTTATCCTCTAAACTGAGGAAGAATCTCGTTGTTCCAGGGTCGCCTTGTCGTCCTGCACGACCGCGCAACTGATTGTCAATGCGTCGTGACTCGTGGCGTTCTGTACCAATGACGTGCAAACCGCCGATTTCTACTACTTCGTTATGTTCGCGGGTAGTAAATTGTTCGTACTCCTGCTTGACGCGGTTATAAGCTTCCCGCAATTTTTGGATTACGGGGTCATCGATGGGAGCTTTTTCTGCTGCCACAGCTACCTTGTCTTCTGCTTCTAGTTCGGGTAAGCTGCGATCGCCATACTCACGCACCGCAATTTCTACTGCTTCTTTTAATAACTGTTCTGTCTCTTTTGTCAATTGGGTAGGGAAAATTTCTGGTGAAGCCCGCCAAGTTTTGACTTTTTTGCCAGGGACAAAACCTTGACCACCACTACTTGCACTCGGTAGACCACCAGCTCTTTGAACACTAAACGCATCTTCATCTTCTGGCTGGACAATCCGCGGCATAAAGTATTCTCGCAGCTTCAGACGTGCCATGTATTCGGAGTTACCACCCAGAATAATATCTGTACCTCTACCCGCCATGTTTGTCGCAATAGTCACAGCACCTTTGCGTCCTGCCTGTGCCACAATTTCTGCTTCACGTTCAACGTTTTCTGGTCTGGCGTTGAGTAGTTCGTGGGGAATTTCTAGCTGTTTAAGCAGTCGGCTGAGATACTCAGATTTTTCTACACTAGTGGTTCCTACTAATACGGGTCTACCGATTTCGTGCATTTCGGCACATTCTTTGGCAATTGCTCCCCACTTACCTGGTTCGGTTTTAAAGACCATATCAGACAAATCTTCGCGTCGTCTATCGCGGTTAGTAGGAATTACTGCAACTTCTAATTTGTAAATTTTTTCAAACTCAGGTTCTTCTGTTTTTGCTGTTCCCGTCATTCCACCGAGTTTTGGATACAGCAAGAACAGGTTTTGATAGGTAATCGTCGCCAAAGTCTGAGTTTCTGGCTGAATTTCTACATGTTCTTTGGCTTCAATCGCTTGGTGTAGTCCATCACTCCAGCGTCGTCCGGGGAGCACCCGACCGGTAAATTCATCTACAATCACGACTTCCCCGTTGCGGACGATATAGTTTACGTCCTTCAAGAACAGTTCTTTGGCTTTAATTGCATTAAAAACAAAGTGTGCCCAAGGATCTTCCGGGTCAAATAAATCTGTGACTTCCAAAAGATTTTCGGCTTCCGCAAAGCCTTCATCTGTCAGTAGTACGTTACGAGCTTTTTCATCCACCTCGTAATGCTCGTCTTTTTTGAGAGTTAGTGCTATTTCAGCAGCTTGCAGGTATTTTTCTGTAGGTCTTTCTACTTGTCCAGAAATAATCAGCGGTGTCCGCGCCTCATCAACTAAAATCGAGTCTACCTCGTCGATTACGCAGTAATTGAATGGGCGTTGTACCACATCTGCCATTGATGTCGCCATGTTATCCCGCAAGTAGTCAAAGCCTACCTCGCTGTTGGTAACATAGGTGATGTCACACTCATAGTTTCTTTGGCGTTCACTGGGAGTCATGCTTGCTTGAATTAGCCCCACACTCAACCCCAAGAACCGATGTACCTGTCCCATCCATTCCGCGTCTCTACGAGCTAGGTAATCGTTGACGGTAACGACATGTACACCTTTACCAGTAAGGGCATTCAAATAACTTGGTAAGGTAGCAACCAGCGTTTTACCTTCACCGGTTTTCATTTCGGCAATTTGCCCTACATGCAGAATCACACCACCTAAGAGTTGGACATCAAAGTGTCGCAAGCCTAAGACTCGGCGTCCTGCTTCCCGAACGACAGCATAAGCTTCTGGCAAAATATCATCCAGAGCTTCGCCTTTAGCAAGCCGCCCTTTAAACTCTGTGGTTTTACCTTTTAACTCATCATCAGAAAGAGCTTTAATTTCTTCCTCTAAAAGGTTAATTTCAGTAATGTAAGGTTGGTATTTTTTAAGCTTACGAGCGTTGGGATCGCCCAACAATATTTTTAGCATGGCAGGTTATGGAACTGAATCAAGGGGGATAGGGATTAAATGAGTGGTATTGATTATAAACGTTTAACCCAGCTTAGCCGTCTTATTCGTGAATGGGTGTCAAATGAGAATCAACTCCAAAATAGGAGAAAAACTTGCTAATCAGTTTACTAAATGATGGGTTTTAACTCTTATCTTATATTTAGACTTCCTTCATAGTATCATTTTGCCCCCATCTCAGGACACGGAAGGCTACCCATGCTGAGGTAGCGATCGCCGGAATAGAGAAGTAGGGGATCATGGGGATAAGGTAGAGTATACTTACCCTTTTTCTATCCTCCCTCTTGAATGCGGCGGAAATTGAACTCACTAGCGCTGGGATGACAGCTAACACAGCTGCCGACTTGGACAGGACGTGGTAAGTTGACTTTCGGATGCAAAGCTTTGAAATAACGTGAGTTATTAACGCGGTAGGGTGTTTCTTCGTCTTTTAGCTGGGTACGGGAGAAAGTCGAAAGATATTTCCACACCAAAATCCGCGGCGGATCGACTAAAGGCTGTAGTTGTGCGCCGTAGTGCTGCGAGTCTTGCAGGAGATTTTTCCAAGTTTGGGTGGGTAAGACTGCTGGTGGCAAAGCAATGTGACATGTAGAGCAGTTTTCCAAATATAGTTGTTGTCCCAATTGGTACTGTGCAGGCACTATGTCAACAGTACCAACTTCAGAGGTGGGAGTAGCACTGTAGGCGCTAGTTACTGAAGACAGCAGCCAACCCATAACCAGACTCCAAACCAAAACTATTAAAAGTAAACCGAAAGGCTGACGTTTGAGCTGGCGTTGGTTATTTTGCTGTAGTAATTTGCGATCGTTGTAAAGCGGGCGTTTTTCGCCCTCGCGGGTTTTGCGCTTAACAAAAATTGACATTCCTCACATCCCCAGCTATTTAAAAGTGGCGCTTGTGCTAATCATAGGGCTTACGCAGTATTGGCAGTGAATTAACCACAGATAAACACTGATAAACACCGATAAATACCCATAAATTTGTACCTCAGCCGACTAAGAAACGCTATATTTTCACGGTCAGATTTTGAACAAGTATGCAGGTATAATTAAACATAAAAATATCTTAGTTCGTAGTGAGCGATTCATCGCTCAAAACAAGAATTATCAGGACTAAAGTCCTTACCCTTCTCCTAACGGAGACGCTGCGCGTAGCTTGCTTCCCCGTAGGGGTACGGGTTCGTTAGTCGCTCATGGGGGAAACCCCCATCGCGTAGCGTCTCGTAGAGAAGACCGCGCTAACTCACTACAAACTTTAATTTATTTACGCCTAGCTACTTAAATCGTTAATAGTAAAATACTTGTAGGTGATTTAACTTATCCCTTTTCTATCACTCCCCGTATTAAGTAAGTAGTAAATAAGTTAAACTACAACCCTTTAAGATGTACGCGCAAAATATCCTGAATCATTTGGTGTACAGTTTCTTTACTTAAACTGCCATCTACCCGCACAATCCGCGAGGGATTGGATGCTGCTAACTCTGCATATCCTTGCTGGACACGCCGATGAAAAGCGATTGTCTCCTGTTCAATGCGATCTAGTTTTGCTTCATCTTTGCGCTTACGAGACAGTCCCAGTTCTACATCGATATCTAGCCAGATAGTTAAATCACTTTCTAAACCAGCAGTGGCAATATCATTCAGTTGATGAATTAACTTGAAGTTAAGACCTCGGCCATAACCTTGATAGGCAATGGTAGAGTCGGTGTAGCGATCGCACAAAATATATTTTCCTGCCGCTAGACTTGGCTTAAGTTCTTGTTCAACGTGTTGCGCTCTGTCAGCAGCGTACAACAAAAGTTCTGTCACTTCGGCTACTGTGTTCTCAGATTCTAGCAACAGACTACGAAGATGTGAGCCTAACTTTGTTCCCCCTGGTTCACGAGTGAGAATCACAGAAATACCCAGACTTTCCAACCACTGACCACAAAGCTGCATTTGGCTAGTTTTGCCGCAACCTTCCACCCCTTCAAATACGATTAATTTGCCACCCATGCTGTTTTTAGTTCTTCGCAATCGACTTATTCACTGACGTTTTATTACGCTACCAGTTAAATCAGTAAACAGTAAACAGTAAACAGTAAACAGTTATCAAGGGGTGTAGTGGAGGATTTCAACCCGTCACGAATCGGCTTTGAGTTATTAGTTTTTAGTTGGAAGTAATCACACCCTGAATAATTCTCCTTTCACCCAATTATCTTAACTGTTTACCGTTTACTGATAACTGTTTACTGGAATAGCAATTGTGGCAATTCATCAATTACCTTGTACAAGAGAAACATTATGGTTGAAAATTTTAGGTAAGGGAAGAGTTCAGCAACAAGTAATAGATGAATTAGAAGCACTCCCACAAGATAATCTCTTACGTTCCAAAGCAATAGACTTATTATTGAGTTTAAAGACTACCTTAGAAGTAAATCAAAATGTAGATGAAGAGGATAGAAATTTAATTATGCGCTTATCACCTATTTACGAACAAAAATTAGCAGAAGCTAAACAAAAAGGACTTCAAGAAGGACTTCAAGCAGAACGTCGTAATGTTCTCGAAAATTTATTGCGGGTTCGATTTGGCTCTTTAGATGCGGAGTTACGAGTAATTGTTGAACCATTATTGGCATTAACTCCAGAAGAATTTACTCCTTTGTTATTGCAACTTACCCGTGAACAATTATTAGAGAGGTTCCTTTAAAATAATTCAGCTAGAAAAACTGAATTACCCATCTTTACTTAAAATCGCGAAATTGGATATTTGAATTTAATATATTAGCTTAATCTCTTACCTAAAAGGCGCGATCGCACCAGATGGAATTTTTCAGTTAAGCTGTAGGCGATCGCATAAGTTAGCAAACTGCCTAATCAGCATCACATTTTTAACTCTTTGAGTTGAAAATTTTCATTAAAATCTGCTAAATAGGGATAAGCGATCGCTAGAGTTTGATTAATCGTAATTATTTGGTCAACTTCGCTAGAAAGTTGAGTAGAAGTGAAGCCACAGTATCCGGTGATTCAACTAACAAGCCATGACCTCCACGGTTGAGCACTACAATTTCAGCGTTCGGAATACCTTGAGCAAGTTGCTCAGAAAACTTCACCGGAGTGAGAATGTCCTGTTTACCAACAATAACCAAGGTAGGACAATGAATATATTTGAGGCGCTCTGTTGTGTCGTTGCCAAGAATAGCTCGGCTGTGATGATAAAGTGTACGAGTAGAAGGCTGGAAGGGATAGTTGATTGCAAATTCGATTAGGCCTTCTATCATTCCAGGAATCGAGTAAAACTCATCTGTAAATATCCAAGGGAACACGACTTTTTCATAGAGCTTCAAGTCTACATTGCCAGGGAGGTCGCCCCACGTCTCAATAATGCTATCGAACCGTTCATCACTCTTTGCCCAAGATGATATTAGCACCAGACTTTTGACCTTTTTAGGGTGTGCCAAAACTAGCTCTTGGGCAATCTGACTACCCATTGAATGACCTAATACATGCACCTTGTCGATGCCAATGGAATCAAGTAATAGCGCAACATCACTTGCCATCTGCTGAATACTATAGGGATTGTTAGGTGCAGAACTTCGCCCCATACCCCGATTGTCTAGGCGAATTACCTGATAGTGCGACAGCGACGGCATTAATAGCGACCAATAAGTATGATCGCAAAGGAAGCCAGCAATTAATAATAAAGGCTCACCCGCTCCCTTAATGTCGTAGAACAAATCAATCCCGTTAATCTGAACTTTTGGCATAATCAATTGAGCAACAAGATTCCCGACTTCTTTAAGAAGCTGGGAATCTTGGAAAAATGTGTTAAATATGGTTGCATAAATTCTTAACGCACCTCGGATAAGTCTACAAAAGAAGATTATCAATGCGGGACAAACTTATGGTCAAGCCTATTCAGGAACAAAAAGACAGCTTTATTTATCCACGCAGTCGGTATCATGGTGAATTTAAGCCAGAGAACGTAATATTTAATGCCAACCTTCAGGAATTTTCTCAAAAAGTTGGTTACATTGCAAACTTAGAAACAGGTGGTAAACTCTCTCCTGAAGAAGCTTATAAATATATCCAGACGCTCTGGAAAGAGTTGAAACATAGTAAGCGGCAACTAAAAATTGGTTTAAAACAGGATAATTTGTAATTCGTAATACTCGCCAAGGGCGAGAAGCAAGCTACGTAATTCGTAATTCGCTCTGGGGATACGCTCTAAGCGTAGCTATGCCGCAGGCTTTACGTAATTTGTAATTTGTAATGGTTAGGCTCCGGTTCTCTATCAAAGGCTGCGCGTAGCTTGCTTCTGCTTGACAAGCCAGATGGAGAGCAAGGCGAGTGAGACACCAGCTGCTATAAAACAAGGAACATAGCCGAAACTATCCACAATCCTACCAAAGGCTGCTGCACCGATTCCCTGTCCGATAAACAGGTTGAAGGCGAACAGTGAGACAGCAGTGCCTCTAGCTTCAGGTGTTAATTCCGTGGCTTGAGTCTGGAGAGTACTATGCATCATATAAAAGCCTAATCCTGTTAACATGCTCAAAGGGATAAATAGCACCCAGTTCTGGAAAAGTGCGATCGCTAAAAAGCCTATGCACATTAAGCTACCTCCAACCCCAATTAGACCAATCTCACCCAGTCGCCGCACCAACCACTTCACGGAACGACTGTAAATTAATCCACCCAATCCAAAACCACTGAGCATAAACCCGATCACTACATAGGGTAGATTATATTGCTCTCTCAAAAATGCACCAACGTAAGCAAATCCCCCAAACACACAAAAGCCTTCTATAAATACTCCTAAAATCACGGTACGCGCAACAGGTTGAGTCATGAGTTGGTAATAAGGCCGGAGTGTTATCACTACTCGACCTTGGGAACGATTTCCATCACTGAGGTGGCGCGTTCCCCGCCACAGAAATCCAGCAATACCAAGAGAGACGATACCAAATAACAGAAAGATGTCACGCCAGCCGATATATTCCCCAAAAATGCCTCCCAAACTACCGCCCAGAATTTGACCCAGCACCAGCGCACTCAAATAGCGTCCGATAGCCGTTTGGCGTTGTTCGTAAGGGAAATTGTCGCCAATATAAGCAAGTGTAATCGGGATGATCCCAGCAGCAGCCATCCCCGTCAAAAACCGCAGCAAGGTAAGTAAAACGATATTTGAGACAAAAGCACAAATAGCTGTACCTATGGCAAATGCTACGAGTGCTGCTGTAATTACCTTAAGTTTGCCGATGCGATCGCCCAATGGGCCATAAACTAATTGAAATAGTCCGTAGGGAATCGTATAGGCCGAGATAATCACCGCAGCACTACCAACGCCAACGTTGAACTCGTCCGCAATGATATGCAACAGGGGGTCAATCACACGCGCATCAGCAATTACCATAAAGGCAGCAGCGCCCAATAGTCCTAATGAGACAGGTGTTTTGCCTGTTATATCTGTTGCTAACTTGCCCACTCACTTCTCCTATTTGGTAAGCACAAACTGCTCTAGGTCGTGATACTGCCCCTTAAAGAAACCACACTGTTTCAGGACACCTTGGCTTTGAAAACCTAACTTTTTCAGCAACTTTTTAGAAGCTATATTGTCCTGCATGACTTGGGCAATAACGAAACGCAAATCAATTTTCTTAAACCCAAATTGCAATATGGTACGCACCGCCTCAGTCATGATACCTTGTCTCCAAAAAGTGCTTGCAAGCTCGTAGCCGACCTCAGCAGAGGGTTCTTGTGTGTTCCACCTCAACCCACAAGAACCGATCAAAATATTGTCTTGCTTATGGGCAATTCCCCAGCGAATTCCATCTCCTCGCTCAAATTGCTTGGCTCTGCGTTCAGTAACAGCGATTGCTTCTTCAATCGAAGTAAAGGTATCAAGATCATGAAACTGAGTCACGGCGGGATCAGAGAACACACTAAAGATAGCTTCAGCATCTTTCAAAGTTGTCTCACGAAGAAGTAGCCTTTCTGTTTCTAATTGAGGAAAGGAAGATAATGAGAAGTTATTGCCCATAGTTGCTTTTGAGTTAGTGATCACCGCCACAGTAACAAAATACTCAAGATGCTCAACGCTGAACCGTATTTACTGACTGGTTAAATAACAAATCCCGTGACTTTTCGATATCCAACGTCTGATTTTTGAAAGCTTCTGCTTTTTCATAAGCGCGAATTGTTGCTGGACGTGCCTGAATTGTCTCAAACCAGCGCTTCAAGTTGAGAAAATCCTCTAGCTTCTGGCTTTGGCGCTCATAAGGCACAATCCAGGGATAAGCGGCAATATCAGCGATGGAATAATCGCCAGCCACAAACTCTCTATCTGCCAGTCGCTTATTTAGGACTGCATATAAGCGTCCCGTCTCCTTCACGTAGCGATTGATGGCATAGTCAATCTTTTCGGGAGCATAGCTACTAAAGTGATGGTTTTGTCCCGCCATTGGCCCTAGTCCTCCCATTTGCCAGAATAACCACTCTAGGGTTGCAACGCGATCGCGCAAATCTTGAGAAATCAATTTCCCGGTTTTTTCTGCCAAATACAGCAAAATTGCACCAGACTCGAAGACGGAAATTGGCGCACCTCCGGTTGCTGGTTCATGGTCAACAATTGCTGGGATGCGATTATTAGGGGAAATCTGAAGAAATTCCGGTTTAAATTGATCCCCAGCGCCAATATTCACAGGAATAATTGTGTACGGTAAGCCGACTTCTTCTAAGAACATCGTGATTTTATGACCGTTTGGGGTTGTCCAATAATAAAGCTCAATCATGGGTTTATCCTATTGTGTTTGATTCAGTATTAGCACGGATAGCCGAGTTGAATTATAACGTCTCTGCTCCTGATGTTTTTTGCTCAACAGCGAACATGAATCAAAAAAACTACGATAAATTGAGAATTAAAGAGCGATCAAGTTTAGATGTAGGTCAAAACTTCAACCTGTACGAGTAGTAATTATGACTTTAGTGATTTGGCGATCGCTACCCAAACTCGATGATGAATCTGAAGAATCGGCGTTAGATATTTTACATACTTCTATCTCTAGAATTTCTCAACCCACGGACGTAGTTCAATTTCCCATGTCCAAGCACTGCGCGGTTGACGTAGAATGCTCAGATAAGTCTGAGCGATGTCTACGATGGTCACTGAGCCAAGTCGAAGTGCGGGCTACGCCTACGCTTCTGGATCAAGAGTGCGATCAGGATTGTCTACCCGCTCTGGGCTATTAGATCCCCGACTTCTTTAAGAAGTCAGGGATCTAACCACCGCCAACGACCACTAGCTTTTATAAGGATTACCTATTGTGTCTACAGAGACGTTGTAGGAGAATGGTAAACGACCAGGATTCAAGCGTGTTACGTAATTTATGACATTGCTGTAGCGCTTTTTATTATCGGACTTAATGCCCTGTAGGTGTAAAAAGTCGCCGAAAAGCAGATTACAGGGATTAATGATTGGCTACCTTGCTAGCAACCGACCAAAATGGATAGTCTGTATATCCCTTATCAGTACCACCATAAAAGGTTGTCGGATCTGCTTCATTCAGTGGTGCATTTAAAGCCAAGCGTCTGGGTAAATCTGGATTTGATATAAATAAAGTGCCAAAGGCAACTAAATCCGCTTCTTTTTTTGCCAATACAGCATTACCTTTTTCACGGGTATAACCGCCATTGACGATGAGTGTACCTGTAAAGCGATCGCGCAAATGACTTGTTGGCACAATCGTCCCACCATGTCTTATGTCTGCGTCTGTGGCTTCAAACAGATGTAAATATGCCAAATCAAACCTGTTCAACGCTTGAGCCGCATAACCAAAAGTTTCTAGGGGATTAGAGTCACGCATGTCATTAAAGGTTCCACTGGGGGAAAGGCGCACCCCTACTCGGTTAGAATCCCACACACTAGTTACCGCCTCTGTCACTTCCAACAAAAATCGTGCTCGATTCTCAATTGTACCGCCATATTTATCTGTGCGTTGATTAGTACCATCCCGGAGGAATTGGTCAATTAAATAACCATTAGCTGCGTGAATTTCTACCCCATCAAACCCAGCTGCTAGTGCATTTGCAGCGCCCTGACGGTACTGTTCCACAATTCCCGGTATTTCCGAAGTTTCCAAAGCACGGGGAGTAACAAAAGGTTTTTTGCCCTCAAATGTTGATGCCTCACCTTTGGGTGCAATAGCAGAAGGTGCTACAGGTAAAGCTCCATCCGGTTGTAAATCAGGGTGAGAAATCCTACCTACATGCCATAGTTGCAGAAAAATTTTCCCTCCTTCTTGATGCACAGCATCCGTTACCAACCTCCAACCCGCAATCTGTTCTGGTGAATGAATTCCTGGTGTAAGAGGATACCCTTGCCCTTGAGGAGCAACCTGAGTTGCTTCCGCAATAATCAGCCCAGCCGAAGCGCGTTGGACGTAGTAAGTAGCGTTAAGTTGGCGTGGAACGTTTCCCTCACCTGCTCTGTTTCGAGTTAGGGGAGCCATAACTATACGGTTGGATAGTTCCAAATTACCCAACTGATAAGGAGAAAATAAGTTGATCTCAGTATTCATTGGTTGTATCTCCAAATGTGTGTAGAAAACTGGTAGGAGACAAGGACAAGAGTAGAGACGCGATTAATCGCGTCTGTACAAGAAGACGCGATTAATCGCGTCTGTACAAGAGTCAAGCGTCAATTGTAATTTTTCTTCCCCTGCTCCCCTGCCCCCACTCAGCCCTATTATGAAATATGCTGTGCTAAGGTCTTATTTAAGGTGGTCTTTGGCACTGCCCCCACGACAGTATCGACTTGCCGACCACCCTTAAATACCATCAGTGTCGGTATGCTGCGAATCCCGTAGTGGCTAGCGACAGTAGGATTTTGATCTGTGTTCAGCTTCACAAATTTCACCTGTCCTTCGTATTCCGTAGCAACTTCATCGACTACTGGGCCCACCATCCGACAAGGGCCACACCAAGGTGCCCAAAAGTCCACTAAGACTGGAATCTCACTTTCTAGAACTTCTTGTTTGAACGTGGCTTCTGTGACATTTGTGATGGATGACATAAATCGTCCTTCTGCTTTAATTCTATAATTCGATAATATCGAATAAGAAAAATATATGCCACTTTAAGAGATAATGCAACTATGAAATTCTTATATCACCCAGATAGAAAAGACATATCTTTACCAGGAGTGCTGTATGCATTGGGCGACCCTGTGCGGCTAGAGATTGTGCGGCTGCTGGCTACTGAGGGGGAACAGTGCTGTGCTGGATTCGATTTTGCGATCGCCAAATCAACTATGTCCAATCACTTTAAGATTTTGCGAGAGTCGGGGATAGTCTTGACACGCAAAGAAGGAACGCAGCACATCAACAGGCTGCGGCATGAAGATTTAGAAGCGCTGTTTCCAGGGTTGCTAGATGCGGTGTTGCAATCGGCTCAACCGTTGCCTATTTGCTCAGCAGCTAAACAAACATCACAGATCTAAGCACATCTCATTACTTTGTGAATTCGTAATACTCGCCTGCGGTGAGAAGCAAGCTACGTAATTCGTAATACTCGCCTGCGGCGAGAAGCAAGCTACGTAATTCGTAATTAAGAAAGTCTTACTTAGTCTGGGTTTCAGGGTTTGTATCTATTTCATTATTTTCGTGAAATGGTATGAGATGTGCAAGATAGCCTGTGTATAGCCATGTTCATGGGCTGCTTGGCGATACCTTGATAGATGAGTGTCGTAAAATACAAAAAAAATGTATTTTATATCTTAGGGTAGATGAAAAAATTATTTTATTTAGAAGAGTAAATTATGGATAATTTTCAGCCATGTAATTTTAAGAGAAAATCAGCTAAGCATTAGTTAGCCAAACCCTGTTGCTTGATGAATTTACGACAAATCTAGTTTCGCTACTTGAGGTACAATCAGCTACTTTCCTAAAAGGAGAATGAGATGTTAAGACGCACAAATTGCTATCAGCAAAGATGAATCAAGTGTCTCCCGTATCAATTGCTCAGTTAACAGATACGCATCTGTTTGCTTTGGAAAAACGCCAGCTGCTAGGAGTGCCCACTACAGAGTCTTTCCAAGCAGTTATAGAGCGGTTAAAGAATCTACAACCTGAACTTGATTTACTACTGTTAACAGGAGATTTGTCTGGTGATGGTACGCCTGAGTCCTATGAAAATCTCCAAAATCTGCTGAGTCCACTACAAATACTGAGTTACTGGTTGCCAGGAAATCATGACTGTGCGATCGCAATGGATGAAATTTTAAATCTGGGGATGGTTTCCCGGCGTAAGTCTTTTAAACGCGGCAGTTGGAATTTTATCTTACTCAATTCTTGTGTGCCTGGGTGCGTACATGGTCATCTTTCAGCCAAAATTCTGGATTGGCTAGACTCTGAATTAAAAATGTTGGGTGAAAACCCGACTGTGGTAGCGCTACACCATTCGCCTCTTCTCATCAATTCTCAATGGTTAGATGCAAGTATCCTAAAAAATCCAGAGGAACTTTTTGCTGTCTTGGATAGTCACCCACAAGTCAAGTTAGTTTTATTTGGGCACATTCACCAAGAATTTCAGTCTCAGCGTTACGGCGTCCATTATCTGGGTACTCCCTCAACTTGCATTCAGTTTCAACCAGAAAGCTCAACTTTTGCGATCGACCAAACACCACCTGGGTTTCGTTTATTAAAACTATATCCCAATGGTGATTGGCAAAGCTGGATTGAGCGAGTTCCTTATTCTTACCCACAAGAATTTGTAGCGATCGGATGTTAAGAAAGTTAGGAGATTTCATCTTTGTGTCTTAGTGGTCAAAAAATTGACTTTTGAACCACTAAGGCACTAAGACACAAAGAAAATTACATTACACTTTGAAATGGCTACTCATCACTCCTAACTTATCATTAAGCACTCACTTTCACTTCATCAGCAAAATTGCCCCAACGGACAAAGTGAAATGGGCCGGCGATAGAACCCCAGAGATGCTCATCGTTTTCTATATCCCGTCCCCGGTCGAGGCTGAAAAATTTCTCAGCGTCAATCTCAAATTCATTGTCAAGATAGGTGTTTTTGCCGTCGCGAACTACGATGCAGGCTTTACCAGGTTCTACTCTGCCTTTGAAGCTTGTGCCTGTCCACTCTACAATCATGTTACAACCTGGCATTTTCTCTAGTTGGTCAATAGATAGGTCTTGAAGGCGTTCGGGATTCCGAGATGCACCGTAAAATTTTTGTTCTTCCTTAATTGTGTAGTGTTCGATGAGAATATGGTTTTCTGCCTTAATCAAGTTCATTACCCGCATTCGATAGGGTTGAGTGAGCATAAAATCATAAGCTTGTTCGAGAAACAAGCTAACCCCTGAGAACAATTCCAAGGGCAAGGGCCGGATACACACACGAATATGGGCATATAAAGGCGGATTTTCAAAAGCTTGTTCTTGGTTGCTAAAGTCAGCAGCCATCCAACGAGCTAAAGTAGCAATATCCGTAGAATGAGTCATTACAGATGATCAACCAGTTGTTTGAAAATTATCTGGGAGTATTGTAGAGCTGAGGAATGGGAACTGGGAACTAGGGACTGGGGACTGGGGACTGGGGAATGGGAACAGGGGAAGAAAAATTATAATTGACTAATGACTCTTGACCCTTGTACAGACGCGATTAATCGCGTCTCTTGACCCCTTGTACAGACGTGATTAATCGCGTCTCTACTCTTGACCCCTTGTACAGACGCGATTAATCGCGTCTCTACTCTTGACCCCTTGTACAGACGTGATTAATCGCGTCTCTACTCTTGACCCTTGACTTTTGACTCTTAACAAATGACAAATGCAAGGTAAAGTATCCATGCTAAAGCGATTAATTGTTATTGTTACTGCCGCTACATTCTTTAGCAGTTCCTTGACGCTGGCACAGAGTAAAAAGCCTAAGGAGCCTGATAAATTTCCTCCGAGTCCGCTAGAAATTGCTACACCCGATCCGCTACTACCACCTTTGCGTGATAAACAGCCGTTAACTGAGGGTGAAAAGCAGAAGTTGAAGGTGGCGCTGGATGAGTTAAATCAAGAAGCTGCGGCAAAACTGCAAGCAGGGGATAAGATAGGAGCGTTTGAAATTTGGAATCGGGAACTGCGCTTACGGCGGTTTTTAGGTGCATTAGCAGAAGTGCAAGCATTATCACGAGTCGGTGCGATCGCCTGGAATCAAAACGATCGCCAAGAATTACAATATATTACTCAGCGGTTGCAAGCAATTCAAAAGCAGGCACAACCTAAAAAAACAGATACTCAAAAAAATGTCGATGTAGAACTTTTGCGATCGCTAGGTGAAGCTTACCAAAATGTGCGCTTGCCCAAACTAGCCGTAGAAGTTTATGAGCAAGTTTTGGCAGTGGTGCGACAACAAAATCCAGCAGCGCTAGTAGAAACTCTCAAGACGCTTGGGGAATTGAATTTAAGTTGGTTTGATTATCCCAAAGCTGCGACTAACTACGAGGAATTGTTAGGTTTGGCTACTTCTAAAGGCGATCGCCTGAATGAGTTAGCATACTTGAAACAACTTGCTTATATTTACAAGCAAGTAAAACAACCCCAGCAGGCAATCAATGTACAGAATAGACTAGCAGAAATTTACATAACTCAAAATAATCTTACTGAAATACCAGAATTGAAGTTAGCGATCGCCTCAGAATATGAATCCCTAGCAAAAGAAAATCCCAGTTTATTGCAACAAGCTTTTCAAAACTATCAAGAAGCTTATACTACAGCTTGGCAATTGCAGCAATATGTTCGTGCTGGTGAAGCTTTGCAGAAGTTAATCACACTGTACCGTTCTCAAGGGCAAACAGACGAGGCTTTGCAAGCTAGCCAAATTCTTGTAGAAATTGAGGATCGAGCTGTTAACTTTTACGGAATGATGCAAGCGTATGACCAAATTGGTCAATTGCATTTAGAACGCAAAGAATATCCTCAAGCATTAACAGCTTTTCAAAAAGGGTTAGAACTAGCGCAACAAATCAAACATCAAGAAACATACTTTACTGGGCAAATTGAAAAGCTGTCTAAAACAAATTTTTAATTGATAATATCCAGTAAAAAATCTGATTAGCTATAACTTTCAAATATGTTGGAAAATAAAGATTTTTCAGACGAAAAAAACTCTTCAGTTAAAAATATCTTGCTCCTAGGCGCGACTGGCTATATTGGTGGAGCGTTGTGCCGCAAACTTCATCAAACGCCGGATTTTTCCGTATTCGCACTTGTGCGTCCAAGCAGTGATATTGAGGCTATCAAGCCATTTTGTCAGGAAATAATCTGCTCTAAAAGAGTAGAAATTACCAAAAATGATGTCGAGGAAGCAATTCGCAAACACGATGTTAAAACGATAATTAATTTGGCGTGGCACATGCCTCCAGAATTAACTAAAGAAGCTCAATTTGAAAAAGATCGTATAGCATTAGAAGCCGCTTTACACGGTGCTAAAGCAGTTTCGCCAGATATTCACGTGATCGCAACCAGTGGAAATTTCTCTTTAATAACCGCTGATGGAGGACGAATAACAGAAACACCTCCGCAAGAAGGTTTTGCAAAGCCTGACTATGCCGCGTGGATTGATTTAATAGTAAGCGTCAATTTGATGAAGGATGGACTAGTAGAGGAACATATAAGCAATGGAGGTAATGCATCTATTGTTTATCCCTCATCAGTGTATGGTTCGTCGCCAAGCCGTGGGAGTTTCTGGGATTTTGCAATTCAGCAGTTTATTACGGGGAAACCACACCAGGGTTATCAACCATTTCCACCAGACTTTATGACGGCGTGGATTCACGTTGAAGATTTAGCAGATTGCTATATTGCAGCTGCGCGAAGAAGTTGCAAAGGAGCGCATTATCTCGCAGCAGGTGAAAATCTAAGTATTAGCCAGATGTCAACTTTGTTTGCGGAAGCTGCTCAGATAAGATTTCAGTGGCCAAGATTTGAAAATAAATATAACGTGTCATTTGATGATTCTCATACCCGAAAAATACTTCAACTTGAATGGAAGTATAAAGTAGCTGAGCAGATTAAGTCTTGGGTAGAGCGAATTAAAGAGTTAAGAACTTATTTCTTAGATTAGATATGAGTAAGAAACTTGGCAAAGCTGGGAGATTTTATAGGTAAGTTAATGCTGAAAAAGAATACTTGAAGCTAAATAAATAAAGTCCGCTTTCGCGGACTTTGGACATTGGATAAGGTTAAGTTTTCACCAAGAGCGTCTATCAAGATGTTAGACCTAATGTTTATTATTCATGACTAAACTTTAAAAATCAAGCTTTGGCAATCAAATATTAGGACTTAACTCCTTAATTTATGTCTTTTAATAATGTTAGTTTAAAATAAATTTTGCTTAGTTTGTATTACGTATAGATTTAAGCTAAAAGCCTTTGTTAATATAAGTATTTGTCAAATATTGAGCGTTATAAATTATCAAACTTTTAGTAACTTATATTACTAAATTATCAGACAAAACTCAAGAATTTATGTCGTTTTTTCTAAATAAAACAGAACTTATACCATTTCACGAAAACCTTGATACACATAGATTTCTTGTAGGGGCATGGCATTGCCCATTGGTGTCAACTTCAGCTCAAACACTCAATTTCCCGTAGTTTCAGATCCCCCAACCCCCTTCAAAAGGCAGGGCTGTTTCATTCCACAAGGGCAAGTAGTTTGTCAATATCATGAGAGAGAAATCGTTGAGCACTGGTGATGGAATGATGACCATTTCGACGAAGTATATTGAGAGCGCTCGCTCTCAATATGGAAAGATTTGCAGGAGCATTACCCAAACAAATTTTTGAATCATCCTGCTTGAGAACCATGTGCTTAACCCAGTGAAGGCTATTTTCGATACTCCAATGACCGCGAATACCGTAAGCGAATTCTTTGGCTGTAGAAATTAAGTTACTAATGTAACAGGCAATCTAATAATATGGTTTACCCGCTCTGGTTCCAGTTCTTTCAACCCGAATTAAGGACTTAATTCCAACCCAGGATAATTCAATTCCATCCAAATCATGAAAAACTTCTACAGTCCGTGTTGCGAGTCGATTACGAGTTTCTTCAGTCTCAATATAACAACTTGTAGGCTTTGTTTGTGCAGCAATACGTTGAATATGACGATGTAGTTTCGGCTGATTATCTTTAACGGCAATCACGTAATCGTTGCCACTGTTTGAGCGGGAATTACTTCGCAGCTTTGTAGTTTTCCTGAGCCATCAAAAATAGCAGCTATCTCTTGGTAGAGAATACTTTTATTTGTTGGTGCTTGGTTAAGAGGTAATAAATTACCGCTATTTAATTCATGCTCCCAGTCGAAAATTATTTGATTTAGACTTCCCTTTTTAAAGTCAAGGTTTTTCTCAATGATGGCGGCGATATGGATAACACCATGTTCTTTGGAATAAACCTGCTTGTTTGCTTGTAACCATTCAGGTTGGGTCATAAAAAGTTACCTGCTCGCTGTTTTAGCAGGTAGGCGTTAGTCCAAAGTAGTGGTTTTGGTTATTCCCACGTTAGCTATTGAATCCAACTGGAAAATTGCTAAGTATTAACTGTCAGGACACAATAAAAGTGTAATTTTTTTCGGTGCATCTTAATTTTGTTTCTTCCATCTATAACGGAAGCGATCGCCCGTGAACAGCTGTACTGTCCTCCGGTTGTGGTGGGATCGGCAAGGATGGTGAGGCAAGAACCAAAAAGCCAGAAAGATTGTGTCATGAGATTACTCCTATTGAATGAATGTGTAATAGTGCGGTAGTCGTTCATGAGACAAAATAGGAATGAATCAATACACCGGAGTTTGACTAATCACATTTACATTCGGATCGAGATTGTCGCCAGTGCTGTAGATATAATTAAATGCACCTCGATCATCAAGAAGATGCGATCGCAAAAATAATCCACTCCAGCGTCCGATCGTCTCAGTTGCCGCGATCTGGCCTAAGGTGGGTCTGTTTGGCTCCCGCTCAGGGTTGTCAACGTTTGTGATGCCATAGTGGTTCGCACCTTCTACGGTAACTGAGACTTTGGGCGGGTTGAGAATTTGATCGTAAGTTGTTTGACTATTGCTCGATGGAATCACGCCATCCAAACTGCCCTGAATCAGCCCGACTGCAATTCCTTCGTTATCGAGCGGCAAAAATTCTCCAGTTAGCTGATCGCGAAAGCTAGTGCCGTAGAAAATACCTGCCTGCAACTGGGGCGGCAATGTGTAGTCTTGGGAGCAAATTCCGGGTATGCAAATCTCGTCCTGTGTTGCGCCTAATCCCACGGCTCCGCCAAACGAGTGCCCCAGGAGTCCTAGTGTTTCGGTATCGGCAATTTCAAAAATCGGTGAAGTCGGATCGGCATCTTCCACTTTCATCTGTTCCAGCACCTCATTCACTTGCCCTTGCTCAGAAAGTAGACCCGTCACCGTTTCACCATTGGGTGCAGTTAGCGTCCGCTGATTGTTGGGAACCACGACCACAAATCCATAGCTGGCGACTTTTTCTGCATAGTTAGAATAGTCTGCTTTATCGACCAAAGCACCTTGCAGCATCAGCGCGATCGGTAGTTGATCCGGTGTTGAATTTGGCAGCACTGGATAATACACATCGGCTGGATCGCCATCTGCGGCAATTGTGGTTGTGTAGTGCTTCACCTTGTTATAAATCGGGTCGGGATCGAAGCATGTCTTTTGCTCTAAATTCAACCGCAGTACCTCTCCCTGTCCTGCAACAAAGCCTTTATTGGAAATGTAAATGTCACCGTCAGCACCAATTTCTAGACCTGTCGGATTCGTTAGTTCATCGTCTGCGATCGTCGTGCGAGTTTTACCATCGGGAGACACGTAAATCAGCGCACCTGCATCACTGCCATTCAAAATGCCATCCGCATCATATTCCAGAACATATAAACCGCCAGCGTCATCAAAGGCTAGATCGGTGATATTCGTAAATCCTCCTGCATAGACTTCCGGTTGACCTTCTTCATTGATGCGATACACTTGTGCTGTCTCTGCTTGAAACGGAAACCCAGTTAATTCGCCGACATAGAGAGCGTCATCCGGGCCAACGGCGACTGAGGTGGGTACAGACTGCCGCACCACTGCCTCACCCGTGAGCGGATCGGTTGTGGTACGAGTTGGAAAGACTGTTTCTAGAGTCACTTCGCCGCCAAAGGCTTGCTGAGAGAGCAAATCATTAGCACCTGCATCAATGATGTATGCGGTATTGTCTTTAATCAGCAAGTCATAGAGGTTGGTAATGACATCTTGCCCATCGGGGTTGTTGTTTTGTTCGTAAGCGCCAAAATCCCGCAGCCTTGTCCAGCCAGCACCGCCGTCAAAGTTATTGATCGCAATTAACTGGCTAAAATCAGGAACTTGTAGCACGTCATCTCGATTAGCTGGATTGCTGGCAAGACCCACGATCGCATAGGCGTTTCCATAGGCATCAAACTCAATATCACTGACACCTGATGCATCCGATCCATCGGGTAATGCCAGCGACGGTAGTCCGGTTACAACTTGTTCTGCAACACCGTTTTGAATTCGAGTAATCGCACCCGTTGCACCATAGAACAAAAACGCGCCCGGTTGACTGGGAGACGGAATACTAGCACCTGTTCCCCCTCGTCCGGCTTCGGCAACATACAGCGCCCCATCTGGGCCAAAGCTCAGCTTGCGCGGACTATCCAGACCTGATGCTAGCACTTCAATTTCTGATATCTGTGGCATTTTTACTGTTTCAGACATAATTTTCTTCCTTATTTTAAGTCGCGATCGTCCATGTTCATGCGAGCCTGGACACCTAAACAGGTTCCATATACAAGCGTGCCCACTCGATTTGATCGGCTGATATGCCAAGACTGCTCACTCCACGCATCCCAAACGGTGTGCCATCGCGACGAGTGCTTAACCAATGCCACTCAGCCCAAGCTGTGTCACCCTCAACTGCCGAACGAAGCAACTCTGAGTGAAAGTCTGGGATGTCGTGGAACATGGCAGACCAATTCTTACGGACATGCTCAACTCCGTGTACAGCCTTCTCAAGATGGGCTGGCTGACCACCCTGAAAGTTAGGTGTAAAACAGGCTAAAAACGCTTCCAGGTCATGTGCGTTCTGTGCTTTTTGCAGTCGCTCTATGACAATGCTCTGACGGGTTTTCATGATTTTTCCTGTGAGTGCTACATATAGCGGTAAAAAAATGAACTTGTTTCGATGTCAGGTTGTGTTTTGAATGAGGTGTGGACAAATGCTCCCTATGGTGTGAGATGTCCAACTGTTGAACGAAATATATCGTCAGGATCGTATCTCCGTTTGAGGTCGAGCAAGCGTTCATAATTCGACCCGAAGGCAAGCGGAACCCGCTCCTGCTCTTGCTCATCCAGGAGACTGATATATCCCCCTTTGAAAGCGAATGGTGCAAGTGCCTGCGAGATGTTCTGTGCCCATTGAATGTGCCGCCGATCTTCGTCTTTTGACTGAGGTTCCCAGGCTGCAATTAACTCAACCATTAGATGATCCTGACGCAGTGCAAAAGCCGTCTCAGACACACCCACACGACTCGCGGCTCCATGAAAGTTATGAATGTTGATCATCGAAAACGGGGAAGGTAGTGGCAACCCCTGTTCGATTAGCGCCTCGATTGTCTCAGTTTGGAAACCCTTGAGTGACTGGGTTTGCAGGTAGTAATGGCGACCTTTCGGAGTAAACGCATCTGCACCATGAATCAGTGCGTGATACGTGACAGGTTGCACCTGATCGACCAGTACAGTACCAAAGGTTCGCAGGGGGGCGATCGCCTCCTCACCTGCTTCTAGAGAACCACAATAAGTAGGTGAAAGCAACAAAACCGTCTGACCGTCTGGCGTTTGGATGAATCCAGATTGAATCGTCAATTCATCGGGTGCGGTGGCGATAAACTCGTTGAAACGGTGTAACACTGCTCTCGCCTGCTCCAGAGGATACAGCAGCATCCCTGATAACACCGTCGTCTGTGGATGCAGGCGAAACTCCAGGGAAACCACAACGCCAAAGTTGCCACCGCCGCCGCGCAGCCCCCACAGCAAGTCTGGGTGTTCTTCAGCGTTGGCTCTCACAAGTTGTCCATCGGCAGTGACGACTTGGGCTGACAGCAGGTTATCGGCGACCAGTCCATAAGCACCGATGAGTGAACCATAGCCTCCCCCCAGGGTAAGTCCTGTCATGCCAACGCTGGAGATAGTCCCTGTGGCTGTTGCTAACCCATATTGCTGTGCTGCTTCGATCAGGTCGCCAGCTGTTGCTCCACCTTGAATTTTGGCTGTGCGTGTGTCCGGATTAATGGTGACGGCTCTCATCTGCGACAAATCGATCGCAACGCCATTCTCAAACAGCGATCGTCCAAAAATCTCATGTCCTGCACCACGAACTGAGAGTGGCAATCCCTGCGATCGTGTCCAGCGAATGGTATGAATGACATCTTCCACAGTCAAGCAACGAGCGATCGCGGCGGGTCGAGTCTTCACTCTGCCGTTCCAGAGTTGGCGCACCTGTTCATAGGCAGCGTCATCCGGGAGAAGAAGCTGATCTCCTCTGAGTACTGCTGCAAGTTCGTTGAACAAAGTCCTGTTCTGACTAGGCGTAATTGTCATAGTTTCTCCTTATCCCTAGTGGTTTGTATCATTAATTCTGAGTGGTTAGCAGTGGTCAGATCCCCGACTTATTGAAGAAGTTGGGGATCTAGCAACCCATCAAAATTAATGCGATAGACCAATAGTTTCAAATACTTAAATACGGCTTGGATCTGCTCTAAAACATATTTGTGACAGAATCTGGTTACACAGGTTCCATATACAAGCGTGCCCGTTCAATCTGATCCGCTTGTATATCAAAAATGGTCACTCCGCGCATACCAAACTGCTTACCATCACGATGGGTGCCGAACCAATGCCACTCAGCCCAAGCTGTATCACCCTCAACTGCTGAACGAAGCAACTCTGAGTGAAAGTCTGGGACATCGTGGAACATGGCAGACCAATTCTTACGGACATGCTCAACTCCGTGTACAGCTTTCTCAGGATGGGCAGGCTGATCACCCTGAAAGTTAGGTGTAAAACAGGCTAAAAACGCTTCCAGGTCATGGGCGTTTTGTGCTTGTTGCAATCGCTCTATGATAATTCTCTGGCTAGATTTCATGATTTCTCGTTTGTTACCAATGCGATCGCTATCCATGTTAGAGCGATTGGTGGATTACTTCAGTGCTGCTGTTGCCTCAATCTCAACCAATGTTTCTTTTGAGGCAAGTGAGGCAACGCCAATGCCAGTAACAGCGGGGCGCGATTCTGCCAGAAATTGCGCGAGAATTGGTGCGATCGCCTCCATATGTTCTCCAAGTTCACCCCGGACATAGATGCGAAGGTGAAGCAAATTCTCTACAGAACTTCCCGCTGCATCCAAGACGATGGTTAGGTTAGTCAGCGCATTAGAGAGTTGACCCTCGACGGTATGGGAAGATACTTGATGGTTTGTATCCCAGTCAACTTGACCAGAAATGTAAACGATACCGCATCGGGTATCGATAACAGCATGGGACAGTCCGTGCGGTCTGCCATCATAACGTTGTGGCGGATTGATCAGTTGCTTTCTCATGGTATCTATTGTGTAGGAAAGAGCGTTGTAATCGAATTCACGCGATGAATTCGATGCCATACTTGGGGGCTGCTGCCAAAACTCGCTCGATCGCTTCCGGGGTGGCTGGGCGTGATGAAGCCTCTGGGTCGTCTACTGGAACACCGACTTCGGCAAAGTATTTCTCAATTCCCGCAGGCATATACCAAACCAACATCTTGGCGCGTTGGTTCGTGATGTTCTTAAAGGTATGCAGGTGTCCCTTCGGCGAATATAAGAAGGTTCCAGGAGTAGCAATCACAGTTTGATCGCCGAGTTGAAACTCCAGTTCGCCCTCTTGGATATAGAACGCTTCATCTTCTCGATGGTGAATGTGTGGCGGCGGCCCGATTTCAGGATCAACTTGCAACTCGAAGAGCGTGTATTGCCCATTGGTATCTTCGCCCACTGCCTTGAAGGTAAGAATATCTCCTACAACTGAGAGGGAATGTCCTTGACCTGGCTTGAGCAATAGTTCACGAGAGGTAGTCATTGTATTTCTCCTAATAGTTCAACAGTTAGTCAGGATTGAGTCTTTGCTGATTGCTGTTCGATGTATCTAAAGTGTAGTGAGTTGAAGTACCTGATTTCTTTCAGATTCTTACGATGATTTGTCAGATGCCTGTGATGAAGTTTCGCAGCTAGTCGCGCCCTGCGACAATAATCTTTTCTGCTAGACCGACTGGATTAGAAAACATCACCTCATGACCACCCGGCATTTGCACGAGCCGAAATAGTCCCAAGCGACTAGACATCCTGGGATGCCAACCCCATTCCCCTTGAGGTAAGGCATTGTCTTCTGTACAGTAGAGGTAACTTCTAGGGATGGGCAGCGAGTAAAACTGCTTCAGGTCTAATTTGTCAATAAACGGTTGATACGGTTCAGGTGACAATTGTGCATAACTCGATTTCGCTAGGTCGAGGTCAGCATCGTTGAGGAATGTTTCTCGCCAAATATCCAACGGCAGCATCATCGTATTATCGCCCGATGCTTCAACTAGATTGTCGATGAGCTCTTGAGTGGGAAATGAAAGGTTATCTCTGAGGTTCTCACCATCATTGAGGACAAAGGCATCGAAGAAGATGAGTCGTCGAATTCGAGTGCTAATTTCTTCAGCAACTTTCATAATAATTGTGCCGCCGAAACTATGCCCTAGTAAGACAATATCGGTTAAGTTTTTATCAACAATGTAATCGACGATCGACTGTGTACATTGAGCATGGTTGACGTTTTTATTCACGCCTTTACCATGACCCGCGATCGTGGGTGCAAAAGCCTGATGTCCTTTTGCTTCTAGATGTTGAATGACCGCATTCCAAGCAGAACCATCATGCCATGAGCCGTGAACCAAGACAAAAGTTGACATAAAATTGCTTCTTGAGATGGGTATGAAAATCAGGGGGAACTGCTGTCGTTACCAGTGATTAACCAAATCTTGAATTTTAGATTCAGCTTCACTTCAAGGGGCGACAATCGCCTCTAAACCGAGGCAGATAAAGGTTTGGGGGATAAAGACCCCTTGAAAAATTTGTGTACTTATTGAGAATGAAGTGTATAAGGGTAGTAGATTCTTCTGTGGGAAG
>JAHHHK010000042.1 GCA_019359395.1 Komarekiella atlantica HA4396-MV6
ACAAGTCTTAGTAAAGCGTTGTAATATTCTCAGTGAAATGAAAGAAGAAATTAGAAATCTAACTAATTATCATTGGCTAAATGTTATTTAATTTATTAGGGTTTTATGGAAACCGGATTTAGTATTAATAGATGAATGACCTGTTTGCTGTAAGGATTCAGATTTAATCCTGTACTCTCCCACTTGTAAATGTTTGCTGCCTGCTGTCTCCAAAATAGTTGTAAGCAGTTGTGATATCTCTGATACCTCCAAATTCTTGATCACCTTTTGAGTCCCTAAAGGAGCAAGAGAGCCAAGATTCTGCTTCAGTGTGATGGCATCTTCATAAAATGAAGGTAATTCGTTTGAGTTAGCAACATTTAAAAATTCTTGTCGCTCTACCGAGAGCATCTTCAAAGGAGGCTTAATAATTTTAACTCGCTCTTTTTTATCAACTTCAAACTGCATCAGTGGAAAACTGGAGTAGCTCTCTTTCTCATCTACCGCACGGTGAATGCTGATTTTATCCCCAGATTTTCTAATACTGAATGCTTCACTTCTATAAACAAAACTGCCATCATCCTCCTTGCCTCCATATTGGTCAATTAGTTTTTTAGCAGTCAGAGCAATCTGTTTATTCTCTTTTTGCAGCAAAAAACTTCTGGGGAGATTTTGAGCATAGTTTGGTACTTGTCGCTGCCCTACCCAGTATTTTGGAAAGTTAACCTGAGTGTGATCATTCTTATCATTAAAAGCTTCTAAATCAGTGACAACTATTTGAGACTCAACAGAAGCTTTTGATAGTGGTAAATTCTCTTGTAGTTTCTGTGTTAATGTGTCAATCTCAGCAAAGTTTAACTCAGCCGGGTTAGACGTAACAGTGCCATCAGAGAGTTTCTCGTAAAGGTTGATTTCTCTACCGTCTTTAAGGGTGATTATGAATCTTAAATCAGGTGGTGGATTTTGCTGTTGCCACTGCTGTAAGAGTAAGACTTCACTCATTACTTTTTGGTAAGCCTCAGTTCCATGAGCGACAATCAAATCGTCAATGCCTTTTTCTGGCCCTGGTAATGAAACTACACTGACTTTGACCTCGGCAGCTTCGAGCAACTTTCCTGTTTGTGCTAGAGCTGCAAATACACTTCGTTTTGTCTTAGCCTTAGTTTCGTAATCAAAACAAATTTTAATGTCACGCCCTGGTGTAGCGAATACGGCGAACTCTTCACGTAAATGGGGAGTAATAGGATTTTTTTGCTGATCATAAGAGCGATAACCAGCGTTTATTCCCGGCAGCCCGATGGCTGCATCACCTTGACTTAAGATGGCCGCAGTCTTCTTGGCCCCTTCGGTGATCGTAATTGGTATATTATGCTTCCACACACAGTACCAAAAGCCATCAGCGCGATCGCTCGCTGATGGGTTAACCCCGGCTTTAGAATAGACTTTGTTAGCGATTTCATCCGGCACTTCCAGTAAGAAAATACTTAATTCAGTTTTCGGTGGATGTTCGTACTTAATTTTTTTGAGTTTTGGGGGTTTATCTGGGGTTTCTGGAGTAGAAGATTTGTTGTGCCAAGTCCAAGAGAATTTCTGTTTTTTCTGATCTACTTGATATCTCGGTTCATCGGGTTTATAACAACCCCAAAGTTTTTTGTCGGGTTGCTGTCCCGGTGACAAATTAGCAAACGAACGCGGATCAACGCCAGCTTCACACCACCATCCACCCTTCTCAATGTGGCTATATCGTTTCAAATCCCCATCTCTAAGCCGTCCATCATTGCGGCGAGGAACATCGTCGCTATAAAATAGGTGCTCCCAAGCCTGATGCTGCCATCCGTTTTGATGTAAGCTTTTGAAGTTGGCAGAGGCTATAAGCGGATCGATAGCACTGTCCTCCACCAGTTCTTTCCAATGTTTTAGGTCGATGTGCTCAGGATTCCAGTCAGATGAAGACGTTTGTACTTTAGCAGTCGATGTTTCTGCTGATGATTGTGACTGTGCATTTGTAACTGTTTGTTCTTGCTGTTGTGTCTCTGTGTTTGTGGATGGTGACGATGGTGATCGAGACTGTACAGTACTAAGTACTTCAGAAACAGTGGCATTCGTGACTGTTTCTTCTTGAGGCTCTTGTGCAGTAACATCAGTAGATTGTTCTGATGCTGCTGAAGACTTTGCAGTAGTTGATACATCAGAATTTACTAGATTTTCCTCGTCAATTTCTACCTCTGCTTCATCCTCGCCTTCGTACCAGTCATGATCCTCATAATCAATTTTCTCCCAAGAATATCCCCCCGATTCATTGGGCTTCATGACGTAAGTATCATCACCAATTTCAATGTGCGCCCATTTGTCCCACTCGTGCTGCAATCGCTCTACTGATGCTTCAATTACAGGAACAAGCGCATTTAAAATCTTCAGAGTTCTCTGATAATCCTCTCTGTCAAATATTGTAGGATTGAGCGAATTCAAAGAGCGTTCATCAAACATAAAATTAGGGGTGTAGGAGTGTAGGGGAATGGCACTCAACAGGAAACAGGGGAATTGAAATCAAGAAACGAGCGAGTCAGTGGGTGCGATCGCTTCCTGCCTGCACCCTTATACCTTCACACCCTTACACCCCTGATTTTATATAGAATTTCGACTCAGCAATATTGATAATATCTTTGTACGCTTTATCCAAAATTTCGTACTGTATCCATTGTGCGCCTAAGCATTTCAAATCAATGATTTGAGTATTAGAAATGACGCGATTAAAGATAATATCAAACTCTACATAATTTCGCCTTGCTGCTAGAAAAACTATATATTGTAAGTCGTGCCAGCCAATACCTTGGATATATCTCTGAATGATTTGCTCATAACATTTTTCATCGATAATTACTTTCAACCGCCAGAAAATAACTTTAACGTGTATACCCACTTTTTTTAGTAAAGGTCTAAGGCTGGACTGTTTAGAGAAAGTCTTGACAATCCCAGTTGTACTCGCCAGAATATTTACCATGTTTCCTAGCAGTCTTTTTTTAGTTTTATCTAATTGATAAATGTCTTGAAAATCAGCGATCGCAAATTCCTTGATTCTAGCTCTCACCACACCTCCTACAAAATAATAAGAAGTCAGGAATCAGGAGTCAGGAGTCAGAAGTTAGAATAATTTTCTACAATTAGAAAACAAACTATTGCTTAATTACTTTAATTTAATGTGTAGATTTATTCTGAATTCTGAATTCTGGATTCTGGCTCCTGATTATAAAATTGACTTTAAACTATCAACAGGTAACGCTTGCACACCAGCTTCTACAGGGTCTTGGGGAATTGGTAATTTCCGATCTACTTGTTGAATCCTGATGTCTAAATCCCGTTGTGTAGGAGGTCGTTGAGTACTACGTTTTGCCAAGGTGTTAACTAGCTTTCCCCATTCAAGTTGGTTGTATTCATCAATGTCCTTCACAGATTGAGGAATTTTAATACTTTTGAGTAGTGGCACTGACCCCTCTTTTTTATTAGCATAAGCTGGGTTGATAAATACACATTTCCCCGCTGGCAGTTTTAAGAACTGTGCAGATTCAAACAGCTTTCTAGTTTTCTCCTGTTCACTAGTAGTAGTACTAGGCTTTCCTCCACCTGTTGAACGGCTCTTTTGTTTGTACTTGATTTCTTCATCTCCCAGAAAACTAGAGAATAGCTGTGCAGATTCATTTTCCCCAGGATTAAACACGAACTTAGTACCACAAGCCCCTAAAATAGTTTTAGCTACTTCCTTACCGTAATTCTTTTCAAGTTGCCCCATATTTTGCCAACCGAGGATGCCACAGAAACCCTCACTTCGGGACTCGTTGAGCCATCTGAATAAATCAGGCAAATAAATACTAGGCAATTCGTCTAGTCCTACTATCAACGGGTCTTTCCTTTTTTTGGCAATGTTCCGCGCCACAGTCATGTGCAAGATGCTAGTCATCAAAGGCGCAACAGCATCCCGACGTTCTCTGTCCAGCCCGAAGATGATCATCTGCTTGCCTTTAATTTCTAGGGGCAGCGTAGTTTTACCAACAAAACAGCCAAGTGTGTTCTTAGCCATAAAGCGAGTGAACATTAACGATGCTGTAGCAGTAATCCCTGCGACTGTCTTCTCGCTCCCCGCCGAACTAAATAATTGACCAAAAGCAATCCGAATCCAAGGATTAAAGTTTGCAGCCATTAATCTATCAACCATTCGTTCACTTGAAAGTATGGCAGCGGCGGTCATAATGTCTGCATACTCACCGAACTCCTTAGTTAACATTAAAACCGCTTGGGTGAGTTGGTCGCCGGACGGCCCGAAGAATCCATCTTCATTGGAATTATTCAGAATGCGGAAGTTTTTATTGATCACCGTCGCCAATTGACGCGCTGTTTCCGCATCCCCTGAATCCCGTAAAAAGTCCAGTGGATTGCAGACTTCTGATTCAGGAAACCCCGGAGCAAAAATGTGGACATCATAACCCATCTTTCGGGCATAAGCTGCAATTTTGGCTTGCGACGGGTATTTGAAATCATAAAGTAATATCGGGTATCCTTGAGCGATCGCATCATAAATCATCGGGTTGATCGCACTAAAAGTCTTACCACTCCCTGGTGCGCCGATTGCAGCTGTTCCTCTTTGGACATCAGGAACATAAAAGCTTTCACCAATACGCAAAGTAGCGCTATCACATTTGGGAGATTTAATTTGTCTGAGTGCCTTTTTCCTAGCTGTGTCTATTTCTTTTTTACCTCCCCAGTAGCCAGTTGCGAGTTTCTTTTTAGCCCCATCACCCAAGACTACTTTCATTAATAAGTAGACTCCTAACATCCCCAGAAGTGCTAACCCATTGGGAGTAAACAGATGATGAGTATATTGCCCAATATCATCTTTAGGGTTTTGCAACTGGTCAAAGCGAAAGGATTGATTGGTTGTTGCTTGATTTTTAGTCATTTTCTATGAAGAAGGGTAAGGGGGAAAGGTTAAGGGGAAATGGCAAAAAGCTTTTTGGGGACACTGAGTGAAATAATTTATCCCTTTTACCTTTACCCTTTACCCAAGAGTGTTTATGGGACAGTAGAAGGACTTCCAAAGATAATTGGGTCTTGTTCGCGATAAGTAATGAAAGGAATTGGGCCAATAAAATAAGGAGTGCAAGTACGACCTACAAAAGGAATAGTTTTGCAGAAGCGAAAAAACATTGCAGTAGACATAGCTCCTGTTGCTTCATCTATATCCCACACTACTTGCTTGAAAGCAGGCCCAAAGGGATGGCGACCTGTTGGTTCTTTACCATCATTGACCGCCTTCAAGATGCCGAAACCACCTTCTACCTCTTGTACTTTGCCGGATATCCATTGCGCTCCAGTTGTTCTACCTAGCCCGGACATCTCAGCATGAGCGCAGTTATTTTGATAGCATGGGACATTGAACCCTTCTTGATAGCTGCCAGAGATACTGCGAATACGGTTAGCTTCGATATCTCGCAGTACCAAATCGACTTTGCCAATAAATGAAAGGTCGGGATTTGGTAAGGAAGGAAACTCGCTCCAAGGCAAGTCTCTTAACCCTGGAACAAGTCCAATCACAGTATCTTGCCATCTATCAAATTTATCAATCGAGGCCGACTCAATTCCAGGAATAGATGTAAGTTGATACTTTGATAAATCAATTGCATTTCCCAACTCAACCTCATTCAACTTAGGATTGTTGAGGGAATTACCAATTGTGCCACCAGGAGAAACACCAGCTCTTATATAAGTGTCGTGGATTGCTTTAATGCTGGCTGGTGATTTATTTGTGAGTGTAGGGATAGCCTTGACTAAAGTGGGAATAGTTTGTGTTTTAATTACACCAAAATCAGACAGTCTCAAACTGTTTAAATCTATGCCCAGTAATTCTGATATTTTTGATAAGTTAAGTTTTTCAATTGAGAACTGGGCATCTTCAAAGTCCCCAAGTTCCATGAAGTCTGCAATACTTTGTCCAGCACTCCAAATTCTGGTTTCTTCCCCTCGGTCAGTGGGGTAACTAACACTGCCGCCTTCGCCCATAATCATGTCACTAAATTTTAGGCGTGACCAATCAGGAACAAAACCGCTGCCGGAATCAACCACCGGAACTTGAGCTGAGGCACTAGGCATAAAATAAGCAATCGCCTGATTCAGGATTCCATACCTCCAAAAAGCATGAAGGAAAAGAACGATCACTAAACCAAAGAATATTAAATAACGTAGCTTATCGTCTCTTTGTTTCCTCAACTGCTGTTTAGTAGATTTTAAATCAATCGCCTGGATATATTTATTTAGTAGGTAGCCTAACATTAGGTAATGCGCGTGGTCGTCTGGAGTTAATCTTGATTGGCGCTCTTGGAATTGAGTCATAGGAAATATCAGCCTCTATTGCTATTTGACTGTACTCAGGTTTTCCAGCAGCAGCAGTTACTTGGAAGTGGTAAGCTTTACGTCTACCGTCTGCTGCTTGAGTAATAATCGTCAGGTGTGTTGACTTTGATTGGGGTAGTCCAGGAATATTAACTTTTTGGATGCGTCGTAAGTGAATCAGTCCGGCTCCAGAACTTTGGCAGTTAGGATTAATTCCTTCTAAACAACCATCAGTGTCAATTAGGATTTGGGAGGGGTCGTCAATCCAAACTCGTTTGACAACCTCGTTAACTTCGTAGAATGAAATGCTTACCCCGTTGCCATTCCAAACTTTGATCGTTTGTAAAGTTGCTTGAGTGCCGCTCACCTGAGACTGTTTTAAGCTACGAACTACAGGTACAGATGAAGCGTAAGATCCTAATGGCATCAAACAGATCCCAGCCAGAGCAAAGATAATTAACTTATTCACGGTAATTCCAAAGTTCGATTCACCATAAACGTAATTTTCGTTCCTTTGGGGACGTACCAGATGTTGGGACGAGAAAGGATTTCTTGGGTAGAAGTTTGGCTGCGTTGCTCAATAATCTCACCAAGTTTACCAAAAGCCCCTTGCAAGAATGCACCGCCAATATTACGTCGAGTGTTTGAAGTCACGTTAGTACTAAAAGTGCCAGCAGCAGAGTTAATAACGCTACTGCTAGAATCCGATTGATTGATAATTTCGCCTACTTTGCCCACACCAGTCACTAAGCCAACAGTTAAATCCTGTCCAGCCAGTTCTCCACCTTTGTCCTTAAAAGGTTTAGCGACTAGTGGATTTCCTCCTTCACCCAATAGGGAGATCGCATTCTTCGCAATTGGGTATTCTGTGTTGTCTTTGATGATTGAGGTAACTTGTGCTTTAGCATAACTAGCACCATCTACAGAAATTACGGAAACTGCAACGAGTGTTCCTCTTGAAATTGCCACATCCCCATAGTTGTCATACAAATCTTGAGTCAGCTTTGCTAAGTAACGGGAGGAGTTAGAATCTGACTGTCTAATTGATGAATTTTGTTCTGTTGACTGTTCTTTAACTAAAGGTGTCATCAATACGCCATCAGCAAATTGTCCTACTACTAAATAGCGATTTGTTGTGATTGAATTGTTGGCTGAAGCATTATCAGTAGCAGCAATTAACTCAGCAGAGTTTTGTATCTTTGACCAACGAGGGCGAATTTTTTCAATGCCGTAACCTGGTATCTCAATGCCATCATTTGGTGTTTCAATACTATTTGAGCCGGGAAATAAAGGTTCTTTAATCTCACTGCCAGCAGATATTTTCTGAGATTTAACTGGTTGTCTGTAACCAGAGCCAATCTGATTTTTTGAGAGTGTATCGTTGTTTAAATCAGTAACATTACTAGCATAATTTATTTTCCCGAAGGAGCCTAAGCTTCGGAGTCGATTCAGTTCACTAATTGGATCTGCTGCTGGTTTTACTGTGGCTATCGACTCAGGTCTAGTAACAGAATAATTGCGTGGAGGAGCAGCAATTGCTCTAGGTGGCGGTGAATAATTCCTTTGTACATCGCGCGGGGGTGGTGGAGGAGATGAGGCAACTGCCACACTTTGGCGGGAAACAGGAACTTCAGGAGAAGGTAGAGCAGGCTTTTCTGTTTTTTGAACCTGAGACTTATTCTTTTGGCTATCAATTTTATCTAATTCTTGGGCTTGTTTAGCAAGGGCTAACTGAGCATAAACATCACCATCATTTTCTGATAATGCTTGCTCAGTTGGTTGATTAACAGTTTTAGCTTCTTCTTTTTTAGCTTGATTACCTCCATTAATAATACTGTTGAACAGCATGAAGAACACCAGGAAACCACCCCCTAAGGGAATACCAACCATTCCTAGTCTTGACCAAGGTGAAGTAACAACTGTATGCTTAGTTATTAGTTCAGTATCATCTTTATCATCTTCAACAGAGTCAGAAGTCAGAGGGAAGACGTTCGAGGAATGAGCCTCTTCTTCTCGATTCTCTTCATCATCTAACCTGATTATTTCATCTACGGTTGATAGATTATTTTCATCTGAAAAGTGTAGATTATTAGTTGCCATATTTACTTTTCCTTTCGCCCAGATTTAAATCAACAACTTGTGTAATCTCTAATCCAGGGGCGCGAATTGCATAGATTTTCTTGGCTAAGTCTGTAATATCTTTAGGGGGAGCTTGGGCAGTAGTAATTGATTCCACCGTCACAGTTTTATTGAAGGAAATTCCACTTCCAGCATTCTCTCTTTTTTGAAAGGTAACAAGAGTGGCTACTAAATCAACCTCCCATTGACCATCTCTTATCTTGCGTGGCTCTGAGATAAATCTGGGGATCAGCGATACTTGCATATCACCACTGAAAACATTAGTTTTAGTCATCGTCGCTAGTTTCTGCAAAAAAGCAGCGCGGAAGTTTTGCTTTTCTGAAAGTGCAAAAGCCGCTTCGTGAGCTTTAGTTGTCACTCTATAAAGTTTATTTAGTTTTCCACCACTTACCTCAACACCTGGGTCTGGTTTTGTGATTGCTTCCCCTTTTTCATTAAATGTTTGCAGTAATCCATCCCAACTAAACATCCTAATGAAGGAGTCGGACACAAACTTTTTAATTACCTCACTAGATCTCTCTGTTGGATCTACAGCAATTGCGCTAATTGTTTCTCCTGATGATAGTTGCACCAACGATGGCATTTGATTTTTGACTAAAGAGCGAGTCGCGCCATAGTTTAAAATCTGTAATAACAAAGATATCAACGCCATTGAGAAAGCTGCGGTACAAAGCAAGCCTATTCCTGTTGGCACAGATACGCCCATGCTTAAAAGTTTTAGGCGTTCTTTTTTCGGCTTTGCATTTAACATCTGATTAAAAATTGGGTAAGGGGGAAAGGGTAAAGGGTAAAGGTAAGAGTTAATTCACCTTTCACCCTTTCCCTTTCACCTTTTCCCTGACGCAAAGCGTCTGGTATTGATACTGATGCTCGCCTTAATTGATCTCTTAAGCCGAAATCTTTACTTAGTTCACTTTGTCTAGTCACTAAGTATATTTGTTTAACTAACTCAATCCCTTTCTTCCAAACTCTTAAATCTTCAAAAGTTTCAATTTTCTTGTTTTCCATTCCTTTCCCCCTTTCCCCTGACCCTTTCCCCATATTTTAAAGACATTTAATTACATCCCTCGGCGAATTACTTTAGCTAGAGCACCCCCTCCATACGAGACGACTGTCACAGCTACATCTTTGGCAACGCTAATCGCTTGGTCTGCGGCTTTGTTGAGTTGCGTCAGTAGTGCTAGTCCACCTCCCGCGGCTAATCCGGTTGCCAACGCTGGAGCAATAATTCCAATCACGAATAAGAAGAACAACGGCTGATCTGATCTAGAATTAGCCATTAATTCGGCTGCAAATCCCGTAATCACATTGAAAGAAAGCTTGGCCATTCCCACAGAGAAATATCCAGCTAACCAGGTAAAGATTGATTTCGACCCATAAGGTAGCAATGAGCCACCTACTGCCAAAGGCCCTAAAAGTGCAGTCAGCAGCATCGTTAGCTCTATACCCCATTGATATGCGCCTCCTAATGCCACCAATATATTCGTAATAGTTCCTGCCACCACTGAACCGACATAAGCACTGAACGGCGAAAGCAATACTTGTACGGGGTTAGCTCCACTTTGGATTGCATCAATTGGAGCGTTAATTATCCGATCTATACGATCTATTAACCAAGCAAACGGGCCACTAGAGCCAACAAAGTAACGCGGATATTCATTCATCAACCTCTGCTTGGCTTCAGTCAGACAATCAATTGCATCTTGTGGTGCTAAAGAAGAAGTTCGGCACATTTCCATCTCTCGACCAATGGCACTACGAACTGCTTCTACACCTAACGCTTTTTGGTAAGCTGCTCTTAAATCAACCCCAGCCGCAGTACTTATTAGCACATAGCTATTTGTATTGTTAATCATATCTCTAACCGCCATTGTGCTTTGCCCTAGCAGTTGACCATTTTGAAATAATAATGCTGCTACTGTTAGCGGCCAGATTAAATCTGTAATCGCCCGTGTTTCTTCAAAATTGAGCATTTGCTTTGTCCACTCAATCATAAAAAATACGAGTGTTGAAACCGCAAATAAAGTACCAACTACACACAAGGAACCATACAATGGCCCGTTTAAAAGCTCTGCCCACAACTCATCAAATCCTTGAGAAATCGCAGCGGCATTTGACGCAGAGTTTTGAACTAAATCTCCTCCAGCAAATACACCCTGAGCTATTATTTTAGGGAAGAATAATCGCATAATTACTTTTCTATATAAGCCGGATCTAAATTGGACATGAAAATTAATTCTTGGGTTAGCGAGGCTAGCCCCATCGTCCGCAGATTCTCTCTTTCACGGTTAGAACTAATATTGTCTGCAATTTGAGAAAGCATCAAATTTCCTTGGGCTGTATCTAGCCGTGCTGTTTCAGCATCAGTACCAAGTTGTGCCAACATTGAAATAGTTGAGGCATTTTGAGCCGCGATCGCCTTAAGAATATTCTGGGAGGCATCCATTGCTTGTGCCTGGTCGCCCAACCCTTTTACTTCTTGCGCTATCTGCACAGTTGTTGCTAATTTCCTGGCTGTATTTGATTGTCCTTCTTTGCTCATCACCGCAGACACAGAAGACTTCGTTAGCTGCCTTTCTAGCTCCTGCCCCGTCGCTTTTGCCTCTGGCAATGAACGGCTAGCCCGAAGTCGCTCTTTTAAATCTTCACTACTAGCAATCGGATCTACTGCACCCATTACCCCGGTTGCGCTATCTATCGCTGCTTGGGCATCTGTTCTAATACCACTCCAGGCCTGATCAATTTGGGTTTGAGCTTTTTGTTCCAACTCCCTAATTGAATCTTGAAAATCACTAATGATTGTTTGAAAAAAATTTCCAATATTTAACGAGAGTGCCAAACTCGGCGTTGATAGTAATACGCCTCCAGTTGCTATAAACGCAAAGATGACAATTTTCTTTTGATGATTTAATTTCATAATTATGAAGTTTTGGTTAGGTTTGATTGAGAAACAGTTTTCAGCAACTCTTTTGCGGAATCAGACAACTCTTCACCTCGAATCATCCTGATATAATCCTCGCTAAATCTAAACAAACCTAATATCGGGTTATGTTTATATTTACCAAGGAAAAGACTTCGCAATTCTTGTTCATGAGGATTATTAGCGACTGCTGCCAATAAACAGTACGCTGGATAGTATCGACAAAATGTTAGCTTGCCATTATCGTCTAATAGCCAGTTAGAATACACTCCTGATTTTCGCGGATAAAATGATTCTGTACTATTGCGAGAGATAATTTCATACGCATATTTAAATCTCGCCACGAACGGGTCGATTGCACTTGATTGAATTCTCCCTACTAATCGTGTAGTAATGTTAGCGAAGATTTTAGCAGCAGCTTTTGATTGATAAATACTTTCTGGTTCTTGAGCAGATAATATTACTCGAATTCCTGCTTTAGCTCCGTTAGCGCATAATCTCCCAATTAGTTCTGCTATCGATTCAAATGCAAACAGAATTGGTGCTTCATCTAGAAAGAAAATACTTGCCTTTGATGAAAGCGCCCGTCTGAGTCCTGCTGCATAAGCTGATAGCGCTAGAATTGCCGCGTCTGATTCACTCGATAGATTTCTCAGCGCAAATACTAATAATTTAGCATCTGTCCGAAAACTTGATGGCTTTGATATTGATTGACCGACTCTCGTGTTTAGCCAAAAATTTAAGCGCAGCCTGATTTGGTCAAGAGCTTGCAATACGTCATTGCTATTATTAGCAATTGAATCTAGCTTGATATACCCTGGTGAACAATATTTACAAAAATCATTCAGTGTTGGCGTATCATCCCACTCACTAGTTCCTACCTGAGAATTTAAAGCGGCTTTGTATCTGAGCTTAATTTCATCATCCGCAAAGAAAGATTCTAGAGTTAGGGTAACAAGTGATTCAATATTAGACAGCATACTAGCACTGACTCCCAGAGCATTAGTGCCAACAATCATCGTCATCAATACTGATTTCAAAAACTCTTTGAAATCATTCATTCTTTCTTTAATTGTGTCTGCATCTAAATTGCGGAGGTCAGGCAATTCAAATAAGTTGTTTGACTCTTTGGAAATATCAAAATACGCACCATCTGCGCCCAATAAATTTGTATAGTCAGTAAAAGTGGATGTCCCATCTGGTTTGGGATAATCCAGCGCTACTACAGGTATCCCTTGTGCTAAAGCCGGAGTTAAAATTCCTGCTACTACTACCGATTTTCCCGAACGAGTCGCTCCAAATATCGCAATGTGTTTGTGCTGGTTATACAAATCTAGATGTATTGGTGTTCCTCCTTCTTCTGCAATCAACTCAAAGCCTGTGCTATCACCTGTTGCTGTGCGAATCAAAGGCATCAGCCCTGGGGCTTCGGAACTGAAGTAAGGTAATCTCCGGTTGAATGGTTTAGTTAGTAATCCTTCCCAGATAAATGGACAGCACTGCAACCAAATTTTCCAGGCGATTTCTGTTTCTCGGTCAACTGCTGCCGGACTTTGAAAACATGACCCTAGATATTTAATCGCTTCATCTAATGAACGAGTGTTATCTCGGTGTACTAAAAACACTACTGCTGTGTTCACAACGCTAGCGCCTTTATAGATTGTCTTTTGTGCTTCTACTGCCTCCTCTATGTTCAATCCGGCTTTGACATCTATATTCCCCGCTCCACTAGAAGCTGTTGTACTCGTAATTGATTGTTTTGTTAATCTCTGTAGGTTTGTCTTGGCAAAGATTTGATTGGCTTTAGTGATTTGACAAAATATTTCGGTATCTGAAACTTTACCTCGCGCTATCACTGACCAAAGATATCGCAGTTGAGCATACTCATCAATCCATCCCCCCGGCTTGGAAGAGAAATTGAGTACACCAATATATTTATCTTGGATTTTTACCCATTTCCTATCAAATAATGGAATTGATTTTTCTGTACCCAAAACATGATGCCGAATATGAAAATCACTTGTCTGTTTCTCTGTTAGCCCTGAAGAGTCAAGCTTTAATGGGTTTGGTAATTGCGGGGCTTGCATTTTATTGAACTGCAACCACAAAACCGACCAGATCTCAACAGCAGAAAGCGCTTTGACGGATAATCCCATTTTATTGCTGACGACTTGCTCCCAACTACCAAAGCCTTCTACAAAAGAATTCCGTAAAATGCTCTCTATTCGATTTTGTTCAATCGCGTGAATTTCTCCTGTAAACTTATACCAAATACTCTGTAACTTCTTTAGCCCTGTTTCTACGATATCCTGGGTTTTCTCTTCACCGGAAAACACTGTATAGGTACACCACAAACGCAGAAACTTATTCTTGCGCTCACCTGATACAGTTAATTCCTTTGCCCGAACTCTCTCACTCCGCAGCAAGAGTTTTATTTGCTCTAAATTGCAGCCATCCTCCAAACTTTTTAGCTCTTTTTGTCTGGGAGCATCATCAGTAAAGGAGCCTAAATGAATTGTTAATGATTCCTGCTCTGGTATTTCTTTAAGTCCAGATTCTATACTGTCAAATATCGGCAGGATTTGTTCCGCTTCTAAATGTGGATGAATCCCAATACAGTCAAAGCAAAACTTAACTTGTATATCTGAATTTTTTTTTAAGATTAAGGCTCCTATCCCCCGGCGATTCCCTAAATCTATTTCACATATTCCTGCCAAATGAATTATGTCTTCAAACGGCGTTAACGTTATCGACTTCTTTCCTATTTTGTTAAAGCTGGTTTTTGACATAATTCTTTAGTGTTAGTTTATCCAACTCCGTGATTAACCAAGGAAGAAGTTTGAAGTCAGAAGGAAGAAGGACAATTGGTGGTGGGTTTAAATCCCCCACCAATTGCAGACCATCAAATCATAGATTTGATGGGGGACTTAAACCCGTTTAGCAAGAAGAAAGAAGACCTCTTCCTTCTTTCTTCTTCCCTCTTCCTTCGTTAAATGGCTTAAACTCTATTCCTACTGCCGACTGTGCTTTTTTTCTCCCTCTCTGGTAACTCTGTTAATGAGATGAACCGCATATAGCCTCTACTAATCTTTGGTGTTCCAATAAACTTGCCAAAAAAATCCTTATTACTAGATAAAATCCACCATGTCCCCCACCCCCAAAACGTTATGAATCCTGTCCCTAGCCATCCGATTTTCAACAAGTGATAGAACAAAAATATATTTACCATTGCTATGCAAGACCACGGAAATATCTGCTCTGTTGAAAACGGGCCAATTTTTGGTTGAATCCCTAGCGTTCGATTCACTACCCGAAATTTCTTGTTCAACATCTTTGTAAATAGGGTGTTCGGTGTGGGATGTGGGGCATGTGGAAAGGCAAGCTCTTTGAGTGGGGGGAGCAGGGGGAACTAACCCCCAGCTCCTCCTGCAACCAACCCCGTCAAAATGTCGGCAGCAAATACTGCCACGACCATAATAAATGGAGTTCTTGCTGGCGTTGCCCAGTCTTCATCCCGCCTTACAGCCTGGATGATATTCACTATTGATATTGCTATGTACAACAAAAACAATGCACGTATAATGTTGAACACCGTCTCAATTGTCTCTTGAGTCTGTGTGTTCCCTGCCGCATTCGGAAAGTTCGTTACTAACCAGTCTTCAGCATTATTAAAAAATTGTGCCGAAGCTGGCGCACTCGCAAAATCCAATACAAATATAAATGCCAGTAAACAGAATAATATTGCATACAGGTTAATGCCATATTTTCGCTGCTTGCTGTCGATTCCAGTTAGAACAAGAGTAAACTCTTTCTGGAATGTTACAGCTACCGCCGTCACGATAATCAGTCCCCCCATCATCATGTTGTGGAGCGACATTTCTGCAATCATTAATGCTCCAGCTACACCCATCAGTGCCACTGTGCTACGTTCGGCTGAGATTCTTCGTTTTGTCTTCATCCCCGAAGCCATAGCATCAGATGGCAATCCCGCTCTTGACGAATATGTCTGCATATCTTTAAGTACCATCTTTATTTATTCCATCCAATACTTTAGACTTCTTGCAGAAGTGTGGGAAAGGGATAAGGGGCAGGGTGAAAAGGATAGAATTTCCCCTTGCCCTTTAACCTTTCCCCGACATCTTGCAAAAATCCCTTTTGCAAGATGTCTTTTGAGTCGAATGGTATTGGGTCTGCATTTATTATTCGCTCTCTTGCCATGAAAAACCACTCACTCAGAGTCAAACTTTCCCCTAACTTTAGTTAATTGTTTTACCTAACTTTGATTAATCACCTGTTGTTAAACACCGCATTTAGTTTTAAGCTTGTGCTAAATACCAAAGCTGGACAGACTATAGTTAATGCTTGATTATTGGACGGCGAGTGGTGCGTTTTGGCTGGTAATGTTCGCAATACAAGAGTGGGTGCTGCAATTTCACCTGGGTTATCTCGGTCGCTACTGGACTCTTGCCAGCGCTGCTAGCTTATTCTTCGGCTTTTTGCTCTCTGCGCTGGTTAGTGTGCCACTAATAATCAATTTGAAAGTAGACCCGTTCACTTTTCCAGGCAATGTTATTCTTTGCGCGATCGCTGCTATGTTCTTTGGTGCGTTTCTTACTCTGGGACAATGGTTAATACTGCGGCAAACTGATTTGACACCGAGGATTTTTGCGCTGATTAATACACTAGTTGGAATCCTCATCTTCGCACTACTGGTGTACTTCAACGAGCCTAGTTTGGAGTTGAGTGGTGGGCCCATTCAAGGTTGGAAAACTGCCCTTATCTTTCTGGTTGGAGGTGCGATTACCGGAGCAGCCACAGGTAAAGCTTTGGATTTTTACTGTGGGCGAGTCGAGCAGCGGCTAATTCGCCTTGAAAGGGAGAGGGTGGAGAAAGAAACGCGAGAAAGGGAAAGGCTTGAGAAAGAACGGTTAGAGAGAGAAAAGCTAGAACAAGAGATCCTAGAGAAGGAAATGATAGAGAGAAAAAGAATACAAAGAGAAATGGCTTTAGAAGAACAACGAAAGTGGCTTGAAGAACACGGGGATGAGGATTATGAATATGACGAAGATGAAGACGAGGAGGAATAATTTTTTGAAGTAAGTATGAGTAACCAAATCTCTACTTCCAAGGTGAAGCAATTGCCGTTGTTGATAGCACCTCTAGTGCACTCAGCCTAATCGCCGTTTCACCACAGCTAGGACATTGCACTTTCGCCAGCACCACTGACGGACGCCCCTTGTACTCTCCAATTACTGGTTCCCCTGTAAACTCGCTAATTATTCCCTGTTGACAATGCCAACACTCGAACACTACGCGTCCTACTGGTTTGTCACAGTCCATAAACTGCATGTGCTGACAATTCTCTGGTGGTAACTCTTCTTCTTCACGAGGCTCAAACTGGCGCTGCTTGTGTTGGGGCGGGGAATCTGATTTGCGAGCGCGCGGGTAGGCTTTTCCTTTTCCTGAAGGTAGCGGTTTCTCGTCTGCGATCGCCCGGAGTCCAACTTGCAGCGGTTGATCGTCAGCGTTTATTGAAAATTTTGCCAAAGGCATCGCTTGCTGCTCAATTTGAGCTTCAACTTGCAGTGGCTTGTCATCTGTGATCGCCTGTAGTTCAGTTTGTAACGGTTCGTTACTGGACGTGAAGTCAGGCTCAGAGGTGACTGGCGATTGCTCTGCTGGCTTATAAGCAACAAGGTCGGGCTTTGGGTTGTTGGATTTTGGCTGCTGCTTGGGTGGTTTAGATGGACGCTGGGTAGATTTCATGTAGGACTCTAATTGATTGAACTTAGCAAAGACGTTGAAACTTACTTGTACCCTGCCGTTTAGTTAGATTCATTTATTAAAGCTTCAATAGCAGTGATTAATTTTTCTAAACGCTTCTGTTTTTTTGGATCATTCCATGTTTTTGTTTTCTTTATAACTTGGTAAGCTTTATCTATTCGATTTTTTAGAGGAGCTTCCTGAATAGATCGAGTCTTTGCCTCACTCTCTTTAAGCTTGTTAATCCTTTCTTTGATTTGCGTTAGGGATAAATTTTCTCTGATTGTATCTTGAAGTAAAGATTGCCTTTCTACCTCATCCTTAATTCGTGCAATTGCTGTAGCCTTTGTATACGCTATTTCTCCTCTACGCAATTTTTCTAATATATCATCAGGCAGATTCAATAATGGCAAACGATTTTTAACAAAAGATTCCCAGGTCATTAAGGCTAATGAATCAAACACGGCTTGTACAGCTTGGCTTTCAGCACTAACCCTAATGTTAGGGTTAGATACAGTAAGATCTTCCTTTTCAGCGTTAACCCTAACATTAGGGTTAGATGTATTAATATTCCCCTTAGCCTCGTTATACATACGATAGAGATGAGAAATAACCTTCTCTAAAGGCTGCTCTAACTTGATTGCTAGTAGTTGGAGAATTCCTTCAGTTTCTTCAACAGGGTTAAGGTCTTCTCGCTGCAAGTTTTCAATTAATGCAAGTTGTAATGCTTCTTCATCACTTAAAGAGCGAACTACCACCGGTACATTAGCTAGTTTTATCTCTTGAGCAGCACGATAACGCCTCTCCCCGGCTACTAACTCATACTGTCCTTCAGAAATAGGTCTTACAAGCAATGGTTCTAGAATGCCATGTTCCTTGACAGACGTTATTAACTGCTGCATCTTTTGGAGATCGAAATAGCGCCGAGGCTGCTGTTTAGGAAGACGAATTGACTCTAGAGGAACAGAGTTATCAACTTTAGTAAGGAGATTAACAGATTGTGGAGCTTTACTGATGAAAAACTCCAAAGCACCTTCATCTAATGATTTACGTTTTTGAGGCATAGCTTTACAAGCTGATTTGAGCCAAGAAGTTATATTCTTAGATTTTAAGCAAGTCTAAAATTTCATTGAATAGTTGAGTGTATTCACGCCTTGCTTCTGCTGCTGGTCTACCTGTCATTGTCCAAACCGTTATGTTTTGTCCTGGTACATCCGCAATAACTTCTCGGTCATGAATGATAGTTTTGAGCGATATCACTCCAGGCACAGTTCTTAGAAAGCGAGTAGCTTCATCTTTCAATCGAGTACCCTGTTTAGCTCTGTTGAGAAAAAGAGTACCTTTAGGTAAACCTTCACGTATTTCCTGAGCTTGATTAATTAACAAAACTGCCTTGAGTGTAGAACTGAGGTCTAGAACTTTAGGCTGAATTGGTACTAATACCAGATTTGCCCATGCCAGAATTGCTTTTGTTTCATCATCTAAACGCCCCGCTGGCCCATCAACTATGAGGTAATCATACTGTTTAGCTAGCTTAGGCATTTCTTTAAACAGTTCGTCTTTGTCGTGAATCACTTTGAAAGCAATAGGTTTCTCTAGGTTATTAATCCATTGAGATGATGACGTTTGGGAATCAGCATCGACAAGCAGCGTGCTATAACCTTTTTTAATAGCCAGATAGTAGGCGAGATGTACAGCGGTTGTAGATTTTCCTGTACCGCCTTTTTGGTTAGCGATCGCAATAATTTGCGACATGATTTTCGTACAAACCTATTGATAATGAATTTACACTTATCCAAGTAATAACAGTTAATAATTTATTTCCTGCAAGTGCAACAACTATTATTACTCAAAAAAAGCTGCTATCACTGCTATGACTCAAAAGCAGTCATATTCGTGAATAACCCTAAGTTTAGCTTCAAATTACAACAACATAAATCAATTAAAAAATCTAGTTTATCACGATCTAGAAGGAGAATTAGTTGTTTTGCGGCAAGCTATTCTATGCCTTACCGCAAATACTTTCGCTGACTATCTTATATCCCAACCATCAAATAAATTAGGCTGATCTACTCCGTACTGCCGCCTAACTAACCGCCGTAGTTCGTCCACAGAGTTAGCCGACTTCATTAAAATCAGCACTGATGTGACGTGAGGGGATAGCCTCTGTTTGGTTTGGTCAGATAGCATTTGATGTATTTTATACTTCCTGCGTCCGTTCGGGAGGGCTGGGTTAACGACATCGAGCTTGGCTTTTTCCTCTGGTGTCATCCAACCATAGATGAACTCCCAATAGTACAACCCATTTCTGATATTCTTCTTATGCAGCTTAGTAATACGTGCCAAATTATCCTCAAACTCAGTTTCAAAAACTCGCGTCCAAGGACTTGGGCTAGAAAGAATGCGACAATCATCTGCGCGTCTTTCTAAGAGTGTCCTCTCCTCACTCCATACTTGCTCAAACCTACTTTTAAGCGAGTCCTCAGCGAGTGCATCAACCAATAGACTTGCTTGGGGTGAACCCTGTTTATCGAAGTAACGCCAAATGATCCGAACGTCTTTTAGTGATCTCGTGACAGCACTAATTCGGGTGTTATTCACCGTATATGCCGCTGAAACTGTAAACGGGTCTAATCCTTGCTCCACAAGCATTTGATACACACGAGGTAAGCTAGACTGTAAACGGGTCAGCCAGTTACGCTTTATACTAATAGGGTCAAGTATTTGACTTTGAGACATTCGATATTCCTTTGTCTCAATAATCCTTATGGCATCAAACCGATAATTGCCAATGTACAACTCAACGGCTTGTGCCGCTGTAAAATCTTTATTAGCCATGATTCGTCCTTAAAGCTTGCGAATTGTGGTTAGCACTCCCTTGAGAAAGGAGCGCGTAGACGGGCTTTAAAACCCGTCTTCAGTCAATAATTTCTCATTCTTTGACTTCCTTTATTTTACAGGTTATCTTGTTAAATATCAAGGATAAAAATTATGGGAAAACCAGTTAAAGGTAAGAGAGGATTTGAGTCGGAAGGTAAAGGAATTGGTGGTAAGGTAGGGACAATTGGTGCTAAATTCCCACCCCAAATAGATGCCTTGCTGCGATCGCTCCCACAAGTGTTGGGTATAACTACAGCAGAGTATGTTAGAAATGCTGTGATTGCTCAACTAAAAAATGATGGACTGCTTGAAAATGACGCTCCTAGCAAAGAAGCAGGGACATCGTAATAGCAATCGCTCAGTTAAAAATAATGGATACTGCAAAAAAAATAAACCGCAGCAAGCGTTGTGAATGATGAAATGCTGCCTAAAGTCTCATGCCTAGAGCGTTAATATAGTCAAATTGAGTTTCATTGCTTCCATAAACTATGCCGAAAACTTGGAATCTCAAAGTAGACAGCTATTACCATGCTAACCCACACTGCATCATTGCCACTGCCCACATTGACAATTTCCCAACAGACCTACCGTTAGAACCCAATATTAGAGAACCAAATCGCAAAAGTGCAACATACAAACAAATCTTTGACTCGCTGACGACCCAACCGGAAAAGTTCTTTGAGCGGCATAGTGGAATAGTACTCTGTGCAAACCAAGTTAAACCGAATAAGAATAAAACCTCACTGGAATTAGAAATACTAGAGGCTAGCGAGGGAGGCAACGATGGCGTTATCAACGGAGGTCACACAGTTTTAGCTTTTGAGCAGGCCAGAAATTATAAGTACAACTTAGTCCAAGCTAGAGTAAAAGTTACGATTCACATTGGACTCCAGGAAGATGAAGCCAAAGACATAGCCCTGGCATCAAATACGACTTCACCTGTAGACTCGCGCTCTAAGGTAAACGCCAGGGGTGATTACCAATTCATCAAGCAATATCTTGCTCAGCTAGAGCGGACACAAGGTAGAAAATTCCGCATTGCTTACTATCAGAACCAAAGCGGCGCTCCCAAAAATGGTCAGTGTAATGTCAGCCATCTACTTAAGCTGATTAATTGCTTAGATAGGAATAAATACAACCCAGACGGTAGAACAAGAACCAAACACCCACCAGTTAGTAACACACCAAGTCAAATCACAGATAAAGAGCGAGAAAGGTTCACAACTCTACTGCCGCTACTGTCACAAGGGCTATGGATAGAACAGAGGTTATATGAAATTATTCAATCACACATTACCAATCCCAGAAGAAAGGGTGTGAATGACTTAGCCTCAATAGATACCAGAAAAACTACCCTGCTACCAGATAGTAAGTATTCGTTCGGGTTTGGAGCGCCAGCCGAACTAGCGCTACCGATAGTTGCGTCATATAGAGTATTCCTAGACAAAGACTACAATTGGATTCTGCCTTTTGATGAGTTCGCCGAAGATTTTCTACAACACATCTGGAGCAACAATTTCCGCAAATATTTAGTCTCAGAAAAAACAGCCGGGAATACAGTCGGCGCAAAAATCTGTCGCAATCATGAGATTTGGGAAAGTCTATATGTCTCTGCACAAAGCTATCTCAATGGGTGTTTGGTAAAAATGGTTAACTCTAGCAAGCGTGAAACGCTAACACTCAAAGGATGAAGGTAAAATTTCAACACTGAACAACAGAACAGTCTTATGCAACAACAAGAAACAATAGAGGCTTACATTCAAGAGATCGCTAAGTGTGACATTGTACTCGAATTAAGTCCTAATGACTTAAAGACTCTTAAACGCAAAGGCTACACACTAGAGAAGTTGTCCCAGCTACAGCTAGAGCAACAGCAGCACGTTGATGCAACTGTCAGTTTAAAGCAAGCGATCGCTATATTTGATGTCGCATTTTCTTTAATACCCACTGATGCTGAAGCTATTAGTTACAAAGGTATGGCGATTGAAAGACTAGCACAACTATATTCAAGCCGCTTACAGTACACACAAGCACTCTCAACTTTAAGCCAAGCTGTTGCTACTTATAATACTGCCCTCTACCTTGCTAGTGATGATTTTTGTAATCATGCGCTCAAAGCAAATGCTTTAGAATCAATCGCTGATTTGCAATTAAACTTGTCCGAGTACATACAGGCTATTGAAAATTATAAAATGGCAATTGCCCATCATGAAACCTCACTTCGGCTCAAACCTTTGAAAGTGAATACCTTTGCATTAGGGCAAACTTTAAGTAAATTGGGCAACTGTCAAGAACAATTGTCACAAAAGTCAGAAGCGCTAAAAAATTATCGCGCAGCACTATCGTTATTTAACAGTGCTTTACCTCCAGGAGATAAACACGTTCGTTATGTAAATCAAAAAATACAAAAACTCGTTTCAAGTTAACATCACACTTAATTATCTAATAGAGCGATCGCTTTACCAAGAAAATAACGGTAAAACCAAGTTGTTGTGTCCTTGAGATGGTAACAAGATGGCGAAATATCCTCCAGAAGTGATAGTGCTTTTCGTCCGCCTAATAGAGCGATCGCTTTTCTCCAAGTAATCAGTTAAAATCACATTATTTAATGCACATAAACGGGGTTACAGCGTAACCTCACCTATGTTAATAGGAGGTGTTTTTGTCAAAGGGCAAACTATCTTCCGGCTCGAAGTTCTGCAAGTCCTGTTCCATTTGGTGGCGGCGTTGGACGTAAGTTCTGCTGTCTTCAATCCTTTCTTTCATCCGTTCTTCACCAAAATTAATACCTTGTTCTGCGTACCGAGCAGATATTCTGTTGTAGTGTTCAACTTCGCTTTTCTTGCGCCACTCTTGCTGTTCAAGCGCCCCTTCACTAATGCCTATTTGACGGGCGTATTCGATATACTCTAGTCTGAGGGAACCATCTGGGTTAAATTCCCTTTTCTCTTGTTCACTGAAGAAATCATAGGCTTTGTACACTGGCCATGGCTCTGGGTCAGTTTCGTCTAGCCGCTTCCATTCGTCGTACTCTTGTTTTGCTCTACGAGCGTAACTATCAATTGCTCCTGGATGTTCTCCTTTAGATAACATTTCTTGCCTAGCCTCATCTTTCAAACCCCCATCTGAGTTGAATTCTTTTTTATTCATGTTTATCCAACGCTTAATTCTCGACATATAAAACCTCCGAAAATTTTAATTATTTCTTATTAATCTAGCAACCGCTTATGACTCTTGAGCTCAAACATTTCGACCCCAGACTTAATCAGTGGATTTATACAGATGATAGTCAAACTAATCCTAAAACAATTTTAGCCGAAAAGCTCAGTAATACTCTACTAGAATCTTACTTTCCTAATAAAGATTTTTCATTTGGACACTCAGATGAATATAGTACATCTGAAGATTTGAGAAATCATCCAGAGCAACATATTTTACTATTGTCTTCTAAAACTCGATTACTTTATGGAGAAAAAGAATGCTTAGGAACTATTCAAAAAATTTGTCCAGATAGTAAAGACCGGGGAGCTTACGGCTCTATTTTCCTTGGGGCTTGTAAAAATGCAATTCAGGAAAATTTAAATATTTTGGTAGTAGATGATTCTACTGATAATCCTGGGGGAAATGGAGGGATATTATCAAATGATTTAGCATATAAACTAGTTGGTGATTGTTACGGGCAGATTTCAATACAACTGTACGATAAACTAACTCAAAGAGAATCACAACAGGATAAAAGTTATCGTGTTATTCAGCATCGCTTCGGTTGGAAAGAAGGAGACGGAGAAGATACCACTAAATATCGCTTTGGCAAAGGAACACTCCGACCGTACAAGCTAGATAAAATTAAATATGCAGACCCTAAAAATGAACCCAAAATAGATATAATTCTCCCTGTAAGTAGTTTCAAAGGAACAGACAAAGATAGACCTGGAGGCCCTACTAAGCCTCAAATTAAACCAGGGCTATACCAGCAAAATATTTGGTTAGCCGAAAAAGCGCAATCTCAGCAAGGACAGATGTCCATTTCCCAACTGCTGGCATCTTTCCCCCAAGGACTGAAAGATTTTGTTGAAGAACTAGAGGTACAAGCTCAAAGACTAGCTTCTATCCAAGATGACCCTAGGAAAGTTGCTGCTTATTATTGTGAGAAATACGAAAAGCGCAAGGAATCAGTTAATCAAAGTAAATCTAATACAAACCAAGAGATTTCTAACCAACAAACAGAGGTTATTAACTCGGACGTAGATGAAGATTTAGATACAGATAATGAATTGGGTAATGAGAGTGTTAAAGAAGATTTGTTTATGTATAAGCTCATCAAAGCTGATTTACTGGGTCATCAACAACTTCTAGAAACAGAAAAAGTAAAGCAGGAATTAAGTAGATTTCTCCAGAGCGAATGGCGAGATATTGCCATTGGGAAAACTTTGACTTTTGACCGAGGGATGATTATTCCATCCAAAGACTTAAAAAATGGTGAAATCTGCGTCCCCTGGTTTGACGATCAAGAAAAAATTCTTAATTATCGCTCTCCTTTCCTTAATTCTAACGGTCTATGCGTTTCCAACAATAACTATGTTGAGGATCGACTGGGGCCGGATGGTAAAGACCTCAAAGGCGTAATTATAGTTAGTGACGAAGACCACAAGCGCATACAGCAAAGAATTGCAGAGCTAGAAGCCCAAGGTATTGATGTTGATTTTATTGACCCAGAGGAAACAGAATCAGAACGCCAAGCACGAGATTTCGATGGTGACTGTATTGGTGTGGCACGAGCTAGCTTGTACCCTAACCTGACATCTGAAGCAGAGAGGAAAAACCTTCCCCAAAATGCTTATGCTCGTACAAAAAAGTTAACTAAGGAATCGTTTTATGATCCTAAAACTGGAATGCAGTTGCCTTTTGAAAAAATCGCCATCCACATGAGCGATAGTATTAGTGTAGGAGTAATCAATAATCAGGTAACGGCTGCTGAAGCCTTGGAATCAGAGATTGAAATTCTACGAACTTATGGCACTGATGAACAAAAACTAAATTACTTAAATCAAGTTTCAAACCATTACGAAAAGCTCTTTGGAGAAGAAAGCCAGCAATCTCCTAAAATAATTCGGGCAGAATACAAACCATATATGCAATCTGTTGTATCCTTAGCTCAGAATCCAACCCAAGAGACTTTAGAACAGGCAATGGAGGTTAACCGTCTCCTTGAACGCCAAGTTACTGAAGAAGGGTGTTTTCAAAATCAGATAGCGGTTGATCTGTTTAAGAGTTCGAGAACGCCTGACATGGACATTATCAAGGAGAATAAACGCTATCTCCACAGAGATGTCAATTATATTAAAGATAAAAAATTAAAAACAGCTTATTTAAACTCTGGGATTACGCCAACTGGTTACTCTCCTGTAGAATTAATCATTAGCCAAACTAATAAATACTTTCAACAATCACAGTTAGAATCCCGCCCCATAGTTCAATTCCAAGATTTATTTCGGGGAGTCGAGTTTACCCCACAGCAAAAATTTGCTGCGATCGCTGCCAAACACGAGTTTGATCAGAAATTCAATGCTGCGGTACGTATGTCCCGGCGGCGCGAAACCGAAAAAGGGCCATCTGCTATTGTTCAAACTCCACAAGGAGCCTCTCTCGAAATTACCAATCTCACCCGTTATGGACATCCACTAATCTGGAAAGCCCAGACACTTAACATCCGCTTAGAAGAAATTAAATTCACGAATAGCACAAGTCCTCACAAATTATTGGCAGTCGCGCAGATAAATGGAGAGATCGAAGAGGATGGTCAACCCGCGTACCGCAAACTAGGTACACTTAGCCAAGCTACAGTGAGTGATTACAATCTCAAATCGGGGATGACTACGCAAGGAGCCAAAATACTGGAATTTAGGCCAGAGCTTACAACTAGCCAAACCAAATTACTTTTTGCCAAAGCAGAAGAGGCAGCACAAGCATTTTACGCTTCTATTCCAGAATCAGAGAAACTTCAAGCCGCAGCAGCAGCTTGGAATATTTGTGCATCGCGCCAGGATGAACTCGAAGTTGCACGAAAAGAAAACACAGACCTAGGAGCGATCGCTAAAAAAGTCTCTAATTTCGCTTTCGCTGCTTTTCCTGATGAAATTGTGTCCCGCCTAGATAAGCTTCAATTCACTGAACTGAAATTAGTCACCCTGAAGAATGAGGCGAATCAGTTTTTAGGTAAAGACTGGAACCCAGATGAAAAACACCCCATAGAAATCAGAGCCTCTCACCACCCAGTTGGTCATGAACGCCATGTTTCCAGACTAATGTTTGTCCAGGACAGCGACGGTGAATATAAGGAATTCGCCATGCTCGAAACCAGAACTGGGATCTTGCCTATTGGCACGAAGGCACAAGCTAACATGGTCGGTGGCGAAACCTACACAGCCAAAGCCACTATCGGATTACCTGGAAGGGAACCAATTGACATTACTATCAGGGAACTTAGGAACTTTTCCTACGCCCAGCAGACTTTTAACTGCGAACCTGTGACCTTAGAATTTGGCACTGTACCAGTTCCCGACCAAACCGTCAAAATCAAACTTGATGGCAAAATCTTGGGTGAGTTAGACAGTGATTCTGTTGAACAATTAAAAAGCTTTAATTACCTCAAAAATGGTAATCCTCTACAATTGAAACTTACCTCTATCTCTTCTACTGGAGATCAAGCCTTTTTGCTGGGCGAATCTCCCAATGGGAATTTACTTAAAATCAATAAAATTAACTTTTACGATTTTAAAGGTCAAACATTCTCGGATCAAAATTACCGTCAAGCGAGCGTAGAAACTTCGGCCTCTAGATCCAGAGAAGCTGTATTTTTAAATGGTGAGCCACTCGGTGTGTTGCACTTCAAAAAGGACAAAGACGCACTACGGCAACTTGGACTACTTAAAAACGGTGAACTTACACCAGCACCCGCTATTCTTCAAAGTAATTTTTCTGTTATTTGCGCCCAAATCGACCCCTCCACCGTTGAATATCCTCAAAACTGGACTAAGGAGTTTCAGGCTTTTGGTCAATCAGAAATTGACCCTCTTCAAAAGTTCATGATTGAAAAAGAAGGAAGAAGTTCGGAGGAAGGAGGAAGAAGGATGAATAAGTATGGGGATTCTGACCCCACTCAAATAGGTGCTGCTAAATCTTTGATTCAGCAGGGGACTCTGACCCTTGCTTCCTTTGGTCGCGAGAAGTCAGAGCATCGTCCCTCGAACGTCTTCCCTCTGACTTCTGACTTCATTGATAGCAGTGCGCCGATACTCCAAAAAATTAAGGAGCGTCCAACCCAGGGCGAACGCATCTTAATTGCTAATAAGAATTGGGAAGTAAATTCAAATATATAAAACAAAGCCAGATAACTGAGATAAATAGTCAGGGCAAATCAAAGTATCAACTCAGATATTAAAAACTTATAATTTGTGATGGAGATGTAATTTTAAATTAACAATTAGTAGAAAGTAGGCAACATTAGTTAGCTGACTACAACCCGAAATCTAAAAGTAGTTACAGCCTAATTAAATGCCCTATAAAACCAGATTTAAGCTAAGGAAAGTAATCTAGCTAAATATTGATTATCCATCGCCGCTAGAAATTGTTTATTTTTCACTCCTACTTTCACTCGTTTTTCTTTACCTAACAGATTAACTGCAATGTGTCGCAGAATTGCAAAATTTTGTGGTGCATTATCTTTTCTAATGCGACAGTCATCTTCGTTAAATGCTACATCCAATACCCAATGTAGTGAATTCTCAATTCCCCAATGGCTGCGAACTGATAGAGCGAATTTTTCAACATTCTTCTCAAGGCTACTGATAAAATAACGAGTTTCAACCGTTGTTTTACCATCTAATTGCCGCACAGACTCCACCATACCAACACTATTTAACTTTGCCCAAACCGAATCTGGGTCAAGCTTCTCTCCAATATTAGATAACATTAGATAGTGGCGAATTTCCTGACGACCATACCTACTTTCCTCTGTTTTATATGTGCTCTGCTCAAGTCCTTGGAAACCTGTTCTGATTCCTTCGCTAATTAGCTTTTCTACTTGATCATAAAGATTACCTTGATTCTTTTTTAATGTAATTACATAGTCGGCATCTTGCTGGGTAATCAATTTTACAATCTCTTTTTGGCAGCCTATTGCATCTATTGTCACAAGACATCCAGACAGTTCTAATACCTTTAATAACTCTGGAATTGCTGTAATTTCATTTGATTTGTCATGCACTTTTACTTGCCCTAATACCAATCTATTTTTTGTCGCCCATGCGCTGACTATTTCGATAGCACTTTGTGAAGAAGCTTTGTCCTTAGAACCACATAAAGTCTTACCATCAATTGCCACAATTTCTCCTGATGTTATCTTCTGTATCGATCTCATCCATAACAGAAAACATTCTTGGAACTGTTGGGGGTTTAACTGTGCAAATACCCTGGCAAATGTATCATGCGATGGAATCCCGTTTGCTAGCTCTAAAAATGTTTTTAACCACTCATACTTCGTGCAGCCATACAATTCAATTGCCACCCAACTGTCTGCTCCACATATCACCGCTATTATTGCAATTGTCAAAATATCTATCAACTTGTGTCGCTTTGTGCGGTCTATTCTTGGGTCTGACATTTGTGCAAAGTGGTCAGCAATGGTGATTTTGGGCTTGAGCTTCACGCTTGATTGGGCTTTATCCTACTTTTACAATGACTTTACCATCAAAGTCTGATTGCTTACCCTTACGCTTGCAGCGATCGCTCCCTCAGCCCTCTCAATAGTTTATTTGTACTACTATTACCCGCTTTACCTACCACTTGCTCAATATTTAGATGCGTTCGCCCTGGCGTCCAACCATACTTGTTGCCACACCTGAACACAAAGTACAAGGATTTATGGGCTTGGCGGTTGACAATCACAAAGTCGAGGCGGTAAGCAAATGGCTAACTCTTCAAAGCGTTGAATTCTCTCAAGTTCCACCCGAAGATGTGATTAAGGAAACCCAAAAAGGATTAGCGGTGTTTAACTTAGTCAGCAGTTCCATCCCTCCCAAAACTTTAGAGAAAATGACTAAGAAATTTGGAGCAGTTATTGAATCGAGTAATGAGTATCAACAAAAAGTTAGCTCTCTTGCCACACGACCGCAATTCTTGAAACCACCAGACCAACCAAAACTACCAGAGCCTAAACATTGGACTCAACCCACATCTACTATTAGCAAACAAAGCCCTGTACCACTCCCGATTACTCCCACCACATCCCCAATTAGTAATAGTGTAAAAACCGAACCAAAAGGTGTGACAAACCGCCCAGTAGTTAGTATTGATGATTTGAGGAATTGGTATGCTGCTGCCGACAAATTAGGTAAGTCAGAGGAGTACAAGCAACGCATTGTGGAGGTGTCCAATGGGTTTAAAACAGATCAACAATTATCAGATAAGGCATTGACCGCAATGAACCAAGATAAGCAAGAGTACCGTTCTATTAGCAGACTTACCCAAATCGCTCAGAGAGTTGGCATGGTTTTGGGCAAACCTGGGCAAGATGGTTTCACCAAAGTTCAAGGTCAAGTTTATAATATTTCGTTTAATACTGAGCAAAAAGACTTGGCGATCGCTCACCAAAATAGAGAGATAGTTCTAGATATTCAATCAGGCAAGGTAAAAACTAATCAAGTTTCGCCTCAAGTACTGCAATTCTTTGAAGAAACTAACACCAAAATTGACAAAGTTTTAGCTCAAGCTAAAAATCAAGGCGTAGAAATTTAAGCATTAGACCTCTTGCAGAAGTCGGGAAAAGGAGAAGGGTCAAGGGGGAAAGATTTTGTATTTTCCCCTTCCTCTTTAACTTTTCCCCCAAGAGTGCAAAAAATACTTTTACAAGAGGGCTATTACTCATCAACTATCAATTACTAATCAGCCAATCTTCTCGATAAATTTGTATTTGCCTTTGTCTGTTATAGTTTTGGTAATTAATATTCACATTGACGAAATACCCTTCACACTGAGTTATTTCCTTAATTCTTCCTTGGAGCCAGTTCCGCTCATCTAAATGCCAAAACTTGATAGTTTGATTGACGTTATAGGTGGCATTATCAGTTTTCAAAGATTGGACTTTGGTGAATTCAGACAAGGTTGCCAGCATGATTATCCCTCTTGATAATACTTCAGTCATACAGATTTGAAAGTCATGAACAACAGTTGAATATGCGTTCAAAACATGATGACAATTCCAGATATGCTGAACCCCCGGTAATCAGCCGAGGGTTGGAAATTTGTTATTCTTTGGTAATACTTAAGCAACTTTGCGTGGTCTACCCGGCTTGCGCTTCGCTGTTGGTGTCGTCTCAGTCTTTTTAGTTGTTTTCTTTTTTGCAACTGGCTCAGTTTTCTTAGAACGAGTAGCTGATTTTGATTTTGGCTTGATTTCTTTGACTGGTGGCAGTAATCTCAATGTAGGGAATGGGAGAATAACTGCAACAGTTGAATTAGTACTATCGTAACTATCGGATTTTAACTCCCACGGGTCGGGCAATTGTTGAAAAGTCTGTAATTGTGGTGAGATTACTACTTCTGCTGTAACTGGGGTGAATTCTTTGATTACATCTGGCAAGCTAATCGAAATCATTGTGCTATTGGCATTGGCTGTAACGAAAAGTTCAGTAATAAACTGAAACATCATAATCCCAACAAATGCCCAAAAGATAGCTTCAATCATTAAAGTAAGTACGTCTTGAACGTTCATTTCTTTGCTCCTAAATTTTTGTAGTTTCCCGAATTTCTCAAAAACATCTCGCTAGCACGGTTTCAGACCTTGTTTGCAAATGAAGAGGTTTTTAACAAGGCAGCGCGAGGTGAGCTTAATCTTTCAATCTCGATGTAGCGTAGCGGTTTTTCTTGCTTAGACAAGAGAGATGAATTATCTGGCTTCAGACTTCAATCTCGATAAAGCGTAGTGGTTTCTCTTTGATTATAAAAGAGACTTCCATCTCAATGTAGCGAAGCTTTTTATATTTACTTGATTGCCATCTTCAAGTAATATATATTTAGCCTTTGATGCTCACATCAAATATTAAAGTATTTAACGAAGGAAGAAGTTTGAAGGAAGAAGGAAGAAGGACAATTGGTGGGGGATTTAAACCCACCACCAATTGCAGACCATCAAATCTATGATTTGATGGGGGACTTAAACCCGTTTGGCAAGAAGAAAGAAGACAAGAGTCCTTCTTTCTTCTTCCCTCTTCCTTCGTTAAATTATTGGCGTTTAACTTTTTGATAAAACATTGAGACAAACTAATGTTTTATCAAAAACTTAGAAATCATCCACCGCAATCAATAAAAGTATGACTACCGCAACTTCCGACCTAGTTCACTCCTACCTCCAGCAAATCGGTCGCTACCCTCTATTGTCTCCCTCTCAAGAGATTGCATACGCAAGGCAGGTGCAGCAGATGATTGCAATTGAGCAAGCAACAGAGCAACAAGCACAACAGCTAAACCGACAACCAACCGACTCGGAATTAGCCGCAACTCTGGGTAAAACCGAAGCTGAAATAACCCAAATCCTGAACCTTGGGCAACGGGCTAAGCAAAAAATGGTGATAGCAAACCTGCGGCTGGTAGTGGCGATCGCTAAAAAATACCAGAACCGTAATCTAGAGTTTCCCGACTTGATCCAAGAAGGCTCACTTGGTTTGCAACGGAGTATTGAAAAGTTTGATCCCAATCGCGGCTACAAACTTTCTACCTATGCATACTGGTGGATTAACCAGTCCATCACAAGAGCTATAGCAGAAAAGTCTCGCACTATTCGACTACCAATTCATCTCAATGAAAGGCTCAATCAAATCAAGAGCCGAGAGCGAGAACTGTTTCAATTACTCGGTCGTCGTCCTACCGTGGCAGAAATTGCTGAGTCCTTAAAACTCAAGCCTTCTTTAATCCGGGAATCTCTGAATGTCTCGAAAAATCCCGTTTCTTTAGAGATGAGAGTCGGAGCCGAACGAGAAACTGAATTAATCAATATATTGCCTATACCTGATAACTCTCCTTTGGAGCAAATCAATCAAGAACATTTGTATCAGGACTTAAGCAAGTTGCTGGCATTGTTAAAGGAGAAGCAACGAGAAGTCTTAACTTTACGCTTTGGATTAGGGGATGAGCGCCCAATGAGCGTGAACCAAATTGCAAAACGCCTTAAACTTAGTAGAGAACGAGTTGCTAAAATTGAACATCAAGCAATGATTATTCTTCGTCGTCATCAAGATAATGTTCAAGAGTATCTTGTTAATTAGTGCGATTTGTTGTGTCTAACTTGATCTCAACACCGACTTGATTGCCAATCTGCCAGAATAGCTCTGTCTGTACTTGACTGCAACGGCATATCAAACAAAGCTTGTAGGTAGTCAGAAGTTAAAGATTATATTTATATATAGAGAGAAAAACATCCAGGTATACGATGCCAAGCAGCAAGATTATCGATGTCAAAGAGTACGTTGTTCGAGCACATCAGCGAACGATTCACACTCGCATATTCAACTTCGTCTGTCAGCAGTGCCAACAACCAACACAACGCGAGACTTTTGGCCCGCGACCGCTCTACTGTGAACAATGCCGTCGTCCTCAAGCACCTAAGAAATCGGCAGTTCCTCTCAAGAAAAGGAAACCAAGAGCGATGACTTATAAGAGTGGCAAAGACATCGCGGGGTGATTAATGCTGGTGTAGCAGTTGGTATTTTTGTACTATAATGAAGCCGCTCTTATATGTGCGGCGTTCTCAAAAAGTAATGTCCACTTCACCAATCTTTTCTCCTCAACAATTAAATACATCTGTCCCGCACGAAACAATTACCGGAGTAGTAGAACGCCTGACCTTCTACTCTGTTGAATCGGGTTACACTGTGGCACGCCTGGTGCGCCCTCGTGCCACTGAACTTACAACAATCGTCGGCAGTTTCGCTAATATTCAACCAGGGCAAACTCTGCAACTAACTGGTTTTTGGCGTGACCATCCCCAGTTTGGGCCACAGTTTCAAGTCGTCAACTACCGAGAAACCAAACCTGCCACTCTCACCGGGATTGAGAAGTATTTGGGCAGCGGACTGATTAAAGGCGTGGGCCCAGTCACAGCCAAGCGCATCGTTGCTCACTTTGGTTTAGAAACCCTTGAAATCATTGAAAACCAGATTGAGCGCTTGATTGAAGTTCAAGGTATAGCCAAAAAACGCATCAAATTAATTCAAACCGCCTGGCAAACTCAAAAAGCCATCAAAGAAGTGATGGTCTTTCTTCAAAGTCATGGCGTTTCTACCACCTATGCGGTAAAGATTTACAAACAGTACAAAGATGAGGCAATCGCAACTGTCACCAGTAATCCCTATCAGCTAGCCACCGACATCTACGGCATTGGGTTTCTCACAGCTGATAAAATTGCCTTCAATTTGGGAGTTGCACCGGATAGTGAGTTTCGTTACCGTGCTGGGTTAATTCATGTTTTAGGTGAGGCTGCTGCCGATGGTCATTGCTACTTACCACAGCCGGAATTAATTGAGCAAGTCATCAAACTGCTGACTACAGAATCGCACGAACCGAAAGAAAACGCGATCGCTGACATCATTAAAGACATGGCACTCAAAGATGACCTCATCCGAGAGAAGGGCGAAGACCAAACACTGCTGTGCTACAAGCCAACCTACTTTCACACTGAACAGAACTTAGCACAACTGATACAATTCGCTCTAAGTGCAGGCGGTAAGCGTAGCCATGCCGTCAGGCTTATCGCTAATTTCTGCCTCGGTTAACTCAGGCATTTCAACAGCTTGCACGGTAATCGTGGTTACGCTTGGGTTTTCTTCGTCCTTAGCGCCCAGGGGTGGTTTTGTGTTGCTCCCTGATTTCTTGCGTTGTTTCGGTGGCTTGTTCATTATGCCACCTCCAGACTCTGAGCGTTTAAGCAGGTATTGAGTTGTGTCATGATCTGAATATCTGATTATTAGAATTTTTGCCCCAGCCCTGATCCGGTTGGGGCTTTTCGTCTTGAAAGCTTATTTTTTTGGTAAACCCGTCTGAAATTGACTATGCCTGATATGACAACGTTTTGGGTTACTGTAATCGCCTGATTATGCGAGATTAACTTTGGTAAGAGTGCTGTATATGATTATTTTACTGATTAATTAAATTAGATAATTACTATTTATTTACATAATTTTCTTTTCAACTGCTCTCACTTAGTTTAGTTTATTTAATTAACAACATAAATTCCCAAAGATTAGATATAATTTAAATAAATATTCGCCACAAATCATTGAGCTTATGTCAAATATAGATGCTCATTTTCACCAACTCTTTCAACCAAAAACCCCAGCTAATAAATTAGATGAAAAGACCGCGCTATTAGCCAATCGTCTAACTCCCACTGATGAGCAAATTCGAGATTGGCTGCAATCACCAGAAATAAAACAGTGGCTTACAAAGCAAACTATGGGAATTACGAATACTCTCAAGATAGAGATGGTTAACACTATCATCAAAAATATTCTTGATAAACCAGATAAAGATTGTCGAGTGCAATACAGTGGTGCAGCGATTGGGATTGATGTCTTACGGTGGCAACTTTGGGCATCTTATAAATTGCCTTACGCTAGCACTATTAAAGCTCCAGATTGTCCCTATACGCTCAAAAAGCATCTAGAAGGAGAGGCTAAGAAACCTGCTTGACCAAGAACAGGGTGTAGGGGATAGGGTGTAGGGTGTAGGGAAGAGAAAAGAATCGTGTTTTTTGGTACACTCTACCCCCGAAACTAGTGGGGTACAAGCCCCCACTGATTTTTCAAATCAGTGGTCTTAAATCAGTGGTGGGTTCAAGCCCCCACTGATTTATTCCCTACACCCTACCCCCTGCACCCCACACCCTTCTTTTTGACTGATTTGGAGGAGTTTAAAATTATGGATAAATCCTGCACTACAGGAACAGTAAAGGACTGTTTGTAAAAAAGTATGGATGGCGTAGACAGTCGGGATTGAAAAGGATTTCCCAATAAATGAGCAAACATGGCGATCGCAATTGTGCGTCACCGACAGCGAAGCTAAGCCGAGTCTTCTCACAAGGGGAGCCACTGCGGTCTTGGGGTCTCCCCAAGTGGAGCAAGTGGCGTGAGACGCAATCATGCGAACGAGCGTCACAGCCCGCCGTAGGCATCGCTTTATTTTTAACTAATCTTTGGTGGTCTACCATTTGTACACCACCATAGCCCATGTTTGTCAATCACACATTTTTGAATATACTTTTTTCGGCGAATATCAATTGCTACAGCGAAACCATATTTAAACTTATTTTCAATTACTAATAATTCATCGCTAATTGTGTAAAAATCAAAGTGTACACCTATACAATAAGGCAGTTTTTCTGCTTCTGCCCAACCATACTTTTTCATTTCCTTAGCAAATGTTTTTTCATCATAGTTATGTGGTAAATGTAAATTAACAACCGCTCTGTTATCATTAATTTCTAATGGTATATACCACGCTTCACAAGCACCTCTACAGTAGTGACAATTTGGGCATTTTTTCCAGAGTTGTAAGCCATATTTGTTTTGTTCATTAAACCCTGAACACGCTAATCCCAGCGGACACTCTTTGTAATCTTCTGGTGTTAGTTCACGCATAAAAATATGAGCAAAAAGCGTAGTAAAACCGAGTTAGGCTGTTGGCTATTCCTAGATTGTAAAATACTAACTGGTAAACCTCCACAGATTTGTCCTAATTATAAATCTTGTAAATATAATGCCCTATATACTCAAAATAGATGGTGTTTTCTTGCTGATCAAATGTGGCTTCCAGAAACCAGTCAGTTATTTAAAGTGCCTACGCTAGAAGTTGATCAATGGGTAGAAAATGAAGCAAGAGAAGCAGGATGGAGTCCGGCGATTGATATTTTTTACAGTTACCATTTCTACTACGCGCCAGTTCAGTACTATGCCGAAAAGTGATTAATCCTTACTGCGCTACATAATACCGCCCATCTTTTGAGTTATACTCCCAACCCAGTCCGCTAGGGTCTTTTGATTTGCTCCAGCTAATAAATTCACCTTCACTTCTGGCATTACTTCGTGCCTTCTTCAAGGTTTCGATATCTACGTTAAACCTAAAAGCTAAGTCTTCTTCAGTATACGTTAGTTGTCGCCTGGGCAATACTTGTGAGGCTCGCCCTTACACCGAGTTGATTGACCAAGAACAGGGTGTAGGGGATAGGGTGTAGGGTGTAGGGAAGAGAAAAGAATCGTGTTTTTTGGTACACTCTACCCCCGAAACTAGTGGGGTACAAGCCCCCACTGATTTTTCAAATCAGTGGTCTTAAATCAGTGGTGGGTTCAAGTCCCCACTGATTTATTCCCTACACCCTACCCCCTGCACCCCACACCCTTCTTTTTGACTTCTGACCCGTGCCAAGAAGCTAGCCATTGTCGTCGGAGCTAAAAAGCGATATCTCTGGCTGTGCGTTCTACTGATGATGGGCAGCGTTACACAAGATTACAGCAGAGATTGGTTCAGGTAGCAATTAACTAAACCCAAGGGCGAGAGCCATTTCTGTGAAGCTCCACAGCAGTATCAAAAGCATAGAATTTTTGTGGGCATGATAAAGCTTCTGGAAAGTCTTTCTTAATACTTGGATTAACTCTCAAATGAGAATCACGAATTAGAGATAATCGCTGCCAATAATAATGAATTAATTCCGGTCGAGAAAATTCAACTTCTTTCATAAACGGGGGTTTACAATCTCAAAATATTTATCTAGCTTGGGAAAGTGCTTTGGGCAAAGGTAGAGGTTCATATATGCAAGGCTATCTATCGATTAAACGTGAAAATAAATATCCTCATGGACGTATTTACAATCTTGAAGAAGATGACATTATGATTACCTCTAACTACGAAGAAGATTCCGAATACTATACCATTTCGGTGGCTAACTATACTCCATTACCTGTTAAAGTTACAGTACATGAATCTCGGCTTATTACAACCAAGCTAGGCGATTCAATTCAAGGAAAAACAGTGATCCTTCCTGCTTATACAACTAGCAAAGATGCCGTTTCCCTATTATTGAATAGTCCAATCCATGTAAAATTTCATATACGCATTGAAAAAGGTTTTTTGGGATTCACTAAGTATCGGACAGCAAACTTGGAATATCAAGAGTCCGCCGAAAATGAAATTTCTTTTCCACAAGCACCGTTCAATAGTAATGAGTGGAGAATTGCCTGGGTAAATTCGTGACAAAGTACAATAATACTAACTTACAGGATAATATAACCCCGTATTTTTATTAAATTCCCACCCCATACCCGCTCTATCCTTGCCCTTACACCATGCCACAAAAAGCGGTGGGTGCAGCTTAGTTCGCTGTTCGCGTATAGTTTCTACACTAACACCAAGTCTTGTAGCCAAACCTTCTTCGGTTAGCGGTTGGATTCTCTGAGTAGAGCGTTGATAATACGAATTGTTGTACGATTTCTTGGGTTGCTTGAGTTGGTTATTAAGATAATCTTGAATCTTCAGAATCGCTTCGGTCAATTGTTTGATTCGAGATGCCATCCCCTCAATTTTTTGTTCTAAATCAGCGAGATTAGGGATTGCTCCAGTTTCATTGCTATTAGATTCACCTAACAACTGTGACTCGATTTGATTAAGTCGTTCGCAAATATCCAATATCGTTTGATTCTCCTCTTTGGCGCTATTATTATTACTAGCAACCAAGTACTCCTCAACTTTTGCCTTAATCTTAGAGTCCAGGCGTTTCTCTAAATCATTGCTGACAATTTTATCAAGATCATCTAAAGAACCATTTAGGTAGCGCTTGATAAATTGGGTGAGCGTGGTTGTTGCCGTCGTGCCTTCAGAATTGCAACGGGCAATAAACTGCTCCCACATCTTTTGGTCACAGTTAAAAGATGCCAGCTTTTTTCTACGCCCTGTATTGCTCATGCCTACGTATCATCTAGGTAAACTGGGACTGTCAGCACTTATTTAATCGTGTAATTTATCATGACAGTTACCTTGATGTTATCATCGTCAGCACATTCAAAGAGCGATGACAGTTTCTAGTGTCAAAATCCCTCTAGGCTTATTTACAATCAACTGCATGATATCGAACCACAGCGACCCCATCAAAGTTTCAGGTAGTTCCTCTCCCACATGAACGGGAATAATAAACTCTTTGCTGTCAATAATTACTTTCCCTTCGTATAAGTCAAAATACTCTACCCCTTGAGCAGTCTGCATCTCAATTTGAGGTAGAATTATCGACCACTCCAGAGCTTCCAGGTCTTGAGAATTAATTGACAACCACCCAGAGGTAAAACCTGTATCAAACAGCGATTCTACTTCAAATTGTTCTCCATTGACAGAGACTAGTTTTATTTCAAAGAACAACTCTCCATTGTCACCAAACCTACCACCAATCATATTGTGCCGCAGGCCCCAGTTTCGTTTAAGCGAAAAATAGTAAGTTTGGCATTTGGATTAGTATACTGTAGGCGAACTTGTTCTAGCAAACCTTCTAATTTCGGGTCAACAAGGTAGTTTTCGCTATCTGCATCAATGGCGATTAACCAGTTGTAATGGTTTTCGATTAATTGGGGACGAATCCGTTCAAAGATTGCCCGACACCGCGCACCCAGTTGATGACGCTCTACTTTGCGGCGTTGTAATTCTTCGGGTGTTGCCATCGTCTGCGGCAATATTCGACTTCGGCTTGCTTTTGATAACTGAGTCATATTGAATTGAAGTAATTGGCAGCAGTATTTTAATTATTGCGTACCATGCATCGGCGATAATGATTTACTATCACTCACGCAGTGCCAGGGTGTGAAAATCGACCGTCATGGAAAGGCAAAGGTTCTGACGCCGGAAGAAATCCAGCGCTTGTTTACCGATGGATTGACCACAGTCCGAGATAGAACTTTAATAGCCGTAATGCTGTACACGGGCTGCCGAGTTAATGAAGCCGTCACCCTGAAAATTAAAGATGTTTATAACAGCAGGGGACGGATCAGAGCAGAGCTGATCATCCGCAAAGGGAACAGTAAGGGGAAACTGGCTACCCGCAGCATTCCGATTTTGGAAGAATTAAGGCACTTTCTAGAACAGTACAGACCTGCACCGTCAAATGAAGGGTTTTTGTTTCCCGGTCGATGGGGGCGTAATCACTTGCACTCAGAATATGCAAGCCTGATCTTTCGAGAAGCCTGCGAACGTGTGGACATCGAAGGAGCAAGCACTCACAGTTGCCGGAGAACAGCACTGACACTGATGAGCAATGCCGGAATCCCATTGAGAGTTATTCAAGAAATCAGCGGACATCGCAGCTTGGAGCAGCTGCAAAATTATTTGGAGGTAGAACCCGATCAAGTACGGGGTGCGATCGCGGCGTTGTCGATGTTAGCACCGCCATCAACTAGTGGTAATAATCTTGACAAAAAAATTGAGGATAACACGAAGTTATCGGCTGAGTGATAGATCAGGAAATACACTTTAGTTGATCTAGACAGAATAATTCACTAATAAAGTGTGAAGTGATTTTTCCCAAAAAGCCATTTACAATTCCATTGGCAGCACTGTTTCGTCGAGCCACTGATAAAATTGAGGCACGGATTGCTCCAGCTTACGCAACTCACTCGCTGCAATGGCGTAACCGCCTGCCGTAGGCATCGCCCCCCTTTGTCCGAGAACTACCCCGCAAACATGGGAAGCGATCGCCTTTGAAGATACAGCAGAAATTAAATTTCCGCAGCTACCTTGTCTAGTCGGTCATTAGTGTCCTTTGCAAATCGCTCTCTAGTAATGCAGGTATGCCTAACAGTTCCAAAGTGGCGATCACTAAGTAGTGCATTCAAGCTCGATAAAACGTAACATTTTCTCTTCAAACTCCGTCAAATAAGGGCGCTTCAGTTCCCCCAGATGTTTCAGAACAGCTAAAGCCGCTTCTTCTAGGTTGTCACTATCGCGCAGTTTGTTGATACGGATGCTAAGTGATTGCATATCGTGGCATTCTGAATCGGTGTAGTTCAGTGATTTCAATTGGTCTATCCTCACGGTGTATTCTCCATTCCACATTCTCAGGGTACAGCTAAAGTCATTGACTGCACTGACAATCGCCCAACACCCACCCTTGCCCCTCAGTTCAGGATTATCTTTAACAATAATCTGGCACACTTCGCCAATTTGGTAGGTGTTGGGTACTTGGGTGCGCTCCATGATTCTTTGCACCACATCTTTGACAACCCTACTAGTTGGAATTTTTCCGCCAGCTTCTTGGACTGCGGCTTGCCACTAGGGTGTGAACTTTGTACCATTTTAGGTGTTCAAAATTCATACAAAATATATGCCAGTAATTCTAATCAAGCGGACTACGAACAGCCTTACCACCCCGGTTAAGAACATGGGTATAAATCATCGTCGTTTTTACATCCTTGTGTCCCAATAATTCCTGTACCGTGCGGATGTCATAGCCGTTTTGTAATAAATGGGTAGCAAAACTGTGACGAAACGTATGACAACCCACCTTTTTTTGAATACCCGCTTGACGAACCGCCTGTTTTAACGCTTTTTGCAAACTACTCAAAAAAGAAGTTTTCCGTATATTCAGACAGAAGTTCGTTGTAATGCTTGATATATTAGGGTTAAGAAAAAGATTATACGGAAACTTTCCGTATAATAAATAGTTATGCGTCACGTGAAAAGAGGCGGTAAATGGTAAATTTTGATATTATAGATAAATCTAATAATAAGAACGTTGCTTTTTTGCATTCGATAGATAGTTACGAAGAACTAACGAAAATGAATGTGATACATGAAATCAGAAATAGAAACCACGCATAACAACCCGGTTGGAGCGGACTGACAAAGTTAGTCGGTTTGTGTCAGAGGTTATCGACAGCCGCTCAACCGGAACGTTATGCAGCATAAGTCATAGGTCAACTGCCCTCTGAGATTCAATTCATTCATCAATGAACGTGGTCAAAATAGTATGCTGTATTCGTATTTCGGCTAAACGATCAGCTTGATTTGTTCGCACCCCAATCGTGAATTCGCCCACTAACGAATAGTAGGCTAAACGAGCACGAACCAAAGCTTCAGGTTCAGAGAAACCAATTTCAAGAAATAATTTTTTGGTGTAGTCGAGCCTTTGCTGATCGACTTTTGCAAGCACTGCTGCAACTTTCGGATCATTCGTTGCCCAAGCCCGAATCGCATTCTCAATACTGCCGTCTGCAAGTCCCGGAGCCAGACCATCATCCGCGATCGCAAGTTCCAGCAATCGCAATAGCTTCGTCTTTGGATCAGCGCCAAGTTGATTGACTTGCTCAATAACACTGTTGGTATCAATCTCTACCCATTCTGCCAAAATCGCATTTAATAAATCATTCCGATCCTTGAAGTGCCAGTAGAAACTTCCTTTGGTCACGTTCATCCGTTTCGCTAACGGTTCTACCCGGACAGCCTCCACCCCACTCTCTGCCAACACATCTAACCCAGTCTTGATCCAATCTTGCCGACCAAGCTTGGGTTCTAGCGTTTTTTGTCTAACCATACGTCATCGTATTGACATTCTCCAGAATTCTAGCTTAGAATCGCTGCATACGGTGGCGTATGGAAAATAAAAACTCATTGCTTAACGGTCTTCACTTTTTAAGGTAGGTGTGTCGTGTTAAGAATTGCTGGACGATGCTGGATAGCGATCTCAATCATTCATGTGGCAATTGGACTAGCTGTATATTTTCCACAGTGGCAGGCGATCGCTCAAGCAGGTTGGTTTAACGTAGTGGCTCCCGATCCATTAGCCCCCATTTTTGAACGAGAAGACGCAATTTGGTTCATGACGATTACGCCATTTCTCTCGATTTTGGGTCAGTTATGCTTGTGGGCCGATCAGCAGAAACTCACCTTGCCTATTTCAGTGAGTGGAATCCTACTTGCGTCCTCAATTACAGGAATTTTTTTCATCCCAATATCGGGATTTTGGTTGGTATTAATTCCAAGTGCAATGATGCTTTACTCGTCGAAGACAGCAAAGTTCAGCACTAATAATATTTGGGAAGATTGAACATGAATAGTTTGGATGTAATACAACTCCTGAAACTGCATAACAAGTCTATGAAGCGGACGGGCGAGAGATATTGGGGATGATGCGTGGGTTGTCAGCCGCCGCTTATCTTAGTCGTTAGCCAGCAATCACATACAGTAGTCTAGAGGGAGTTACGTCACGTACCAGGGGTTAGCGGAGGTTTTCATGATTTTAATTAATTGGAAAATTAAGTGTCTTTTCATTAAGCGATGATTTTAAGTATTTCTTTATGTACACTGTTCCTGTGGCTTTAGGCTTGTAATTGGTCGAACTTGTCCTTCACTGGTGGGCAGAATTTGTGTCCCATCTTCATTATTGGGGGAGGTAGACGAAAGATTAGATGAGGGTCTAATCATCTCTACTCCTTACTAAGTCTGTATCCTAGCCGCATAAGCCTCTTGATGCTCCCGCTTCTATTGGCGCTGCCGTTGTCGATACTCCAGTACCTTCTGTGCAAACAATATATCCTCAGTATTCAACCGATAGCACCGAACCCATTGCCCATTCTCAACGGGACGACGAAAGTCGGTAGATAATCCAAGTTGCTCTAAATACTGTCCCAAAATTCACCACTAATGAATCTTTCTAAAGAAATTAGCTAAAACGACTAAACTAAAATTTGATTAAACATATTCTGTTTATAAATTTATTAAACCTATGAACACAGGCAAAAATCGACAGTTTCGCTTGGCATCACGTCCAGTTGGCGATATTACAGCTAGTAATTTTGAATACCGAGAAGAACCGATTCCTCAGCCTAGCGATGGTGAAGTTTTGGTACGTACTATCTATCTTTCCCTAGATCCTACCAATCGCATTTGGATGAGCGATCGCCCACAATATATGCCGCCAGTTGAAATTGGGCAAGTCATGCGCGGTGTTGTAATTGGCGTAGTGGAAGAGTCAAAAAATCCCGATTTTCAGAAAGGGGATTTAGTTTCTGGGGTACTTGGTTGGCAAGATTATGCTCTGGCTTTGGGTAACACTGGTTTAGGTATTAGCAAACTACCATCACCTTTACCCTGTCCACTCTCTGCATTTGTCGGGCCTTTAGGTGCTACAGGTTTTACAGCATATTTTGGACTTTTAGATATCGGACAACCCAAATCTGGTGAGACTATAGTTGTATCAGCCGCAGCCGGAGCCGTTGGTTCTGTCGTGGGACAAATTGCCAAAATTAAGGGTTGTCGTGTAGTTGGGATAACTGGCAGTAATGAAAAATGCTGTTGGCTTATAGAAGAACTCGGCTTTGATGACGCTATCAACTATAAAACAGCAGATTTGGAAACAGCATTAGCTAAATCATGTCCTAATGGCATTGATGTCTATTTTGATAATGTCGGCGGTGCAATTTTGGATGCTGTGCTAACCAAAATTAATTTGCACGCACGTATTCCTCTGTGTGGTTTAATTTCAACTTATAATGCCACTGAGCCTGTACCTGGGCCTTACAACTATAGCCAAATTCTCATGCAGCGAGCGCGAGTACAAGGGTTTATTATTCTGGATTATTCTTCAAGATTTGGCGAAGCAATCAAGGATATTGGGCAATGGGTTAACGAAGGAAAAATTAAATATGCATTAGAGATTGTTGAAGGTTTAGAAAATGCACCATCGGCTATTCTTAAACTATTTAATGGTAACAAAATAGGAAAACTAGCTGTTAAAGTTTCAGAAGAACCTATTTAAGTGGTTGATAAATTTTCCTATATTTTTATACCGTTTCTTTGCACGGCAGTTACTACCCTACCCTACGGGTTCTGCCAAGGAGTACGATAAGCTGCACAGAGCGGGTGTGTCTTAGCTCGACTTAAGCGGCATAAACAGCAATCAGTAGAACTGCGTGAATATTTGTAGTTAAGATGAGGCAGAATGCAGGATGGGAAGAGGGTTTTAGCCTTGTTTATCTTTCTTAAGATGATTGTGTTTTTTCCCACCAACTAATTTAGCGTAAGTGCGTTAATCCCAGCGTCGCCCAATGGACTCGACCCAATCGCACACCACAGCCCTACAACCGTCCTCAAAGTCAACAGCCACCTGCCACTGCCCCAAATATCCATTCCAAAACGGCTCACCCTCAGCAATCCCAACAGCCTCACCGATTTTGGAGACTAGTTGATGGTAGAAGCTCCCAGCATTCTCTAACCCCTGCTGTAATCACAACTTTAGCCCTTTCCAGCCCCCGACAGCCTCATCTCATGTTTGGGAGGTATCGTGAGTGTCACAGACTTAGGTTTGTATTAAGGCATCCGGTTAGCACCTACTCAGGTATTCGACCACCTGAGAGCGTTTGACGGGTTACTTCATTCCGAATAACAATACACTGATACCTGATACCTTTAGAGTGACACTATTCACAAGGTTTGTTGGGGGTGCTTATTGGTCGAAGAGATACTCGCCAATCCCTAATCCTTTTGCCTTTCGGCACAGCGTATCAGCCTTATTGCGCTGTTTATAATTATCGATGATTCAAGCGTGTCTTTCTTTCGTACTCATGGATATCTTGCTTGGCGATTACCAGGTTTAGGCTCCCAGTAAGAGCGCCGTTCATTCCCGCTTTACCGATTGATGGCTAGTCTCTACAGTAGGGAAAGGGCTTTCACCTCAGCACTTGAAGGGTAGGATTCACACCTACAAGGTTATTCAGTTCTCTAGGCTTGAACCTAGGGGTTAATCCACATATATCCTTTTGGATACTTGTTTCTAACCAACGAATCGCACAACTCTATATTATTAGTGACTGACACCAACTACCTTTGAAATAGTTCATCCCGCTTGAGCCACTGACTGAAGATACAATCTCGCTCATTGGCAGGTGGGACAAATTCATAAACGCATTCCCTGTTTTCCCTAGAACCAAGCCGAGCCACATAAGCTAATCTCAGCCCAATCTTCGCCAATAACTTTTGTGCGATCACAATAGGTGTCAGCTTCTCCGATACAGAAACATTCAAATGGTTCTTGAGAGTACGCCGATGTTTGAGGGCCAATGCTTTTAATTCCTGTAACTCCTCATCACCACCACGCAACTTTACTTTAGGAGTCAGCAAATGTGAAAGTTATGCTAATTAAGCATTATACTCTTTTTTGTCCTACATTTTTGTTTAAGTCCCGTTAGCTGAGACACACTGATTACCTTTGCTGGCATTGACTTTGCCCCAACAAACTATCCATAAATCACTGTCTCACTTTACCCACCAGACAAGTTTGCTGGCTCAGGCTGTTCAAAAGCGTCTTTCTCTGATGAGATTGCAGCTTTCGCAGGCTTGGTTCCTGGCATAATCGCAAAGTCTGGGGTGAACTGGACTAAGACGCTCCGGAGTTGCTCGAAGACGTTGCGATCGCCCTCTAGCTTCGCCTTAAGGGCGACAATCAGATCCTCGAACGTGCTTAACCCAGCCATCACAGACTCCAGGTCGCTGCGGTTAATCGTAATCGTGAGATCTGGGTTTTCTGCCTCGAACCCCTTGATGTTAGTGAGCGTCGAGTTGCTCATTTCCACTACAAATTTTTCGCCGTTGTCGGGTGTAAATAAATTGATCGTAAATCTCATGCCTTCGGCTTTCTGACTATCCGTGCGAATGCTCATGAAGTCAAGCAAGAGTTCGGTGGACATGGCGCGGACTGTGTCCGGGCTGACCGTCTGTGCCGTGACACCACTGGGGAAGCCATTACGCAGTTCGTAGGCGGCTGAAAGGAAACTGTTACGGACACTGGGGCTTTCTTTCTGATAACCGATCTGTTCAAACACATCTGCCAAAAGGTCTTTTGCTTCCTGGTTATGAGGTTCGGCATAGACCAGCTTGTTGAGGATCTCCATCGCTTCGCGGTATTTGCCCTGATCGTGCAACTCCTTGCTTTTTGCCATAATCTTCTGTGCCCCCCCCATCATCTCGATGTAGAGCGGAGCAGATTCGCTCGGCGAAAGTGGAACTAAGGTTGCCGGATTGGCATCCCAGTAACCAAGGTAGCGGTTGATGACAGCCCGACTATTGTGTTCCTCGGAGCCGTGGTAACTGTGGGCAGCCCACTGTTGCTGCAAACTTAGGGGAAGCTTGTAAACATTATGGATCTCATTGATAGTCACGCCCTGGTTCGCCTGGTGCAGCACTTCGCTATTGAGATGGGCATAAGTATCCCTCTGAACACGCATGACCTCTTGAATCCGGTCATTTCCCCAACGGGGCCAGCTATGGGAGGCAAACATCACCTCCGCTTCCTGTCCAAAGAGATAAAGGGCTTCATTAATTTTCTTCGACCACTCCAGCGCATCTCGAACCAATGCACCCCGGAGTGTGTAGATGTTATGAATCGTACCGCAAATATTTTCTGCTGCCCAGAACGCCCTCCAGTCAGGGAAATAGGTGTTCATCTCGGCAGGAGCTTCGGTGCCTGGAGTGTTCTGAAACAACATTCTGACCCCATCAATGGTCAATTCCTCAATATCCTGCTCTATGTAACGGGTGGGTTCAATCAGTCCAACTCTGCCCGCTGCTGTGTTCTTGCCGATCGACTGATCGACATGACCAAACGGACTGCGTGGCAATAGCAAACCGTACTGAAAGAAGGCTCGACGGGTCATGGCAGTCCCCGAATACACGTTCTCCGCGATAGCATATTCCATGAAGCCAACCGGGGCGATAATCTGCACTCCTCCGTTCTTCACATCCGCCTCATCCACGACACCGCGTACACCGCCGTAGTGATCAACATGGGAGTGAGAATACACAACGGCGACCACAGGGCGCTGACCGAGGTACTCATTGACTAGTTCTAGTGCTGCTCTTGAAGTTTCCTTACATGTCAACACGTCGAACAGAATCCAACCCGTATCGCCCCTGATAATCGTCATGTTGGCTAGGTCAAAACCGCGTACCTGGTAAATCTTATCGGGTAGGACTTCATACAGCCCGTAAGCCATATTAAGAATAGCCTGACGCTGTAATGAGGGGTGAATGCTGTCGAACACACTATCAAAGCTCTGCAACAGGAACTCATAGCTGCCCATGTCCCAGGCGACATTGCCTGCTTCCGCAATAATTTGCTTGTAAGGGGGTGCGGCGATAAAGCCTTTTTGCGCTTCTTCAAAATCGCGTTTATCCTCGAATGGCAGGCTCTTGCGTAAACTGTTCTGTAATTCAATCGTGAATGAGGATGACAGCTTACCTTTCGCATCAAAGTGTCCATGATTTATGGCTTTGGAACCCAAAGTATTCGATTTTTCAATGCTCATTTAACTTTCTCCAAGATTCAGCAAGAGAACACGGTAGAAACCAAAACCAAGTCCTCAGCATGATTTTATACTTTAGTCGGTTGTAGTGAACACAACGCCGTTGTGTGTAGATTGTTGTAGCGCAAGCCATTGGCAGCTAATGCGTCTAGGTTGGGTGTTTTGATGGGACTTCCATAGTTACCAAATTGTCCAAAATCCGTATCATCGAAAACGATAAATAGCACGTTTGGCGTGTCTTCTCTGGCTCGCAAAGGTTCTGACTAAGCCGGACTAGAGCGATCAACTGTCCGTCCGATCACACCAGGGAAAGTGTTTCCGGGTTTATATTCATACACAGACATAGAACTAAACTCCTGAGAATATTGCAACACCTAAAAATTCAAGGATTTAATTACCACACCAACAAAACTAACTAAGCCAATCACTAGCAAAGCCACTCCAACAATTTCCGCACTGTGAGAGGTTTCGTAAGTATAGCGATCGCTTTGAAATTGTTGGAGTAGTTGACGATGTTCCCTCAACCCTAAAGCCATCCCCAACATTCCCGTGCCAATAAAAGACAGCCCCACAATGACTGAAAATCTCACTGGGTTAAGTTTATGACTCAGGTGAGTATTTTCAATCGCTCTCACGATGGTGGGGATACCAAAGCCGAAACCAATCAACGAGAGACAGGTACGTATCCAAGCCATTAAGGTGCGATCTGCTGCCGCTCGACTGCGGTATTTAGCCAGTTCGGTACGATCTGCTGCTAAATCATTGGTAGAAGGCTGCTTGGGTATTTCTGGGTTGACGGATGGCTGACTCATAAGGGGTTTCCGGCTAATCTGCGTTTATTCCAGATGGAGTAGGGAAAACCTATAAAGGCTCCCAAAATTAAGTAAGCCACCAGCGTCGGAATCACCTGCTGCTGTACATGATTCAAAATAGCGATAAACAAAGCTAAACCAAAATTGCGAGCAATACAGAAAATCGCCAAGATAGATCGGGTATCATCATCGAGTCTGCCTAAAGTGTGTCCAATTCCTAGAGAGGCAATCACCATAATTGCGATCACTACGAGTGGTAATCCCCAAACCTGGAAAAACAGTGGTAGCCCTAAGATGCACGCTAAAATAACCAGCCCCAAAAAGAGACTATCAGCAATAAAACTTAAGGGTTGGGCGATCTTTTGAGCAAATGTAGGAGCGAACTTTTGCATTAAAAGACCGAGACTGATAGGCAATATCTGCACCATAATGACTTGCCGGGCAACTTCTAAAATTGCCACTTTTTGTAAAATATTGTCAAATAAGGTGGCGAAAATCGTCAAGGTGAGGGGAGTAACAAAAACCGCAAGTATTGCGAGGGTAAGCTGAAGACTCGCTGCATAGCCTAAGCTACCTCCAGCCCTTTGCGCTCGCTTTGTACTTAGAGGCGCACCTGGAGAAGCTGCCAATAAAGCTAATCCCATCATCACTTCTGGCGGTAAGTTAAACAGTTTTAGCAGAAGAATAACTACTAGAGGAACAAGCAGCGACACGGCTAGAAACGCACGGAATACTAAAGCAAGTTTTCGCCAGAAAGAGAGCATCTTTTCAAAACAGAGGTTGCTCCCTATGGCTAACATCAGAGAAAAAATAGTGATTTTAACAAGAATCAGTAGTAGAGGATGGTGCATGGTTTTCAAATGGTTGACACTGAATCTGGTCAAAAGCAGTTGGTAGGTGAGTGATCGCTTCCTAAGCCAACCTCATCATTTGATTATTATTCTCATTAAGAACCTGCAAAATAAGCTAATTAGCATTTAAATTGCAACGTAGTCACTATTTGCTTTATTTTCTGTCTGACGATGCCACTTAATGACTAACTAGCTCGCCCTGATTCAATACTTTATTTAGTAAAGATTTCAATTCATCTACTGATAGGAATAGTCTTTGGAATTTGATATCAATACATAAATGACTTGTGTATGTAATACTGTATTACTGGTGTGACACCGACGAATGACACCGACGAATCACACCGCCACTAACCAATCACAGGCAACTGATTTACAACCCGTCGCAAAGTTAACGGCGACTTGCCAGCAACCTTGATACTGGTTCCACACTGGCTCTCCATCAGCAATACCAACAGCCTTGCCAAGCTTAGTAACTAACTCTTGGTAAAACCGACCAGCACCCTCCAAGCCTTGCTGTACCCTCACCTGTAAACCTTTCCACCTAGTAGCAGCATCACTGACCACCGCCTCATCTAAAGTTTGGGGGATATCTTGTGGTGTCGTGTCAATGACTTGAGTATGCATATCTATAATTATTAGTGGTGACTGACACCAAATCAGAATTTACACTTTGACGAGCTGTTTCATCCCGACTTAACCACCGTTCAAAAATCAAATTGCGCTCATCCTTGGGTGGCACAAACTCATAAACGCATTCCCGATTCTCCTTAGAACCAAGCCGAGCCACATACTTTAATTTCAGCCCTATCTTAGCAAGTAGTTTTTGTGCGATCGCCACCGGAGTCAGCTTCTCTGATACAGAGACATTCAAGTGATTCTTGAGAACATACCGATGTTTGAGGGCCAGCGCTTTCAACTCCTGCATCGCCTCGTCAGACCCTCGTAAGCGTTCCCCAGGCGTGAGAAACTGCAACAAGTTTAGTCTCTCCAACAATAAGACAGCAGTTAATAGCTGCCCCTTGTTAAAATCCGGCTTCCAGATAGCATTATTCCCGGCTTCGGCTTGTGCCTTTGCTCGTTTAGCATCACGATTTGTAAGATACTCTCGCCCCAGTGTCAGATAATAGTGCATTCGCAGTTGAGGATACCAGCCATCGTCATCCTTCTCTACCAAATTAGGAGTCACATCAATTTCATAGCGGCGGGATAACTCGGCTTTGCGCTGCTGGTGTCGTTCAGTTTTGGTTTTGGCACGTTTATCTTGCAGTTTCTTCAATTCAATTTGGGAAAGTTCATTAGCAGAGGCGATCGCCTGACACTCGGCAGTATACAATTGTTCGGATGCAGCCTTAACTTCTTCCAAAACTTCCTTGCTTTCATCCTCATCGATATCATCCGCATCAATAATTGTGTAGCCATCCACTACCAACCCAGCAAGCACAGATTCTTCATACCGTTTCATTTCAACGTTAATCACACATCCGCGTTTACCCCAAGTCTGTAACGATTCTGGCTGAAAATTCTGGTCAATATAACTCAAATCCGCATTGTCCGCTGCGGACAATAAGGCAATATTCGCTCGTGTTGCTGTATGTTGACTGCCTAAAAGCGCGCCCATCGATGTAGAACCATTACCAACAGTTCCCATACCCCGCTTTCTTACCCAAATGTGACGGTCAACTGTCTCACGTAACCTTGCCAACATCTGACGCACAGAGTTAACCGGTTGCACTCCCTGAAATATTCCCCAAACAGCAGTGAAATGTCCTTTGATATCAATTGATACACCAGTTTCTAAACTTGGGGAAGCTATCACTAGGTCGTACTGGGTCAGAATCTCCTTGAGATGAGCGATACAGCCGAAAGCTGGGTGCGAGGGGTCAGCCACAGATTCACTGTCAATTCGCAGTATTTGCAGATGGGGAAATTTCCGCCGAAACCGTTCTTCTAGTGCTTGTGTTCCCCATTTAGATTTGACTTTCTGGGCAGAACAGCACAATAAATGATGTCCTCTACTGGCTATTGCTTTGTCTAATGCTGCAATTAAATCTTTGGGATTTTTGCCACCGTAGTTGTAACAATTACCAGCATTGTGACGATAGTTGTTGACGATCACGAACGGATTAACCCGATATTCACCAGCTAAGGAAAGGACATACTTGACATCACTATCTGAAACATCGGCGCTAGACAGATAAATCTTTCCCTGACTGCTGCCCAAAACATTCTGTACCAGTTGTTTAAGGTTTTTGAGAACGGATACACGACGCTTGGCTACTTCAGTACCAGAGTTGAGTAAATGCCAGAAAACTTGATCGCACTCATCTACGATCACAATATCATTCGTCCAATCATTGGGATTAAATCGCGCCTGGCTTTCCTGATGCAGCGAATCAACACACACGCCGTAACCTAGCAAGTCGCCTGTTTCCGAAGTGTGTACTTCTGTAACATAGTTGACACCAAAGCGATTACACAATGCCTCGCCCAGTTGGATGCGATGGGTGAGGATTAACACCCGTCGCCCTTGTTCATGGGCTTTCGCCACTTCACCAAACAACCACTCGGTTTTACCCGAACCTTTGGGTGCTTTGAGGATAATCAGTTTTTCGCCTTCGGGAACAAACAACTGACCCAGGAATCTCTGATTGAGTGCGATCGCCGGCGGGTAAGTCAACAGGGTAAACAGCTTGATTTCCCATAGTTCCATTGCTTCGGCAGTGTTGTAGAGGGCATGAAAAGCGTCTTGTCCTTTGGCCACAATGAAGTCATCGATTCCTTTTTCTTGTCCAGCAGGTAGGTCAATCACCCGTAGGAAACAACCCTCGTTCATCAATAACTTCCCCATACGACTGATGGCGGTTCTGACACGCTGAACTGTCTGGGGGTTTGTGTCTTGGTCAAAGCAAATGTTAACTTGTCTACCTTTTGTGGCAAAGTGCTTGAGGTCTGGAATGAGAAAGGGTTTCCCGATGGCAGTACCGTACTCGTCTTGTGGTGTACGGTATCCAGCGTTCACACCGGGGATGGCGATCGCAGCGTAACCAGCTGTTAGTAATGCCCCCGCTTTCTTGACCCCTTCGACAATTGTGATTGGCACATTATGCCGCCAGACCCAGTGCCAGAAGCCGCCAGGGTGTTCTAAGTCTTCTTGGGTGATTGGGATACCGCAACGATTTGAAACTTTCACCCAAATGCGATTTGGTACTAAGAGGAAGAAAGCGCGTGTTTCTTCCCTGTATGGGTGTTCGTATTTGATGAATTTGTGAATCTTCTGGCGGTCACGTCGGGGGTGGTCGGGTTTGAAACAGCCCCACATCATTAGAACATAGTTGTTAAGTGGGTCAACGCCATTGCACCACCAGCCGCCTAGTTCTATGTGCTGGTATTTGTTCAAATCGCGATCGCGCAGTCGTCCATCATTACGACGGGAGATTTTGGAGCTGTAGAGCAGATATTCATAAGGTACGGTATCAGAGAGCGATCGCACATTCAGGGCAATAATTTCTTCGTCAACGCCACTACTGAGCCATTCAGTTAAATGTTTGGTTTGAGAATCGGTCTGTAAATTCATATCCTCTCCTTCAATAGACGCATGAAAATGGAGCGGCATTGCACCCATGCCGCCGATTCAAACTTTTTGCAATACTTGTGCTGGCTATGAAGTAGTTATAAAGGCAGCTACAGCGTTATCTACTGCCTCCGGTGTGCGGTCGAAATGTCAGATTAATCCGAGTGCCAACCAATTTGTTCGTCTTAGGAACTTGATGCAGATGAGTTGACTGGCAACCTAGATGCATCACAAGCAAGCTGCCGTGTTCCAGCCAGAAGTCCGTTGGTCTACCGCCGATGGGCTTGATTTGGAATTTGCGCGATGACCCTAAGCTCAAGGAAGCGATCGCCGGCTCCAATCCCATCGACACTTCATTGTCAGCGTGCCAGCCGATAGAGTCTTGACCACTACGGTATTGGTTGCCGATGACGATGCGGAACTTATAGCCTGTAAGGGCAGTGATAGAATCCCTTATGTTAGACAGTTCGTCTGTCCAACATAGGGGTTTGAGAAGGACACTCTTTGAATAGAGATAGTCACAGCCTTTATCACCGTAGATACATTCGAGGCGGGGAACAGGCATAGTTTTACCGACCATCCTGATATAATTTTGCTGCCACTCCAGTTTCAGACAGTGTTGATAGAGTTCATCTGCTTGCTGCCTTCCCAAGAAATCGGGATAGTAGGTGACGGGTAAAACTGAGGTTGATTGGGGAAATAAATCGAGTTGTTGCATGGTACTTTCTCCAGCTAAAACATATAGTGGTTAGTTTTGGTTGACTTTGAAAATCTCAACCAGAATACTCTCTGGGTACAAACCGACTTGTCCAAAGCGGGGGTCACGAATGTGTTCTACCTTTATCCCTTTCTTGCGGCATAATGCGCTGGCTTTCTTACCTTTGCCGCCGGCTTGTGCTAGAGATATCTCCAATCCCTGAAGTTTGGCGAAACCAACAATGCTGTACTTGTGTCCACATGGGGCGTTGAACCTGTCTTGCTCAACTTCAACGGCAGCAATTCTCACCAAGATTTCAGTCTGTTGCTGCTGTTGTTCTAATAAACGCTGTTCATGCAATGCCATATTTTGAGCAATGGCTGCGAGTAACTGTATTTGTGTCATTGCAGTTTCGGCAGGAGCGACGGGTTTAGTCCAGCCCGTGATATCTTGCATCCAAGCGCGAACACCAGCACTTTCAAACGCTTCGCAGGCGAGTCTTGCTTGGAGGCTACATCTTTTACCAGCTTCGTAACCGTAGTAATGGAGAATAGCAGCAACAGCTACATCAGGAATACCAGACTGCGACCAGTTTACAATCTCTACGCCTTCAAATCCTCTACGGATAAGCTTTTCAACCAATTTAGAGCGAGAATCATCTACGGCTGTTTTGAGGCTTCTGGCTAATCCAGTTGCATCAACATCAGCTAATCTTGCTGTTGCCCGAATACTGGCCTTACCCCGTCCTGAAGCGTCAACCGAAATTTCTTGTTTTATTTGTTCGATGATTTGTGCAATTTCGATAGAAGACATAATTTTGAGTTGTGTGATTGAAGATTAAGACTAGGGAATAATTTTCAAAGACAAAAAGAAATGTCGGAATAATATTTGGTGAATGCTCTTTCTTCGGTGAGTTTTCAAATCAAAAATTGATACTCTAGGAGCAAACACTTACCACACACAATCAATCAAACAAGCGATCGCATATTTTTTCCCTTGTGTGCGGTCGTTTTCACTTTTTGACCACCAGCCGTGGCTTTTGGATGATAAACTCCCTTGCGTGTTGTCGATTATGTTCAGCCAGAATATTGGCGGCATAGTCGAGAAAATGCTGTTCCAGGTCAGGGTTGAGTCTGCCACCTGTGAGTTGATCTAAAGTCTTCATCGCCTCGACTAAAGTTTGCAGTCGCTCCTCGACAGGAGGTAAAGCTGAGGCAGTGGAATGATTTGTGGTGATTGAAACACTTTGGTTTAATGAGAAACTCATGTTAACTCCTAATGATTTAAAAACTTCAGACATAGAACAATCACGCTAAAAAAGCACCCGTACCAAATCCCTTTGAGGTACAAAAGCTAATCGGTCATCCAGGGTAGTAACTTCTTCCAGTGCAGGGGGCATCCATTCAACGAAGTAGAACCAAGACCTGTTGAGCAGTTGAATCCCCAGAACTAGACGTTGCTTTGTCCAGTCGTTGTGAGAACGGAGCATGACGCGATCACCTAAAACGAAAGCGGGTTTTTCTAAGGCAGCGAGTTGCATTTCACCCGTGCCGATAATTTGATGTTCTGTGGTATGAATAATTTCACCAGTGCAAGCAATTGAATAAACCCAGCGGTCTTGCTTCCACTTGACACCGCAGCAGTAACCAAATGTTCTGGTAGCACATATGTAGACTCTCTCTAGTAAGTTGGCTTCAACAGGTGGAATGCAATAACCCCAAGGTGGTGAAAGATACCAGCACAAATACAGTGAATTGATTTGGTCAATCATGCGCGTCTCCCCAACAAATAATTAACGGCTTCTTTGTCAAGAGAGGCAATACGTTTTTTAAGATGTTGCGGTGGATTGTCAAAAAACTGTTTGAGATGCCATTTCCGAATTTGATAATATCTAACAGAATGTCTGCCAGTAGAAAGCCAACCACGCCTTACCCAACCAGAAACAGTAGTGGGATGAACACAAAGAATACGAGCAATTTCAGCAGCACTATAGTTATCAAGAAAGGGGCGTGTAGAGTAGCCTAATTCCCAAAGCTTGGTAGCAATAGCATCGGGAGTACGGAAATAGTCGTGTCTTTTGAGGATTGAGGCAATTTGTTTGGGCGTATAAAGTTCAGCTTTCGCCTCAAGGATTGTGAGTTCTGCTTCAGTCCATTTTGTAGTTTTGATTATCATCTCTAGCTCTCCAAAAATTGTGCAGATATAAAATTGGTGTTAGATTGATTTGGGATGATTCGGGCGCTAATGGATTGAAACTCTACTTGAAAAATATTCAAATCAGTCAGCATTTTCCCACTGTTATATAAGTCGGTGATATGTTGTCTGATGGCAAATTCATCAACTCCATCAGGAATATCTAAGTGGGCTTCACTGGTAATCTTTTCAACAACTGTAACGATGACTTTCATTTTGGTAATTCATACACGATTAATGGAGATTTACAGAAGTCAGAGATTAGAGTTATTCCTGACTTCTGCATTGAGGAAATGTCTTACACCACACCAGTTTTTGATGTTTGCAACTGTTGCATCCATGTCTTGACTACTGTTAACTCATCAGCACTATTGGCTACTGCATCAACAACTTGCTTTTGATAAGAAGATTGAGCATGATTAGGATGCTCACACTTATCAGATGCCCAAGCTAAACACATGGTTTTGATAAGTTCATCAATCTTTCCTTCAGGTAATGAGCTAGGAAGCTCAACGTCTTGAAATCGCAACCACTCTTTGACCAAATCAAGTGGATAATCAAGTAGAGTACGAATGTTTTTTACTCGCAAGTCTTGTGGGTGTACAGGTTGAGGAACTACGCTAAGCTTTGGTGGAGTTAGTGGAGATTCTGGGGTAGGGTTTGAAGTTCCGCTTAACAAAAATTGAATATCATGAAGGATACTTGCCCAATCAGCATTTTTATTCCATTCCCTCTTAATTTTGGTTTTGGTTGCAGCATCGTAAAGATTGCAAAAGACTGTATTTTCATCTCCAGCAGTAGCAGCAATAATCAGTGGTCTAGAAAAGTCTTGAACTAATGATGCTGCTAACAGAAAGCTTTTAGCGAAGTTGGTTTCTAGCCCAATTCTAATTACATAAAGTTCATCGGCATTGACAACAATATCGAGTTTCATATTGTCTTTACCTTTAAACTCCTTAATAGTCAATCGCAATTCTGATAAATACCCAGTTAATGCTCTTTGGGTCACTGGAATTTTCTTATCCTGTTCAATATTGAACTTGTACCAAACAAAAGATTCCCCATTTATTTCACCCTGATTGACATAGAGATAAATAGGTTCGGGTGGATTGCAAAGACCGAGTTTGATTTCAGTAGTCATGTTTCGTGTAATCTATGCAAGAATTAGTTTTATGTTGCGAAACAGTAATTTTGAGATATTGCAACCATTCGACCATCTGAATAGACGGTATTTATTCAGGTAGTTGTTTTCTGATTGACGTTAGTTAAAAACGCTCTATGACAGCCAGTAAAAAACCATGTCCAGTATTCTTTACCTGTACCTGTTTCTTATCAAGTAAATATTGAACAATGGTTTCTGAAAACTGAATCCGATGTAGTGGAATAGAACCACCAGAGTGACGCAGAGAACGCAATAGTCTAGCTGAAGTCCGCTCCACATAGTTATCAACTATCATTACCATTACTGAACCCTCCAGCTATTATTGATAACTGTTGTTGCAGCATTGCTATTTGACGTTGGTATAAGTCAATCTCAGTTGTAATTTGTGTGAACAATTCCTGTGGAGAGAGCGGCTGAATTTGATTCTCCTGAAGGTACGATATTTCATCAGAGTTCTTGTTAGGCATCAAAGCGTAACGCCAACCATCACCAAATTGTTCAGCCAATTCTGTACCAGTCGGGTAGTAGTAAAGTCCAAGAATCAAGCCCTGTTGTGTCCGTTGACCAAAAGTAAAACGAGGGTAGTCCCAGTGTTTGGGTATCGATATTGTGGGTTGCATATTTGTGATGAGTGAATGAAGGGATTACTAGGCAGAGGTGCAGAGAGGAAAGAATCTGTACAACACCTCTCCTCTGCCCCTCCGCTCCTCTACACCTCTGCCTTTCTACACTGCTACAGGCTCATACTCCCGTAGCCGCTGCCAGTCTTGAGCTGTTAACTGTTCAAAGGGGAGGTCTAACAATTGCTCACAGCCAGCCATCTCAGCACAGAGCAACTGCTGTAATTCACCTGAACTTAACTGTTCCAGTGGGCGGTATTGCAAGTATTCATTAGCCGTTTCAGCAGGAAATGACATGTCCACCATCGACAACCACCACACCGCTTTAAGTGCAGAATCACAGAGTATGCGCTGTTGGGTTTCGTCTTCTGAACGGATAAACCACCACTTACCGCTACTGCATCCCACTTCGCCCAACTTCACGTCATCGCGGTAAATCCCATCATCGAGCAGTTCCAAGCCGTATTGCTCACACTCGCTGAAAATTTGAGACATGATTTCATTCCCAGTACTGCAAGGTACGTCTGTAGCGTTCTGTTCTTGTACGGGTAACGTGCCATCTTTATAATGTATGCGAATGTAGCGATCGCAAAGCATGGGGGTAGCAGCACGATGGATTTCCACACCGTTCACCATTACTACCCATCGTTGCGTTACAAAGTCGGTATGGTCATGGGTGATTGCGGCTATCAACTTGTCACCGCAGTAGTATTCGTGATCGTAGAAAGATACTTCGACTGTTCTGAGTTCTTCTAGAGCAATCGCCTGGGCTTGGGCTATGGCTTTTTCATCAACCTTTTGAAGCTGGGCGGATTGGTGGGTGAAGATTGCGTTTACCCAGGTTTCAGCCGCTCTCTTGTCCCCGGTGGGTGTAACGCCGAGTTCTGCGGCAATTCTTTTGAGGCGCGGGAGTGTGTAACGGGAGAGGACTTGCTGTGTATACGTTGGATGCGTCATAATAAAGTTTCCTTGAATAAAAGGGCAAAGAGCGATCGCGTGGTTTGCGAGACTAAGGCAATCGCTCTTTGTTATTTCTATTTTACCTACTACTAGTAGGTAAGACAATAGATGGTTACATGAAAGATAGTTATCTATTAAGCTACTTACAATAAATACTATTAATAGATAGACTACTGGAAGTAGGTTAGTCTATGTATATGAATTCAACTCATGGCTGTGGAAGTAAGACTTAAAGAAATTAGAAATGCAAGAGGGATTTCACAAAATGAACTGGCAAGACGCCTAGAAATGTCCTTGGCCAATGTTCAAAAAATTGAGTATGGCAAAGCCAAGTCAATCCCACTGGATACACTAGACAAATTGTGTCAGATTTTACAATGTGAAGTTGGGGAGTTACTAGTTCGTGTACCAGAAGACGATGGAGGAAGTTCTGAACTACCCACAAGTGTAATGACTGCAACTACGGTTCAAGATAAATCTACAGAGATGTCTAAATCTACTCGCAGCCAAAAAACAAAAAGAGCTGTTGGAATAGCATTGCCATTTGAAAAAAAGTCAGCATGAGTACCTTGTATCAAAAGCTATAAATCCTTTTGATGATTAACTTTATTGCCATGAATCCTTTTATTCTTCCTTGGCTCTACCTCAAGAAGCAATACCTGTGGTAAATGCTTGCCTACGCAACTACATACAATACTGCAAATCTATCTGCACTCGACTTGGAGCAAATGCTAATAAGCTAAAAAAGGTGGAATCGTGACTAAGCCATCCTCCAGGCGCAAAAAAATCACCTCTGCTACATCCAGGGATAGTACACCGCTAGATAACCTTGCCCAAAAGGATATTTCCCTTGAGGGAAATCCAGCTTTCGCAACTATCACGGTTAATGCCGTTGAAGTTCCAGAGTTGACCCCACAAGAGGAACGCGATCGCCTACTACTGGAACGCAAGGTAGAACGGGCGTTTTTTGAAGCAGGGAAGGCTTTATTAGAGTTACGTGATCGCAGACTGTACCGTTCTACGCACAAAACTTTTGAGGAATACTGTAAGGACAGGTTTGGATTTGAGCGTCGTCATCCTTACAGATTGATTGAAGCGGCTGTGGTGGTAGATAATCTTATGCAAATGTGTCCCAATGGGACACAAATCGAAGTTGACTCAAGTGATGGGCAAAAACAATCTGTTGGGACACAAATCGAAACTGATTCGAGCGAACAGCAAATGTGTCCCATTGGGACACAAATTCTACCGACAAGTGAGCGTCAAGTTCGTCCTCTCACTAAGCTAGAACCATCACAGCAACAGGAGGTGTGGCAACAGGCTATACAAGAGGCTGGCGGTAAAGTTCCCAGTGCCAGAATCGTAACTGATGTAGTGCAACGGATAATGGAGCGCACCAGAGTACCGAACACCTACCAGTTGGGCGAAGTCTGCCAAATCCTTGCGAAGGACAACCCTGATCTCCGGGGTAAGGGAGGCTGTTGGTGCATAGTGGTTGCTGTCCATGATTTTAGTTGCACTGTGAGGCTCTGGGATGGCGAATGTACTGTTGGGCTGAAGCATCTCAAATCATTTGACTATTTACCGCAGGAGTGTCAGCAGGTTCAGGAGATTAGCGATCGCCTTGTGCGAATATATTCCGATTCGTTGGAGGAGACAGTCAAAAATCTGTTGCAGTCGTTGGGAAAGCTGAATCGTCCCTATCTTACTGCTGTGGAAGAGAAATTGTTGAATCTTCTGGAGTTGGAATATGGGAACGAGATTACCCAGATTTATTAGCATCTTCGTGAGTAGCAATTCTTGAGATTACTGCTTTTTGCCTGCTAGCCTGAGAACAGGAATCTATCCCACTAATAAAATCCGATTCATCCAAATATGAATTGTGGCTAGAGAAAGAAAAGCGTTAAAGCAGGCAGAAATCCGCTCCCATCGCACAACTAGTCGTCGATATTTCCTTTGATACCAAGCAAAACAACGCTCTTGTTGAAAACGCGGGACTGAAATTTGAATTGGTCTACCCCGATTTTTTCTAGTCTTCCAAACTCTTTTAGGCCATTGAGGCCTGATACCACGTTTACGTAGGGCAGCACGCTTTTCTTTGGAATCGTAACCTTTGTCAGCAGCAAGAACTTTAACTCGTTTACGGGGTCTACCGGGCCGATTCGTTTTGACCTTGACACTATCTAACAACGGTATAACTTGATCTGTTTCGCTACCGTTGGCTGGGGTTGTGCGATTAGCCAAAGGCAGCCCATTACCATCAGTCAAAGTGTGTATTAAAATTCCCTTACCTTTATGACCGTACTTAACGCCTTCACCGCCACCTTTGCCAGGGGGAAAAAGACCCATCAACAGCACCGTAGTTCCAGTTGATTAAGCCTCTTTCCTCTGCAATTCCTAATATCCGTGCTTGTAAATTTTCCAAAGTTCCGTCTGTTTCCCAACGTTGTAACCATCTGTGCGCTGCACTTTTTGATGCCCAGATTTCTCCGGTGGGAGCATCACACCAACGGCATCCTGTTATTAATATATACAGTAATGTGTTAAGTACATGACGAAACGGCGCATGAGGCATTCCTCGCCCTCTGTTTTCTGGCTCCTTGGGAAATATATCTTCAAATAGCTTCCACTCTAGGTCGCTTAACCCTTCAAATCGCCCAGCCATACCCTGATACAACTTACTGTCATCAGCAGCAGATTATCATATTGCTGGTATTAGTGGGATAGGTTCAGCCTATGATTCTGCTAACTAGAATAGATGAAGCTAATTCTATTTTCTGGTATTCCTGGCACTGGCAAAAGTACCCTGTCAGAAGAAATTGCACGGATATTGTATATCCCTGTATTCTCTCTGGACTGGATATTAGGGGCAATGCTGCTATCACAGTTGCGTGTTCAACAGGAGGGATTTTACATTACGACTGCTGAAGCACTGCTCACAATGCTGATTCAAAGACAACTAATTTTAGGACAATCGGCTATTTTGGACACTCCTGCTAATACAGCCGCGCAAAGAAAATGCTGGCAGGATTTAGCGCAATCATATAATGCAGAATTTTATGGAATTGAAACAATTTGCTCAGATATGGAGCTACATCGTAGGCGAGCCGAAGGGCGTAAGCGTAGTATTCCAGGTTGGCATGACACTGTTAGTTGGAGCCATGTAGAATGAATGCGTTACAAAAGTGAAGCTTGGGCAGCTGATGAAGGAGAACACTTGATGATAGATGCGGTTCATCCTTTAAACGAAAATGTTCAGGCCATCCTGAAATACGTGCAATCCTGAAAATAATAACAGAACTAGCTCAGGAAGAGTGATCACATCCTCAGTTTACTGAAGCGCGTTCAGCAGATGGAGCAAGAAAAAGCGGGGGTTAAGAAGATATTGCAAGTGTTGGGGGTTAATATCTGAGACGACAATAACTTACTATTATTGTGCAACTTGTAAGCACAAAAACTTACTTTGAGCAATTGCTCCACTGCGCTCTTGTGATTCGCCAATTGACCTCGCTCCAACCTCGTTTGGACATCCATGTGGAACCTGGACGGATGGTAACTACTTCTGCTCCCATCCACCCTGCCAACCGAGCGACCCGCACATTTGCACTGACTGTGAAACCAGAGATCACGTCTAGCCTGAGTTCCCTAAATCCGAAGTCGAGGAGGGCGCGTCCAACCTCGATCGCGTAGGCATATCGCCCCCAATAGTCTGGTGCAAGTTCAATCCCCAGTTCCATTTCACCTGCATCATACCCCCTTCCCCGTAATCCGCAGCAACCGACAAGCGCGTAAGGTTCACGCCGTTGGACAATCGCAAGCTGGTAGTTAAGTCGAGGCTGCTCAGAAGCCCATGTGCAAAATGTCTCAAACAAACGTGCTGAATTTTCGGGACTAGCTTCGCCCCTTTGAGAAAATATTTGACTGCGTGGATCGGCTTGATAGTTTAGGAATGACAATCTATCTAACTCAACGAAATCACGCAACAAAAATCTCTTGGTCACTATCTCCATATCAATAGCTGAACGGTTTATGCTGAACGGTTTATACGGTTTTAACTGGATAGTTACTTAGTATGAGGTCAAGCATGGGTCGAGGAACTGGTCGGTTTCATTCGGAATAAGCAGGCATATTATCGGCGAGGTTTAAGGGCTATGAAGCTTATACAGCAGGCTCTTTAGCTCACTTGTCCCCCCTTGAACCAATCGCGTGCGATCGTCTTTGCTAATTTGCAATTGAGGAATCAGGGATAAAGGTTGAGTATTGGAAGATAGGTAAGTCGGTAGAAAAATTTATAAGTATGTAACAAACAGGAGAGCAGAAGAATAAGAGTTAAATCTTACACTGTGCGGTTGGTTTGGAATGGTGAACTTCACAGCTTCTTAAAGTACCTGGCAACTGGGAACAACCCGAAACCCATCTTTTCATAGATGCAACGTGCTGGTGCATGACCAGGGTCTCCTCCAGTCTCGACCATAGCAACAGACATACCAGCAGCTTTCATCCAATTAAGAGCGAACTCGACTAGAGCGGCTCCAATGCCTTGACGTTGATAATCTGGATCAACGGCAATCATGTAGATTTCTCCCATACTACTCTCTGCATGAAGTTTCACGGCTACAAAGCCCACAGTTGAATCAGAGTCGATGGCAACCCACACCTTTATGTCTGCTGTAGTACAGACGGACTCGACAGCATTAAGCTGGCTTACACGCCAACCATCAGGGTAGAATGAATGGTACACCTCAATATCCATCGCTTTTTGAATCGAATCAAAGACCGGACTCCATGCCCGAAGCGAAAGACTTTTGATGGTATCAAGTTGATTATCTTCGTATGGTTCAATTCGCATAAGGGTATTATGTGGTTATACTATGTTACATAAATACTACCAGCTAATCTTTTGTTTTTCTGGTATGGGGAGTACACCGTCAGAATTGACCACCTGAAGCCACTGAACTACCTGGAATTGGAATGTCAGCAGATGCAGGAGATGTGCGATGCCTGCGGCGGGCTACGCCTACGCATCAGTAGTTTACGGGATAGTGGCAAGCTAGAAGCACCAGCAGAGGCAGTTTTGAAGTGTTTGGGAGAATTGAAACGTCCGTATTTGACTGAGTTTGAGGAAAAACTACTAAGTTTTATCGAACAAGAGTGTAGAATTGCGGATTAGGTAATTCTAGAAAAAGAGGGTTCGAGCAGATTTGGATACTTTAGAGGCGTTGCCCTGATGAAGACAGAAAGTGAAGTATGATTGACCACGATCGCCTCTTTAAAGAATTACTATCTACGTTTTTTGTTGAGTTTCTCGATTTATTCCTACCTCAAGTAGCGCAAGAAATTGATAGAAATTCAATCCATTTTTTACCGCAGGATGTGTTTAGTGATGTCACATCTGGGGAGAAAAAAGAGATTGATTTATTGGCACAGGTGCGCAGGGCGAACGCATCTTATTTACTAATAGAAATTAAGAAAGATTTCAAAATGACATAGATAATTGTAAAAATTGATGTAAAGATAAGCAGAATAAATCAAATACTATCTGAATTTATCAAATAACT
>JAHHHK010000043.1 GCA_019359395.1 Komarekiella atlantica HA4396-MV6
ACAGTCTTTATTACCCCCATCAACCAACTTCAAAAACAGATTCTTTCATTGATGAAAATTCCTGAATCTCTTTATACGCTAGAACTTAAGCCCTGTAAGACATAATTACCCCTTACAGGGGCAAAATAAGCGAACGCACAGTAATGACGATCTACCCGGAAAATAATGCAACATGTAGGCGCATTAGCTTATTACTATACGTTTGCTTGCTGCCGTTGATATAGTGACCAGTACAAACCCTTTTGTTGTAACAACTGTGAGTGAGTACCACGCTCAGCAATTACGCCTTGCTCCAATACTAAAATTAAATCAGCACGTTTGAGAGGGGCAAAGCGGTGAGCAATCAGGAACACTGTACGGTTAGCGGAAATTTTTTGGAGGTTTTGCAATACCTGTTGTTCAGTTTCGCTATCCAAAGCGCTGGTAGCTTCATCTAAAACTAAAATTGGCGCTGGAGAAAGAAATAACCTTGCTAGGGCAATGCGTTGTCTTTGTCCGCCAGATAAAGCTGTGCCGCGTTCGCCAACGTTGGTTTCGTAGCCGTAGGGTAATTGACTGATGAAGTCGTGTGCTACGGCTAGTCTGGCAGCTTCTACTACTTGTTCTGCACTAATGTCAGGATTACCGAGAGTGATATTTTCTAAGATGGAACCATTGAATAAAAAGTCTTCTTGGAGAACTACGCTAATTTGTTGCCGTAGTGAGGCTAAATCAGCACTTTTAATATCAAAACCATCAATTAAGATGCGTCCTGATTCAATTTGATAGAGGCGTTGCAATAACTTAGAAAGAGTGCTTTTACCAGAACCACTGCGTCCAACAATACCAACAAACTGCCCTGGTTCTGCATTGAAGGTGATGCCTCGAAGGACTGGTTCAATGTTTGGTTGGTAGCGGAAAAAGACTTGCTCGAAGGTGACTTGACCTTTGAGGGGTGGTAAAACTAGACCAGTTCCAAGTTCGGCTTCTGGAGCAACGTTGAGAATGTCACCAATGCGGTCTACAGAAAGTAGGACTTGTTGCAGATTTTGCCACAGCTGTACTAAGCGCAAAAGTGGCCCTGTGACTCTCCCAGACAGCATTTGAAAGGCGACAAGCTGACCAACGGTGAGTTTTTGTTCAATAACTAACTTGGCTCCAAACCAGAGAATCAGCATGGTGGAAAAATTGGTGAGGAAGTCACCAATATTGCTGCTGATGTTGGAGGTGGTGGAGGCTTTGAAGCCTGTGCGGATGAATCTGGCAAATAAGCCTTCCCAGCGATCGCGTGCTACTGGTTCGGCTGCGTGGGCTTTGACGGAGTGAATTCCTGTCATAGTTTCCACTAGAAACGATTGACTATCAGCGCTACGGTTAAATGTTTCGTTGAGCCAGTTACGAAGAATTGGTGTTGCAACTATCGTCAAAATGGCAAATAGTGGCAGTACTCCCAAAGCCACAAAGGTAAGTGGGACATTATAGTAAAACATCAATGCCAGGTAGACCACAGCAAAGATGCTATCCAGAATCACGGTTAATGCTGTACCTGTGAGAAACTGGCGGATTTGTTCGAGTTCCTGGACTCGTGCTACTGTGTCTCCGACGCGCCGCGACTCAAAATAAGCTAAAGGCAGACGCATCAGGTGGCGAAATAGCTGTGCTGATAAACTCAGATCTAAGCGACGGGCTGTATGGGTAAATATAAATAGGCGTAGAGTACCGAGTATGGCCTCAAATATGGCTACTGATAAAAGTGCGATCGCCATGACATCCAATGTTGCCAAGCTCTCCTGCACCATCACCTTATCAATAACGACTTGCGTAATTAGCGGTGTTGTTAATCCTAAAAGCTGCAACGTAAAAGATGCTAGCAAAACTTCACCTAGCAATCCCCGATATTTCCAAACTGCTGGTGTGAACCAACCGAGGTTAAATTTTTCTTGCTTGGATATGAGTTCTGCTTGCCACAGTTGCCCATCCCAGGACGCCTCAACTACCGACTGCGGCAAACTTTCACAAGTCCGATCAGGATTTAGAGGATTAGCGATAATTAGGCGATCGCCCTTTACTCCATACGCCACCACCCAAGAGGGAGTCTGAACTGAGTCAGGATTCCACTGCAATAAGGCTGGAAATGACAACTGGCGCAACTCACGCCAATTCACTTGTAATCGCCGCAACAGCAATCCTAATTTTTCCCCTGCTTCCACAACATGTTTTGGGCGTTGTCCTCTGAGTTGACGTTGCACCCATTCCAGTTGCACACCATTTTCTAACTGTTGCGCCGCCATTGTTAAACAAGCAGCAGCCGTATTCCAGCTAGCAACAAAAGGATAATTTGGGATTACCAGGGTGGAGGAATGGGGGAGTGAAGCAGTGGAGGAGTGAGGGAGTAAAGAAGTGGGGGAGCGAGAAAATGTCCCTCCCTCTGTTTCTGTTCCTTTCTCTTTTTCTTCTAAGGTCCCTTGCCAGAATTCCTCTAGTTGTGGGTTAGAAACTTCATCCCACAACGCTGTTTCCCAACACACTACTACCACTTCTTTACTAGCAGCTACAGCTTTACAATCTACAGAAAGCTTTTGTAAGTCGCCAAACCAATCTCCCGCTTCTAAAGCTGCTAATGGCTTACCAATATTTTCTTCTCCAAAGTTTCCTCGGAGTTCTTTCCGCAGGCGGACTTTACCAACCACAATAAAGAACTGGTTCCCTCCAGTTCCATTTGACCAAATTTTTTCCCCAAGACGATACTGACGGATTTGGGACTGATTTTGTAATCGGGATTTTTGTTCGGGCGTGAGCCAAGTTAGAGGTGGCTGATTCCAAGGTAAAGAGGCTAGCACGCTTAGTAGAGATTCATTATCCAGAATTGTTAACTCACTTGTAATTTCACTGTCAGCTTTTGAATTTTCTCTGCTAGCCATTTCTCAAATAACTCATTTTGTAATGCTTGCTTTAGTTGAGTATCTTCTAAAGACGCTGGCAGAAATTGTTCTACTCGAAACAAACCATAGCGTCCTTCAAGTTCTACTGGCCCTACTAATTGTCCAGGACTTGCCACATCAACAGCAGCCCGTAGTATGTCTGGTAGACTTCCTCGACTGATTGGCCCCATCATGCCGTGTACAATTCGGTCATCTGCAACTGAATACTCTTTAGCTAATTGCTCAAAGCTACCTCCTTCTTCGATTTGAGTTTGTAGTTCTTCACTCAGTTCCCGATTTTCAACCAAGATGCGAGAGAGTACTATCCGATCTAGAAAAATTTTACGTTCAATGAAATATTCTGGGATTTTTGCTTCTGTAACTACAGCCTTCAGCTTTTCTAATTTGAAGCTAAAAACGACTGATGCGTGAAAGGTAGCGTAGTCTGTGTTGTTTTTATTTAACCACTCTTGAAAACTTTGGGGGTCGCCCAGTTGATTTTTCAGCCTAAAATCAATAATTGTCTGTTCAGTTAATGCTGGACTGATTTCAATATCATCTCGCGTTTGTATTTCCTGCTCAATTACGCGCTGACGGAGAATGTCCCCAATGAATTGTCCCAATTTTCCAGAGGCTTGCAGGTATTTTACTACTTCCTCTAAAGAAATCGGCTGGTCATTGATGGTTAAAAAGGATGAAGATTCCATGAACTAATTACGTGGAAATGGTTAAACACTTAAGCATCTTTCAAATTAAATCATATAGAAATCATCTTGTCATTTATGGATAAATATGATAAAGATTTTGTGAACTAATTACATAGAAAATAGGTGCAAATTTATGTGACTAGCAAATAAAATAATTTCGCCCGATCGCTATGTAGTCTAGCAACAAGATGGTATGGTGCATCTGGGTACTAGCACATTATCTAAGCAATCAAGTTATTGGATTTTAGGTTGTCCTGACGACTGAAAGTCACTTGCTCTGAGACTTTTTTGTTTCTAGTTAAGAGCAGATTGTGTAAAAAAGCTTTACAAATGTCAAAATACTCAAGCAATGATACTTGTCCATGTCCAGGCAAGTACTATTGCGGCGATCGCACCTATTAATGTGTTAAAAATATTTACCACTTCGTTAGTCAGCCAGGTGTATTTAGATTGCAGCGTTGCTCCAATCACACTTTCTAAATTTGTGGCAATAAACGCTGCTAGCACACACCAAGCAACTCCCCATAGATCAATCAAACCCACTCCCCAGCCAACTACAGCGATCGCCACAGACGCCACTACACCAGCTAAAGTTCCCTCTAAGCTCACAGCTCCTTCTGTTCCCCTAGATACTGGTTGCAGCGTGGTAATCAGAAATGTGCGTTTACCGTATGCTTTACCGACTTCGCTAGCAGTGGTGTCAGAAAGTTTGGTACTGAAACTCGCCACATAGCCTAACAATAGTAGGGATTGGGGACTGGGGACTAGGGATTGGGGACTGGGTAAGAGAAATCCTGAATTTATTATTCCTACTCCCAAAGCACATAGCGCCCCAGTTAAAGCTGAACCCCAAACATTTTCTGGGCCTCTTGCTCCAGAACGCTTTTCGGCAATTCCTTCTGCTTCTTTTTGCGCCATGCCGATGCGGGTAACTCCAGAACCGACTATAAAATAGAACATGACTACTACATATCCTTGCCAGCCGAGAGTCCCCCAAATTAGTACACCTAATAACCAAGCGTGGAATAATCCAGCCGGGGTAAGCAATTTTTTGGGAGCGATCGCAGCTATGCCCAACAAAATTGTGTTTAAACTTACTCCAACTAACCAGGGATTTACAGAATTGATTAAAGATATCATTACTAATCAATCACGAGTAGTTTTACATTTAAAGCTTAACCGTTTGACCTCTAGCTTCCCTAAGCTATGTAATATGTTTATATTATTTACTGAATAGCGATCGCTCCCAAAGCTAAGTGTAAAAATACAGGCAATATCTTAGAATCGCTCTCGGCGGAACTTTAGTAGCAGATCACCGCAGGCTAGGATGAAATTATAGCTGTCCAAATTTTGATCACAGCCAAAGGCTAGGTCGCAAATAACAGGGCGTTTACGTCCAAACTTGCCTATTAAGGATATAAGTTAAGGTCAATTAAAACTGTATTTACGTTGACCGTAAATGAATTTCATTAGCATAAATTGTAAATAATATCAACCACCAGTCTCCTCAATGCAAGCTATGAACCAAACTTTATTTCATCTTGCTTTCCCTGTAAGTGATATTGCTCAGACAAAAGCATATTATATTGATGGCTTGGGCTGCATTCCCGGTCGTGAAAACCACCATGCCCTAATTCTCAATCTTTACGGTCATCAACTAGTAGCTCATCTCACAAAAGAACCCTTGTCACCTCAACGTACTATTTATCCTAGACACTTTGGGCTAATTTTTACCCAAGAACGTGACTGGGAAGACTTACTAGAAAGGGCACAACTACAACAGCTTATTTTTAGAGAAGAACCCAAAAACCGCTTTGTTGGTTCTCTTCTGGAACATCGGACTTTCTTTTTAGAAGATCCTTTTTATAACTTGATGGAGTTCAAGTATTACCGCCACCCAGAGGCAATTTTTGGGAGTTGCGAACATGCTCAAATTGGGGATAGGACTTAATCGGCTCTGTTAGTGCTTCTGCTACTACTGCTAAGCTTCTAGAGTCTCTCAGCATCCAGGGGTGCATTGCCACTGGCACTATTACTTCTCCTCCCACGGGCATTTGTGAACTCCTTGCTGGTACAATCATCAAATCATAAGGCGTCCAAATAGAAGTAAAATTTAGCTGCTTTAGCATGGCAGCATCAGAATTCAAATCATTGAGAAAAATGCTGTTGGGACGCATTTGCACGCATCCAGGACGCTGAGAAGCATACGCAGTCACGGTTCCATAATGGGGCGAAGATATAGTAATAAACCGCTGCACACGTTCAATTCCTCCTAAGCGTTGCACATAGTAACGGCTGACAATTCCCCCCATACTGAAGCCTACCAAATCCAGTGGTTGTTCTGGTGCAAAGGTGGCAGTAATGTAATTGGCTAACTGCTTTGCCAACTCATCAAGACCCATATCACCATTATTAGGCACTAGGTTTAAGGCATATACAGACCAACCGTGTTGTTTTAAATAGTCTGCCATTCTATAGAACACTGCCCCCGTATCATCAATACCATGTGCTAATACAACGGGATTGCGCTGTTGATTTCTAGTATTCATCTATAAAGTTTGGCTCAATCAAGTCTGTAGAAAATCTAACTGGATACAATTGTTGTTCGCCAACAGGCTATGACACTCCTTCCACTGGTTAATCAAAATTAAGTGTCTGACAAACAAAGAAATGTTAATTTTTATTAAGTCTACTTTCAGAATCTTGCTCTTAGTTACAATAAAATTTCATAATTAGTTCTCGGTGTATACAGGTTGCAAGTGCTTGCAAGAAAGAGTTGAGAACATTTGCCCTGTAGTGTTACTACAATGTTAATTAAGCACAAACCTTATTGTTAAGGGTTGTCACCAGGATAGAGTGGCGTAAAAAAATGTAACATTTAGCCGTAATTCTTAATAATTGCGGTCAAACTCCAGATAGTTAAGAGGCAGGAGCAATTGTAATGATCGGTTTTATCAAAAAATTAATCACCAGTATTCTGGGTTTCGTGACTGGGCTATTACCTGGAAAGAAGAAAGGCAATGGTTACTTCTTGGAATTAGACGAAGCCAAAGATGCACAGCCGCTAGAGGCAGCTAAAGAGGCAGCTAAAGAGGTAGCATCAAGCGCCAAGAAAGCAGCGGAAACAGTTGCGTCGAATGCGAAGAAAGCAACCGAAACAGTTGCGTCGAATGCGAAGAAAGCAACCGAAACAGTTGCGTCGAGCGCGAAGAAAGCAACCGAAACAGTTGTATCAGATACACCAGAACCATCCCAGTCAGATTCATTGAACGGAACAAAAACCGCCGCAGCTAAGGCTAAGGCAAAACCAGCTAAAGAAACAAAATCAGCTAAAAAGGCAAAACCAGTTGATGTTGAGCTAGTTCAGACTGCCGAAGGTCTTAAGGTTGAACCTGGCAAAAATGCAAAAGCCGCAGCAGCTAAAGTAGTCAAAGAGCAGCCAACTGAAACCACCTTTGCGCCCAAATATCTCGCTCCTTCGGTTACTAGCTCTAACGGTCGTCGCCGTCCAGGGGCGAATATGAGTGCTTACCTCGAAATGGCGCGTCAGGTTAAAACTCCTCAGCAAAAGTAATCAAATGTGAACAAGAAATGGCACATCGGGCTAAAACTCCTCGTTTTTGGTAATTGAGAGAAACGTTATAACTCATTATCGATCATCACATCTTTAACAAATACAAGTCCACTATATAAATGAAAAGCTGGGTCCCAATTAGTCTGTTCCCTACGAAGCAGGTGAATGTGAGATTGGATTCGACCCAGCATTTCTGTTTGCTCCAATACTGTGTCTGCAAAGGGTGTGAAATCTGACCAAATTTTGACTTGGGGTAGTTGCTGCTCAACCCAACTCAATAGACCATTCCAATTAATTCTGATCGTATTTTGGCTAGCTTGGGGAATGATTTTGACACCTTGCTGGAAGTCATAGCCATGATCATAGAGTCGCAGAATACAACGTCTGCCAGGTAGGTGTAAATCACAAAACTGAGCATAGTCTTGGATTTGGGTCTTCCGTTCCAGTTTACCGCGCACGTCGCGATCTACAACTTCCTCAAATATGGGTAATAGTCCTATGACTTGGGCTTTAACTTCCGACCAGTCAAAAGTTAAAGAACCCAGTTGATTTGCCTGGTTACAACAAACAACAGTAGCTTGTTGGGCAGATTCTAAAAAGTATTTGACTTGAAAAACTTGAATTTGCTGAATCTGAGCTATGGTTGTCCAGAAGCAGGGAATACTAGAGCGCTGTAGCTGTTGACCATAAAATTTTAATTCTCCTATTTGTCCACTGCGGTAAAATCTCCAGCCACGGCTTGGTAGCATTAACCTTGCAGCGTAGGGATCTAGCTGCATAATTTGGGCAAATTTTTGAGATGCTTGTGTTTTAAACTCGTTACCCAAAGGTTCTAAAATTAGTACGCCCAGCTCTGTGTTACTGGCTTGGGCTGTTGCTTGGGAAATGGCTCTTTGTCTTTCTTCCTGCTCAAGTTCTTGGAGTCGCCGCAAACCTTGACGTGCTTGTGTGACTATCTTGGTATTGGTTGTATCTCGCAGCAGTTGGCGATAAATTTTTTCTGCATCTTGGCGCTTTTGGGTTACTTCGTGCAGTCTTGCGAGGTAAAATTGCACCCAAGGATTTTCTGGTGATTCTGCTAACAGCTGTTTGAGTAATTTAGCAGCTGTTTGATAGTCTTTACGCTCAAAGGCGATCGCAACTTGCTCAATCATCACTTACTTTAAATGCACGCTGGAGTGATGCCTCACACAAAGATAACTTTGCGTGAGGTATAAATCATTTATACTTCACAAGCTGCGGTAATTAAGGATAAAGCTACCACCGGGGCTGTAACTGCTCGGAGGATGCGGCGACCAAGAGAAACAGGTTGGAATCCAGATGCGATCGCATCTTGAACTTCTTTTTCTATCCATCCACCCTCTGGGCCGATAGCAATCACAATATCTCTTTGTTTTTTGTGTTGTAAACAATCTCTTAAATGGGGAAAATTCCCTCGCGCCACACAGATATATTTCTGGCTGTTTACAAATGACAACTCTGTGTTAAAAGCAACAGGTTCTAAAATTGTCGGCACAAAAGAGCGCTCTGATTGCTCAGCGGCTTCGACAGCGATGCGTCGCCAGCGTTCGAGTTTTTGGGGACTGGGATGAAGTAAAGTGCGATCGCTCAGCACAGGAGCAATACAGGTTACTCCCAACTCCGTACAACACCGCACTACTTCATCAAATCCATTACCTTTAGGCAACGCCGCTATGAGCGTAATTGATACAGGTAATTCGGTTTCTACTGTCAGCGGTTCTAAAACGTGTGCTTGTTCTCCTTCTAGCTGCGCCAACCACCATTTTCCTATGCCATCCATTGCAATAAAGCGATCGCCCTCGCGCAAACGCAACACACGCCCTAAGTAATGTTGTTGCTCTTTGGTGAGTAAAATTTGCTCTTGTTGGAGTTGGGAAGGTGCGATCGCAATTCTTTGCAGTTGAGACATGGGATTTTTTGCCCTGCTCACTGTTGACAGCGAGGAGATTAAGGATGGGGTTCTGACGACAGATTATTCAGGTAAGCTACTACCGCCTCATTAACTAGCTGAGTCATCGGCTTACCTTGGCGAGTTGCGGTTTCCTTGACCTTGATGTAAATGTCATTTTGCAGGCTGACGCGACGCCGCGCTTTACCTATAGCAATGGTAGTATTAGCGATCGCTACTTCTTGATACCCGCTCTCTTCTGTGATTTCCGCGATAGTAGAGTCTGCCATTGTTTCCACCAAACCATCAGCATCGTCTGTAATCTCTGCTGTGGCGACGGTTTGTGATTCGTAATTGGCAGCGAACTCGCGGATGGCATCAAAACCAACGCGATCGCAAAAATCACCAAAGCTTTCCCCTGATTTGCGTGATTGCTGGAAGTAGTTAAAAATGGGTTCTAGCTGGGTTTCCAAGTCGTTATGGTGCAGGCGTTCCATGTAAGGTAGTGCCAGCCTGGTTTGATCTGGCGAACCTCCTAACCATAATTGGTAAGACTCTGGAGCACTACCGACAAAGCCCAGTTCTGCTAGGTAGGGGCGAGCGCAACCATTGGGGCAGCCTGTCATTCGTATCACAAAGTGATCATTTTGTAAACCCAATTTATCCAGTAGGTTGCGAATCCGCTCCAAAATGCCTGGTATTGCTCGTTCCGATTCGGTGATTGCTAAGCCGCAAGTAGGCAAAGCAGGGCAAGCCATTGCATAACGCACCAAAGGCTCGATTTTTTCCGGTTCAGAAACGACGCTGTGATTATTGAGAATATCTTGAATGGCTTGCTTATTTTCTGGCTCGATGTCGTAAAAAATCAGGTTATGGTTGGGCGTTAGGCGGATAGGCAAGTTAAATTGCTCGACAATTTCTCGTAGGGCAGTTTTCAGTTGAAACGCACCTTCATCCTTAATTCGCCCATTGTCAATGGAAATGCCTAAGAATAACTTCCCATCGCCTTGTTCATCCCAGCCAAGGTAGTCTTGATATTTAAATTCTGGCAGTGGTTTGAAGGGTGCAACTGGTTTACCAAAATATTCTTCGACTTTGGCGCGGAATTTATCTACACCCCAATCGTTGATTAAATATTTTAATCTGGCATGACGGCGGTCAGTGCGATCGCCATAATCTCTTTGGGTGGCAACAATCGCTTTCACGGCGTCATAAACATCATCTTTCGCCACATAGCCAATCGGATCTGCTAATCTCGCGAATGTTTCTTCTTTGTTGTGTGTTCTACCTAAACCGCCACCAGCAAAGATATTAAATCCTTCTAATTCTCCCTGCTTATTAGTAATTACTACCAAGGTGAGGTCTTGGGAATACAAATCAACCGAATTATCTCCTGGCACTGTCACGCAAATTTTGAACTTACGCGGCATGTAGTGCGTGCCATAAATCGGTTCTTCAGTGCCATGAATAATTGTGCCATTGCCATTACTTTGTCGGGCTGCCTTCACCTCTGGGTCTTCTTCGCCGCTAATTGCCTTTTCCCCATCTAACCAGATTTCGTAATAAGCGCCCGTTTGCCCTGACAGTAAGTCAGCAATATTCTGAGCATATTTCCAAGCATACTGATACTCTGGGCGATTTTTATATGGAACTGGTGGCGCCATCACATTGCGGTTGATGTCGCCACAAGCTCCCAAAGTTGAACCCAAATTTTTGACGATAGTGGCAATTGCTGTTTTGAGATTCTTCTTTAAAATCCCGTGCATTTGAAACCCCTGACGGGTGGTTGTTCGCAATGTCTGATTACCATATTCATCAGCCAGCTTGTCCAAAGCCAGATACAGCTGCGGTGGTACTAAACCACCCGGATTTTTTGTCCGCAGCATAAATTGATAATCTTTCTCTTGACCCTTAGCGCGATTGTCACGGTTATCCTGCTGGTAAGAACCGTGGAACTTCAAAAGTTGTACTGCATCTTCGGTAAAGTGGGTTGTGTCCTGAAGTATTTCGGTTGCTACAGGTTCACGCAAAAAGTTACTTTTTTCTTTGATGCCTTCTACTTTGGAAGGCTTACGGTTGACTATGGGGGGAGCAGATTTAACCATTAGTAAAATTGTTATAGTATTCTCAATAAGACATCAGTGAACGGCAAAGCTGCAAAATCTGAACATTCTTGCAGCTGTATCCCCGGTAATCCGGCCGGGATAATGGGGAATATTTTAATTTTACCACGCTAAAAGCTGGCTTTATCAGTGAAGCAACACTTAACAAAACCAGCTCGTTATAGTTGTGTGTTTTGAGTGCTGAGTCCTAAGTAAAGTATAGATTGACTTAGGACACAGGAATTTTTTATTTAAAACGATAGCCGATACCACCATTGATGCTAACAGCAGGAGTATCGCTATTTTGGTAGGCATTAAGTCCTACTTTGGCATTAGTGTAGATAAGAAAGTTATTAGCAACTTCCGATTCAACACCAGCACCTAGCACTACTGCATCTCTGTTACCGATGGGAGTTGGTGAGCCATCTTTCTCTACAAACGAATAACCACCGGTTAAATAAGCATTAGTTCTATTAGCGATGGGCACATCTACAGAAACTTCTGGGATAATAGCACTCGTCTTATCACTCCAGAGAACATTACCGCGTGCAGAAAATGGCGTATTTCTCAATTTCACGCGACCTGTGACATTACCACCAAATGTGGCAGCATTGTTGTTCCCTTCTCCGCCATTGGTAACGCCAGCTGCAACACCAGCACCCACATAACTAGCATCGGTACCCTTTTTTGTTTGAGCAGAAGCTTCACTATCTGATAGAAAAATAGGAGCAATTACTAATGAAGACAATGCAGAAATTGTCAGGAAAGACTTGAGCAAGCGTTTCATAATCTTGACCAAAATGTATAGTTTTTACTTGTATATTTCAGGTCGAAACCTTAGTGATAATGTTCCAGATAATTCCTATTTTTCATTAAATGATTGTTGCTCTTGATGCAAAGTAGTTGTAGCTAAATTATCCACCAAGTTTATAAATAAGCTGTTATAATTACATTTCAAGTTATTGTCAACTGTGTTATTAAGCCAAAAGTGGACGATTTTTAAACTGGCACAAAAGGTGGAACTAAAAGTTAGTCATGACATGGTATATAAACTGTCTAACTAACACTCTTTTACCACACTTTTCACATAGGATTAAACAGTAGGCTGTAGCATCTATTGCAATAAGCCATAGAGGGAATCTATTAAGTTAATTTTTGGTAATTCTCATGGAGATTGAATAATGCTAACCGCTGCAAAAACGTTGTCTGGTTTGATGGGTTTATGTGTCGGTGATGCGTTAGGTGTGCCAGTGGAGTTTACTAGCCGCGCTGAACGAGTGAAATCTCCAGTAACATCCATGTTGGGTTATGGCACGTGGAATCAACCACCAGGAACTTGGTCTGATGATAGTTCGCTGACGTTTTGCTTAGCAGAATGTCTTTGTAGAGGGTATTCGTTGGATGCTATAGCCAATTCTTTTTGGCGCTGGTACAAGGAAGCTTACTGGACTCCCCGTGGCGACGTATTTGATATTGGACAAACTACCCACACAGCAATTATGCGTCTGAAACAGGGAGTTCAACCCCATCAGGCAGGTGGCAAGGTTGAAAATAGTAATGGCAATGGTTCTTTAATGAGAATTTTGCCGATGGCTTATTGTCACAGAAACTTAACTTTAGGCGAATTGTTGGCGCAGGTGCATGATGTTTCTGCGATTACTCATGCCCACGCGCGATCGCAAATGGCCTGCGGCATTTATATTAGTATTGCAGTGGCACTCTTAGAAGGGGCTAACCCGCAAACAGCTTACTTACAAGCATTACAAGATATCCAAACAATTTATTCTGTGCGGGAATTTTTGTTAGAGAAGCCGCATTTTGGTAGAGTCTTCAGTGGTGAGATTGCCAAATTGCCAGTAGAAGAGATTAATTCTGGCGGCTATGTGATTGACACACTGGAGTCATCGCTGTGGTGTTTGTTAAATAGCTCATCCTACTCTGAGGCGGTACTGAAAGCTGTTAACTTGGGTGGGGATGCCGATACTACCGCTGCCGTGACTGGTGGGTTAGCGGGAATTTACTACGGGATGGAAAATATTCCCCGACAATGGGTCAACCAAATTGCTCGTAAACAGGACATTATCTACTTGGCAGAGCGTTTTGCAAGGGCTGTTTACAGCTAGTATCGCTCCTCACATTACTAATCTAGCGCCACTCTGTGCGATCGCTTGTCAATTTTGCAGCGTATACAGTTTGACAAAAACTGACGAAAGCACTTGTACAAAACCATTCTGATGTCTATGACGGGCTAGTCCTACGCATTTATGGGAAGTAGCAGTAAATATCCTTACGGTGAAGCACCCGCACAAATGTAACTATATCTCCTACAACCGTAAAGCCTACGCGGTAATCACCAACCCGAATGCGATATGTACTATCAGCATCTTTGAGCTTTTTGAGATTACTTATTTCATCCAGACTGGAATAGCTAGGAATCTCATCAAACACAAGAGATTTAACAGACTCGAACACTGGTGTACTTTTCAACGCCTTGAGGTCTTTGATAAAACTAGGCATATACTCGCAATTCATAATTGTTCAAGTTTCTCAAGAGCCTCATTCCTGCTTAAAGGTGTTTCGCCCTTAACTGCTTGCATCGCTCGATAAAGTCCTTCGTCTTCAAGCGCATCTAATAAGCGCTGATATTCCTCAAACTCTAGGACTACTTTGAGAATTTGACCTTGTTTATCCGTAATTAACTCTTGAACAAACGGATATTCTTCAGCTTTCATATATGACCCAAAGTAATTGTTTAATATCTACTATAAAGAGCGATGTCTACGCCGGACTACGCCTACGCTTCCCATTCTCCATTTAAACTGAGTTTAGTAATAGGCGATCGCAACTAAATTTATGTATGAAAAATTGCCAAACATTTTTTTCGGTAGTAGCTTCTTTCGTAAATTCAACACAATAACTCATTCCCATTGCAAATCCAGTTTTTTCGCTATTTCTTGCGCCGTAACTTTACTCTCTCCCCCTTGAGTGTACCGTAAGAAGTCTAGTAATTGCTGCTTGTTGGTTTCTACTTATTTATGTCAGAAGTAGCGACTTAGAAAACTTTGCGGTGTCAAAATTGGAACTTCATTAAATTCTATCAACACTAATAAATCTAAATCGCCAGTAACAATTGCTTTGGCATCGGCGGATAAAGCCGTTGCGAGTATAACCGTGTCATCTGGATCTCGCAGTTGGGAAGCTTCAATAGAAGTGATAATACATGAATGTGATAACTGTTTTACTGTAGAAAGCAACTCTTTTATAGTTGTATTCAAAGCATTTATTTTTGACTGAAACTTCTTACGTCCTAGTATTTCTTCAACATCTGCGAGGATAGGCTCAGAAGTATAAATGGTGATTTTATTTGCTGCTGCCAAATCGAAAATTTGACCTGGGACACCACGCCAAAGTAAACCAGAAACCCAAACATTAACATCTAAGACAACTCTCATTTTTTAGAGCGTCGTTCCCGTCGCATTTCTTTGACCATCTCACTAATTTCTTGAAGAGTAGGTTCATCGACATCTACTCCTAATGTTTCGATTTTTTCTGATAATTCTGCCCAAGTCAATTGTTTACTAATTTTTTTGAAGACAATTTCATCTTCTGTAATCAATACTTCATATTCTGTCAAAGGTTGGAGTTTAACTAACACCTCTGGCGGGATTTCGAGTTTTCCTTCAGCCGTCACTTTAGCAACAATATTTGTATTCATAGTTTAAATTTACTAGTTTTATAGATTTTATACTTTTCTCCCTCATTTCCCCACCTCCCATTAGGAAGCGCTAGAACGAGAGAATCAGGGTTTACTGATGAGTTCGTTACAAAAACAGAAACCAGAACCACAACCCAAGCTTTACCAATAGTCGTGCGGTGGGTAACTGGGGTCGATAAATAATAGCTGTTTACCTTCTTGTGGCATTTAACAGTCTTTTGGTGGAGGATATAAAAGCGCCGCCTTGGGAGATGGTATTTTTATTCATCAGTCTCAGGTATAACTTCTTCTGCTGTCGCTTCATTCTCAGAAATATCAATGGCTTGTAGAACCTGTTTAACTATTTTTGGGTGCAATATTTTTCCTGAATGAAAAGGAATCACTACTCTCACTTCTTCTCGAAAATAAATCCTGTGACTTCCTTTACTTCTCATTTGAATAAAGCCTACATCTAATAAAAGTTTTTCAGCTTCTGTTGCAGTCAAACGTGGCAGCTTAGGCAACTTTTACCTCTAAGGTTATTGTGAATGTTTCCTTGTTCTGAAGTGCCTGTTTTTCTGAATTTGACAAGGTTTCTATATAAAGCTCAACTGCTTCTTTGATATTTGCCTGTACTTCTTCTAGGGAATCACCTTGAGATTGACAACCAGGAAGTTCAGGACAATAAGCATAATATCCATATTCATCTTTTTCGATCACAATGCTAACTTTATACGACATATCAAAGTTACCTTGACTCGTTCAATCACTATTATCACCTTTCATCCCCACCTCCTGTTATGAAGCGTCAGAACGAGAAAATCAGGGTTTACCGACGAATTCGTTACAAAAACAGAAACCAGAACCACAACTCTCAACTGCACCCATAAAATCAACATAAAGTTTCAGCAATATTACTGGCGACAGTTAAATAATTTACTAATAATCGGAATTGATGCCGACAGGATAGGGCTGTAAATAATCACTGATTGAGGCTGTGAGGCTAAAGAATGAACAGAAGTGCAAAGTCTCAACGAGTTAGCTGGTGGTTTCTACCAAAATTGACCCGCTACAGTTTAACTTTATTGCTGAGTGCAGTAATGCTTGCTGATGCAGTGGGGGCGACACCGAGAAAACGAGGGTTGCAGATAGCACAGCAGCCAGGAACCACTCAACAAAACGCTGCTGCAAAACGGGTTTCTCAAGTTCTCCAACGGCCAAAATTTCCCCCACTGCCAAAAATTCCCCCACTGCCAAAAGTGTCCCCACAGCCTCCAAATGCGACTCGCGATGCTACGGAATGGGTTTTTCCAATTATCCAACTGCCACAATTTCCCTCACAGCCTCCCAATGCCACTCGCGCTGCTGCGGAACGGGTTTTTCAAGAAGGAAAGGAACTTTATCAACAAGGGACAGCAGAATCACTGCGACGAGCGATTGGAAAATACCAAGAAGCGCTGAAGCTTTGGCAACAAGTTGATGATAAACGCTCGGAAGCCGCCACCCTCAACAGTATTGGCTTAGTCTACTCCGATTTAGGAGAAAAGCAAGAAGCGCTCAAATACTACAACCAAGCTTTACCCATAAGTCGTGCCGTAGAGGACAGAACAGGGGAAGCCAGAACCTTCAACAATATTGGCTTAGTCTACTCCGATTTAGGAGAAAAGCAAGAAGCGCTCAAATACTACAACCAAGCTTTACCCATAAGTCGTGCAGTGGGAGATAGGAAAGGGGAAGCCACCACTCTCAACAATATTGGCTTAGTCTACTCCGATTTAGGAGAAAAGCAAGAAGCGCTCAAATACTACAACCAAGCTTTACCCATAAGTCGTGCAGTGGGAGATAGGAAAGGGGAAGCCAGAACCCTCAACAATATTGGCTTAGTCTACTACTTATTAGGAGAAAAGCAGGAAGCTCTCAAATACTTCAACCAAGCTTTACCCATACTCCATGCAGTGGGGTACAGGGCAGGGGAGGCTAAGACCCTCAACAATATTGGTGGTGTCTACTACTTATTAGGAGAAAAGCAGGAAGCTCTAAAATACTTCAACCAAGCTTTACCCATACTCCGTCTAGTGGGGGACAAGGGAGGGGAAGCCAACACCCTCTTTAACATGGCTTCCCTAGAACGCAGCCAAGGTAATTTACAACAAGCCCAAACACATATTCAAGCTGCCATCGACATTATTGAAGATTTACGTACCAAAATAGCTAACAAAGAACTACGCACCTCTTACTTTGCCTCAGTCCAAGGCTATTATAAGTTCTACACAGACCTGCTGATGCAACTGCACAAAAAAGACCCATCAAAAGGATACGATGCATTGGCACTGCAAGTTAGCGATCGCTCCCGCGCCCGTGGTCTAATTGAACTATTAACCGAAGCAAACATCGATATCAAAAAAGGTATTGACCCAAAACTTTTAGCAGAAGAAACTAGTTTGCGATCGCAAATCAATGCTCAAGAAAAATTATTATCAGAACTATCATCTAAAAAAGAAACCCCAGAACAACTTTTAACCAACACCAAACAACAAATCCAAAACTTACTCAAACAACAGCGAGAACTTGAGGTCAAAATCCGCGCCAATAACCCAGAATATGCCGATTTGATATATCCCCAACCTCTAACCCTCAAACAAATTCAGCAACAACTAGATAAAGACACACTGCTATTGCAATATTCTTTAGGTGAAGAACGTAGCTATCTTTGGGCTGTCACACCCGACTCTCTCAATAGCTATGAACTCCCCGGACGTGAAAAGATAGACAAAGCAGCCAAGAATTTATACAACAATTACTTAAAAAATCCGGGGATGCTGGGAGTTTCCCCAGAGGAAACGGCTAAAGCTGCTAACGAACTGAGTCAACTTATCCTCGCACCTGTTGCTGATAAATTGGGGCAAAAACGCCTAGTGATTGTTGGCGATGAAGCTTTACAATACATTCCCTTTGCGGCATTAACTACACCAACCAAATCGGTGGATGGGTCAGATTATAAGCCATTGGTAGTCAACCATGAAATGATCAATCTACCTTCCGCCTCCACCATTGCCATTCTCAGGAAACAAACCAAAAGGCGCACAAAAGCAGCGAAAACCCTCGCCATCCTTGCAGACCCAGTATTTACCGTTAACGATCAGCGAGTAACTGGCAAATCTGCAAACACTGCTAATAATAACATTGACCAGCAACTAGAAGAGTCTGCCCTAAAGCGGTCTAGTAGAAACATCAACCGCAGCGAAATTCAAAGACTCGAAGGTACAGAAAAAGAGGCCAAAGAGATTCTCAAACTTGTCTCACCGTCGCAGAACATCCAAGCCTTTGGTTTTGACGCTAACTACAACTGGGCTACAAATAAGCAACTGAGTCAATACAAGATGTTGCATTTTGCTACCCACGGCTTTCTAGACAGCACTGAACCAGAGTTATCAGGAATTGTCCTTTCGCTGATAGATAAACAAGGTAAGTCCCAAAGAGGCTTTTTACGCCTCACTGACATTTTTAACCTCAACTTCCCGGCGGAGTTGGTGGTGCTAAGTGCCTGCGAAACCGGTCTAGGTAAGGAAGTTAAAGGAGAAGGGCTAGTAGGGTTGACAAGAGGACTAATGTATGCGGGTGCAGCGCGAGTGGTGGTGTCTTTATGGAACGTTGATGATGAAGCGACATCGTTGTTGATGAGCCAATTTTACAGCCAAATGTTGCAGCAAGGGAAAACTCCCGCTGCCGCCCTCAGAGCTGCACAACTCAAAATGTGGGAACAAGAAAAGTGGCGTAACCCCTATTCTTGGTCGGCTTTTACTCTGCTGGGTGAGTGGCGGTGAACTAATTCGTAATTCGTAATTAAGTTTTGTAACGGGGATTTAGAAAGTCACGATTTATGTAAAACATCTCTCAAACTCTCATTTCCACCGAAGTTCTAATGCCTGTCTTGAAAAGTTTCCTAGGTTGGGCTGCGCCAACTGCGGAAGCCGCCGCACCGTGCGGAATCTGGCTACAGACTTCTTTCTCTCTGTGTCCTCTGTGCCTCTGCGGTTCGTTATTCCGTAACAGCAAAGAATGAGGAGTTATGAAAATTTTAACTCCTCGCCCCTAACTTTTAACTTGCTGAGAAATCCACTGCAAGTAAGCATGAGAACCGGCAACAATTGGTAAGGCAATAATTTCTGAGACTTCATAGGAGTGCAGTTCCTTAATTTTGGCTTCCAAAGCCGGAAATTGCGCCAAATCAGTTTTAATCAGTAATTGCCATTCTTGCTCTTTGTGCAGTTCCCCTTGCCAAGTGTAGATTGAGTGGATTGGTAACAGACTTACGCAAGCAGCAAGTTTAGCTTCCACAAGGGCATTTGCGATCGCTTCTGCCTCCTGTAGGTTGCCAGTTGTCACCAATACCACACCATAGCCAGCAGGTGTCTCCATAACCTCTAAAGCGTGGTAGACAAGGAATAGACCTGACCATCAATCAACAGTCGTGTGATCCCCTTAGCTTGCAGATGAGTCCGAGCCTTGTGCAGCATTTTACTATCAGGGACTTTAATCACGCGATCGCGCTTGGTAGAGAAACGCTTGGCCACTCGATGGTTATCAAACACAGGCAAAGTCTTTTGCTGATTTTCGAGGTTAGGAATTTGTCCTAAGTCGCCAAAGTCTCTGAGTGGTCGCGTAATTAACTCTGATGAACGGTCAATCACCAAATAGCAAGTTTTGGGCAAATGAGCTGCCGACAGTGGCAAAACTTGAACTGGCGCTTCACCCGGTCTTCGTCTTGCAACTAAAGGCCTTGGCTCCTCGAAGTCGTCATCCTCAAAGTCTTCCTCCTCAAAATCGTCTTCATCTAAATCGTCCTCATCTAAATCGTCCAACTCCTCTGATTCATCTAACAAGTCTTCGCCCAGCATTTGGGCTATGACGGTTGCTTCTGGACGTTCATTCTCTAGAATTGGGCTAGGGATGCTTGCTACTTCCGGCGGCTTTTGTTCTACAGGTTCTAATTTCTCTGCTATTCTGAGCCGTGGTTTTTCTTCTGCTGAGGAGCGTCGCCGCACTCGTCTACTGGCGGAGATTGACTCCTCCTCCTCCGTCAAATCCTTTGAGTCAGTTTCCTGTTTGACCACAGGCGGCTGTGGTTCAATATCCGGCAACTTCAAGCGAGGGCTTTCGCTGCGGGGAAGTTCTTTCTCTGGCTCTGGCGGAATCAACAAAGGCAACTGCTCGTAGTTTACCTGTGCTCTACCTTCGGGAGTTCTAGCAGCACGTTTCAAAGAAACGAGATATTCGTACTCCTCTTCCTGCAAGGTACTTTTAAGCAGGCGGCTAATTGTCGAGTTACTGACACCATAGCGATCTGCCAAAGTTGAGGTTGTTTCGGCAGTCTCTCGATATAACTTGAGAATTTCTTGCTTGTCGGAATCTGTTAGTTTTCTCACGGTAGACACCAAAAATCTTTGCTAAGCTCGTTTTCGTCCACTGGTACGCCGCGATCGCCTTAATGATGCGTCATATTCTAAAACAGCTCCCATGCCAAATAAAACTCCACTAAACACCCAAAACACTTCTAATATCTCCCCACTTTGATAATTCGGCCCCTGGGCATATTTAAACCACATATCTGCAATGTAGAGCGAAAATGCTGCCGCTGCAATCATTCGCCAAGACTGGGAAACTCTTCCTCCCCAAAAGGCTAGCAGCAGAGTGGTGGCAATAATTAACAGAACTACATCGCTCACTACGTAAAACCAGTTCAAAATAGCGACTAGCGGCTCCGAGGAAGTTGCCTGTTGCATAGAAATCCACCATGCTAACAAACTTCCAAACACTGCAATTGCCAACACAATTAGCCACTGCCATCTTTCCAGATTGATTCGTCTGGAAGCCACGGCTAAAATCATGCCTGCGCCCAGGAACAGATAAGTCAGTACAAAAAATATATCGCTTATAGACACATCCGGTTCTTCTTTTAAAACTATTTCTGTATAACCAAAAATTATTCCTCCTACTAAATAAGAAAGCATACCTAAGCCAATTGAGAGCCATACATTCCGACCACTGACAATTTGCGGACTAAGCCAGTTCCTCAAGCATAAGATACAGGCACCCAGATAAGCGAAGGCTTCAAAAATATTTGTCCCAACCACATACCACTCGGCACGGCTTTCCATGCCATCTGCTGCGGGAATTTTGGCACTAAATAACAAAAAGTATAACAGTGCCAGTACAGCCCAACCCACACTAGCTATGACAATATTCCCAGTGGTGAAAAGGGATTTAGATCGCAATGAATTGTCGTAAGAATTATTCATATGGACTTGATTATGTAAATGCACTCTGCCAGTATTTTGGTTGATGAGACTGTGTGGCTAGCAGTTTATTAGCCAAAATATGCACAATCAAACGCCAAAAGCAAGTACCAGTGGCAGGAATTTTATTAAATATTTTCCATGCTACTGCCACAGTTTACTCAGTGACGATTGATTTAGCCAACTGATAAACAGCGATCGCTCTGCTTCTGGCATATCTTCTAACCTATAAAGCGCTTGATGGGCAAAGTTGGCGTTGCCAAAATATGCTTTCCCTAATCTATGCAGTTCTTGCAAGAGGCTAACTAGATGATTTTCTTGCCAAGTGGGCAGTTTGGCTGTTTGCAAAGGATTGGTAGATACCAAGTGTTTAACTGCTTCTAGGGAAGATGGTTGAGGAAATTGCTTCTGCTGTAATACTTCTGCAATATCTTTTTCAAACAATGCTGCTTGCCGAGTTCCTAAAAACTCTTCAATGTCGATATAAACTGCTTGCAGTAGCAAAATACTGGCTTGGATCAAAATCTCCGTTTTGCCATGACCACCTGTGTCACTACCTAGCTGATCTAAACGGATTTTACCCCAAACGCTAAAACGCTCCGGTTCTTCCAGCAAGACACAGGCTTTACCCCGATTATCGGTTAATTCTCTCCACAAGGCTCTAGCTTCTTCCTCTTGACTAGCTTTGAAGACACTAATCAAGCGAAAGGTCTGCCCCTGATAATGGAGGATCGGCACTTGCTGATCCCGTTTTGGGTGCTGAATGCTTGATATTTCAACATCCTGCCGTTTGAGAATAAACATGGCACTAGCAAATAACTCCTCACAGGGGCATTCTTAATATCGGATAAATAATCGCATTTGATAGCATTGCCAAGAGTAGAATTACTTAACATGCTGATGGAATAAGCTTAGCGATCGCGATCGCCCACCAAGGGGCATTGAGATTAACGGGCAAATAACCCCTTGACAACACAATATATCTGACCAATACCCCATCTGCTTCGTTTTTAGTGTATGTTGACTAACTAGCGACTTGGATCTTAGCCTTGCTAGTAGTAAATCTGCAATTTTCGATTGCTTCTTGGTAATGGAGAACGATATAATAGTCTAAGTGACTCCTTGGGGAGCCACAGTATTGTTTTGGGCGCGTAGCTCAGTGGATAGAGCCACGGATTTCTAATCCGTTGGTCGCAGGTTCGAACCCTGCCGCGCTCGTTTTAACTTATATCCGAAATCTCAAGCAGTAATGACTGAGTTTTTAACCTCTAAATCCCACTGAAAGACCAAAACCCTTGAATTTAGGTTAGACTTTTATAACATTTAAAAAGCCCGTGACGAGGATTGAACTCGTGACCTCACCCTTACCAAGGGTGTGCTCTACCACTGAGCCACACGGGCGAAAAACGATTTTGAACTATGAGCTATGTTAACGCATCTTTAGTTCAAAACACAACATTGATGATGAATTTTCGTGAGGTGGGCCGGGCTGGATTTGAACCAGCGTAGGCGCTAGCCAACGGATTTACAGTCCGTCTCCATTAACCACTCGGACACCGACCCATTTGTCTCACGATTCACAATAGTAGCATCAGTTTTTAGAAATTTCAAGCTTTTTTAAAAAACTGGGTTTTGCAAGAAACCCAGTTCTCAACTTCTAACTTAGGAGTTCTCCTGTTTCTTGCAAAGAGTGTAAGCGGCGGTAAATACCCTCGTGACGCAAAAGTTCATCATGGCTACCCACCTCGACAATCCTTCCTTGATCTAGAACCACAATCTTATCTGCTTCCCGCACTGTACTTAGACGGTGAGCAATGACAATGGTTGTACGAGTTCCCTGGAGCGATCGCATCGCCAGCTGAATTGAACGCTCGGACTCGTAATCTAGACTAGAGGTAGCTTCGTCAAAAACTAGTAAATCTGGTTCTACTAGCAACGCCCTAGCAATTCCCAAGCGTTGTCTTTGTCCTCCAGACAACCTGACACCACGTTCCCCCACAACAGTGTAATAACCTTGGGGTAGTTGCTGCATTACTTCATCAAGTCTGGCAATCCGACAAGCTTCCTGAACCTGCTCAAAACTGGTATTTGGCTTGCCATAGGTGAGATTATCCAAGACAGTACCGTTGAAAACGTCTACTTCTTGGTGAACGATCGCTAATCTCCGCCTATACTTACTCACATCCAAGGTACGGATATCTTGACCGTCAATCAAAATTTGACCTTCTTGCGGTTCAAAATAACGCAATAGTAGTTTTACTAACGTAGACTTACCAGAACCAGAACGCCCTACTAATGCCACTGTTTGGTATGGTTCAATTAACAAGTTGATATTTTGCAAAACTTGACGGTTAGCATCATACCCAAAATTTACATTGGAAAACTCAATTTTTCCAGTGAAACTATAGGCTGATGTACTATCTTCTAAACTTACTCCATCTCCACCTATTGGTTGCTGCATAAATTCGTGATACCCCAACATTGAGGCATAACGACGGGCAAAAATCTCAGCGAGGTTACTAATAGGTTCCAACTCAGCATAAGCCATGCTAGAAACTGTTAAAGTTGTGAGAAAGTGTCCCAAGGAAATCTGACCTTTTAGCGTTGCCACAAGGGTTAAACCTAAGATTACAAACACACAAAACTGAATGATTGTCGTTCTTAAAGTACCCAGTTTGATGTAGCCAAGATGGATACGATAATCTACTACTTTAAACTCTCGGTTAAGCCTTTGTGTTTGCCGTTTTAATTCCTGCGCTTCTGTTGCAAATGCTTTAACTGTTTTGATGTTGGTAATAATTTCTGAGTTACGGCTTTGGGTATTTTCCATATATTTATCTAGCCGTCGTTCTTGTTCCATCAAATTATTTAAATCCTTGATGGTGAAGCCGAGGATGACTACAAACGAAATCAGAAATAATATGGCAATGCGCCACTCAATCAACAAGATAACTACAAAAATTCCCAAGACTCTAAATAGCTTGGGAATCAATTGTCCGGCCATTTCTGGATAAGTCCAGGTGTGATTCTCCAATCCTTTAGAAATTTTTCCGGCAATCCGACCGGGGTTATTTTCGTCATAAAATTCTAGAGGCAGAGTGAGTATTTTTTTTAATGACTTTTTGAAGTTGTCTCTACGGCTACGTAAAGCAATATCCCAATGAAACCACCAAGTTGACCATATTTGAATTGGTGCTCTGGCAACGGTTACTAAGAAGATTACACTCATTAGCACCCCAAGAGATAGTAATCGGTTTTGTGGTAGTTGAGTGAGGTTGCTAATTGTGGCGATCGCATTCTCTACTGGACGATCTAGCGGTTGTCTCGAAAGTACGTTTAAAATCTGTCCTGTGACATAAGGTATTACCAGATCAATTATTTCAAAAAAGCTAGCTGCGGTAATACTAAAAATTATGGGCGCTCGATAGCGATCGTAGTATTTGAGAATATCTCTAAATTTTGCCATGATGCACACTGCCCAAGAGCACGAGCGTTAGCTTGGAATTTATATACTACTTGTGTAATACAATGTAGTCAACAGCGAAATCTCTAAATCACTCCTTAGAAGTAGGTAATTGTGCGGGAACAAATTCTAGACGATAACGATAAAGTGCAACTGGTCGAGAACCTGCGATAAAGTAATCTGGATCTTGAGGTGAAAGGTAAACAGCAGTAACCTGATCTGCTTCAATTGCTGGATTAGATGTAGGAAGCTTGTGGTAGGCGGTGGTTGATTCTACAGAATTTAAATAAGGGCGTGAACCACCTTTAAACAGTTGTTGAAACACTTCTGTGGTGATGAACCTGTCATTGAGTATAGTTTCTGTGGCGCGTGCAGTGACGATAGAAACTAGTTGGCGTTCTCCTCGCAAAAATGTAATCTGACGATTAGGCGAATTTGGATCAACCTTAACTGATAGCACAGCTCCATCCCCTAAATCAGCTCGTGCCAAATTCAAGCTATTAAATGCTCTATCTGCTATCAAAATTGATGATTTGTTATCTATCTGCGGGATGAATTTTAAGGCAGTAACAGGCGATTGCTCTCTAATAAAGCGTACTAGAAAACTCACAGGCCGATTTAGTTGTCGGCGATTAGCTTCAAACCCAGGTGTCACGATATCCGGTGCTAAAGGTGCAACCAAATCCACCAAAGTACTTGTAACTTGCCAATAACCAGCCATCCATTCAGGGTAAACTAAATCTCCCGAAGCCTGCTTTACTGAAGTTAATTTTTCCCACTGAGGAAAATTTGCTAACCGTTCAGACAACTCCCCTGCAACGGCTTCGCCACTCCACAGTAGGAACAAAACAACCAAGCAAAAACTCCAAATCATCTTTATTGCAAGCATTATTCGTTTTTTTAATGTTTATTTTTATTAGGAAAAAATTATCTACAGGATAATAACGTATGTGAGCGATCGCTCATCATTCAGCTAACCAATTACATATTAAGGTATGATGTCTAGTATTCTGGGATACATATATTTTTTATAGATTTTAGAATGATTTACCATTTGAAAAGTAAATTATTGCCTAATTCCGCAAGGAACGCTCCCACTAAATACAAGGCGTTAGCGAGGTTAGCTATGGGAGGATGTCAATAGTGTACAATTCCATAAAATACTGATTGACTCATTTTGATAATGCTCCTCTCATACCAGATGTAATTGTTTTGCAAATTCTATTTTTGGAGAACAATAGTTGTTTTTAGACTTAATTAAGGTACATAAAAACTAAGGAAATAATGAATGAACCCACGTAATAGTGAAGTTTGTTTGCTCTACTCCGAATCTGACCAAGCCATAGCAAATCTACTGGAAGATGCTTTAAATTACTATAGTATTAATATTTGGAAAACCCAAAATATTGCAATTGGAAGTAAAATTATAAGTGAAACTATTCAGGTATTAGAGAAAGCTAAATTTGTGATAGTTTTATGGTCAAATAATTCTATTAAATCTGCTTTATTGAAAGACTTAGCTTCGGAAGCAAAAAGAAATAAAAAGGTACTAATTCCTGTCCTCATTCAAGGCGTTAGAATTCCTGGGGAATTTTTAGATATCCAACCAGCTAATTTAGTAGGTTGGGATGGAGATCATGAAAACGAGCAAATTGTAAAACTTTGGAGACTTATCCAGGACAAAGTTTTAAAATATCGCAGTAAAAAAGTAGGGTTTAATCAATTTATCACTATTTTTAGTCTTGTCTTAACAGGTATAGGTGTAATATTGACCATTACCACACCCGAAGTTAGATGTTTCTTAAAACTACAATGCCCTGAAAATTTATCTTCTGGAACTACTCCACAATTACCTTCCGAAACTAATTTACCAAATCCTATTCAAACAATACCTACACCTCAATCTACTATTGAAAATCCTCTACCAAATTCAACTCCTACACCTGTACTTAATGACAAAGGTAACTCAACTCCTCAAAAAGCTGTGGAAGTAGAAGGGTTTATTTTTAAACTTCAAAATTGTAAAAAATCAAATCAAAATGTCAAATGTGACGTATTGATTACAAATACTCTTAAAGACAGAGGGCTTAGGTTATATGCTAATTATACCGCTGATTACAGAAGTAAGTTTTTGGATATAGAAGGGCTGACATATATTGCTGAATCGATTGAAATTGATGCAGTTAAAGTCCCTTATTACACTAGTACACAGTTTATCCAAAATGCTAATGTTAAGCTTAGTATCAATTTTGTAGAGATTCCTTCACAAGTCAATCAAATACAAGTCCTTAACATTGCAGCAAATGCACTTACACCATCTAAACCACTCAAAGGTATTCAGTTTCGTAACATCATATTATCCAAATAATTGGTAATAGATAAGGTTTTTACAGTTACCAACTACTTGCATTAAATTTCTGCTGGCAAAGGTTGCCAAACTTCCCCATACTGCTCTTGTAAAGTTTGCCAAGCTTCCACTTGACCTGGTTCATATTCTCCCGGTTTACCCCATTGCAAAAATAGGCTTAAAGCAGGTTCCTGTTTCTCATCTAAAAAGCGGATAGCATAGGTTGTAAAGTTACCCCTTTTCGCTTCACCGGTTTCAAATTTCACTTGGGTAATTCTATCCATATTCAAGTGAAACTCAAAGCCTTCGGTATGCATATTTGCATATTTACCTTTAGGCAACTCTGCATAAAATAGCTTTTCTACTTTGCCTCGTGCTTCTAAGACAGCGGCGCTGCTAGTAACAATTAGACGCAAAGTTCCCAAGGTTTGACAAGTTTCTAAAAAATCTTTCAAAGTTGTACTCATAATTAGTTATCCTTTGTTATTTAACTTTGTTAGTTATCAGTTCTTAGCCGTTAGTTTTTTACTAACGACAAATGGCGAATGAAAAATGATAAATGACTATTTTTCGTATTGTTCATAAGCAGCAACAATGCGCTGAACTAAGGGATGACGCACGACATCTTTTTGAGAAAATTCGCAAAAAGTAATGCCTTCAACGTGTTTTAAAACTTGCAAAGCTACTACTAAGCCTGATTGCTGGTGAAGTGGCAAATCGGTTTGTGTCATGTCACCCGTAATCACCATTCGGGAGCGGAAACCCAAACGAGTTAAAACCATTTTCATTTGAGCGGGTGTAGTATTTTGAGCTTCATCCACAATCACAAAAGCATTATTAAGGGTGCGTCCCCGCATATAGGCGAGTGGCGCGACTTCAATTACACCGCGTTCTATTAAATTAGGGATTTTTTCAGGATCGATGAATTCGTTGATGGCGTCGTATAGTGGACGCAGATAAGGATTAACTTTCTGTTGTAAGTCTCCAGGCAAAAAACCAAGTTTTTCACCTGCTTCGACAGCAGGACGAGTTAAAATTAGCTTTTCAAATTGGTTGGCTAGGAGTGCTTGGACGGCGACGACAACAGCAAGGTATGTCTTACCAGTACCGGCAGGCCCAACGCCAAAGGTGAGGTCACGCTTACGTATTGCGTCGATATATTGACGCTGGCGAAAGGTTTTGGCACGAACTTCTTCACCTCGACGAGTTTTAGCGAGGACATCTCGCTGTAATTCTTGTAGTTCTTCTTGGCGATCGCTATCTAAAGCTTGACGGGCTGTTAAAATATCAGCACTGGAGAGGGTATTGCCTTTGATCCAGATATCTTCAAGCGATCGCACTAATTGAGAAGCCAGATCAATTTGCTTTTGGCTGCCTGAAATGAGTAATTCTTGACCGCGTAGTACTAAGCTGGCTCCTGTTTGCCGAGATAGCATTTTTAGATTTTCTTCTGCATCTCCCGCTAGAGCGATCGCACTGGGAATGTTAGGCAGTTGAATTGTTAAGGCATCTGCCATAGTATTTTTTAATTCGTAACAGTAGTTCTTGACAAAGGTAAATTTCTTTCTAGGATGGCGCAAAAGCGCGATATTACTTAATTTCTTTAATTAATTTATATTAGTATAAATTATAATTTCTTTAGTAGATTAGGAAAAATAGAGACGCTATTAACTGCGCCTCTACCTTGTGTAGGTTTGACCTAAAAATGCTTTCAAACCTTTAGAAGTTCACAAGAGGAAGTATCCGCAACCGCTCAGACTTCGTTTGGATTTTTAACCTAGCGAGAACGAGGTTTAACAACAGGTCTACTAGGCCCGTTTCCGCGTTCTTCTCTCGTTTTTAGCGGTGGCGATCGGTCTTCCTGGTCTTCATCAAAAGACATACCCTCCCTACCAGGAGTAGTACTGCCGTAAATGTCCAGGTAGACTGATTGTCCGGCAAGTTCTGCTGCTGCGGCAATTACTGTACGAATCGCCTGAATATTGCGTCCCCCTCGACCAAAAACTTTTCCTTTATCTATGCTATCAAAAGCAATGCGAACCCAAGCCCGTTTGAGGGTGTGAGAAATTTCACAATCGACGCTTAAAGTCTTTGGAGATTCTAAAAACGGCTGCATCAAGAAGCGTACTAGTCCAACGTAGTTAGGACTATCTGTTGGGGATTTTGTTTCAACGTTAGGATGCGGTAGCACTGACCTGTTCAAAAACATTAGCTTTTACTAGGATGCGACGGACGGTGTCAGTGGGTTGAGCGCCTTGTTGGAGTCGCTTGACGATTCCGGGAACGTCTAATCGCACCTCATCGGTTCTGGGATTGTAGAATCCCAACTCTTCTAAGGGACGACCATCGCGGCGTGCGAGACTGTTAATGGCAATAATACGGTAACTTGCTTCCCGTTTTTTACCGTATCGCTTCAAGCGCAGTTTGATCATGGTTAAAGAATCATTCTCCTATTGGTAATTTAGCTAGCATCTAGTTGATGTTGAAATGCTAATTTTAGCACTTGCTTAGCATTCACTGCTATTTGTCATCTCTTACAAAGTTCTGTTCGCCGGAAGCCGGCGCTCAGACTTTGCGCTTTGTCATTCGTCCTTTGTCCAAAGTCAATGACTAGTGACTAGAGATTGCCAAAGCCTTTTTTCTTTTTGTCTTTCTTTTTCTTTTTCGTGCTTGCTGCACCGCTGTTGTAACCGCGCCATCCAGGGGCAGCCTGACGATTGCCTGCGCCTCCTGCGAAGGCATTGCCCATACCGCCACCGCCAAACATTCCCGGCATTCCAGGAAAGCCACCTTGACCCATTTGCTGCATGAGCGATCGCATTTTTTGAAAATCAGCCACGAGTTTGCTGACATCCGCTTCTTTATAACCAGAGCCGGAAGCAATCCGCCGTCTGCGACTGGGAGAACTCGACAATAAATCGGGATCTTGGCGTTCTTGGCGAGTCATGGAATTAATCATCGCTTCACAACGTTTAAGCTGGGTTTCTCCCTGCTTGAGTTGGTCATCTGACAGCTTGTTCATCCCTGGGATCATTTTCATGATGCCTCCCAGCGATCCCATATTCTTTAGCAAACGCAACTGCTTAAGAAAGTCGGTAAAGTCAAATTTTGCTGACAGGATTTTTTCCTGCATTTGCTCGGCATCTGCTATGTCAATCTCTTCTTGAGCTTTTTCTACCAGAGTCAAAACATCGCCCATTCCGAGAATTCGCGACGCCATGCGATCAGGGTAAAAAGGTTGTAGCGCTTCTACTTTCTCACCAACGCCCACAAATTTAATTGGCGCTCCCGAAATTTGACGCACTGATAGCGCTGCACCACCACGGCTATCACCATCTAGTTTGGTAAGAATTGCCCCAGTAATTCCTATTTCCTCATGAAATGTGCGGGTAAGATTGGCTGCTTCTTGACCTGTCATTGAGTCCACCACTAACAAAGTTTCGTGGGGTTGGACAGTTTCTTTGATGCTGGCTAATTCCGCCATCATGTCTTCGTCAATTTGCAGGCGACCAGCGGTATCTATAATGACTGTGTTGACGCCTTCTGCTCTGCCGCGCTCAACACCTTGCCGAGCAATTTCTACTGGGTCAGCGTCGCTTCCCAACTCAAATACTGGCACGTCAATTTGCTTACCTAATGTCACCAGCTGATCAATAGCTGCTGGACGATATACGTCTGTTGCCACCAATAAGCAACTGCGATCTAGTTTACGCAGATGCAGGGCTAACTTAGCGGTAGCCGTGGTTTTACCAGTACCCTGCAATCCAGCCATCAGCACAACAGTGGGTTGCTCCTCTGCTTCTGCTAAAGGAACATTCTCTTCCCCCATTACCTGTACCAGTTCATCATGAACGATTTTGATGAATTGTTGGTCAGGTCGCACGCCAGAGATCACCTCGGCTCCCTGTGCTTTAGTTTCAACTTCGGTAATAAAATCTTTGACTACCTGGAGATTGACATCTGCTTCCAACAAGGCGCGGCGCACTTCCCGCAAAGCGTCTTGAATGTTGGATTGAGAAATTTTGTCCTGTCCCCGCAGTTTCTTCCAGGCGGCTTCTAAACGGTCAGATAGTGCATCAAACATAATTCAGTTACAGGTAGTTAGCCAGTGAGAAAGCCCGAATCACCGATAAATGCGACTCAGAATTTCCGGTAGAGTTTAAACGTGCTATTTACCAGCTTAGTAGTTTTTACTCCGAGTGTAGCAAGTGGATAGTTATCTCTATTTATGTGTGTACTATCCTTTGCGTATCGATTTTAATTATTGAGAGCTTTATCTCTACCATCTCACCGTTTGCATAATCGATGATGTTAAGTCATTTAGTCTTAGAGCTATTATTGTCCCTGTTAGCTGCAAAATAAAAACCGAGAGCACTACCAATTAAAGTAACTTGAGAAGTCCAAATTAAAGTGATAAGTTCTTTACTGGCCTTTCCTTCTTCTTCATTTTTGACAACATAAATGAAGGCTGAATCACCCAATTTAACTACGTTTTTATCCTCATTTTGCTCTTTACTCTTTTCACTTGGTACTACAAAAGGAAGCAAAAGAGGAGCAGAAACGAAAGCTAAAACTAAAATTTGGGTCAGACATATACTCAAAAATAGTGCAAGAGAGAGAAAGGTACGAGTGCTTTCTCGCCACCGTTCTCCATCAAAAACTTTAGTTTCTGGAGAACGATAATCATTTTGCCTGTCTTCAGTTTTGGTAACTGAATCTAAATCTGGCACATTGGTAGAACCACAGTCTGCACTCGTACCTGAATTTTCATCTAAATCACTTGGATTCGGAACCACAAAGTTTACCTAAATAAAAACCACTTGTTTGGTTGTACCATTTGGTTCTTGAATAAGAACTTTTGCTTCCTTGTTAACAGCTTCCCTTCTTAAAAAGTCCTCTGTTGCAATTGCTTTACGTAAGGCAGCTGTAGCTGTAATACCTTGTTGATCAGCAAGTCGTTTCAGAACGTCAATGGTTTCTGGAGGAAGATTGACAGTAATCTTCTGAAGGGGAGATTTTTGTTTATCTGTGGACATCATTATTACTCCTAAATGCCTCATAAGAGAGCATTAAATCAAAATTTGTAGACATTAGGGATTGCTCCCTAGTTATATTATATCCAACACACCCATACAATATACATACTTTTACCATACTTTTATGCGGCAAAGCTAGAAAGAGCGAGATAGGATGCTAATTGATGGATCAAAGATTTACTATGAGCGATCGCAAAAAAAAACCCCAAAAGGGGGCTGATTAAGTTATTCGCGTGGAATGAACAACTAAATAATTAGATACTTACAGTAGATACAGCAATCCGAACAGAATAATCCAAATCACATCAACAAAGTGCCAATAAATTTCGGCTGCTTCGATACCAAAGTGTTTTTCGCTACTATAGTGACCCTTAACGCGCGATCGCCATAATACAGCAACAATCGCCAAAACGCCGATAGTGACGTGTAACCCGTGGAAGCCAGTCAAAACGTAAAATGCACTAGCAAACAAGTTAGTAGTCAAACCAAATTCTAAATGGGTATATTCATATACCTGTCCCACCAAGAAAATAGCACCCATCGCCGCAGTAATTGCCAACCAAGTTTGCATACCTCGCGTATCATTCTTCTTGATCGCAGTATCGGCATTGTGCATGACAAAACTACTAGCAATCAGATTAACGGTGTTAACACCGGGTAGCAATAGTTCTAATTCTGGTGTATCTGCTGGGGGCCACACAGGTATAGTAGAACGGAAAGCCAGGTAGGCTCCGAACAACCCCATAAAAATCATCCCCTCCGCAATCAAGAAGACAATTAGCCCAAACAGACGATGGTCTGGATGTTCTTCGTGATGAGCATCTACCGCTTCCGCTGCGTGGTGATGATTTAATTCAGTTTTAGCTGGGTCAATAGTTTGACTTTGCATGAATCTTAATGCCTAGAGGACAAGTCAGGAGTCAGGAGTTAGGGTTAGGAGTTTTGAACTAACAACTTTAGTTAAACTCATAACTCCTAACCCATCAGTATTATTTGCGGTCTTCGGGATTTGCAGCAACCGCTGGATCGGGTTCGGCTCTTAACACTGAGTTCGGGCCGCCAGAAAGGACTGGATTGGGGTCAGATAAGGGTACACCTTCTTTAGCATTTTCCAAGCCGTAGTCGTAAGGCCCTGTGGCTAATACTGGGAGTTTGTCAAAATTCTCGATCGCAGGTGGTGACGTAGTCATCCACTCTAAGGTTAGTGCTCTCCAAGGATTATTACTAGCTTTCTCTCCGTATAACCAACTCCAAATGGCATTGATAATGAACGGAAATGTGGAAACTGCCAGTAGATAAGCACCATAGGTGCAGATTTCGTTAATAAACGCAAATTTCGGGTCATATTGGGCGACGCGGCGGTTCATACCCATCATTCCCAACTTGTGCATGGGTAAGAAGGTCATGTTTAGACCAACTATTGTTAAGACAAAGTGAACCTTACCCCAAAATTCGTTGAGCATCCGCCCTGTCATTTTCGGGAACCAATGGTAGATCCCCGCATAAATTCCGAGAACGCTACCACCAAACAGTACATAATGCAAGTGCGCCACCACAAAATAGGTATCGTGAACGTGAATATCAAACGGTACTGCCGCCAACATCACGCCACTGATCCCACCAATCACAAAAGTACCAACAAAGCCCATTGCGAATAACATGGCACTGTTGAGTTGGATTTTCCCACCCCACATGGTTGCTAACCAGCTAAAAATTTTAATTCCGGTGGGAACGGCGATGATCATGGTGGTAATCATAAAGAACATCCGTAACCAACCAGGGATGCCGCTGGTAAACATGTGGTGTGCCCAGACGATTAGCCCTAAAAAGCTAATAGCAAGAGAGGAATAGGCGATCGCTTTATAGCCAAAAATGGGCTTGCGGGAATGCACTGGGATCACCTCAGAAATTGCCCCGAAGAAGGGCAAAATCATAATGTAAACTGCTGGGTGCGAATAAAACCAGAACATATGCTGGTAAACAACCGGATCGCCACCTCCAGTCGGGTTAAAAAATGTTGTTCCCGCCAATAAGTCGAAAGCCAGCAGAATTAGACCAGCTGCTAGTACTGGCGTCGATACTAGAGTCAGTGCCGAGGTAGCAAACATTGCCCAGCAGAACAAAGGCATCTGATGGACTCCCATACCTGGGATACGCATTCTGAGCAACGTCACGAGGAAATTGATTGCTCCCAGAATCGATGATGTACCTAAAAGGAGGACGCTCATAATCCAAATTCCTTCACCCACTTGACCTGTTACCAGGCTCAGAGGGGGGTAGGAAGTCCAACCGGCATCCGGTGCATCGCCTACCACTAAGCTAGCAATCAGTAATAAACCAGAAGGCGGAATCATCCAAAAGGCAACAGCATTGAGCCGGGGGAATGCCATATCTTTTGCCCCAATCATCAAAGGGATCAAAAAGTTAGCAAAACCCGCACCAGCTGGCACAATCCACAAGAAAATCATGATTGTGGCGTGCAGTGTAAATAAGCTGTTGTAAACTTCCGGCGTGACAAAATCTACTTCTGGCGTTCGCAATTCCGTGCGAACTAAGTCAGCTAAAACACCGCCGATACAGTAGAAAATGAACGTTGTTACCAGATATTGAATCCCAATTACCTTGTGGTCAGTATTGAAACCAAAGTAGTCTTGCCATTTTCTAATCCCTGGCTCCTCAATCAGAGCAGGGACATTGGCAGTTTCTTGCAACTGAGCTTGTGTCATAGGAGTCCTTTATCAGTTGTCAGTTATCATTCACTAATGACCAATGACTAACTAATGATGATGAGCAGGGTGAATTTGATTGATAATTTCTGGTTGAATTCCCATGTCCTTGGTGTAAGGGGCGAGAAATTCATTGGGGGATAAATTTGCAGGATTAACCGCAACGGCTTGATTTAGCGTTTCTTTGCTAGCAACTAGCTGCTCTTGTACCCATTTGTCAAATGCTTCCTGCGTCTCGACTATTACTGATGCTCTCATCGCACCGTGGTAGGGGCCACAAAGTTCAGCACAGATTAAAGCATAATCGCCTGCTTTTTTGGGAGTAAAGCGAATCTCGCTCTGCCTACCGGGGATCGCATCTTGTTTTAAGCGGAATTCTGGAACCCAGAATGCATGGATGACATCGTTGGCTGTCATATTAATTTGCACCTCTTTCCCTATGGGAACGTGCATTTCACCTGTGGTTATGCCAGTTTCAGGATAAGTGAAAAGCCAAGCGTATTGAAGGCCAGTGACGTTGACCCGCAATTGTGGCGGTTGCCCTGCTTTATCAGGACTGCCTCCAATAGTGGGAGCAACACTGCCTACGCCAGGAGCATCGCGTTTTTGGGGAATTTGATCAGCATTGCGAATTGCTGCGGTAGCTGGGTCTTGCATCGCCTCATCAGATTTTTCTTGATTGAGGTTGGGTTCTGTGCTGGGTGGCGTATCGTTCAAAGTTGCTGCAATCGCCGCCCCAGGCATTGCCATCGATTCTTGAGACATCGGGGCTTCATGAATAGCATGGGGATCAAAGCCACCGATCTCGTTGTATACATCAAAGCTGTAAACAGAAATGCCAAGAACGATAATTGCTGGGATCGCCGTCCAGAGAATTTCTAGAGGCACATTCCCTTCAACTGGTGGGCCGTCTTCATTGTCACCTGCACGCCGACGATATTTAAATGCGGAGTAAATCAAAATACCTTCGACCAGCAGAAATATACCTGTAGAAACGATCATCATCGTATTGAACAAACCATCTACTAAGACGGCTTCATCTGTTGCTGCTGCTGGCAACAGACCATGATTTTGACCGTACCAAAGGCTAACTAGCGTTAGCACAATGCCAATGAGTAGTGTCCAGATGGAACTTGGAATCTTCACGGCTTACTAATTGAATTTACTACGTTATCTTCAAGCTGCTCACTTACTAAGGTAGTCTAGGCTGCCAGACATGAGGGCAGAAGGTCTGAAATTTTTATTAATTTTTTTGGCTAGTTTCCTAATTTTGGGTACAAGGGGTTTATTGGATACTGCCGAAATAGATGAAAATTCAGTGGAGAATCCAGAGTATTAAAATAATTGCCATTAATCAATTTCTCACAACTTGAAAAATACCTAAAGCTTATAGCTAAAAGTAGCTAGAGTGATTCAAAGTATAAGTAAAAGCCAATTTATAAACCCTGGCCCATACGCTAGGGTAGAGATGGGGAGGACACTTGCTTTTGGAGAGAAGTCTGAGCAGAGGTTTCCTCTGTACACAACTTCTCACAGGGGGAGACGCCAAGAGCGATGGGGAGTTCCCCCCGCTTTTGCAAAGTGTCCGTTCGGTATTGAAAATTGAGAATTTTGAGAGAGCTACTACCAAGAGCGGGCAGAAGGTATCCTTCATGAGCGAATTTGTCCTACAACAACAAAATGAAGCGGCAGCTGAGCGGCAAAAGCCCAAGGAAGTGATTCGTCGCTTGGTGTGGAAAATATGCATAGCCACCTTAATTTTGATGGCAATAGGCAGTGCCACCCGCGTGATGAATGCTGGGCTTGCGTGCCCAGACTGGCCCTTGTGCTACGGCGAACTAGTGCCAGCCAAGCAAATGAATCTCCAAGTGTTTTTGGAGTGGTTTCACAGATTGGATGCAGCTTTGATTGGTGTAAGCGCGATCGCACTCTGTGGTTTATCCTGGTGGCATCGCCGTTTCTTACCCGTCTGGCTGCCTTGGGCATCAACTTTTGCCCTATTTTTAATCGTCTTCCAAGGCATTTTAGGAGGACTCACCGTTACCGAACTGTTGCGGTTTGATATTGTTACCGCTCATTTAGGAACGGCATTGTTGTTTTTCACTACCCTGTTGATAATTGGCACGGCACTCACACCTTACCAGGGCACTGGAACTGCTGGTAAATTGCCTTGGGTGGGTTTAACTGCCGCTGTTTTTGTTTACCTGCAAAGTCTACTAGGTGCTTTGGTAGGTTCTCGCTGGGCAGTACACCAATGCTTTGGCGGTTCTCAACTTTGTACTGTGATGTACAGCCATATTGCTGGTTTGCTGCCACCAACGATGGTAATCTTGGCAATGGTATTTATCTGTTGGCGTACACCGGCACTACATCCAGCTTTACGGCGACTGGCAAACATGGCTGGTGGATTGTTGAGCTTACAAATATTGTTGGGATTTGCAACTTTCCGATTACATTTGCAAGTCGAGCCTCTCACCGTCTCTCACCAAACTGTTGGAGCCGCGTTGCTGGGTACTCTGGTGGTCTTCACAGTTCTAGCACTGCGTGACTCAGCACTAACTGAGTCACGGGTGCTGAGTGCTGAGTAGAAAGTGGGGAAGCAGAGGAGCAGCGCTTCTCTACGAGAGGCTGCGCCAACGACTGCGCGGCAGTTGAGTTTCGACTTCGCTCAACTGCCGCGTAGTTGAAACTCAGCAACCGGAGCAAGGGGAGGACAAGGGGAATAAATACTGACTCTTGACTCAAAACTCAGCACTCCTGTACAGACGCGATTAATCGCGTCTCTACTCAGCACTAATCGCGTCTCTACTCAGCACTAATCGCGTCTCTACTCAGCACTAATCGCGTCTCTACTCAGCACTAATTAATGATGGAAGCTGCAACGGCGAGTATTGCGACCCACGCAGGTGTGGAAAATCTATAGTTTTCGTTTGACTCAAAGAGCCAGCTTGAGCGGGGGCTGCATATAAGTTGTTGAAAAATAAGGAACTAGAGCCAACATGATTGAGACTAATGTCTCTCGCCACCACGGAACCTTTCTACAAGTAATTCAGAGCTACTACCAGTTAACAAAGCCTCGGATTATCCCGTTACTTTTGATTACTACTGCTGGGAGTATGTGGATTGCTGCTAAGGGAGAAGTAGACCCATTGCTGTTGCTAGTAACTCTGACTGGTGGCACTTTGGCTGCTGCAAGCGCCCAGACGATTAACTGTATCTATGACCGGGATATTGATTACGAAATGGAGCGGACGCGCCATCGTCCTCTGCCGTCTGGTAAGGTACAGCCACGTGATGCTCTGATTTTTGCGATCGCACTGGCTACGCTTTCCTTCACACTACTAGCAGTGTTTGCCAACCTCTTAGCTGCCCTGCTAGCATTCTCTGGCATCGTCTTTTATATTTTGGTCTATACCCACTGGTTAAAACGCCACAGTACCCAGAATATCGTCGTCGGTGGAGCCGCTGGAGCAATTCCGGCATTAGTCGGATGGGCTGCTGTCACAGGCACTTTAAGCTGGTCAGCATGGTTAATTTTTGCGATTGTCTTTTTATGGACACCGCCCCACTTCTGGGCGCTAGCTTTGATGATCCGGGATGACTACGCAAAAGTGGGGATACCAATGCTACCAGTGGTTGTAGGCGATACGGCAACAGTCCGGCAGATTTGGTATTACACTTTGGTCACGGTAGCTGCAACGCTGTTGTTAGTTTATCCCTTGGGGGCGAGTGGAATTCTCTATGCTGCGATCGCCCTCAGTCTGGGAGGATTATTTATCTACAAATCTTGGCGGTTATTGCAGAATCCAGAGGATCGCACTGTCGCTAAAAAGTTGTTTCTCTATTCCATTTCCTACATGATGCTGTTGTGCCTGGGTATGGTAGTGGATAGTCTTCCGATTACTCATCATCTGATTAGTGCAGTGATTAATCAACTGCATTTTATTGGTTAGGGAATGTACAATCTTGCGATCGCGTTGCCAAATTCTGAGGACGCGATCGCATTTTCAAAAGTTGAAAGTTCAAATTTAGCTTTTTGATTAAAAATTTTACTTACTGTTAAACAATAAAGCCTCAAACCTTAATCAAATAAAAATTCCATAATTTAGTTCCGATTATTATTTATCCAGAGTAATAAGAATAATTAAATAAACTCATATAATAATTTTTTAAATCAGAGTTGGTGTAGTAATCTGTTAATCGTTGACATCCGAGTTAACACTCTTCATTATCCAATTTTAATTGGAACAACTCTTCTGATGAAATTAACTCAAAAGCTATATATCGCTATCGCTGCGGTAGCGATGAGTTTGGGTGTACTAGAAGCTGTTCCAGCAGGAGCAGTTACACTCAACTTTGACTGGACTGGTAATACTGGGTATTCAGCTAGAGGCACGTTTGCCTACGATGAAACTCAAGGTTATGCAACCGTTGATGAATCAAAACTTCAGTCAATTACGGTTGTTTTTTTTGACCCACAGAAAAAATTATTAAATAGTTTTGCTCCGATTAATAATGGAAGTACTAATTATGATTTTTTAGACTTCAGCTACGATACTGCTACTAAGTCTTTATTTGGTTTTTTTGATGTAGGTCAGGATAAGGCGCAAAATACAGACTATTATCTGTTCGGAAATATTGGTTTAAGCCTTAGTTTGAGAAATCCTACCAAGGGAACAATAGATCAAAATAATGGATTGATTAATGTGACAAGTACAACCCCAGTTCCAGAACCACTGACAACGGGTGGGACAGTCCTTGCTGGTGGCGTTGGCTGGTTAGTAAAGCGTAAGCAAGCTAATGCTCAAACCAAAGCTTAATTACTCGGCTTTTTACAAACATAGCTGCCAATTAATATTAACTATTTATATCTATCCTGAGCTATTCAAAAGTATCAACTTTTGATTAATTCTCTGAGTTGAGAAAGAAACCACAATTTTTAATTGTGGAATTGGCAGCAATTAAACGAATACTCAAGCCAAAAGTAAAAATCTCGCCAAGGATAATAATGTGAAACGCCAGTTAACAAAATATTATAGGCTGTTAGTTTTTTTTGTTTGTACGACGTTTGTTGTCTTTTTCGGTCAGATAGTTATTGCTCAAAGTAACTACAATCTAGGCATTCAAGGAAAGCAGAACGTACAACTAATTGTCAGCAGTGATTTCGTCGTGACTATGAACGAAGCCCAACCTGTTATTGCTAATGGCGCGATCGCTATTAAGGATGGCAAAATTGTTGCAGTGGATACACAAGACAAAATCATGGCATCTTACAGAGCTAAAAGGACATTGCCAGGTAAAGATATGGTGCTGATGCCAGGTCTTGTCAATGGCCACTCTCACTCGGCAATGGTTCTATTTCGCGGTCTTGCAGATGACTTAGCACTAGAAGATTGGCTGCAAAATTATATCTTTCCAGCAGAAGCAAAGTTCGTTGATGAAAATTTTGTCCGTGTTGGTGAGCAGCTTGCTTGCTGGGAGATGATACGCGGTGGTACAACGACGTTTGTTGATATGTATTTCAAGTCAGATGTCGCTGCCAAAGTGGTTGATGAATGTGGCTTGCGGGCTATTATTACAGGGTCGTCAATAGATTTCCCCAGTCCTGGTTTCAAAGGATGGGATGATGCATTTGCCGCATCAGTGGATTTTGTCAAACGCTGGAAGGACAAGAACCCACGTATTACACCAGCCATTGCTCCACACGCTCCCTACACCGTTTCGCCAGAGCATCTTGTCCAAGCTATTCGAGCTGCACGCCATTATGATGTGCCACTTACGATTCACCTAGCAGAGACACAAACTGAAGTTAGAGACATCCAGCAGCGTTATAACGCAACCCCAGTGCAACACCTGGAAAATCTCGGCTTTCTAGATCCGCGAGTTTTTGCCGCGCACGTTGTCTGGCCTAACTCTAGTGAAATTGCACTGTTGGCGAAACGCGGTGTTGGTGTGATCCACAATCCTGACTCAAATTTGAAGTTGGCTTCTGGGTTTGCACCAATTCCGGCGATGCTGAGCGCGGGAATTAAGGTCGGTTTGGGTACAGATGGAGCCGCATCGAACAATGTTCTTGATATGTGGAACGCAATCCGTCTGACTGCTCTCATCCATAAAGGCACAACTCTTGACCCCACTGCTGTTCCTGCTAAGACAGTTTTGCGTATGGCAACACTTGGCGGCGCAGAAGCACTTGGTCTATCAGATAAAATTGGGGCAATTAAGGTGGGACTTCAAGCAGATCTAATTCAAGTCCATCTCAAAGAACCTCATATGCTCCCGCTTTACGATGTGATTTCGCATTTGGTTTATGCAGCCGATGCCCAAGATGTTGATACAGTAATTGTTAATGGGCAAGTTCTAATGCATAAACGCGAGATGTTAACGGTTGACCCGGAACGGATTCGCCGTGAAGCTACCTCAATTGCCGAGAATATCAAAACAGAGTTCCGACCTTCTAATTAAAAAGACAAATCTAAACTCCTCTGGGTCAAACTCAGGGCAGTGAAAACATTGTCTATAAACAAAAGTCAGCTAGAGTCGAATAAATCTACTGGCGTGACAAGGCTAAATTGTTGCAAAAAAAATGTAGTTGACGTCAGGAAACCCAACACCCTGATCTCTACCCAACATACATCTAATGCACTATTTTAGCTGTGTCAGTCTACTAGTTTGAAAATTTATAAATAACTGTATTCTTATGACTAACAATGTTCAAGTTGCATGGGGTTTATGAATAACTAAAACGTGTGCCATAACGTTTAGAAGCAGCCGCACTGGAAATGCCGCAACCTGCTATAAATAAAACTGCTTTGAGATAACTGATGAACAGGTAAATTAATAATTATCCTAACAGTTAAAACTAAGCCCATAATAGTATCTTGAGCCTGATTAGGAGCATAGTTCCAGAGCAAATATATGGTACTTAGTTCCATCATGTTGACAAAAACTTAACTATTCTCTTTGTTGTTCTTGCTATGCAGAAAAAATTTGTGAGAACATCTAGTTTTTGTCTCACAATTCATTTCATCACTAACGTGGGTATAAGTTTAGCAATAAAGTAAAAAGTTTTATGGAGACGCGAAGTTCGCGTCTCTAAAACATGTTTACAAATATTCACCTAAAGCTAAAGCAAATGAACAACTCAAAAGAATTTTGTTGTCAATTGAGTTTCAAAGATACTTTTCCAAAGTACTAGCTAGTGTAGTTTTAGGTACGGCGCCGACCACCATATCTACTTTTTGTCCCCCTTTAAAAATCATTAATGTGGGAATACTACGGATACCATACTGACTGGCAACTTGAGGATTCTCGTCAGTGTTGACTTTCACGACCTTTAGTTGACCTTCATACTGAGAAGATATTTCATCGACAACAGGAGCTACCATCCGGCAAGGGCCACACCAGGGGGCCCAAAAGTCAACTAATACGGGTACATCGCTGTCGAGTACTTCTTGCTTAAAAGTAGAGTCTGTAACTTGTGCGGCTGCTGACATGCCTAAAACCTTCGCCAATTATATCTGAGCTTCGTGAAAATTCTACCATAGCAAAAACAGTTGCTTGGAAGTAAAGGATATACATTTACAAAGAAGCTTTAGAATTTATTCATAAACATAAGGAACCGCCCGAACAGTAGTCCGGGCGGAGTGTGGTGTGAGGAGTGAACGGAAACATGCGTCTCCGCTATTTCTATTGTAGGCTAGATATGGGATTTTTCCAGTAATTGTTTAGGATGGCTGGAAAAATTTCTTGGAGAATTAAGGATTGGGGATTAGGGATTGAGCATTAGTAAAAGTTGGGAGTTAAGAGTTAAAAGTTATTAATTTCAGCCTATACCTCAACCACCAGTCCCTATTACCTCTTATCTCCAAAGAACGCCACGTGTTCCCCAGTCCCCAGTCCCCATACTTCTCTACTTTGAGGCTGCGCCCTAGGCGTAGCTATGCCGTAGGTTTTACGACTTCGCGGCAGTTGAGCGTAGTCGAAACTCAGTACAAGTTCTCCAGTCCCCAGTCCCCTTATTTGCCCATGCCTAATTGTTGAGCTTTTTGGTATACTTTACCTTCAGTTAAAAGTGAAGGAGCAATCACAACTTCTACTTGCTGCATTTCTTTAATGTTTTTGGCTCCTAATGTCCCCATACTTGTCTTTAAGGCTCCGACAAGATTATGAGTACCATCATCTAGTCCTGCTGGCCCAATGAGTATTTGCTCTAAGCTACCAGTTGTGGCAACACGAATGCGAGTACCACGGGGCAACACTGGGCTAGGAGTCGCCATACCCCAATGATAGCCTCGTCCTGGGGCTTCAGCGGCTCTGGCAAAAGGGGAACCAATCATCACACCATCAGCACCACAAGCGATGCACTTACAAATGTCGCCACCAGTGATTAAACCGCCATCGGCAATGATGGGGATATAGTTGCCAGTCTCCCTGTAGTAATCATCTCGTGCTGCGGCACAATCGGCGATCGCACTCGCCTGCGGCACACCCACACCCAACACGCCACGGGATGTACAAGCAGCACCAGGGCCAATTCCCACCAGTACCCCAGCTGCTCCAGCTTTCAACAAATTCAAAGTAACTTCGTAAGTAACACAATTCCCCAACACCACAGGGATAGGCATAGAACGGCAAAATTCTGCTAAGTCAAGCGGTACTAAAGACTCTGGCGACAGGTGTGCAGTCGAAACCACCGTAGCTTGCACAAAAAATAAATCAGCCCCAGCTTTTGCCACCACCTCACCATATTTGCTTGCACCAGCTGGGGTAGCACTCACTGCTGCAATACCACCTTGTTGTTTAATTTCCTGAATACGTTGTTCAATTAATTCCGGCTTGATTGGTTCGGCATAGAGTTCTTGCATTAGGGCAACAAATTCATCTTTACCCACGGAGGCAATTCGATCTAAAATCGGCTCTGGATCAGCATAGCGAGTTTGGATGCCTTCTAAATTGAGGACTCCCAATGCTCCTAATTGTGATAAACGTACAGCCATGCGAACATCCACCACACCATCCATTGCACTGGCAATTATCGGGATTTCTCGCTCAATATTGCCAATACGCCACTTAGTATCTGCCAAACTCGGATCTAGTGTTCTGTTACCGGGGACTAGAGCAATTTCATCTATTCCGTAGGCTCTGCGAGCTGTTTTTCCCCGCCCAAGTTGAATTTCCACGCTTTAATTTTTCTCAAATCTGTTTAAGCTAGGGTATCAAATTGTGGAGGGGATTGGGGTAGTTTTTTTCCACAAACTACAGGGAATCTAAAGAGAATTCTGAGCGTTAGAAACAGTCACTTAGAACTTCATCTACTTACTTAGGAGCAGAGATAAGGAAACATTGTTAATTAGTTTTTATGTTGTGTAGGTGAAGGGTTGCCATTTGGGTATTTTTTTAAGACTTATAGTTTGATGTGTCAGTTATTACTTAAGTTAATACATCAGTTTTGAATTAATTTTCCTAATTTGCTTAAGTTGAGTCAAATTGAGATCATGCCAATTCAAAAAGATGATTGATTATTTATTTTGAGCTTCATCAGTACCAGTGTAACCAGTTGCTACCCAAAGTATGGCTCTAACTCCATCGCGGATAGATTTCTCAATTGGTTCAGGCGATTTTTCTGAAGGAACTGGCACTGGTTTTAACTCAATACCTCGACTACCCAAAATAATCTCGCCGATGACACAAGCCCGGCGCATATGAAAGTCTGAAGTAATCAAATAAACGCTGTTGATACCACGAGCTTGCAAATCATCTACCAACGTAGTAAAATTGGTCACTGTATCCACAGCTTGATAATCCAAGTGTAAACGTTTGGGATCAATGCCAGCTTTAGTAAACACTCGTTGAGTAGATTTAGGTGGGCTACCTCCAGTGATCCAAATTGGTATATTTGGATGCTTGCGAGCAAATTGGGCTGTAAACTTCTCTCGCTCTAAGCGCCTCGTCGAACCACCCAATACTAAAACTGCTTGTGGCTGTACAAATTGGTTTTGTACTTCTTTGTATCCCCACCACATTGCAAGCGGTAAGACAAGAGCCATAAATCTAAAAGTTTTACCTGTAAACAATAGCTTATTCAAGGCTCGATAACCTAGTTTACTGAGTCCATAATTTTCTCTAATTAGAAGAAAAACAATTGTCGAGTAGCAGACTACTCAAAAATATACCCGAATCCAAATTGGGGTGATCGTGTTACAGCGCGATTAAGCGTGCTTGAAGTTTTTCCTCTAATTGATGGATTATCCTAACCTTTATCGGACAATCCAGCAAAAGATATGCAACCACTTGATATATTTAGTTGTTTCAACGACGGGACTGGTGCGGCTCGAACGCACGATCTAGCGCTTTAGGAGGCGCAAGTCATTAACGTCTAAATAATTACTATTAAAGGATTATGTCATTAAAAGCTTAACTGTAATATTCATTTCATATTCATTTGACCAGAAAACAAGAGTATTGCCTATATTAACTACTATTGGCTGCTAGCAAAAGCTGTATCAAAAATTACTGAAAACTATCGTTGTCCAATAACTATCATATTCATATCGTATTCATTCCGTATTCTTACTTCTTCTGACATTAATAGTACAAATCTACTAGCAATGGCGATCGCCGTTTTACCATAGCTGTTACAAAATCGTGGCACTGTTACAGCTACATGCTGATTCCCTGGATAACGCTCCTAGCGCTTCTACTTGAGCAAAAGTAGGAGACTTCAAACCCTTGTTATCCTCTACTTGCTTGCAAGCGATAGTCGGGAAAGTTAGAAGTGCATTGATGAAGGATGCTTTATTTGCTGGATTACCTACTGGTTGAATGCCGTACTGAGTCAGGCATAAATCCCTGAGAGACTTGAGAGACTTCAGCTCTAATTCGGTTCTGGTGAACATAAAATGATAGTGTTCATTTCTAAAAGTGGACAATTGGTGGTTATGAAGTTTCCAGCTAAGTAACCACCAATTAATCATTATTCAATATGTATATCAATTAATCCAGCTTTATTAAGTAACGTAACGTGCCTGAAGATAATCGCGGGAACCCAGACATCAAAAAACATGGATTCAAAACCGATAGGGACAAACCATTGACTGAATATATACATTTGCGTGTCACAAAAGAAATGAAAGAAGAAATCAAGAATAAGGATAATCCTCCTGAATTCTGTAGAGAAGCTATACAGGAGAAGTTAGACAAGGATAGAGAGAAATGATTTTATCCCTGTTTTTCTGAACAGTGTTTTTGTTTATTCAAGAATATTAAAAATAATATACCTGTAATTACGAGTTACTTTTTTACAGGTATATTATTTTGGTGTTCAACCATCCATCAAATATCATGTTACAATAAGAAGTCTTCATCCACAGGTTGAGATATCACATGTCTCAACTAGTAAGCAAAGATATATTATTTATTACCGCTTATCCCCGCACGTTTCTGGGGAAAACTCAATATAGGTGATATAGCTGTTGCTTCTGTGCTGGCATTCATCGCGGGAGGGATACGCCTCTACATCACGCCTGAACATATATACAAGCCAAAAGAAGGTGTATGGAAATACACCGAGCTTTATGCATTTATAAAAGAAAACGAGCCTTTCTTCAAGTCCGTCATGCCATCATTCAACAGGACTACGATACAGTAGGAGATTTGGATAAATGGTAAGCAACGAAATAGCCACAAAAGAAAGGTTTGCGCTGCTGCTGATAAGTTATTTGCTCAAGGAGTAATAGTTACCCAAGAAAAGATTAGAAAGGAAGTAAATGGCGGTTAATACAGTACTATCGGCAAGTATCTCAAGGAGTGGAAGGAGCGAGAAGATAATGATACTCCAGCAAAAAATTATCCTATGCCGGACGGAGTAAAAAAAAGTATGAGGAATGAATCAGACACACTGGAATACTTTCTGTGCAAAATATGAAGCGATAACTGACAATGAAAAAATTGCTGAGTTAGAAAAAGAAAATGAAACACTTCGAGAGAAACTGGAGATAGCACGACAGGATTCTATCCGATTATAACAATCAGAAAAAATTAGAAATGAATTTGTACTTCAACAAAGAAAAGACGCTATTGAGATAGAAAGATTAAAGGAAATCATCGACAACATAGCTTATTAATCAATTTCCACCATTATGCCAGAAGAATTGGTCAAAATTCAGGAACAAATAAATCTCTTTTATTGCCTGCATAGTGTTTATAAATAATCTCAGGAGAATTGCCAACTAATCGGGCGACATCCTTAACGTCTAATCCGTTTTCTAACGCCAAAGTAACGAAAGTGTGCCTAGTTTGATAAGGTTTCCGATACCCAATTCCTAATCCATCTAATACTATCTTCCAAGTTCGTTTTCTAAAGTTATCGGTATCAATGTAAGTCTTGTCTTGAGGACTAGGGAACAAAATATTGTTAGTGTTTTTGCCCTCACATACTCTTTCAAGTAAATGTTTCAACTTTGGGTTAACCGGAAATCTTCTCTTTTCCTGAGTTTTCAAGCCTGCTTTCTTAGCAAGTCCTTTATCGGTCAAGACAACTGCACAATCAAAATATATATATCTAAAATCATCGGATATCTTGTTTCTTTCTAACGCAATAGCCTCCGAGGGTCTACAACCAGTTAGAAAAAGAAGTTCCACATAATCAGCATAAAAAGAATGCTTGATTTTAGAATATTTGGAGCAAAATTTATTATCTCTAAACGCTTGAATTATTAAGTCTTTTTCTTCCACACTAAATGGGTTTATATCGCTATCATCATTTTTATGAGACTTTGGAATCGTGATTTTACTAGACATTCCTAAAAAAGTATTATTAGCAATAATTTTTGAATCAATTGCCCAATTACAACAAGCGCTTAAATGAACAACAAACCTTTTACCTGACTCTAGAGGGATGTTGTTTATAATCCAATCCCTAATCTCAATTGATTTTTCTAAGTCGTGAGTAGGTAGTCTTAAGACATAGTTACTAAAAACTCTATACTGAAATCTCATCGTACTAGGTGACGAAATACTCCTTTTGTACTCTATAAATCTTGTTCACACTTCCTGGAGGTTGACGGGGTATTCTGAGTTTTTTGTTTCTACTAGTCGAAATGACTCAGGACGATATTTGTTTAATGTATGGTCAAAAGTTCCGGGGACAAGAACATTAACCTGGATATCTTTTTCTATCTCTTTAGCTTTAGCCTCAGCTATTTGATGGTTTCCAGGTGTGTCATCTAGTCCTAGTGTTAAAAATTTTTGTTGCCCACCAAATAACTGTCTAGGTAAGCGTAGCCGTAAACGACCCTGAAAACTCTGAACTGTAACGGAACCCTTGGTGTTGTATTTTCCTGACTGCATGATGAATATGAATGACTCTAGGTCTAACATCTCATATTCATTCCATATTCATTTACGGTTATCCAATAAGTTCTAAACAGTACTTCAGTGCTATGTTTCAGCTATTGAGACAAAATAATAAATCCCCGAAACCTATTGAGAACAGGGATTTCGGGGATTTATTACCAAACGGGACTGGTGCGGCTCGAACGCACGACCTAGCGCTTAGGAGGCGCTCGCTCTATCCATCTGAGCTACAGCCCCAACTACGAAGCATATACAATGATAGCAATAGTTTTAGCGAGACTGCCAAGAGTTGTCCCAAGAACCACCGCCTACTTCTAAGCCGCAAAGAAAACTTTGGGCTTTCAGAATAATTTTAGATTTTCTCCCGTTTAGTTCTCGCAACTCTAGATTTAGCTGTCCTTGCATGGTATCCCGGCAACAAAATTTTAAGCCATCTGCTGTGGGCGCACGCAGGGATGTACCAGGTAGATGCGTGGTACCTGTTAACTCAATCTCATAATTTAAGTTTTTGGCTTGCATTTGCCATCTACCCCAAGGCTGAATTTGCCAATCTACTTGGGAGTTCCAAGGAACAAATTCATAAAACTTGCCTTGATAGTGCAAGCCAATCATCGCTACAGATTCCATCCACCACAGTACACCACGCCGTCCCCCGCCAGCAGTTAATGCCAAATCGGTTTCACCCTCGAAAGAATTACAGTTTATCCAAAACCATTTTTTAGGGAAAGCACCACCCCAATTTTTCTCGCCGTAGGCTTTGGCTTTTGTGAATTCGTAGATTTTGCCATTCCAGTCAATCCAGCCGCTAGCCAAACCATGAGCCATCAAAATTTGCCATCCGGGTTCAAAAATCGGCAAAAATGACAGCAACCCAGCAGTTGATTGCTGAATACTATCTTTATTTCCCCAGGCATATACTGGCTGAATTTCATACTGCCAACGGCAATAATTACCAGTAGCAGGATTGCGAATTATTCCCTGATTCAAGGTGGCTGTAGCTTGATAACCTTCTTGAACATGGCGTTCAAACTCTGCGGGGAGAAGGTAGAAAGGTGGTACATGTAAATCGGTTTTACCCCAATGACCTAATCCTAGGACATCCTGGCTACCCCAAAATTTTTTAACATCAGGAAAAGTACGCCATAGATATTCATCATCTGGGCCGAGGATTTGGGCTGCACCACCACTGTAAGGTTTACCGCCGATGGGGTCTTCGATGGAGTACATAAAGGCAAATGTTTGTCCAATTTCCGGCAAAGTAACGCGGTAATACCAGCCTTCAAAGAAACGGCGACTACTATCATCCCAGTGATAACCAGAGTGGGGCGTTTGTGTTGATTGAAGGAGATTTAGGGGAATAGTTAACATAGATTTACATAGTTGTCTATTTCTCAGTATGCGCGATGACCTCGATATCAATCATGCTTATGAAATTCTTGGGCTGGAACCGGGTGCATCGCCGACACAGGTGAAACGAGCTTACCGTAAGCTGGTGAAGATTTGGCATCCCGATCGCTTTTTTGATCAAGAGCAAAAACAGGAAGCTGAGGAAAAAATCAAGCAAATCAACGTAGCTTATAACAAGCTCAAGTCTGAACGTCCATCAGAGCCTCAAACCCCTGATAAACCATCTTCGCGCCCAAATCCCACCAAAATATCTGTCAATCGCTGGGATGCGGAAACTTTTTATAATTGGGGAGTGGAAAATGTTACTAGTGGAAGATATGAAGAAGCGATCGCAGATTTTACTCATGCAATTCGTCTTAATCCTCGCTACATTGACGCATATAAGTACCGTGGGTTAGTTTGCTCTCAACTGGGATACGAATATAGAGCAACTTCAGATTTAAGTAAAGCTGCACAACTAGAACTAGAGTTAAGAAATCCAGGATATACACCTGTATCACGCTCACCTAGACCTGTATCAAAGCATAGACCTCTGATAGAAAGATTGTGTCAGAAAATTAAAACTTTACTGCGGCTAAATTGGCGTTGGAGATGAAACACTTCAGGTGGCGACACCAGAGCTTGAATAACATTCGATTAGTAGCTGGGAATACCAAGTAAAGTTTTATTTGCTGCTTATTTCTTAGTATTCCTAAAATATGCCTATTGGTGCTGTTTGTTCTGGTATTTCCCATTGGTTTTCTGGATACAGTGTCAGATGCACAGACCGCAATCTACTCAACTTTGCGTATCTTCTTACTTGCCTACCTCAACTATATTAGGGGGTCAGACCCCCTAATACTAGCTGCATGCTTCAAGAAGTCAGGTATCTGGAGAAAGCGCTTTTGTATCTAAATCTCATTAGATCTCCGTATATGCTGAGACTAATGTTAAATTTACTTAAAGTCTAATTTTTGCTAAAGTAATTGTATAAAATCCACGAAATAATGCTTACAAAAGTATCAAATAAAACCATTAAAAGGCTGACCATAGAACTACTAGAAGCAAATACGAAGCTGGAGGAACTGCTGCCTCAAATCTCAGTAAACCAAATGGCAGACAATTCGTACGTACCTTCAACTAAACTCTGATTGGTCAGTAATTTAGCAGGTTAAGATCCGCCATATGCGTCAGTACCCTCTCCTCAGAAAAAAACTTCGGAATCGCTACGAGACTGTCACAATGTTGGGGAGCGGAAAATCTGGCAATACCTACTTGTTATCAGGTGGGACACGTAACATGCATAAGCACTCTGTCCTCAGAAAAAAACTTCGGAACCGCTTTGAAATTGTTACATTGTTGGGGAGAGGAGGCTCTGGTGATACCTATTTAGCTGTTGATTTAGATTTACCAGGGAAACCTCATTGTGTCGTCAAACATTTCCATCCCAAAGATCCCAATCCTGCTGTTGTGCCGATTGCCAAAAGCCTCTTTGCTCGCGAGGCAGAAGTTTTGTATCAATTAGGCAACAACCACGACCAAGTACCGAGACTATTTGCCCATTTTGATGAAGATGGAGATTTCTATCTAGTTCAAGAATTCATTGGTGGTCATGACTTGACTCAAGAAATCTTACCAGGTCAGCCACTTAGTGAGAATACAGTCTTTAATTTATTGAAAGACATCTTGGAAGTTTTAGTCTTTGTCCATCAAAACAATATCATTCATCGGGATATTAAGCCTCAAAATCTAATGCGGCGATACTCTGATCAAAAAATTGTGCTGATTGACTTTGGAAGTATCAAGAGAATCGGTGCTCTGGGAGCCGGACTAACAATTGCTGTAGGTACTCCTGGCTATATGCCAAGCGAACAGGCTAAAGGAAAACCAAAGCTTTGCAGTGATATCTATGCAATAGGCATGATTGGCATTCAAGCTTTGACAGGTTTAATGCCTAACCAATTACAAGAAGATCCTAATACTGGAGAGGTCATTTGGCGCAACAAAGCACGGGTAAGCGATGCTTTTGCAGATGTTTTAGACACTATGGTTCGTGAACGCTATAGCCAGCGTTACCAATCTGCGGCAGAAGCTTTGCAAGCACTAATTTCTGCGATGGAATTACCACCCTCGTCACAATCTACTAGCAAAGATGAAAACGCTGATGATAATTATTTACTAACTTATAGAAACTTTATTTTGTTGTTAGGAATGGGTCTTGGCACTATCACTAGTCTAGTTGTAATAGTTTTAATCTATACATTTATGCAAACTAGTACATCGCCTCCAAACCAACCTCCTCAATTCAAAAATTTTATAGAAAAATCTAGTAAATCATCGTTTGCTCAAGTGGATGACCGAGTAGCTAAATCATCAACTACGCCATAAGTCTGCAAAAGTAATTGCACTGAGACAACTACCAAGAAATAAATTAAATATCACCATATTAAAAAGAGTTAAAGAACTGCTAAATATCGTCAACAGGCTTTTATAGATATACTTTGAATCTGAATACCCAGAGATTCCTGTAGGATAAATAAATAAAACAAAATTAATGAAATGGACAACACAAATCAAAGAAAATCTTTAATTAACGGAGAAATTGCCCTATTTCTTAAAGGTTTGATTATTGGCAAAGTGCTAACACTTTTGGTTATTGGCGGGCTACTTTGGTGGTTACTGAAGCCGAACTTATTGACTCGTAGCGGTGCTCAATCTTCGAGTCAAAGTTTAACTACTGCCTCTGGTAATACATCTACCTTTAAAACAGTTGCAAATGTGCCAACCAACTCATTTAACTATGGTGGTAGTACAGCATGGGCGCCTATCCGCCAGTTGGTAGATTCTCAGATTCAGAGCGATCGCCCTGAACTACAATTACGCTATGTACAGCCTGTCAATGGTAGCCCTGGTTCTAGCTCAGGTATTCGCATGTTACTAAACGGGCAACTGGACTTTGCTCAGTCTTCCCGTCCCCTTACAGATGAAGAGCGAGCCGCTGCCAAACAGCTGGGTTTTACACTTGAGCAACGCCAAGTTGGCATAGATGGCATAGCCGTAATTGTTAATCCATCGCTCAACGTGCCGGGTTTAACTATTGACCAGTTACAGCAGATTTATCTGGGTCAAATTACTAACTGGCAACAAGTAGGCGGGCCAAATATACCCATCACACCTTTTTCTCAAAAACCGGAGGACGTAGACACAGCAATATTCTCTAACGGTGATTTAAAAGGACAAGCCGTTAATCCCAATGTTAAGTATGTCTACTCTACTACAGAGGCAGTGCGGCAACTCAGTAAAACCCCTGGTGGTGTGTATTACGGTTCTGCTCGTGCGGTAGTACCTCAATGTAGTGTAAAGCCTCTGCCAGTGGGTCGTACTTCTACTCAGCTGATTTCCCCCTACCGCGAACCCTTAATCTCACCTGAACAGTGTCCACGTCAGCGTAACCAGGTAAATACCGAAGCCATCAAAAATGGCAGCTATCCAATTACTGCCAAATTGTTTGTGATTATTAAGCAGAACCAAGGTCGAGAACAGCAGGTTGGTGAAGCCTATGCCAATCTTTTATTAACCAACCAGGGACAAACAGCAATTAAGCAGGCAGGTTTTGTGGGGGTTCGCTAGGAGATTTGGGAGATAGTTTAATGAGATTTATAGACTTCGCCAAATATTTATCCTTTGGTCAAAGCCACCGCTGGCAAGTGTTCGACCATCAGGACTAAAAGCGATCGCACTTACCCAGTCTGTATGTCCATTAAGTGTCGTTTTTAACTCACCTGTAGTCAGATTCCATAATTTAATCCCATCTCTGCCAGCACTGGCAAGGGTTTGTCCATCGGGGTGAATAGCAACAGCATTCACCCAGTTGTTATGTCCTGTGAGGCTACGGACTAGTTTACCACTGTTAATATTCCAAAGTTTAATCGTGCGATCGCGGCTAGCACTAACTAATTGCCCATCTCTTGTAAACACTACAGCGTTAACAGCATTAGAATGAGCCACAAATCCACGAATTAATTTCCCAGTACTCAAGTTCCATAGCTTAATTACACCTTTGTTGTCACCACTAGCTAAGGTCTGTCCATCAGGACTAATAGTTAAGGTATAAATCAAGTTATCAAAGCGTACTATAGTACCTAATGGGCGCTGCTGTAGCAAATCCCACATGCGAATTCCATCTAAAGCGCCACTGATCAGCACTTTACTATCAGGAGACACTGCTAAAGATAAGACATTACTAGTATGTCCGACAAAAGAGCGGCTAAACTTATTATTTCTTAAGTTCCAAAGGTTAATTGTGTTGTCATTACTACAGCTAGCGAGGGTTTGGCCATCTGGCGAAATCACCAAAGATTCTATAGCTGTTTGATGCGCTCTACTGATGTTACCTAATTTTTTGCCTCTTTCTGGATTCCACAGGCGAATTGCGCCCTCATTTTCTGCACCACCGCTGGCCAGAATTTTGCTATCTGGACTAAAGGCTAAGGATTTAATGGTTCCTCTATGTCCATTAAGTATGTAAAGTAGTTGAGGATTAGCAAAGCTGTTAGTAACTTGAGATGGTATTACTTCAACAGCAGCATTAGCAGTATTAATATAAAACTCTTTCGATATCATAGCCGCAGCAACAGCTGCCATCAATGCCAAGACAATATACGGGCGAAGTACAACAAAACCGCCCCCACCTCTTCCCTCACTCCTCACTACATTTTCCTCACTTTTAGATATGGTTACACCAATCAATCTAACTGAGTTGTAAGTTAGCACGGGCTAAACCAGAGCTATCCGCTAACATAATTAACTACTCAGCACTCCCTACAAAGGAGGTTTTTTCTTAGAAACGCTCAGCATTGGTAAAGCAGCACTAGAGGAGCGGGAAGGCAAATAGTGTTGCACTACAGGCTCCTCTGGTATAGGACGACGCTGCTGGATACGCCACAACTTAAAGACGAGCGTTATCCCTGCTAGTCCCAAACCAAAAGCGAATAATGACCAGCTATCATCAAATCCACCAATCAGGGCATCCACCACGCCCATCGTAATCAGTACACTGATTAGTGGTTCTTTCCGGTAGGTTGACTTTAAAAAACGAGGTAATACAGCATTCATCACAGCTTGGTTGGTTCCAATTAACCTTTCGTGTACATTTACCGAGAATACCTCACCCGCAAATTGCCCTTTGAATCAAAGGCATAAAGTATTATAATTTTATTCAGTAGGGAAGGAAGTGTAGTAATTACCCCTCTTTAATGTAGTAATTGCGGGTCTAGGATATTTCAGTACCTCCCCTGCTTACATTCTACGGCAACAATTTACGGATAAGTCTAATTAAAACGCCTAGGGCGAAGTACTTCGCTCTAGATTATTAAAGTCAAACCAGCTAGTGTTCCAGCTGGTCATAACTCTTTTAATTATTAGCTTACAACTTGCACACCTGTGCTTTATTGTGGCGTTACTTTAGACCGAGCCATGATAGCACACCTTGATTGGTAACGTATTCAATTACTACCATCAAGGCAAAGCCAACCATTGCAGCTCGGCCATTCAAACGCTCTGCATATTCATTAAAGCCAAACTTAGGCTCCTCTAGTTTGGGCGTAATTGTTGGTTGTGGTTGTGTCATTTTTCAGAAACCTCTTTTCGGCAAACGTGACTTGACTAGGATAAATCTGATTTAAGAAAACCTCCGTTTCCCACAGGGGTTGCCGTTGGGCGGAGCTTTGTTAACAAAATGTAATTAATCTTTATACATTGTATAAATACTGGGGTAATAGTCAAGGGTAGAGTTGGAGCTACCCAGATAAAGTTGAGAAAATAGGACAGAGATTAGCTATCCCTAATACAGCTATCCATAATACAGAAGTAGCAAGCTTGAAGTAACAAGCTTGAGATTAGCAAGCTAAAGTTAAACAAAAAATTATCAGAGGCGTTACATGGAAATCGGCGTTCCGAAGGAAACTAAGGATCAAGAGTTTCGGGTAGGGTTGAGTCCTTCTAGTGTGCGGGTGCTGCGGGAAAATGGTCATGCCATATTTGTCCAGACATCAGCAGGTAGTGGTGCTGGATTTACAGATGAAGACTACACAAGTGCTGGAGCGGAGATTGTTACCACACCAGAAGCAGCTTGGAATCGGGAGCTAGTTGTCAAAGTCAAAGAACCACTAACAAGCGAGTATAAATTTTTACAGAAAGGACAGATATTATTTACTTATCTGCATCTAGCAGCTGATCGCAAATTGACCGAACATTTAATTGATTGTGGCACTTGTGCGATCGCCTACGAAACAGTAGAACAACTTGGTGCTAACAAACTACCCTTACTCACTCCCATGAGTGTGATTGCTGGTCGGCTAGCAGTACAATTTGGGGCCAGATTCCTAGAACGTCAACAAGGTGGCAGAGGTGTCCTTTTAGGTGGTGTACCTGGAGTCAAACCAGGCACAGCAGTAATTTTAGGTGGCGGCGTTGTCGGCACAGAAGCAGCTAAAATTGCTGTGGGCATGGGTGCTACCGTGCAAATTTTAGATGTGAGTGTCGAGCGCTTATCCTACCTAGAAACCCTATTTGGCTCTAGAGTCGAATTGCTTTACAGCAACTCTGCCCATATCGAAGCTGCCGTTAAAGAAGCCGACTTGCTGATCGGTGCAGTTTTAGTGCCAGGACGCAGAGCACCAATACTAGTATCCCGTGAATTGGTCAAACAAATGCGTCCTGGTTCTGTAATAGTTGATGTTGCTGTTGACCAAGGCGGTTGCATTGAAACCTTACATGCCACATCCCACACCAATCCGGTATATGTTGAAGAGGGCGTAGTCCATTATGGCGTTCCCAATATGCCAGGGGCAGTACCTTGGACAGCAACCCAAGCACTAAATAACAGTACATTACCTTACGTCGTTCAGTTGGCAAATCTGGGAATCAAGGCACTGGAAACTAATCCAGTCTTAGCTAAGGGCTTGAATGTACAAAATCATCGCTTGGTTCATCCGGCAGTACAAGAAGTATTCCCTGATTTAGTAAATTAAATTTACACACACAGGTAATAGCAATTTAATTAACTAAAATTCCCGTAATTCCCTCCTCATTTGTGGGGATGGGAATGCGGAATCTATTTTGCTAAAAGCTATCTGGGTCAATATTCAATTCTCTGAGTTTAGCAGCTAATTTTTGCGCTTTTTCCTCGGCTTGCTGTCTAGCTTCCTCTGCGGCTTGTCGTGCATTTACTTCCTCTTCATGAGTTAGGAGTATTTGACCAATTGCTGAATTATAAAAGGCGTAGTTTTCCCACTTCCAGTCGCAACTCTAGCCCCAAAACTTCACTGGGTAGGGAAACTGTCCCATCTGGCAGGGTAGTTATTTTCACTGGTAAATAATTGCCTTCAACCAAGCGTAAACCTTGGAGTTGTGGATTAAGATAATCGCCTGTAGGGTCATATTGGAAATATTCACGTACTCCCAGAAAGGCATAGATTCCTTTCTTTGCACTTTGGTCTTTACTCCGGGTACTTTTTGAGGTAATTTCTAGGACAAAATCAGGGGTTTTATCGTTTTCCTCGCAGGTTTTGTAAGAGCGTCTGTCACGGTTTTCCGCTCCTAACACTACAAATACATCTGGTACGACAACTGATTCTGGATTACCTTCTTCGTAGTAGATAAATAGATTACCAGCGACGTATACATCTGGACGATTTTGAAAATAAATTTCCAGCACAGTGGTAGCGTATACCAGACACTTGCGCTGTAAATCACCTTCAGCCATCGGCTTCCCGTCCTCATCTGGGTATTCAATCGGCGTAACAGGAATATACTCTACTGAGGTTGTCATGGGCAGATACCTCAATTCAACTAGGGCTAGATTCAATTTAACTCTTGTTTTAATTTGTAGGTACTGCACATCAAAAAGAGGGTGTATTACTCACCCTCTGGAACTAAAGCGTATATCCCATTAATCAATTTAGGGATTTGCTTTGAATATAAAGCGAACTTTTACAGGACAAGCAACAACCCTTCGGAAAGCCGCCTCTATTAAGAGGGATTCTATCCTTTGTCTGTGGTCGATAGCCTCCAGGAATAAGGATTTCAGCTTCTAATCCGTTAAAATACAGTAACTGGTACTTGTTTTGGAATAGAAATTCCCGTGGCGCTCTGATTTTTGAAAATTAGCGGTGTATAGATCCCCGACTTCTTTAAGAAGTCAAGGATCTAACTTTTCACTTTAGGATTGCCATAATATTAAAAAAGACAGGCAACAAGCCTGTCCTACAAGTAATGATTTAGCAAAGAATTTAGAAATTCATCTCGGCAGCTTGAACTTTTTCAACCTGCTTCTTCTTCAGCACTAGCATAACTTGAGCCAACATCACAAGAGCGATGAACGCAATCATCCATTGGACTCTAGATGCGTCTTGCAATACGATTTCTGCATCTTGTTGACCAAATCCACCCACGTTCGGGTTGCTGGTCAAAGCATCACCAGACTTGACTGCTTGTCCTTCAGAAACAATCAGTTCTGGGCCTAGGGGAATCGTCTCCTTGACAACTTCACCAGATTCACTTTGTATGCTCACAACATATTTGACGTTACCGTCTCCGTCTTCCTCTTTGGCAATTTTGCTAATTGTGCCAGTAGCGGAAGCGTTGTAAACTGAGTTGTTGCTCTTTTCGCCAGTGGGGTAAACTTGTCCGCGTCCTCTATTACCACCTACGTGAACCGAATATTTACCGAAGTGGATGTTTTTATCGGTTGCGGGGTTGGGAGAAAGAACTGGGAAGACAATTTCCTGATACTGTTCACCGGGTAGGGGGCCGACGATGATAACGTTATCTTTCTCTTCGCTGTAGGGTTGGAAGAATGTGTCACCGACTTCTTCTTTAAGTTCCTCAGAAATCCTGTCTTCAGGAGCAATCTTAAAGCCTTCGGGTAGCATCAGTACAGCACCGACATTCAAGCCGACTTTTGAACCATCAGCACCAACCTGCTGCAAGCTGGTATCGTAAGGAATTTTCACCACAGCTTTAAATACAGTGTCAGGTAGCACCGATTGGGGAACTTCCACATCTGTAGGCTTAGCTGCTAGGTGACAGTTGGCGCAGACAATCCGTCCGGTTGGTTCGCGGGGGGTTTCGGGGTAAGTTTGCTGTGCCCAAAAAGGATAGGCAGCAGCAGTTTGGGGAAGGGCTAGATCGCTGGTGAAGTAAAATGTCACGGTAGCGATCGCTACGAGCAATGTTTTGACAATCACTCTAGCACTGCGAGTTAACCTCGCTGTTATAAAAGCATTTCTCATCTCTATAAGGACAACGATTCTCTGATGGATTAGTCATTGGTCATTGGTCATTAGTCATTGGTCATTAGTCATTAAGCCCTGAACAAAGGACAAATGACTAAGGACTAAGGACAAAATTATTAACCCCACCAAGGTTCTTCACCGGTGCGGAAGTCGGTTTCAGTCCAAGGTGTCAAGACAATTTTGTCGTCGTTGACGTTGGTATGGGCCAAAGCTAAAGACAGCGGTGCTGGCCCTCGGACAACCTTACCAGTTTCGTCGTACTGAGAACCATGACAAGGACACTTAAATTTGTTCTCAGCAACGTTCCAGGGGACGACACAACCTAAGTGGGTACAGATGGCGTTAATGCCATAATCTTTGATCGCCTCTTTGCTGTCTACCACAATATAGGTGGGATCTCCCTTTAGTCCTTGGACTAGGTTGCGATCGCCTGCATTACGGTTTTCTAGAAATTTAGTGACGCTGACATCATTACCTAGCTCGTCTTTTGCCGTTGTACCACCACCAGCACCACCAGTAGCGGGTGGAATAAAGTACTTGACAACGGGATACAATGCACCCAGAGCCACTCCAGTGACAGTCCCAAAAGTGAGCAGATTCATGAATTGACGACGCCCCATATCGGGCACGTCTGCTGATTCAGAAAATTGAGCCATAATCTACGCGCTCTTTATGTATTTTGCTAAGCATTTTGACAGGAGTACTAGTACTTGAGCAACTCTTGTCTAAGTCGAAATGCTAACGCCCACAACGATGCCATACTTCTCTGTTCCAAGATATATCTAGCATCTTTTCTGTTAGCATTACATTTCTTTATATCCCTATCATACTTGAGTTACGGAACTTAACATCATAACTAAATGTAAAATCTAATTGAGAAAAGCTATGACAGGACAGGAATTACGCCAAATGTTGCTTGATAAGTGGGGATACTCTTACGATGTGCAGTTGCGGCGGACACAAGGGAAAATATTTCTGCAAGTAATGTGGAAATACTTAGAACAGGCTTCTTTTCCATTAAGTGAGGCAGAGTACCAAGAGCATCTCGATAGCATCGCCAATTATCTTCACGCCTTGGGTGGGGCAACACAAGTACAAGCATTTATCATTGAAACACGCGATCGCCCCCGACTCGGCAAAGCTGTCAGCATCCCTTTAGATTTGGGCGAACGTTCTTCAGAATGGATATTATGACTCAACTTTTTCTATTTTTAAATTTGAGACTATACACTAAATTCAGCAGTTATAAGCTGATAATTTCTCAGTTGATTAAATGTAGTTACAAAATACATATATATAGTAAGTTTCATCAGAATAGACCACAGTAGGATGGGCATTACAATGCCCACCCTACAAAAAAGTTATTTACTGTAGTCTAATCAATTAAAAATGGCTGTATATTATTGAAACTAACTATAAAAGTCTTTTACCCAAAGGCACATCTCTGTCTGGCTGGATTAATGCAACTTCTCCATCGTCCAGAACTACACCTAAAACTAAAACTTCCGAAATGAAATCAGCGATTTGACGGGGTGGAAAATTGGTAACAGCTAATATTAATTTATTGATTAAATCTTCTTGTTGATAAAGTTTGGTAATTTGGGCACTAGATTGTTTGATACTCAAATCACCAAAGTCTATCCACAATTTATAAGCTGGTTTTTTGGCTTTGGGAAACTCTTCTACTTTGATGACTTTGCCAACACGGATCTCTATTTTTTCAAAGTCATCATAGCTAATTTGTGACATTTACTTATGAATTGACATTTTTATTTTGAATTGAAGCATAGAGGCCTAGAGGGTAGGTTCTCGCATGGTAGAGACTGTTATTTACCTGTGAGCTTAACTAGCCCAACACCACCAAAGTAAAGCCCAAGTACTGCTCCCGCCAGAAGACTTTGGGTTAAAGGATCGGTAGAAGGTGTCAAGATGGCTCCTAAAACTACTGCTCCCATAATCACGTAACGCCAACCAGCAAGCATTTTTTCAGAAGAGACAATTCCCAGATTACCAAGCAAAACTTGGATGACGGGAATTTGAAATGCTAAGCCAGTACTAAATAACAAAAGCAACACAAATTCAAAATATTTGTCAATCGACCACAGTTGTTCTACTACATCTGCTCCATAGCTGATGAAGAATTTCAAAGCTGCTGGGATAAGGAGAAAATAGGCAAATACTAACCCCGCTGCAAATAGCACACTCGACCCCAAAACCACAGGCCCCAGCAAGCGGCGTTCGCGGCGAGTCAATCCTGGGAGGACAAACTGGATAATTTGGTAAAGAATAAAGGGACTAGAAAGTACTAAACCTGTGTATGCTGCGACTTTGAAAGAGACAAAGAAATATTCTCCCGGAGCAAGCTGGAGAAATTTTACTCCTTGAGCTGGGACTTCCAATAGCTGGACAATCGGCTTGACGGCAAAGAAACAGCCAATAATACCCACTGCTACAGCAATCAGTGAATAGAAAATCCGCTGTCGCAACTCTTCTAGGTGGTCGAAAAGGGACATTTCGACTTCACCTGGTAACTCATCGAAAGGATCGGTCTGTGAGTTGTCGCATCCTTCTTGGTCGATATCGGGAGTGGTTACAGTATCTACATCTTGTGAAGGCGTCATGAGTCAGCTAGTAGGCAACATTTGTTAACTATTTTATCCGGGGCAGCAGCTATCAAAATATGTTTTTGGCTACTTGAAGATTTTTGTCCGGTTTTTTGGCGTTGCATCTGTATAAGTTAAGTAAGAAGCCATCTTTTAGCCAATGCCTACTCTACAAACAGGGTAGAACCGATAATTTGCAACTTACGTCTTGCAAGTAAGCAGTATTTAGTAAATTGATACAAAATCTTTGACATACAAAGCTCAGTTTTTAACAGTTAACAGTAAATGGTAAACAGTAAACATAATTGGGTTTAGGGGAAACCACTAAGAGGCTGTTTGAAAAGTTTTAAGGGGTGAAAATTTATGCCAATCTCCTCACCATGATACGGATCATGGCAAGGTAGATAAACGTCTCTGAGGTTTGAGGTAGTAACTCATAATCTCTGACTAA
>JAHHHK010000044.1 GCA_019359395.1 Komarekiella atlantica HA4396-MV6
AGTTATTTGATAAATTCAGATAGTATTTGATTTATTCTGCTTATCTTTACATCAATTTTTACAATTATCTATGTCATTTTGAAATCTTTCTTAATTTCTATTAGTAAATAAGATGCGTTCGCCCTGCAGGCGTATCTCCCTATATTGCCAGTAAACACGCAGTCATGGGACTGACACGCTCTGCGGCGCTCGACTATGCCAAGCAGGGCATTCGGATCAATGCCATTAACCCTGGCTTGATTGCGACTGAGATGATGGAGCGCCTCGCCGATGGGACGGGCAATACGGCGGATAGCTATGCGTCTATGGTGCCAATGGGGCGCATGGGTCAGGCAGCAGAAATGGCTCAAGTGGTTGTATTCCTCTGTTCTGATGCTGCCAGCTACATCACGGGACAACCTATAGTGATTGATGGCGGATTCACAGCGACCTGAAGTGTAGACGTTGCGCTTAACCAAAATTACCAGGAGAAGTAATGACTCGCTTTAGTTCGATATCTCGGCGTAAATTTCTGGGTACGGCGATCGCAGGTGGAGTTTTGGCAGCCTGTGAATCGAGTCTGCGATCGATAGTCGCCAGCACCGAACGCCGCCCAGGTTAGAACCTTTTGTTTCAGTGCCGCTCTGCTGATGATTAGCTGTTCGCCTCGAGCCTACTCAAATCCGGAAAGCACTTCCCCTTCACAAACAACGTCTCAGAGATTTGCCGCTTACGCCGGATAAACTGCTCGGTGTCTCCGTCGCTTAAAATCAGTTTGGATATTTTATCGGAAAAGTTATGTATGTAGTTTTTGGCGCGACCGGCAATCAAGGCGGTGCTGCAGACTGCAAAGTATTTGCCGTGGTCGGCTTCAAAGGAGAATGAGGATGAAAATGTTGAGACGTAAAATGTTGACTGCGGCTTGCGGCTGCTGTCTTGCCGCGCTGGGCGCAGCGGTGGGTTGTGCCAAAGTGCAGGGTTCGCCAACTGTGACCCAAGCCAGCGGCTCTGGTCAGGAGCGAAAATCAAGTGCGCGCGGCGAACGTCGTGACGGATCGGGATTGCCCGACTTGCATCATGTCGCTCTTATCGTGGCTGATCGAGACCGCTCACTCGCAAAGTTCCAAAATGGCTTCGGCTTCGGTCGTTCGCACGTCTTCGACGCCCAGTTTCCGAAGGCTCGCGTGTCGAGCGGCGTTACCGGGTTCAATCTTCGCATTGGGTTTACATGGATGGGGAATACGTTGCTCGAGCTGCTGCAGCCTGTGGACGACCGCTCCCCTCACGCGACTTTTCTTAAGGAACGCGGAGAGGGAATGCACCATCTTGGGTTTCTTGTGCGCTCCATCGAACGTGAACTTGACGCGATGGCGGCAACACGCGGCGGGCAACGTCCGCCCTTGTTGGTTGATGCGATGACCGCAGATGGCGTGAGCTGGTGCTATATCGAGGGCGAATATGCGAACGGCGCAGTCATCGAGCTGATCGAGCGAAGCCCCCAATCCGAGAAGTTCTTCAAGGAGATATACCAAGCGACGGGCGGTCGTATGCCGGACTGAGGCGGGCGCTTATAAAGCCATCCGTCTATTATGGCGCGCTAAACTGAGCTTACCTTCAGCAGCTTGAGCTGAAGCTGCCGCCCGTTTGGTGTACGAACTGAAATTCGCCGATTGATGACTACTTCATCGGCAAGCCCGACCCGCACATTTCGCCTATGGGCGCGCGGAGTCGGCGAGATCGGCGGTGTCAGTGTGGCGGGGGCAATCGCCAACGCGGTTTTCAACGCGACGGGGAAACGCATTAGGGAATTGCCGATCACGCTCGATAAATTGTTGGGGTAGCATCAGCGAAGAAACGACCAACTGCAAATTTTGCGGATGCATACGCGCAACGGTGCAAACGGGTTACTGATGGAAAAAAGCAACCTTGAAGACTACACGCAACTAACAAAGGAGCATCGGAAAATGTTTGATTTTAGTGGAAGAGTAATTTTGGTGACGGGTGCTACCTCCGGCATCGGGCGCGACACGGCACAGGCTTTCGCCGCCGCCGGAACTTCAGGAATCGGGAAAGCAACTGCCTGAGTTTTCTACACCACTATTTTCTACACCATTAAAGGAGTTATAGTCTCATGTCTTCGATTGAAACTCAGTTTCTTAATATCAAGGCTCATCACGCGCAGTACTCTACGATCAATCCCAAGACAACTCTAAAAGGCAGTGCGTCAGGCAAGATCGTTTTTATTACCGGTGCATCACAGGGTATCGGTCAGTCTACCGCAGTAGCCTTTGCTCAAGCGAGTGCTAAAGCTGTCTATATCACGGCAAGATCGGAAAAAGCGCTTGAGGAGACGAGAACACGAGTGAAAGAGGCGAATCCAGAAACGCAGTGTGCATATACCGTCTGCGACGTAACGAACGAGGAGCAGGTCAAGGCATCGATTGAGGATTGTGCGACCAAATTTGGCGGCATCGACGTGGCCGACTCAAATGCAGGTTATCTCAATCGATGGCAGAAGATTGGAGAATCGGATACCACGAGTTGGTGGAATACTTGGGAGGTAAATCTAAAGGGCACTTATTATCTCATTCGATACACGATACCTTACCTGATCGAATCGGCAAAGAAGCATTCTGCCAGAGGCTTTACGGGTGGTCATCTCATTCTCGTTTCTTCAATCGGCGCTCAACTATTAACGCCGACCGCGTCTGACTACCAAACATCTAAGCACGCGATCAACCGCCTTTGCGAATTCGTTAACCTTGATCATGGCAACGACGGAGTGAAATGCTTTGCCATCCATCCCGGAGGAGTGCCCACCGCGACAGCAAAGAACATGCCCGAGACACTCCACGCCAACCTTGTAGACGAACCTGAATTGGCAGCCGGGTTTGCTGTTTGGCTTTGTTCCGGAGAGGCTGACTGGGCTAAGGGCCGCTACTTGAGCTGCAACTGGGATGTTGGTGAGTTGACACACCTCAAAGATCAAATCATCGAGGGCGATCTGCTGGTTAATCGCTTGCGCACTAAGGCTTGATGCAATAATCAACACTCGAAGGACGTAGTAACATGATTCAGCAAACAAATCTAGGGGGTAGCTTCATGATGCCAAGCAGGAACCCAACTCTTAAAAACATTTGCCAGGATGAAACACGTTAGGAAACAACCATGAAAATACTTGAAGGCAAAGTTGCCTTAGTTACAGGCGGCACATCAGGAATTGGCAGAGCAACGGCGATCGCAATGGGTGCTGCTGGCGCAAAAGTCGTATTCTCCGGCAGACGCGATGCCGAGGGCGAAGAAACTGCGGCGCTGATTCGTGAGACTGGGGCAGAGTGCTTGTTCGTGCGGTCGGATATGTCCCGCGAAGCGGATATCCAAGCCTTGGTGGAGCAGACGATCGCAACTTACGGCAAACTCGATTGCGCGTTTAACAATGCTGGGATTGACTCTTCTCGTCACCCCCTGCACGAACAACCGATTGAGGAGTTTGATAAGCTGATGTCGATCAACCTGCGAGGGCTATTTTTATGCATGAAGTATGAGATTCAACAGATGTTGAGCCAAGGCTCAGGTGCGATTGTGAATAATTCGTCGGTCGTTGGTTTAATTGGGTTTCCAGGATTGTCTCCCTATATTGCCAGCAAACATGCGGTGATGGGACTGACGCGCTCTGCGGCGCTCGACTACGCTAAACAGGGCATTCGGATTAATGCTGTCAATCCTGGGCCGATTGCCACTCCAAGGATGGATAGCATAGCTGAGCAAGCGGGGAGCACGACTGAGGATATGGGGTCTATAACCCCAATGGAGCGGATAGGTCAGCCAGCAGAAATTGCTCAAGTGGTCGTGTTCCTGTGTTCTGATGCTGCCAGCTACATCACGGGACAACCTTTGGCAGTTGATGGGGGATTCACAGCGACCTGACCGAGTTGTCGATGACCCACACGCCTTTTGAAGAGAATCAAAAAGCTTATGTCTACTAAAGGGTTTTACCGTATCCTCTGGCTGAGTGCGATCGGCATTGTGTGTGCCGTCGGGTTGATAATCTACACCATGCCTAGTGGTACAGGTGAGTATCAGCATACTCCAAACAATCAATATCGCGCTGATGCTAAGGTACTGGAACGCCGCACGCTGACCGGTCGGCAGGTTCGCTATCTGGAGTTTCAGGTAAAATCCACCGCCAATCAAACTGTAATTTGGCAAGCGACTTATTATCCTGCTACGGCTGATGAATGGATTGACTATGGCGATCGCAGCATCCAATTTATTCATTGGAATGACAGCAATACTGCCGTTTCGTTCACCTTACCCAATCAGCGCGTGTTGACTGTTCCTGTTCCTTAAATCGTATCTTTGTGATGCAAACATAGATCCCATATTCCGCAGGTGAGTTTTAAAATTTTGGTATTTTCTCTAAACCAACTCTGACACGGTTTTCAGGCATTGAATCTGTATTTTTTACTCTGCGATCGCAACCCTGATAAATGTCAAAGTTCTATTTATTGACACTATTCTCAATAATTTGAGCCTGTTTGACACTAAAAACTTTGCTTACCCCTCATAGATGCTAAAAAGCGTGAATTTATTGTCAGCACTGATTTTTAGCCGTTTTATCAAAATTCAAGTTTTGACAAAACAACCTGCGGAGGGCAAAATTTTGAGTACAATTACTCATGCGGAATATGGGATAGATTGTTTGCTCAGCCCAACTCTAGTGAGGTGATCGCACTGCAAATTTAATCAGGATGCCTCTGTCCCTCATCGCTTGACCCGCAGCGCTTGAATCAACAGCGTTAAGGCAGGCAGCGTCTGGCGGCGATTGGGGTGATAGAGGTAGTAGCCGGGAAAAGTGGGACACCACGCCTCCAGCACCCGGATCAGCCGACCCTCAGCAACCGCGTCAGCGATTTGATCTTCATAGAGATAGGCAATCCCCTGTCCCGCCAAGACCGCCACCAGAATCAGATCGGCATCATTGAAGACCAGCGATCCATCGACTCTAACTTGAAATGATCGCCCCTCTTGCTTAAACTCCCAGGGATAGAGCGCCCCAGAAGTCATAAATCGGTAGTTGATGCAGCGATGGTTCGCCAAGTCTTGGGGAATGTTGGGTGCAGGGTAATCAGCGAAATAAGCAGGTGAACCCACAACTGCCGTTTGCAGATCCCGTCCGACTCGCACTGCAATCATGTCTTTAGCGACTTTTTCACCCAGTCGGATGCCCGCATCATAGCGGCTCTCCACAATATCGGTTAGCCCTTCGTCGATCGTCACCTCAATGCGAATCTCTGGATACACAGCCAAAAAACTGGGCAGCACCGGACAGAGAACAGAAGTTGCCGCGTGTCTTGGCATGGTAATCCGCAGAGTTCCAGCAGGTTTGTCACGTAACTCATTGAGAGCCGCTAGTTCCGTATTAATGTCTGCAAACGCAGGTCGCAAGGTTCTGAGCAGTCGATCGCCCGCCTCGGTCGTTGAAACTTTCCGAGTGGTTCGCGCCAGCAGTTGCAACCCTAGACGGTCTTCGAGCGATTTCATCGCATGGCTGAGGGCAGAGGGAGACATTTCTAGCTTTGCCGCCGCCCGTGTAAAGCTCATCTCGTCGGCGACAACGACGAAGGCGGCTAAATCATTGAGTTCGTCACGCTTCATTACTGCATAGATTTCACAACACTATGTTGATTATGCCATCTAGTCAATAAATCTTATCCGATCTATCGTTGGGTTATGCCCTACAAGCGGAAGAAAAATACATGCCAAGCAATGTTTCTTTAGAACACAATCCAGTAGTGCGTCTTTCCTATGGGCTTGCTGCTCTAGGACAGGGCGATCGCCTCATTCCATGGACATTCGAGCGGAGGGAATTGCGACCTAATGACATTGCTGTAAAGATTCAGTTCTGCGGCGTCTGCCACAGCGATCTGCACGCGATTCGAGGTTCGAGTCGCTTTCCTTTGGTTCCAGGTCATGAGATCGTGGGTGAGGTGACAGCGATAGGTGCAAATGTCAGGAAATTCCAAATAGGCGATACGGTGGTGGTCGGCACGATCGTCGATTCCTGTGGTCACTGTTCATCTTGCAAACGCCAGTTAGAACAATATTGCCGCGAAGGAGTAACGACAACCTACGATGGCATTGATCGCTTCGATGGCAGCATCACGCACGGCGGCTACTCGAACGAGTATGTGGTCGATACTCATTTTACTTATCACATGCCCACAGGTCTCGATCCAGCGAGCGTCGCGCCATTACTCTGTGCAGGTGTCACCACTTGGTCATCGTTGCGTCAGTGGGACGTGACAGGTAAGACGATTGGCATTGTCGGACTGGGGGGACTCGGACACATGGCAGTGAAATTTGCTCATGCGTTGGGTGCTCAGGTGACGCTATTCAGTACATCTGAAGACAAGCTTGCCGATGCAAAAGCACTGGGAGCCGACGCAGCAATTCTGTCTACCGACGAAACACAAATGGCAGCCCAAGCCTCTCGCTTCGATTTCATTCTCGATACTGTTTCAGATCGTCATCCGCTCGATCCCTATTTGCGATCGCTAAAACTCGATGGCACACTTTGCTGTTTGGGCATTCCTAAATCAATGGATTTCAGCCCCTTTTTACTGACAACAGGACGACGACGCATCGCGAGTTCAGGAGTGGGCGGAACGCTAGAAACACAAGAGATGCTGGACTTTTGTGGTAGACATAACATTGTAGCCGATGTCGAAGTGATTGCGGCAGCAGATATCAATGAGGGATTTGAACGACTGGAGCGGGGAGAGGTGCGTTATCGGTTGGTGATTGACATGGCTACGCTGAATGCACTCCCTAAAGACGCGGCTTGAGGGCGCAGCATTGAGAGCCAGATCATCAGTTTTGCAACGAGAACAATACAACAAAAAGAACGGTTAAGATGCGACAATGGATTTTGAAAGCTGGCGCAACCAACCTCGATGGACTGGTTCTGGAAAATGCACCGACGCCAGAACCCGGAGCGGGCGAAGTGCGGATTCGCGTTCATGCGGTGTCCCTGAACTACCGCGATCAACTCGTACTTAAGGGACAATTTGCGAATCATCTCCCGGCGCGAGATCTGATTCCAATTTCAGATGGAGCCGGGGAAATTGACGCGATTGGAGCAGGGGTAACGACGTGGGCAGTCGGCGATCGTGTCACTGGATTACTGCTGGACTGGCAGCAAGGCGCACCGACAGCAACTAGCTTTGGTCTCGGATCACTCAGTGAAGATGGAATGCTGGCTGAATATGTCGTCCTACCCGTTGATCGCGTCGTGCCTGCGCCCGTTAGCTTGAACGATACCGAAGCCGCAACGCTGCCTTGCGCTGCATTAACGGCTTGGAATGCCATTCACGGAGGCGATCCAATTGGCAAAGAGAGCAAAGTTCTAGTTCTGGGAAGCGGTGGCGTATCGCTATTTGCCATGCTGTTTGCCCGTGCAGCAGGTGCTGAGGTGATTGCAACATCGAGTCAAGATGTCAAGCTGAAGCGGTGGATGGATCTGGGTGCTAGTGATGGGATCAACTATCGGGACACTCCAGACTGGGGCAAAGCAGTATTCGAGCAAATGGGCGGTGTCAACAAGGTCGTCGATGCGGTTGGGACAGGGACGTTGAGCCAGTCATTGGCGGCACTCGCATACGGGGGTGAAGTGGCGCTACTCGGATTAATGAGCTTTGACGATCATCCCCTTGATTTCATATCGCTGATGAGTAAGGGTGCATCTGTTCGGGGCGTTGCGGTTGGCAGTGCCCAGATGTATGACGCGATGGTGCAAGCGATCAATAATTACCAGATTCATTCACCGATTGATCGCCGCTTCCGCTTTGAGGAAGCGAAGGCTGCCTATCAAGCCCAATCATCGCCAGACCTCTTCGGCAAAATCGTCATCGATCTGGTGTAAACAGAAAGGAACAGTTTGTAGTTTTTCTGAATTTCACTTTAACAGTATAAGATCATTGACATGAGATTCCTCAATATTGGCGGGTGAGAAATGCCAGTCAGAATAGTGCCTACTAAGATTTAGATGGTGCTATGAATCTCTTGTTGTGCGGACAACAATGATCGCTAACAGTTAAATCCCGCATGACACCGACGCGAAGGAGAGAAAGCATGTTCAATCACATTATGGTTGGGTCGAACGACATCGAGCGATCAAAGCGCTTTTATGACGCGGTGCTCGGAACGCTGGGGGCGGGCGAACCGCTACGCAACAAGGCGGACACTGGCCACACTCGGCTGTTCTACCGACACGACGGCGGCACCTTCTGCGTCAGTGAGCCAATCAACGACGAGCCAGCGACCTTTGCCAACGGCGGCACCATCGCCTTCAAATGCAACTCGTCCGAGCAGGTACATAAATTCCACGACACAGCAGTTGCACACGGCGGCACCTCAATCGAAGACGCGCCGGGTCTACGCAACAGCAGCTTAGGGGCTGTGCACTTGGCATATGTGCGCGATCCCGACGGAAATAAGCTCTGCGCCATCCATCGGGGCAATTTTAAGAATTAAACAGGAAGCATAATCTGGTGCTGCAACGGGTATGTCGTTTGGTCGAGGAAAAAATATTGCATCGATTACTGGAGCAATCCGACCGGGCAAAGTCACAAAACCTCGATCAATACGCTGGTGTCGGTGAGGCTAGGTGAGCTAATTTTTGAGTGAGATAAGATAGCAGCATTTCGTTAATTTCCTGCTCAAGCTGCCCATCTTGAAGCAGGTCTGAGCATTCAATCACCGCTGCATGAGTCAGCGCTTCAATCGATCGCTCGATGACAAACACCATATAATCAAGCTTTTGTGGCTGGATGCGATCGCACTGCTTCGCTAAGTAACTTCGCAGTAAATCAGTCATGCGATTTTCCATCTCAGTTCCACTTAGTCTCGGCACTTGCTCGTGCAGAACTTTGTGCAGCGTCGGGTCGATCGCATGAGCGGCAATACTGGCTTTGACGATTTCAGGCAAGACAACTGCGATCGGTGCATCGAATAAATCTCTCAGCTTCGATTCGATTACTTCCATCATGCTGCTGACATGGCGATCGCGCAGGGCAGCAATCAGCGATGCTTTGTTGGGAAAGTACTGGTACAACGAACCAATGCTGATGCCAGCGCGTTCGGCAATGCGATTGGTACTCGCCTTGTCGTAGCCTTCTGCGGTCAAAATGTGAGCAGTTGCCGTCAAGATGGCATCGACAGTGAACTTAGAACGGTCTTGCTGCGGCAGTTTACGAGGATTTGTCTGGGATTTTGAGGTCATAAAATTGTGGTTTGAAATGCGAGTTGTGAATGTGAGCTAATACTCGTACTATCTGAGTTATAGCTCACATTGAGGAACCAACCCATGATTTTAGTCACTGGTGCAACCGGAAATAATGGTTCAGAAATCGTCAAAATGCTTGCCGCGCAAAACATTCCCGTCCGAGCAATGGTTCGCAATCGTAATCGTACCGGAGCGATCGCACTTCCAAGCGTCGAAGTGGTAGAAGGAGACTTTGATCGCCCCGAAACGCTGCTGAATGCCTTGATCGGTGTAGACCGGGCGTTTTTGGTAACAAACTCATCGAAACACGCACAAGCACAACAACTCGCTTTCGTGGACGCTGCCAAGCAAAGTGGGGTCGCACACATCGTCAAGCTGTCGCAGTTTGCCGCCAATGCTGACTCCCCGGTGCGCTTTTTACGTTATCACGCAGCAGTCGAAGCAGCTATCCAAGCATCCGGGATGGTGTATACCTTTCTCCGCCCTAACCTGTTTATGCAGGGCTTGTTAAATTTCAAATCGACGATCGCCACCCAAGGCGCTTTCTATGCCGCAATCGGCGACGCAAAGGTGAGCATGATTGATGTCCGCGACATTGCCGACGCTGCGATCGCGGCGCTAACGGAACCTGGGCATGAAGGCAAAATCTACGACCTCACGGGGCCGCAAGCACTGACGCATACGGAAGCAGCGCAATATCTCTCTAATGCAACGGGTCGCAAAATTACCTTCGTCGATATCCCGCCTGAGACGATGCTAGAGACGTTATTGAGTATTCATTTTCCAGTTTGGCAAGCAGAGGGGCTGCTTGAAGACTATGCTCACTATCGTCGGGGTGAAGCCTCTGTGATTGCTTCGGGTGTGCAGGATGCGACAGGGAAAGCACCGCGAAGCTTTGAAACATTCGCGCACGACTATGCCCCGATGTTTAGCTAAGTCTGAGACTCTACGCCGATGGCATGGGATTTCGGGCGATTGAGCGGGTTAAAGGTTTTAATCGACCACATCAGTTCGCTTGAGTGTGTCTACCAATTCTGTCATGAATTGGGCAAAGACGCGCACTTTAGCCGAGAGATAACGTTTCTGGGGATACAGCACGGCGATCGGGAGTCCAGCTTGAGTTGCATAGGATTGCAGAATCGGTTGCAGGTAACCCCAGGCGATCGCGTTTGCGGCAATAAATTTAGGCAGTTGAACTACACCCGCGCCTTGAATCACTGCCTCTAAAACGACTTCTGAATTATCAAATCGGAGATAACTATCCACAGCAAGGTCAATTGCTTTACCATCTTGTTCAAACTTCCAGGTCGGTTCTTGTCGGCTTTGCGGATAGATAAAGTTAACACAGCGATGCTGCGATAGCTCTGCAAGCGTTGTCGGCACACCCTTCTGAGCGAGATACTGCGGCGAGGCACAGGTGATATAGCGTGCAGTTGCCAGGTGATGCATGATTAAACTGCTATCGCTGCTCAGTCCAATTCGCACGGTTGCATCAATGCCTTCCTCAACTAGATCAATCAGGCGATCGTTAAACGAAACATTCAGCTTCAGGTCAGGGTATCGCGCGGTAAATTGTAGTAGAGCCGGAGCAATATGCAGTTTGCCAAACGTAAAGCTGAGATCGAGCCGCAACGTTCCGATCAGCAGGGACTGCGATTGTTTAACTTCGAGTTCAGCTTCTTCTAAATCGTTAAAAATTTGCTGAACGCGTTGATAAAACCGATCGCCTTCTTCGGTCAGCGTCAAACTGCGCGTTGTTCGCCCAAGCAAGCGCACCCCCAAATCATCTTCTAAGCGCAATACAGCTCGACTCACGGCTGACGGAGCCATGCCTAACTGCCTTGCTGCCTCTGAAAAGCTGCCACACTGTGCGGAGCGGACAAAAATCATCAAGCTTTTGAGCTTGTCCATTGCAGCCCCTGCATCTTTGAATTTTTTGCACAAGTGTTTTGAAGTTTAACTACTTTTTCTCTGCTTTTGCACAAGCTACTGTTAAGACAAGTTGAAATTTCAAACCCACATACAACAGTGAGCAACCAGATATGACACAGCAAACAAACCCAAAGCGACTCATTTTAGTCACCGGAGCGACGGGCAATCAGGGCGGTGCGATCGCCCGTCACCTGCTCCAACGCGGCAAGTTCAAGGTTCGCGCAATGGTTCGCGATCAAAATAAGCCTGCTGCCCAAGCGATTCAACAAGCAGGGGCAGAACTCATCCAGGGAGATTTCAACGATCGGGCTTCACTCGATCATGCTTTGCAAGGCGTTTATGGCGTTTTTTCGATCCAAAATTTCAGAGACGGAGTGGACACCGAAATCCGTCAGGGCAGTGCGATCGCAGACGCGGCTTCATCGGCTGGCATTAAGCATTTTGTCTATAGTTCGGTAGGAAGCGCCGAGCGCAACACGGGCATTCCCCATTTCGACAGCAAGTTTCAAGTCGAAGAATATGTGCGAGCGCTCGAGTTGCCCTACACAATTATGCGTCCGGTGTTCTTCTTTTACAATTACAACGGAATGCACCCAATGATTGAACAGGGAACGCTTCCCCAGCCGCTCAGTCCCCAGACGAAATTGCAGCAACTGTCTGAAGAGGACTATGGAACAATGGTTGCCGAGGTGTTCGAGCGTCCCGCAGACTTCATGAAGCGCGAAATCGAAGTTGCCAGCGTGGAGATGACCATGCCAGAAATTGCTGCCGCGTTTAGCCACGTCTTGGGCAAACCCGTTAATTACCAACAGATTCCGTTTGAAGCGTTTGAGCAGCAAGCTGGAGAAGAAGTAACGATCATGTTCCGCTGGTTTGAGAATGTCGGCTACGCAGCGGATTTAGCGCAGTTGAAACGTGAGTTTCCCGCACCGACCGACTTTGAATCTTATTTGCGCGTTGGCGCAGCCTCTCTGAAAGAGAATCGCGGCTGGGCAAAAAATTAAACAACAAATAAATGAATAAACATATGAAAGTATTAATGGTAGGGGCAACAGGTAAGTATGCCAGTCTTGTCTTGCCCGAACTGAAGCAGCGCGGTGCCACAGTCCGCGCCTTGGTGCGTGACGAGAGCAAAATTGCAGCGGCGCACCAGCAAGGCGCAGATGAAACAGCGATCGGCGATCTCAGTGACCTGAAAAGTCTCCGTGCCGCTGCAAGTGGTGTGGAGGGTGTTTTTCACATCAACCCTGCCTTCGCCCCCAATGAAGCCGAACTAGGCGTGGCGATGGTTGAGGCTGCCAAAGCATCCGGTGTGCGAAAGTTTGTGTTTTCAGGTGTCTACCACCCGTCGCTCTCCAAGTTGAGCAATCATGCTGCCAAGCGTCCAGTAGAAGAGGCAATGTACGAGTCGGGCATGGACTTCACCGTGCTGCAACCGGCGATGTTTATGCAGAACTTTCAGGCGAGTTGGGATGCGGCGATCCAGCAAGGACGCTTCTCGCTGCCCTACTCCAAGCTAGCAAAAGCTTGCTATGTGGACTACCGCGACGTGGCGACTGTCGCCGCAATGGCGTTGACGAGCGATGAGCTGAGCTACGGGACGTTTGAGCTGTGCGCTCCGGGCATGGTCAACCGCGTAGAACTAGCGGTGATGATGAGTGAGGCGATTGGGCGCACGATTGAGGCGGGCGAATCCCCGTTTGATCAGTGGGCACAAGCTGCACAAATCCCAGATGGGCTACGCGAGAACCTGCGGGTGATGTATCAAGACTATGATCGGTATGGTTTTCCTGGCGGCAACGCGATTGTGCTGCGAACACTGCTTGGACGAGAGCCGCGATCGCTCCCGCAGTACTTTCAAGAACTTGCAAGCCGCAAAGCAGCGTGACGGCTACCAAGGCTGTCATATTGTCCTGTATTAAGGTTGACGTTAGACATTGTTTTGTGATCTAGGAACAGAATACTGAATTCTGCTCTCTTTATTTTCATCGCTCGATCTAACTTTCAACACTTCTGCTACATCACACCTTGACTTGTTTAACACTACCTATGTCTCGTTCAAGTTTTCTAGTTAAACACACACCCCAGATTCTGAAAATAGCTTTTTATACCACAGACAATATTCATCCACAAATTTGACGGTTTGTTTGGGTGGAAGAGGCTCTACCATCCTCTGTGTCTTTTTTCTAGGCTTTGTACATTCTTATACTACCGCGATAGTGACACAAGAGGGCTAGCTAATCTTCGCTCAAGCTGTCCGTAAACGTTCAATGTCTCGAATGGGCGGCGCACCGAACAGGCGCGAATATTCCCGACTGAACTGTGAGGGACTTTCATATCCCACCTGGTAGGCAGTAGAGGTCGCATCGAAATCCTCAGCGAGCATCAGACGACGCGCTTCTAACAGTCTTAACTGCTTCTGATACTGAAGCGGACTCATCGAAGTGATTTGCTTAAAGTGCTGATGGAACGACGAAGTAGACATCCCGATCTGACTCGCTAAATCCTCGATCCGCATCGGTTGGGTAAACTCAGATTTAATTTGTTGAATCGCTAAGGCAATTCGCTGCATATTACTGCCGGATGTGGCAATTTGACGCACGGCTTCCCCTTGTTCACCGATCAGCAGATGGTAATAGAGTTCACGAATCATTAACGGTGCCAGCATGGAGATGTGTTGCGGAGTGTCTAAGAGCTTGACGAGGCGAAGGGCACACTCCATCAAGGCTGGATCGACGTTGCTAACCGATATACCTCGAACAGAGTTTTCTGGCTTTGCCGAACTGGAACCCATTTGGGCAACCATCTCACACAATTGCATCAAGTCTAAGTTCAGCTTCAGCCCTAAATACGGCTTGTCAGGTGTCGCCTCAGTCACAAAGCCACTCAGAGGTAAATCAACGGAAACGACGAGATACTGCATTGCACCATACTGATACGTCTCCTCACCCAGAAATGCTTTTTTCTGACCTTGAACGACGATCGCCAGGATTGGTTCGTACACGCTATGAGGTGCATTAGATACTGTATCTGAGCGCGCAAAGTCTAATTGCTCGATCGCCGTGGGTTGAATAATGTTGCCGCTGGATTTGGTATGCCGCATGATCCGTGTGGCGATTTCTTGGCGGTGATCCGCGATTACGTCAGGGCGAGAGATTGCGACTGTCATAGCAGAAACTCGACTAACCCAATACCTTACAGCTGACATTATAGAATCTCTGTAAACAATCACTCTGGAGAATTAGGCAATCATCGGATAGGTTTGGGCATTTCAAGGACAGCTTTTCAAACCTATGCTGAACTCAGACGAATAGACAAGAGATTGAGATAATGCGTTATTCAGGTCAAATTTTCATTGAAGCAGGGCTGATTGGGCTGTTGGCTATTCCAGCAGTGATGCAAGCTCGCGCGAAGGCAGAGATTCAATCGAATGTGACTGCGTTTGGGTCAAGTGATTACCCGACAGCATTGAATCAGCAGTTCTCTCTGGTTCAGCCTTCAGCGATTGCAGACTTGTCCCAAGCAACTCTGTCTAATCCAGCAGATGCACAAACAACTCAGATGATTGAGCAACGCAACAAAGCAACGGTTCAGCAGTCTTTCGACCAATGGCGCAACGAAACTGGCAGTGCCTTTGATCTGCTTGCCCCAGATGTAACCTGGACAATTACTGGAACGGGTGCAACTGCGGGTACATATCGCAGCCGACAAGCATTACTCGATCAAGTCATCAGCCCGACCAGTGCCCGATTATCAGCCCGGATCGTCCCGACTGTACGCGGCATCTGGGCGGACGGCGATATGGTGATCGTGCTATGGGACGGGGAGGCGACCGCCAGAGACGGCAGACCGTATCGGAATACCTACACCTGGTATTTCCGCATGAAAGACGACGAAGTAATCGAAGCGATCGCCTTTCTAGATATGAGCAAATTTACAGAATTGTGGACAAGGATTTCACCTTCATGACCGAGGTATGGAAATCAATATTTAGTTCACAGCACTGAACACGAACAGAAAGGAAAACAACGATGTTAAACATTGAGAACAAAGTCATTGCGATCACTGGAGCCAGTAGCGGGATTGGTGAAGCCACAGCTAAGTTACTTGCTCGAAACGGTGCAAAGGTGCTTTTGGGCGCACGGCGCACCGAAAAGCTCGAAAAGATTGTTGAGGAGATCCACGCCTCAGGGGGTACAGCAGAATTCAAAGCCGTAGATGTCACCGATCAAGAAGATGTGAAAGCGTTCATTGGGTTTGCGAAAGACAAGTTCGATCGCGTCGATGTCATCTTTAACAATGCAGGCGTGATGCCTCTGTCCCCGATGAATGCCTTGAAAGTCGAGGAATGGGACAATACGATCAACGTGAATATTAACGGAGTGTTGAATGGCATTGCAGCAGCTTTGCCGATTATGGAAGCGCAAGGTAGCGGACAAATCATCAATACCGCGTCGATTGGTGCCCATGTGGTAGTACCCACTAGCGCAGTTTACAGCGCTACCAAGTACGCAGTTTGGGCAATCTCCGAGGGACTGCGGCAAGAGTCGAAAACGATTCGCGTCACCATCATCTCTCCTGGCGTGGTTGAGACCGAACTCGGCTCTGATATTACGGACGAGCCAGCAAAAGGCTTCTTGAAAGAACTCCGCAAAGATGCACTCAACCCGGATACGATCGCCAGTGCTGTCCTGTATGCCGTGTCTCAGCCGGATGATGTCGATGTCAACGAAGTGATTGTCCGCCCAATCCGCCAGATGATGTAGGCAATGGCTCTTGATCGCGTCGGACAGATAGGATTACCCGTACAATAAGTTTTGAATTTTCCAGGTTCCTTACTTGTGTACTACCTATGTCTCGTTCAAGTTTTCTAGTTCAAGGCACACCGCAGATTCAGCAGAGCATCCTCGACTTCTACCTGCGAAAGGCTAACCGATTTCGAGCGTACTTTCCAGGCGGTGAGGAGTTGAGTGGCAGCAGACCTGATTTTTTAGCGCTTGAGGGAGTGTCTGTACAACCTTGGTCAGGAATGGCGGGCTGTATCGTTGTTGACGGCACTTTAACGCCAGCAGCAAAGGCGCTCATCCGAGAACGCGGAAACTTTGATGAAGAGGGTCACTATCATCCTTTGCAATTATGGAGCTATGAGTTAGTCAATGAAACTGAGGTGTTACTGCGGATTGAAGACTTTTCGGTTTGGATCGTCTCCGCTACGCTAGATGAGCTACAGAGCTTGGAAAAACAAAAGCTTCCCGTCAGTAAATGGCAAGAAATTTCCCTTGAATCTGAAGAGGGAGTAACGCCACTGCCGATGGATGAAAGCGACCTAGAGCAAACTGCTCAGGCAATTCAGGAAGTGTTTTTTCCTAAACACGAGTAACTATCGACGAGTCTAATTTTCCCCTGGGCGCGATGGCACAAATCTTTGAGCAGCCCAGTCGTTGCTGAACTGGATGAACGAAATTATGGTGACACCTGAGCAAACGGAGCAAGTCGCTCAAAAGTATCCTGCTGCTAGGACTATCATCTTACAAGGTTACGAAAGCTAAATTATCTGAGTTGTGAGTCAAAGAACAGGTAAACCTTCATGGAAACTGTAAAAAAAGTTCGGGTTAAGTCTGGCTCCACGTTAAACTATGTCGATGTCGGTCAAGGAGTTCCAATTATTCTGATTCATGGCTTGTTTTTAGATCGCACCGCTTTCAAGCAACAAATTAAGGCTTTTGCAGGTCAAGCGCGAATCATTGCGATCGACATTCACGGTCATGGCGGATCTTCAGTGCTTAGCCCTGTTGTGTCACTATAGCGGTAGTATAAGGATGTACAAAGCCCAGAACGAAGACACAGAGCATGGTAGAGCCTCGTCCACCCAAACAAACCGTAAAATTTGTGGATGAATATTGTCTTTGGTATAAAAAGCTGTTTTCAGATGTCAGAAATTTTGAAGCGTTTAAGTATCTGCATATAGGGTGTATTTCGGAATTAAAACGGAAAAGCCTGCCAGAAATAGCGAAAATCGTGGGGCGAGATAACTTCGTTTTATTTAACCTCATATATCCCTGGTTAACAGTTTTTCCTATTCCTCAACTGTCTAGTGGTTTTTCTAAGCTTCAAGCCATCGTTTATAGGCTCACTTCTCCAATTTTAATCTTCCTAACTCACCTGAATTCTATTTTTCCTCTGCCTAAAGTGACACAACAGGGTTAATTATAAGTGTTTATCCGAACTTGATATAAGTCCTGTATTGCCTAAAAATCGTTCATAGTCTAGTGGAGTGTCAATGTCGATCGCACCATCAGGAAATGAAACAGTAACGACTTCATCAATCAATTGATGAATCAGTCGTTTGGCACCTACATCACCCTGTAAAAGCATCAAATCTGGAAATAGCGTCAGATCGAATAGAGCGGGAACACCGACAGTTCCAGCATATTCAGAGGTGATGATCCGCTTACCTGTTAACCAATACTGTTCAACCAATTGCTGGATCAACTGCACCGAGATCAATGGCTGATCGGAAAGGGTGATGATTGCTGCCTCAAGCATCTGACATTGGGTTTGTAATGCCTCCAGCCCTGCGTGAATCGAAGAACTGATTCCTGTTGCCCAATCGTGATTTTTTATAATAGTGACGGGTAAATCACTCAGCTCTGACCGCAGTTGTTTTGCCTGTGCGCCCAACACGACGACAACAGGTTGGCATCCAGAAGCGATCGCGATTTTCGCGGTATGGCGCAGAAAACTCTGTCCTCGATATTGCAGCAGTTGCTTGGGTTTGCCCAAACGAGTTGATGCGCCTGCTGCAAGAATCAGCACCCCGATCATCGTTACATCTTCAGTCTGTTTCATTTTGGTTTGTTCACTTACCTGGTTCATCCGTTCATCAAAACTCCATCAATACAAACATTGGATACCGTGTTAAATTCACTATCCTGATGAATGGGTGCTTTTCGGTCTTTTAGAGACTGACCTGATCGACCCGTTAACACCATTTGAATTTCAGTAATGATCGCCAGCGCGATCGCTTCTGGTGCATCTGCGCCAATATCAAGACCCACAGGAGCGTAAAGACGTTGCAATTGTGCGTCTGTTGGTACAAATCCCTCAGATTTGAGGTCTTGCAGCAATCGTTGGGTACGGCTTTTAGGGCCAAGGATGCCGATGTAGCGTACAGGAGATGGTAATAAGGTTTGCAGTAGTGCTAAATCGCTCTCATACTTATGAGTCATAACTATAGCAACTGTGCGTGAATTTAGATTCAGGTGGTTCTGAATTGCTTGGGGTTCGCTAAAAATAATTTGGTCAGCATTAGGAAAACGTTCAAAGGTTATATAGCCTGGTCTATTATCAACAACTGTGACGTGCCAACCTTGGTGTTTAACAAGATTGACAACGGGAATGGCATCATGACCTGCACCAAAAACTACCAAGGGAACAACAGGATGAATAACTTCTAGGAACACTTCAGCAATACTACTAGAAAGAATATAAGACTTTACCCGCGATTTTCCTTGGTTAAGTACTTGTTGCACATCTGGCAAAATCTGTTGCACAAGTGATTCATCTTCAATGTCACTAATCACAGTACCATCTGGCTTCAAGAACAATCGAGATGCTACTTTGGCGCTTCCAGTCGCTTTAAATACGGTAGCCATTACTCCCGCCTGTTGCCCATGCAGACATTCTGCAATAAAATCTAGCTGAGCTTTGGCTAATTGGTTAGAAAGCGGCTCAATGAGTACCTCAACTGCACCATTACAACCAAGACCAAATCCCCAGACCATATCATCGCTGGCAGTAGTATCATAATTGACAACAATTGGTACTCCATCGGCAAACATTAAACCTTGAGCTTTTTCAAACACATCACTTTCTAAGCAACCACCGCTTACACAGCCAATCATTTGCCCTGCTTCAGTCAACAGCATCCGCGCACCTGGGCGACGATAGACAGAGCCACTAGTCTTGACTACGGTGGCTAGGGCAGTGAGTTCACCTTTATTTTGAGTTTGCTCAAAAGCCGCGAGTATGTTTTGCAGTTCTTTCATAGGTAGTGGAGTTCTTTTATTTTGAATTAATTTGTTTGTTACTAGCCACCAATTTTGGACATTGTTCGCTTGTAAGTACTTGTGGTGCTAGTTTCTCTTTGCTTAAAGTTAATTGTGGGTTTTAGTGTCAACAACTCCCGCACCTGTGCTTGCAACTGAGTAGGAGCAACACCGGAGCGCAAAGCCGTTTTCAGATTAATTTGTCCAGTTTCGTTCAATAAACAGGGACGTAACCAGCCGTCAGCAGAAAGCCGTATCCGATTACAACGATCGCAAAAACACTCTGACATCTGGCTGATAAATCCTACCGTACCTAAAGCTTTAGGAATTTGAAAGATATCCGCAGGGCCCTCACCACATACTCGTGATTCTGTCAAACCCCAATGAGAGCGGATACGTTGGCGTAAATTTGCTGAAGATATCCAACCGCGATCGCTAAATAATTGAAAATTACCAGATCAGCATAAACTCTATAATGAACCTTAAGACTGAAGGTGCGTGAAAATACTATAATGCCAGCGCAGAGTCGCAAATGGCACACCCTGCCGATGACAGTGGCACGAATGGCACAATTGGCGTACCGTACAAATGGTGGATCACGTCCCACACAGTGTGCAGCAGCCGTCCAATCCCAATGAAGCGGTAATCCTGTAAGCCCCAGTAAGCTATGCAAGTCATCACCGCACAGCATCCTAACATTGCTTATGCAGCCTAATCGATGCACGACCTTTCATTGCCAGATTAATAGATATCGGCTCGCATCGATCGATACGATTGGATTGACTATATTTTTGAGCTTTTATTAGTAAGAAATCAGTGGTGCTTGGTACAGATAGCGATCGTCGGTGAGTTGCCCAAGGACAAAATCCGCCACATCCGATCGCGAGATTTTTCCGACTGTCACCCCAGTTAAATCAGTCATCACTCGGTAATGCCCTTTGGCAGGATCATCGGTCAATCCTCCCGGACGCACGATCGTCCAATCGAGATTACTCTGGCGAATTTCGGCTTCCTGACGGTCTTTGTCGTCATAGATCCGCTGCAATATCAATGGCAGAATTAGCTTGTCATAGAGAAAGCCGCCATGACCTTTACTATCCCCTGCACCCACTCCAGTAATGCAAATCAATCGCTTGACACCGTGCCGCTCCATCGCCTGAACTAAGTTTTTTGTGCCTTCCGAGAGTAGCGTCACTGGTTCAAAACTGATTTTTCTCGTGCCCAAGGAGCTGATGACTGCATCTTGCTGCTGCATCGCATCTAATGAGACGCGATCGAGGATGTCCCCTTGCACAACCTGGAGAGAGTTGTGCTGCATTTCAAACTTGTCGGGATTGCGAACGAGCGCAGTGATGTCGTGTCCCTGGGTTAAGCCTCGATCGACAATCTGCCGTCCTGTCGCTCCTGTTGCCCCAATTACGAAGATTCTCATTGATGTTTCTCACTTACAAGACTATAGGCTAGTTTTTGATCGATCCTCAGACGCGACTTGGTGCAGGCATTACTACACAATTGCACAAACTGGAATAACGTGCCGCTCTCAATCATCGATTGCATCATGTTGTAATTGTAAAATCGGATATGCCATCGTCTATCAATAGTCAGAGCTGCAAGCTCCAAAACTTCGTGGTCGTTAACTTAAACTAATCCGAAGATAATCTACAGAATTCATGATTGCTTTTAAGTTAGTAACACATTCCCACTGGATTTATCCAGTGGGCTTTTAGCAGTCTTGAGAAATAGCGGTTTATACTCAGGACTAAAGCCAACTGGCACACCCGTCTTTTGATAAAGAGTCAAGGGTCAAGGGTCAAGCGTCAAAAATCAAGGTTTTTTTGACTTTTGACTTTTGACTTTGGACAGCCTAAACGAAAAAACTATGACACTTGCGTAAGTCCTAATACTGAACTGAAATTTTGCTCAGTTTCGATTAAAGCAATTTATCGGGCGTAATCGGCAAACTTCTAATGCGCTTGCCTGTCGCGTTGAAAACCGCGTTGGCTACTGCCGCCGCTATGCCGACGCAGGCGATTTCACCTAAGCCGCGTGCGCCGATGGGCGAAATGTGCGGGTCGGGTTTGCCGATAAAATGCACGTCAATCGGCGGCACGTCCAGATTAGCCGGAACGTGATAGTCGGCGAGAGTGCGCGTTACCGGATTGCCAAAGCGTTTGTCGAAATGGGTTTCCTCCATTAGCGTTTCTCCCAAAGCGTAAATCACGCTGCCGATTATCTGCGAGCGGGCGGTTTTTTCGTTCATAATGCGCCCGACATCGTGAACGGTCGTCACGCGCCTGACGCGAATCGTGCCTAAATCCTCGTCCACCCACACTTCGACGAACTGCGCCCCGAACGATTGAAACGAGTATTTTTGCGCGTCCGAATTTTCTTCCGAATCCGTCGGCGCTAAGATACAAGACGCGCCGGGCGCGCCCAATCCGCTGCCCGATGCCGGTATCGCCGTCGTGCAAGCCTCCAACGCCGTTTTGTTGTTGCGGCGCAAAATGTCCGAGTAGGAATCGGATTTCGAGCGATCGCTGCGGACGAAAAACTTCGCTTCGGAAAAAATGATTTCGGCGGGATTTACGCCGTTTAATTTCGATTTCGCGTCCGCCGTCGCCAACCCCATTAAATCTTTGCGGAGCATCTCGCACGCCGCCAGCACCGCCGGCAGAACGCTTGCCGTCGTCACTGAGCGGGCGGCGACCGGCGCGGGCGGCAAATCTGAGTCGCCGATCTCGACACGGATTTTTTCCAGCGGAACGCCGAGCGCGTCAGCCGCCGCCTGCGCCATAATCGTGTAAGTTCCGGTGCCGAGGTCTAGCGTCGCGCTTTGCACGACGACCCTGCCGTCCGCCGCGAGCCGCACGCGCGCCGAAGCGGAAGCGCGCGAAGCCGGATAAGTCGCCACCGCCGTCCCGTAACCGACCAGATACCGCCCGTCGCGCGTTTGCCTGGGTTGCTGTTTCCGGCGCGCCCAGCCGAACTTTTCGGCTCCCGTGCGGTAACATTCAATTAGGTGTTCGCTCGAATACGGAAGTTTGTTGACCGGGTTGGCTGTTGAGTGATTGATGATGCGAAACTCGATCGGATCAATTTTAAGCTCGTGTGCCATCTCGTCCATCGCCGATTCGAGCGCGAAACTGCCCGGAGCATCGCCCGGACCGCGCACGAATGTTGGCGCGCCGATGTTTAAACGGGCTACTTGATAAGTAATCTCGCGGAGCGGCGCACTGTATAAAACTCCAGTCGGGCTGCCGCTCCGCTCGAAATATTGCGTCAAGTTGTTCGAGTATGAATTGTTGTGGTGGCGAATCACCTGGAGCTTTCCGTCCCGACTCGCGCCGAGCGCGACCTGCTGCTTCGTCTCGCTGCGCCGCCCGACGTTCGTCTGCATCATCTGGCGCGTGATGACGAGCTTGACCGGACGCTTGACCGCTTGACCAGCCATCACCGCCAACACGATGTTCGTCCACGGATTTGATTTTGAACCGAACGCGCCGCCGATGAACGGTGCCAACACGCGGATGTTTTCCGGTTTTAAGCTGAAGAAATAAGCCGCAACTGCGCGCACCGTCAGCACGTCCTGCGTTGATTCGTGAATGGTAAGTTTGTCCGTCCCTTCCCAAGTGACAACGGTCGCGTGCGGCTCCATCGGATGATGATTTTCCGTCGGAGTCGTGTAAGTTCGCTCAATTTTCACCGGCGCGGCGGCGAGCGGCGAAGCGGCTTGACCGGTATTGAGCTGCGCCGGTTGACCCTGGGCTGTCTCCGGTCGGAAACCTTTCGGCAATTCGCTTTCAAAATCGATCGCCGGTTTTTCTTCGGCGTATGTGACGCGCACGAGTCCGGCGGCGTGGCGCGCCTGCTCGTAAGTTTCGGCGACGACCACCCCGATGAACTGCCAGAAATAATGAACTTTGTTGTCTTGCAGCGGCACCAGATTCTCGCCCAAACGCCCGCGGGCCCGACTGAACTCCTGCTGATTGAAGGCTTTGAGACGCGGGGCGTTTTCGTGTGTCAAAACCGCTACCACGCCCGGCGATTTCAAAGCTGCGCTCCGGTCAATGCTGGTAATCGTGCCGTTAGCGATGGTCGAACGCACCGGAAAAGCGTAAGCCATATTAGTTTGATTAAACTCGGCGGCATATTTCGCCGCGCCCGTCACTTTTAGCCGCCCGTCAATGCGGTTAATCGGTTTGCCTATTTCTGCCATTTTATTTGTTCTCCCTGCTTTAAAACTTTATGCGTTCGTGCCGCCGTTCATTGCCTGCGTCAACGCGCGAACAATCGCCCGCGTTCCCAATTCGACTTTAAATTTATTGTGTTCGAGCGGTCTGGCGTTACGCATTTCTGCTTCTGCCGCCGCTTTAAAATTCGCTTCTGTCGCTGCTTTGCCCGTCAGAAACTTTTCGGCTTCTAACGCTCGCCACGGTTTGTGCGAAACGCCGCCCATTGCCAGGCGGACTTGTTTGATTCGGTTGCCGTTAGTCTCTAATGCGGCAGCAACCGAGACGAGCGCGAAGGCGTAACTGCTGCGATCGCGAACTTTTAGATAGTAAGATTTATCAGCAAAATTATTTTTCGGCAGTTCGATTGCGGTAATTAACTCGCCGTGTGTCAGCGTGTTGTCCCGTTCGGGATTATTTCCAGGCAGGCGATGATAATTGACGAACGGAATACGGCGCTGAGTGCCGTCTGCCTTTTGAACGTGAACGATCGCATCAAGGGCGACGAGCGCGATCACCATATCCGACGGGTGCGTGGCAACGCAATCTTTTGACCAGCCGAAGATCGCGTGATTGCGGTTGATGCCTTCAAGCGCGCCGCAGCCCGTTCCTGGTTCGCGTTTGTTGCACGGCATCGCCGTATCGTAAAAATACGAGCAGCGCGTCCGCTGATTGAGATTGCCGCCGTTAGTCGCCATATTGCGAATCTGCCCGCTCGCGCCCGCCAAAATCGCCTGCGTCAAAAGCGGGTAGTTTTGCCGGACGAGCGGATGATTTGCCGTATCGGAGTTTTTCGCCAACGCCCCGATTGACAAATTGCCGCGCCCTGTGCGATCTGCGAGAGTTCTGATTTGCGTCAGGTTCAGGCGCGTAATGTCAACTAATTCGACGGGACGCGCCACATCTTCCTTCATCAAGTCGATTAGGTTGGTGCCGCCCGCCAGAAATTGTGAATTTGCATTCGCCGCAACGGTTTGCACGGCTGTACCTGCATCATTAGCTTTCGTATATTTAAAAGGTCTCATAATTTATGCTGCCGCCTCGCCTGTTTCCTTCTTCATTTCTGGCACGTCAAAAATCGCCGTCTCGTTTTCACCCGCAAACTGCCATGTCTGCGCCTGTGCCTTGCCGGTGTGAACTTCTCTGATCGCCGCGACGATGTTAGGATAAGCACCGCAGCGACAAATGTTGCCTGACATTCTTTCTTTGATTTCGTCGTCGGTTAATTGCACCGCACGCGGTTTCTGCCGCACGTCCGTTGTGACATAACTCGCCTCACCGTTTTTTGCTTCATTTAAAACGGCAACCGCCGAGCAAATCTGACCGGGCGTACAGTAGCCGCACTGAAACCCGTCATGCTTGATAAACGCCGCCTGCATCGGGTGCAGATCGTCGCCTTGCGCCAAACCCTCGCTCGTCGTCACATCTGCGCCTTCGCACGTCGCCATAAGCGTCAGGCAGGACAACACACGCCGCCCGTCAACAATCACCGTGCAGGCACCGCACTGACCGTGATCGCAGCCTTTTTTCGAGCCAGTCAGCCCGATGTGTTCGCGCAGGGCATCGAGTAAGGTCACACGCGGTTCAAGCTTGAGTGAATGGGATTTGCCGTTGATGTTCAGTGCCACATTCACCACATTCGACTGAGATGGAGATGGAACTAGTGGTGGTTGAGGACTGGTTTGTGCAATTGATCGCTTCATCCAGTTTCCTACTGTTGCCATCATCGTACCAATCATTATCAGTTGACCGAAGCGGCGGCGTCTTAACCTAATTCTCATACGTGTTCTCTTTCTCTACAAATAAATTTCGGTATAGCTTCCAAAATAGAGTACTACTGGGGAGTGGCGATCGCGGTACATCCGTTGTAGATAAAGGCGACAAGCGCACTTGTAAGTGTAATACCTAGCAACATCCGCACAAATCCCAGCCAAAGACCATGAACATATTTGTGGAGCATTCCAAACCAATCTTCCAATTGCTAGGTGTGCGTAATGCAACCGTGATCGAAGTGATAAAACTCATGCAACGCGACAGAAGATGGCTTTTCCGTCAGATGGAGGTCAAATATTTACTCTCGGTGGGTCGCAACCATCCGCGCCAGCACGATTCGGTTGTGCCATTACCTCGTCAATAATCATCTGCAAGTCGGGGAACGCAGTAAAAAACATCTACATGAGGAGTCATCGAGCGTCTGTTCATCCATGCTCCAAACCTCGATTTCGGCGTTTGGATATTGTGCTTGAAGAAACTTGAGCCTCAAATTGAGTTTTTTTTCCAGTTTTCTTGCTCAAGAGGGTTACTCATCCCATGTTCTGGCCGAGGAACACGTAGCCTGTATCTCATTTGTTGTAGATACTCCCATCCTCTGTGCCGAGTTATACGTTTTCCTGTCAATTCACTTAACCAATCTGCTACTTTGCGACCATTCCACAATCCGCTGTCTGGTGCTTTGTCTTTTAGTACTTGCTACAGGTGTGCTTGTTGTATGTCTGTTAAATTCGCTTCTTTGCCTGGGTTATGATGCCTTTGATCTCCCAGTGCGGTTGTTCATAGTTGGTTATAGCGTTTTACTAACTGATAAACTTGTATATCTTGTTATTTGCGCCACCTCAGCCACCATTTTTCCTGTCGCTAGTAACCAAATTATTTGGTAATGGCTGCGTTGTGTTGCTTCTGTCACCTGACGATAGCGAACCAACAGTTCCTCCGTACTCATGTGGTTAATGAACCAATCTGTTTGGGCATAACACTTACATAAATGCACTGCAACTGTTCCACTCTTATATCTGTTGTTCGGCTAGGCTGCGTTGGAGACTTTGTAGTGATGTTTTGGCTTCTGCTAGTTTTAGCCCCAAGTTTTCTGGATGTAAGGAACCGCGCGAAATCTCCATGATTTCTTGGACAACTTGGGAATCTCCATGATCTGACTCCACAACTATTTGGATTTTAACTTTCACACTATTTCCTGTTCAAATAACTTTTCTTGATCCCTAGCCGCATATTGCTGTAAACGTTGGTTGACTTTTTGGCGGTCAAAATGGTCAACCATTAACCATTGGTGTAGTTCATATATCTCTTCAATATTGCCAGGCATATCACCTTCGTCCACAATTTCAGTTAACCGAGAAGCTATGTATCTTACTGAGTATTCCTGCTTTTGTGCCATGAACTCCCACGCCCCACCACAGTCTTCTGGAGGGCAGGCGCGTTTACCATCAATACATACTGGATAAAAGCAATTTGATTTGGGAGTGAGAATTGCTTCGACCCGAATTTGGTGCTGCCAGTTGTCACGCCTGGTCATATTCGTATAAAAAACGTTCTCGCATTCTCCAGTCAAAATCTGATAATTTGACAACTTTTGGGTCGTCAGAAAACCACATTCCCCCAATTTGAGCAATCCCGTAATGCTTGCCGTGAATTATGAAACGATGTAAATGAGAATCTGTCCATCCTATTGCTATCTGGATGATGTAGTGCAAATCTGCGATTGTGCTGTCACTGCGGATTTTGACTCTACGCCAAATCATGGGGCTGATGCCCAAGATAAAAATATGAAGCTGGTAGATAACAAGTTGCTCAGAATCGCTCATTGGGTCATCTTACCGCATTGCCAGTCCCTTCTCCCCCGAAAAAAATCGCTCTCAAATTGCATCGCTGTTTGTTGAAGTTGTTCGATCTGTGCGGATGAAAAGTCTGACTCTGAATAAACTAAGCTAAAAAGCATTCGAGCGATCACCCAACGTCGCTACACCGACGGCAAGAGCGCGATCGAAGTGGGCAGTGACCGAGGGGTCATAGATGGCTGCAATGTGAGGCGATGCTAATAGTCCGTGCGATACCAGCTCTTATACACATGAATACTGTCCATCCGTATCTTCAGCCATTGCCAGCATAGTTTGGATAATGCCCATACTCTAGGAAGCGGTTTGTTAGACGGCTGTTTAAGACTTTTAAACCAGTCACGCTCGTCTTGCATCCCAATCATGAATAAACATTGTTTGCAAGAACAATTATTTAAAGACAATCAACGTTTTTGAAAAGCAGCAGCAAATTCCTTTGCAAAATCTGTCATCTTTACTTTTCCCACAACGGTTGGTTTATTGCGGTAATAATCCTCTAAAAATATGCCGCTATGAACCCCGGCATACATTTCAACCAAACCTGCCGCAATGTTTGGGTTGATCCCTGCCGCTTCTAAACCACTTTGCATTTGTTCGCTGGGAATAATTATCCATTTCAAATCAGGCTTTCCAATCGCTGCACCTAAAATAGCGGCAGTTTCGTTGCCCGTAAGTTCCTCACTTGCTACATACCGCACTTTGCTGCCAACAAGCGGTGTTTCAAGTTCTTCAGCAATGGCAGCAGCAATATCTATGGGGGAAACCCATACATACTTGTCATCTGCACCGTAGTTTGCCGCAATAACGCCCTGGTTTTTTATCATTTCTACATAGCCATATAAATTGTAGTAGAAAGCAACGGGGCGCATGAACGTGATGGCAACATCTGACAGATTATTCATGATACCTTCTCCTCTATGATGACCGATAATGATACCTGAACCTTTCTCTAAATGAGCACCAACGCTACTGAGGTAAACCACACGCTTCACGCCCGACTGTTGAACGGCTTGTGCATAGTTATTGGCGATTCTGTGATAATACGCCAATAGGTCGAGGTTCTGATCGAAGTAGTTGTTTGGCGGAATCATACAATACGCAGCATCTCCACCAGTAAAAGTGGCTGTAAGAAAACCAACGTCTTCCAGTGAGCCGATGGCTGTGGTGGCACCCAGGGCTTCAATGTCTTTTTGATTTTCGGGCTTGCTGCTGATAACCGTCACCGTATGACCTTTTTGCACTAACTCCTTTGTCAGTGGCTTGCTGATATTTCCAAGCGAACCTGTTACTATAACTTTCATAGATGAGCCTTTTTATTTTTATTTCAATAGTGTCGGGAGCGTGACTGGGAAACAATTTGCGGCATGGGTGACCGCCTCGCGCCATTGCAGACAAACGCGCAACGACTAGACGCAATGACCAACGCGATTTCAGTCATTGCTTTAGCCTCTGAACACTTGATTCGGATGTATTCACCTTATGACTAATAGCAAGAGTTTTAAATACACAAACCTCGCCATTTATTGCCTAATCCTCCAGATGAGACTTCAAGACCGTAAGAAAATGTTCTACGATGCCCAAAGGACGATGATTGAATGAGGCAAAAACGCTGTGACAATCGAAATGATCGCCGATCGATGCAGAGAACTAGCGGCACTCATAACTCGCCATACCAGTGGCAAAGCCGATGGGCTTCATCCAACGGAGATCGATCAACTAGATTTTGCGCGGGAGTCTTCTGTTGCGACCTCGCTACATGGAGTCGTTGAACCGATGCTCGTGATCGTCGTTCAGGGCAAAAAAGCAGCCTTGCTGGGTGAGGAAACCTATTATTATGGCGCGGCTCAATATCTGGTTATTTCGATCGATTTGCCGATTAGCGGATTTATTGTTGAGGCGACAGCAGAGCAACCGTATTTAGCATTTAAGTTGAATCTCGATCCGCTCCAACTCTATGACATTACTGCCGCCGAACCCAATATGCGGGTGAATAACAAAGAAACTTCTGTCAGAGGTTTCTTCGTCAGCACTGCTGAGGTTTCGTTGCTTGATTGCGCCCTCAGACTGACACGGCTGTTGGATACACCGCGAGACATCCGGATTCTGGCACCCATGATCGTTCGCGAGATTCATTACCGGCTTTTGATCGGCGAACAAAGTGAAGCCGTTCGTCAGATTGCGACATCGGGTAGCAATATGCATCGTATTGCATCGGTGCTCACACGGATTAAGACTGATTTTACCGAACCGCTGCGCGTGGAGGATCTAGCAAGACAAGCCAGGATGTCTCCTTCCTCGTTTCATCACCATTTTAAGCAAGTGACATCGATGAGTCCGTTGAACTATCAGAAGCAATTGAGACTATTAGAAGCGCGTCGCCTGATGATGGTCGAAAAATCTACTGCGGCAAATGCTGCGGATCTGGTAGGCTACGAAAGTCCCTCACAGTTCAGCCGTGAATACGTTAGGATGTTTGGCGCGCCGCCAATTAAGGATATTGATCGTTTACTCTCAACTGGCCAAGTTAACTGACATTTAATATAGCTATTCCTACAACTAAGTAAGTGGGCGAGAAAAAACCAAACTATGTAACGAAAAGTCAAATCTCTGTATTTGGCTCGTAGTTGCGCTTTAGCGCTAAAGCGCAACTACAAACCAGTGATGATTATTTACACCGACTTACTTAAATGAGGTCTACTTGCTCGATAATATGCGGCTAGATTGCAGTAGTTGGTCATCAAGGCATTACATGGTATCAATGGGTCATATTAGTATTTATCTAAATTTATAGTGTTTTCAAAGAGCTAGAAACCAGGGGAATTTTCTTATTCGGATGTGTTTGTCCTATGGCTAATAGCAAAAGTTTTAAATACACAAAACTCGCCGTTGATTGCCTAATCCTCCAGGTTGAGATTTAAAAACCATAAGAAAATGATTGAATGAGGAAAAAGTGCTATGACAATCGAAACAATTGCTAATCGATAGGCGATCGCACTAAACAATGTACAAAAAGCGATCGCCATCCCACTTTGAGAAGGTACAGCCTGCACCAAATTCTCTAGGAAAAAAGGCAGCTGAACTGGAATTTAGATAAAAGGCAATTTGACTGAGTAATGAGCGAACTGGGAGTGATAATTTGAGGATTGTCAAGTTGCTTCTCTACGAGACGCCAAGGGCGAATGCTCCAATTCGTAATTACTAATGATGCTCCTCCGTCGCTAACGTAATTCGTCACATTGCTCGAACTATGCGCGAACGTTTAATATCCCCGATTGGAGGCGCACCAAACAGACGGGAATATTCACGGCTGAACTGTGAGGCACTTTCATACCCTACCCGATAAGCAGCACTGGACGCATCGGAATCTTCAGTAAGCATCAGGCGACGCGCTTCTAATAGTCTTAACTGCTTTTGATATTGCAACGGACTCATTGAGGTCACTGCTTTGAAGTGGTAATGGAAAGAGGAAGCAGACATGCTGGCGTGCCGAGCGAGATCCTCAACCCGCATCAGTTTTGTAAAATTAGCCTTAATGAGTTTGATCGCTTCAGCGATGCGCTGCATCGTGCTACCCGATGTGGCAATTTGGCGCACTGCTTCGCCTTGTTCACCCATCAGAAGTCGATAGTAGATTTCGCGGACAATCATCGGTGCTAGGATCGGGATATCCTGTGGCGTATCCAAGAGCCGGGTTAGTTTGAGCGCGCAATCGAGCAATGGTGCATCAGCATTGCTGACGAATAAGCCTTTGACAGAGTTTTCTTTGTTACTAGCGATCGCCTGAGTCTCTGCGAGAATATCACACAGTTGGCGTAAGTCTAATTTCAGTTTGAAGGCTAAATAGGGCTGTTCTGGAGTCGCCTCGACAACAAACGCGCTCAGTGGCAGATCGACTGAGATCACCAGATATTGAGCCACACCATAAGGATAGGTTTCTTCCCCTAACAATACTGTTTTTTTGCCTTGAACGATAATGACCAAGAGAGGTTCGCAGACATGGTGTAGTGGTGTGGAGACAAAAGATTCTCGTCTAAATTCCAGCTTGTTGATCGCGGTTGGATGAGAACCATTCCCTTGACCATTGGTGTGCCGAGTGATTAATGCCGCCAATTTTTCACACTCATTGTCGAGTGCGCGGTGGTTAACGATCTCAATCGCCATGCTAGTTCTTCAACTCATTTGAGGATTGTCTCAATCAGCATAGCGTAACTTCATCAATTCATAAAATCTTATTTGGAGGATTAGGCAATTAAAGGCGAGGTTTAGGTATTGAAAACCCTATTTATGACTCATATTATGATATCTAACTACAAATTAAGTAGTGATATCACGCACAAGCACTTTTTTAATGGCATCTATGACTCGAGCCACAGTTTTCGGAAACTAATGACCTATAACCACTAGGATAACTACAAAAAGATGAAGATTCTACAACCAGCCCAGTCTGAGGTGATTGAGATGTTACACCAAACGTTAACGACTGCTGTAGATTTGAAAACTTACATTAAGCAGGTGCAATGGAATCAAGACATAAATTTTTACCAGCATTACGCAGTTTTTGAGGAAATTGTTGCGCTTGTGGAAGAATACATTGACTTTTTTGCCGCCTCGCTTGTGGCGTTAAATAGGGTAGATGTGAAAGCAGATTTCCTAAAAGCATCACCAAATGACCCTCCAGACACCATTATCTGCATCAAAAATAAGATAATTGCTCTAGCAACTCGTCTAGAACCTTATGCCAAATTGCTACGTGAAGCAAATTACCGATCTAGGACTTAATTACGTCGCTAGTGCGATCGCGATCAATACGCTGCTTGCACTGTATTAATCAACGGACAGCGAATTAATTCCTGTTTGTCACTAGCAATTATGTACGACGATGCAGAAATTATCACTGTTGAAGGGTTAGCACGGGTGGCTCACAGCACAAACACATCTGAATACAAAAGTAAAGGGTAATAGGGTAATGCCTAATGGCAATTCGGAAGGTAATGAAATACCCAATAACAATTATCATCGTCCAGTAACTAGGCGAATTGTTTCCCGTCGGTCTGCACTTGGGTTATTAGGATTTGGTGCCGTCGCTGCTGCCTTAACACCTACTCTTTCCAAGATGGCACAGGCACAGAATCAAACCCAAAACCAACCGTCGCCACCTGCTCCAAACCAACCATCGCAGATCATTACCAAAGAGATCCCGCGCACAAAGGAGAAACTGCCTGCAATCGGTCTGGGAACATTTATGACATTTGATGTTTTATCTAATCAGCCCCGCGATCGTCTTGGGCAAGTGATGCGCCGCTTTTGGGATGCAGGCGGGCGGCTGGTTGATACCTCACTGCTCTACGGTATGTCGGAAGTGAACGTGGGCGAATTTGCTAGAACACTCGGCTTGACCAATGATTTGTTTATTACTAACAAAACCTGGGCAACTGGCGAGTATCTGGGCGATCCCAGCCAGGCACAGCGTCAGTTGGAACAATCACTGAAGCGATTGTCGCGCGATCGCATTGATGTTATGCAGGTTCATAGCTTGGTGAATGTAGATGCGATTTTGCCCCTGCTAAAGGCATGGAAAAAATCAGGTAAAATTCGCTACGTGGGCGTTACCCATCACGATCCGTTGTATTTTGCTGCGCTTGAGAAGTGGATCGAGAACGGCGATCTGGACTTTGTTCAACTTCGCTACTCAATTCGTCAGCGTGAAGTCGAAGACAGAATTCTTCCAGCGGCGGCGGCGCGAGGAACAGCAGTCTTAGCCAATATGCCCTTTGAGAAAGCCCGTCTTTTTGAATTAGTCAAGGGGCAACGACTACCCGATTTTGCCAGCGAGATTGGCTGCGAGAACTGGGCACAGTTTTTTCTCAAGTATGTAATTTCTCACCCGGCTCTAACCTGCGCGATTCCCGCAACCACAAACCCCGATCACGTTGCTGAGAATATGGGGGCATTAAGAGGATCGCTACCCGATAATTCAATGCGTGCCCGGATGGTGAAACATATGGAAAGCCTTCCCGGTTTTGACAATCTTCTCCAAACGCCCTGGTATCCTGGCAAGAATTTTAACGGGTTAGTTCGCCTGCCAAATCCACGTCCAATCGGTTGAGATGGAGTATGTATTATGCCGCCTAGATATCTGCTTTCCCTGTTTGTTTTGACCTTTTCGGTTAGTGCGCTATCCTCGCCCGTACTTAGTCAAGCGCAAAGCCAGTTGCCGTATTGGACTAAAGCTGCACCGCCAACGGTCGCTCGGCAAGAGCTTTATCCAGAAGTTCTGAACGGAAAAATTTACGTGGTCGGCGGTTTACTCAGCCCAAACACTGGGTTCTCAGCTCATTTCGAGTCTTACGATCCGGTCAAGGATGCATGGACAGTATTGAGACCGATACCTGAAGCACGCCATCACATTACGCTGTCGGCAGTCAATGGTTTACTCTACGGTGTTGGTGGTTTCACAGGTGGGTTCCCAGACTGGCGCGCACAGCCGACGATGTTTATATACAATCCTGCCTCTAATACCTGGACTAAGGGCACTGACCTGCAAGTAGCTCGCGCAGAGGGCATATCCGCCGTGGTTGATCGTAAAATCTACCTGATTGGCGGACGCGTTCGAGCTACTGAGGATGCTCGGCTGTTCGACGACCATATTGACAGCGTGCTAAATGAAGTATTTGATCCGACGACCCAGCGCTGGTCGAACCGTGCCAATGCACCAACACCGCGAAACAGTGCAGCATCTGCCGTAATTGATGGAAAGATCTATGTCGTTGGTGGTCGTCAGTTTTTCAAGAATACTGATGGTACTACGCGCCAAGTCAACGTGCCAAATCTTGAGGTTTACGATCCGAAGCTTGATCGTTGGGAGAGGCGATCGCCCATGCCTCAAGCTAGAGGTGGTCTGGCTGCGACCTCGCTCAACGGTAAGCTTTACGTTTTTGGCGGCGAACAGTGGGTTCCAGAGCAGAAAGTTTTTGCCGAAAGTTGGGTGTATGACCCGAAAACAGACGTTTGGTCAGCATTACCGCCCTTGCCAACCCCACGACATGGATTAGGCGCATCGACTGTTGGCAACCGAATTTTTGTCTTTGGTGGTGGAACCAAAACAGGTGGAAATGCAGCTACAGCGATCCACGAAGTGCTGGTATTGCCTACCAAGTGAGGGCATCTTTCTTAATAAACTTTTTTATCAACATTTATTATATCGGAGCTTAGCAAGTGAACTTTAGATTCAGACGGCGGCGATTCAGTCAGTTGGTCATCATTAGTGCAGTCACAGGTGTATTTAGCGGGATTACGAAAAGAACGATCGCCCAAACTAGACGTGATTCTCCTCCAACTCCACAGGGCGTGGAAACGAGTAAAATTAGGCTTCGAGTAAATGGCAAAGACTATCCACTACAGATCGAATCGCGTGTGACGTTGCTGGACACATTGCGCGATCGCATTGGTTTAACAGGCACCAAAAAAGGCTGTGGTCGCGGTCAATGTGGCGCTTGCACCGTATTAATCAACGGACAGCGGATCAATTCCTGTTTGTCTCTAGCAGTCATGTACGACGATGTGGAAATTACCACGATTGAAGGATTGGCACGTGAAAATGAACTCCACCCCGTTCAAGCAGCATTCATCAAGCATGACGGATTTCAGTGTGGGTACTGTACACCGGGTCAAATTTGCTCGGCAGTCGGTGCGATCGCTGAAGCAAAAGCTGGTGCATCAAGTGCAGTCGCAGCAGATGTTAGAAAACAGGGACAGGTTGAATTGACGGATGCAGAAGTCCGAGAACGCATGAGTGGCAACATCTGTCGGTGCGGTGCCTATCCTGGCATTGTTGCGGCGGTCAAGGAAGCAAGTCAATGAAGAGGAAAGGGGGCAGGGAGCAGGGAGCAGGGGGGAGAACCCCATAAATAAATGATGTTGTTGGCGAATTAACAGGGGGTGTTACCAGTCTGGTAATTATCTGTCAGTGAGGTTACACTTTCTGACATTGGCGATCATAAACTCTATTAGGTATTGAGCCGAGATATGTGTAAAAACCTGCAAGATGGTCTGGAAGCTCCTACTGTATATAGGTTTCAAAAATTTTCAAGTAAAATTGACACTTTGGTACAAATCTTGGGTGTTTATCGCTACAAAAACCAAAGTATCTATTAACTTTATTTACAAGTTTTACAGCTTGGAGGATGAGCCTCTATTGCAGTGAATTGGCTGAAGCTCTTTTTAAGCAAGGTTTTTAACCCAAAGTTAAGCCTTCTACCACACAGTTTTATTAATTCTCTTTGGTAAGCGAAAAGCAATTATTGACCCTCATACTGCAAGTATATGCGGCTCAAATCAGGCGGAACTATTAAAAACGGTAAAAGCTGTATGTAGCAAGCTTTTTCAGACCATCTTGCTCAAAATTACACATATCTCGGCTCAACCCCATCTACACAAGCAATACCCCACTGCGGAAACTTCGCCAATAGTTTCTTGATCACAATCTGCAAAGCGGGGTCATCATTCCAACACTCTTGGAAGAAGTCGAACCTTGGATTTTCCCCAAGTATCCCTGCCATCTTCAGTTTCTCCATCCGCAGAGGTCGCGCCTTAGCCCTCTTTTGTCACTTTAGGCAGAGGAAAAATGAAAATCAAGGTTGAACAGGAATGTAAAAATTGGAGAAGTGAGATTATAAACAATCGATTGGAGTTTAGTAAAACCACTCAACAATTGAGGAATAGGAAAAACTGTTAACCAAGGATATATTAAGTTAAACAAAGTAAAAGGTTGAATGATTAAGCGAAGATTGTTTAGAATGTTCTTCCAACCCTTTCCATCATCCCACCCCTGGTGTGAAGCAAATTTTGATTCTGGTTGTGGTAAAGATGAACGCAGAGTTTCTGAATGTAAGCTAACCATCAAGTAGCTACTACAAACAATCTCCCACCTTGATGAGCCTTTTTTCCTATCTCCAGTTTCGTCAATAATTAAAATGATTGGTCTACCTTTGATTACTTCTAAAATTAGTTCTAAACGTAAAGCTCTTAACTTTTCTATATCCCAAGGCGATTTAGTTAAAAAATGATGTAAGCCCTGCTGGTTATCCAACCCTACGATTTTTGCTATTTCTGGTAAGGTTTTCCGTTTTAATTCAGAAATACACCCCACATGTAGGTACTTAAATGCCTCAAAGCTCCTAACATCTGAAAACAGCTTTTTATACCACTGACAATATTCGTCTACGAATTTGACTGTTGGCGCAGCTGGCCGAGACTCAAACATTATCCCTGTAATGCTTTCATCGTTTTTACCCAATTATTCTCTCATAATAGTCACAAAAGAGGGTTAGATCGTGCTGCGATGCCTTCAGCGGTAAACAACGCCTCACTATTTACTGGGAGATCCAGCATTTGACGTTGCTGCATAGCTGGTCATTAGGTTTTTGTAGTCAGGAATAAACCCTGCTAAGAGAGTACCCAGTCCTTCAATATCGTTCCGCCAGTCACGGTGCAATTCACACACAACGCTAAACCAATTGACCAACTGAACTCCAGCACGAGACATTCGATCCCAAGCTGCATAGCGACAGGCTTCATCGAAGGTTCCACAGGCATCGGTGACAACAAAAACGTCATAACCTGCCTCCAATGCCGAAAGCGCACAAAAAGTAACACATACATCGGTGACAATTCCGGCAATGATCAATTGCTTCTTGCTTGTTGCTTCTACCGCTTTCACAAAGTCCTCGTTGTCCCAAGCGTTGATCTGTCCAGGGCGGGGAATAAAGGGAGCATCTGGAAACTTCTCCTTCAGTTCAGGCATGATGACTCCATTGGGGCCATCCTCAAAGCTAGTTGTCAAGACTGTGGGCAGGTTGAAAAACTGGGCTGCACTTGCCAGCGCTAGCACATTATTTTTGAAGTCAGCAGCACCAAAATCACGCACGAGTGAGAACAGTCCAGTTTGGTGATCTACCAGCAGAACCGCAGCATTATCCTTGTCTAGACGGTTGTACTTGAATGTAGACATGGGGTATTTCTCCTATTTGAGTTATTGGGAATGAGGAATTGCAGAATGTGTAACAGGTGTACCATTTAAAGTCATCACAGGATCGCGATCGCAAAGGCTAATATCAGCTTTCCAACGAGAGGGGATAGGAGCAATGAAAGTGACTTTAAATTTGCCCCAATCATAGTAGGTTTCCCGTCTGCCCCTTCTCTATAGGTATCGCAACGCACGTGCTCAACAAGAGTGCCACTCGGTTAAAACCCTTGTAACTGTTTGTCAGTAATCCAAGAAGCATGAAATCCATAGGGTACACGTTGTGGAATTAGCACCCGCGCTACAGGTTCAGCAGTAACATCTTGAGCATTCACTACCAACAATTCTGAAGTGTTTGCCGTCTCATCATGAACAAAAGTCATCAGCCAACCATCATCTTCATCTGTTGCGTTAGGACGTGGTACAAATACAGATTCACCACCATAACACCCTTGTCCAAATTCATGGACTTGAGATTTTTTATTGCTAAAGTCGTATTTAATGATACCCGCAAATAAAGGTACGGGAGTATCCGCGCTTTTATTAACGTAGCCATAGCGAGTTTGCCGCCCCAACAATTTTTCATTCACGCGAGGAAATTCCCCAGCCATATCATCTAACCTTGACTCAGACACAGCGCCAGTAGTCAGGTTAAACCGCCATTGATGCAGCCGCGGAATATTTGCATCTGGATCTTTGATAGCATTAAAATCCAATACAGAAGTAGAACTCATACGACAAGCAATCAGCACCACTTCATCACCTTGTTCATAGGCGTTCAGGGTATGAAAAATATAGCAAGGCGGACTTTCAAACCAGCGAATATTACTGTTATCCCCATGACGTAGAAGAATCCCAAAACGACTTGGGCGATCGCTTTCAAACATGATCATTGCTTTTCCTTGCTGCATCCGTTCTGGACGGAAAGTCAGGGGTAAGTCCATGAAAATTGTATAGTTTTCTGTGATGGCAAAATCGTGCATCATCACAGGTGTGGAAATTTCAATCGGTATTGTCCATAACAACTCACCTGCTGCGGAAACTATGCCGTATTGCAGATATGGTAGTACAAGTGAATAACCAAAGAATACCATTTCACCCGTGATTGGATCTACTTTCGGATGGGCAGTAAAACCAGAGATTAGTTTGCCATTATAAGTGTACTCACCAATTGTCTTTAACTCAGGAAGTTGAATTGCATGAGGCGCACCACCTTCCCACAATGCCAAGAGCTGACCATCATGCCACACTAAGGCTGTATTAGCGGTATTTCCAGATATGCCAAGATGATTTTGCTGTGGCGGTTCTAACAACCCAGTTAAAATCGCCTTCTCTGCTTCATGTTCAGCAAGCCATTTCTGCGTCTGCACATAGCGGTTCCGATAGGTAGCTTTACCGTTGTTAATCCTCACACCATGCAGCATCCCATCCCCATCAAACCAGTGATACTGACCGATAGGCGACCATTGAGGATTAGGGCCATTCCTCACAAACATCCCTGACAGTTCAGGCGGAAGTTCCCCAATTACTTGCAGAGTTTCGGCAGTCATTTCTTCATGAACTGGAGCAAAATTGCCATCAAGGTATGGGTTGACAGATGTGTTTACCATTTTGTTTTGGAGCAAACTCTGTGAATTTGCAGGATTATCTCTCTTTACATACCTTAACCGAAACAAGAGTATGAATATGTAGAGCGCTTCGTAGAGTTATTATCTCTGACAACGACAATTTAAAAACCACTTTTCCACTCCACCAACTCGCTACTCCTCCCAATTCACCAGCACCCCATCCACACACGCAACCCCCCACTGTGGAAACTTCGCTCTTCTATTTCCTGATGGCTATCACCAGCGCCGGATCATCATTCCAGCGCTCAAGCAAGAAGTTGAAATCTGAATTCTGCTTTGAATTTACTGCTCAATTCAGTTTCTCTTTTCTTGCAGGTCGCTACCTTAAAAAAGGTTACGAATAATTTCTAAATCCTAACAATAACAGAACAAATGCCGAAATTAAAAGTACTACTCTAATCCAATTGTAAAAGTCCCATTTCTGTCTTGTTTGCTGCCAATCAAAGGGTAAATTTTTTAGATCCCATTTCTGAACTTGATTATTCAATGGTACTGGAAAAATTAGGCTATATGGGATAACAATAATCCAAATTAAAGCAGCAGCACACAACCAAGGAAATGCTGGTTTAGCACCAAACCAAGCTATCACGCAGACAAAAATATGCAAACCTGAGGTAATTCCCATCCAGATTGGCATAACTCTACCGTACAATCGTGCAAAAGACTGTATTGCACTTAAATGAAAAAGATGATTATCACGCGACAATGACGGATGTATAAAGGCGGCGACTGCAAATTCGTTTCCGGTCAGCAAAGCGGTGTTTACAACTAGAGCTAACAGTATCGCAATCATTCTCAATTTTCCAACGTTCTTGTTGCAGTTTAATTCATTTTTAAATAAAACTATTCAAGCTCCCGAAATCCCTTATTAGTAAACTTCATCAACTAAAAGCGCTCGCTACTCCTCCCAATTCACCAACACCCCATCCATGCACACAATCCCCCACTGTCCAAACTTCGCCACCAATTTCTTGATGACAATTTGCAACGCTGGATCAGCTTTCCAACAGTCCTGCAAGAAATCAAATCCTGGATTCTCCTTCAATACCTCCGCCAGTTTAAGTTTCTCCATCCGCAGAGGTCGCGCCTTAGACCGTGCCGCGATGCCTTCGGCGGTAAACAACGCCTCACCTTCGGGCCTATACACCACCTCTTTTGACATCGCGATCACAATCCGCTGTTTCCTTATTCTCTCAATGGGAGCGTTTGCAGTAGACTTGGCCTGTTGTGTCTCTGGTTTTCTCCCTTCTTTGCAAGCCGCGATGGATGAGACAATACTACTACTACTAACGAGAAAAAATAGCTCTCATCACCAGAACAAAGATGTTTGAAAGTTAGCATTTGAGTAAAAAAATTTTCCGGCGTTGTATGAAAACAAATGTAGTAGAAGCAGATTCACTCAAGCGAGTGTTTGGATTGCCAACTCTAGTGATTTACGGAGTAGGTGACATTTTGGGTGCAGGAATTTATGCGGTAATCGGAAAAATTGCCGGACTTTCCGGCACTTTGGTTTGGGCTTCATTTTTGACAGCTATGATTGTGGCGGCATTTACGGCTTTAAGTTACGCCGAACTGGGCAGTCGATTTCCACAAAGCGGTGGAGTAGCCTACTTTGTCCACAAGGCATTTCGCACCGACTGGCTCTCAATATTGGTCGGCTGGTTAATGTTTTGTACATGCTTAGTTTCGATGGCGACGCTCTCGAAAGCATTTGCTGGCTATTTCAACGCTTTTGTACCAGCAATTCCAGCTTGGCTAATTATCCTGGTGCTTTTTTCAGTACTGGCTTTTGTCAATTTCAGAGGCATGAAGGAGTCCTCGGCTCTCAATATTTTTTGCACATCTATCGAGGTTTGCGGTCTTTTGATTGTGATTTTGGTTTCAACCTTGTTTTTGAGCGGAGGTGGTGCGGCTAATCCTGCTGCTGCCGCTAATGAGCCAGCCATAGGTTGGAACGCAGTAGTTCAGGGAGCGGCACTGGCTTTCTATGCCTTTATCGGATTTGAAGATATTGTTAATGTCGCGGAGGAAGTTAAAAATCCCGAACGTAACGTACCAAGGGCAATTTTACTGTCCTTGGCGATCGCCGGCGCAGTCTACATACTCGTTTCCTGGCTTGCTATTGGGGTACTCAATCCCTCCGAGCTTGCTGCTTCAAATGCTCCGTTACTCGATGTAGTTCGTCGAGCGCAGCCCAATTTCCCCCAGGTCATTTTTACAATTATTGCTCTATTTGCCGTACTCAATACGGCACTGTTAAATTTTGTCACGGCATCGCGGCTGTTGTTTGGAATGTCGCGTGAAGGACTGCTAAGTGCTTGGTTAGGGAAATTACATCGACGCAGAGCCACGCCTTATCGAACGACGCTGGTCATTTTACCAATTGCAATTTTTTTGGCGCTTTCTGGAACGCTGCAATTTTTAGCAGGAACCACCGCCACCTTAATTCTGGCAATGTTTTGCCTTGTCAACCTCTCGTTGCTACTCATCAAACGCCGAGAAGTTGAAACTAACGGGTTTCATGTTCCCTATATAGTTCCGGCGATCGCGTTACTGCTCAATCTCGTTTTGTTTGCTTTTGCTTCTGGAGCAAGTCATATTTTAGCACTTGTGTTTGTAGGAATTGGAATGCTTTTAATTCTAATCCAAAAGGCTTTTAGAAGAGAGTGATGTTGGGTAGGGTCTGCTTTTCCTTCAATGGACAGACAATGTTTGTCAACCTACAGAGTCCAGGAATAACCTTGGCGATTTAGAAGCTTTAATAATTCTACGTCCTGTTTTAGCTCAGTCCGGGTAAAGAATGATTGCCCTGGTTGAACTCCTAACGTACCTCTAATCAATAACGTGACCCTTTCCAATCATTTACCAGGAATTTTGTGTCAACAACCGCGTCAATAACGTTGAGTGCTAGCAATCATCTAAGTTCAAGCGAGGGTTTGTGAACAGTAAGCTAATCCTTTAATGAACTGTTGCCGGAATGTTTCTATCTCCTCAATTTTTGGCTGACCATGAGAAACTACAGCAATCTGATAGCCAATTTGTCCTGTTCGCTCTCACTGTACCCGCGCACAAACCAAGCCACGTAGCTTGACTTTACAGGGGCAATCTGATCATGAAGTCCTCCAAAAAGCAAGAGAGCGACAAAAAACTGAACAGTTTCAACAACAGTATGCACTGCGCTCAGGCATTGAAGGAACTATTTCTCAAGGAATCCGCGCCTTTGAAATGCGCGATTGCCGTTATATTGGGCTAGCTAAAACTCATCTACAGCATATTCTGACTGCTGCCGCAATCAATCTCAGTCGAGTTTTCGCGTGGTTGGAGCATATCCCAAGAGCTAAAACTCGCTCCTCACACTTTGCAAGGCTGGCAGACTTTACTTTACTGTGTGCTAGATAATACTTGTTTAGACTGTTGCTAAAACATCAATAAAATTTAAGTCTGATTCCGTGTATTACATGGAAAAGCATCGTCGTTTCTAGTTAAACTTACGATGTAATACACGGTAAAGTTGATGTTAAAACGGGATATTCAGGGAAAGTTTGCGCTCAAGAATGATGATTACCGTGAAGTACGTTCTTTGCGACTGACTGATTATACCTGGAAGAGCTTAGGGATAGCCTCTGAGTGTTTGGGTTTAACCCGTGCTGACTATTTAGAATACATTGTTAGGCATAAAACCACCCCTTGTATTACACGGGAAGGCTCAGAATTTTTAGCTCCCCATCAAGGGGAAAACGAACATCAACCAAGTATTACACGGCAGAGTGGATTTCCTTTAACATCTAATACGGAGAGCGAAAGACAGTCTGTTGCGTTGCCAACGATAACAGAACTTGAAATTTTACGTGACCGTGTTTTATCCCAACTGAAGTTAGGTAAGCAAGCTACTGGGTATAAAACTGCTCAGAAGGTTCTCAATCAGTTCATTACTGAACTAATCGGTTCAGTTTAGCTGTTTGGGGAATTCGCCAACGGTATCCCACCGTAGGTGATCGCTCCCTACTTAAGAAACATCCCTGTGAAGCTTTATAATAATGATTATCATTTTAATTGAGTTCTATGTTGCCTGCTTCTTCAACTACCAACAAGCCATCGAACCCGTTGCAACGTCCCCGTCGCCTACGTCGGACTGCAACCCTGCGGCGGATGGTGCGGGAAAATACTCTGACTGTGGATGACCTCATCTATCCCATGTTTGTCACCGAAGGTGAAGCACAACTTGTAGAAATCGCCTCCATGCCAGGGTGTTATCGATATTCTCTAGATTTATTGCTCAAAGAAATAGCAGAAGTATCTGAGTTAGGAATTAATGCGATGCCTACGGCGGTAAACTACGCACTTTTCCCCGTTATCCCAGAAAATAAAAAAGATGACACAGGCACCCAAAGCTACAATCCAGAGGGATTAGTACAGCAAACCGTCAAAGCCATTAAACAAGCAATCCCAGAAATTGTTGTTATTACTGATGTTGCGCTTGACCCCTTCACCACTCATGGTCACGATGGTTTAGTTGATGAAAATGGCACTATCTTGAATGACCCCACCGTAGAAGTGTTAGTAAAAATGGCACTGTCTCAAGCCGCAGCTGGAGCAGATTTTGTTGCACCCTCTGACATGATGGATGGTCGAGTCGGCGCAATTCGCAAAGCTTTGGATGCAGAAGGTTATATTAACGTTGGGATTCTAGCGTACTCTGCAAAATACGCCTCCGCCTATTATGGCCCCTTTCGTGATGCGTTGGATTCTGCCCCCAAATTTGGCGATAAAAAGACTTATCAAATGGATGCAGCTAACGCTAGAGAAGCTTTAAAAGAGATTGAATTGGATATTGCCGAAGGTGCAGATATCATCATGGTCAAACCTGCTTTAGCTTACTTAGATATAATATGTCGGGTAAAATCAGCTACAAATTTACCAGTTGCAGCATACAACGTCAGTGGCGAGTATGCCATGATTAAAGCCGCAGCCCAGATGGGTTGGATTGATGAAAAACAGGTAATTTTGGAAAGCTTAACCAGCATGAAACGAGCAGGTGCAGATTTGATTTTGACTTACTTTGCCAAAGAAGTAGCTCTGATGTTGATGTAATCGGGGACTGGGAAAGATTTTACCCAATACCCCATGCCCTATTTTCAGAATCACCTTGCTGGAGTGATCTTCTCCATATAGAATGATAACTATTATCATAAAAGCCAGATTGTCTCTCCAGCAATGCAATTTACGACCACTGTTCCCGAAACAATTGACCTGGCTATTGTTGGTGCGGGGCCTCATGCTCTGACCTTAATTACCCATCTGCTGCAAAAACGACAGTCTATCAGGGGGAAATTCTCGGTATTTGACCCCAGTGGCAGGTGGATGAGTCGCTGGCAACAACAATTTGCGGCTTTGGAAATTCCGCATTTGCGTTCTCCCGCAGTGCATCATCCTGACCCTAATCCTTTCGCTTTACGGAAATTTGCCGAATCTCGTCCTCATGAGTTATTTCCTCCCTATGATTTACCAGGAACGCGACTATTTGCGGATTTTTGTCAAGATGTGATTCGAGTTCGGCAGTTGCAAGACCAAATTATCCCCTTGGCAGTCAAGAGTATTGAACCCTTACCTCATCACTTGCGTCCTCGTTTCCGCCTCTGCTTGCAAGACGAACAAGTGGTAATTGCGCGGCGAGTAGTGTTGGCAACTGGTAACGCTCAAATTCAAATACCTGATTGGGTAAACCAGATACAAACAGCCTACCCACAAGATAGACTTTGCCACTCACAAACAATTGACTTACGAAAATTGCATCTAATAGGTAAGAGAGTATTAATTGTAGGTGGTGGCTTGACAAGTGGACATTTGGCACTAGGTGCTATTGCTCGCGCTGCAAAGGTGCATTTGCTGATTCGGCGGCAATTAGTAGAAAAGTTGTTCGATGCGGAACCGGGTTGGTTGGGACCAAAGTATCTAAAGGATTTTTTTGCTCAATCTGATTGGGAGCAACGGGTAATGATGATTCAGCAAGCTAGAAATGGTGGCTCGATGACACCAGCGATCGCTACCCAACTACGGCAACAAGCACGCAATGGTAAAATCAGAATTGATGAAAACTGTCAAGTAGTCAAAGCTCAATGGTTGGGTGAAAATTGGCAGGTGGAATGTAGTGACGGTAGTCAGCATGAGTGCGATTACATTTGGCTTTCCACTGGCACTAAATTCGATGTCACTACTGAACCCTTACTAAAAGACATTCTCGCCGCTTACCCCATTCCCATCGTTAAAGGTTTGCCAGTGTTAGATACTTGTCTACGTTGGCCTGGCTGCGAATTATTCATTATAGGTGGTTTAGCTGCCTTGCAAGTAGGGCCAACAGCACGGAATTTATCAGGTGCGAGAATGGCTTGTGAAAAAATCGTTCCAGCGATTGTCAAGCCCAGTGTAGCTCTTTCCCACACGTTCAGTGGACTACAAGCAAGTTGACCAAAAACGGGCGTTGCTGAACTGAAGTATGAAATTGAAAAATTCGCTTTTTCTTTCCTCTTACTCTGGAGTCCCTCTGCGTGAAATAAATTCATGCCCCTAATCAGCAACGCCCTATCTTTTCTCCATCCAGATTGCACCATCAAACTTTTTTTACGCTACTATGACAACGATTCTCATTCTTTTAAAATATGGTCAGTTCCTTAACCCAGTCCCAGGACAACCTAACCCAGTACAACACTGAGAAACTGGTGCGGATTCGTCATACCTGCGCCCATATAATGGCAATGGCAGTGCAGAAGCTATTTCCAGGGACTAAAATAGCAACTGGCCCAGTCACAGAAAACGGGTTTTACTACGACTTCGATTGTCCAGTCAGCATCACTCCCGATGACTTGGACAAAATTGAGCAACAGATGCGGCGGATAATCAAAGCGAATTTACCTATCATCCGCGAGGAAGTGCAACGAGAGGAAATTCGCGCCGAAATTAACGAGTTGAACGAACCATTAAAGTTAGAAATATTAGACCGCATTCCAGAAGGAGAAATAATCACCCGTTACTTTATTGGTAGTCCCCATACAGGTAAACCAGAGTCTTCATTGTTTGTTGCAGACATTCAACCAGCAAGTAACTATTGGTGGGACTTGTGTGCAGGGCCTCACATTAACTTTACAGGTGAAATTGCTCCTGATGCCTTTAAATTGTTGAATATTGCCGGTGCGTATTGGCAAGGAGATGAAACCAAAGCCCAACTGCAACGCATTTATGGTATAGCTTGGGAAACAAAAGAACAACTACAAGCTTACCTTAAACAAAGAGAAGAAGCCCTACGCCGCGATAAAACAGACCTCGTAACTTCAGAAAAACTTGAAGAAGTAGAAAATCTTATCCATGATCTAAAAAATGGTGCAAAAATTCTGCACACTAAACATGGAGAAGTGGCGTTACCATTAATTTTAAATGTGGGTTTAACTCCAAAAGATGAGTATACTGCTAATGATATAGAAGATCCTCACGAGGATGAACACCATCATCATGACAATGACCACGACCATCATCATGAGCATCATCATGAGCATCATTCACATCATTTAGAAAATGATGGATTTGTTTCGATTTCTTTTCAAAGCGATAGACCATTTGATGTTCATAAATTTGAGAACTTTCTCACTGAAGAGATGCCACAGAATGTGTTTCGAGCAAAGGGAATTTTGTGGTTTAGTGATAGTGAATTGCGCCATATTTTTCAACTGAGTGGGCCTCGCTATAGCTTACATGCTGATGAATGGCAAACTCCACGTAAAAATCAAGCAGTTTTTATTGGTATAAAGTTGGATATTAACCAAGTTTACTCACAACTTAATGGATGTTTGGTAGGATTAATTAAGTGTTAAGAAATGCCTGATTTAGTTAATAGTCTCACAGGTATGAAACTATTAACTAATTTATTCATTTATACTAATCAAACAAAGAATAATGACTCTATCGATTCGTCCTGATATAAATTCTGCTGCTCAAGTGGTTTCATCTTTATCTACTCAGCAATTACCAACTGTTACAGAAGCAGAAATGGCGCAGGCTGTACGTACATTGCTCATCGGATTAGGAGAAAATCCTGACAGAGAAGGATTGAATGATACTCCCAAACGAGTTGTCAAAGCTTTGCAGTTTCTCACCAAGGGATATCATGAATCTTTGGATGAACTGTTAAATGGGGCAGTATTTACAGAAGATGCCAACGAAATGGTGTTAGTCCGGGACATCGATATTTTTAGTTCTTGTGAACATCATATTTTGCCAATAATTGGCCGCGCTCATGTTGCCTATATTCCTAATGGCAAGGTAATAGGATTATCTAAAATTGCCCGTATTTGTGAAATGTATGCCCGACGTTTGCAAGTGCAAGAACGTCTCACTATACAAATTGCTGATGCACTGCAAGGTTTACTCAAACCCCAAGGGGTTGCAGTAGTAATAGAAGCAACTCACATGTGTATGGTGATGCGTGGTGTGCAAAAACCCGGTTCTTGGACTGTTACTAGTGCAATGCGTGGTGTGTTTGCGGAAGATGCACGGACTCGTGAGGAGTTTATGAATTTGGTACGCCACAATGTTAGTTTTCACTCTTAAGTTTCGGCTAGAGTAGATGTTTATTTAGCATCTGCTATGTAGAGACGAGAAATTTCTTGTCTCTACCTTCTTAATTTAGTAATCATCATAATAATGTAGTCATTATTTATTAGCTCTTGATGATGATTTTAGCTGTAGAAACGATTATGAATTTGAAGTTTAACGAGCAAGGTTTAATTTCTGCTATAGCCCAAGATTACCGTGATGGTACTGTCTTGATGATGGCTTGGATGAACTGGGAATCAATTCAAAAAACATTATCTACAGGCGAAGCTCATTATTGGAGTCGTTCTCGCTCCCAATTATGGTATAAAGGCGCAACATCTGGACATGTTCAAAAGGTAAAAGAGCTTTTTTACGACTGTGACGGAGATACCATATTGCTAAAAGTTGAGCAAATTGGTGATATTGCCTGTCACACTGGTGCAAGAAGTTATTTTTTTAATGCTGTGCAAATTTATCCTAAATCTTAATTTTGGAATTGATTATGACTCTGACAATTTACAACACTCTCACTCGTCACAAAGAACCCTTCCAGCCGCAAGAACCAGGTAAGGTAAAAATGTATTGCTGTGGTGTCACGGTGTACGATTATTGTCATTTGGATCATGGACGTTCTTACATTGTTTGGGATGTAATTCGCCGCTATTTGCAATGGCGGGGTTATGAAGTCCAATATGTGCAAAATTTTACTGATATTGATGATAAAATTCTCAATCGAGCTAATGCGGAAGGAACTTCCATGCAAGAGGTATCTGAGCGTTACATCCAAGCTTATTTTGAGGATATCAGACGTTTAAATGTAATGGATGCTTCTAATTATCCCCGCGTCACGGAAAATATTTGGGCTATTCACCAGTTAATTCAGGAATTAGAGAAAAAAGGCTACGCTTACGCCATTGATGGAGATGTTTATTACAAGGTGCAAAACTTCTCTGAGTATGGCAAACTTTCCGGGCGTTCTTTGGATGATATGCAAGCTGGGGCGAGTAATAGGGTAGACTCAGAAGACCCATCTCTTAAAAAGAAACAAAACCCGTTTGATTTTGCTTTATGGAAGGGTGCTAGACCAGGGGAACCAGCGTGGGATTCGCCTTGGGGTGTTGGTCGTCCGGGGTGGCATATTGAATGTTCGGCGATGATTCGCTCTCAGTTAGGTGATACGATTGATATTCACGGCGGTGGTGGCGATTTGGTATTTCCTCACCATGAAAATGAAATTGCTCAATCGGAAGTTATTACTCTTAAGCCACTAGCACGTTACTGGATGCACAATGGCATGGTGACAGTGAACAGTGAAAAAATGTCTAAATCATTGGGTAATTTTACAACGATTCGTCAATTACTCAATCAAGGTGTTGAATCTAATGTACTTCGTTTATTTGTTCTGCAAGCCCATTATCGCAAACCTTTAGATTTTACAGAAGATGCGATCGCTTCTGCTGAAAATGCTTGGAAAACCCTTAAAGAAGGTTTGTTTGGCTACCAGTACGGTCAAGGGCTGGGGACAAATCAATTCAAAATTCAAAATGACGCTCGCGGACTCGCTAACGCTGCGCTAACAAAATTCAAAATTAAAGAACTTCTGCCTCCTACCTCTTCCCATGCCCAACGCCCAATACCCCATGCCCAACCCTATGTTGAAAGCTTTGAAAGGGCGATGGATGATGACTTTAACACACCAACTGCATTAGCTGTTCTTTTTGAACTGGCAAAAGAATTACGTCGTCAGGGAAACCTTTTGACTCATCAAGGTAAAACCGATACTTCCTCAGAAACGATTAAGCAGCAGTGGCAAACCCTAGTTCACTTGGCACAGGTTTTAGGACTAGAAGCAGTACCAAAAGATGAAACTGATGCCAAACAAGAACGTTTAAGTAATGCAGACATTGAAACTTTAATTCAACAACGGCAGAATGCACGTAAACAGCGCAATTTCGCCGCTTCAGACCTGATACGCGACCAATTGCAAGCAGTGGGAGTAACTCTCATCGATAAACCAGATGGTACAACTGTGTGGCATTGATCGAGTCAGCAATTTTCTTGCTACTATATTCCAAATTATATAAAAATGATTATCATTACATTTATGTCTGTACCAAACATTATTGTCGTTGCAGGTTCGTCTGGGGTTGGAAAAACTACCTGGGTTTGTCAACAGATGCGAGATATTGCAAATGTTGACAAAATAATTTATTACAGCCCTGGTACTGGGACTGTTCCCGTTGACCAAACCCGCATAGCTTCTGAATTTCCTGATTTACAGGTCTTTAGCGATATTCAACAAGTCGAATTTCTCAACCAAATACCCTCTTCAGATGCGGTTTACATTGAGTGGGGATTTTATCTGGAGTTGGCATCTTTAGCACAAATATTAGATAATCTGACTTACCGTACCGTAGCAGTTCTACCATCCGACCTCAAAGACTCCGAATATTACGCTTGGGCGAACGAGATTGTACGCGGCGCACCAACCCAAGCCAGTAATGCTGAAACTTTATGGCGGGCGGCAAGCAGCGGTCAAGTAATTGACGAAAATAGTCTGGAAGAATTTTGGTACGAAATCACCCACGGTGCTTACGGTATTGTCACCCGCGCCAAAGGCATTTTTGACGTGAACGATGGTAGGTCACTTTACTGTGATTTTGTCGCTGGCGTTCCCCAAACAGATTTTCTGGAATTAGACCTACCACGCTACTTAGAAGGTAGACCTCAACGTTTCAGTGGACTAGAAGTGGTAGGAAAAAACTTGGATGAAGCAGCTTTAAGGCAAACCTTATCAGATTGCTGTTTATCTGACGCAGCCATTTTGCAATACCAACAACAAGTAAAAGAGATTTTATTAGAAGGGGAACCAGTGTGAAAATAGCCGTCATTTCATGTATTCATGGCAATTACGAAGCCTTGGATGCTGTATTACTAGATATTGACCAGCACTCATGCGAAAAAATCTTTTGTGTTGGCGATTTGGTAGGATATGGGCCGCATCCCAATGCAGTCGTTGCTCAAATTCGTTCTTTAGATATTCCCACCTGCGTCGGCTGTTGGGATGAAGATATTGTGGAAGGTTTGAACGCCTGCGATTGCAGCTATCCCTCTTTATTGGCAGAAAAAAGAGGAATACAGGCTCATGAGTGGACTAATAAGGAAATCTACCCAGAAAATCGGGAATTTTTAGCCCAATTACCCTACAGTCTGAAAGAGGGCAATTTAGCTTTTGTTCACGGTAGTCCTCATAGTAACCATGAATATCTGTTACCTGAACTAGACGCTTTTGTAGCACTAGAGCGCGTACTTTCCACAGATGCAGATGTGCTTTTTTGTGGTCATACTCATGTACCTTATGCTCGAAATCTTGATGCTGGTCAACTACAAATCAGCGTTGGTAGAGGAGAAAAAGTAGACGAAATCCAGTTCATCTCACCTCTAAAACGAATTGTAAATGTAGGTTCAGTGGGAGAACCCCGACATGGACGACCAAATGCAACTTATGTAATTTACGATACAAACACTCAAGACATTAAACTGCGGGAAGTACCCTACGATTATCAAAAAACCTGTGCGGCGATTATCGACAAGGGTTTACCTGCAATTTTTGCTTGGCGTTTAGCGCATGGGTTGGAATATGCAGAACGAGCAGATGACCCAACTCATGTTTGCACAAGGTAATCTCTCTCCTCCTCTGCGCCCCTTTGCGCTTTCCTTCGCGTTCCTCTGCGTTTAAAAAAATATGAATAAATGGGCAATTTTGAGTGGAATTGAAGCTAACTTGGCGGCTTATGAAGCCGTGATGGCAGATATTAAGCGTCAAGGTAATAGCGTAGAAGCTTTGTATATTTTGGGCAACTTGGTAGGCCCAAGACCAGAAGCAGAAAAGTTGGTGGAACGAGTGCTTAACCCACCTCATGGAGAATTAGAACCTTTAATTTGTAAGGGATGGTGGGAAGAACAGTGTTTGATTTTGCATGGTCTGGCGCCAACTGGAGATGCCCCTGAACTCATAGCAAAATATGGGGGTGATACAGTAAAACTACTATGGGATAGTGTTTCTGGACAAACTGTACAATGGTTGCGATCGCTTGACTTTGGTTTTTTTGAATTAGATTGTTTATTAATCCACGGTTCAACGGTAGGTGTAGACGATGAACTAACCCCAGAAACTCCCCCAATTCAAATGCTTGATAGACTCTCAAGGATGCAAGCAAATAACTTGTTCTGCGGTCGTTCTGGTTTAACTTTTCAGTATCAGTTGCAAACTGGTTCCATCACTAGTGCATTAACTACCCTTGATAACCAAGCATCTCCTCAAACTGTCACCGTTACACCGCGTCAAGTAATTGGAGTGGGGAATGTGGGACGGACACCAGGTCAAGCTACCTATACTCTCTACAACCCTGGCACGAATCAGGTGGAATTCAAGACTCTGAACTACGGAAGTAGTAAGGGATTTCAAAGCCAGCGCCGAGTTACAGAATCAAAATTTTGCGTGTAATCAATTGCGAAGGCGATGGTGCATATATTGCCAAGGCTTGCCAGATATTGGCACAGTGCAACCATCCTTTTAGGATAAGCGATCGCTCTTTTGTGACAAATTCAAAAATCTAACATCCAATGGGCAGAGGGAAGTACCTGTGAAAGACGATATGATATTTAGATAATGATTCTCATTTTAACAGCAGACTTCCCTTCTGGTTATGATAAATGTCACTTAAAGGATAAAGTGGCCGCAGTAGTAAAACCTTGCTGGCTTTAAGAAACGAATTGCGGCTGAGATTGGTGTCCAAATTGTGTGCTGCTCCACCGTACTGCTCTGCGGCAATGCAATCAAGCCATAGCTGCTGGACGCACGGGGGTTGTTGTCTTACCCAGTTGACATCATCAATTGAAACTTTGCAGTGTGGTCGAGTAGAAGCTTTCTCAGATGAACGCCCCTTGCGTTTGTTGCCACCGTCAATTATTTGTAGTGCTGCTGTAGTCGTCATATTATCCTCTAAAATTTCACATCACGAATTAGGCGACACTGTGATTCATGCCGCATTCAAGTCTTTAGGGTATGTAAGCGCGAGTTACTATCTAGCTGTTATTCGCCTGACCAAAACCGCAACTCATCTTTTGGATACCTGTCAGTTTTCTTGGACTCGTTTCGCCAGCAATCCCATGCAACTACCAACTCTTCGCCTAAATCCTCCACGACTTCACCTCTTTCCACATACAGAGTGCGGTAAGGGTCGGCATGGGCAACGATAGAACCAAGCCCAATAACAAGAGCGCAATTAGAAGAACCGGACTCGGCAGAGGTTTCGTGGAGAACCGATAGTTCTTTAATCTTGGAGGATTCGGCTTTTTCCAAAGCAGTGATTAACTCTGTCTCTTGCGGTGTCAATTCTGCCCAGTAGTCATTTTTGATAGCCTCATACTCAGTAACTACGCTCAAATAGTCCCACCAACTACAATCTGGCTTTGACAACACCCGTCGAATATCATTAACCGCCTGGGGAAGCAGTTGCAATTGTTCGGCACGATATGCGATCACCTGTGGTGTCGGATCACTGCCCAGAATTAACGCCGCCGCTTCAAGCGCTTGGGTATTGTTCATCGCACTGGCAAGATTCCCCAACGCCATGCCCATCAAGCGTAGGCACTCCTGGGCATTCTCCTTGGGTACTTCGGTTGCAAGCGATCGCAGGTCAATTGTTTTATTTAACGATCGCTTGACTTCCTTGTTTAAAGCTTTGGTAGCCTGTTTGGTGAGAGTATTGCTCCATTCCTGGGCGGGACATTCTCCTACAGCGTGTTCTAGTTCCTGAATACGCTCTTTTAGTCGCTGGTTCTCCAGTTCTAGCTGTCTCAACCCTTCCATTTCGTCCAACCGTTGCTGTAACTGGATGTTTTCTTGTTTCTGCTGCTTGTACAGGTTTTGCAGAGATTGGATTTGCTCTTGTACTTGTTCTTCAGATCTGGCCGATACTTCTGCTTGTAGCCCAATTCTCAATTCCTGCTCTAGACGCTCTAACTCCTGCTGGTGTTGCTCTTTGATTTAGGCGATGGCCTCAGAATATTCTTTTGGGTAAGTCCGCCCAGTCGATTCGGACACAATTGCATCATTTAAACCAGTCAAATCAGTATTAGTAAACTACTATAGTAAATCTACTGAGACTGCTAATATCAGTCTGGAATCCCGTTCTGTACATTTGTAGCTTATAGACACAACACTAGCCATTATGCAGATTAGTATCCTAAGTGACTTATAAAAAATGCTGGAAAAACAACTTGTTGAGTTTTCACTAGAAGATGGTAGTAAGTTTTTGGTGGAAGTAGAAGAACCTAACAATAACCTGAGTTCGGGTTAAAGGTAAGGAGGTAAAAGCCACTCCAGTTGAAGGCTAGGTTTCTTAGGTTGATGACAATAAGCGATTAATCCGCAAAGAACGTTAACGCAAAAATTAACAGGGCTTCGG
>JAHHHK010000045.1 GCA_019359395.1 Komarekiella atlantica HA4396-MV6
AGTGCCAAGTATGGGTTGAGGAAATGGTCAGTTCCATTCGCAATAAGCAGGCATATTATCAGCGAGGTTTAAGGGCTAGGAAACTTATACAGCAAGCACTTTAGCTCGTTTGTCGCCCCTTGAAGTGTAAGCGATTAGAAGGAAGTTGTAACGCCAGAGCGATCGCTGTCACATCCAATGGGATTGAAAGTCTTGCTGCTCAATTTTGGGGTGTGGAACCAGAACCAGATACTAGAGCCAAGTTAATGAAATCTTTGGGACAAGCATATTGCAAGGCTAAACATTCAGATGATGATGTGCCACTCGATCTAGATGCGGAAATCCAGTTGGTGTTCAAGAAGCTCTTAGGAGGACTACCGTCTGCTTTTAAAGAACAAGCAAAGGCTCTAGCTGAAAAACCAACTCTAGGTCAATATTCCCACTTTTTGTTTCAGGAGAATGTGACAGACTTTTACAACCCAATGGGTGAAATTAGCAAGGCTGAGGCGATCGCATCTATTGAAGACCACGACGCATTACATGAGTTTTTTGGAAGCGATCCAACTACACAAATTGCTAATTTTGTCAATGAAATCAATCCCAGCCAGGAAACAATACCTCTGCGAAAAGTACACGAGGCAGCAGTTTTTGCTGGTGTGAGTGCTGCTCAAGTCGTTAAAATTAAAGTCCTAGCTTTAGAAGGAAATCCGGGTATTGGTAAAACTACTGCTGTGATGAAATTTCTCAAACAGCAGTCTGAAGGTTTCTTATTTTTGTATCTCAGTCCGCGAGTTGTCATTAATCGAGATGTTACCGACAAACTTGCTAGAGAAAACGAGCAGCCTTCTGGGATATTAACCATCACCAGTAATAAAAATTTGATTGATGCAGCCCTCGAATGGTATAAACAACAGGTTCAGCAAAATAATTTTCCACCTCACAGTATCGATAGTGCTGTTGTTGTTGATGGTATTGAAAACCTCACACGTCCTCTTGGCAGTATCTTCTTCCTAACCCCAGAACAAGAACTTGATATTGATTGCAATATAGTCGGTTCGACTCGGTTTAAACGCCGTATGAACGAAAGGGATTATAGCGTAGAATCGCTTAAAAGTCCTGGTGTATTGGGTACGATCGCAAAGTCAGCCCGCAAATTGCTAGAAGCAAACCCGCAGGTTAATCAGCTAGTGATGACTGCTGCTATTCAAGGTTATCGGACACTCAACGATCAATCAACCACGGTTAATGCTTTCAACAACTTATTTGCAAAAAAAGCCGATACTAAAGCTGGAAAGAATGAACGTTCAGCATTTGCAGCGCGGATTCCCACTATAGTTGTCATGGTAGATGAACTCGCTGGTGACGGTGCAGGAGCGCCCTTTGTCCGTAAGGTAGCAGAATGGTTGGAACAGCAATTTATTAAACCGTTTGATACAAATCGATCTCCTTTTAAAATTGTACTGATTCTTGCGGATGCCTCACTCAGCAATGAAGTTGTGTTGGATAGCTTTTTAAACTCAGGCGATCGCGCCCCTGATAAAGTACTAATTAGTCAAAGTCGAGGTGAAGCACCATTTCGGGTTACAGGGACTTCTACAAAAATTGGCCCTAGAAGATACCCAACGCTACACGTCATGACAAATAGCTACCCCGCCAGTAAACTCACCATTGATTACAGTATTCGGCTCTCTCCCATTAAACCAGGCCAAAACAGTGACGGTACAGAGCAGACAATTAGACAAGCAATTCGAGAAAAATCAGAAGAAGAGTCACTGACAAATGCCTACATAGAAATCAAGGATGGGTTACACAAGGGAGCAGAGCAGTTAATTTTCTTTGCTCAGGATAAAGCTTTTCTACGTCAGTTGCAGGAAAAATTAACCACTGGTGGTAAAGATGCTCTCCTCAAAAGGGGAGAGGTGGAGGTTTTGGATCAAAGTGTATCACCCGATCAGCGATTGAAATTAGTCAAACCGCCACGACGCGATGAAGTCCGAGTTTTCCTGATGACTTCTTCAGGTGCAAGAGGTGTTTCTTTCCCCAAAACAGATTGCATTATAGCTGCAATCCCCCGATTTAATATTGAAGCTGCTTTAATGGAAGTCGCGCAATTAATTTACCGTGGTAGAGGAATGTATACAGATCCAGAAACCGGAATGGAAGTTTCTGGAGATAACAAAGATAGACGGTTAATTATGCTAATCAATGATTTCATCATTGAAAGAGAGGACATTGACCCTAAAAGACTATGGTTGCGTCAGTCCAGTGATTTATTGACTTTGCTGGTAATGTTGCGCTCTACAATTCATACCCGCATCAAAGGTGATGCAGGACTCAATAAAAATAGAATTGCATTTGTCCCAGTTGGCTCTGTTGGGGATGAAGAATTGTTGCGCTTGATGTCTGATGATTTATTGGATTTCTTGCGTGAAGCCAAAGTTTTTATCAGCGATAGTCATCCTCAAGAAGCAAAAGCAATTGTTAAAAGGGCGGAGCAGTTAACTGCAAATATCTTTAAACATTTTGACTTGAGAGGTCAATCATCACAAAAAAATGCCAAGTCGTATGCAAATTATCAAACCTTACAAGCTTTGGCTAAAGCTGTTTCTAGGATTCAGAGTTCTTTATTGCCATCTCTAGATAGTGATGCGCTAGAGATACCTGATAGTCTAACTTGTATAGGCCCTTTCTGGATAGAAGATTGGAGCGATCGCAAAACTGAAGAAATATTTAGTTTTGAAGCATGGAAAGCTGATATTAAACAAAATAGCAGTCGTCTTTTAGGATCGCTAAAAGAAATTGCCGAAAGCAAGAAGTTCAAATTTCCTTCAAAACTTAAACGTCCTGCCAACGAACTGTATAAACTATTGAGTCGAGAACAAGAAGGATTTGTTATTGAATCTTCCACACGTCAAGCATTAAAAACTAAAAATATAGTTATTGGCTTACCTCTAGACTATCCCCATTTCTGGAATGAACAATCAGAAGATGATACTCGCCAACAGGTATTAGAAGATCCGCAAGCTTGGAGAAGTGCGCTAGGACGTTCTCTAGCTCCTCAAGGCTTAATCATACCTGTAGTACCTCACTATCGAACATTTCCTTGGGTAGCTGTGGCAGGTAGACGGATTTTTACACAACTAGAAACTGTTTTTGATGATCGCTATTTTATGGCATCTAATGAATTGAATCTTCTCAATACCATCTTGCTGGAAGACGAAGCAAAGTAATCTATTAAGATATCATTCACATTTTTGCCCAACTTCCGCTTGTGTTTTGTAAAGTCTAAGAGATTAACCAAGACTGGGTAGCGATCGCAACGTTAAAATCTATTAAGGAAAAATGTGGACAGCATTACCTGCTATGGATATCTGCACTCGTGTACCCACAGGTAATGCTACATCAGTCGTCGTTCGCGCATGGAGTTCTTTACCAGAGGGAGTTTGTAAGCAATATTGGTATTCGCGTCCTAAAAAGCGGCGGGTGCGGATGACTACTGGCGCATTAGTGGCTGGCTTTAAAATAAAGTCTTCTTGGCGGATCATGATTTCGCCTGTATCGTGAGTATGATTAGCTGTTAGCTCAAAACTCCCAACTTCTGTTTCCCATAAATTACCTTGACGGCGAGCAGGGAGGAAATTAGCTTGAGTGACAAATTCCGCCACGAATCTGGATGCTGGATGAGTGTAAATTTCTTCTGGTGTGCCTATTTGTTCTAAATGTCCTTGCCGCATTACACCCACCATATCCGAAATAGCTAGTGCTTCTTCTTGATCGTGGGTAACAAAAATTGCTGAAATACCCGCTGCTTTGAGAATGTCTCGGACTTCTTCGCGTAACTGCAACCTCACTTGGATATCAAGATTGCTTAACGGTTCATCCAAGAGCATGAGTTGAGGTTGGGGTGCTAAAGCGCGGGCGAGAGCAACCCGCTGCTGCTGTCCACCAGAAAGTTCGTAGGGGTAACGTTTTTCTAAGCCTTCAAGTCTCACTAGAGCAATGGCTTCTGTTACACGTTTTTGTATTTGCTGTCTACTGAAATGTTTCAACCCAAAGGCAACATTTTCTGCCACATTTAGATGGGGAAACAATGCATAATCTTGAAAAACAATGCCGATATCGCGCTGCTCTGTAGGGATGTAAGTAGAACTATTACAAACTATCTGTCCACCAATTTTAATTTCTCCTAATTGCAGCCGCTCAAAACCAGCAATTAATCGCAACAGCGTAGTTTTACCGCAACCTGATGGGCCAAGCAATCCCAATACATCTCCTTGTTGCAACGTCAAAGATACGTTATCTACAGCGGGAGAGGCATTTTCTAAAAACCGCTTGGTGACATTTTGTAACTGTAGAATTGCTTGTTGCATAAGTAGATAAAAGGGGGCGGCTTAAAACTTTGTTTGTGCTTACGCTTTACTTATTACTTTCTCTTTTTTGACGTTCTCTTGGGATAGCACCAATAAAGTTGAACCCATAGAAACCAATAACATAGCTAGTGAAGCAGCCGCAGCATCAGCAAAATCAACATTTTCTGTGGCTTGCCAAATTTGCACTGCTAGGGTGTTAAAACCTATGGGTGCTAGCAGCATAGTTGCAGGTAGTTCTTTAATCGCTGTCAGAAACACTAGCACCGCACCACTCGTTACACCAGGTTGTACTAGAGGTAAAGTTATTTCTTTTAAAGTTTGCCAAGCAGTCCTACCTAAGCTGCGTGCTGATTCTTCTATTTGGGGATTTACTTGTAAAAGACAACTGCGTACTGTTCCTACTGATTGCGGTAAAAATAAAACTAAATATGCAAATATCAGCATTGGTAGAGTTTGGTATAGTGCTGGCAGATAATTTGCCCCAAAAAATACCAGGGATAAAGCAACAACAATTCCTGGTACACCAAACCCGATGTAAGAGCAGCGTTCAATAATGGCAGTGATTTTACTTGGAAAACGTACTGATAAAATTGCGACTGGTAGGGCAAAAATGGTGATAGCTAAAGCCGCTAGTCCAGCCGCTCCAACTGAGTTGAGAATAGTGGGTAGCAAGTTAGGAAAGTTATAGCCGCTGTTGAGTCCGCGAATTAGCCAAAATAAGGTGATACCCACTGGTAGCATTACACCCAAGCTAGTGATGCTTAGGCAAAAGCCGAGAGCCGGCCATTTCCAAATTCCTAGCTTGACAATTTTCGGTGGACGTAGGGAGGCAGAACCACGACTATAATAAGCAGCACGCGATCGCATTCGATATTCTAACCATAAAATTAGCAGCACCAATGTCACCAACATTAAAGACAAGGCTGCGGCTGAGTTCCGGTTAAAGCTAGCTTTGTATTGCAAAAAAATTGCCCTTGTAAAGGCATCAAACCGCATCAATGAGGGTGTACCAAAGTCGCGCAAAGCGTACAAAGCTACTAATAATCCACCTGCAATCATTGATGGTTTCAACTGTGGCAAAACCACCCGAAAAAAGGTTTCTCTGCTGCCATAACCCAAACTACGAGCGGCTTCTTCTAAGGATGGATCTATACCTTGTAAGCCAGAGCGTACACTCAATAGCATATAAGGATAGGTAAACAAAGTGATTGCCAAAACTGTCCCAGGAAAACCATAAATGGAAGGTAGTTCTTCTACCCCCAAGGGTTGAAGCAACAACTGCAAAAAGCTACCCCGTGGCGCTAAAGTCGCAATTAGAGCAAAACTGCCTACATAGCTGGGAACTGCTAAGGGTAATGTTGTCGCCACTAACCAAAAGCGTCTTCCTGGTAAGTCTGTTCGCACGGTTAAAAATGCCAACGGTACGGCAATTAGTGCTGAAAATAACGTTACTGTTGTTGCCATCACCGCACTATTGAAAAAAATCATCATGTTGCGGGGACGAGAAATTAATTCCCAGAACTCTTCCCCGCCAATACCCATCGTGCGGATGACTAAGTATAGTAATGGCAGAGTAATGGCAACTGCCACTACTGCTGCTGCTAAGGTGAGAAATAATGGAGGGCGAACCAATTTCAACTGCTTTCTCAAAAAACTTATATTTTTCCCTGCCTTACTAAATGACTCTCATCAAATGACTTGTGCTTGCTGCAAAAGTTTGAGTGTTGCATCTAAATCGCTAAGGTTACTCAAGTCAATTTTTCGACCTTGTTTTTGAATCTGTTGCAGAGATTTTAATTGACCTTGAGGGGCAACTTTTGAAGTTAGAGGATATTCATAAGTTTTAGTAGCAAAATAGTTTTGGGCTTGTTCATTTAGCATGAATTCCACAAACTTTTGGGCAATATTAGGATGTTTAGCGCTAGTTAAAATTGCTACACCTGCTACATTTACCAGCGAACCAAGATCATTTGTAAAATGATGTGCCACTGGAACTTGTGGATTTTTTTGTTTGAATTGTTCTAGATAGTAATGATTAACAAATCCTACAGCAATTTCACCACGGGAGAGAGCTTCTACTATTGATGTGTTATTAGAATAAACTTTGGCGTTGTTAGCTTTAATACCTTCTAACCATTGCTTAGCTTTGTCTTCTCCTTCTGCAACTCGCAAGGCTGTGACAAAGGATTGAAACGAACCGTTTGTCGGTGCCCAGCCAATTCTACCTTTCCATTTTGGTTCAGTAAAGCCAAAGATAGACGCTGGTAATTCCCCTGGTTTTACTAATTTGGTGTTGTAATCTACTGTACGTACTCTGCCAGTAATACCTACCCAGTTTCCATTTGGTGAACGGTAAGTAGTATCTACCTGATTGAGAAGAGATGTTGGTAACTGTACTGCTCTACCCGCTTTTTGAATAGCTCCAAGTGCGCCTGCATCTTGAGCAAAGAAGACATCTGCGGGACTGTTTGCTCCCTCTTCCAAAATTGCTGATGCTAACTCAGCGCTATCGCCATAACGGACTTGTACCTTAGCGCCAGTTTGTTGTTCAAACTGCTTAATTAGCTCTCCGACAAGTTTTTCGTTGCGTCCTGAGTAAACTACTAGCTCTTTTTCGATTTCACTACTAGCAGTTGCACCAGCGGGTGTCGTTTGTGATGACGGCGATTCGGCAGTATTTGTGGGAGTTTGATTAGCATTACAAGCGATCGCTAATCCACCACTAACAGTTGCTAGTCCCACTAAATAGACAAACTCGCGACGCTTCATAACCTTCATCCCCCAAAACCAACATTATTGCAGCTAATTATTATTAATGCATAGAACTTGCATCCAAAGATACCAACTTGTTTGAGGATATAAATGAAAAATAGGGGGTAAAACCCCCTAATAGCCAGCTATATTCTTTAACAAATCGGGAATCTGAAAAGCTACTACCCAACATCATCATGGGCAAAGCGGTTAAAGAGGAAGTCTAAGGCATAGTTACGCAGCTGATAATATTGTGGATCTTCCATGATGCGGGCGCGATCGCGGGGACGTGAAAAGGGAATTTGCATGACTTCACCAATCTTGGCGTGAGGGCCATTGGTCATCATCACCAATTTGTCTGCTAAAAATAGCGCCTCATCGATATCGTGGGTAATCATCAACACTGTACAGCGGTTATCGCCCCAAATTTTCAGCAATTCTTCTTGTAACTCTTCTTTGGTGATTGCATCCAGCGCCCCAAAAGGTTCGTCTAAAATTAAGACTTTGGGACGAATCGCCAAAGCACGAGCGATAGAAACCCGTTGTCTCATCCCGCCAGACATTTGCATTGGTTTCTTTTCCATAGCGTCACCTAGTCCCACCATTGCTAAATGATCCCGGACGATCGCCCTTTTCTCAGCTTCCGGCTTTTTGGGATAAACGGCGTTAACAGCTAAGTAAATATTTTCAAACGCAGTCCGCCAAGGTAGCAGCGCATAGTTTTGGAAGACTACCATCCTATCTGGCCCTGGTTTAGTAATTGGCTCTCCTTCCAGTAATACTTGCCCAGAGGAAGGAAAGTTAAAACCGGATACCATATTTAACAGCGTCGATTTGCCACAACCAGAGTGACCGATGACACAAATAAACTCGCCCTTTTCAACGTTCAGGTTAACACCGTCAAGTACGGTGAAAGGGCCTTTCTTTGTGGGATAGACTTTGGTAACGTCTTTAATTTCTAGAAAAGGCTGGCGGCTACTGGTTGCTGTTGCAAACGGGTTTCCCAGTTGTTCTGTAGCGATGTTGGTTGTTCTAAAACTGTTGTTTTGCATAGCGATTCAGGAATCCAAAAGCTTAATGTTAAAGTTCTAAGGCTTGTGAGCGAGTATTAAAGACTCACGCGAGAATATCAAAGACTTGTGGTCGAGAATGGTAGGTTGGGTTTTGCTGTTGCTCTACTCAAGAAAGGCTTGAGAACATTAGGTTACCCTGCGGGAAGCAAGCTACGTTTCTTAACCAACCTACGCGAGTTTCAAGTTTTAGCCTCAACTGGACTGTATTGGCTTCTTCCCCCACTCCTGTTTCGTTATGCAACTTTTCTTCTCGGCGCATCAAGAATAACTTCGGCTATTGAAAAATCGCGTTTAATCGGCAAACTGTTGAGATAGGAAATTGGGTCATCGGCGTTAAAGGGAGTACCATCGAACAACTTGATGGGCTGGCGAGTGTAGCTAATATCTAAACCTAATTCTCGTGCAGCAGTGCTGAATACACGCACTTGACACACTCGTTCAACAATTTCTACCCAATTTCTGGGGAAAGGTGTGTCACCCCAACGCGCTAATTGACTCATGATCCAAATTTGTTCGGTGCGGCTGGGGCGGTTGATAGCAGACTCAGAATAAAACTGGTGATGGGCGTAATCCCGTAAAGGATGGTTTAAGTCACAGGTGAGACTATCTGGATCTTCGAGTTGGATGTACTCTAAATCTGTGCTGACATACTCTCGCCCTGCTAAAATTTGCCGAATCTCTTGGGCATTGTCAGGATTTGCACAATACTGGCAAGCTTCTAACAAAGCTTTAGTCAAGGCAATATGCGTATTTGGATAATTTTCTGCCCAATCTTCCCGCACCCCTAGAACTTTACCGGGGTGTCCCAACCAAACTTCTAAATCGGTAGCGATGGTAAAGCCGACATTTTCCACAGCAGCGCGGTAGTTCCAAGGTTCGCCGACGCAGTAACCATCAATGCTTCCGGTTTTTAGGTCAGCTACCATCTGGGCTGGGGGAATGGTTTTCATGTCCACATCGCTATCGGGGTCAATCCCACCAGCCGCTAGCCAGTAACGCAGCAGCAAGTTGTGCATAGATGCGGCATGGACTACCCCCATTATATGCCGTTGCTCACGGGTGTGAAGCAGGTATCTTTTGAAGTCTGATAAAGTGTGTACACCTTGGTCGTAAAAGTGTTTTGCCAAGGTGATGGCGTTACCGTTGCGAGTCATGGTGAGGGCGGTGACAACTGGTAAGGGTTGATTATTATGTCCTCCCAAACTTAACCACATCGGCATCCCGGAAGGCATTTGAGCAGCATCTAAATAACCACCAGTGATGCCATCTTCTATACCCCGCCAGCTGCTTTCGCGAACCAGGTTAACTTCATCTAAACCATGCTTGGTGAAGAAACCTTTTTCTTTAGCCACTGCTAAGGGGGCGCAAGCAGTAAGGGGTAAAAAACCGATTTCTAGGTTAACTTTTTCCAACCCATGACGGGTAATGTCTGCGGTTTTTCTGGCTCGAATTTTCTTGATACGTTTCTGCTGATTGAGGAAGTAAATCATCTCACTCCGCAAGCTGTAGTAGCTGGGATGTTCTACTACTTCCATCCGCTTACGGGGTCTGGGGATATCTACTTCCAGAATGTCGCCGATTTTAGATTCAGGGCCATTGGTCAGCATGACAATTCTGTCAGACAATAGCACCGCTTCATCTACATCATGAGTCACCATCACAGCGGTAACTTGATTTTCTTCGCAGATTTGCATGAGTTGTTCTTGCAAATTACCGCGTGTGAGTGCATCCAAAGCACCAAAGGGTTCATCTAGCAATAGTAACTTGGGGCGAATTGCTAAGGCGCGGGCGATCGCAACCCGCTGTTTTTGTCCACCAGACAACATTCCCGGCTGTTTGTCAGCATGGGGACGTAAACCCACCATATCAATATGTTTGTCGATAATGGCTTTGCGATCGCCTGCGGGTAAACCTTTCATTACCGAGTCTACAGCCAGAGCAATATTTTCTCTTACCGTCCGCCAAGGTAGTAGCGAATAATTTTGAAACACCACCATCCTGTCTGGCCCTGGTTTGGTGATTTTTTGTCCTTCCAAAGTCACAAGACCTTCACTTGGCAAATCCAAACCTGCAATCATATTTAATAGAGTGGATTTGCCACAACCGGAGTGACCAATTAGAGAAACGAATTCTCCTTTTTTAATCTGGAGGTCAATTCCTTTGAGGGCGATGTATTTACCACCGCCGGTTAATTCAAAAACTTTTTCAATCTGGTCAACAGCAACAAATATAGACATGGCAGCTTAAATGTAAATTGAAATGATGCATTTTTCTTTGTGCCTTTGTGTCTTTGTGGTTTAGAAGAAGATTAACCACAAAGGCACTAAAGTGAGTAACTATTTCTGTTCTGCTGGCAAAATCTTGTTTTGCAGCCAACCCATCATTTTATCTAGCACCAGACCAACAACGCCGATATATATTAGAGCCAAAATCACTTCACTGACGTTGTTGTTTTGATAAGCGTCCCAGATAAAAAAGCCAATTCCGACAATACCGGACATAACGATTTCTGCGGCGATGATTGCCAACCAAGCTAAACCGATCGCAATTCTCAATCCGGTAAAAATGTAGGGTAAAGCTGCTGGAATCAAAATATTCGTGAAATATTCTTTGCGGCTAAGTTGCAGAACTTTGGCGACGTTATTGTAATCTTGGGGAATTTGGGTGACGCCGACAGCAGTGTTAATTAAGATGGGCCAAATCGCTGTAATGAAAATCACGAATAAGGCGGCTGGTTCATTTTGTCGCAAGGCTGCCAAAGAAATCGGTACCCAAGCCAGAGGTGGTACAGTCCGTAGTAACTGAAAAATTGGGTCTAAAGCCTTGGACATTGTTTTATTGACACCGATTAAAATGCCCAAGCCAATACCAACGATCGCCGCTAGGGTATAACTGATCGCAACTCGTTTTAGACTAGCGAGAATTTGCCAAAATAGACCTTTATCTATGCCACCTCTGTCATAAAACGGCCAGAAAATCAGTACCCAAGTTTCTCGGACAACCTGTATTGGGCCAGGTAATGTTGCTCCAGGAGTTAAAGCGAACAGTTGCCAGATGATGAGAAAGATGATGATCGCGATCGTCGGCGGTATGATATTAGGAAATTGCTTTTGCAGACCGGATATAAAGCCGTTACTAAATTTAGGGTTTGCAGGGCGTTTTTGGGCGAGTGTCATTTTGCTATGTTCTCCTCAACTTTTATTTGTCATTTGTCATTTGTCATTTGTCATTTGTCATTTATCATTTGTCATTTGTTTTTCTCACTAACTGCTTACTTTTGAATATTATGCAGACGCGATTTATCGCGTCTCTACTGTTGACTCTTGTACAGACGCGATGAATCGCGTCTCTTGACTAAACACTAACTTTCTTAATTTTCAGACCCTTCAAATATTCTTCTGGCTTTTCTGGATCAAACTTGGTGCCATCAAAAAACTCTTCTACACCACGGGATGTATTGGTAGGAATATCAGCAGCGGCAAGTCCTGCTTCTTTGGCAGCTTCTTTCCAAATATCTTCGCGGTTGACTTTATTGATCAGTTCTTTAGCCTTAGCTGCATTATTGGCAATATAATCTTTTGGCAAAAATCCCCAGCGAACGTTTTCAACTATGAACCATAAATCATGGCTCTTATAGGGATAAGAAACGTTGCCTTTTTCATCTTTCCAGTAAAAAGCTGCCATTGATTTATCATCAATTTTGCGACCATCACCCATGTCATACTTACCTTGAAATGGATCTGCAAGGATGTCGGCTGAAGGAAGATTGAAATAATTTCGTCCAGCCAGAATTTGGGCTGCTTCTTTGCGGTTGGCAAAATTATCTAACCACTGCTGCGCCTCCATAATGCCTTTAAGTAACGCTTTCGTTGCTTTGGGATTTTTGTCAACCCAATCGGCTTTCATCGCAAAGTATTCTTCGGGATGATTCTTCCAAATCTCTGCGGTTAATGCTGCGACGTAACCAATTTTGTCTTGAACCAGCCGATAAGGCCAGGGGTCGCCTGTACTGAAAGCGTCCATTGTTCCGGTTTTCATGTTGGCAACAGTTTGAGCTGCCGGTACTGTGAGCAGCTTGACATCTGCATCTGGATCTATGCCGCCAGCAGCTAACCAGTAGCGAATCCAAAGATCCTGGTTAACGTGGGGGAAGGTGAAGGCGGCGGTAAAGGGTGTTGAGGATTTGAGTTGTGTGAATAAAGACTTAGCGCTAGCAAGTTGTAAACTAATACCTTTGCCTTGGTGCTTACTGGCGATCGCAATTCCATTTCCATGTGTAATTAATTGACACAAAACATACATGGGAATTTTTTGATTGCCTTTGGTAATTAAACCTTCTGTAATTAAATGCGGCATCGGCATCTGCCATTGTCCGCCATCAATACCACCACCAGCAGAACCAATTTCTACGTTGTCTCGTGCTGAACCCCAAGAAGCCTGTTTAGAAAGGTCAACTTTGGTCATGCCATACTTAGCAAAAAAGCCTTTTTCTTTCGCGATAATTAGAGGAGCCGCTTCCACAATGGGAATATATCCCAACTTGACTGTAGTCGTTTCAGGTGTTTGTTCAGGGCTCAGTTGAGCAACAGGCACAACTGCTGACTGTACTTGGGTGCTACCACCAGTCAAGTTTTCAGGGGGATTTCCTAAACAACCTTTAAGGAATACAGCACCCATAGATGCTCCGGCTGTGAAGATAAATTTACGGCGAGATTGATTAAAAAATTCTGTCATAACGTCTCCTTCCAGGTGAAGTTTATTTTTTAAACATGAGAATTTAGACAAAAGAAAACTAATGTCTACTGCATTATTAATGAGGATTTAAAGCTCTAGCTATTTCGCCGACTTCAGCTTTTTGTAATAGAAAAGCTGAGTATGACTAATCTGGTCAATTCTTGGATGAATTGATCTACTTAGTTTTTTATGAATTTAAGTTGTTGCTAAGCTTGTTTAAATTAGTGTACAGGCTTTTAAGATAAAATAGTCCACTCGAAAACCTGAATTGTTAAATAAATATTAGATGGCAGGTATAAGTAAAAGTTTATCTATTTCCATGAGTAGTTAGAAAAATATTAATGAATAGGAAAAAATCTATAGGTATCATAGACTTTTATTTATATCGAGCCTGGCTTTTCAATTTAAATCAAATGAATATTGGTATTTAATGTGTAGACTCAAAATAAATATTGAATAGTAAGTATGAGTAAAAGGTTCTTTATTGAAACAAATATTTAAAATCCTCTTAATAAGCACAAACTCTATCAACAACATAGCTTTTTATCTATGCTTTCAAAAGGACTGAAATTTTAGTAACTCCTTGTGATTACTCAATACGCTTGGATTAAAGATAATTGTTGGGTTTCGTTTGTTATTACCCAAGTCTTTTCAATTTTTCGCTTGGTTTGGTACTTATCTAAGTAGACGTATTAAAAAGACTTTTGAGAGTGACTACACAAAACAGTTCCTCTACGGTGGACGAGAGGGACATACTTTAATTTGGCGTTGCATAATTGCGGGATGATTTATTGGGCTACGCCCCGCTTTGCTAACACGCAGAGGCGCAAAGACACAGAGAGAAGTCTGAGCGGCGGCTTCCGCCGTTGGCGCAGCCCGCCGTAGGCATCAGAACTTCGGGAGAGAATAAAGAGTTTGAGATTTCAATACATCAAATTTCATCCCCTGATTCAGCAACGCCTTTAATTTTAGTTCAACGTAGAGAGAGGTTTATCGAACTCACGTTTACTTAGGGCATGTGTTGTAAATATTGCTCGTAGCCCAGTTGTTCTAGTTTTGTTTGCTTTGCAATTACTGATTCAGACAGGGCTTGGCGATACTGTTGCACTCTTTCTAGTAATTCTGGCTGCTGGGTAGCAAGAATTTGTACAGCTAAAAGACCAGCATTTTTGGCACTACCTATTGCCACTGTTGCCACTGGGATACCCGCAGGCATTTGTACAATTGAGTACAAAGAATCAACACCTTGCAGGTGACGGGTGGATATGGGAACACCAATCACAGGAAGTGGGGTTAAAGATGCTACCATTCCGGGAAGATGAGCCGCGCCACCCGCACCAGCGATAATCACTTTAATACCGCGTTTGTGGGCTTGTTGGGCATATTGCACCATGCGTTCTGGGGTACGATGAGCAGAAACGATCGCGACTTCGTTCTCAATACCAAATTCTTCACAGATGGCGATCGCGTCTTTCATAGTGGGCAAATCGGAATCGCTGCCCATGATAATACCGATAAGAGGAGTCATAAAATTTTAGATTTTGGATTAATCGCCGATTATTGCATCTAAAATCGGGTCAGATTTACTTATTCTCTAGCCAATGTGATGACCGCAACACAAAATCTCAGCGCGACTAACATAGACATTATCAATGCTAGAGTACCTGGTTACAAAGATTTGCAGATGCTCTTAATTAGTCAAGAGGGCATAATTGAGCAAATTTTGCCAATGGGTACAGTTTTCAAACGTGCTTCAGCAAACGCTTTGCAAGTGGTGGACGTTGCTGGCGACTGGATTTCTTTAGGTGGCGTCGATTTGCAGATTAATGGCGCGTTAGGATTGGCATTTCCCGATTTACATCCAGAAAATGCTTATATGCTCCAGAAAATCTCTCAATTTTTGTGGGATGTTGGGGTAGATGGATTTTTACCAACGTTGGTGACAACTTCGGTAGAAAATATTCAGCGATCGCTTGCTGTAATTGCTGATATTATCCCGAATCAACAAGTAGGGGCCAAGATTTTGGGAGTACACCTAGAAGGGCCATTTTTGAATTTCCAAAAGCGCGGCGCACACCCAGCAGAATATCTGTTACCCCTAACAATTGTAGAATTAAAGCGGGTTTTAGGCAATTATGCTCATGTTGTAAAAGTCATCACCCTAGCGCCAGAGTTAGATCCAACTGGTGAAGTCATTCCATATTTGCGTTCTTTGGGAATCACCGTTAGTTTAGGACATTCTCAGGCAACAGCCGCCGAAGCGCAACGTGCATTTGAACTAGGTGCGACGATGGTAACTCACGCTTTCAACGCTATGCCATCATTACATCATCGTGAACCGGGATTATTAGGGGCAGCAATTATCCATCCTCATGTAATGTGTGGTTTTATTGCTGATGGTGAGCACGTTTCGCCCACGATGCTAAAAATCATACTTCGCGCCAGCTGTTACGAAGGACTTTTTCTTGTCAGTGATGCCCTCGCACCTCTGGGATTACCAGATGGGGTATATCCTTGGGATAGTCGGCAAATTGAAGTAAAAAATGGTACGGCACGATTGCCAGATGGTACTTTATCGGGGACTACTTTACCTTTATTAGTGGGAGTGCAGAATTTGGTGAAGTGGGGGATTTGTAATGTAGAAAATGCGTACGCCTTTGGCGTCGGCGAAGCCATCGCACTAGCTACCGATGCACCGAGAAAAGCGATCGCTTTACCAGGAATTACCGCAAATCAATCCGCCAATTTATTGCGCTGGCATTGGGATGAAGTAACAAAAGAACTAACTTGGCAGCGATTATCTGGCTAGATTGCACCTAAATTATTAAGACACTTGCAACTAGCAGTTTATGATTAATTACGAATTCCGCGCAGTATTACTAGCCTGTAACTTGGGATAAGCAATACGTTTATGATGGAATTGCTGCCAAACTTCTACAAAGATTTGGGCGATTTGTGACATTTCTTTGCGTGTTATCCCAGAATCTACCATTTGATCATCTTGCCATCTAGCACGCAAAATATTATTAAGCATTGTCAAAGCTTGTTCTGGCGAGGCGTCCTTGAGCGATCGCAGCGCCGCCTCACAGGAGTCTGCCAACATCACAATTCCTGTTTCCCGTGACTGGGGAATTGGGCCATCGTAGCGAAAATCTGCTTCGTCTACTGTTAGGCTGGGGTCTTCCTGCGCCATTTGCTGAGCTTGATGATAGAAATAAGCAATCAGCATCGTGCCTTGATGCTCTGGTATAAAAGCTTGAATTGCTGTGGGCAAAAGGTGTTTACGTGCCATTACTAACCCTTCACTGACGTGCTTTTTAATAATTTCTGCACTCTTCCAGGGGTCATTAATTTCTGTATCGTGTTTATTTGGCCCCCCCATTTGATTTTCAATAAAAGCCAGAGGGTCATGCATTTTGCCGATATCGTGATAAAGTGTTCCAGCCCTTACCAACTCGACATTGCATCCTAATTTTTTAGCAGCGGCTTCAGCCAGGGTAGAGACAAACAGGGTATGCTGAAAAGTCCCAGGAATTTCAGTAGCAAGTCGTTTTAGCAAAGGGCGGTTGGGGTTCGCCAATTCTGCCAAACGGATGGGAGTAACTAAATCAAAAAGTTTTTCTAGATAAGGACTCAAGCCCAAAGCTACAACACTCCAGGCTAAGCCAGATAAAGCAAATAACGCGGCTTCTCGAAGTACGATATACCATGTTGAACCAAATGCTTCACCGATGAAAAGCTTAATAATTAGGTAAATACCGCCTTGAGTTAAAGCAATGGCAATACCTAATAATGCCAGTTCTTCACGCGATCGCAGTCGTTGCGCCAAGGAACTCCCCAATATTCCACCCGCAGCACCAGCTAAAAGCGAAATTTTACTGATATCTAAACTAATTCCTAGTAACAGCAACAGCAGTCCTACAACTGTTACTCCTAAAGTGGGGCCGTAGAAGCTACCTAACAATAAACCAATGGCGCTCCAAGAGGTGTACGGTATACCCATCGTTACTAATCCTGGCGTACTCACGGTAAGCAGCAATACCAACAGGCGATCGCGTTGTCGTAATTGGTTTTTAATATGGCGTTCTACAAAGACAAAAATGCCCACTGCAACCGCAACAACACCTCCTAACTTCGTCAACTCCGGCCAGTTAACTTCCCGACGAATCAGGCGATAATGCTCCAGCACCTCAAAGTCCCAGGCATTAATCTGCTCTCCCTTGCTGACAATTATCTCACCATACTGCACCTCCACCATCGCAGGTGTTACCCCATCAACTGCCTTTTGAGCTTGTTGTCTGGTTTGTTGTTCATCGTTCTTTAGATTTGGCTGGAGTACGGACAACAACAGTCTGCTTGCTAAAGATTCAGCCTCTTTCGGTACAAACGCCTGCACTTGCAGATTTACTGCATCTTGTAAAATATTTTTTGGCAGTCCCGATGGAATGCCCTGAGTGAGAATCCGCTCGGCACTCTGATGAATTCCTGTTTGTGTTTTTAGCCACTCCTCATCTGACAAGTCTAAAAGAACAGTTTCCTCGTATACTGCTTCTGGGTTAAGTGTCTCCAACTGTAAAAGTTTAGCAGTGGCTTGGGTATATGCTTGACGTGCTTGGGATATGTGGGCAATCAGTGAGGACAAGTTTTTTTCAGAAGTTGTGACGCGGTAAGCTGCTAGTTCGGCCACTGCTTGAGTAAAGTTGATGTTTTTATAAAAATCAATGGGTTTTGCACCCTCTGGAGGTAGCCCTGTAGGTGCATTCCACCAAGCACCAGTCTGCTTAGCAGCAGAAGGTTTCCTAGGTATAGAAGTTTGTTGTGCTGCGACTTTCTTTTGATTATTTTTAGTATTTTCTAAAGCTGCTTGCAGTGCTTGCCATTCTGGTTCAGGACAAGAGCGCAGGTAACGCTGGATAGAGATGGGCAAAACAGAAGTGTCAAAAAAAGGAAATGAGCCAGCAAGAGCACGAATTTCATCGCCATTATCTAAAAGTTGTTGTAGATATTGGTCGATTTGTTCATTCATTCGCACATCAACCATCAACACTGAGATGGAACTTTTACTGACGGCTTTGCGCTGAGCTTCTGTTTTTTTCTTATCTTCGATACTAGCCGTGTAGGGTGCTCTAATCGTCTGTGGTGCAGGAGTTCCTACTTTGAGTTGTGGCTGGTTGTAGAATTTATGCCCAATTATGCCTGTTAAAGTTACTATTGCGATCGCCAAAATTACAGAGGAACGCTGTTTATGCACCCAACTTAAAAAGATTGTATGAGTGCCTCTGTTAGTTTTGACCGATGCCATTGACCTTAAGGCTATTCCTCGTTTTCGGTGTCCGCCTTTGTCATTGGTTTTTGATAAATATAGGCGTACATTCCTGAAAATAGTCTTGTGAAGTTCCTCTTTATAGCTTTGGCCGTCAGGACTTGTGTTTTTTCCAAACAACTTTACCTTCCGACGTAGTGCTTTGTATTGTCGCCGCCAGTAAGTCAATTGCTGGGTCAAGAACTGCAAAAATTGCTGCGTTTTCATTACCTCTACCTGCAGTTGCTGACTTTGATAGCTCAAAATAAGACAATCCGAAGAAAAGTCCGATCTGCGGCTTCCGCTATCGCAACTTCGGTGGTAGGAACTGGTTGAAGCCGATTTGCCACAATAGCTACCTGCACACTAAGGTTGAGGTTTTGCTAAGTAACTGTGGTATATAAAAGTACTAAATTCTTTAGTTACTGATTTCATTGGTGGTGTTTAGCATTTCACAACCGCACTGTTGTTTAGTGAGAGTAGGATTAACGCGACCGGATGACGCGAGGAGCTGCGTAGACGGACGGAGTAACTTCCAAAAATGTTGCACATCCGTCCTCTTTTGACTCGCTGGGCTTTAAAGTGAAATTATACATTCCTGACCACACAGCCAAAAGCGCATCAGCTAATTCTAGCATTTGAGAAAAGTTAGCCAATCCCCATGCTGTCAAATTTGTTTGTGAGAGCAAGACTCGCCAATTTACAGGAATACCAGCTGTACTGTTATATGCTCCAGATAAAGCTCCAGTAATTACACCTGTAGCCTGTAGTTTTAAACGTGTAGTGTCTTGCATCTTAAAATCGCTATTGTGGGTAGCTCGCAAAACTGCAAGGCGAAAGTCTTCCAATGTACTAAGAAAGCAGTAAAATGCCATAGCAATCGTGTTATTCAGCTTTTCTTCCCTACTCAATTCGGCTTGTGCTCTTTCTAATCCAGCTTTTTGCTCTAACAAAGTATGAACTTTTGATAATTGTTGTGGTACTGATGTCGGCGTTTCTCCAAGAAAAGAAATAGTTTGTGGAATCAGAGTTTGTGGGTCAAGTTTTTCATTGAGGGATTGAGCAATCGCATATCCTACTGCTAATGTTCCATCTCGGAGCACTGGGTCATCCTCCCAGATTTGTAGCACACGCAGCAAATTTTGTCGTAGTTTAATTGTATTGTCGTGAAAAAAAAGTGCCACTGGTAGTGTGGCAAGAATTACTTTTATTGAGACGATATCACTTGCGTCTGAATGAGGAGATTCTAATTGTTGACGCGCTATCCAGTCATTTACATCTAATCTGCCGAGCGTTATTAAACTTTCAGTACCCACGACTGCCATTTTGCCGAAATGCAGGCTCTCAGACTTTGTTTCACGAGCAGAGACTAAGCTTTCCCCTAGTAATGCTCCCAATAAAGTGCCTCTAAATCGACTCATAACAGAGTAGCGCATAAAATTATTTAAGGATGGCAGTTTGAAACGTTTAATACTTTATCCTACCGCACCCTCACTTTGTGTAATTCGTAATGGCTATGTTCCACTGCGCTCTAAGTGGATCTAATGTCGTTGGCGCAACCTTTGTCTACGACACCAAGGCGAATTTAGAGCAGCTTTTGGTAGAGAAGACAAGGCTTTACACAATTTTTGATTGTGAATATGTAGTTGATTTCCGCCATACTACATTAGTGACTTAATCCCCAGGAAGCCTCTAATTTTCAATAACGCCTTCTTTACACCTTATCCTTTCTTAAAATATGCACTAAGGCTTGTAAGCCTAACAAATAACTCTGAACGCCAAAACCACTTATTTGCCCGATGGCTACTGGAGCAATATACGAATGATGGCGAAAATCTTCACGACGGTAAATGTTACTTAGATGTACTTCTACTGTGGGCAGGTTAACAGCTGCGATCGCATCCCGCAAGGCTACACTTGTATGGGTGTAAGCTCCTGCATTAATTAAAATTCCTTGATATTGTCCTAATGCTTCATGAATATTATCTACTAAAACCCCTTCATGATTTGATTGCATTGAAAAAACTTTCACCTGTGACTTTAGTGCTTCTTCCTCTAACAGGCGATTAATTTCAGGCAGAGTCAAAGAGCCATAAATACCTGGTTCTCTTTGTCCTAACAAATTGAGGTTTGGCCCATGCAGTACTAAAATACTTAAGGGTTGCAATGTCGAATTTAGCACGCTTCTGCTCTTATCGACGGCGCGATCGCTCATTTACAGGAATCGGAATCAGTTCCGGTTCCGGCTCAGCCTCCGGCCCTAGTAAGGCCTCAATTAGCTTACGTGCTAATTCTTTAAGCTTTTCCAGTACCTTTTCTATATAATCCATTGAACTGATTGCTCCTGAGATACTACCTCAATTTTTGATTAACAGGTACGTAGCAACTGGCGTATTTCCGCACCTCTGGCTTCCAACCGGGCTGACACACTCTCCCGCGTTTGGGACATTAGCCACTTCTAAAATTTGGTGTTGTCTTCTACCTTAATTCTTAGAGTATCACATTAGCAACCTGTCGGACTACACCCACTAAGGAAGGGTATTTTGAATCAGTAATCAATCGTTATAAGTCATTAGTCATAAGTCATTAGTTAAAAAAACTTACTGACCATAAACTCTATTTTCTTGCTTCTGACTCTTAAACGCAGTTGTTTCACTAAGGGAAACCCCAAATACTCTCTATGAGATGCTCGCTTGCTTAAGCGTAGGATACGCGGACATGGCACGGCGCTATTGCCCTACAGCCTAGGACATCCTCCTACAGCGGACGTCTTCTGGGAGAAGACCGCATTGGCTCCTCCTATTTCCTGACTCCTAACTTTAACTAACCTTCTGCATCATTCTTTTTTGCAGCAGTTTTTTTCGCAGTGGTTGACGCTTTAGTAGTTGATTTAGATCGAGAACTTGTTGATTTACTCGTTTTACGAGTTGATTTTGCTGTCGATGCTTTGTCTGCCAGCAATTTCAGTGCTTCAGGCAGTGATATACCTTCCACTGATTGACCTTCTGGGATACTCACATTAGTTTTGCCATGTTTAATGTAAGGGCCGTAGGGGCCATCGTAGATGTTGATTTGTTCGCCATCTTCTGGGTGTGTACCCAATTCACGTAATGCTGCCTTAGACTTGCTGTTGGTGGAGTTACGTCCTTTCTTCGGTTCAGACAATAATTCCAGCGCACGTTCTAGAGAGATTGTCAATACGTTGTCAGTAGCTTTAAGGGAACGGTAATCTTTGCCATCCTTACCCTGGTCATGAACGACATAAGGCCCAAAGCGTCCCAAACTTGCTTGGATTTTGCCACCAGTAACAGGATGAACTCCCAATGTTCGCGGTAGTGCCAAAAGACCAACAGCCATGTCCAGAGTCACAGTTTCCGGGGTAACGCCTTTGGGTAGGGAAGCTTGTTTAGGCTTGGGGTTTTCGTCAGACTTGTCACCCAACTGGACGTAAGGGCCGTAAGCGCCAATTTTCACATAAATTGGTTCGCCAGTTTCAGGATGGCGACCGAGTTGGTCAGGGCCAGTAGTTTTTTGCCGCAGCAGTACTTCTACCTGTTTAGGGTCGAGATCAGCTGGTGTTAAATCTTTGGGAATGGAGGCGGTGATCACAGTGTCACCATTTCCAACTTCGATGTACGGCCCATATTTACCAATGCGGACTTTGGCATCTAAATTTTCTAGTTCTACAGTCCTAGCTTTAGTGGCATCAATCTGGTTTTCCTGTTCTCTAACCAGGGTTTCCAGACCTTTGTCTCCTAAATAGAATTCCCGCAAATAAGGTAGCCAGGCAGCTTCACCTTCGGCAATATCGTCCAAGGTTTGCTCCATCTTAGAGGTAAAGCTGGGATCGACGATATCCGGGAAATGTTTTTCTAGCAAGTCGGTGACAGCAAAGGCAGTGAAGGTGGGAATAAGCGCATTACTCACTAGTTGCGTATAACCCTTGTCGATGATGGTGCCAATGATACTGGCATACGTACTGGGACGACCAATGCCTTCACTTTCTAAAGTTTTCACCAAGGTAGCTTCGGTGTACCTAGCTGGCGGTTGAGTTTCGTGCCCAACTGCTTCTAATTCTGTACAATTTGGATGATCTCCTACCTTGAGTTTAGGTAAGATAATCTCTTGGTCTTCCAATGCTGCTTCGGGATCATCTGAACCTTCGACGTAGGCGCGTAAGTATCCTGGAAAGTCGATGCGCTTGCCAGAGGAACGGAATCCGGCATCTTCAACTTGCAACTGTACGCTAATTTGGGTTTGGCGAGAATCAGCCATTTGGCAAGCAACGGTACGCTTCCAAATTAAATCGTAGACAGCTAGTTCCCTACCACCTAAACCAGTTTCTTGGGGGGTGCGGAAGGTGCTACCTGCTGGACGAATTGCTTCGTGTGCTTCTTGTGCGCCTTTAGATTTGGTGGTGTATTGCCGAGGTTGGGGACTAAGATACTGTTGTCCGTAAAGTTTTTCTACACAGCTACGAGCAGCAGCGATCGCCTGATCCGACAAATGCACTGAATCTGTCCGCATATAGGTAATATACCCTTGCTCGTACAAGTTTTGAGCAATCCGCATCGTGTCCCGTGCTGATAAACGCAGTTTCCGGTTAGATTCTTGTTGCAGCGTCGAGGTAGTAAACGGTGGCGCGGGTTTTCGCGTTACTGGGCGTTCTTCGATGTCAGTGACGTTCCAAGTTTTTCCAGTCAGGCGTTCCTTAAGGGCTACTGCTTGGTCTTCGTTGAGCAATATAACATTGCGACCTGCGGCAATTTGTCCGGTGGCAGCATCGAAATCGCTGCCATTAGCTATTTTGGTTCCTCCTAGTGTTATCAACTGAGAGCTAAAAGGAGCTTTTTCTTGTACCAAGCTAGCTTTCAAATCCCAGTATGTACCTTCATGGAAAGCACGGCGTTGGCGTTCTTTGATGACTAAAAGTCGTACAGCTACGGATTGCACCCGTCCAGCAGATAATCCCCAGGCAATTTTTTTCCATAACAGAGGAGACAAAGTATAACCCACAAGCCGATCTAAAATCCGCCGTGTTTCTTGGGCACGAACCAACTGTTCATCGACATTACGACAGTTTTTCAGAGCTTTTTTGATAGCATCTTGAGTAATTTCGTGAAACACCATCCGCTTTGTTGGAACTTTCGGCTTCAGCAATTGGTACAAATGCCAACTAATGCTTTCACCTTCCCGGTCTTCGTCTGTTGCCAGGATTAGTTCATCTACATCTTTGAGGGCTTCTTTGAGCTGGGTGACAACTTTCTTTTTGTCTTTCGGGACAACATATACCGGTTCAAAGTCGGCGTCCACATTCACCCCAAGCTGTGCCCATGCTTCCCCTTTGACGTTGGCGGGAATTTCACTAGCCGATTGGGGTAGGTCACGCACATGACCCATAGACGCTTCTACCCGATAGTCTTTTGGCAGGTAGTTGCGAATGGTACGAGCTTTGGTTGGAGATTCGACGATGACGAGAGTTGACATGGAAATTTCAAAAAAAAGAATAGCTGCTAAGCTAAACAGTCAAATTGAGGTAATTTCGGCGAATTGTCAAGATAAAACGTCACGCTTAGGGCTGTGATTTAATACTCACACAAACTGCCTGTTAGAGTGAAAATCCCCTAAACTTCGGGCGTAGTCTTTCCCAGAGGATAGGGTAGAGGAACGTTAGATGTGATCCAGCTACTTCAATCTTTAACTTATCTAGCGCAGAATTGGCGACTACAGTTTTCAAAATACCCCTGAAGTGTAATACGAGAATACCCTTTTGTGACTGAAGGGAGGGGGTAAGAGGAGGAGGAAATAAGGAGATGGGAGGACAAGAGTAGTTGTTCACTTACCTCCCCCGCTCCTCTATTCCCCTACTTTTACAGATGTTGTGACAAAATTAAACCAAACTTGAGGGCAAAAGCGAAGTGGGGTTTGTACTCATCTCAGGGAAACAAAACTATGCAAGCAATTTGTCAAGGTGATGTCATCTTACTACCTGTCCAACAAGGGGAAGAACAAAAGATACCTCACTTAACTTTTAGACAAGGGAACTTTATGGGGCATAAGCATTGTATTACTGAGGGAAAGGCAGAAATATAGGAAAAAGATAGCACAGTCTATTTGCGTGTGTTTTCAGAAACGGCATTGCTCTCTCACCTGGAGCATAACGCTATGTCTATTCCCTAAGGTCATTAGATGACGAAAATTCAGCGGGAATGTAAGCCTGAAAATTACCAGTATGTCACTGATTAACAAGCTAATGCTTGAGGAAGAGGCTTTGATTTCAGCTTATCGAGAGAAGTGGCGTAATAATATTGCCTTTTCTACTGAGCGGATTGATAGAGGCAAAGTAGCAAAAGCAGTAAAAGCTGGGTATACAGCAATTCGTAAACAATAGCCTGAAATTATTTTTTGTAATTTTTATATTTAGGTTTTAAATTGCTCTTACAACCAAATAACATGGTAAGCTTTGCAGTCGATATTATAATTTTTGCGCCACCAGATACTAAATCACCGTATGAAGAGTTTTGCTGGATAAATTCAAGAAGAGATCCAGAGGAATTTACTATGCAAAGCTGATTTTTTAATTGGACAATCAGCTAAAAGAAATAGTCAATATAGATAAAACTGATGCATTCTACCATACCCCAGAACAAATGGAGGGATTTGGACTTGGCCAGATATAAAGTTATGGTAGGATAATTTTGGAGAAGTTAACGGCGATACGGATCTTGTTTTTAGTAATAATTGCAAGCGGCTCTCCGGCTAAACATCTCTGCATCAATGGATTCTGGAGAGTTTCATGTCTATTTACGTAGGGAACCTATCCTACACCGTCACGCAAGACGACCTCACTAAGGTATTTTCTGATTACGGCACTGTGAAGCGAGTTCAATTACCCACTGATAGGGAAACTGGTCGCGCACGGGGTTTTGGTTTCGTAGAAATGGAATCAACAGCCGCAGAAGATGCTGCCATTGAGGCTTTGGACGGCGCCGAATGGATGGGGCGTGTGATGAAAGTTAATAAAGCTAGACCGCGAGAAGAGAAAAGTACTCGTGGTGGTGGTGGATACTCGCGACGTTATTAAGTCTTGAGGTCATTTAGCAAGGCAAACGTAGCTTATGCATTTGCCCAGCGCAAAATCTTAAAGTCCGCAGTTTAATAGATAATTAATCTGTATAGTTTGTATATGAGCAGTTCAGTAGATAGCTGAACTGCTTATTTGTGTGAAAATTAATGTTTGATAAAGAATTTGATTAACGAAAAGAAGCTGTTATTTACTTTAAATGTAAATTGTCAATTTCAACTTCAACATAATTTAATCCGATAGTGAAGATAAAAGAGATAATATCAAGGTCTGATCATATGCTCCACCATGCCATCAGCCGCTTTTATCTGAGCACACTTCTACACACAAATAGAAAAGTAAATGTAACTTTGGTGAAGAACAATAGATAGAATAAACAAAGTTAGCCTTAATGTCTAATCGCCAAAACCTATATATCTCATGGATTTTGCTAATCTTGCATCCCAGTTAAATGCTGGAACGATTTTGCCAGAGGGGATTGTAATTATCACCCTCTTGGGGGTTTTGATTGTTGATTTGATTTTGGGGCGTACATCCTCACGCTGGATTGGATATCTAGCGATCGCAGGTTTACTTACTTCGATTGTCGCCCTGTATTTTCAATGGGATGCTGCCAATCCCATCTCTTTTAGCGGTGGCTTTAATGGTGACGACCTCAGTATCGTCTTTCGCGGTGTCATTGCTTTGTCTGCCGCTGTGACTATATTGATGTCAATTCGCTACGTAGAGCAAAGTGGCACCGCCTTAGCAGAATTCATTGCTATTTTGCTGAGTGCTACCCTAGGAGGCATGTTTCTATCCGGGGCTAGTGAGTTGGTAATGATTTTCATCTCTCTAGAAACCCTAAGTATCTCCTCTTACTTACTGACAGGTTATACCAAGCGTGACCCCCGCTCCAATGAAGCGGCACTGAAATACTTGTTAATTGGAGCTTCTAGTACAGCAGTATTTTTGTACGGCGTATCACTGTTGTACGGCTTATCGGGTGGAGAAACTGAACTGAGTGCGATCGCTAACGGCATTGCCACAGCTAACCTTGGCCAATCTCTAGGTTTAGTTATTGCCCTTGTTTTTGTAATTGCAGGTATTGGCTTCAAAATCTCGGCTGCACCTTTCCACCAATGGACACCAGACGTTTACGAAGGCGCTCCCACCCCGGTGATTGCCTTTTTATCTGTTGGCTCCAAAGCAGCTGGGTTTGCCCTAGCCATCCGCTTGCTGACAACAGCCTTCCCCCTTGTCGCAGACGAGTGGAGGTTTGTCTTCACTGCTCTGGCTGTTCTTAGTATGATCTTGGGTAACGTAGTCGCCCTCGCCCAAACCAGCATGAAACGGATGCTAGCTTATTCATCCATTGCCCAAGCTGGGTTTGTGATGATCGGCTTGATTGCTGGCACACAGGCAGGGTATGCCAGTATGATATTTTACCTACTGGTTTATCTGTTTATGAACTTGTGCGGCTTTACCTGCATAATCTTATTCTCCCTACGAACAGGAACCGACCAGATTGCCGAATACTCAGGCTTGTATCAAAAAGATCCACTTCTAACATTAGGATTGAGTATCTCCCTACTTTCATTGGGTGGTATTCCACCACTAGCTGGGTTTTTCGGTAAGATTTACTTGTTCTGGGCTGGTTGGCAGGCAGGTCTGTACGGGTTAGTTTTACTAGGCTTGGTTACTAGTGTTGTCTCCATCTACTACTACATTCGCGTAGTTAAGATGATGGTAGTCAAAGAACCACAAGAAATGTCCGACGTAGTGAAGAATTATCCAGAAGTGCGTTGGAATTTGCCTGGGTTAAGACCTTTACAGGTCGGGTTAGTGATAACCTTAATTGCTACTTCCATAGCAGGGATTTTGTCAAATCCGCTGTTTACATTGGCTAACAATTCTGTCTCCCATACCCCAATCTTACAAGCATCAATTGTTGATACAACTCAGGTAAGTACAGTTTCTATTAAGCAACCAGAAGAGTTGTAGATTGTACTTTTGTTGATGGCTAATAGTTAATCGTTAGTTAACATTAACTATTAGCCATCTTTAAAAGTTAGTTAAATAACAGTTATCTACTCTTAAAGAATAGATTTATAGCTCTATTGTGCAAAATTTAAACTGTAAACAAACTAGTATTAAAATTACTTTTTATCTGTTAAAATATTAATTCACTTTCAGTAGGCTTAGCTAACAGGAATCTTAATTAAAAATTCTGCACCTTTTCCAGGAGTTGAGTAGTAACTAATTTCGCCACCATGTTTTTCAACTATAATCTGATAGCTAACAGATAATCCTAGTCCAGTACCTTTACCTACAGATTTAGTGGTGAAAAAAGGGTCAAATAATTTTGATTTTATTTCTTCATTTATTCCCACTCCATTATCAGCAATGGTAATAGTTATCCATTTCTCATCAACTATCTTAGTGTGAATTTGAATTTGAGGATGATATGTTGTTAATTTTTGCTTACTGATTATTGTCGCTGATTCTTCAAGTGCATCGATCGCATTAGCAATAATATTCATGAATACCTGATTGAGTTGACAAGGATAGCAAGTTACATTAGGCAGCTGACCGTATTTTTTAATAATTGTAATTGGATACTCATGTATAGCTTGTAAGCGGTGCTCCAGAATCATTAAAGTACTGTCAATTCCTTCGTGGATATTGACTGATTTAAGTGCTGCTTCATCAAGTCTAGAAAAATTTCGTAGCGATTTAACAACTTCTTGAATGCGCTCTGTTCCTACTCGCATCGACTGGAAAAGTTTATTTATATCTTTAATTAGAAAATCCAAATCTATTAGTTCTATTTGCCTTTGTATTTCTATAGGATTATTTGGGTATATCTGTTGATACATCTGTACCAAACTCATTAAATCTTCAATGTATTTTTGCGCGTGGTGAAGATTGGCGTAAATAAAGTTTACAGGGTTATTAATTTCGTGGGCGACACCAGCAACCATTTGACCCAAACCAGACATTTTCTCGGCTTGAATTAGTTGAGATTGGGTAAGTTTTAGTTCATTTAGTGTTTCTTGTAAAGCAGTTGTTCGCTTATCAACACGAATTTCTAAGTTTTGATTCGCTTTCCAGAGTGCTTCCTCTGCCTGTTTGCGTTTCTGGACTTCTTTTGCTAGTTCGTCTATTTTTTTGTTAAGCAAGACAAAATTATTGTTGGCTATAATCCTATTTTCTAAGCGTAGGAGAATTATAGCTGAAGACTCAGTAGACCAGGGTTGAATAACCGCTCCTTGACTACGACATACTAACGTTTGCCCATCATTCTTACATAAAGTCAAGCAACCCAAAACCATTGCTCTACTAGTTGAACAAGCTTGCAAGTACTTTAAAATCTCGTCAGAAGACTCAGTTACAAGCTCAACAAGCATTCTATCCCGTAATTCTTGACGGCGTAACCCCAGCATATCTGCTACTGGTTGATTGGTAGCCAGCAGATGACCCTCACTGCTCACCAGGAGTAGAGGTTCTGGTAAAACTCTAGCAAGTTCAAGAAATTGTTCGGGAGTCATGTGGCTTTTAATTTCAGAGTTGGACTATAACTTTACACAGCTAGCTGCACTAAGCTCATAACCTTTGGTTGGCTGAGTGCTGAAGAGTCTACACCGCTTCTAGTCCCCTAAAGTATTCTCGACCTTCTGCATCTTCCGACTCAACTGTAGGTTTTAGGTAAATCACAACTCTACATCCAGGAGCACCCTCTGCTATGGTTTCTTGGAGTTCGACTTTGGCATATCCCAGATTATTAGCCGCTATAGTCCCAAAAACGTTTGAAGTCATCATACACATAGCAGGACGATCAAGTACTTTCTCAGCAAATGGGCAGACGCGATTACCAAACACAATCTTTTCATCATTCTGTTCGATAACATAAAAGTCGCCTTGAATTCGTCGTTTTAAATCAACTAAGACATCAGCAACTTGTTGACGGGAAAGATGTGAAACTACCAAGGCAGACTTATAATCTTGGTTTAGTTGCCTACCCATCCTTTCACCAACTACGCTAATAAATCCAGAGGCTTCTTCTAGACCAACTACGTCTTGCAAAGTCCCAGATAATTCTCGAATTAATGTACGCAAGAATACATCACGTTCTAAAGGGACATTAAGAGTGTCTATTGAGTGCTTAAGCGAGTTATTCATAAATAAGTTTTAAAAATGCAGTTTTTGAACTACAGTTTTAGAATTCCCTAAAATTGCTTCCAAGTAACTGCTTCATGTCTAACTAATATTAATTTTTCTGTAGAATTTAGTGTGTGCTGCCATACTTAACGAATTGGAAGAGTAATTACAAACTCTGAGCCTTGTCCAGATGCGGAATTTACTTCCAGAGTTCCTCCATGTTTCTCAACAATAATTTGACGAGCAATTGATAGCCCTAATCCCGTACCTTGACCTACTGGCTTGGTGGTGAATAAATGGTCAAATATTTTTTGCTGAACATCAGTTGACATCCCCACCCCATTGTCTTTAATTCGGATTAAGACATAATTTTTGTCTTTAGTGAGAATAGTTTGAATCAAAAGTTGATTAGGATTTGCCTCGATTTCAATATAGTTGCGTCCTAAATTAGACTCTTCTAAAGCATCTATAGCGTTAGCTAACAAATTCATAAATACTTGATTTAGTTGTCCGCTGAAGCATTTGACTTGTGGCAGATTATCGTAATCTTTAATTATTTGAATGTCGGGACGATCCTCAGATGCTTTTAAGCGGTGCTTGAGAATCATAATTGTACTGTCTATGCCATCATGAATATTGCAGGAAACTTTGCGATCGCTATCTGCTCTAGAAAATGTTCGGAGACTGGTGCTAATGTTGCGAATACGCTGAACGCCCTCTTTCATAGAAGAAATTAAGTTAGGTAAATCGGAACATAAATACTTCAGGTCTATGGCTGTAATTTCCTCTTGAATTTCTGCAACAGGTTCAGGATAGTGCTGTTGATAGAGATCAATGAGGTTAATCATATCTTGGAAATATGCTGAAGCGTGACCAAGATTACCATGAATAAAACTAACTGGATTATTAATTTCATGAGCAACTCCTGCCACTAATTGACCAAGAGCAGACATTTTTTCTTTTTGTACAAGCTGTAGTTGAGATTCTTGTAAATCTTGTAATGCCTTAGAAAGTGCTGCTGTTCTGTCTTCTACTCGTTTTTCTAAAGTTTTTGTGAGGTTTCGTAATTGAAGATGGGTTTTTATTCTAGCTAGTAATTCCTTCTCATGAAATGGTTTTGTGATGTAATCAACTGCTCCAATACTTAGACCCTCTACTTTACTATCTGTATCAGAATTGGCAGTCATAAAAATTACGGGAATATCACAAGTTTCTGGATTTTTCTTTAACTTTTTGCAAGTTTCAAATCCATCCATTCTCGGCATCATCACATCTAATAAAATTAAATCAGGTAGTCTATACTGAACTTGCTTGAGTGCTATTTCTCCATCAGATGCTATAGTAACTTCAAAGCCAGCATCACTCAATACTGCAAAAACAAATTCTAGATTTGTTGCTGTATCGTCCACTACTAAAATTAAACTATCTTCTGGAATATTGGACATTTCTATTGCTTGTTTAAAATTTATGTACGTTTATAATTAATATTGAGAATTTTTTGGAATTATATTAATTTGAACATCGTTATTTACAGTTACATTACTATATGGCTATGAGATGTAGTAATTTCAGTTTAATTTCCGTCTTTTTGCAGGTAATTACTCAAGCAACTGACCAATAAATCTCTTGAATTAGAACAAAGACACATATTTTTGAATATTATCAAATTTGATTAATTCTATTTCCTATTGCTGATTCACTATCCACCCAGCGATCGCAGCTAGATTGCAATCTGTTATCTATAGTAAAATGTCTAGTCCTTAGATTTTAAGGTGCATGTTCTTTTGCGTTCCGGCTTTGATGCTATCGGGTTAACTTTTGCAACTTTGTAGGCTGAGGTACAGTCATAAACTTTGAAAACAAGAGTTCGGAATTGCATGACAATTTTCGGATTTTATAACTCTATAGTTCCCAGAAAATCTTGCAACAGCAACAACTTCAGACTAAAAGTTTCTAAAAACCGATATATTAAAGCGTAAATTAAGCCATAATCAGATTCCCGACTTCATAAAGAAGTCGGGAATCGAAGTCGGGAATCTGATTGTTCACGTACACAAAAGTACGGAATCTAACATTATCTAGTTTTTAATACTCATCGCTATGTATTTTTAACTCCTCCGAAGATACACTGTCACGATTATTTAATTTTTATCCATAAAGTTATTATGAAGTTCTTAAGAAAATATTCTGTAATTTTGCGTATAATCAAAAAGTATCTGCTGAACCTCTCAGGTTAAGGTTTTCTTTCCTTAACGCGTCTTGCGTAGGCAAGAATTATCAACTGGGTGAAAGCGAAACACGAACTAATCTTAAGTGAGCGCTATTCCATCGCTCGCGGGATGCTTCATCTGTTCTATGAAGAAAAACGATGAATCGCAATATAATCTTCTGGAGAAGAGATGTATCTGACACATTCATTCATCAGTGATGAAAAGAAGCAAAGCTCTCAGCAGCCTTTGATTTTGGCAGTGGAAGATCATGACGATAGTCTACTGCTGATTAGTTATGCCCTTGAGTCACTTGGCTGTAGATTCATTTGTCAAGCAGACAGTTTAGCGACTGTACTGGTGGCTAAAGAGTATCAGCCAGACTTGATCTTGTTGGATATTTTGTTACCAAGTCACAGTGGTATCGATGTTGTGCGTCATCTCAAGGAAGAACCCTTAACTTGTAAAATTCCAGTCATCGCAGTTACAGCTTTAGCTAGCAAGGTAGATCGAGAGCGTATTCTCAAGGCAGGTTTCAATGACTACATCAGCAAACCATATATGCTCGAAGACTTAGAAGCAATGATTCGCCGTGTGCTTTGCGGAAAATTTGATTTTCACTCTGCTTTTGAGCTTTGTCAGGATTAATAGATCCAACAAAGATAATACTTGTGCAGAATAAGAACTTAAGTGTGTTTAGGTATTTGCACAGTGAATAAACTACCTTTACCAAGTTCAGAAGTAACTTCGATTATTCCATCATGCGCTTCTACAATTCGGCGCGAAAGATGCAGTCCTAAGCCACTACCTGAGCGTTTATTTCTGCCTTGGCGAAATCGCTCGAAAACTGTTGCTTGGTCTTCGGGCGCAATTCCATATCCGGTATCTTCTACCTCAATTTTTACCAAATCTGGTTTCCCAGGAGTAGCTGATTCAGAAATGCGGATTGTTATGCCTCCTGTATCTGTAAATTTGATGGCATTTGCGATTAAGTTGTTTAGAACCCGCCGCAGTTCTAAGCGATCGCCCATGACTACACCAGCATTTTTACCTAGTGGCTCTAACTCACGAGTTTCTATTTTTAGAGTTAAACCTTTTTCACTAGTTAAAGGACTTAGTTCACTAACAACTTCTTGAGCGATTTCTCGGAGATTGCAACTCTCGTAATTTAATGTTTTTTTGCCTGCCTCGAAGCGATAGACTTCTAGCAAGGTGTTTACCATTTGCATTAAGTTCTGATTACTGCGAATCATGACTGCGATCGCCTGTTTCATTTCTGGCGAAATTTTGCAGAAGGTTTCCAACTCAAACAAGTTCAACATGCGATCAGCCGCTACTAAAGGAGTTCGCAAATCGTGAGTTAGACGGGAAACAAAGTCCTCCCGCTGGCGTGCCATCTTTCGTTGTTCGTCAAGACTATGTTTGAGGCGTAGTAGCGATCGCACTCTTGCCAGTAGTTCATCAGTATCAAATGGTTTCCGAATAAAATCGTCAGCACCAGCATCCAAACCTTCAACAACGCTAGATTCATGAAAAGCAGTGATTAGCAGAATTGGAATATAGGCCAAAGTAGGGTTATTACGGATGCGGCGTGTTACTTCATAACCATCCATTCCTGGCATCATTACATCTAGCAGAATCAGATCAGGTGGAGATTTTTCAACTTGTTGCAAAGCTTTCATCCCATCTGAAACTAAGTCAATCTCATACCCTTCACTCTCTAAAATGGTTTGAACCAGAATCAGATTATCGCGAGTATCATCAACAGCGAGGATACGGTCTATTTGAGAATTTTCCACAACAGACATGACTTGTCCACTTCTTTAACTTTTTGTAATTAATTTATAATTTCAGATTGGGATATCCCATTGATGCTTTACTGAATTGAGAAGACGATTGATGAGGATTTTTAGCAGAGCAAAAAACCTCGTTGTTATCCAAGTTTAAAGCCGGAGTATCAACTGTTGTTGATAATCTTACTTGACGTGGCAATTCAATTTTAAACATTGAACCGGCCCCCAATTGACTTTCGAGAAAGATTTTTCCACTCATCATTCGTACCAGCGAATCTATAATTGCCAAACCCAAACCAGTGCCAGGATATTTGCGTGTGATAGTTTGATCGACTTGCCGGAATGCTTCAAAAATATGTGTGAAATCTCTGGGAGCTATACCAATGCCTGTATCTCGAACGGAAATTTCTACTCTATTTCCAGCAAGTTCTTTAAGTTCAACCCAAATACAGCCAGAATCCGTGAATTTAATCGCGTTGGAGAGGAGGTTAATTAAAATCTGTTTGACACGAACTGGGTCATTAAATAGCAATGGATTTTGCAGGTTTGTTTGCACTAGCAAAGACAACTTTTTTGCTTCAGCTAGGGAACGCATTTCAGATACGGTCGTATTTATGACCTTTAATACATCAAATATTTCCGGTTTGAATTCTAATCGCCCTGCCTCCAGTTTGGAAAAGTCGAGAACTTCATTAAGCAGCATCAGCAAATGCTTGCCATTATTCAAAATCCGCTCCACCATGTCTGTTTGCTGATGCGTCAATTGACCAAACTTAGGACGCAATAATATTTGTGAAAAACCAATGATCGCATTCATTGGAGTTCTCAATTCATGAGAGATGGTTGCTAAAAACTGTGATTTTAGCCGTGATGCCTCCAATAGCTTCAAGTTTTGCAGTTGAATTTGTTGTCGTTGTCTCTCTAGTTCTTGGTTCTTACGAATAAGTTGTTCATGACTTTCCCTAAGATGCTGGTTTGCTAAAGCTGCCTGCATTTCAGCACGATAAACTCGAATAGCATTGCGTAAAACCTGTGCCAGTGTTTCTGATGATATTCTGGACTTAGAGAGATAGTCTGTAGCACCAGCTTTGATCAATTGGACAGCAATTTGTTCATCTCCTTGACCAGTTAGAACTACTAAAGGAACTTTAATTTCCGAAGAACGTAGCTGTTGGATTAGGGTTAATCCATCCTGGTCTGGTAAGCGATAGTCGAGGAAAACGCAGTCATAGACAGCATTTTTTAAGGCAGCGATCGCATTATTGCCATCACCTACCTCAGACAGTTCCATCTGAACACCTGCTTTAATCAGGGCACGACGTACTGCCATGCGGTCTGCTTCGTCATCGTCTACAACCAGAATTCTCAGGGTCTGTTCCATCGGTTTTTATTTTCGCCGCCAAAAATAGATTGATGTATAACATTTCTCTTTTTAGATTATCCAACTAAAGAATCTCGGATTTCGGACATCCAAAATTATGATTTTCATTAACTAAGGTATTTTTCTGAATATCCTATACTTTTTTAGCACTACTTTGCTCTAAATAAAGTTAGGAAAGATCAAATTCTCAAATATAAATACAGCAACATTTAAGTTGTAATTTTGAACTAGATTTCGCTCCTGATTTGAGGTTGGTTTACATCATGGTTATCACCAATGGCTCTAAAATAGTTAGCAACTAACAAACTGAAAATGACTTATCTGTTAAGACAGACAGAGCTAATATAAAGTAAAATAAAATACTTTATTAAGCTTCAACACAATTGTAAATGAGTGAGTGAGCGCCCGTCCTCAGTCATTAGTGAGAGTTGCATATAAACATCATGTACCATAAGCTTGAGCAATTTTAGCCCTTAGATTGCTTGAACCAGATAAACAAAAAATGTTGTCTGTACCTCCTTGTGAATTGGAAGTAATCTTACCTCCTTGTGTCTTAACAATTTTCCTGATGATTGCCTAACTTGTGACAGTGTTTTTCTGGCGATCGCTAGCTCCCATTGAGAAGAGTAGAACTATCTCCTGGTCAGACTCAGGAGCAACCTTTGTATCATTATTGACGGATGATTTTAAGTCTGCTCTATTGCTTGTAAGTGTGCTAAGATAGCATCCAGCTATGTAACTAGCAACTTTATCAGCCCAAGATACTCCCGTTACATAAGTGACAGTGATACCAGTATTTTTTAGCTGCACTAAGACAATATCACTAATGGTAAGCCTGTTATCAGTAATATCCCAACCTCCAAGGATAAAAAGTATCACTTGCTTACTTTGATTATTGATGGATTTAACAAAAAAATTGCTCGTTGCGGCTGTATCACGATCCCCAAAGGCATTGGCTTCGCAACGGATAAACTCTTTCAATGCTGGATGGGCGATCATCCTTCGTAATTGCGCCTGAGTCTCTTTTGAAATTATCCACCACCGAGGTTCAGCCAAAGAAGAACGGGTTGTCTCAGTGCTGCTGAACCTACTAAACTCTAACGCCGTTTGATTTACTTCCATCAGGACACAAGTCAGTTCCATGAGTCCGATGAATCCAGATATCTGGTCAAAAACAGCCTGAAAGCATCGCTCAGTTCTTTTTAAAGCAACTTCGACCTGTCCTAACTTATCCATTGTTGTAAGCCTTTTTCAAAGCTTCGTACAAAATAATAGAAAATAACTAATGAAACATGGTAAATGACAGCTAAATTTTAAGGAAGAGGTAGAAATTTGGCGTTCGTCTCAATATTTCATAGTTTTTGTGTAAGTATCTATATACCTTCAGCTAGATTTATGCTCTATCTAAATATAAAAAAAGCGGACATTTATTATTTCTATCGGTGGATGCAAGCTTGTGAAAATATCATCTATCTTTGGTTTGGGAAAATAAGAAGTAGCGCTTACAAAAGGTCATACTTTGAAAGATGCAAATAACCAAAGAGTGAGTGTAGCAATGAGTGAGATCAGCATTCTTTTGATAGAAGATCATGACTTAACAAGAATGGGACTACGAGCTGCATTACAGTCTCACAGTGGATTGAAGGTGATTGGTGAAGCAGCAAATGCCACTCAAGGACTAAAACTTTTAGAAACGGCTAAGCCAGACGTGGCAGTGGTAGATATTGGCTTGCCTGACATGGATGGCATTGAACTCACCCGTAAGTTTAAGCGCTACCAAGCTGAAACTGGTCAATCAACAACAAAGATTCTCATCCTCACAATGGATCATACAGAAGATGCGGTACTTGCTGCTTTCGCAGCAGGCGCAGATTCTTATTACATGAAAGAGACAAGTATTAGTAAATTAACAGAGGCAATACAAGCAACTCACGGCGGTAACTCCTGGATTGATCCCGCAATTGCTAACGTAGTGTTGCAGAAAATGCGGCAAGGTTTTCCAGGAGAAAGCCAATCAACTGATAAGCCTAAGACTGTCAAAATTGAAGCACTAGCAACCGAATACGAACAAGTTTTGGAAACTTACCCTCTGACTCAACGAGAACTTGAAATTCTTGAGTTGATTGTGGCTGGATGTAGCAATGGGCAAATTGCGGAGAAACTCTACATTACAGTTGGTACAGTCAAGACCCATGTTCGCAATATTCTAAATAAGCTATGTGCTGATGACCGTACCCAAGCTGCTGTTCGCGCTCTGCGTTCTGGATTAGTAGCGTAAAATAATATGAATTTAGCTTGTATTGGTTGCCAACAGAGGAGTCAAGAGATAAAAGTTACAGAATTGAGCATAGAAAAGAATACTATGCTGGTGGTGTTGGCGACACAAAGTTAAATCTCGCGTACTTGGAATGGGGGATTAAATAATTCGTAATTCGCTCTGGGGCTACGCCCCGCTGCGAAGCGCGTAATTAAGTTTTGTAATGGAGATTTAACCCCAACACAAAGCTTGTCGGTTATAGAATCGGGGGACTTAAACCCACGGAACTAGTTAAAATTAACCCAATAGCTCTTGTAAACAATTAGCAATACGTTGTGCTGCTCCCGGCTTTCCCATGCGTTGAATACCATTTTCAGCAATAGTTTGTAAGATGTCGGGATCTTTAAACAACAAATGTACCGCCTTCGCAACTTTTTCTGGCTGCTCGATTAAAATCAACGATGCTCCTAGAAGGCGGCTTTGAGCTTCAGCAAAGTTAGGGTTGTATTGAGGCCCATCACCGGGAATAGCGATCGCAGGTTTTCCCAAACCAATGAATTGTTCTGTAGCCGTACCTGCCATTGCGATCGCCAAATCCCCCAAATGCAAGCAATCATTATATGCTTTTTGTGTCAGTAACAAATATGCGTTTCTTTGCTTAAATATTAAAGTATTAGAATCAGGAAGTTGAATAGGTGATTCCAAGTCAGATTGCCAACCTTGAGAGTTAACATTTTGGGCGAAAATGTTGCAGTCTAAACTAGGAGCGATCGCACCTAAAAATACCACCGTACCAGAAGTATAAAACGCTGAATCTTTATCCTGCAAAGTTGCTATTAATGCAGACACCGCAATCATAATTTTCTCCCAGTTGGCATATGCTTCTGGTGGACGGGAACCTGGGAGAAGAGTTACAACTAGCGGTCGAACTTTCTCTTTCTGTTGCGTATCATTACTATAAAATTGTTGCAATGGAAACGTCGGTTCTAAACCATCCATCATCGGATTACCCAAATTAAAAGCTGGAATTGGCCATTGTTTTAATGTTTCCGTCGTCAGCGCATCTCTGGGAAACACCGCCTTACAACGGCGACGACTCATCAACCAACGTTCCCAAGGATGGTAAACTGAACCGGAAAAATTTTCCCAACGTGCAGCTTTTGATTTTCGTGGTAATAATCCAACTTCATCACGCACGTAATATTCTGATTTCGCTGTACCGACAAAAGCGTACTTAGCACCACTGAAAGTTGCGAATAACAGTGGTACAATATCTCCCACAGCTAAGATAGCTCTCTTGTTACCTAATTTTTTTTGAGAATTTACCCAACGGCGCATAGCTTTAATCTGGGTGAAAGTAAGTTGCAGTAAACCACCACGCACATCTCGTATTAATTGGCGTCCATCCATATAAACAAATCCACCAGAAGGCATAGTGCGTACTGAACCTATAAGTGGAATATCCAACTGTTGGTAAGCATGTCCTTCACCCACCAAAGGTAAAGCAAAGATATCTGGTGGGTTTGATTGTCGCTGGAGTTCCTGCAAAATGCGGACTGCAATCATATCCTCCCCATGACCATTGCTCAAAACAAGCAACCGCAAACGTGAACTTGCAGCTTGCGGATGAGAAGTTGAAGACAACTGGGATAAATCACTCATAGAACCTCGCGGTAAGTATTGTAGTTATCAAAATGATGCTGACCGTAATATTAAATGTGATGTTATAAATAGTCACACAGTCAGGCATTTGCTGACACGAAACAAAAAATCACAATTAATTGTCAGTTTAGGCAAAGGGATCAATGGGAATACAAATCGACGAAGCCGCTGGAAGTTGATATTATCAACATTTCTAGCCCTTTCAGGTGTACTGTATTTTTCTTTGTGTTTTAGTGCCTTGGTGGTTAAAAAACTTTATAACCACTAAGACACTAAGACACAAAGGTAAAAAGCCCAAAATTTGGGAAATTTTTTCGGGATTTTTACCCATCTTGAAAGGCCTAGTCCCTATTCCATAACATCCCTATCACTAACTCCCAGTTAATTAGATTAAATATTATGCGAGTTTCTCCTACTGCAATTTTTACTTTAGCTACTTTAGCTGCTAGTAATGTCACTCAGCAGGTAATGGCTGCGCCTGCTAAAGCTGCTACTCAAACTGAAAAATCTGGAAACTTAGTAGTACCAATAATTGAAGACACCCCTGTACGAGTAGAGGCGGTTGCTTCTCCAGAAGGTGTAGTTGCACAACAATTTTCTCAAAATACTGTGGTTGTGCAAAAAAATGCTAGTCAGAATTCCATAGTAGTAACATCAAAAGACAAAGGAATAAAAGAACAAAGGAAAGAAAATTCATATCCCACTAATCCTCTTTCTCCCGCCTCTTTAGCTACTAGCAATGATTTAGTAGTTACAGCTATAGACGTGCAAATAGTGGGAGTTAGTCAGGAATTACAGCAAATAATTCGTAATGTGATTAAAACCGAGGTGGGTGGAGAAACTAGTCAAAGCCAGCTACAAAGCGATGTAGCGGCTATTTTAAATACAGGTTTATTTACTAATGCCAATGTGAATAGTCGTAGTACATCTGCTGGGTTAAGTGTAGTCTATCAAGTAGAACCAGTGATCGTGCAATCGCTACAACTTTCTGGTGCTAAGGTACTCACTTATAAAGTAGTTCAAGAACGTTTGCAATCTCAGATTGGAACTAGTATCAGTCCCGCTGGACTCCAGCAAGCAGTGCAACAAATTAACAAGTGGTACGCTGACAATGGTTATAACTTGGCACAGGTGTTATCAATTAAACCCAATCGTCAGGGAATTCTCACCTTAAATGTTGCTGAAGGCTTAGTCAGCAATATCAAATTTCGCTTTGTCAACGATGAAGGAAAAACCGTTGATAGCAAAGGTAATCCAGTGGGGGGACGTACTAAAACAGACTTTTTGCAACAGCAACTCCAGCTAAAGCCTGGTCAAATCTTTCAAGAAAATGTAGTTAAGCAAGATGTGCAGCAGCTATACCGTACTGGCTTATTTGAGAGTGTGAATGTTGCCCTCGAAGGTGATGCGACAAAAGTTGATTTAGTCTACAATCTCAAGGAAACTGGAGCGCGTGGTATTAACTTGGGTGGTAGTTACAACGCTGATCTAGGATTGGTAGGCACATTAAACTATCAAGATCAAAATGTAGGCGGTAATAACGATACTTTGGCTGTGAATCTTGGGGTAAGTAGCCGGGACTTACAGTTTGATACTAAATTTACCAGTCCTTATCGCTTAACTGACCCCGATCGCTTGGGTTACACTGTGAATGGTTTTCGTAACCGAGAAATTTCCGAAACTTTTGATGACGAAATCAAACTAGCTAACGGCGACAAAGTGCGAGAAGGTCAAATAGGTGGTGGTATTAGCTTCCAAAGACCGATTGAGGATTGGAATACCTCTTTAGGATTTAACTATACTCGTACTAGTATTCGCGATCGCCAAGGTAATATTACCGCAACTGATGCTAAAGGCAATCCCCTATCTGCAAGTGGAACTGGTGTTGATGACCTGACTACCGTATCTTTTACCGCTACCAAAGACCGACGGGATAACCCCATTAATCCAACTCAAGGTTCCATCTTAAATCTAAGTACAGAACAATCTATTCCTGTAGGTCAAGGTAATATTTCTCTGAATCGCCTCAAAGCCAATTACAGCCAATATGTCCCAGTGCAGCTATTTAACAGCAAACAGCCACAAGTATTTGCCTTAAATGTCCAAGCTGGTACTGTCATCGGCAATCTACCACCCTATGAAACCTTTAATTTGGGTGGTTCTAACTCAGTACGTGGTTATGAGGCTGGGAATGTAGGTAGTGGTCGTACTTACGTATTAGCTTCCGCAGAATACCGCTTTCCCATCTTGCCAATAGTGGGGGGTGTGCTGTTTGCCGATTATGCCTCAGACTTAGGCTCTGGTGATACTGTACTAGGAGATCCAGCAGGTGTAAGGGGTAAACCAGGTCATGGTTTTGGTTATGGTGCGGGAGTGCGCTTAAATTCTCCCTTGGGTTTAATCCGCGCTGACTATGGCATTAATGACCAAGGAGAAAGCCGAGTGCATTTAGGCATAGGTCAACGCTTTTAATCTTTTCTTACATTAATTTAAGTAATATTACAGGTTAAAAAACCTGAATACGATTTTAAATGGGGATAAATATACAATGCATACGTATAATATCCCAGATAAAAATCATGACATTAAATACCACTTATACTTACGATGTGAATGGCGATCGCATCTCCGAAAGTATTGACAACAATAACGACGGTATTACAGATTCAGTAATCACTTACAGATATAACCTGATATCCCAAAGTTCTGATTATGATAACGACGGTACATTTGAATCTGTCACTACTTATACCTACGATGGCAAAGGTAATAGCATATCCCAAATCTCTGACAACAACAACGACAGCATACCTGATCTTTACAGTATTTATACTTATGATATCAACGGTAACAAGACATCCCAAAGCATTGACTACGAAGCTGACGGTATTTTTGATCAAATCTACACCTATACTTACGATGCCAACGGTATACAGACATCCGAGAGCGTTGACAGCAATGGCGACGGCTATGCTGAAGATGGTTTTAGCTATACCTACGATGCCAGCGGCAGACTAATATCCGAAACCCGTTTCAGCCCAAATCGCTACTTCGTTACAGATTATACCTATAATGCCAACGGCAATCTTATATCCAAAATTTTCACTGAGAAAGTTATTGGTGATAGCTATAGTGAAACCTATACGTACGATGCTAATGGCAACCTAATATCCGAAAGCCATGTAAGTTATGTTACTAGCTATACTTGTGATGTCGATAATAAATTAATTTCTAAAACTGTTGACTACGATGAGGACACTATCTCTAGCCCATTCGACGACCTCACTGATACAGTTACCACTTATACCTACGATTCCAACGGCAACAAAACATCCGAAATCTTTGACAGAAATAGCGACGGCATTGCTGACAGCATCTATACTTACACCTACGATGCTAATGGTAAGCTGACATCCGAAAGCCGTGACAGTAATGGCGATGGCATCTTTGAATATGTCTACACTGCTACCTACAATGCCAACGGCAAACAGGCATCCTTTAGTTATGACGATAATAACGACAGTATCGTTGACAGAATCTCCATCTATACTTACGACGCTAATGGTCAGCTGACATCCTATAGCGATGACAACAATGGCGATGGCACGGTTGATCAAGTTATCATCTACACAAATCTACGGTGGTAAAGGTAGTGATGATCTGGTGGGATTTGATGGCAATGACCAAATTTTTGGTGATAACGGTAACGACCAACTGTCGGGATTTGACGGTAATGACCAACTCAACGGTGGCAATGGTAATGATACCCTCATCGGCGGTGCTGGTGCTGATATCCTGACTGGCGGTAATGGTGTTGATACATTTATTTTTGAGTACCTAAGTGATTCTTTGTTGTCTAATTGTGATGTGATCAAAGACTTGAAGATTGGTGTAGATAGCATCAATGCGCCGCGTGCCGTGAATGCCGCCGATGTTGCCCAACTTGGTAATATTAACACCCTTGCTGAGTCTCAAATTCAAGGCTTATTAAATACAACTACTTTTATTGCCAACAAGGCAGCGACATTTAGCATGGGGACAGGTGCTAATCAGCAGACATTCTTAGCTGTGAATGATGCTATTAATGAATTCTCTGCCGCAAATGACGCCATTTTTGAGATTACTGGTTTTAGCGGTAACTTAGCCAAGCTGGCGATTGTTTAACCGAAGTTGGATTTTTGGAAATTAGATTGATCTGCAAATTACATAGAGCAAATCTACCCCAGTTTGAGCATTAGAGCGAAAGATGAAATTTAAATTCTGCTAACAAGTAAAGTGCCGAGTCGTGTTTTCTCCCCAACACTCGCGCAATCGAATACACAGCATAAGCTTGTTTCACACTTTGGTTTTCGGCACGTCCGCGCTATCCTATGAAAAAGACAAAGCTATTGCGCTGATGGGGAGGTTTTTCTCATTGAGAGTGATTTAATAACTAAATCATCCCATAGCATAGGCAAGCAAGCTGAGTCTGTGGCGGGTGAGGCCCTTGCCCTAGAAAAAATCTGGGAAGACTTTTTTGGAAATCCCTTAAGATTCAGGACTCAGTACTTATCTGCTCACTCAGAACTAAGGACTCAGGACTCAAAACTCTCTATGTTAGCAGGCACAATTTTACAGGGTGGAAAATATACCCTAATTCAGGAAATAGGGCGAGGTGGCTTTGGCATTACGTTTAAGGCTACTCATCAATACTTAGGCCATGAGGTGGTAATGAAAACCATCAATGAACGGCTGCGGCAAAATCCTGATTTTGCCAAGTTTGAGCGCCAATTCCAAGATGAAGCCAGACGATTAGCTACTTGTATCCATCCAAATATTGTCCGGGTGAGCGATTTTTTTATTGAAGCTGGGCTGCCTTATATGGTGATGGAATACATTCCTGGCGAAACTTTGGGAGATGCATTTGTATTGCCAGGGATACCTTTGCCAGAAGCTAAAGCAATTCATTACATCCGTCAAATTGGAGCAGCGTTACAAGTAGTACACAACAATGGTTTGCTGCACCGGGATATCAAACCAGATAATATTATCCTCCGCCAAGGAACTCAGGAGGTAGTGCTGATTGATTTTGGCATAGCTCGCGAATTTAATGGTGGCGTCAGGCAGACTCATACGGGTTTAGTTACTGAAGGCTATTCACCAATTGAGCAGTACCTCTCGCAAGCACCGCGTACACCTGCAACGGATGTTTATGGTTTGGCAGCAACTTTGTATGCACTTTTAACAGCGCAAGTTCCCATGCCAGCACTGCTGCGCGATCGCGAAAAAATGCCTTCCCCCCGCGAATTACAACCACACTTGAGTGCTGCTGTCAATCAGGCTGTGATGCGTGGTATGGCTGTTGAGTCTCGCTTTCGTCCAGCAACTATTACTGAGTGGCTGCAACTGCTACCTGAAATTCGGGGGGATGTGACACCACAAGCTTTACCCACCATCGATTTATCTGTTCAGCAGTCAGTAAAGTTGCCTAGAAAAGCTGCTCAAAATCATATTCATCAAGCATCAACACAGAAGAGAAGCGTACTGACTAAGAAACTGCGATCGTCTAAAATATTAATTGGTATAAGTGTAGCCTTTGTTGCAGCTACAGCAGGTTTTGGCATCACTAGTATGCTTCCCAAATCTCAGCCCCAGTCTAGCCCAAAACCAATTTTTGAGCAGCCACTTCAAGAGTCTGCGACAGAAGTACCCAACATTGATAGTAAATCTTCAGGAAAACAGACTAATACCACTTCCCAAACTGAATCTGCACCCGTTTCTACTTCCAAGCGGCGTCAGCGCCGTCGTGTTTCCCAGGAGGAATCTCGCGATAGCACTAAAAGTTCTACAGAAGAATCGCAACGCCGCAACCTTGATCAATCCACGCCTTCGCCTAGCGTTTCCTCTTCACCTTCGGTAGTAGATAAGTTACGGGCAGAGAGGGCATTGCGAGCACTGCGATCGTCTCGTAACGCTTCACCCACAGCATCACCACGCAATAACTTACCCTCTTTGAATAAAGATTCTGCTTTGCCTCAACCTGTTATTCCGTCAAATCCTGTGATTCTACCAGCAGCGCCACCACTTGATCAATCAAAACAGTCAGATCCCAGTGGTCTAATAGTACCAACGCTAGAGGAAAAGCAAAATTTGCCTACTGACAATCAACCTCAGAAGGAAGAGAAGTTTCAGCAAGAGCTACTAGATGACAAAAATTAGTCGAGTCAATTACCGTTTTTAATTTATGCAAGTGTCACGACTTTTGCTTTCTTGTTTCATCTTTTAGATGAATTTCCTATTTACTATTAAGCACAAGAATTTCTCCCTTTTTAGTAATCTTCAACGGATTATTGGGAAAAGCTTGATTATTTAAATAACGCATAAGTTTCACAGTCTGAAAAAGCTGATCAATATGAGGGATTCCTTGCCTATCCATACGAATGGGAATAATTTTACTTGATACTAAATCTCCTGCTGAATTAAGTTTGACTTCTAAAATCATTGAGTCACCCGTTTGGGCATTTGTAGATAAAGTCCGATATCCCAAAAAGTTTCCTAAAGAATATGCTATGAGTTTTCCTTTATAAATTTCCATCGCTCTTGGAACGTGAGGGCCATGTCCCAAAACTAAATCTGCTCCGGCATCAACCATTGCCCTGGCAAACTTAATTGAATTACCTCGGTTTTCACCATAGAAAAACTCTGTCTGATTCTTCAAGTGTATTGCCTCTGTTCCTTCAGCTCCAGCGTGCATTGATATAACTACAATCTTGACCTTATTTTTAGCTCGTGTTACGAGTGTTTGGGCTGCTGCTAGATCGTGAATAGAGTTATACATGTTGTAAGGAGAAAACCCGATCATTGCAACTGGAATATTATTAGTTTTTTTATAGAGAATTTGATTTTTATGACCTAATGTTGCGATACCCACAGCCTTAAGATTGTTCATTGTGTCTTGGAACCCCACCTTACCGAAGTCCATTGCATGATTATTAGCCATGTTGAACACATTAAACCCAGCCTCAGCAAACAGTTGGGCATATGCAGGTGGAGAGCGAAAGGCAAAAACTTGTCCTCGACTAATGTCTTTAGTAGTGTAAGGATAATTGGTTAAGCTAGTTTCCAAGTTACCAAATAAAATATCAGATCCTTGTAAGTATGCTCTCACCGACCTTGGCAACAGCTGATTGCTCAAGCGTGGCAATCTGTAGTTAGGAAAATTAGTGCCGGGAATAATATCCCCAACTGCTTTGATGGTAATAGTATCTAGATGCTCTTTCCCCGGCGGTGGTGTGGGTTCCGGAATAGCAAACGGAAATGGCTCAAACTCAGTAGATGTGGTAGCGGCGTCTGATGGTTGCAATTGCCCAAACTTGATGAAAACTCCTATACCAATACCTACAAAAAAGCAGCAACTAATAAAACTTAATGATAGTAATTGTACTAGTCTTGAATTTGCCATCGTTCACTCCTCACACGATGGCATTAGTTTATCCCAAAAATTGTTGTTCTATGTGTATATTTTAGCGTTGTATAAAAAATCATAATACGTGATTATGACAATATAACTGCTATATGAATTATTACAATATTTTAAAACGGAGAGGGGGGGATTCGAACCCCCGTTGAGTTGCCCCAAAACGCATTTCGAGTGCGTCGCATTCAACCGCTCTGCCACCTCTCCAGCTATTCATTTGCAGATTTGATTATACATTAAGTATGCAAATTCCGTAGGTTTAAGGAAATGCTATCGCATCCTCTTCGTCATAATAGCATTTTGAGCAATAAAGCGATCGCCATACGGTCAATTACAGGCAACAATAACCGTAATCTCAAGTTCCATAGTTTTCATAATGAGTGTTCGCTGTTCAGCGTAGCCGTTCTTGAAGAGTAAACTGTTTCGTTGAGATACTTCTCTAGGCGATCGCTAATTTTTTTCATCAGCAAGCCATAGTATAATATTTTTGACTTTTCAGGATTTTTGAAAAAAGCAAAAACAAAGCCAAATTAGCAATACAGTTGTCACAATTTCTTCATAGCTTTGTCAAGATGATGTGTAATGCTTAATTTGGCTACAGACTTATTCATCTAGTCGTTTCTCAAGGCAGGAAATGAAAAGTCCTACCTTTTATTTGTTTTTGGGTTACTTATATAGCGTTTCCTAATCTGCTGAGGTACTAACTCATCTGTGTTTATCCGTGTTCATCCGTGGTTAATTACTTCTTTCTGTACTCACTAAAGTGAGAAACGTTATAAGACAGAAGATTTATTTTCTGCTGCTTGAATAAACGTTTCAAATTGACCATTTGGTGTCCATTGAATTGCCCCATCTCGTCCTGTAAAAAACAGCTGTGTTTGGCTTTGACTAAGCTCAGACAAAGTTTTTTCATCAATATTGGCAGAAGAAGCGATCGCTACTTTTGGTTTGAGAGCTAAAACTAGATCTTTTAAAGACTGAGGATAACACCATAGTACTTGTGGGCTAGGTAAACTTCCATTCTTCACTAACTGTTGTACTTCTTTAGATTTGATATTACCTATTAATAACCAATTTTGATCGAAAATTTGTAATTGTAAGATAGGTAATTGCTCATTAATTAATTGAGTTACTATCGAACCAGTATTCACAACTTGACCAATTGCCAAAGCTTGGTAGATACCTTGATGCTTTTGTAGTTCTTGTTGAATCACCTGAATAGCAATAGAATTTTCTGACTTAGAAGAATACAAATAAAAATTTTTAATCGGTAAACGTTGTAGTAACTCCAACCAAGCGTTGCTATCATTGCTCTGGAAATTGTTAGCGATCGCCCAATTGATTTGATTTACACCCTGCTGTTGTAAAAATGGTAGGATTGTAAAGCGTCCTGTTCCCTCATCCCCACTATTAATTAAAGTTACTTTTCCTCTGTCTTGAACAACCAAAATTGGTTCTGTATCTGCTGCCAAAATAGTTATTCTAAATAATGTGTTTGCAGAATGCCAAATTGGAATGAGTACCAAACCAACCGCAATTAGACTAGCAAACCACCATCGCTGCTGCCACCAACGCACCAACCAAACCAATATAATCAACGCATAAATCGTTAGTATTTGCCAAGTGGCTATACTACCCACAGCAACAGAGTTTCCTGGCAGTTTGCTAAAAAATTCTACTAACTTGATTAGCCAATCGGTAGGATAATGTAATATCCCAGCTACAAAACTCCCTGCATCAATCCAAATTAATGCTGCGATCGCACTAATAATTCCACCTATACTAATGATAGAAATCAATGGAGTGCTAACAATATTCAGTAGCAGGCTGTAAGATGGCACAACTCCAAAGACAAACAGTTGCACAGGTAAAGTCCAGATAGTAGCAGCAAGAGGAACGGCAATCAACGAAGCGATCGCAGGCGGCAACCAACCCAAGCGCTCAACTATCGGGGGTACTGTGACAATTAACCCCAGTGTTGCTAAAAAACTTAGTTGAAAACCTAAATCCCAAATCCATAAAGGATTAAACAGCAATAACAGCGTTGCCGCTAAGAGGAGTGAACCTAACTGTTTTACTTTCCTCTTTAATAGCAAACCAACTAATGCCGCAAAACCCATAATTACAGCTCTGAGTACCGCTGCCTGGAAACCTGTTAAACTCAGGAAAATAATTAAAGCTAACAAGCCACAAGTAAATTGTGTTCGCTTTTTGAAACGCTTTGTCAGCTGTAATATCACACCCAAAATTAAAGAAGTTTGAAACCCGGAAGCTGCCAAAGCATGAGCTAATCCTGCCTGCACAAACAAGTCGCGGATATCATAAGGTAAATCAACAGCTTTGCTTCCTAAAACCATTGCACTCACTAGTGGCCCTTCTGGGACACCTAACCAACGAACTTGCGATCGCACAATTCGCTCTCTAACTTGCCACCATCCCCATTTACGTTTTGCATCTACATCAAGAATATTTACCTGTCTTCCAATCAAACCAGCAAATGTTCTTTCTTGCTTGAGAAACTTCTGAAAATCAAAAGCGCCAGGATTTGACGCTGCTTTGGGTTTGTACAAAATCCCTGTTACGGCGATTTGTTGACTAGGATACAACTCAGTAACTTGAAGTAAGGGTACAGTTACGTACAATCTACCTGTCACCCCTTTCGGCACATTTGCTGGGCCCTTTTCGTTTTTGACTTCATCTAGCTGAGTCACTTCTAACCAAAATTGTCCCCGCTGACTGCGAGTCAAGCGGGGATTACTAGCGACTTCGCCGCGAACAATTACAAGTTGTTCTTGATTAGTGCTATTTCCAGGCGTAACAAACTGACTAATGTCTTTTACTCCTGGTTGTGGCACTCGAAATTGAAAATACAAAGTTGCCAAAAGTCCCACCAAGCCAGCAGCTACCCATATTCTAGAATGGGGCATAGCTTGCCAAGCGTTAGACACTATCTTGGTTTTATCTCCAGCATTTTCTGGTTTTTGAGCAACTTGTCGTGGAGCACCATAACGTCTTCTAAACAAAACCGCTCCGACTAACCCTAAAACCAAAATCCACACACCACCCCAAGGAATTGCTGTAAACAGTAACCCTAGAATGTAGCCAAGACAAATAATTACACCACTCGTTTGAATCATAAAATTTCTTGTAGAAGCACCTAGCGAATAAAATTCGCGGCTGACTTAAAAATAGCTAAGAGGGCAGCAAAAAAAAATTTTCATGCCTGTGGTGAAGTATAGTTCATCGAGTTTATACAAACAAAGCCCGTAGACCGGGCTTTGGTTATGTAGCCTTAGCTTATGTAGGATGAATATCTGAAAGCATTTATTTAGATTGAGCAACAGCTCCATCAGAGAGATATACCCAATTTAAACCCAAGTACAGCGTGGAAAAATAGGATACAAAGTGCAATGCTGCCTACATAGGCATGAACTGTGCGTAACGCTATTTTATTCCCTACAAATCCACTCAGAGAAATTGCACCGTTGATTAGCAATAGTAGTAGTACCAGCGAACCAGTCCAAAAGTGGGGACTTTCCAGAATTGGCTGATGCTGCATCACCAAAGACAAAACTCCACCCGTATAACCAGCTGCCATGAATAAAAATAGCCAGGGTGCTAGTTGACGATGGTCACTTCGGCTTTTAATTGCAGCATCTTTATCCTCAATCAGTCTTCCTCGCCAACCTGCGAGTCCCACATAGCTGCCCATTACAAAAACAACGATCGCCATCATCAATGGATGTCCCCAATGTAAAATCGGTTCGGGGATTCCAAGTGAACGAAGCCAAGCTGCGATCGGTTCTAGAACTTTACTCCAATTCACCATTCCAATCTCATACCCTTCTCACTGTTTGTGCTCATGCATGGGTTCTCAGATTAACTAAAGTAGTGAGTCAAACGTTTATTGTTGTAAGCTTTTGAGAAAATCCAGCTTTGCCGCAAAATAATCAGCAAAATAATCACCAACCTCTGTAGAAGTTAGTCGTATAACTTCTGTTCCATGTCGAATTGGCTGTAACGCTGCTCCTAAAGTGCAATGTGAACTACTAGCCTTTTTGTACACATATCCATAACTCATCCCAGGTATCCGAAAGTAGTCATCTATTTGTAGTTCTTGAAAATTTGTCATAAGGCTCAAGGTAAATATGAAATCTGTGATTTCTTCTTAATTGTCTATTTCTTGTACTGTGCCTTGACAACACAAACCACTCAATAATTTGCCTTATTCAGCAGCGGAAAACCCAACTTTTCCCTTTGCTCAACATATAAATGAGCAACTTTCCGTGCCAAATGCCTAATCCTGGCAATATAACGAGTTCGCTCTGTAACTGAAATCACACCCCTAGCATCTAGCAAATTAAATGTGTGCGAACACTTAATTACATAGTCTAAGCTAGGTAAAACCAGTCCGCGCTCTGTTAATTGCGTAGCTTCTTGCTCATACAAATTAAACAGCGTCAGTAACAACTCAGGATTCGACGCTTCAAAGTTATATGTGCACTGCTCAATCTCTCCCTGGAGGTGAACATCACCATAAGTAATATTGTCTGTCCAATGAATCTTAGTGATTGCTTCCACTTGCTGAAGATACATTGTCAGTCGTTCCAGTCCATAAGTCATCTCAATCGACACAGGACGGCAATCAATACCCCCACACTGCTGAAAATATGTAAATTGAGTAATTTCCATTCCATCTAACCAAACTTCCCAACCAGTACCCCAAGCTCCCACTGTCGCATCTTCCCAGTTATCTTCTACAAACCGAATATCGTGATCTTCAGGACGAATACCTAAAGCTCTCAACGAATCAAGGTAAATGTCCTGGATATTATCTGGCGAAGGTTTTATTAGAACTTGATACTGATAATAGTGTTGAAAGCGATTAGGATTTTCGCCATAGCGACCATCTGTAGGACGACGGCAAGGTTCAACGTAAGCAACAGCCCAGGGTTCCGGCCCCAGCGCTCTCAAAAAAGTATGAGGGTTTTTTGTTCCAGCCCCTTTCTCCATGTCATATGGTTGGGCTATGAGACAACCGCGATCGCTCCAAAACTGATGCAATATGGCTATTACCGACTGAAAATTCACGCTTTACCCTTCCTTTGTCAGCACAGTGCATAAACCATTGTTGCTTAAACCCAGCACTGTGAGTATTTTTAAAGGCTAAAAACAGCCCCAAAATAATTTTGGAAAAAGTAGTTGACAAACTTATATACGCTCGCTATATTAAATAAGTGCCTGAAAAGCGAGCGCGAAAAAAGCGACGTTACCAGGACGCCGAACCATGAAAAGATTATAGTTTGAAAGCGATAATAGAGCAAGTAGCGTGCGTCAATAAAATAAGATAACTAAGCTGAAGTTAAAAAAGAGCAGCTAGAGAGCTAAAAAAGCAAACACTTCAAAA
>JAHHHK010000046.1 GCA_019359395.1 Komarekiella atlantica HA4396-MV6
ATCGCAGTTAGTACAGATGTGATTTTGTTTACCTCTCCGCTTTCCATTCTTTCTAATTTCCGTAGACCCACAGTATGGACATTGCACAGTAGATGACCTCAATTCATCCCTCTATTATGCAATGCCTTATTTTTTAATACAGTTCAGATAAACCTTTTTCCTCTTCCTCTGCGCTATATGTATCAACTTGAGGTGAAACCGTATGACCCTTGCATAGTCTTACATATTACATCTATATTGTTTTATTAATCACTATTGTTTTTGCCAAAATTGCGTAATTAAACGTATAAAAACATAGAAATATTCGTCATCTTTTTATTGATAATCAACAGCAGCTTTACCAATTAGGTCTTCCAGTTTCATAAACTGGGTTTGTACGCTCAGCTACCAAACACAGCTAACAATACTGGTTGCGCTTTCAAGCGACCGTATTGCCATAAAGTCTGTAGTCAAGGCAGCCAAACCCTAGAAGCGGCAGTAGTTTATAACTTAACTCCCCAACTGACGGAAACTTTAAAAAAAATGAAACTGACTTTTGAAAAATTTGTAATTGGTGTCTCAATAGCTATTGGTGTGAGCGCTCTTGCTACTGTGCCAGCACAAGCTGGTACGCTCACCGGCGCTACTATCGGTGGAACAGCAGCAAGTGATTATTTAGTCTATGACTCCAACGCTACAAATACCTTTGTCATGCCCAATTCCCAGACAAATGTCCAAAAAGTCTTAGGTGGAAACGCTGTAAGCCCTACTGGAAACGTAGAGTTAGCTGCTAATAGTGAAAAAGCTGGTTTTAATTTTACCAAGAACACCACTTTACAAGGGCAAATTGGTGGCAAAGATATTACTCTCAGCAGCTTAGTTCTATCTGACTGGACAAGTTCTTACAAAGGAACGACCTTTGGTCAGTATTGGTTTGAGCAGGCTTTAGCTTTCAACGGTTTCGGTAGTGTTGTTGGTACAACCGCAGGTCAGGTTCTATTTGGTAATTTTGTCAACCAAGGCGGCTTTCAACGCTTCAGTGACCCCAATATTTCATACATCAACCAAAATGATAGCACTGGTTTAATCAGTATTGGGTTAGCAGGTCACTACAATGCAGCACCATTGCTAGGGCTTCCGTCTAATCCATTACGTCCATTACAAGCAAGTGAAATCGTTAAATACACCTATAATGGTGTGACTGACTACTTATTTAGCTTTCAAGCTACCAGGTCAGGTTTAACTGAACTCAGTGATGGTATATCTCACAATGGTAATTACGAAGTTACCATCAAAGGTGTGCCTCCAACAGCAGTGCCAGAACCCTCAGTCATACTCGGTCTGCTGGGCGTTGCTGGAGTTTTTGCAACACAACGCAAGTTTAAAAAAGCGTCTATTTGAAACTGCCGTTTAAACACTACAATCTAGCAAGGGAGCTATAAGCTCCCTTTTTTTTAGCAATTTCTTACAACTATCAAATGATTTGTACCTCAGTTAAATTCCCTAATATTCAGATAACAACTTCTCTAAATAAAAAGTTTTTATGTCGTTTATATGGGCAAATTCTAAGAGAATTTGCTCATATAAACTAGGTAGATTAATTTATATAATAGACTAATTATTTGCTAAAAAAGTTATAAAAAATGCGTGAAGAAAAGCTTAAATTTTATTGATGTTTGTATTTTAGGATAATATCATTAAACACAGAAGTGCAGCAAAAACTTATTTTATATTTTATCTACTAAAATAAAATGAATAGTTTTAATTTATCACATTTTGTATGCACTGTTGTTTTAGTCTCTGGCAAAAATTGTGAACTTTTGACCTAAGAAAATAGGCAGCAATGACAGCACATTTACTTACCATAAATCAGCAATTAAAATCGCATCAATTAAGACGAATTTTGCTACTTGAAGATAATGATGTCAATAGGATGCTGTTGAGTGACTATCTAAGTTATTGTGGGTACGATGTCCAAAGCTTGTCAAAAGGCTCCGCTTTTTTCTCAACTATAGAGAGATTCCAACCGGAGTTAATGTTATTAGACTTAAAGTTGCCAGATATTGATGGTTATTCGCTCTTAGAACAGATCCAGAAAAAACCAAGTTTGTTAAATATTCCTGTCATTGTAGTTTCAGCCTTTGCCTTTAAAGCTGATCAAGAACGAGCTATGAGGTTGGGTGCACGTCACTACTTTGTTAAACCCGTAAATCTTAAGAATCTGATCCTAACAATTGAAGAAGAGTTTACTGAGCGTTACGTATGAGCTAACCTAATTCACAATGTATTTATTCTACTTGTTTTTGAGCAATAAACTCTTCAACAGTCTCACTCATATTTTGCACAGAACTACCAAGTTTAGAAATTTTAAGTTGTAATTGTGCTAACATCAAAACTGCTGTTTGTAATTCATTGAGCATTTCACTCATAGACTCACGATACTGGGATTCAAAATCTTGTAAATTCATATTTATATTGTTATATTAAATAACTTTAAAAGTGACAACTACAATCATAATCATAGATTTGATTTACTCAATCCGTTAATTTGCCTAATGTTATCAGTTAAATTGTAAATCCGAAATATTGCTTATTGATTAACAAAATACATATAAAAACATGACTATCTTTGTAATATAAAAGCTAAGATTTTAACCCATATTTATAAAAATTTATTATTAAATAATCGTGTAAAAAGTAAAAGTGATTTACAAAATATAAACGCAATAAAATACTTATATTAAAACTCATCTATTGATTTTATTTAATTGACCAATCAAATCAATTTAGAGTTATTAATAGTATTAATTTTAAATATGTATGAGTTTGAATGAGATGTAAGACACCTAAGAGTACTAAAAATTTAAGTGTAAATACGATGAGCGAACACACTTCTACTTAATATTTACTTGATAAATGCTCTGTTAAATCGGCATAAAAAAATAATTTTTCTTAAAATAGAGAAAGATTACCTAACTTTGGTTGTGACAATACCTACTCAAACACTACCACTGATTAAAGAACCCGAAAGATTGGAAAGCCGTCTAGCCGAAATTCCGCCGGAACCGGGAGTATATTTCATGCGGGATAAGAATGATCGCATAATGTACATAGGTAAGTCGCGCAAATTGCGATCGCGTGTTCGTTCCTATTTCCGAGACGCGTACAACAAGAGCGAACGCATAGCTACAATGGTAAAACTGGTGACAGAAATTGAATTTATCGTCACCGATACCGAAGCCGAAGCTTTAGCGCTGGAAGCAAACTTGATTAAGCAACACCAACCTTACTTTAACGTGTTGCTCAAGGATGATAAAAAATATCCCTATGTATGCATTACTTGGTCAGAAGACTATCCTCGCATCTTTATCACCCGCAAGCGCCAATTAGGTAAAGAAAAGGATAAATTTTATGGCCCTTATACTGATTCTGGTCTATTGCGAGAAATATTACGCCTGTGCAAGCGAATTTTCCCCTTAAGACAACGACCTCAACCACTATTCAAAGATCGTCCTTGCTTGAATTATGATTTAGGACGATGTCCGGGTGTATGTCAACAACTGATTTCATCAGAAGAATACCGCAAAATTGTGCAAAAAATAGCGATGGTATTCCAAGGTCGGACTCAAGAACTGATTGATATCTTGACACAACAAATGCAAGCAGCAGCAGAAGGGATGAACTTTGAGTCAGCGGCACGGATTCGCGATCAAATTGCTGGGTTAAAGTCGCTAAATGCGAATCAAAAAGTGTCGCTACCAGATGATACAGTTTCGCGGGATGCGATCGCACTGGCAGCTGATGATAAACACGCCTGCATTCAATTATTCCAGATTCGCGCTGGGCAATTAGTAGGACGCTTAGCATTTCTAGCTGATGCTTATGCAGATCCAGGAGCTATCTTACAACGAGCTTTGGAGGAACATTACCAAACCGCTGACTCAGTGGAAATACCCACAGAGATTTTAGTACAACACGATTTACCAGATGGAGGAATATTAGCTGATGTCTTGACTCAGCGTAAAGGAAGAAAAGTCACGATTTTGGCTCCAATGCGGCAAACCAAGGCAGAATTAATTGAGATGGTAGAGCGAAACGCCCAGTATGAATTGCAAAGAATGCAGAAATTAGGCGATCGCAACCATCAAGCAATGCAAGATTTAGCCACCATTCTCGATTTACCAGACTTACCGCACCGCATCGAAGGTTATGACATTTCCCATATTCAAGGGTCAAATGCTGTAGCTTCTCAAGTCGTGTTTATTGATGGTTTACCCGCTAAGCAGCACTATCGCCATTACAAAATAAAAAATCCTACAGTTACAGCAGGACATTCAGACGATTTTGCTAGTCTTGCTGAAGTTATCCAGCGTCGGTTCCGCAAGTATAGCGTCAGCGAAAGCGCTACAGATCCACTGCCACGCTTGGGTAATCCTGACTGGCCTGACTTAATCATGATAGATGGTGGTAAGGGTCAGCTATCGTCAGTTGTTGCTGTTTTGCAAGAGATGAATGTATTAGAAGACTTGCGAGTTGTGAGTCTAGCGAAGCAGCGAGAGGAGATTTTTTTACCGGGAGAGTCCAAACCCTTGACAACTGATGCAGAACAACCAGGAGTACAGTTGTTGCGACGATTGCGGGATGAAGCACATAGGTTTGCAGTCAGTTTCCATCGCCAGCAACGCACTGACAAGTTGAAGCGATCGCGTTTAGATGAAATCCCCGGTTTGGGACACCATCGGCAAAAGCAGCTATTGGGGCATTTTCGCTCAGTTGATTATATTCGGCAGGCCACACCTACACAACTTGCTGAGGTTGCAGGGATTGGCCCTCATTTGGCTCAAGAAATTTACGATTATTTTCATCCTTCTTGATAAATCTTCACCTCTGATATGGTCTGGGAAAAGGGTAAGGGTTTAAATTCAGCCCTTACTCTTTTCCCTTTTCCGTTTAACCGAGGAATATTAGGGAGCATGAAGACTAATAATCAAGAATGACTCGCGCTGTCCAATACCGAGATCCTGATTCAGTGATTTCAGAACTGCTAGTACATTCTCAGTATTCAACAACAGTTCACCCACTCCCATCAACGCTACGAACAACTCTTGAAGTGCCGAGCAGAAAAAGCCATCGTTTAGAAGTTCGGTAGTTTTGATTAATTTATCTCACGAAAATTTTATCTCATAAATCTTACCAACAAATGTTAACTAAATCTTAAGACATAAATTTTGTAACTCAAGATACAGTAATTTCTGGGTTTTGATTTTTGAATACAAGAACGGCTTTTTTTGTATTCGTCTGAAATAACTACAAATAAGGCTCTCTCAAAGCATTAATCATAGGGATCAGTGAATCTCTAAGCAAGATTTAATTAAAAAAATATTTATGTGTCTAAAGTAAGAGTATACAATGACCTAAATTATAAGATAATAAACAAAGATATGAAAAAGTTTTCAAATCTAAAATTTTGTTTAAAATAATAAACCAAATATCACGACAGTTTGTTAAGTTGGGTTGAACCAGAATTTTTCCTGGTTTAACACGCAGTTTTACAAAATAAAAAATAATCGCAACCAGGGGTTTTAAAATGCAAATAGTACAAAAGATTCACTGCCCAAACTGTGGGAGTAAAGCAGAACGCTATTATATTTTTGATAGTCAATTAACTCGAACGCAGTGCCCAAGTTGTGATTATTTGATGATTAGTTGCACTCGTACTGGCAGAGTCATTGAGGCTTATGCCCCAGGGATTCACGCACACCATTAAAAATTAAAAATTGGAGAATCGTTTTCTCTAATTTTTAATAAACTTATTTAAAATCTATATTAAGTTTGACTCTAGAAACTAAAAGTAGCTCCAGCTACTAGCTGCAAAAGATAATGTCAAGCCTAATACGTATTAGGCTTGACATTATCTTTTGAGCAGCTTGGGTCACGCCAAATAATATCTCAGCCAATACTTTTAAGAATTTGCACTCTTTAGCTCTCTTGTAGTTTAAGAGAAGGTTAAAGGCTAAAGTGTAAGGATAAAATTTAAGCTTTTCCCTTTTCCTTCTACTCTTTAACCGAGAATTATTGGTGTATCAGCACTGCTATAACTATAGTCTTGGCGTCAATGGATCAAGACAGGGAATGTAGAAGGTGGCTCATACTTTTTTATTGGAACCAGGACGCTGGACAATTCAAGGAAGCTGGCTGGAACGTAATGGCTTGCCAATCAGCGTCAAGGGTATGACTTTAGTGGCTTGGAATCGAGATAACTGGTTTACTATGGCCACAAAGCTAATATTTCCAGGTAATAGCGATCGCTCGGAAATCTCGTTGCAATACAAAGGGCGTCTGCATGATGGAGAACGCCAGTATACTTTTTTACTCCAGCATAATCTCTTAGGGCAGGTTGAAGGCGAAGGCTGGATTGGCCCAGATACCATTGTGCAGCGTTATTGGGTACTAGGCGATCGCCAGCGTCGTAGTGGCTTTGAAACCCTACTCCGAGTCAATGATACTAGCTACTACCTAACCAGTGGTATATTAGTCGGTCACTTTTTAACTAGCACAATGGAAGCAAGCTTAGAACGTCAGTTAACATAACAGTCATTTGCCATTTTTCATTTTTTCAAAGTCTTTAAGTAGCTTTTGACCCTTAACTCTTTGATTAACAACTATTGGCTCAAAATTGGGCAAACTAAATCAGAATCAAAGCATTTGGCTGTCTCAAACAAGCCAGGAGTTCTCTATAATTCTGACCCGCCAAACTATTTTTGAACATTAGAGTCAAATTTTCTACTATGTCAGACCCCAACATTGGTCGCTTACTTAGCAAACGCTACCAGCTTCAGGAGTTAATCGGCACTGGAGCAATGGGCCGGGTTTATCGTGCTAAGGATATTTTGTTGGGAGGAGTACCTGTTGCTGTAAAATTTCTTGCCTTGTCAATCCAAAACGAAAAGATGCGATTGCAAGACCGCTTTGAGCGAGAAGCGAAAACCTGTGCTTTACTAGGGCAAAAAAGCATCCACATTGTCCGAGTAATGGACTATGGCGTAGATGAAAATAACACTCCGTTCTACGTTATGGAATACCTGCAAGGACAAAGCCTAAACAATATTGTCCGTAAGCAGCAACTAGCTTTGCCAAGATTTCTCAGCATGGTGCGCCAAATTAGCTTGGGGTTACAGTGCGCTCATAATGGCATCCCAGTTGATGGCACAATTTGCCCAATTATCCACCGCGATATCAAGCCTAGCAATATGCTAGTGATTCAAGACTCTAGTTTCGGGGAGTTGGTCAAGGTTCTAGACTTTGGTATTGCTAAGTTAATCCACTCAGACGGCGATCATACAAAATTTTATTTGGGAACCCTGGCTTACTCCTCTCCCGAACAGATGGAAGGTAAGGAACTGGATAACCGCGCCGATATTTATAGTTTGGGTGTAATGATGTTTGAAATGCTTACAGGCAAAATGCCACTGGTTGCACCAACTCACTCATTTGGAGCATGGTATAAAGTACATCACTATCAACAACCACGTTCTTTTTCTGAGGCTGCCCCTGGATTATTGCTGCCAAAGGAAGTCGAAAATCTGGTGATGAGTTGCCTAGCCAAACCAGCGAGCGATCGCCCTCAAACAATCAGTGAAATCCTGAAAATTTTAACATCCCTAGAACAGCCTCAGCAAATACGCAAAATTAAGCAAGACAGCCATGCACTGGTTCCCACTACAGTTAGCACTGAGCTTGAACAAAAAACGAAAGCCGATTTACGGCTATCCTTATCAAACGATGAAATTGCTCGTGCCATTTCCTGGCCCCAAAATAAACCAATTGCCGATATTGTATTTACCCAGCCGATTCATATCAATGGTGAGGTTTTACCTGCCTTGTGGGTTATGCTACAGCAACAAGAAATTCAAAAGCGTTTAGTCTGTACTCGCTACAATCAATTTCTTTTTATTTCTATTCCTCATCCCATGTTGCTGTGGATTACTGTCATCTACAACCGCAAACATGGCGCTAAATGGGTACATTACTACCTCGATCTCAAAACCAGTCTTGGTCAAGAAATTGCCCGCTTATTACAGCATAAAGGTTACTACCGTCTTTTGTTCTTTGCGCGAGAAACACCAAGTCGCTGTGCTCATATCCTACTTTCCAGTATCGCTCCTGCTCAACGCCAACGATTACAACAGTGGGTAACAACTAGCAACGCTTTGGTGTCATCTGCCGATCCCCAAATTAGTAAAAGCTTACTCAAAAGCGAGTACGAAAAGATTAAGCCTCAAATTTTGGCAAAGCTGGAAGGAATTGATACAGATTCTCCATACGACCTTTCTGGCTAAGAAAATATTCTGATATTACATAAAACATCTGTAGTATAAAGAGTAGCTACTCAGTAAATGTAAAGTTTTATAAATAATCTATATATATAGTTGTAATTTTTAGTTATAAAAAGTAGGAAGAGTAAAAACGTTAGCTGCAAAAGCTAGTCTCTATGAAAGCTTCCTCTGCACCGTATATCAGGGGACAATAAATTATGATGCTGACACGTGAGAGAGATTTGCTTATGCACCAATTAATTTAAGCTAGAGGCTTGAATAAATTCAGACTTCAGTGATATGTAGTCAGAATCGTTAATAAGTCTTAGTTTAGATGGTGAATTTAACTCCTGCGCTTTGGTTTTATTTTCTCAGCCTTTGAAATTGTTTATCGAAGTTGACGCCCCTGCATCCCCAGCTCTTTTCCTCCTTGGAACTAAGCAAGAGAAGGAGGTCGCCCACAGCGACATTAGAAAGACTCTATGCCATAGTGGAGCCGGAATCTAAGCCCCACTGGTGCTTGAGAAGCTCCTGATAAGTTGCCTCGCGCACGACCATTTGCTCATAAAGCTTGACTAAAAAGTCTTTAGCTTGGTCATGGCTCATGTGTTGCACCTGAGTGGCAAATGAGCGGATGCTGAATTGCTGTTCCAAGGATAATTCAATTGGTTGACTCATAATTAACTCCGAAAAAAACAACGCGTAAAGGTGATATCACTCACAGAAGTCCAAACGTGATTAAGATTTGGACTTTTCTGTGTCCCACATTTGTTCTTCCGTATTAAGAAAGATAACAAGTGTTTGACAGGTTGCCCACATCCTAAGTGTGGACTTTTTTTGATTTGAGTTCTTGCACCTGACTCTACTGATATATATCCCAAGTCCATTAGAGCGATTTCGGGAAAATTTAGGATTTGTAAACTCAGGCTGTAACTCCCTTCTTAACTCTCTACCTCTGTAAACCTCTCTTAAAAAGACAGGTTCAGCTAATGTTCCCCTTGTAGGAGAAAGGGAAATATAAGGTATTAAACGTGCATTATATTCGCCATACCTCATAAGGTGCAAGAAGTCAATTCACCAATTTATATAAATTTAGCCTCCAAAATTATCTAAGGAGGCTAAAAATATTTGTATCAAGTTGTAAAGAAGAAAAATGCTCAGGCTGAACAAATTGCTGAGTATATCTACCGGATTTGTCCTTTGTCTTACCCTACGGGTTCGCTCTTAGCGTTCTCGTAGAGTAGCCGCTAAGGCGTCTATGTCATTCGTCCTTCATCCAGTAGCTAATAACTAATGACTATTGACTATCTTCAAGTGAGACAATGACAACTGTGATGTTATCGTGTCCACCTTCTTCTTTAGCAGCCTCAATTAGAGAAAGAGCAGCTTTATCAACCCAAGGCGTGTCTTGGAGGTGGCCAGCAATCTTTTGATTGACAAGTTCTTCTGTCAAACCATCACTGCATAATAGCAAGCGATCGCCAACTTTTACATCCAATGGTTGCAAATCAATCTGATGCAGGTCTTCACGCCCCAAACAGCGCGATAATACATGACGAAAAGGATGAATCCGTGCTTCATCTGTAGTAATGTCACCAATTTTGATCGCCCGTGCCACCCAAGTATGGTCTTCTGTTACTTGCTCTAATTGCGACTCTCGGAAGCGGTACAGCCGCGAATCGCCAACATGAGCGCACCAAGGAGCTTCTGGGGCACGAAAAATTACCACTACAATCGTTGTACCCATATCAGCGCGTTCAGGATGATTTTGCTGATCCTGTAAAATTGCTTCATTGGCCCCCCACAAAGCTTGCTCTAGCAACTCTTGGGAAGATTTAGAAGATTGCCAATGCGCGACCAAATACGTCTGAATTTCTTGAGTTGCAATGCGACTTGCTTCTTCACCTCCCGCATGACCGCCCATTCCATCGGCAACAATGAAAAATCGCCCTTCTGGGTCGATATAATAAGCATCTTGATTATTAGAACGAATAAGTCCCGGATCACTGGAACCCGTGAAATTAAGTTTCATAAATTTTTCTTCAACAATTAATACATCCGATCGTAACGGTCAAGGCGTAAAAGTAGTCGGATCAGGATCACTGAAAGCCCTGCTGCAATTAAACCAGGCACTAGTGCCCACCATACATAATTGTTAACCACTAAAATCGTAGCTGAAAGTGTGAAACCACTGATTAACAGAGCATAACTTATTGAAAGCTGAATACTGCTCTGCCGTCGTAGCAGGCGTTCTGTTTCTATAGACCGAACGCGAACGCGTACATCTCCCCGCTCTAGTTTGTCTAGTGTATCTTCTAATCTACGTGGCAGTCCAAATGCGCTACTACTTACCTGAACTGCTTGGCGACTTAATTCATTGAGAAAGCTATTCCCCTCAGAACCATTCATATTGGTCATAAGCTGCATTGCATATGGTTGGGCAACTTCCATAAAGTTAAATTCTGGATCTAGACCTTTGCCTACCCCCTCTAGGGTGGAAAAGGCTCGCATTACAAAAGTGAAGGTTGCTGGAAATCTAAATGGCTGATTATAAGCTATTTCGTAAAGGTCGTCACTAATTGCTGCGACTGATTGATTCTCAAAAGGCTTATCCATGAAATTGTCCAGCATATACTGGACAGAACGCCGCACAGGGCCCATATCATCTACTGGTGCGATCGCTCCTAAATTGATGAGAGACTGGACAACGCGATCGCCATCTTTTTGAGCAATACCAAACAGTGTTTCCATCAGTCCTTCACGCACGTTGGACTTAATCCGCCCCATCATGCCGAAATCGTAGAATATCAAAGAACCATCGGGGCTGACGGCAATATTACCTGGATGAGGATCAGCATGGAAGAAGCCACTATTGAGCAACTGTAGCAAATACGCTTGAGCGCCCTGACGAGCAATTACCTTACGATCCAAACCCGCAGCCTCTAAAGCTTCGTATTGGCTAATTTTAATCCCAGGAACATACTCCAAGGTCAGCACGCGAGAAGTGGTGTAACGCCAGTAAACTCTTGGAACTTTCACCCAGTCGTAGCCACGAAAGTTACGGCGAAAAGTATCGGCGTTACGACCTTCATTAAGATAATCAATCTCTTCCCAAAGAATACGGCAACACTCTTCGTAAATACCTATCCAATCTCGCCCTCTTCCCCATTTAGGATGATTTTGAAAGTAGCGGGTAATTCCTTTGAGAATCTGTAAATCTATTTCAAATAACTTCTTCAATCCTGGACGCTGCACCTTAACAACAACTAATTCTCCAGTGTGCAGAACAGCTTTGTGTACTTGACCCAAACTAGCAGCAGCTAACGGAATAGGTTCAAAACTCTGAAACAGTTCAGGAATTTTTTTACCTAGTTCCTTTTCAATAGTTGTTTCTACTTGCTCATAGCTAAATGCTGGCACTTTGTCTTGTAGCTTGGCCAACTCTTCTACATATTCAATAGGGAATATGTCAGCACGGGTAGAAAACAATTGTCCGACTTTGATAAAGGTTGGCCCTAAGTCTAGTAGGGTACTGCGAATCCAGACTGCTTGGGCTTTGCGTCTTGCAGCTTGCTTTACCTCAGTCACACCACCCGTGTAACTCCAATTTTTGTTGTACAGCCAAAGCTTGAACAATAAGGTCAAGACAAAAGACCAAATGTCTACAAACCGCCGTCTATTAGAGTAATTTTCCCGATTCCAACGGTATGCCTTATCTGAATAACCTGTTTCCATATGCTTTGCTTACCGTTGGTTTGTAACTGAAATCACCTAGAAGAAAAAACACTCTGATTCCTAAACTGTTTTTGCTCAAGTGTCATCTGTCATTGTTTCCCCAAACTTCTATTTGCCGAAAGCCGGCGCACCCAAGCGCTTCTCGCAGGGTGCGCTTCTAACGTCGCTAGCGCTGTCTCACGGCAGAAGCGTCTACGGACATCTCTGTTTGTCCATAACTAATGACTAATGACTAAATTTATGCAGAAGTTCTGCGATGATGTTGTAATTCTGTTCGCAGCAGAGCAATTTCTGCTCTTAATTCATCAATATCTGCTTGCAAATCAACTGAAGTGGAACTGGGTTGCCCAGTAGTACCTTTAGTAGTTTGACCTGCATTGGCTGTTTCTGCTGCGCGATTTGCCCGCTCTAAGACTTCATCTGTAAACTGACGCAGTTGCTCTCTAGCTTCAGCATCAAATTTTCCCAGATCACTTAAAGCATCTGTCAAAGCGACCTCTAGTCGCTCATTAATCACTTCTGCTACTGCTCTGCCTACAAAAAAGGCTTGCACAAGGGGGTTACTCATAAATTTTTGTTACGCTTGTCCGCAAGAGAATTATAACTTGCCCGTATGCATTGCGGCTTCTACTGTAGAGCTAGAAATTTGGTGTTGCAGACTTTTTAGTATAGATAGCATTCTTTACCACTTAATAAGCAATTAAAGGCAAAATCAAACTTATAATGTGGTAATTACGGTTATATATGGGAAATTTGTCGTAATTTCAGAACATTAAGTTTTATTACTGAGGGTACAAGGTAGTATCGACACTAAGCAGTACAGTAGTGACTTGTTGCGCTATCACTTACTTCTACAGTTTGACAATTATTTTTAATTAAAGTTAAGTATTTAAAAAATATTAAAAACAAATAAATGGATCTTTTGACGCTGATATTAATACCTTTTTTAGTAGGTATCTTTACTAACAGAGTAGATGCGCTTTTAATAGCTTCTTCTGTTGAAAATGTTTTGAAGCGCCTGCATCATAATGACAAGCAAGTCAATCATGATCTGGAAAAAATACTTAAACTTTGTTTCCTCTCGGCACTCCAAACTATTGCTATAGAATGTCATAAAGAACTAAGCAAATTATCTCCTGTGCAGCGCTACCGAGCAGTAATTATTTACCCACCAGAGCACCGGGATGAACTTCAATGGCTAGACCGAAAGCTGAAGCAGCTTGTTAAAGAGCTAAAACATGTCAAGCAGGCAAAATACGTTGACATACCATTTAAATCCTTAGATGAAATTGCATCACTGCTAACTTCAGAAAGTCAGCTATTGGAAGCAGGCGTTCAAGCAGTAAAGGAAAAACTCATAGCAGAAGCGCTTAATGAGGAATTTATAACTGAATGCTATGCAGCCAAGGTTAAGACAGTTTTATTTGAAAAAGTGCGCGACAACTTTACTTCTGAGATCAAGCATAATCCAGTTATCCGCGATATTTTTGAAGTCAATTTACTAAGCAATATCAATATAAATTTAGCAAAACAGAAATTAAAAACTCAAGATTTAGAAGAATCTTGGTGTTCATATCAAACATCACAATTGCCGCAGCCATCTGAAGCCAGGCGCAAAGTTAAGCTAGAGTTAGACATTGAAAATCTAGATGCAGCGCGCTTAGAAGTGATTATTCAGCATCTCCAGAAACTTTTGGATGATGGTTCAATAAGACTACGAAGAATTGAGGAAGGTTGTATGGAGCTAGTTTTTGATGGTTCCCAAAAAGGTCTTGAGAAACTTGATGCTCTTTTTAAATCAGGTCAATTGACAGAAATATTAGGTATTCCTGTACAAGATGTGTTGGGTGTAGATTCTGATTTTGGATTAAGTAAAACAGCAGTTAACTTAAGCCAATGGCTGCAAAATATGATTGAAGCAGGTTGGCAGACAGTAGAAGAGGTTTTGGGCGAAACAGACAAATTAGTGTTTGCTAGAAGTGGTACTGGTGATCAAGGAGTTTTACGAGCACAGCAGATTGATTTAGAAATGCAAGCGATCGCTAACTCATTAGCTTTGGTTGTTGCTGTCCAGCCAAAAGCAGATCAGGAAAGAGACATACGTTTACAAGTGTATCCAATTAGCAGTAAAACTCTGCCACAAGGTCTTAAATGCATTGTGCTTGATATCTCAGGCCAGAACCTTTTAGAAGTTCAAGCCAAAAATACTAATAAGAGTATTCAACTAAATATTAGTGGCAAACCTGGAGAGCAATTTAGCGTGCAAATTCAGTTGGGTGATGCTAATACTGTGCGGAATTTTGTGATTTAACTGCCTGCAAGGGGTCGGCAATGGGCAAGTTAGTTGTAATTAATTTAGTAGAAGGAAATTTTGAGAGCGGTTTTTCTGTCTCCTTGCAGATTTGGACGGAAGGCGATCGCCAGTGGATTGCTGCTGCAAAGGGAAAACTGCCTTCAGCACCAGAGTTGCATAAACACTATACCTATTGGCAATCACATTATCGCAGCCATGTATCAGGCAGATATTCTGCTCGAATGGGCGTCACGGGAGGTACTGACGCTTCTATCATTGATGAAATCAAAAGAGCTAGCAAACAGTTAAAGTCAAGTCTTAATAATTGGTTAAAAGCAGACTCTAATTTTAGTCCGATCCGCGAAAAACTTTTCCAAAGCCTGAAGGACGAATCTGAGGAAATTCGGGTCATATTTGAGACTGAAAATCCAGAATTGCAGCGTTTACCTTGGCATCTCTGGGATGATTTTTTTAAGCATTATCATCGGGCTGAGGTTGCTTTGTCTTTACCAGTGAAAAAAGGACAAATAGCGACTACCAAAGGTCAAGTCAAAATCTTAGCAGTTTTCGGTAGAGACACCAGAATTAATACCAAAACAGACTGGGAAATGTTGGTAAAACAGTTAGCCGAAAACTCAAACGCCTGCTTGATCCATTTAGATAAACCGAGCTTAGAGTATTTATGTGACCAGATTGATGAGCATAAACCACAAATACTTTTCTTTGCAGGTCACACCCGTAGCGAAGAAGACGCAGAGAGTGGTTTTATTGACCTTAATAACGAGGACAGTATAACGATTGACGATTTAGAACCTGATTTGAGAAAAGCTGTTAAACGCGGTTTGCAATTAGCAATTTTTAACTCCTGTGATGGGTTGGGAATAGCGCGGCAATTGGCCCAGTTGCACGTCCCAAATATCATAGTTATGCGAGAGCCTGTACCGGATGAAGTAGCACAGAAGTTTTTGCAGCGTTTTCTTGAAGCATTTGCTTCAGGAAAGCCTTTACACCTTGCGGTGCGGAGAGCAAGAGAAAGGATAAATCGTTTAGAGAATAAATTTCCTGGTGCTACTTGGTTGCCAATGACTTTTCAAAATCCGGCAGAAGTACCACTAACTTGGCGATCGCTTGGCGGTATCGAAATTAAAAAGCAATCTAATCAAAACAATGTAGCAGGCCTGGAGTCAGAAACAGAGAATACAAGTCAGATTGCTTGGTTAGAAACTGTACTTCCTGGTTTTTCGTCAACAACATCACCGCCAAAGGTACAAACTGTCGTAATTACTTGTAGCAAAAGACATGAGAATCACTTTAGCAATCGTTTTTGCATCTACTGTGGTGAGGCTTTAACTCAGCCGTCGATAGTACAAAGCTTCTCACCTACTTGTAGCAGAGGCCATAAAAATCCTCCTGATAATACCTTTTGTTCACACTGTGGTGAATTTTTGCAACGGGCATCTACTTTAATTGAGCATAATACCCAGCTATCATCACCAACAGTAGAGTCAAAAGCAACACCAACAATGATTGGTAATTCTATTAATTCGGAGGTTTCTAATACAGGAAAGTCTGCGGTAATAGGGAGTATCTTGAAAGGACGCTATAAAATTACTAAAGTCCTTGGTGCTGGTGGATTTGGAAATACTTTTATTGCAGAAGATATGGATTTACCCGGCAACCCTCCCTGTGTCGTTAAGCAACTTAGACCTGCACAGACAGAGCCAAAAGTTTTGCAGATAGCAAGAAGATTGTTTGAATCTGAGGCAGAAGTCCAGTACAGGTTAGGAAACCACGACCAGATACCTGGCATCTTTGCTCACTTTGAGGAAAATCAGGAGTTCTATTTAGTTCAAGAATTTATTGATGGTCATAGCCTGGATCAAGAACTCACTCCTGGAAAGCCGTTACCTGAAATTCAGGTGATTGCTATTTTATACGACATTTTAAAAGTGCTAGAGTTTGTCCACCAGCACAATGTAATCCACCGCGATATTAAGCCCTCAAATTTTATCAGAGGTAAACAAGACCAAAAATTAGTTTTGATTGACTTTGGTGCTGTGAAGCAAATTGAACAGACAACTACTGGTGAATCACTTAGTACAGTTGTTATTGGTACTCGTGGTTACATGCCGAGTGAACAAGTCCGAGGTAAGCCAAGATTTAGCAGCGATATATATGCTGCGGGGATAATTGGTATCCAAGCGCTAACAGGCTTTTATCCCACTCAATTGAAAGAAGACCCATACACTGGAGAAATTCTCTGGCAACACCAAGCCGAAGTTAGTGATGAGGTAGCAGCTATTTTAGACAAGATGGTACGCTATGACTTCAGGGAAAGATATCAGTCGGCTGCGGAAGTTTTACAAGCTTTAGAGGATACGTACAGAATTGTGATAGCAAATTCTACCTCTGCTTAATCAACAATTATGTCTGAATTGAAATCACTGTTTAAAGGTTTTAAATTCTAGATGAACTAATAAATTTTTGACTTGCTACTGTCATGTTAGCCAGGATATTTGATTCAGCACAATTCGCTAATTCTTCTCCCTATAAAGTGTATATTAAACAATTTAATACTAATTTTTGTAACTGTTAACTATCAAAATTCTCCATCATAACATTCCAGTAATTCTTGATAATATCGCTCTGGGATACTGGGTAAATACGTCGTCATTTGTAAGCATTGCCTGCTCAACTTGAAACTTTGGGTAATATTAATTCGACTAAGGAAATCCATATCATGGGAAATGACCCAAATAGCACCTTGAAACTCATTTATACCTGCAACCACTTGTTCAACGGTTTCAATATCTAAGTTATTAGTTGGCTCATCGAGAATTAACAAATCAATTTCAGAGATGCTAATAATTGCGATCGCTAATCTTGCCAACTCACCTCCACTCAGGACGGACGCTGTTTTGTGAACGTCATCATATTTGAATAGAAAGTGTCCCAATTGTTGACGCAACGACTGATAGCTGAGATTTGGATTGGCAGTTTGCATATTTTCTAAAATCGTCTGCTCTCGATTCACCAGTTCATAAGTTTGATCGAGATACACTGCTTTCATCGCTGGTGCAAGCAAAACCTCACCCGATTCCAACATTGCTGCTTGCTTATTTATCCTTAAAATTGCTTTTGCCAGACTCGATTTACCTGAACCATTCGCGCCTACAAAAGCAATGCGATCGCCAGAGGAGACATGTAACTGAATGTTCTGAATTAACAGGCGTTCTGACACCCTTAGATTTGCACCCTGAATATCAATCAAATTTCTGCGTTTTTGACTTTTTTGCTCTAACTGAATACTCGTTGTCTTTGTTGTTTTCACTTTCGTTTCTATAACCTTTTGAGTAGCCTTTGCTACCAATGCTTCATGTTTCTTTTTCGCAGTTCCAGCTGATGCCTCTGCTTTTGTTTTAATTAGTCCTGCGGCCGTTCTGTCTACACTGCCATTAAGAACCTGGGAGCGACCGTTGCGACTAGATTGCGCTGCGCGTTGCTGCTCTTGCATGGCTGTAGCTTGGACGCGTTTAAGTTCCTTTCTGGCGACTTCGTGCGATCGCAATGCTACTTCTAACTCTATTTTTTTCTGTTCTCGATACCCAGAAAAACTTCCCCCGTACACCTTCACCCCTTCAGATGTAAGTTCCCAAGTAACTTCTGTCATTTGATCTAAGAAAAAAGGCTTGTGTGAGACAATCACAAACGCACCAGTGAAATTCAAAAGAAACTGTCTTAAGCTTTCTAATGCTTGCAAATCCATGTGATTTGTTGGCTCATCAAGTAACAGCAAGTTAGGCTGTTTAGCTAAACCAATTGCTAAAAATAGTTTTGTGAGTTCTCCACCACTCAAGTTATTAACAGATAAAGATAAATCAAGCCTTGTGTGAAATTGTACTTGTAAAATTTCTTCAATTTTCCACCATTCATCAGAGATGGAAATCAAAAAATTCAGTAATGTGTCTGCTATGATTTCTTGCCTAATCGTACTGACTTGTGGCAAATAGTAGACAACACCATTACGCGAAATATAACCGGCATTAGGGTTAATTTGACCTGCAATAATCTTTAAAAGAGTTGATTTTCCAATGCCGTTACGCCCAACTAGAGCGATGCGATCACCCGCGTCGATATTCACATCAACTCCTTGAAACAAAGTTCTATCTATGCTGAGTTTATATGCTAAATTCTCAGCTAACAATATTGATTTTTTCGACATTCTTCTCAAACCTCAATTCGCAAAATTCCACCCGCGTTTTTCCATAAGCTGCGGGTAGATTAGACACAAAAAAACAGCCGCAGACAATCGTCAAGCGGTTCTATGTAGATAGGAGTGATGACAATATTTTTAGTACATGACTATGTGAAGTAACCCTGTCAAACTAATTGCGTTTATTCTTCGTTGACATTTGTTGCTTTAGTGCAACAGGTGTTTGGTACTACTTCATTTGTGCTATCTCGTTGGAGTTGTGATGAGGTTTGATATTGATTACAGTGTAGCACGAAGGGATTTCGGAAAACGAGGATGCGATCGCTTTTTCTATTTCCACACTCTCCAGCCCTACTAGAAAGACTTACAGCAGTTTTATTCTGTCTTAAATACATCTTATGGGGTGGGCATCTTGCCTGCCCCAGGACGGGCGAGACGCCCATCCTACAAGAATAAATAACTATTGTTAAAAACGTTGATTAATTGAATCACCCCTGCTAATTTAAGTCTATTTGCGTAATACACAGCAAAATTGGCATATTTTACTTGTTGCCCTTGAACTATGAGCTATCCAGATTTCAGCGAACACGGCTATCAAGTTTTGCGAGAATTGGGACGTAATCGGGAAGGAGGAAGGATTACTTGGCTAGCATCAAAAGTTAATACAGGGGAACACGTGGTAATAAAGCAGTTTTGCTTTGCTCAAGTTGGTTCTAGTTGGTCTGGGTTTGAGGCTCATCAACGAGAAATTAAAGTACTACAAGGACTAACTCATCCCGGTATTCCCCGCTACATAAATTCTTTTGCTACGTCTGATGGCTTTTGTTTGGTGCAAGAATATATCAAGGCGGAATCTTTGGCAGAACTCCTCGGTAACTTTGAAATAGAGGAAGTTAAGCAAATTGCTGTCAAAGTCTTAGAAATTCTTGGATACCTGCAAAATCTCAATCCTCCGATAATTCATCGGGATATCAAACCGGAAAATATTTTAGTAGATGAAGAACTCAATGTCTACATAATTGACTTTGGTTTTGCTCGTATTGGCAGCCAGGAAGTCGCAGCGAGTAGCGTATTCAAAGGTACTCCGGGTTTTATTCCACCAGAGCAAATGTTTAAACCAATAGACGCTACAGACTTGTATGCTTTGGGTGTAACCTTGATTTGCTTACTGACAGAAATCAAATCAACAAAAATAGATCAATTGCAAGATCAAGATGATCCATATTTAATAAAGTTTCAGCATCTTTTACCTCGGTTGAGTCTACGGTTTCTGGGTTGGTTGGAAAAGATGGTACAACCGCTACAGAAAAACCGCTTTACTAATGCAAAATCAGCTTTAGAAGCACTCAAGCCACTTGATGTTATTCGTGTAGCGGGAGTTGATTTTAGTGAAACAGTGCTGGAGTTCAAAGCGAACCGATTAGGGGAAAAGCTAACGCAAAGCATTACTATTGAGAACCCTATAGCAGATACTTTACTACAAGGTAGATGGGAAATTGCACCTCATCCTAATGATCCACCGCATACCCCAGATGATCATGCTTGGATTTCGGTGACACCTGCTGAGTTTAGTGGGAATCATGCTTGGTGTCAGGTTGAGGTGGATACGAGTAAATTGATGGCGGATAAGCAGTATAAACGTCAACTGATACTACACAGTAATGCATATCCAGAGACTCACACTTTAACGGTGAAAGTGCAGACGGCTGCTTTACCGATTGAAAAGCGAAAGATAGCCTCTGGTGATTTAATTCGGCTGTTTTTAATGACTGTGGTGGTAGCTATGGCTACGACTTGGTTTATTACTTATGCTGCAAGTGCGGTTGGGAGTTTTTTGTTAGAAATTAGTGGATATGAGAAGATTCTGTTTATGAATATTTTCTTACTTATGGTTTCTTTTTGGCTTGGTTATTCCAAACTAGAGCTAGGAGTAGCCGGGGCTGTGCATTGGGCTGTGGGTTCGGCTGTGGGTATGGCTGCGGGTAGGGCTGTGGGTACGGTTATGGGTGGGGCTGTGGGTACGGCTGTGGGTACGGTTGTGGTTGGGACTGTGGGTGCGGTTGTGGGTGCGTTTGTGGGTGTGTACGTGGGTCAGTTTGTGGGTGATGCTAGATATTGGGTTATATATTTGGCTGAAGACTCATTTGCAACTGTACTAATACTACTAACATTAGGATTTGGAGCTAGCGCAGGAACTGGGATAATAACGGGCTTTCTAAATCCATTTATTTTATTAGCACTAACAGGAACCAGTTTACCTACACTTTTCATGCTGCTTTATTCACCCCTAAAAAGACGTAGGTTAATTACTAAATATCGCCAGTCTGAAGAATCTTTAATTAAACCGTAATCAAACAGATCCCCGACTTCTTAAAGAAGTCGGGGATCTAGTCTTGTTTGTGAGGAAGATAAGATTGCGCTCTTTTTTTTTGCCTAACTTAAGATTGCGAAGCCTTTTTTGCAAAGCGTTAATGTAGTGCGGTAAGCGATCGCTATGCCGTCAAGCTTATCGCTTGAACAAAAAGATTACTATATATAATAACTAACTATGAATATGGGTCAATCTATGTCTACCAAACATATCGGAGAGTATTTCAACTTCCTGTCTTCAGAAGACATCAGACTAAAAGATTCACGTATTGGGATTGAAACAATTCTTTATGAATACATTGATTGTGGACGTTCTCCAGAAGAAATTGCCCAAATTTATCAAACAATATCTTTAGAGCAAGTATATGCAACAATTCTTTATTATCTGCAAAACAAAGAAACTGTCAGTGCTTACATCAAAAACTGGATAGAACACGGTCATAAAATGCGAGAACAACAGCGACTTAATCCCCCGCCAGTGTCAGAAAAACTGCGCCAACTCCGAATTGAAAGACAAGCTAAACAGCAAGCATGACACTGCAATATCTGATTGATGAAAATGTCAATCCTATATATCCAAATCAAATTAGACTACGAGAACCTGAGATTGCGATCAAAGTGGTAGGAGAATCAGGAACTCCACCAAAAAGTACACTTGATCCAGAAATTCTGTGTTGGTGTGAAGATAATAATTTTATATTAGTGACAAATAACCGAACTTCTATGCCAGGACATTTAGCTGAGCATATCGCTGTTAATCGTCACGTACCAGGAATTTTTATCCTCAATCAAAATTTAAGTATTGGTGAAAATATAGAAGAACTCATAATAGTTGCTTTGGCATCAGAAGACGATGAATATCAAGACAGAATAGTTTATTTACCCTTACCCTAAAAATAGGCGATTACTTACGGTACGCTACGCGATCGCCTACTACAAAACTGCTAAAATCAATCCATAACTACTTGATGCCATATTCATTCTATGACCATTGCTCAAGAATTAGATGATCAACAAGGCATCTGTCAAGATGTTATTTTTCCCCCTGGTGATTTATATAGTGATGAACCTCCCTTGGAAAGCGAACTACATCTACGACAAATAATCTTACTTTTAACATGCTTGGAATGGGTGTGGCGAGATAGAAATGATTTCTACGCGGCTGGAAACTTGACTATCTATTACAGCCCACACCAACGCAAATCAGAATACTTCCGAGGCCCAGATTTTTTTGTAGTGTTGGGAACTGAACGCAAAACCCGTAAAAGTTGGGTAGTCTGGGAAGAAGATGGTAAATATCCTCATGTAATTGTAGAAATTCTCTCTCAATCAACAGCAAATACAGACAAAGGTTTAAAAAAGGAAATTTATCAAGATACCTTCCGTACACCGGATTATTTTTACTTCGAGCCTTACACGTTAGAATTTGTAGGATTTCATTTAGTAGATGGGGAATATCAACCTCTGCAAGCTTCGGAACAAGGGCATTTGTGGAGTCATCAGCTAGGGTTATATTTGGGAATTCATGAAGGTCTATTACGGTTTTTTACACAGAATGGGCAACTAGTACCAACACCTGAAGAAATGGCAGAACAGGCAGAACAAAGAGTAGAACAGGCAGAACAAAGAGTAGAACAGGCAGAACAAAGAGTAGAACAGGCAGAACAAAGAGTAGAACGTTTGGCAACAAAGCTGCGCGAGTTAAATATAGACCCAGATACAATTTAAACTATTGCGATGTGTAATGTGCCCTAGATGAGAAGAAGCAATTTATTTGGGATAATGCTTGGCTAAAAATTCTTCTGCCTCTACTTTATTTTTAATTACTTTATCCAAGCTGGCTGCAAGTATATCATCTAAAATTTGTCGATACTGAGGCCCTGGTTTGTAGCCTAATATCTTGAGATCATTACCATTTAAAATCGGTTGGATGTTGGCTAAAACTGTTAAGTAATGCCATATCTGTTGCCTGAGCAAACGTGAACTGTGTAAGGCAATTAAAATTAGCATTGGCAAGTCATACTGTCGTAGCAACTGCACCACTTGACTGGGATGTTGACAACTAGGTAACAGTTCCATGACTTGGTTAAAGCTTTGGGCAAATTTCTTCAACCTAGCAATGCTATCTTCCTGCAATTGCAAATTTTGTGCCACTTTTCCCCAATATTCGGGTGCTAAGTGAATGACTAATGCTTCCAGGCGCATTTGCCAATGAATGAGGGTTTGCTGTGAATCAAATCGTCGCAAACAACGTTCTAGCAAACGTAATTGCCGTAGTATTTCTTCATCTAGCTTCAGAGTAGGATGGATGCATTGCAATGCCCCTAAATTATCGAGTAACTGTAAAGCTGATTTCCAGTAGGAGGCTTCCAGAATATGTTTCAATTCTGCTTTGAGTCTAGTTTGTAGAGCTGGAGTTTTGCTATTCTCTTGAGCAGTGCGATCATAAATGCCACTGTTAATGGCATAGCGGATAAACTCTTCTGTTTGCGGTTCAATCTCAAATCCGAAGCGCACAGCAAAGCGCACACCGCGATAAATGCGGGTGGGGTCTTCGATAAAGCTGTTGGGGTGTAAAACCCGAATTTGCTTAGCTTGTAAATCCAGTAAACCGCCAAAAAAATCAAGTAATTCCCCAGCACGGGGAGAGGTAAGCCGCAGCGCCATTGCGTTGATGGTAAAATCCCGGCGATACAAGTCTTGACGAATAGAACTCGCCTCAACTTCTGGATTTGCCGCTGGGTAAGGATAAAATTCTGTCCTAGCGGTGGCAATATCTACCCACAAAGAGTCTAATTCTGGGTCATTGTGCCACAACAAGGCAGCAGTTTGAAAAGCCCCGTGGATTTCTAAGCGAGCAGCAGGGTAAAGTTGCTGGAGTGCCTTTGCTAGCTCCACGCCAGCACCGACATCTGCTGTTTTGTGAAAGCCATCAACTACAAGGTCGATATCTTTAATCATCAAATCACCTGCTGCTTCTTTTGCTAATAGCAAGTCTCTCACCGCACCACCTACTAAATAAAGATGCCAACCCCGCTTTTGGGCTGCTTGCGATGCTATGGTGAGTAATTGCCACAATTGAGGCGCAAGTTTATTTTGCAATTGGGGAAGATTAAGATGATTTTTTTCTCCTTTACCTTGCTTTCTCTCTTCTCCTCTTTCTCTCTCCCCTTCTCGTTCTTGATGTAATTGCCGCAATACATCGGTGCGGGTGACTATACCTACTAACTGCTGATTCTCCAATACTGGTAAGCGCCCAATATCGTATGTCACCATCAGCGCCTCAATTTGTGGCAGTGTTGTATCTGGTGTAATCGTTTTGAGATTCGTTGTCATGTAGCCCTTGACTGGCGCATGACTGAACCCGTGATGTAAGGCGATGTCAATATCCCGCCGTGAAATAATACCTACAAGTTGCCCTTGAGCATCGACTACAGATAAACCAGAGTTTCCATAGCGCAACAAAATACGCTGCGCTTCGGTAATTGTGGTTTCAGGAAGAATAGTGCGGACAGGAGAAGACATCAAGTCTCTAGCAGTGGGGGGATGGGGAATTTGGACTTTTATCCCGTCTAAGAGTTGATGTAATGTTGCCTTAGAGTCTACTCCTCGGAGATTCAGCGATGCTGCTTGTGAATGACCACCACCGCCCAGGAGTTGGAATAAGAGGTTAAGATTTGTTTTAGGAATTTGCGATCGCCCAATTACTGTTAAGCGTACGTCATTTTTGTCTAAAGAATATTCATTCGCCAATAGTATGGCGTCAATTTCAGTTAACTCGACGAGTTCCGAGGCTAGACTCGATAACCCTGGCACAAAACCCTGAGTTTTCAAAGTTACCCAAGCAATGGTATATCCATGTATACAGAGATATTCCAAATTTTCCAGCGCTTGGGTTAATAGCTGCTGCAATTGAGGAGACAAGCCAGGGTCACGGTAAGTAGAAATTACTGATAAACTCGCACCTTGTTCCATTAACCAAGCCAAAGCTAAAGCGTCGCGTGGTGTGGACTGGTCAAATGTCAACGAGCCAGTATCAACGTGGATACCCAAAGCCATCACCGTTGCTTCGGCAGGAGTGAGGGAAATTTGTTGTTGTTGCAATTGTTCCACAATTAAAGTTGTGGTAGCTCCCACAGAGGAAATATACGATTGCGTAGCCGGAATATCTGATTCTTGCCCTAAGTGATGGTCATAAACTATGATTTCTTTTAAATGGGGTAAATCTAACCACTCAGCAGCTTTACCCAAGCGATCGCGATGCTGCGTATCCACCACAGTTAGGGAACGAATCTTTTCAGGAATAACTGAACGCCTTTCAATCAAAGGATATTCATCTCGATGCAAGGCTAAAAAATCCCGTACAGGAGGGTGAGAGCCGCCAGATAAGACAATCTTACTCCCCGGTAACAGGCGTGTTAGCCCTACCGCCGCTCCTAGTGCGTCAAAATCAGCTGTTGTGTGGCAAAGAATTAAGTCCATAATCAAAAGTCATTAGTCATTAATGCTTAAACAAAGGACAAATGACTAAAATGTAACAATTTCTGCTAGCTTAAAAATAAGGAAAAACTGTCAGTGTCGCCCTTTAGGATATTCTATCTTTAGTATTTCGCTAGCTTGGGAGAAGCAAAAATGACCATAATATTCCAAATTGCTTTGATAGGCCTGGTTGCGCTATCTTTTGTCCTCGTTGTCGGTGTCCCTGTTGCTTATGCCACTCCCCAAAATTGGAATGAATCTAAAAAGCTACTCTGGCTTGGTTCAGGCGTCTGGATTGGGTTAGTATTTTTAGTCGGTTTGTTAAACTTTTTTGTCGTATAGACGACGGCTTTGCTCTGGCAGAGGCACATAATATAAAAACTAGAGGGGCAGAAAAGCCAAGTTGAAAGGTTAAAGGAAAAAAAAGAGATATCTTTTTCTTAGTTCCTTTTTCCTAACCGCGCTTTCCTGCTCCTCTACATTTTTTAAAGAAGAAATGTATATTGGCCAGAAGTATACCTGATTCAGAGGCAGTCATGGCAGTTTTTGAGGGAAGTTTTATTCAAACAGAACCTTTACGGTTTGCAGTGGTGATTGGTCGATTCAATGACCTGGTTAGCGTTAAGCTCCTGGAGGGGTGTCAAGATTGCTTAAAACGCCACGGTGTAGATACCAACCCCCACGGCAATCAGGTAGACTATGTTTGGGTACCGGGAAGTTTTGAAGTACCTGTAGTAGCTCGCCAACTGGCACTGTCCCATCGCTATGATGCCATAATATGCCTGGGTGCAGTTATCCGTGGGCAAACACCTCATTTTGATATCGTCTCTTCTGAAGTAGCAAAGGGCGTTGCTGCTGCTAGCTTTCAAACAGGTGTACCTGTGATTTTTGGCATTTTGACAGCCGATACTATGCAGCAAGCTTTAGAACGGGCAGGCATCAAAAGCAATCATGGCTGGGATTATGCTATGAGCGCCTTGGAAATGGCAAGTCTCATGCGGCAGTTGCGTTCTAACCTGGCAGAGCCATACTCTCGAAATACCCAGTCTTTGCCAGCTTCTTTTCAGAGTGCCAACTTAGGCAATTTAGCTGCGGAGTCAGAAGAACTAGGCTAGTTCCTCATTAGTCATTTGTCCTTTGTTATTCACTAATGACTAATGACTAATGACCAAATCCAGGGGTTGACAATTAAAAATAAATCTGAGATTATAATATTTACATTGAAATTGCGGGTATAGCTCAGTGGTAGAGCGTCACCTTGCCAAGGTGAATGTCGCGCGTTCGAATCGCGTTACCCGCTTGTGAAAAAATGTAAAATATAATCAGTACTTTAAGTCTATGCCAAGAGCGATTTAGCAAGCATTAGACATCTTTAGATGCAAGCAAGTCGTTTTGTGTGCGATGTACTACACTTGATCAAAGAAGCCTGGTTAAATAGCGGTATTGTAAGGTGCAACACGTCTTTTGGCAGTGAATTTAGCCAAAATATATCTAGATAAAAAAGTTACTCAAACGAGTTAAGGTTCTAAGTTTATTGTCTCTAAACAGATGCTTATAATTTGTGAGGAACAAAGGTAGAGAAATACTCAAAGATAACCGTGTTGCTTGTAAGAGTAGCTTTTCCAGACGGGTTGTTTTAGCAGTTATCGCCACGTAGACTTAAGATCGTACTAGATACGTCAGTACAATAAGTGCCTGCCAAATGTAAATACATTTCTTTTAAAGCCAAAGATGAAGAGGAAAATTTTAACCCAGACTACTAACTACAGGGAAGGACAAGAGATAGCTATTCTCTGGTCAGACAACCGAATCCCCTAGCCAGCAATCACGACAGCCTTGAATTGGCTTCATCTGCTTTTTGTAATCATGGTAGTGTTTGCCTCGCCATCCATATAAAAAGTTGATTGCAGAGAAATCAGTCGCTAAGGCATTGATATTCTCGCAGTTTGTCAAAAACACGCTCAAGTTATTAGAACGCTTGTGCAATCTCAAAAACCTGAAAAAATAGACTTTAATACGGAATACCCCTGTCCCTGCCGTCGCCGGGGGCGGTTAATTCCAATTACGTTGACAGAAGCATTTGGTTGCGATCGCTGTCAGCAAATATTTGTACTGGAAGATAATGGTTATGTCCTAGAACAACTTTCTACAACCTATCCCTACAAGCGGGCTTGGCGTTGGACGGGAAATAGTTGGCATGTTGTTCATCCTAGATTAGGAGAAAGCTATCTGCCTATAGCACTGGGGATTATTTTCGTGCTAGTGATTATATGGCTGCCATTAGCGCTGCGATTGGCAAATAGTTCCAGCATTATTGCTTGGGCAATGGTGGCGGTGCTATTAGCTATTCTGCCAGCATTAATGGTCTGGCTTACCTACAGACGTTAACTCAATGACCGTTGAATTTTTGGATGATTACCCCGAACCAATTACTAGCGCTCAACGCGCGTATCAAGCTTCCTTAAAGTTGGGATTGACAAAAGGAGCAGATCGGAGTCGCGCTGTGTTGGCAATGGCACAGGCGCTAGAACGTTCATTTGACGACATTCTGGAAGCCAACACTTTGGATCTCGAAGCCAGTCGGGAAATGGCAGTACCAGACTTGATATTAGATTGGCTGAAGCTGACTCCTAGACGGCTAGAAACGACCGTAGACATTTTACAACGGTTAGGGGAATTATCAGATCCGCTACGGCGGGTTAGGAACGCTGACTATCAACTAGAAGACTCCCAGAGTTATTCGCAGTTAATGCCTTTGGGAGTGATTGGATTTATTTATGAGGCGTTTCCCGATTTAGGAGCGATCGCAGCGGGTTTTTGTATTAAAACCGGCAATACTCTGATTCTTAAAGGTAGCACAGAAGCTAGCCATTCTAACGCAGCGATCGCTGATGTATTGCAAAATGCGATCGCCGAAGTTGGTCTACCATCAGGCTGTGTAGAACTAATCACAGCAGAACATGGTGCTTCTGTTCGGGATTTAGTCATTCAAGATCAGTATGTGAATTTAGTGATTCCTTACGGACGTTCTAGCTTGGTTCAGCAAGTAATGCGACAATCAACTTGCCCAGTTTTAAAGTCTGCAATGGGTAATTGTTATCTTTATTGGTCGCTTAATAGCAGCTTAGAAATGGTGCGTTGGATGATTATTGATAGTCATCAGAGTGAACCAGACCCAGTGAATGCTATTGAAAAGGTACTAATTCATCGCCAAGCTTTACCATCTTCCTTAGCAGTTTTATGGAACAGTTTGAAGGAAAAAGGTTTTGAAATTAAAGGGGATGCGGAATTAGTAGAAGCTTTTCCGCAGTTAGATCTAGCAAAGGAAAACGAGTGGGGAAATGCTTATTTAACTAGGACAGTAGCTTTTAAACTAGTAGATAGCTTAGAGGGTGCGATCGCCTGGATTAATGAATACAGCAGTGGTCATGCAGACTGCATTATGACTGAATCATATCAGGAAAGTCGGCAGTTTGCTTTAGGAGTTAATAGCGCCTCTACTTACATCAATGCTTCCCCACGTTTTTCGCGTAATCCCTCACGGGGAGACTCAGTATTTCTAGGAATGTCAAACCAAAAAGGTCATCGCCGAGGATTTATTAGCCTAGAAACTTTGACTACCGTCAAACACATTGTTCAAGGCAATGGACGATTTTAGCAGGGGAGAATGATCAATGATCATGCCAAAATTAGTAATTACCCCTGAAAAGCCAACTTGTTCTGCTATACAAGAATTAATTAGGGAACTTGACAATTATTTGGCGGCTCTTTACCCTCCTGAGAGTAGACATGGTCTTGATATGCCTGCTCTACTTCATAAATCCGTGACTATTTTCCTTGCCAGACTAGACAATGAGCCAGTTGGCTGTGGTGGTGTAAAGTTCTTTCCACAGGGTTACGCTGAAGTGAAGCGGATGTATATTAAACCAGCTTTTCGTGGCAAAGGAATTGGCAAAAAAATCCTGAATCAGATCGAACTATCTGCAAAGCACGCGAATATTTACACAGTGCGTATAGAAACAGGTATTTATCAACCCGAAGCCATTGGATTGTATGAAAAGGTTGGATTTTATAAAATACTTCCATTTGGAGAATACAAACCAGATCCATTGAGTCTTTTCTTAAAAAAAAACCTTGTCTAGTTTAAGAAAATTCCTTGTTAATTTAATCACTCAAACACAGGTAGCCATAACTCAGAAATAGCAACCTCCCAACCAAGCAATAACTCAGTAATAGCTAACTTATCCTCGCCCGTCAAAACTTCTACATCACCATTGGGGCGATATACACTCACGCTTAACTCATCTGGATTAATTAATATTCCTACCTTTGCACCTAATTCTAAAAATAGTTTGATTTTATCTTCTAATTTAGAAAATCTGTCTGTTTTTACTTTATTTCTACTACCAAATCTGGTACCAACTGGGCAAAATCTCGCACTGTGCGTTTGAGTCTTTTTGCCGCTACAAAAGAAACATCAGGGGCGCGTAAGTCTGTATTAGGCATAATAAATCCACCACTTGAGTCAAATATCCGCCCAAGTTGACGAGGATTTACCCATAATTTAAGTAAAAAGATTAACTGAGCGCCAATTTCACTGGATTCAATATCTGATAGCCCCATAACTAGAATATTTCCTTCTTGCAGTTCTATTTGGTAGTTCTGCTGTTCTTCTTGTAGCTTTTGTTGTAATCTCTCTACATCTTCAATGGTGAGATTCATGAAATTTTCCAGCTATGAGTTACCATAAAGCCATTTTATCCTTTCCATTCAAATTTTGAAAATAAGGTAGTAATCGTCTTTTTGTAGAGAAGCAAAGTATAGCTTCTCTACATTGACATTATTCCGTCAATTAGTCTTTAGCTAATTTATTGTTTGATGTGTAGTAAACCTTACTACCAGAATCGGGAACAAAATGACAACTAACACCTGAACGCCACAGCGACTTCCAAACTGGTTCCTCAGATTTGCGGAAGTATTCACCCATCACTGGTTTAATCGCCTCAGTCGCCTTTAGCAAATTGTAATGAGGGATGTTCAAGAATATGTGGTGAGCTACATGAGTACCAATATCGTGATGGATATGATTAATCAAACCATAATTACGGTCAATGCTAGAAATCGCGCCTTTCAAGAAAGTCCAATCTTCTCCACGATACCAGGGTATATCTTGCTCAGTGTGATGCAAAAACGTTACCAAATCTAGCCAGATAATAAACACGATGTAGGGTGCAGCGTAATATTTCAGCAACCACATCCAACCCCATTGATAGGTGAGGAATAGTAGCAAACCTACCATACAAGTACAGAGTACAGTGCTGGTAATGACATCCCATTTTTCTGATGGTTTGAAAAGTGAGCTACTAGGTAAAAAGTGAGAGCCTTCTTTATTAGGAGAACGCTTAAACAAATACACTGGATAGGCTAATAAAAAAACATAATATCGACCTATCTTTTGTACTAAAGGCATTTCCTTATACTGTGATTCTGTCACAGGATACCAGCTTTCATCATTATCAATATTGCCAGTATTTTTGTGGTGGGTTCTATGACTAATACGCCAACCGTGGTAAGGAACTAGTATCGGTGTATGAGAAAGATGTCCAATCAAATCATTGAGCCATTTATGCTTAGAAAAAGATTGATGTCCGCAGTCATGTCCAACTACAAACAAAGCCCAAAACATCGTTCCTTGCATTAACCAGAAAATCGGAAAGAAAGCCCAAGAATCTAGGTAATTAGCAACTGCATAAAGCAGACCAATAATCAGGATGTCACGAAAGAAATAAAACAGTGATTTTGTCACATTGGGCTGAAAGCATTCAGCAGGAATTGCAGCTTTTAAATCCTGAAGAGTAAAAGGCAGCTTTGTTGTCTCCTCAGACAGTTCATAGTTCTGAAGATTGTTGGAATTGATGATATTTGATTGCACTGGATTCTTTGATTGGATAAAAATCGGAACCTTAGTTTGAGGCAAGATAATCTTACCTCTGCGATGCAGATGATACTAGTTCTTGTTAACACACAAGAGTAATGTCTGGCAATTGACTAAACAATTTTAAGTAGAGAATTGCCAGAATCTATTTAACTCTCAGCAAAATAAATGCTCCTTTTTTCAGGAGCATGATGCTCATAGCAAAACTGCTGAAACGCTGTTTATCGCTTTGAGTAATATTCGTTGAAAGTACTATAACCGACATCAGTAGTGTACAGTTGACACTGGTCTGTAATCTGCTTCATTAAAGACCAAGAAAACTGACATTCATTATGTAAATAAGGCTCCCAATTTTCTTTGATGCTGCTATAAGCTAGGCGCAAATTATAAGAAGGAATAGCAGTAGAAATGTGATGAGGGACATGGACATTGATATCGTGGCAAAGAAATTCTACCCAACGGGGATAATCACAATGAATTGTGCCAAATAGCTGTGCTATGCCCTCGCTCCACTTATTCGCCGTCACAAAAGGCACATCTGAAGCAGTATGGTGAACAATAGTAAAAGTACTCATCCAAAAATGGTAGACCAGCCAGGGCATCAGCCAAAACTTGACAAATCCCCAAATACCTGTCGTGGCAATTAGAATAGGGAAAGCGATCGCAGCAAATAGAACTACTACAGCTACAGAAAGCTTAATACTTGATTGGTCTTTAGTCTTAAAATTGCGCCAATCAAAATGCACAACTGCCCAATGTCCAATAGAACCCACCCACCAGAGGCGTTTACGCATAAACAACTCAAAGGCGGACTGTCGGTTTTTATCCCAACTTTCAAAAACTTCTGGTCTAATGGGATGCCAAGCGTTATCCTCATCCAGCTTATTGGTATGAGTATGGTGATAATTATGCTTGATGCGCCAACTATGAAAGGGGTAAATTAACGGCATCATGAACAAGTGCCCCACTAAATCATTTACCCAACGGCGTTTGGCAAATGAGCGATGACCACAATCATGACCAACTACAAAAAAACCTGTTAAAGCAGTGCCCGTAAAAATCCAAGCGAGGGGCAAGAGAAACCAAGGTGTGATTGTCAGAATATAGTAGCCCAAACCAACCGTCAAAACACTTATAAGCGCTTGTGTCCAGGCTTTACGACGGTTCTGCTGAAAACATTCCCGTGGCAAACTTTTGACAATATCTTTGAGCCTTAGATCAGAATTACCAAGGTCATCACTTAGTTTTTGGTTGTTAATTATTGATGTAGTCATGAACACCTGAAAAACAACAAACTCCTCCACCAAGTCACCAACTAAAGTGGCTTGCCGCAAAGTTTCTTAATATTAGCGCTTAGGATTATAGCAATTTAATGTATCCGAGCACACCTATAAGTAGCTTTTTGAGGCCATTTCAGAATTGGCGAATGGATATTGATTATATGGAAAGTCCTTCGTCGTTAATCCTTAGTAAATAACTAAGGACTAATGACTAATGACTTATTGCCTTTTGTCTGCGAGTTTCACATTAGTAGCTAGACCAAGTACTTGCAGCAATTGCACTGTCATCCAAGTTAAATCGATTTCCCACCATTCCAGCCCGTGACGAGCTGAGTATTGAAAGGCATGGTGATTATTATGCCAGCCTTCGCCGAAAACTAGTACAGCTACCCACCAGCAGTTAGTCGATTTATCACCAGAATCATAGCTGCGATAGCCAAATTTATGAGTGGCGCTGTTCACCAACCAAGTGCAGTGGTAAACCCAGACAATCCGAACAAAAATCCCCCAAATAACGAACGGCCAGCCACCCAGAAGCAACAGCAATACACCCAGAGCAACCTGGATCAAAATGAAATATTTTTCTAAAAACTGATAAACTGGGTCTTCGGCAATGTCTTTGGTGAAACGAGGAACATCAGCGTGAGCGGGACAATAGTGAATCAGCCAATCCATGTGGCTCCACCAGAAGCCTTTATTAGAATCATGGGGATCAGTGTCAGTATCCGAGTGTAAATGATGGATGCGATGTGTCCCTACCCACTCAATTGGGCCTCCTTGACAGGAGAGTGTTCCGAAGAAAACCAGGAGATACTCTAGCCACTTGGGAGTTTGAAAACTGCGGTGAGTGACAAGGCGGTGAAATCCCAGAGTCACGCCTAAACCACCAGTGACCCAGTACAGCAAGAAACCCACGCCAACTGCTGTCCAGCTAAAGTTACCAGGAACAAAGGCAAACAAAGCGCCGATGTGCAGTCCAATGAAAAACAGGGTATTAACCCAGTTAATTTGAGGTTTAGTTGAAGTAGCTATTGTCATGCAGAAACCTGAATTGGAATTGTTCAACCTAGGAAAGCGGGATCAGAAAATCCCCATATCTATAATTTTTTGTGAACGAGGAAATTAATGAACAGTTTGGAACAGGTGCGGCAAGCAGAGCTGGCACTGTTAGAAATTTTTTCTGTAATTGACACTCAGGTCAAGCATAATCTTAAACGAGTCCTGGATGCATTTCGTAATCACCGTGTAGGTACACATCATTTTGCTGGTGTATCTGGTTACGGACATGATGATCTAGGACGAGAAACTTTAGATAAAGTTTTTGCTGAAGTGATGGGTGCTCAAGCAGCAGCAGTGCGGGTGCAGTTCGTTTCGGGAACTCATGCGATCGCTTGTGCATTATTTGGTGTACTCCGTCCTGGAGATGAAATGTTAGCAGTGGTCGGTTCTCCCTACGATACGCTCGAAGAAGTTATTGGTTTACGGGGTAATGGTCAAGGTTCCCTTATCGAGTTTGGCATAAATTACCGTCAATTAGAGCTAACCCTGGACGGAACAGTAGATTGGCAAGCTTTAAGTACTAGCGTGGCTGATAACACTCGTTTAGTGTTAATTCAGCGTTCTTGTGGCTATTCTTGGCGTCCGAGTTTATCCATTGCCGATATCGAAAAAATCATTCACTTAGTTAAACAGCAAAACCCCAACACTGTTTGCTTTGTAGATAACTGCTACGGCGAATTTATCGAAACACGAGAACCCACTGCTGTAGGCGCTGATTTAATAGCAGGGTCTTTAATTAAAAATCCTGGTGGCACTATTGTGAATGCTGGCGGTTATGTTGCCGGTCGGGCTGACTTAGTGGAAGCAGCCGCTTGTCGCCTGACTGCTCCCGGTATTGGTAGTTATGGCGGTGCTACTTTTGACCAAAATCGCCTCCTCTTCCAAGGTTTATTTTTAGCTCCGCAGATGGTAGGAGAGGCAATGAAGGGGACTTACCTCACTGGTTATATATTTGACAAACTTGGTTATGCAGTGAATCCCGCACCGTTTGCTCCTCGTGGGGATGTGATCCAAGCAATTAAACTTGGTTCTGCCGAAAAATTAATTGCTTTTTGTAAAGTCATCCAACAGCATTCTCCTGTTGGTTCCTACCTTGACCCGGTTCCAGATGAGATGCCGGGGTACGAGAGTCAAGTAGTTATGGCTGGAGGGACTTTTATTGAGGGGAGTACGTTGGAGTTTTCAGCAGATGGGCCCTTGCGTGAGCCGTATGTGGTTTATTGCCAAGGGGGGACTCATTGGACTCATGTGGCGATCGCATTGGAGGCTGCGATCAAGGCTGTGGGAGAAGCTTAATTGGGGTATGCAAGTTACATGAGTTAAGATTGCCTCACGCAGAGGCATCATTCCGGTAACTTATACTGCCCAACAATCCGTTTAGCAAACTCCGGCACATGCGCCTCTAATTTCTCTGGGTGATTCCGCTTCACATACAAATAATTACGAGTGAAGTGAGAATCAATAGAAAATCGGGCATATTCTAGACCCTTGGGGCCAATTCTTTCAATCACCACACCCATCAGTTTTGCAGCCCACATGGGGAGGGTAACACCTTTGTCGTAAGCGGGAATACTTTGCTGTACAGCTTCTTTACGGTTCCCTTTAGACATCACTGGTTGGGTGTTTAATTGGTCTTTTACCAAGTCCAGCATTTCTTTGCCTGTGTTATTTCTGACTACAATCCATTGCCAACCGAAGGGTGCGCCCATATAGCCAACAACTAAATCTGCTAAGGAGTTAACATAATCAAAGCAACTCATACAGGATGGGGCAAAGACGTCTTTGAGTTGATTAGTTTTTAAGCCAAAGAAAGGCACGGTTTCTGTTGAACCATCTTCATGTTTGAAGTGAACTCGGAAGTCTTGCATGAATTCGTAATGCACAACTGTCTCAGGCGATCGGCTAGTTGTTTCTAAGAATTTTTGCAGCCCGGCACGGTTAACATTGTCTACACACGGCGTACCCAAAACATAGAGCTTTTCTAGACCAAGTTGTTTTTCTACAGCTCGTAGTGCTTGGATTTGACAACCAACACCAATTACTAATAGCCGCTTCATCCCCGATTTTTCTATCTGTTCTAGTACGGAAAGGTTGGGCGAAAGTGTTGGTTTATTTACCCGTGCTGCTAGTATTTCTTCTGGGGTGCGGGCAATGATGGGCATGGGTTGAAAGCGGTCTTCTTTAGTGTTTTGCACGCAGACGACACCTTCAACTAAGCCACGATTGAGCATTTCAATGGCAATGCTGCTAACAATACCAGTCCATTGTGCGCCTGCGATGGGCTGCTGTTTTTGCGCCGCGATCATATTTTGGTGAACACCGAAGTAGAGTTCATCGGGGTTGTCGAGATTGCGCGATCGCTTGTGAGCTTGTTCTTCAAGTTCACCTATCTGCTGATTAATGAAGGCGCAGGCTTCCTTGACATAGTGAATATAATATGTATCACAAAGTCCGCACTCACTACAGAGTTCTTTCGCAGGGCGACGACTAGTGGGTTTTAAAGCTCTGGCTTTTTTATGCTTGTTAGAATCAACAGAGGTCATATAAAGGTTTGTCTTATACAAGAATCACTTTTACTACAATACCTTCAGACGTTGTAAACTTCATGATAGAGATTGAACAAGAAGACGATAAACGCTTTCTGGCTGAAGTAATTGGTTTTCCTGGCGTGCTGGCTTATGGAAATAACACAGAAGAAGTTGTTGCCAGAGTTCAAACATTAGCTTTGCGGGTTTTGGAAGAAACGAACCGCCAAGGCGCAGAGAGCGCAGAGAAAGAAGAGTCAGGTTATTTTAGTTCTGTCAGGTGATCAGTTTAACCAGCTCAAATATTATCCTAAGTGTGCAGGATTAAATCTATACTTTGCACAAAACCTCTAAAACAAATATTATTTTTAGCCCTTTGCTACACTTCCCGAAAGGCTTTCACTGTTCAAAAATCACACCTCTTGCGTTTTCCTCTGCGTTCTCTGCGCCTCTGTGGTTCGTTTCTCTCAATCTCTACAAGTAACTATAGAGCAACCCCAAATGCGATCGCTATTACAGAAATACGTACTACATTCCTTGAGTGCAGACATTAATATTCAGCGTCTTTGATCAGGCTTTTCACCCAATGAACTACTAGCAAAAAAGCTGGAAAATCCGACTAGCATCCAACCTAAGAAGACATGTTTTCGATCGCGCCACTCTTGAGAGCCAAGTACCGCAGGTTTTGCCAAAGCATCTATAGTTTCTAGCCCCCAACATCCCAACGCGCCTATCCCTAAAAAGCTAGCACTGACAATGGAGGCGATCGCAATTGTTTCTAGAATGCGTTCATTGAGAGTCTGTTGTATTCTAAAACGCTTGGCAGCACGGCGATTGCGGATCACAGCTAACTCATCTGTGTCTACACGCTTTAACTCCTCTGGTTGAGTCAAATGGTAAGTAATTTTGTCACTAATCATGTTTTCTCACCTTTATGTAGTTTCACTATGTAGATGACATTTATATCAGTAGGCACATAGTAAACTTGCGTCTTAGCTTTGACTACATTCCACAGAGAGAATTAAACGTGTTATGTTTTACTTCTCAAGAGCCTCATCAGCTTCACCAAGAGGATGAAAAGCGTCATCTATGACAACATGGTTTGAAGTTAAAAAATATTTGGAAGTTTGAAAAGAGCGTTGGCGATAAATTGGATTGTTCCGAGCAAGTCTCAAAGTACGTTGACAGCCCTGCAAAATAGCTCTAGTTTCTGCGGTAGTTAATGTGATCTCCATGACTTGTTCTCCGTGCATACTAAGTTAAGATTATCACAATCTTGAAGTTAGATCAAAATCTGCAATCACCGCTCTATATCTAGGTTAGGAGCATTTATTAACTATTATACTGCTTATTTGCTGTGATAAATGAAGCAAGCACCCAGCAAAGAACTGTTAATAAAAGTAGACAAATTTACCAGTATTTAAACTGTGGGTACTATCCATTGATCTGTTAATAATTCAATGCCTCAAGTTTTTTATTTAGTATCGGTTTGATGGTAAATAAAATCTTTATAAGCAATTTCAACACGAGTGCAAGAGTAGTAACAAAACAATTTAATGCAGTAATTACAACTTCTGCACCGTCTCCAGAAAAACAAGAAAAAGTTTCGCTAACTACAAATTAACTTGCTAAAAAATATCTACTAATTTTTCATACAACTTCTAGCGAAAGAAGGAGTTTGAGGCTGCCTAGGTCTGTAATCATGAATGCGGAAAGATTTTTAGCTATCTAACAAGTGATATGCCACAATATTTCGGAAAACTACCTACAACCAGCCAACCTTGGACAATAGTTGATCAAGTAAAAACCGTAAACTGGAATGATAAAGCGATCAATTTCGACTGTGGCAACTCACATCTCAAAATTAGTATACTTGCCCCCAATTTAATCCGCGTGCGTCTGGCACCAACTGGGGAATTTATGCCCCGCCGTTCTTGGGCAGTGACATTAGATGATACAGAATGGGCAACAACACCTTTTGCAGTGCAAGAAACTGAGGCAACGGTGGAAATTGAAACAGAACAAATTCGCGTGTGCGTCCAGCGGCAAAACTGTCGTATCACCTGTTTTGACAAAGCTAATCGTCCCTTTGCCCAGGATGCGGAAATGAGCATGGGTTGGCGCCTGGGTGCAGTTGCAGGATGGAAGGAAATTGCAGCCGATGAACATTTCTATGGTTTTGGTGAACGTACAGGCTTTCTGGATAAACTCAGCGAAGTAAAAACTAATTGGACAACGGATGCCTTAGATTACGATGCACTGACTGATGAAATGTACCAAGCCATCCCGTTTTTTATGGCTTTGCGTCCAGACGTTAGCTATGGCATCTTTTTCAACACTACTTTCTGGAGTCAGTTCGATATTGGTGTCGAACAACCAGGTGTCTGGAAGATGGAAACTCGTGGCAGTGAATTGGATTATTACATTATTTATGGCCCCGAACCTGCCCAAATTTTGCATACATACACTCAGCTAACGGGGAGAATGCCCTTACCGCCGAAATGGGCGCTTGGCTATCATCAATGTCGCTGGAGTTACGAATCAGAAACTATTGTACGGGAATTGGCGCAGGAATTTCGCCAACGTCGCATTCCTTGCGATGTCATCCACCTCGATATCGACTATATGCGGGGTTATCGGGTATTTACTTGGAGTCCCCAGCGCTTTTCTAACCCGGAAAAACTCATTAGTGATTTAGCACAAGATGGTTTCAAAACAGTAACAATCATTGACCCAGGTGTGAAGTATGAATCAGAAGCCGATTATCATGTTTTTGACCAAGGCATAGAAAAAGACTACTTTGTGCGTAAAGCCGATGGTGAATTGTTTCGCGGTTACGTTTGGCCTGATAAAGCTGTTTTTCCTGATTTTTTGCGTTCTGATGTACGTACCTGGTGGGGTGATTTACACAAAAGTCTAACTGACATTGGTGTGGCAGGAATTTGGAATGATATGAATGAACCTGCTATAGATAGTCGTCCTTTCGGGGATGGTGGGGAAAAAATTTGGTTTCCTCTGGATGCACCGCAGGGGGGAGAAGCGGAGCAAGGGAGCAGAGGAGCAGGGGAGGCAGTGCGGTCTTGGGGTCTCCCCAAGTGGAGCAACTGCCGTGGAGCAGGGGGAGAGGGGAAGGATTTCTCTGCATCCTCTTCTACTCATACAGAAGTGCATAACTTGTATGGGTTGATGATGGCTAAAGCTTGCTTGGAAGGTTTGCAACGACATCGCGGTTCAGAGCGATCATTTGTGTTGACGCGAGCGGGTTATGCTGGTGTGCAGCGCTGGTCTGCTGTGTGGATGGGGGATAACCATTCGTTGTGGGAGCATTTAGAAATGTCTCTGCCGATGCTTTGTAATATGGGGCTTTCTGGTGTGGCGTTTGTGGGTTGCGATATTGGCGGGTTTGCTGGTAACGCTACGGCTGAATTATTTGCCCGTTGGATGCAGGTAGGAATGCTGTACCCATTGATGCGCGGTCACTCGGCGATGACTACCGCTCGTCATGAACCTTGGGTATTTGGCGATCGCACTGAAAATATCTGCCGAGAATATATTAATTTACGCTACCAGCTATTGCCCTACATTTACACTCTTTTCTGGGAAGCAGTAACAACAGGTGCACCAATTTTAAGACCATTAGTATACCATTTCCCCAATGATCCTAGAACCTACACCCTTTACGATCAGATATTACTAGGTGCGTCGCTCATGGCCGCACCGATTTACCGCCCTGGAGTTGAGCATCGAACTGTCTACTTACCTGCTGGCACTTGGTATGATTGGTGGAGTGGCGAGCGTTACGAAGGCCCTACTCACATTGTGGCTCATGCACCATTGGAAAAAATGCCGCTTTATGTATGTGGTGGTGCGATCATTCCTATGCAACCTATCATGCAGTATGTTGATGCACCACTCGACCAACTCCGGTTTCGAGTTTGGCCTGGAAATAATGAATATCAATTTTTTGAAGATGATGGGCATTCAACAGAGTATCGAGATAACTACTACTCTTTAATTAATCTCAGTGTATCTACCGAAAAACATCAAACAGTAGTGGAAGTTGCGCCGAGAGAGGGAAAATGGACACCTCCGCTGCGTGAAATAATTGTAGAACTTGTAGGCGTCGGAGAGCAGCGCTTTCAAGACGATGGTAAGCGACATATTCTGCAATTCTAGTAAACAGTAAACAGTGAACAGTAAACAGTAAACAGTTAACGGTAAACAGTTGGGGGATTTAAACCCGGCTGATAGCGCCTGTCGCTAATCGGCTTTGGGTTTTTAGTTGGAAGTGAGCGCCTTCTTAGTAGTCTCCCTTAAACCCAATTATGTTTACTGTTTACCGTTTACTGTTAACTGTCTTGACGGTTTTTACTCAAGCACTATTCAAACTTTAAACTTTCAACAAGAAAATATGCATATAGGTAGATGAAAACCAAGTCAAGGGGTAGCATAAAATACAAGGGGCATAAACCCTTGGCTCCTAAGAAATACTGGATTTTACTGCCCTAGATAGATGCGGTGACAAAACCCTCAATGCTAAACGCCAACCGCTTGCGGCTGCAAGATTTATTTCAAATCCCTGTACATTCGTTGGTGGCACAAATGGCAAGTGCGATCGCCATTTTGACTGGCAGCTTGGTACTGATTGGCTGGTGGCTTGACATCGAAGTTCTCAAGAGCGGCTTCCCCGGCAGTCCTGCCACAATGAAAGTGAATACAGCAGTGTGCTTTGTGCTCTCAGGTATGTCGTTGTGGTTGTATTTAAGAGGAGGGAAAGGCGAAGAGGAGCAAAACCAGAGGAGGGGAAATAAGAAGATGTGGAGAGGGGGGGGACGGGAGAGAGAGGGAAGAACAATTGTAAATTACTCTCCCACGGTCATTAACCCCAGGGAGGCCTCCACTTCCCCACAGTTTCACTATTCCTATCTCACAATTTCTAGAGCTTGTGCAATCACAGTTTTCATAATTACTGCGCTTACACTCAGTCAATACTTGTTCGGCTGGAATATCGGCATTGATGAGCTACTGTTTCCTGACTCTCAAACCTCTGTGGCAACATCGCATCCAGGGCGAATGGGGTTGAACACGGCACTGAATTTTATGCTGATCAGCGTAGCTCTAGAGCATCTAATTAATCAAAAAAACCAGCGCAGCTATTGGTATGCTCAAATTCTAGCCTTGATCGCTATTTTGATTTCCTTTCAGGTGCTCATGGGCTATGCCTACAAAATAGAAATTCTTTACGGCATTGCTCCTCATACAACATCAATGGCGTTACATACAGCACTGTTGTTCGTAGTGTTGGGTATCGGCGTTCTGTGGGCACGAGTAAGACAGGGGCTAATGAGAGTAGTCATTAGTGATACTTATGGTGGTTTACTTGCACGTCGTTTGTTGGTTGCGGCGATCGCAGTACCTTTTGTAGTAGGGTGGTTAATCATTGAAGGTCAACGAGCAGGAAAATACGATCCAGCATTTGCAATATCGGTGTTTGCCATCGTCCTGATTGTGATTTTTGCCGTGTTGATTTGGCAGAGCGCGGCAGTTATTGAACGCTTAAGCAGCCAATGCGATATCTCTGATGGTCTACGTCTAAGCGCTCAAGACGCATTGAAAGCTTACGAAAATAAACTGGCAAGTCTCGTAGATGCCAATGTCATCGGCATTATGTTTGGCGACGCGAATGGGGGTATTGAACAGGCAAACGATGAATTTCTGAGGATGATTGGTTATACGCGGGAGGATCTACTAGCAGGCAGGATCAGCTGGAAGAATATTACGCCTACAGAGCATTTATACTTAGATGAGCAAGGAATCGCAGAAGCAAAGGCAAATATCAGCGGTGCTTGTACGCCCTACGAAAAAGAATATATTCGCAAGGATGGTAGCTCCATCCCAGTTTTAGTTGGTTATGTGCTGCTGGGAGAAAAACGAGAAGAGTCAGTAGCATTTATCCTTGACTTGAGCGAACGGGAAGCCGCACTACACGATCGCAAACAAGCAGAAGCGGAGCAACAAAAATTAGTATCGCTAGTAGAAAATAGCTCTGACTTTATTGGCATCGCCACCCTTGAAGGTCAATTGCTCTATATAAATGATGCGGGTCAAAAACTGGTAGGACTTTCTAGCCTGGAAAAGGTGAAGCAGAAAGTAATACTAGATTACATAATGCCCGAAGATCAAGCCTATCTTCAAGAACATATTCTACCGACTGTAATGGAACAAGGTCGCTGGCAAGGAGAATTCCGCTTCCAGCATTTCCAGACTGGTCAAGCAATACCAGTCGATTACAACATCTTCACTGTCAATGATCACAAAACAGGTCAGCCAATAGCCTTAGCTACAGTGACTCGCAACATCACTGAGCAAAAGCAAGCTGAGGAACGAATACTACAACTCAACAAGGATCTACAGCGCCGTGTTGTTGAGTTACAAACTTTACTAGATGTAATCCCCATTGGAGTTGGAATTGCCGAAGATGCGGAATGTCGAACTATCAAGGTAAACCCTGCTTTTGCTAAGCAGTTGGGAGTATCACCAGATATAAACGTCTCTCTCAGCGTCCCTAGTGATGAAAAACAAATAAGTTATAAAATTTACCGCGAGGGTAGAGAACTGCCGTTAGATGAACTCCCCATGCAGTACTCTGCTGCTCAAGGTGTTGAAGTTCTGGATTCTGAAATTGATGTCATCCAAGAAAATGGCAAAATCGTCAAGCTGTTGGTGTATGTTGCGCCGTTGTTTGACGAAGAAGGTAAGACCAGAGGATGTATCGGTGCATTTTTGGATATTACAGTCCGCAAGCAGGCAGAGGAAGTACTCTGGAATCAGCAAAAATGGTTGGAAAATGTGCTCAACTTGATGCCAAGACCACTGCTGTTTATTGAACCAGGAACGGCGCGGGTGACTTTTGCCAATCGAGCCGCTGACATATTAGCTGGAGGTGATTTTCCCAAAGGAGTTGCAGCCGAAGAGTATCACACGGTTTACAACTGCACAGATGCAGATGGCAATCCCATTCCCAATCACCAAACACCAGGGGCGCGGGTTGCCCGTGGAGAACATGTCGATGGGTTCGAGATGGACTGGCACACAAATGGAGGTGTGCGCTCATTGCTGATATTTGCGGATACCTTGCCAGCGATGTATGGTTATCCAGCTACCTGTATCATGGTGTTTCAAGATATTAGCAACCTCAAGCGGGTAGAAAAAGCTCTTTGCCTGGGCTATAAAAGACTCCAGTTACTATTTGATACAGCCAGTGATCTCCTATCGAGCCAGCAACCAATACCACTGATTAACAGTGTTTACCGAAAACTTTCAGAGCAGATTGGTTTGGATGTTTACTTTAACTATTTAGTTGATGAAAGTTCTCAGGTCATGCGGCTAGAGTCTTACAGTGGCATTTCTTCAGAAACGGCAAAAGAAATTGAGTGGCTGGCATTTGGACAAGCGATTTGCGGTACTGTAGCTCAAGAGCGTCATCCAATTTCTGTAGACAATGTGCAGCAATCAACTGACCCAAAAACAGAGTTGATTCGCTTTCTAGGCGTTAAGGCATATTATGCTTACCCGTTGATAGCACAGGGACGGCTTTTGGGGACTCTTAGCTTTGGTAGCCTTACTCGTCTTAGCTTCACCGAGAATCAAAAAGGGATGATGCAAGCCGTATGCGACCAAATAGCGATCGCAATGGAACGTGCTAGCTTAATTGCATCTTTGCAGCAGCAAACTGAACAGTTGCGAGAGGCAAACCGCATGAAAGATGAGTTTCTAGCGATATTGTCTCATGAATTGCGATCGCCCCTCAATGCTATCCTCGGCTGGGCACAACTGTTGCATTCCCGCAAACTTAACGACATCCAAAAAGATAGAGCTGTAGAAACAATTGAGCGCAATGCTAGAGCGCAAACCCAGTTAGTTGAAGACCTGCTAGATATTTCGCGGATGATTAGAGGCAAGTTACGCCTAAATGTCTATACTTGCGATCTAGTTCCAATTATTAAATCAGCAATCGAGACTGTTAGCTTAGCCGCCCAATCGAAGGAAATCGATTTGAGATTTTCCCTCGTTTCTCCAAAGGAAGCACAAAATTCAGATTTAGGGTTTAATAACGAAGATGAAGCTCAACAAGCAAAATTTGAAATTCCTCAACACTCCGAAAAAGACTTTTTTAGAGAGTCTAAGGATCTCAATCCCCAATTCTTAGTTTCTGGTGATGCCGAACGCTTGCAACAGATAATCTGGAATCTGCTATCTAATGCCATTAAATTCACATCCGCAGGCGGACGGGTAGAGGTTGAATTATCAGTAGTCGGTGGTCAGGAAAAACAAACAATTGACATAGACGCACCAGTGGTTTTCCGTAAGGAGGGACAATTGACAACTGACAAATATGCCCAAATTCAGGTGATTGACACAGGCATTGGCATTAGTTCTGATTTTCTCCCTTATGTATTTGATCGCTTTCGCCAAGCTGATAGTTCAAGTACTAGACCCTATGGTGGATTGGGGCTAGGATTAGCGATTGTACGTCACTTAGTAGAACTGCATGGCGGTACTGTTCACGCCAATAGTTTAGGTGAGCAACAAGGAGCGACGTTTACAGTTAAATTGCCACTGTTGAAAAATCAACAAACCTCCGCCGCTCCTCCTCTCCCTCTCTCCCCCTCTCCCCCCGTTCCCCCATCACTCTTTGGCGTCCGGGTGTTGGTTGTAGACGACGAAGCCGATAGCCGTGAATTTATCACCACAGTACTCCAACAGTGCCACGCTGAAGTTCAGGCAGTCGCATCAGTCCAAGAGGCATTAGAGGTACTTCTGGTGTGGAAACCAGATGTTTTAGTCAGTGACATCGGTATGCCCCAGGAAGATGGTTACTCTCTAATCCGCAAACTGCGATCGCAACCTCCAGAACAAGGAGGAAAGATTCCCGCAGCGGCATTAACAGCTTATGCCAGAGTAGAAGATCGGATGCGAGCCATACAAGAAGGTTATCAGCTACATCTGCCTAAACCAATTGAGCCAGCTGAGTTAGCTACAGTAGTCGCCAGCCTTGTTGGACGTACTTAATACTAATTGGGTATTGCTAATTAAACGCATGAATTTTGGTTTAGAGATGCTTCAAACAGTTTGTTACAGTAATCTATTCTTATGAAACCCGCCATATAGCGTTTCCTAGTCGGCTGAAGTACAAATTTATCAGTGTTTATCGGTGTTTATCTGTCTTGAAAAGTTTCCTACGGCGGGAAATCCCGAAGTTCTGATCGCCGGACGCCGGCGCTCAGACTTCTCTCCGCCTACAGAACTTTTCGCTGTCTTAAAAAGTTTTGCGCTCCTGTTACCCGGAGCTTCGCTTACTTTTCGCTGTCTTGAAAAGTTTTGCGCCGGGAAACCCGGACGCGCAAACTTTTCGCTGTGGTTAATTACTTCTTCTATGTACCTGACTCTAGTGATAACCGCCATAACGTATAATTTATAGTGATTTTGATTTGGATATAAATAAGAATTACTATATGAGAATTTATTAGTAGTTATTGTATAAGTTTTTACATCAGGTAAATATGAAATTAAAGCTAATATTTTAGTTAAAAAAATAAACAATTACACTGTTTTTAAGCAATATTTTTTTAGAGGCTGTTTGAAAAGTTGGGGATGTTGTAAAAAAGCTCTCTCAGTATAGGCTGTGAATAGATAATAAACAGCACCGAGAGAGCGACATGAGTAAAGCTTACCCCAGTAACCTAACTCGCGCACAATATGAATTTCTTAGCGACTTGATTCCAGAACCTAAAAAAGGTGGTCGTCATCGGGAAGTCGATATGTGGGAAGTCCTCAACGCCATTTTCTACGTTCTATA
>JAHHHK010000048.1 GCA_019359395.1 Komarekiella atlantica HA4396-MV6
TGAGTGCCAAGTATGGGTTGAGGAAATGGTCAGTTCCATTCGCAATAAGCAGGCATATTATCAGCGAGGTTTAAGGGCTAGGAAACTTATACAGCAAGCACTTTAGCTCGTTTGTCGCCCCTTGAAGGTGGATACCTTCAAAGTCTGCTACTGCGTTATGTACAAGCTACATACACTGAACTTGCACAGGGAGCTGCCTGCAACCGTCTTCATACGCTAGAGGAGCGACTCGCCCGTTGGTTACTGACAGTTAATGATCGTTTACAACTAGAGAATTTTCCGCTCACTCAAGAATTTATTGCTCAAATGCTGGGTGTGCGTCGTTCTGGTGTCACAGTAGCAGCTAGCACCCTTAGCCGAGCCGGAATGATCAGTTACAACCGTGGTAAAATTAGTATTATGAATCGAGAGGATTTAGAAGCTACTTCCTGCGAGTGTTATCGAGTCATCCAAAACGAATTTACTCGGTTACTGAACAATAAACCTCGGCACAATTTATAGATAAGTCTTTTTGTGCCTCTATGTGCGAAACCGGACAGACTCACGGAAGTGATTAGATTTACTCTATAAGAAAGTGACATTATTATGCCATTTATAAACGTCTGCATCGTAATGTAATTGCTATTCTCAGGTGTTAAAACTACACGGTCGTAAGAATAATGTCTAACGAATCCATGTTTTTTAAAGGTCTACGCCTGCTCGTTGTCGATGACGACCCTGATACGAGGACGCTACTAACCTTTCTATTTGAATTGGACGGAGCAGAGATTGTAACAGCTGCTTCGGCAAGTGAAGCTTTAGAAGTCATCTCATTTTTTAAACCAGATATCCTGATAAGTGATATTTGCTTACCAGATGAAGATGGCTACTCATTATTGAGGAAGGTGAGAAATCTGGAAGCAGGGCGAGGAAGGAAGATTCCAGCTATTGCTCTGACGGCATCTGTTAGCGATGAAGATCGTGTACATGCACTCGCGGCAGGTTTTCAAATATATTTATCTAAACCAATTGACTTGGAAAAGTTAGCTTGTGTAGTTGCTGATTTGGCTGGACTCAAACAATACGCGTAAAGGGGACTAGGGATTGGGTATTATGGCGGTTCCCGCATAAGTTAAGGTACAGAAAAAAGATAATTAACCACAGCGAAAAGTTTGCGCGTTCGGGTAACAGGAGCGCAAAACTTTTCAAGACAGCGAAAAGTTCTGCGGGAGGGTTTCCCTCTCTTACGAGACGCTAACGCGAACCGCAGGAAACTTTTCAAGACAGATAAACAAAGATATTCGTAGGGACACGGCATTGCCGTGTCCCTACCCGTGTGCTAAGTATTTGAGATTGGGTATTGATTATTTATTCACCTAGTCCCCAGTCCCAAAAAGCAAGCCTGCACTGCTTTTAGCAGTATAATGTCGCGTGATTTCAATAATGATGCGGCGACACCCATACATGAAAAGCTCCAGAAAAGGTTGGTTGCGTAAAAGGCTCAAAATCACCGCGATTGTGCTGTTAGTACTGGGGTTTTCGCTAGTAGGATTTGTCACCTATACTGTGCGCCAATCCTTTGCCGTAGAGAGTGGTACAATTCAAGTACCTGGAATTAAAGCAGAAGTAACTGTCCAGCGCGACAACTGGGGAATTCCCCATATTTGGGCTGCTAACTCGCACGATTTATTCATGGCGCAAGGTTACATCCATGCCCAAGACCGTTTCTGGCAAATGGATTTTTGGCGGCACATCGGTTCTGGGCGACTGGCAGAAATCTTTGGTTCCTCCCAAGTAGAAACTGATAGGTATCTGCGGACAATGGGTTGGGCAAGAGTAGCGCAACAAGAAATCCAGCAAATGGATGCAGAGATGAAGGCAAATCTGCAATCCTATGCTGATGGGGTAAATGCTTATCTGACGCAGCGTCAAGGCAGCGCCCTAAGTCTGGAATACGCTGTACTGCAATTTTTGAATCCTAGTTATAAACCAGAACCTTGGCAACCGCTACACTCCCTGACTTGGGGCAAAGTGATGGCTTACGACTTGGGCAGAAATTTTGAGAGTGAAATTGAACGTACCATTTTGCTCAAAACTCTTACTCCTGCTCAGGTGGAAGAACTTTTCCCGTCTTATCCTGAAGATTTGCCAGTGATTTTGCCTGGGTTCCGAGGAAGAGGGGTTGGGAGCAGGGGGCTGGGGGCTGGGAGCAGGGAGCAGGGGGCTGGGGGGGAAATTACTACGGTCTTGAAGTCAATTACTCAGCCGATGATGGCTTTGGAAAAACTTATAGGCAGTACGGGAATAGGTATTGGCTCGAATAGCTGGGTGATATCTGGTGGGCGTACGGCTACAGGTAAGCCGATTTTGGCGAATGACCCTCATTTGGCTGTGCAAATACCTTCTATCTGGTATGAGATTGGTTTACATTGTACAACCAAGGGGGCAGAATGTCCTTACAATGTTACTGGCTTTTCCTTTGCGGGAATGTTGGGAGTGATTGTCGGTCATAGCGATCGCATTGCCTGGGGTGTCACCAATGTACAATCAGACGTGATGGATTTATACATTGAGAAAATCAACCCAAACAACCCCAACCAGTACGAGGTTAACGGCAAGTGGGTAGATATGCAATTGGTGAAAGAGACAATTCAAGTTGCAGGGAGTCAGCCGATTGTCCAAACAGTCCGCTACACCAGACATGGGCCGATTCTCTCTGATGTTTCACCCGATTTGAAGCAGTTTAATCAAAATCAGCGAGTCAAACTACCACAAAACTATGCTGTTGCTCTGCGTTGGACAGCCTTAGAACCATCTAAACTGGCATATTCAATTGGGCAGATGAATCGCGCTCAAAACTGGCAAGAATTCCGCGCCGCGGCTCAAAACTTTGATGTTCCTGCTCAGAATTTGGTTTACGCAGACATCGAAGGCAATATTGGCTATCAATTGCCTGGGAAGTTCCCCATCCGCGCAAAAGGAGAAGGACGCTATCCCGTTCCTGGTTGGACAGATGAATATGAATGGCAAGGCTATATTGACTTTGAGCAATTACCCACAAGTTTCAATCCATCCCAAGGCTATATTGCTACCGCAAATAATTTGGTTGCAAGTGAATATCCTTACCTAATTACTACCGACTGGGTTTATGGCTACCGGGCAAAGCGCATTACTGAGATGATTGAACAGCAAAGCCAGCCAATTTCTCTAGACTATGTGCAGCAGATGCAGGGTGACAATCGAAATTTGAATGCACAGATGCTAGTGCCATTGCTGCAAACTATTTCTCTGAATACGCCCCGCCAGGAAGCAGCGCGGAAATTACTGCTGGATTGGGATTTGCAATTAGGAATGTCGTCGCCTGCTGCTGCCCTCTTTGAGATATTCTGGAAGCATTTGCTAGCTGATACTTTCCACGATCAGTTACCTCAAGAGTACTTTCCCGATGGTGGCGATCGCTGGTATGCTGTAATCAAAAATCTCGCCAAACAGCCTAATAGCATCTGGTGGGACAACCGCAACACGCAAATAGTAGAAAACCGCGACCAAATTTTGCGACAAGCTTTTACAGGAGCCGTAGACGAACTCGAACGTCTTCAAAGCAAAGACCCAAAAAATTGGAACTGGGGCAAATTACACACCATCACCTTTCGCAATGGCACGTTAGGGAAATCTGGAGTTGCACCGATTGAAGCTTTGTTTAATCGTGGTTCTTTCCCAACTGCGGGTAATGGGGAAACTGTGAACGCTAACCGTTGGAGGGCAAACAAATCCTTTGAAGTGACTGATATTCCTTCTATGCGGATGATTGTAGATTTGGACAATTTGGATAACTCATTAGCTATTCACACCCCTGGACAGTCAGGTCATGCGTTCCATCAACACTACGCTGATATGGTTGACCCTTGGGGTAAGATTGAATATCACCCTATGCTGTGGAAACCAAAGACAATTGTAGCAAGGACTGCTGCAACACTCAGGTTACAGCAGTTTTCAGGTAAATAGACCACAGTGAGCCAAGAGAGCAGGGAAAGCTGGGGAAGCAAATACAAGAATCAGAGATAGCAAACGCTTATACTCTTTATCCAGTAATAATTTGAGCTATTTAGCTATCACATAACTTTTAAAGACTCATTATGTCTAAACGCAATTTGCTTAAAGGCCGTACTACTAGTTCAGTTGCTCTATAACCAGAAGTTGCGATCGCAGTTATTGGACTGTTATCTGCAACTGCTGATGGTGAAGGCATAACCATAGAAGAAGAATATGCTTTAAGTGAAATGCTAGGTAGCGTTTTCCAATTTGGGGATTACTCTGATGAAGATTTTGAAGAATTGATACAGAAAGTCGCCAGCTTGCTAGAAGATAAATCTAACCACAGCGAAAAGTTTGCGCGTCCGGGTTTCCCGGCGCAAAACTTTTCAAGACAGATATTTATCTATGTTCATCTGTTTGTTCCGATTTTTGCAAGAAGTCTATTGTTTAGTTAGAAATTGGTACATTTTTAAATGCGGCTGTATCTGGTACAAAAATATCCAGGTTTTTGACACCATCGGGAACTCTGACCCAAATATAAGCATCAGCCGAGGCATTTGGACGTAGTGGATACAAAGCAACGCCTCCTGTTGAGCGATCTGCGGCAACTCCTTTGTAGGTTTCGCTAGTTTCGGGATTACGAGCTGTCGTACTAGCGATCGATATAATATCACTACCACTAACTCTGTCTGTCGCCTTGCGACGGATACGCATTTGTACATTCACCACATCACGGTTTCCGGATTCTGGATCTTTAATCCGTTTTGCTGAAAGTAACTCCACTTCTGCCTTAGTGCCAAAAGCAGGCTGTACAAATTGACCAGGCTGAATTGATGAGGTAGTAGCGGTTGCTGATGTTGTTTGATCTGGGGATGGAGATGCTATTGGTTCTGAGGAAATTGATTTTTCAGTAGAAGTTGGCGCTGGAGCAGTATTACTACCCGTGTTATTATTAATAGTATTTAGCGTCTGTCGCAGTGCAAAAACTTCGTAAGCTGCATAGCCACCACATACTAAAGCTAAACTAGATAGTAATACAGCCACACCAGACAGAAATGTACTCACACCGTTGCCTCGATTTCGTATTTTTATAAATGCAGGTTTGTTACCTTTTAATTTTATAATGAACTGCTTAGGTATTCAAATATATCGGCATCTTTTCTAGACAAATTTAGTCAGTATACTTAGCAACTTCTGTTTTAACAAAGAAGTCAAGGTTAAGCTGATAAAATCTATCATGAGCAGAAGGGGTATTTAGTGAAATTTAATGCATTTAAAAAACCACTGAGTTTTTTACTGTTATTCTTGTCTACTCAAATAGCGTTTAGTTCTAGAGTTGCTAAAGCACAAACGCAAATCGCACCGACAACTCCCACAAAATCAATTTGCTCTGCCCAACTGGCAACGGCTATAGATACTGTAATCAATCGTCCTCTATTTAGTCGGGCCCGTTGGGGTATTTTAGTACAACCACTTGCAACCACGCAAACTCTTTACAATCGAGATGCTCAGAAATATTTTACTCCAGCTTCTAATGTCAAGCTGCTGACAACAGCTGCCGCATTGCAACAGCTTGGGGGCAATTTTCGTTTTCGTACTTCAATTTATGACAATGGCAATGGTGTTTTGCGTGTTGTTGGTAGGGGAGATCCCAGTTTAAATGATACTCACTTACAATATTTAGCAAAGCAGTTGAAACAGAAAGGTATTATTCAAATTAAACAGTTGATTGCCGATGATAGTTATATTCAAGGAGAAATTGTTAACCCCACTTGGCAATGGGAAGATTTGCAGTCAGATTATGGCGCACCAGTCAGCAGCTTTATTCTAAATCAAAATATTTTTAGCTTGAAGCTTCTACCGCAAACTATAGGTAAAGTTTCACAAGTTGTGTGGGATGATATTAACGAGGCTAAACAATGGCGAACAATTAATCAGTCAGTCACAGTTGAAGAAACTCAACCCACTAATATCAATTTTACCCGCGATTTATCAGGAACAGTATTGCGAATTCAAGGACAAATAACAGCAAATTCTGAACCATATTTACTCAATTTGCCTATAGTTGATCCTAATTATTACTTCTTACGGCGCTTTCGTAATGCTTTGGTAACAGAAAAAATTACCTTGGGGCAAACATTCGTACTAACTGGTGGTACTAATAAACAGGAAATTGCAGTTGTAGAGTCGCCACCTTTATCGGAATTATTATTAGAGACGAATGTAAATAGTAATAATCTTTATGCTGAGGCGCTACTTAGAGCATTAGCTGTGAGAAAACCAAGAGTGCAAAATCAAACAAGCGCTGATGTCGGGTTAGAAGTTGTCAAAGCGAGTTTAACTCAATTGGGAGTTGATCCCGCAAATTATGTTTTGGTGGATGGTTCAGGGTTATCACGTCGTGATTTAGCGACTCCAGAAGCTTTTGTACAAACTTTGCGAGGAATAGCGAGAACACCAGCAGCATTTGTGTATCGCGCATCTTTACCTATTGCTGGGAAAAGCGGTACTCTGAAAAATCGCTTTCGTAACACACCCGCAGAGGGTATTGTGCAAGCAAAAACTGGCACTATGACGGGTGTGGTTTCCCTATCTGGATATGTGAATGCGCTTAGGTATGAGCCGTTAATTTTCAGTATTATTGTCAATCAATCGGAACAGCCAGCAACAGTTGTGCGGCAGGCAATTGATGAAATTGTGGTGTTATTGACGCGGTTGCAGAGCAATTGCTAAATAAGCTACTTCTTAATTAAACCCTGGAGCGATCGCAAATCATAATCCAAGATTTTACCAGTCGCAAAAAGTTGATATCCAGCAAATAATAAAGCAGAGGATACCAAAATTACAAAAAGATTAACTGACGCGAATACATTACCAGTAAAAGCTATTACAGCAATTCCTAGGGCTATTAAAATCCATCCTAAATTAGGGTTTATACGTCGTTGTAAGAGCACGAAAACCCCGGCGCTACATAGCAAGATCCCAGGAATACGAAAAAAGATCCCAACTCGAATGCTTGCAGTTAAAATTACGACACCTGCAACCATCAAAGCTAAACCTACAAGCTTGGTTGTCTTATCCACCGAAGTTTTTCTTTGGGTTCCAGCGTCTTGAGACTGAACTGTGTTAGACGAAGGATTTTGTTGATATTGTGGCTTAGCTTGAAGTACAAATGTTACTTTACCTCCTTGACCGAGGTCTATTCTATCTCCTAAATTTACTTGATAAGGAGTTCTAGGCTTTAACCTGATGTTGTTGAGAAAAGTACCATTGGAGCTTTCCAAGTCTTCAATGAAGTAATTACTCCCATCTAGCTGAATCTGTGCATGAATACGAGAAACTAAATCAGCATTTGGTAAACTGGAAATATCAATATCTGGGAAAATTGGAGCATTTGGTTTACCAACGCGGATTACAGCAAGATTCGGTGGTAAATCAAAAGCAGTGTTAGTCTGCACATGAAACAGCTCTAAACTCAGCCCTGTAGTGTTGAATGTATTGAAATTTTGCATGGCTTGTTTTTTGAGGAGCAATTTCCCTAGTTTTATTTGTGCTTAGGTGATATCGCTGTTATAAACTTTAATATTCATTTGCAACCGCAGCAAGTTAGTCTATTCGTAGTTGAGTTAATAAAACATAGCAATATCCGGGTAAGTCTCGACTTCATGTCTCAAACTTAGCATAATTGGAAATCACTAACAGGTGAAGAAGATAAATCTCCTCCCAAATCTAACGTTAAACTCTTTGGATAGCGCCTCTAACGTTTATCATGTCTACGCTTGCACTGTTTCCAATTCAATTTTGCAGATTTGCTGTTTCTTCTGCTGGCGTAAGGGAATATTAATCCAAAACTCGGTTCCTTTCCCCAGTTCTGACTCACACCGCAGCACTCCAGAGTGTCTCTGCACAATAATTTGGTAACTAATCGATAAGCCCAAACCTGTTCCCTGACCGACAGATTTAGTTGTAAAAAATGGATCAAACAACTTCTGCTGAACCTCTTCAGTTATACCTGGGCCATTGTCAGCAATTTGTACTATTACTTGATTATCGCTGATAAGTTGGGTGCAAATTGTAATCTTGCTGGGATGAGTGTGAATCTGTTCGGAAGAACGCTGATCATTGTGACTTTCAAGGGCATCGATCGCATTATTAATAATGTTCATAAACACCTGATTTAACTGCCCTGCGTAACACTCTACCAAAGGCAACTGCCCATATTCTTTGATAATTTGAATCTGGGGATGCTCCGGCTGAGCTTTGAGTCGATTTTGCAAAATCAGCAGGGTACTATCAATACCTTCGTGAATATCAACCTCTTTCATATCTGCTTCATCCAGACGAGAGAAGGTGCGTAAAGACAAGACAATCTGTTGGATTCGCAAAGATCCCATTTTCATGGAACTGAGAATTTTAGGCAGGTCATCTAGCAAAAACTCCAAGTCAATGTCCTCAAGCTTTTCCTGAATTTTATACCCTGGATTGGGAAATTCTACTTGGTAAAGGTGCAATAGCTCTAGTAAATCTTGTGTGTATTGACTAGCGTAAGTGATGTTGCCATGAATAAAGTTAACGGGGTTATTAATTTCGTGTGCCACTCCTGCAACAAGCTGACCCAGACTGGACATTTTTTCAGTTTGGATTAGTTGCGATTGGGTGTTTTTGAGTTCTTGCAGGGTTTGCTGGAGTTCTGTTTGTGCTTGTTCGCGTTCACAAAGTGCGCGTTCGCGATCGCTAATTTCGTTTTCTAGACTTTGGTTTAGTTTGGTCAATTCACTGCTGCGCTCTAATAATACACTGTGGGATTTAGCTAGTTTTGTTACCATGCGGCTAAATTCATGCGACAGTTGCTCAATTTCATCACCTGTTTGCAAGTTCAAGCAGTAGTCCAAGTTACCTGCACCAATTGCTTCAGCTCCTTCCTGTAACTTTTGCAAAGATCTGATGACCGGAAGCAAAATCAGCACAAACTTACCAACAGGAACAAGAAGGATAAAAATCACGATCGCATAGGACACCATTTGTGAAGTTCGTTGAAGTTGTACCAATTCCTGCTCAGCTTGGAACCCTTGCTGACGGGCGCGATCAATCAGCTTGGTTAAAAAGAAGTTAATATCTCTGTTCAAAGCATTAATTGCTCTGAAATCCTGTTGAGAATCAGCCAGATAAGTTTCAGATGAAGTTTGAATTGGATCTGCTAGCTCACTTGCTAAGCTAACAAGAAACTGATGACGACGAACAATTGCGTCTAGCTCTGGAGCCTGGGGCATCAAACGTTCTAGCTCGTTGAGGTCAGCGAGAAACTTAGCTTGATATTTTTCTAGATCTAAGTATCGGTCTTTTAGTAATACATAGTCTTTGAGTATAATAATTTCATTTGTTAAATCAACCTCTAATTGAAGTGCCACTTCTATCATGCGACTGCTTTTCTCAAACTTTTGGTGAATAGATTTATCAGCTTGATTTCGTAAGACGGTACTCCCACCCACAAAGACAGCGATTAAGGCAGTAACTACAGCAGAAGAAGCTATAAACTTAGTTGAGATTTTCATTTCGCCGCCTCGAAGTTCAAGTGAAGATCTACTCGAAGTTGCTTAATAGATGCATAGTCTGCATCCTCAACTAAGGTGTATCCGCCTACTTCAGTCCCTACAATATCTTCAATGCCATCGGGTATATTGAGGAATGCCCATTTTAAATCTTGGATCAATTCAGGAGAGAGTTTCTTGGAAACCAGCATTGGCGAATGGGGAACAGGAGCAGACTCCCAAAGGACTCTGGAGTTAGCAGATGTGAGCTTGCCGATTTTTTGCCGTTTCATGTAAGACGGGATATTTGTGGCTACTGCATCGACGAGTCCATTTTCCAGCGCCGCTTCGCTTTTAGCGTGAGTACCAGGATAAATAACTTGGGCAAAGTCCTGCTCAGGGTTAATCTTAAGCTTTTTCAATGCTGCGATCGGCATGAGATAGCCAGAGGTGGATGATTTGTTGACAAAAGCAATTCGCTTACCTTTCAAGTCTTCTAACTTCTTAATAGAACTATTCGCTTTGACGATAATTGCAGCCCGATACCACGGTCGTCCTGTGTACTTATCAATTGGCGCAATTAACGGTTCAACTTCAGCACCACGCTCCAAAGCCTCAAAGTAAGACACAGCCCCGACATAAGCCATATTTACCTTTTCATCCACCAGCCAATCAACGACTTGTTTGTAATCCTTGGCAACTTGGAAATCAACCTGTCGCTTTAGTGATTTTTCCAGGTATTCATCCAACGGTTTAATCATCCGTTCTTGCTCTATCTGACTTTGCGTAGGCAACACGCCAATTTTTAAAGTAGATAAGTTATTTGTGCTACTAACTGAGACGCGATCGCCAGTAGACTGATGATTGTCAGATACTTTCCCAGTACAGCCTGCGCCTAGTAGCGCTACAACCACTGCTAAAGTCAGAACTCTGCCTTTGCGGAATAGGCAATATTTAGCGATGAGCCACTGCGCTGCTAGGCACTTCTCCATAAAATTAAATTCAAAGTATAGACAGCTCAAAAATTCCAGAACTGTACATGGCCGCTCAGCTGCCTGCTTACTCAGTCCTTGGCTGAATATATTTTTCCCTAAAGCAATGTCAAGATCACAGCTTCGAGGGGATCAACTGGTCAAATGGCAAATCTACAAGGTCTTCAATAATAATTTATAAAAAGTAACAAATTGCACACATCTAAAGAAACCTATAAACACTTATTCTGATGTACTCAACAAAAACACAATATATTAATTAAGACTTACATTTTCTCGTTCAGCCGCCTCAACCAAACGCGATGCAGAAATTTCGGCATTCGTAGAAGTAGCTTACCGCTGTAGTTATCATCTGTACGGTTAATGACTTCTTTCTGTACCTCACTAAAGTCAGAAACGCTATAGTGGGTTGGTATTTTTAATAAATCAGTAGGCAGTGTTAATGGAGTGTAACCTTATCTACAACTCTATTTCTCCTGCCTGTTTTCTGTCTTGGAAAGTTTTGTACGGATAGCGCAGCGTCAAGCTTTCTCTACTTTGAGGCTGCGCCAACGCGAACCGTTCAGACTTGTCGCTGCGCCTGTGTGGTTTATTAATCACAAACTAAATTCCGCTGCATTATCTTCATCCACATCTTTCCCCGCAGCAGTAGGTTTAAATTTAGAACCATGAATTAATTCACCAAACGAAATTCCTGGATTTTGATGAATAATATTCAACAAACTCATAAAATCCCGCACAATTTCCCCTGGCGTAAGTAATGCTTCTGCACCCAAGCGATTGACAATTTCTTGGATAAACTCCTTTAACTCAGGATTTGTCAAAACTTTGTCATACCCAAAATTGACAGCATGAATCTCAGTTAAGCGCTGCAAAAGCGTGAGGATTTCTACCTCACTTAACGGGTTTAGCCGAATTACTGGCCCTAAATATTCTTGAACACCAGCTTGTGTGACAAAACGGCTTTCTTTTGTACGCCTTTGCCAAGCTTGGTCTGCAAAAAGTCCTCGTTTGGGGTCTTCTAAAAATCTTGTTGTTCCACCGATAACAATGCCAAGATGTTCTGCTTTGCACTGCATAGTATCATTAAACATTGCTAGGAGTCTGTTATAGTTTTTTTCACGAGTAACTGTAGTTGAGATTTGGTATATATGTACGGCTTCATCAAGCAACACTAAAAGTCCTTTATAACCAATCTCAGCCACAAACTTAGCAAATAATTTAATGTAGTCATACCAACTATCATCATCAATAATAACTCGTACTCCCAAGGCTGCTTTTGCCTCAGTTTTAGTACTAAATTCTCCACGAAACCAGCGCATTGCAGCGTTTTTCAATTCATCATCATCTGACCGATAGCCACGCCAATAAGCAATAATAACGCTGCCAAAATCGAACCCGTGAACTAAGTCTTCAATATACTGAACTACTTCCCTAATTTTGGCTTCAACTCGGTCATCAAAACCGTCATCATTGGGACGCATTCCAGTTTCTTGAACTACTTCTTGTTGGATTTTATTAATCCATCCTTCCAAAATTGAGACTAAAGCACCACCATCAGGACGAGTTTTTGTAGCTAGGCGGCTCATTAGTTCTCGATAGGTTGCTACACCTTCATTATTACTTCCTGCCAGTCGGCGTTCGGAAGATAAATCAGCATCAGCTACTACAAACCCTTGCTCCATAGCACGGTTACGAATCATTTGTAGCAGAAAGCTTTTGCCTGAACCGTAATTACCAATTATAAAACGAAATGACGCTACACCTTCGGCAATGTCGTCAAGATTTTGTAATAAGCTTTTAAGCTCCTTTTCTCGACCTACTGCTATATGTTCAACTCCCACTCTTGGTACTACCCCCGCACCAAGAGAGTTTATTAAGGCAGTAGATATTTTTTTCGAGAGTTTGAGCTTTGCCATTTATTAAACCTCACTTTATTTAAAATGCAGAGGCGCGTAGCTAGAAGTTAGGGCTTATGCTTACCTCACTAATAATCTAACAACGGCAATAATAATTTAATTTGATGAGGCGTGTCTAGCCATGATAATTTCATACATTTCGATCATTTTTCTGACGTTTGTGATATGCTCCTGATAAACTTCTGGAAATTCTAAATTAGGCTCAATTATTAATTCACCAATAGTATCACTTGCCCGCTCGTTTATAGAATCGATTAAGAGATTTGGCATGGTAATATTTGCTTCGGCAATTTGTTTAATAGCTACTTTGGGATTATCTTGCTCGACTATAGCTTTTAATACTTGCATTTCATGCCCTGGTAATTTTTCCAGAAAATTATTCCATTCATCAGGTAAATTTTCTGAGATATCGACTTGAGTATTTATTAGTTCTAAGGGTTCAATTAATTCAGAAAAAGTAAACAAGTCAAGATTCTCTCCCTGTGCGTCTTCAGGCAACGTTACCGGCGGATTAATTGTTTCTACTTGTTGGAGTAATTCCCAAACTTGATTTTGCAAAAGATCTCGTTCTTCTTGCAATAATGTAATTTGCTCTTGTAAATGATTGAGTTCAACTTTCTGAGACGCGATTTGAGTTTGAAAGGAATTCAGGCTAGCTTCTATATTTGCTCTGGCATTGGTTGTAGCTACTAATAATTGATTTTCTTTAGTTGCCTCAGTTTCTAGCTCTTGAATTTTGATTCGCAGTTCGTGCAATTTTTCTTCTAATTGAGGTTTGAGTCTACCTAACAGAGTTAAATTGCTTTCAAGTTCTCGTTTTTCTTGCTGGAGTTCACAAATTTGAGTTTGTAACTGAGTGATTTCAGCACGAGATGTATTATAATTCAACTCTAGACGACGTTTTTCAGCTGTAAGAGTAGAAAAAGAATTGTTCAGTTCTGTTTTACTTTTATCAAGATGATAAAGTTCAGTTTTCAGGTTGTTGATTTCAGCGTCTAACTGCTTTCTTTGCCCTGCAAAAGTGCTTAACTCTCGATTGAGACTATCCCTTTGATTACGGCATTCTGTAACTTGATTTTGCAGTTGCTTCGATTCTGCATATAATAAACTACGATGTTCTTCTATTTGGTTGATTTCTCTGACAATACGGAACTTCAATCCCTCCATCTCTTTAATTCGTTTGCGGAGAGAACCTAAAACAAGCATTTCATGATTTCTGCGTCGCTTATCTACAAATAACGCTGCTGTATATGTAGCAAGTACGGTAATTACACCTGTGATAAAGGCTTTATTGAAATCCCAGCTTGGGACGAGACTGAGCCCAAAACTCACACTGAAGGCTACTATGCCTAAGATAAATCGATTGCTTACCATTACTGATTGCATATTGCTTATTTTTAAGGTAGTTAAGTTATCAGAATAAGTAGTTATTAAGGTCATTACCCCTCACATAGTTGTTTTGAAATCTCCGATTTTAAGTATTTGTGCATAAGACTGTTTTCTTAATAACAAAAAAGTTAAATCACCAGCAAATTAATTTTCAGTTTGTGTATCGGACGTATTGTTATTTGCACTAAATAGTGCTATATCTGCTTTTAAAAAATCAACAAATTGCCGTGCCGTGCGACCAGAACGACCGTTGTGCCGAGTTGCCCATTGTAATGCTTGATATTCTAAATCTTCTGGCTTAATATTAATTTCAGCTTGTGCTGCTAGATGCCCGACAATTTTTAAATAAGTTTTCTGATCGGCTGGTTCAAAGGTTAAGGTTAAACCAAAGCGATCGCTAAATGAAAGTTTCTCTTGCATAGTATCCCATGCATGGATTTCTTCGTGATCTTTAGGAGCAGGTCTATCGACAAAAAACTCTCGAATCAAGTGGCGGCGGTTGGAGGTGGCGTAAACAACTGCGTTTTGAGGTCGCGCTGTTAAATTACCTTCTAAAACTACTTTGAGGGCTTTAAAAGCATCATCATCTTCTTCAAAAGAAAGGTCATCGACAAAGATGATAAATTTTTGTGACACTCCCCGCAGATGTTCCACAATTTTTGGTAAATCTTTTAAATCAGATTTTGTCACTTCCAACAGACGGAGCTTGCGATGATTATATTCATTCAATAAAGCTTTTACCAAAGAAGATTTTCCCGAACCGCGACTACCATAAAGTAATACATGCAGTGCCATTTCTCCTGATAATAAAAACTCTGTATTTTTGAGCAAAGCATCTCGCTGAGATTCGTAACCTACAAGTGTAGTAACTTGAACTGGATCGTAATACGGAATACCGACAAACTGCCCAGATTGCCAGCGGAGAGCGCGATATTCTGCAAATAAACCTGAGCCAAATTGCTGATAATAAGCTGCTAAATCTTCTACAGCATTACCCCAATTTTCTAAATGTTGTAGAGATGCAATGAATCTTGTACCTACTCCTACCTCTTTCAAGTCTTGATACCAAACAACTGGTGAAATTGGCAGATGAGCTACAGTTTGTACCCACTCACTCAAAGCAGCGCTGCTACATTCATAAAGACTCTGCAATACTTGTAAATCATGTTGAGCTGCTGTTACTAAAGCTGGAGGCAAATCTTTAAATTCTCGCACTTCAGCCATCCTTGTAAAAGGGTTCTCTGAGATGAGAATTTGAGTAATTAGGTAGTCCTCCCAATTTTGATTTCTAGCAGCCAAAGCGTGGAAGTAAGTACCGTAGGCTTGGAGGCAACCCCGCGCATCGGCATCAGTGTAACGTATAGCTTGCAACAGGTCAAGAAATGCCACCCCTACTTCGCCTTGGAGGACAGATTGGTACAGTAAAAGTGACGCTGCTTGGCGCTGGAGAAATTGAACCTTTGTGTAGGAGGAAGTACTTGCCGTTGGCATCGCTTGATTATCCATCAATCAACTGGGTGATTTAGCTAAACAGCTATGGTAAATTGTCTGCTGACCCTGGCAGTAAAGTCAAAGTCTACATAGGTTTTAACAATGTATCTAAGTATAATTGCTACTCTTGCTTACGGTATTTTAGCGATCGCTGGTGGCATTATTGGTTACATTCAGGCTAATAGTCTAGTTTCACTCATCAGTGGCAGCATTAGTGGATTATTACTAATTTTTGCCGCTTATTTTCAACTCCAAGGACAACCCTGGGCTTTAATTTTAGCAGTGTTAGTTACTAGTGTGTTAGTAGTTGTTTTTGCCTTTAGGCTGATCAAAACACGTAAGTTCATGCCTGCGGGATTGATGACTATTTTGGGTATGCTGACACTGGCGGCAATGGTAAATCAAATTGTTGTCTTAAGGTAGCATCAGCTTGCGGTAATAAGCATCCTGTTCTTGTTTGACGAAGAAGGAGACAGGAGTCTGGATTTGAGTTAAGTGTTACAAAATAATTAAGTAAGGGAACACTAGTCTTGTTCAACAAGCTAGGTAAATAAATGCGAGTATCCCTTTTCTTAGATGGTGCAAACTTCTTCTATATGCAGAGAGATTGTTTGAGATGGTGGACAGACCCAAAGAAAATTTTGGATTTTGTAAGAACAAAAGGCGAATTGATTGATGCGTTTTATTATATGGGTGTAGATGCTCCTCCAGAAGCTAGACAGGAAGCTTACTTAAAAGCATTGCCAACTATGGGCTATACGTTGGTCACAAAAACTTTAAAGAATATTCTGCTTTCTGATGGGACTACAAAACAAAAAGCAAACTTAGATGTTGAAATTAATTAATAGTTAATAATGATAACGAGCTTGTAAAAAATTTATTTCATCATCTTTTACAAGATATACAATTCTATGTTCTTGTGTTAAACGGCGAGACCAAGTATTAGGATCTAAATATTTTAGAGGTTCCGGCTTACCTTTCCCCTTAAAAGGATCTCGGCAAGTCTCTTTGACAAGATCCAAAACTTTAAGGGTAACTCGTTGATCATTTTCCACCCAAAATTTTAAGTCTTCTAAAAATTCAGGTTGGAATACTGTTTTTCTTTGCTTTGGAGTTGCTGGAATTTCTTGTTTTGATTGGTTTTTAAGGTTCTTCTTGGTCAAATCCTAACTCCTTACTAAGATCATCCAAGCTTTGAGATTTCACAACTCCTGATTTAGCTCGATTTAAAGCTGTTAGCAAACGTTCAGCGTTACGGGGGGAACGTAAAAGATGAGCAGTTTCTAGAATACTAGAAAGTTCATCAACAGATATTAAAGCTACATTTTCAGCATTACGACGTGTAATGATTACAAAATCGCATTCTGAAGTAACTTTATCGCACAGTTCAGACAGCTTTTCTCGTGCTTGTGTGTAAGTATAAGTAGCAGAAACCATAGGTATCAAAACTTTCCTTTGTACTTGTAAATTGAATTATGTACATTCTCGCTTAACCTGTACACAAAGTCTGTACAGGTTGATGCTTTTATCGTAACATAACAGAAATTAATAAAGTAAAATTTTCAAATCGTTGACAAAAGTCCGAATACTGTGTTTTCTACATAACTGCACATCTACGTTGTCAATGGCTTATTAGTAACAGAATTAATATATTACTGAGGCGTTAAGGTAGCAAATAGTAAAATATGAAAAAAAATTAATTATTCTCTGGCTAAAATTTCCGGTTGTCTTAGCTTTGTGATGATAAATAAAAATAATAGGGTTAAATGTCATGCTTCTTGATGCGAACGAACTCTTAGGTTTTTCGCTGTTTATAAGCTGACATAATTGTTATTAGTACTACATTTTTCCATCAATTCGGGAAAAGCAAATATCTTCATTTGCCAATGAATACTTAATAACAAATAACACTTACTGCTAATAATTTTGTTTGTGGTGGCGTTGATCTCTGATAAAACTCTACTCTAGATGGATACAAGTAGCTATGCTGAAAAATGTAAAGAATTGATGGTATCTTTGAGCAAATTTTAAAGGTAAAGTGAAGGGTTTCGTGCCATTTTGGCAGGTTTTTATCAGACAGATGGGATATTAGTAGATTGTACCAATCGTTATTGTTATTCACACACTAGTTGCTATCTACCGAAAACGGCTAAAGCTAAATCAATCCCGATATAGGTGATTATCTCCGCAATTTTAGGAACTAGGAAATAATACATGGTATTATCACTGTCTTCTCATAACGTTATCCAGTATTTGCAAGATGCAGGTCTGTGTAGCTCAGAAGATGGCGCAGCAAATGAATCTGAGTTACCACATAGTAAGAATTGCAATTTACTGGTGACTCTGGCAGATAACCGTAAACTGCTGGTTAAACAAGAACGTAGCATTAACAATGATGGAATGCCCCACGAGTTTTTTAATGAGTGGTTATTTCATCAGTTACTTCAACAGTTTCCGGTTCTAGGCAATATTTCTGCGATCGCATCACTAGTGCTGCACTTTGATGAGGAAAATTCTATCCTTGTCCGCAATTACCTCAATGACTATCTGGAACTTGGGAGAGTATATCACAGAAATGATATTTTTCCACCAGAAATTGCCTCTGCGATCGGCACTACTCTGGCTGGGCTGCATCGCGCAACCTTCAACCGCCGAGAATATAGTGATTTTATGGCAACTGCTCCTCAAGGACAGTTTCGCTATGGCTATTACAACCCGGCACAAGGAATAGGGTCAATTAGTTCAGAGATTTTTGGTACAGTTCCCACTGATGCGCTGAAATTTTATGTTCTCTATCAGCGCTACGAGAGTTTGGAATCAGCAATTGCTGATTTAGCAAATGAGTGGCAGCCTTGCTGCTTAACACATAACGATCTAAAGTTAAATAACATTTTGGTTCATTCCAGATGGGAGCAGCTAGACAATTGCCTGGTACGACTAATTGACTGGGAAGCTTGCTCTTGGGGAGATCCGGCATTTGATTTAGGGACTTTACTAGCAAGCTATTTAGAAATTTGGCTATCTAGTCTCGTGGTAGATCCCACCATTGAATTAGAAGAATCTTTGCATTTGGCGATGACACCTCTAGAGGTTTTACAACCTTCAATAGTTGCTCTAATTAAAGCTTATCTCAATGCTTTTCCGATGATTTTGGAGTACCGTCGTGATTTTATGTTGCGCGTTATTCAATTTGCAGGGCTAGCACTGATTCATCAAATTCAGGACATGATTACGTGCCGCAAATACTTTAATAATGCCGACATCTGTATGCTTCAAGTTGCTAAAAGTTTGCTCACTATGCCTGAGCAATCTGTACTGACTATTTTTGGTATTTCCGAGTCAGAAATCTTCACAACTGTGGGAAACTTTCATAAAGTTACTCAGCCAGAAAAAGAGCAGCAAGTACTTCGCATTTATTATGAAAAAACTCGGCTGCGTGGTTGTTAATAGCATATAGCAGAACAATTTAAAAGATAATTTGGATATTTTGAATTGTTCTGTGTGCTATTTATTATGAAATTATACTTCAGGAAAAATTAAAAGGTTCTTTAAGAGAAAAATAAGTTTATACAAACAAATATTAATAATTTATCCGTGGTGTAAATCCTAGATTATACTTTTTAAGTAATCTGAGAAACAACAAATATATTTGCCACAAAATGATTGTTTGATTCTAAATTATGAGTTTTGAGTTCTGAATTGATTAATGCTAGATTCTTCTACCAATCAACTGCTAACTACATTATTCGACATTGTTACCAATATCCAGATTGAGTCAAATTTTTGTATTTACCATCCCAATTACCTACCCTTTGCTCTGCCGACTAAAGTAGCTGACAGATTTCAGCAAACCCCCTCGGCTTTGCAGCATAAGTATCTCACTCTGCTGTTGCGAAACTTCCTCTATGGAATTTATTACAATGGCTCGCTGCAAACTACTTTGGCAGTCAATAAGGAAATTACAAATCACACGCAGTGCCATAATTTAGAAAACGATTCCGCCTTGGGAATTGATTGGGAATTTTATGAGCAACTCCATGAGTGTAATCATGGTATCGGTTATTTTGACTCTAGTTGGCGGGTGTTGCGGCAAGAGCCTGATGGGAGTATGGCTGTGACTAAAGGCGGTTTGACACTTTATGTTGAGCCAGACTGTCATCTCAAACCTAATATTAAATCTGCCAAAGCGGGTGAGCTAGTAGCCATCTGGATGCCCAAAAATCGACTGCAAAATGGTTGTTATGTAGCAGTTAGCAATGTTGGACAAGAACGGCAAAACCCAGATGCGGATTTGGGAGCAGGGAGAATCTATTTTAATTTCACACCATTTGGTGCGATCGCGCTCATGGAAAGCCTAACTCAGCAACTAAATGCTGCTGCTATTCCTTTCAGCTTTCAGGTTCTCTACAATCCCTCTGCATACGAACGCTATGACTCAGGGGTACTCTTCTTTGAACTCCACGACTATCCAGCCATCCGCGAAATTCTACAGGCTGTTTATACTGAACATCAATCCTATTTTCAAACCGAAATACCCTTGTTCACAAAGTTTTTAGCACCAGGACTAAGTTTAGCTGAGGAACCAACCCAAAAATTTGCGGCGCAAGAGAGTTTTGGGATGAACCGTTGTCAAATTGTAGCTAATGCTTTGTTGGAGGCTTGGCAAAAAGGTAAGAATGCAATGGAGGAGCGGATGAGGGTAATTGACCAACACTTTGCCCAGCACTCAATTGATTTGCAGCATCCTTATCTAAATCCCAGTTCTGAAGATATATATTACCCTTTAAATTAGTAAACAGTAAACAGTAAACAGTTATCAAGGGGTATGGTGAGGGATTTAAACCGGGCTGATAGTGCCTTGTACTAATCGGCTTTGGGTTATTCGTTTTCAGTTGTCAGTACTCGCCTCCTTAGTGGTTCTCCTTAAACCTAATTATCTTGACTGTTTACTGTTTACCGTTTACTGATAACAACTGTAGTTACAGTAAAATTGTAGAGCAGGTTTATTACCTGCTATTTTTATACTTTAAATTTTGAAAGATGTCTTTCACTTATAATCGAACAGTTCACTTTCAAGATACTGATGCTGCTGGAGTCGTTTATTTTGCTAATGTTTTGAGTATTTCTCATGAAGCTTACGAAGATTCTCTAGAGAGATCAGGTATTAACATTAAAGAATTTTTCACTAGCTCATCTGTAGCTTTTCCGATTGTTCATGCTAGTGTGGATTTTTTGCGTCCGATGTTTTGCGGTGATAAGTTAGTGATTAGCTTAATGCCCCAAAAGTTAGGTATTGATAAGTTTGAAGTTGCTTACGAAATTTCAGTTGGTGATGTGGTTGTTGCTAAGGCAATTACTAGACACGTTTGTATTGAGGTGAGTAGTAGAAGTAAGCAGGAATTGTCTGATGAGATTATTCGGTGGTTGGAAACGAACCGCAGAGACGCAGAGGGCGCAGAGAGAAGAAAGTCAAGAGAGATTATGTAAGAATTTTGTGGCTATTTGCTGTAGTTTTTGACGGTTGATTTTACCTTGAGAGTTGCGGGGTAAGCTTTGCTGGGGAATCCAATGTTTGGGAATTTTAAATTTGCTAAGTTTGTCTTTGAGTAGGGTTTGAATTTCTAAGGTCGAGATATTTGGGTTTTGGGGAATATAAATGGCTGTTAATGCCTGTCCCCAGTGTTTATCTGGTATGCCAATAACACAAACATCAATCAGCATTTTAGTTGCTAATATAGCTGACTCAATTTCTGCTGGATAGATGTTTTCACCACCTGTAATAATTTTATCGCTATTACGCCCGATAATATTTAAATGACCTTGGTCGTCTAAAAAACCTAAGTCATCTACTTGGAGATAATTTTGTATTTTATTAGTTTGATAATAGTAACCAAGAGCTAAAGATTTAGCCTGAATAGTAATATTTCCTATTTGATTTGAATTTAAAATTTCTCCTTGCTGATTGCAAATTGTTACATGAGCATGGGGGAGAATCTGACCACTGCTTATTTTACCTTTAAGAAAATCATCGGGTTTAAGGGTGGCAATTTGAGAGGCGGTTTCTGTCATCCCATAAGTAGGTGCTAATCGGATGTAATGGAATCTTGCCTTTTCTAACAGTTCATTCCATGCTGGCGCACCTCCTAAAAGTACAGTTTGAAATTGGGTTAACCACTCAGTTAATTCCGGGTTTTGTAGAAGACGTTGTAACTGCGTAGGTACTAAAGATAGGAAAAATTTTGATTGTTCAATATTGAATATTTGACCAGATTCTACTGCTTTGAATGGCTGAATAACTAGCTGTCCTCCGGTTGTGAAGGAGCGCATAAATTGCATCAAACCACTGACGTGATATAGCGGTAATACACAAAAACAGTTGACTTGTTTTAGTTGAAAATATTCTGTAAATCCTTGGACAGATGCCATTAGAGTTTCCCAAGTGTGCATGGCAAATTTAATCTCTCCCGATGAGCCACCTGTGGGAATCATGATCAGTGCTGTTAGCGGATAGCTCTGGTTTAGCCCGTGCTGAGTGCTGTAAAGCCCTGCGGGCATGGCTGCGCTTAGAGCGGATAGCTCTGGTTTAGCCCGTGCTGAGTGGGAAAGTGGGGGAGTGTGAGATAAGGGAGAAGGGGTAGTCTTTTCTTCCCAGTCCCCAGCCCCCAGTCCCCAGTCCCCAGTCCCCAGTCCCCAGTCCCTAGTCCCCAGTCCCCAGTCCCCAGCCCCCAGTCCCCAAATAATGTCTGGCTGCACTAAATCAAAGACTTGTTGCCATTCTTGTTTTCCCCAATCGGGGTTACAGAGAAAAACTGAACAATTAGCTGCACAAGCAGCAATAAAACCTGCTAAAAACTTTATTGGTTCACGTTCAGCTAAGATGATTTTTGGTGGCGTTCCATATACTGATAAGTATGTTAGTTGTAAATATAATTCTTCAGCTATTTTCTGAAACTGAAGGCTGTTATGACCAATCAGCCATTCGTGATCAGCATGTTTTTTAAGATAGTCTAAAGGTCGTTCCATAGACTTTGAAGCCAGGTTTATTTGTGTTCAAAAAAGTGGGTGATACCAAAACCAACTGCTCTGTTATGTTGGGATAATTCTGCTGCTAGTTGGAGTGCTGCTTGTCTTGCGATCGCAGTTTCAAATACTGATGAAAATACAGCATCAATTTTATGCTGTTGACAAAATTGCCGTAGACGAGATGGTGAACCGACTATCGCAGGCTTAATAACAAAAATTTCTCGCCAACCTTGTTGATAACAGGTGACGAGTTGGTTAAATGTGGCGACAGACTCATCTAAAGCGATGGCAGTGCCATAAAACATACTCAATTCCAACATCCTCTCCAGTTGTCCAACAGGTAGCGGTTGTTCGATAAATTCAATTTCTACAGATATTTCTTGATTTGCCTTGATATTGTCGCAAGTCCACAGCCATAAGTTAGCCTCCTCATAGCTGAGTCCGCCGTTAGCATCTAATCGCAGTTTTGTAGAAGTTGGTAAGCTATGCGTAAGTATGTCGAAAATTTCCAGTTCATGAGCGATCGCATACACGCCAATTTTCCATTTAAACGTACGATATCCCTGCTCCCACAAAGTTTCCCATTGACTTAAAGCCGCTTCCCCAGCGGGTAATAAAGCACTATAAGTGAGAGATTGAGCATTGAACATTGGAGAATGGACATCGGGAACAGACAAGGGAGAGCCTTCTTCAATAATTCTTCCTTGTCCCCAGTCCCCATTGCCCCTTATCCCCAAAGAGCGCCATGTGTTCCCCAGTCCCTCTAAAGCTGACTCAAAGCCAAATTGACAAGCAGGTAATTCATCTGGAATGGAGAAAATTGTCTCGTCTGTGATTTCCTCTGGTAGTTGGCGACAAAAATCTAAAGCTTGTTCTATGGTTTCGGAACCAAACCAGCTAATAGGGGCAATTTCTCCCCAGCCGACTCTACCTATTTCATCGGTGAGGTTGATGATAATACCATCTCGGATATCCCAAATACCATGACTGGTAGTTAAAGATTGCACAAACCTACGTCTATAGGGACGAAATTTAAATCTGTAAGTCACTAAATGTCATTTGTTATTTGTCCTCTCTTACAAAGTTCTGTTCGCCGGAAGCCGGCGCTCAGACTTTGCGCTTTGTCATTTGTCATTACAAATGACCAAGGACTAATGATTAAGGACAGCCGCCAAAAATCTTACAATTTATAGAGTTACTAAAGCATAAATCCCAAACCTAACAGTAAGCAACTCCAGAAATGCACGGCTACGGCGATGAATTTGCAGTTACTAACTTTTTCTGGCTGGTGATGATTTTTTTGGACATGACGACACAGTTTGATGGCAAAGGGTAAACTCAACCAACTCAGCAATGTCCAAACTGGAAAAAATCCCCACAGCACAAATACCAAGGTGAGGGGATAAATACTAGCAGTGAACCAAATTAGTAGTTGAGCAGCCTTTGCAGTTCCCAGACGGACGATAGGCGATCGCTTGCCGGCGGCTATGTCATCCTTAACTTGGTGAAAGTGTGAGCAAAACAAAATTAAACTTGTGACGATGCCGACAATTATTGAGGCTGCTAAACTCGTCATTGACCAAGTTTGGGTTTGACTGTAGTATGCTGCTGCTACTGCCAAGGGGCCAAAGGCGAAAAAGCAAATAATCTCGCCTAAACCTTGATATCCTAAGCGAAAGGGCGGCCCTTGGTATGTGTAGCCTAATGCACAGCAAAGCAGAATTATGCCAATGATAGTTGGGTCTTGTTGCCAAGTGGCGATCGCTAATATGCCCAGCAATCCCAAACCTAAACACAAATTTCCTAACCAAAATATTAATGACTTATTGCCAGTTAAGTTCACCAGAGAATGGTGTTTATTTTGATCAATCCCTGTTTCTGAATCAAAGACATCATTACTGATATTTTCCCACGCCAGAATTAAAATTGCTGCACCTACAAAAGTAGAAAATACTGCACCATTAAAAATTTTAGTTTCGGCAAATGCTACTGCTGTTCCTACCCAAATGGGCATAATGGCAACGCTGTACATCGGCGGTTTAATCGCCGCCATCCATAACTTAGTCTTGGGATATAAAATCTGCTTAGTAGTCATCAGTCGTGATTAATTAAATTGCCCGAATATTACTCACACGTTAGATTTTATGATTTACAGAGACACTAGATACTAGTAAGGTACAAAAAACTGCTAATTTTATCATGGCTGTTTAACCTTCTGTTACTAACACCCACCCTCATGTTGCAGATCAAAACTAAGCTTGGCTTGTCAAGGTCTTGGAACACCACAAACAAAGCAAACTACACGCTGGTGAAATGGCGACTTAATATGTTACCTGTAGAAATACGACCACGATTAATTACACTTTAGGAAGTTAACTTAAAAAAAATTTACTTTAGATCCATGACAGTTTCACCATGTCGTAGTAACTCCTTTGTAGAGCACAAAGATTTATATCAATTTCTGTTAACAGTGCAAGAAAAGTGCCTCAAAAATAATAGCAGGCAAATTGTCAGTATCTCCCAAGAGATTAACTTGGTTGATCCTTTAGTTGTATTGAATAAACTTACACAAGTAAATGAAATAAATTTTTACTTTGAGCATAAAGGTAAAGGAGAAGCGATCGCGGCAATTGATACTGTAACAAAATTGCAAATTGATGGCATAGAACGTTTTACTAAAGCTGAATATTTTATCAAATCTTGTCTAAAAAATATAATTAACTTTGGTAACGCTAATCAACCTTTTTCTGGGCCTCACTTTTTTTGTTATTTCAGCTTTTTTGACAAAAATACCCAAACAGATTATCCATTTCCATCTGCTACCGTTTTCTTACCAAGATGGCAAGTAGCTGTGAAAAATCAGCGTTGTATATTAGTAACGAATACAATTATCAATAGCAGTGTAAATATTCAAAGAGTATTGCAGACTGTGCAGGGTAAAATTGAATTTCTCCAGTCTTTAGAATCTTATCCCCATATTGATTGTTTTCCGGCATTCCGCAAGAAATCCGTCACAAATGCAACTCAATTTAAACGTTCAGTATCTTCTGTTCTGGAAAAAATCCGCTCTAGCCATTTAAGTAAGATTGTCCTAGCAGATACGCTAGATGTAAGGTCAAGTAGTCATTTTAACTTATTCAAATCATTAAATAATCTCAGGCAAATACATCCTAATTGTTATATTTTTTCCACAAGTAATGGGAAAGGGCAAAATTTTATTGGTGCAAGTCCAGAACGATTAATTAGTATTAATAATCAGCAGTTAATCACCGATGCTTTGGCTGGTTCTGCACCACGAGGTAAAACACCAGCTGAAGATGCTGCCAATGCCAATCGTTTATTAAATAGTGAAAAAGAAAGACATGAACATTTGCTAGTAATTGATTTCATTACTCAACGTTTATCCCAGCTAGGTGTATTACCCCAAGTATTAGCACCGCGCTTGCGACAATTATCTAATATCCAGCATTTATGGACACCAATCAGCGCCATCGTTCCTGCCAACGTACACCCGTTAAAAATTGTCGCTCAACTGCATCCTACACCAGCTGTTGCTGGTGCAGCACGAGATGTTGCCTGTGCCGAAATTCGTCGCTATGAAAGCTTTGAGAGGGGATTATATGCCGCGCCTCTAGGTTGGATAGACTCTGAGGGGAACTGCGAGTTTATTGTCGGAATTCGTTCAGCACTGATAGATGGCGATCGCGCTAGACTTTACGCAGGTGCCGGTATTGTCGCTGGTTCTGATCCTGATAAAGAGTTTGCAGAGGTGCAGCTCAAACTTCAGGCTTTACTGAAAGCATTAGTGTGAACTACTGAAACAATGGGAGTAGACACTTGAGTATGATACAGAATATGAGTGAACTTCCCAACAGTCTTGAAGATGCGATCGCCCAATCTCGTGTAGCTACCCAAGCAGCCTTGGCAGATGGGCATACTCGCTTACAAGTTGAGTTCCTATTCCCAGAACTCAAACCCATCACAGTCGCAGAGCAATTTCTGCCAGTTTTTACAGCTTATGATTCCCGCTTGAAAATTTTCTTTGCCGATGCTGGTGGTGCTGCCCTTGCCCGCCGTGATTGGGCAGATGCACCATTTAAAATTGAGGATGTTGGTACAGGTAGAGCCGCCTCCTTAGAGTCAAAAATTCAGCCAGAGGATGAAATATTTTTATTTATTGCCCCTACTTCCGTGGAAGTACCACAGCTAGAAAAGTTGTGTGAAGTAATCGGCTCACGTCCTTTAGTCATGTTAAATCCTCGCCTAGAAGATTCTGGAACTGTAGGCATTGGTTATTCAGCCAGAAAAATCCGCGATCGTTTCATTAGTACCATTGAGTCCGCCTATTATCTCCGCCCGGTAGATGATGAAACTGCCGTATATCGCTACTATCCAGGACAGTGGGAAGTTTGGCTGGAAACTAACGGCGAATATCAAAGAATCGCCGAATTACCCAAAAAACCATCAGGTGATGATTTGGATCTCATCCTCATGAAGGGACAACCGCAAACAACCGACGCTGTACCTGCGAAAAAGCCCAATGTGTTCAAGAGTCTGCAACGGTTTTTTAAGGCACTGAGTAGTTAGCTGACTTGAATTAATCTGGGACGGTGCGTTAGTTAGAAGATAACGCACCCTAATGGCTTGGAGCCATTGCCGGGCTATGATTATTAGACTGATTGCAAAAATCCGAATAAAAGCAAAAATAACCACAGCGAAAAGTAAGCGAAGCTCCGGGTAACAGGAGCGCAAAACTTTTCAAGACAGCGAAAAGTAAGCGAAGCTCCGGGTAACAGGAGCGCAAAACTTTTCAAGATAGATAAACACAGATAAATATCGGTGTTTATCGGTGTTTATCTGTGGTTCGATTCAACAAATCTCGCTTTATGCAAAAAGTCTATTGAATACTGTTAGCGAAGTCGTATTTACCTCCACGTTCGAGGGCGCGTTTGTAAGCAGGGCGGGCATGAATTCGCTCTACAAATTCCTTGATTTTTGGTCGGCTCTTAATCTGTTCGGGAAGCTTGGCGACCATTTCGAGAGGAAAGCTCATTTGAATATCGGCGGCGGTGAATTCTTCGCCTACAAACCACGTACTTTTACCAAGCTCGCCTTCTATGTAATCAAAGTGAAGCTTAATCTGAGGCGCGATGAATGCGTCCATCGCGCTGCTGTCCGCTATTCCAAAACGATTGAAAATGAGGTTCATCACCAGCGGTGGCATTGCAGAGCCTTCAGCGTAATGCAGCCAATATGTGTAGCGCAGACGCTCCGGCGTACCCGCTGGCGGGACTAGCTGACCATTACCGTAGCGATCTATTATGTATTCGATAATCGCGCCCGACTCCGCTACCGTAAGATCTGCATCTGTAATCACGGGTGACTTGCCAAGTGGATGGACTTGGCGCAGCGACACTGGTGCTAGCATCGTCTTGGCATCGCGTTCGTAGTACTTAATCTCGTATTCGATATTTAATTCCTCAAGCAGCCATAGCACGCGCTGCGATCGCGAGTTGTTGAGATGATGCACAACGATCATAAAAGGTTTCTCCTTTGGCGGCTCATTGCTATCCGACCTCAGTTAGTCTCTAATTTCTTATTAGACAGACTTTTTCAATCTTTAACTAACAGCATAATCTGTATACTGCCGCACATAAGGCGCGTAAAAAACCATGAAGACAATTTGCGCGACCGATAACCTTTGATGCGATCGCATTTGAGTTCAGTTACGATTGTTGTTACTCCAGCAGAAATTAGCCTATGAGCTTTACTTTAGAGCGCGAAATGCCTCCTCTTCGTGAGGATGCAACGGGAGCAATTCGAGTAGGAAATTCAAGAGTTTTACTAGAGCTAGTAATTCGAGCATTCCAGGATGGTGCATCTGCTGAATCCATCGTCCAGCGTTATTCAACGCTATCTTTATCTGATGTTTACACCACAATTGGTTATTACCTTCGACACCAAGACGCTGTAGAAGCCTACCTTAACCGTCGAGAACAGTTAGCTGAATCTGTGCATCAGCGTTTGTTGAGTGTTCAACCCGATTTGAGGCTAATTCGTTCTCGGTTGTCATCTGGGCGGCAATCTTAAAGGCAATTATGCTAAGACTGCTTAATGATGAAAACTTCAACGGCGATATTGTTCGAGGGCTATTTCTGCGTCAACCAAATCTTGACTTACTTCGCGTTCAGGATGTTGGTTTACGAGAAGTAGATGATCCAGCAATTCTAGACTGGGCAGCAAATAATGATCGCATTGTCTTAACTCATGACCGTGCAACAATGCCAGACTTCGCTTACAAGCGACTGTTAAGAGGAGAGCAAATGTCAGGATTGTTCGTGGTTAATGATCGGATGCCGATTAGACAAGCAGTTGATGAATTACTACTGCTTGTTGGCTGTAGTGAACAGTCGGAGTGGAAGGGGATTGTACTATATTTGCCCTTATGAAGTTTAATCAATACGGTTTAAATAAGACAATTTGCGTGACCGATGACCTATGCTAGAGACGTTGCATTGCAACGTCTCTAGATTAAATTTCTCAGCGACTAATTACCTTGCAACGGGGCATTTAAGACTTTCTCGATGCGATCGCGCGTTTCTAGAATGTGCGCTTTGGTGTATTCATCATTGGAATTCACCTGCTTGAGTTCGTCATCTAATTGCCTAAGTTTATACCAAGCTAGAGTGCGAGCATCTTCAGGTACATATTCTTTTCGCAACACCATAGCAGTCAAGATATTCAAATACTCCCGCTGTAAGCCTCGCCGCAAACTGGCAATCTTTAACGGTTTGCTTGTTGGTTTTAATACTTCCGTCCAAACACCTGTTTGTAAAGTATCAAATAATTCTGGTAGAGTCAGGGCTTCTCCTGCCTTTGTTTTGAGTTCGATATCTTTGAGACGGGAGAGGCGATCGCGAGAAAGTAAATCCCGCAATACTGCGCTTTGCATGAACAAAACCGAGTCATGAATTGGATAATCCAAACGACCAACCAGCGGATTACTACCCCAATGTCGCCAACGTGACGGTGCTAATTTATTTAACAGTTCTGGTGCAAAGTTAAGCGCATCCTCGGCAAATACGTATTTTTGTAGCGTTTCTAAAGCCTGCCGTTGTTGTGCAACTGGCACTGGTTCAAATGGTAAGCGGCGATCGCGATTGGCTAGCGTTTCGCTAGCCTTAACTCTGTAAAAAGACTGCCCACCAATATACTTGCTTGTGTAATATACTTGCTGAAAATAGTTACCTAAGACTGTACTAAAACGTTCACTCAAATCGCTGTAACTCTCTCCATCCATTGGGTAACGCTTATTGAGACGCTCCCACATCACACGAGAATTATTTAATTGCCATTGAGAATAAAGCAACACATCGCCGCTGTTGTCCCAAGCATCGGCAGTGGGGTCGAGGCCATACACATCCTCATCTGTGGAATAACTTAACTCCGGCTTGTAGGATTGCTGAGCAATTTCCTCTAAAATCGGCTTTTCTGCTATGGGAGATGCTGCCTGAATTTGTGTATAACCGTACTTAATTGCCCATTCATCATACGGGCCCACCATAGTAGGAAAATAATCTCCCTGCTTTGTGCCTTGAGGGGCGATGTTTGGGGGAACATAATCCATCACCGATGCTGTCAAACCCTTAGTGCGGGTAATTTCTGTATTATTCATCTCTTCTGCTGGCAGCAGGGTACTACCACGGAAGTTGTGGCGTAAACCAAGGGTATGTCCAACTTCGTGAGCAATGATTAAACGTAAATATTGATTGGTATATTCTTTAAGTTGATCTTGATTAGGTACAGTATCTTGCAGCAGTGACATCGCCAGTGAACCAAAGGCAAACTGGTTAGCAGCTTCCATGCCGTAGCATAAATCGTACTCACCTGCCAGTTTAGATAAACGATTCAATAACTCTTGTTTACCCTGCATCTGCGGGGAAGCATCGTTGTTGGTATTTAAACCGTTGGCGCAGAGTAGGCGATTTTGCATCAATGTTGATAAAGAAGTGCGTTCTGTTTGGCTGGGTTGGACGATTTTGCGATAATCATTCTTGAGTGCGCGCACAAAGCTAGCATCTACCAAAATATCTGCATCCAAAATTTCCCCAGTCAACGGGTTAACGCGGGATGGCCCCAGTGCAAAATATCCATCTACCGTGTTAATCCAGCGAATCGTGTTGTAGCGAATATCTGCTGGATCCCATGTGGCGTCATCTGGCATTTGCCGTACTTCAATTGCATCTTTAAATCCGGCTTTTAAAAAAGCCTTGTTCCACATTAGTACCCCTTCTTTAATGGCATCACGATACTCGAAGGGCGTGGCATTATCAATCCAGAAGACAATCGGTTTTTTAGGTGGCGAAATTGCTGCTTTGGGGTCTTGTTTTTCTAAATCCCAGCGATTGATATAGCGGACAAAGGGATCGCCGCGATCATCTTTGGATAAGTCTTGGTAAGCGGTGATGAAATAGCCGACACGTTCATCAGCCAAACGTGGTCGGTAACTTTTGTCTGGTAGTTGAGACAAACTATAGTGGACGCGGAGGGTGAAGCCACGATTGTCAGGTAGCGCCGTAAAATTCCGCATTTCATTTTCGCTGCTTTTACCGCTACTGGAGAAGTTCAAAACTGACTCAATTTCTAAGTTTTGCGGGAAGACTTTAGCAGTGCCAAAATAAGACTTGTCTGTGCTTCCGGGCAATCCTAAATTTACAGATAATCCGGCTAAGTCTGTTAGTAGCAAATCTCCTAAGTCAATCAGAATAGTTTTGCGTTCTGGATGAATACTTTTAATAGTGATGGTATAAAGAACAGAGTCGCTGAAAGACCGGGCAAGCGATCGCGCCTGGGGATCGCCATCACGAGTCCGAAAATTCACATTGCGAACAACAAAGTGTAAGTTTTTACCTACTCGCTGGAAATAAAACAGAAAATCTTGCAAAGGCATACCACTATAAATGCCTCTTTCCCCAATGCCTGATTCCAAAGTTGCCGTAGCTAAATAATTCTTATTTAGTTGCTCTGGTTTAACTTCTAGATAAATTTTATTCTTTTCTTGATTCCGATAAAGGGTAAATAGTCCTCCTGATTTTTTAGTATCTTTCACCACTTCATCAAATGGCTCTAAGTCGTCCTTTTTTGGCGGTTTAGTACTAGAATTCGGCTTTTCATTCGGCTTATCTGGAGTTTTTTGTACTTGCAAAAATGGCTGCTGCCCTGTTTTTTTCAGATCGTTAACTACCCAAATAAAAGATTGACGCTGTGCCTGTTTGTTCTGATTAACTACCCAAACTTGTGATGGTAGCCTCACTTTCTCAGAGGTATTGGCGTTTGCAGATGATGCCGAAAGCAGGGTCGAAGAATTTCCTTGCCGACTATTTTTAATTCCTATAGCAGTGGGACGACGTCCATTTTTATAAAAGCCCTGAGTTACTGTACCCATCTTTTGATCAACTTCAGTAACAGGCAGTGACTTAGCGCTAGTAGTTGCTATTCCTAAAAACAAACTATTTAACAAAATTATACAAAAGGTTAATCTGTTCATCTAATCCATCCCTGACAACTATGACTAGTTAATTTTTAATTTATGCAAGGTTATCCAGTTTTACCTCTGCTAATTGAGTCAATCTAAAAATTCTTTTAGCAGCCTGGTATCAAGCAACTAACATTTTAGTTTAGTTTTCATTTCTAATTTTTAGCTTTGTTGAACTGTTTTACTGTAGTATTCTTCCTAATAACTACGTCTGTAACAAACAGTACGTATTATTTTTGGCTCAGACTAGTGAAGATGCTGGAACAGAAGTAGAACTTAAGCAAAATGTTAAAGCTCTCTCAGAAATAAAAGAGTTTTAGATCTGACACTTTAGCCTCATTGTGAGCAAAAGCGTTAGGTTCCTCAAGGTTAGCGAGATGCCATCTGGCACGCTACTCTTAACTAGCAACTCCTTCGAGTCAGGCGATCGCTAACGCACTATTACGGAAGTACTTAGTACTTATTTTACTAATATATTTTTTGATTGAAAAGCTTACTAGCAAGGAAATATATTTACATAAAGTTTATCACAACAGTAACTTTGTAGTATTAACAGGCACAACAATGTCAACATATTTATCTCAGGTTTGGAAGCTGTTGAGAAATTATGTGAGGGGTACAAGGTTAAAGCAGATGCCGAAGACAACATCTCTGGAAGCTGAAGCGGCTGTGCCTCCAGGAAAAATCATTAAAGAATTAGACAACGTTAAATTCGCTCCAGATCATTTACAGGATTATTTATGGTTTCAAAAACTGCAAAAAAGTTTGGAAGAATGGACAATAGGCAGCAGCTTGACTTTGAAGCCCAATACGCTGCTATATGAGAAGTCTCCTGAAGGAAATCTAGGCGATCGCCAGCTGCATGAAGAGATTTACGATTTACTCGGCAACGATGCCCTGAAACCAGAAATAGTCGAACAATTAATGCAATTCCTTGTAGCTAGTAAAAAAGTTCGCCCGGAAATGCTTTTCCAGCGGCTAGAAGATTTTTATCGTCGCTGGTACCAGGGAGAATTTATTGACGCTACACCGGAGTTTAACCTGCCTCAGCAAAAAATGTTAAAGCTGGCAGCACAAAATATTACCATCGGACTCAGACAAGTAGATATATATACAGGGCTGAACGTACTGATTTTACTCTTAGAGTTACATCGCTACGCACAAGGGCGAGATGAACTCAAACAACAAATTACTTTTTATCCATCTGCTCAACCAGATACAGAAAATTTTTTCACATGCCAATTGCTTCAGATTATTAACTATAGTGATGCTTTGGAAATTGGCAATTTTAGTACTATTGTTGGGGAATTTCTCAGAGGTGGCAACTTTAGAGGTGCTTATCTCGGTGATGCCAACTTAACTGGCGTCAACTTCAGCGGTGCCGACCTGAGCGGTGCTTACCTCGGTGATGCCAACTTAACTGGTGTCAACTTCAGCAGTGCTAACCTCAGCGGTGCTAATCTCGGTGATGCTAATCTCAGCGGCGCTAATCTTATCGGTGCTAACCTCAGCCGTACTGATCTTGGTAGTACCAACCTCAGCGGCGCTAATCTTATCGGTGCTAACCTTAGTCGCGCCAATCTCACCCACGCCGACCTCAACAGCACCAACCTCAGCAATGCTAACCTCAGCCACGCTGACCTCAGCAGCGCCAACCTCAAAAATAGCGAACTCAGTCGCGCCGACCTCAGCAACGCTATCCTTTTCGGTGCTAATCTCAGTGACGCCAACCTCATCAGCGTTAACTTTAGTCATGCTGATCTTTGCCGCGCCGACCTCAGCGGTGCTGAATTGTGCCACGCTATCCTCAACGGCACTAACCTCAGCGACACAATTCTTTTTAGTACCAACCTCAGCGACGCCATCCTGGTCGCAGCAGACCTTAGTTACGCCAAACTCAACGGCGCAAAGCTCAACGACGCCAGACTCAACGGTGCAATGTTCTTAGGCGCTGACCTGAGTGGTGTAGACCTCAGCAGAGTAAGTCTCAACGATGCCGATCTCAGCGGGGTAACTCTCAACGACGCCGACCTGAGCGGTGCTGACCTCTCCGACGCTGTACTTTTCGGCACAGACCTCAGCTATGCCAATCTCAAGAGTACCAATCTGTCTGGCAGTAACCTCAGCGGTGCTATCCTCAATGGCGCGGATCTCAGCCACAGCAACCTTAGCTACGCCATTCTTAGTGGTGCTGACCTCAGCGACGCCAATTTAGCAGAAATGACTTGGGGTGAAAAGCAGCAGTGGGAAGGGGTACGAGGATTAGAGACAGCGGTTAATGTGCCAGAAGCTTTAAAAGAACAACTGGGACTAAATTAGGAAGGGAGGCTTGGGAGTATGTACAAGGACTGAATGTAGTATTCAAAACATCAACTAACGCATGTCGGACATCAATTAACGCATGTCGGACATCAACTAACGCATGTCGGACATCAACTAACGCATGTCGGACATCAACTAACGGGTATGTCAGTACATAAATAAAACCCAAAATCCTGTAGAGACGTTACATGTAACGTCTCTACGTGTGTGGTCTATTCAATTGAAAACGACTGTAGACGCGTAAATTTGGCGTTATGCTCTAAATTACCAGTAATGATACGAGTCTAGGCGAATGAACAAGCCCTTATCGCAATTTTGGCAGCGATTGGTCGCCCCCGTTAAGGAACATTTTTCACCGGAGATACTGGAGACAACAGCTGAGTCTAGTAAAGCAGTCTTGGAATTAGGAAAAACCTTGGAAGAACAAGGTACAAAACTAGAACTTTTGAAACCTCTGGTAGAACACTCAGACTCGCTGTTAGATGTTTTGTGTTCACCTGTAGCGCAAGTTATGGGTGCAGGGTTGCCTTTTATATCAATTGCGATCGCACTTCTCAAGTTTTACCGCGAAAAGACTCACACTGAACCAACCTTAGAAGATTGTGTAGTACTCATTAGCCAAGCAGCATATCTAGAAAGTTTTGCAGAAATCATCGCTGAACACCAGCAATTATTGGCTAGTTGGAATAGTCAACAGTATAGTGATCAAGCACTCAAAAAGGCACTCAAAGAACTAGACGATTTTGAATTAGATGCTGATGCGGCAAAAAGAGCCATCGCATCTTTTCCTGAGTCACAGTTAGTTAAACACTTTAATAAAGTATTATCGGCAAGATTACAACAAGCAGGACTGACTCAACCAGAAGCCGAGGATTTTACAGCATCAGTCGCTCGGAATACCGAAATCTACTTTTTGCAAGCCTTAGCAGCGGCTCGTAATTCTGTCCAACCTCTAGCTGACTTGTATAGCAATGGGGGGATAGAAGTAATAAAAAAATATGGAAGTATCCAAGATTATCTAGAACAAGAAATCGAATCCAAACCTAAAGAAAATGTATTTAGTGAATCTTTTACATATAAAGATATTTATGTAAAGCCCCAAGCGAGGAAAATAGATCCTAATGGAAATATTAATGATTCATCAAAATTAATAGATTTGGAGAATTGGGTTAAAAACACTCTTTTTGACAAAGACCTTAATATACAAAGAAAAGTGATATTTATTCAAGGAGGCCCAGGAAGAGGTAAAAGTATTTTTTGTCGGATGTTTGCTGATTTGGTGCGCCTGGATTTATATCGCAGGTGGACACCTATCTTAATTCGCCTGCGGGATATTGAGGTATTTCAGCCGAGTTTAGAAGAAACTTTACGCTCTAGGTTGAAGTCAAAGTGCCATTTTGCCTTAAGAGATGACTGGCTGATTGATCCTCATATACGGTTCTTGTTTATTTTAGATGGCTTTGATGAGTTACGAATTGAGCGCAGCAATAACCCAAGTGTAGAAAGATTTATTAGACAAGTAGGGACATTTCAAGAAGACTATGCTCAAAAACATCGAGTAATAATCACAGGACGAGCAATGGCTTTGCATGGCATTGACCGTCTACCAGCGAATCTGGAAAGGGTGGAAATTGCCGAAATGGATACCGAATTGCAAAACCAATGGTTTAATAATTGGCGTCAGCAATTTCCCACTGATAAAACAACAGCATTTCAAGAGTTTTTGCAAAATGCTCAATCCTGTCCAAACCAAGTTAAGGAGTTAGCTAAAGAGCCACTATTGCTGTATATGTTGACAGCAATGCACCGAGACGACAAGTTAGACATTAGCAAATTTGAGCAAGCCACTGGGACAGCAGCAAAAATTTTAGTTTACGAACAAGCATTAGATTGGGTACTCACCAAACAGCGTTCCGACTCTCGTCACCCAGATTTAAATTACGAACTTACTCGACAAAACCCAGAAGCATTACAGCGAATATTAGCAGAAGCAGCGGTGTGCGTAGTGCAGTCAGGGGGAGAAAGTGCTTCGATGCAGATGGTGAAAGCACGCTTACAGCAAGATGATGAAGCGAAAGAACTCATAGCCAAAGCTGAGAAAGAACTGGGAGAAGAATCACTAAAAACGGCATTAAGTGCTTTTTACCTCAAGTCTAATGATGATGGTGGTGTTGAGTTTTTCCACAAGAGTTTTCGTGAATTTCTCTGTGCTGAACGACTCAAACAAAGCTTGGAGGAATGGACGGAACCAGGTAGACGGGGTAAAACTTTCAATGTTGATGAGCAGCAATTCAAGGGGCGACAATCGCCTCTAAACCGAGGCAGATAAAGGTTTGGGGGATAAAGACCCCTTGAAAAATTTGTGTACTTATTGAGAATGAAGTGTATAAGGGTAGTAGATTCTTCTGTGGGAAGC